>NZ_CP045350.1:0-1200000 GCF_009363415.1 Vibrio aquimaris | reverse complement strand
TTCACTCGACACTTGGTGATCGGTCAGCACTTTTAACGTTGCTTTATCTGAGTTTGCGTAAACAGTCGATGCGTCAATGCTGATATCAATGGTGCAAGCCTCCCCATATTCCAACTCCGCTGAACAATTGTTGTTTAACAAGGTCACACCCTGTGGAAGCTCAACAGATCTAACATTAAGTTTATGGGTAAAATTGTCATCAGGAATCAAGTTTCTAAGTTCAATTTTATCGTCGTAAATTCCACTCTTTTCTTTCAAAAGAATGTCTGGTGAATGGCTGACGCCAGATGTATTTCTTTCAATCCAACCATTGGTGTTAAAGTAACCAACATTAGAATAGACGCCATACTTGTCTTTCCTTGCACAACCATCTCCCCAACTAACAACACCAACTTGCTTATATGAACCAGGCTCACCTATCACCAGAGGGCCTCCGCTATCCCCTTGACAAGAATCTTTGTTTTTTTTACCAGCACAAAGTGAATAAGGACCGACATTGGAGTAATCCCCTCCAATATTTTGGCAGGTTCCTTTGTCAACATAAGGTATAGTCACTTCTTTTAGAGTATTGGAAGAACTTCCATCCTCTTGAGTTAGCCCCCAACCTGCTACTGTCAAATTACTGTCTGTAGTTAACGTATTCACCTCTGTTTCTGTAGCCAGTGTTATTTGAGGTGTCGTCACTGTGTTTTCTAGTTCAATAATCGCAATATCATTAGCAAACTTTGGCACGTTGTAGCCACTGTGTATATAGTATGAGCGAGCAGGCTCATACTTAGTCGGCTCTCTGTCATATCTGTCATTTGGCCCTATGTATACATTAACATCACTAACGCTTATTTCGGCAACACAGTGGGCTGCGGTTAAAACATACTTGTCCCCAATAAGGCTACCACCACAAGATTCGGTGCCAACTTTAACATAGGTAATAAACGGCCAATTATTTGGATCTGCATCAGCTCCACCTATAATTCTGGCACTTGCCATTCTGTCAGCTAATTCTGGTCCCTGGGCAAAAGTACTAAAAGATATGGCTAAGCCTATAAAAAATGATGATATTTTTACTTTCACGTAGTTGTTGTCCATTATATTCATATTAAACAAACGCTAAATATTAATAAGCTAAATAAATAATGCAAGAATAAACATATAAACTGCAAGTTATTGATCATTAGATCACATTTAGTCAAATAATTAGTCTAATGCAGGCAGTATTAGGCTTAAATTCTCACTACTAAAACAATCGAAACAACAACATATAAAAACGGCGCTCATTGAGCGCCGACTTCTTTATAAGGCTGAACCTTTATAAATGTCATTGATGAGGTTTTGAATAATGATTTCCTTACCAAGTAAAGAGTTATCCAAGGGTAACTTAAACCGTTTATAGGCGGGCATTTTTCTACAATTATCCTCTTTAAGTCTAATAATAGAAATTTGGCCACTGTGTTCTGTCTCATGGTCAACTACAAAAGCAAAGTCTCGATTGTGACTGCATCCATTCGAAAGTGCATCAAATTCGATTGAGTCAGCATTGACAGAGTAACTCGCAAGAGGCTCCACCCTCAATTCATCCGTTTGTCTTTCAGACTGTGAGTAACACCCAAAGACGGAAAAAGAACATACTATCAAAACCACACCGAACCAAGGCTTATACATGCCGCTCTCTTCCTCTCAAAACTAAACCAAACAGCGCTAACAGCATCATTGCTAAAGACAATGAACCACCTTTACTGCCACCCGAGCTTGGCTGTGGTTTTGCGTCTGCATAAACTATATTCATCAACAAATCACCAGCAACACTATGGTTGGTATCCACTTTCAATGTTGCACGGTCGGAGCTAGCTAACGCTACGGATGCATCGACTCTTACATCAATAGAGCAGACTTCACTGGCATTCAACGTGGTACTACAGTTATTCGCTATAAGACTAACGCCAGCTGGTAAGGTAATGTCTGTAACATTGAAGGCCTCTGCACTGAAGTTTGTTATCGGCAAATGCACGTCATGCTGGCCACTTCTATCTCTCAGTATCGTATTTTGCGTGTAGCTCACATTGGCAGTATTTTTTTCAATCCAGCCATTGCCTTCAAAGTGGCCAACATTCGCATAAACACCAGGAGCATTTGGGTTCCCGCAGCCAAGGCCCCAGCTCACAACCCCGACTTGTTTATAGTCATTACCAATCTTAGTCATCAGTGGGCCACCGCTATCCCCTTGGCATGAATCTTTGCCTCCCGCCAAGTCACCAGCACAAATAGCATCATCACCAATTAAAAAATAATCGAGCCCTAAATTTTGACATGTCCCTTTGTCAACAAAAGGCACATCAACTTTGAAAAGAGTCTTGGAAAACGACAAGGGGTTATAAGCATCTTGCCTTCCCCACCCTGTTACAGTCAGGGTATCACCTGAATTTAAGTTATTTACATCCACTTCTTCAGCTACTTTAACTTGCGGTGATGCGACTGGATGTTCTAATTCAACAATAGCGATATCATTACTCATCGTGCGTTCATTGTAGTCTTGGTGCATATAGTAGGAACGAACAGCAATACGTTGCCCTTCATTAGATATATGGCTTAAGTCATGAACACCCACTGCTACATCAAATTCATCCGCTTCTATACCGTTAACGCAGTGAGCTGCGGTTAGCACATACCTTCCCCCTATAAAGCTTGCACCACAAAATTGGCCTTGTTGTGTATCAGAAGTGAACTTAGCCACCATAGCCGCCATAAACGGCCAGTCATTTTTACTCGTAGCTGAGCCACCTATAATTCTTGGAGCCGGTGCATCGTCAACCGCTGATACCTCACTAGAAACAGAAAAAAACGGCGTACATAAACCCATGGCCAAAACTATTAAACTTTTTTGCATCGAATTTCCTACTGAAAAGCTATTTAAAAATAAAAAGTCATGTTTTCGGCAAGATTTTGGATCGAACAGATATCAAGCAATATCAGGTAAACACCTTAGTTAAAGTGAATGCTCTAAAAGTAATTGTTCTTTAAAAGGTTTATTTTTCCAGCTAAATATTTAATCGTCACCAAATCATCGAATGGCAGGTTGAATAATAGAAAAACTGGGATCAGGTATCGTTGGTGGGGGGGCTTGGCAGTATCGGCTAGAGCAATACTACCATTGATGGAAATGCTTTACTTTTCCATTAACAATTTCCAGTTAAAAGCTTCAATTCGCTCATCCGCAATATAAAATAAGCGACTGCCCGCTGACACTGAGGTAGTCAATTCAGGGTTGAGTTTAATACCAGAGCCTGTATCTATGGCGATCAGCGTCGCTTGATATTCTTGCTTTATAAATGTGAAAAGAGATTCGACGCGAGTGTCAGCTGCGTCTTGTGGGTAAAGCACAGAATATTGTGTCATACCTCGAGTGGAAGCGAGTAGCTCTTGATGGAGTGCACTAGAACCTGGGTCTACCGCCGATTTAGCAAGCATTTCAGCCCCCACCGCCGGAATACATTCCGCTTTTGGGCAATGCTGACTGAGTAAATGGCCTAAGGCTTCATCTTTAAAATACGCCAAAAGATGAGCATTGGGGTTGATATTGGCGCAATAGAGAGCAGCTGATAAAGTAATATCATCTTCAAGGTTATCGACAATGATGCAGCTTGCCTCGCCCACATTGGTTAGTTTCATTTCTTGGGAATCCGTGTAACTGGTCACTTTGACGAAGCCAATTTGACCTGGCAACGGATTCTCAATCTCAGACCGGCAGCACAACACAATCGGACGTTTCCCTTCTTCTTCATGTTGCAACATACGAATAAGGTGTATTGTACGCTGGCCATTCCAACCCAAAAGTAATATGTGATTATCCATCCTAATTCTCCGCTTGCCTAATATGCCTGCCCGCCAATACTCTATTGCTCCAGATGCCGCTCGCCCCAAAACCGCAGCAAATAAACTTAAACCACCCGGAATGACAAATAATGCGACAACCCATTTGCCTGCATTCGATGAAGGTGATAGGTCGCCATAACCCACAGTTGAAGCGGTCACCATCAAGTAATAAATAAACTGTGAGCCGTTTTGTGTTAGATCAGCTTCGCCTGCTAGCCAAAGCAGCCACCATGAAAGCCCAACATACAAAATGCTTAAAATAAAAATATTTTTATTACTAATATGAAAGACATGCGACTCAAACCATTTTTTGACGACTAACCATATGCCCATAAGTGCACCATAGATTCAGTAAGGTGGACGAATATAAAACAAACTAAGATTTATCAAAGATAAACAACAGTCACAAACCTATAAATGTGATTTATATCAGGTTATTAGTGTGAAACTCGCTTATTGGGAGATAGGTATAGTAGCTTAAACTAGCCAAGTCTACTGGCAATAAGATAACTATCGAGAGAAACAACCATGGCACTGAGAGCATTTAATACTCAAGATTACAGCCTACTTATCCACTGGATTGACGCTGAAAAACTCAATTATCAATGGGGAGGACCAAGCTTTAACTTCCCTTTAGATGTAACTCAAATTGATGAGCACTATAATCAAGCCAATGTTTTTCCATTTATCTATGTCGTACAAGGGACAGAGGCTGGATTCGTTGAATTATTTAAAGTCTCAGACACGCACTTTCGCATATGCCGTGTTTTTGTATCTGAGCACTTTCGAGGGCAAGGCATCGCAAAACTGATGTTAGCCAATCTCATCACTCTGACCAAACAAAGTTACCGAGCTGAACTATTATCACTCGCTGTGTTTAACACAAATACAACCGCAAAGCGTTGTTATGAGTCATTAGGCTTTGTCGAAACTGCTCTTGAAAAAGGAGAACGCTCTTGGGACGGTCAAGTTTGGGACCTGATCACTATGGAAATGCGATGTTGAAAAGCCCTTAGCCAATGATAAAAAAGGGCGACTTTTATCAGTTCAGATTTGCCCGCCCTTGTCACCATCTACTTAAAAAGGCTAAACTTTCCAGTAATTTCTTTTAGCTCTTCTGTATCGCCAAACATACAAATGCCGAAATACTCTAACTCGTGTTCTGCTTTTTCCGACGTAGCGACAACTTGCTGTTGTGACGAGCCAACAATCATGGTATCGGCAAAATCGGTAAACGGAATGTTTCGCTCTAGGAGCTCATTGCGCACTTTTCTGATTTTATTTGAGTTATCAGCTTTTAGAACAATGAAAGGATAATGTGAAATCGATGGATGTATGCCTTCATCCTTGTCTTGGTATTGCAGAAAGCACAGTTTTTCAACATCACCGACTTGATCGACGAGCCCCACTGACATATGACCCAGCGCATTAAATAATCTCCCCATTTCCACTTTTTTATTGAGTACAGCGACAAACCTCTTTGAATGCTCATCGGGAAGACTTGAAGAATCGAACATACCACACCTTCTTTTGCTACTTATTAGTGGAGCCTTAGTGGCTCGTTTTATACAAAGCGATACATGGGGTAACTAAATGGAGTTAATGATTTAGAAACTTAACCGACATAGCACTTAACTGTAATAGCCAACATGAGAGTTTAATTAATCACTCATATGCTCTGTGTTGATTAATTTACTGTCAAGAGCATTATTTTATAAACAGTAATCATTTACAATAAAAATATATATTTATTAAATAGATAGAATACTTGTTACTCTTAGCTTCCAGCTTTAATGCCAGTGTGACGTACTAAGTGGCAGCTTTAATGTACATCAAAATATGACAAAAAATCGGGTTTATTTGGATAGTTTAAAGCGCAAAATTGGCAAACTGCACTAAAATGAAACTTGTTGCATTAACTAATCTATCAATTCGCCTTGTCGAAGGCCAAAGAAATTTGAGGAATAAGGCCATGCCACTACCAAAAAACGTCAGTTACCCAATGCCCAGTAGGACATCATTTTTAAACAAAACAGACTGGCAGCTAGAAGCCAACAGAGCTGTACTTCTAATACATGACATGCAGCGCTATTTTGTTGATATCTACGATCCAGATTCTGTTTTGCTCCCCACTTTGTTAGGCAATATTGCCAAGATCAAAGACTGGGCAAAACAAAAAAACATACCTATTGTCTACACGCAAATAACGTTTAACGCCATAAACCATGATCATCCTCTAATTGAGGATTTTTGGGGCTTCGAGGAAATCTCCCCTTGCTCAAAGATGATCACACCCTATATTGCTCCAGAAGAGGGCGATATCGTGATTAGTAAGTCTCATTACAGCGCAATGCAGTCCGATGAGCTTGCTCAGCACCTACAAGAACTCGGTCGAGACCAACTGCTGATCACTGGCTTGTATGCTAACTTAGGCGGTAGAATCACCGCTACCGATGCCCTGAAGAAAAATATTCAGGCGTTTATGGTCAGTGACGCTGTAGCGGATTTATCATATCAGGATCACATTAGCGCATTGAGTTATGTGGCTAACTACACGGGTTACGTTATTAACACACAGACGGTGTTAGAACCAAAGACAGTACTAAGCTACCAATGGCTTTATGAAAAGGTACAAGCCCTACTCGATGACCCTAGAGGACTCGATCCGGAAAAAAACCTCCTAAACTATGGCTTCGATTCCAACCGAATAATGAAGATTGCCTCAGATCTAAATCAGATTGGCGTCACCATTGATTACCAAGAGTTAAGTCATGAGCCCAGTGTGGTTAATTGGTGGGCACGATTAGAAGAAAAGAAAAGAGCGATAATCATAGGCTACTAGAAATCCATGACAACTTAGCTTAAGGCGCATAAAAACTTTATGCGCCTTATCATTTTTCAACTCATAACAACAGGCTAAATAATGAAGTTATCCAATGATGATCTTTGTAAGCTCAATGAGTTTTGGCTTTACTGCAAAGAAAATCAACATTTTAATGTCGGTTATCCAGAATCTGCTGACTTTGATTATTCGGTTCTCGAAAAATTCTTGAAATTCTCCATCAATAACTGCGGAGATTGGCGAATTGGAAATAATTACAAACTCAATACTTTTGAATTTGAACGAGAAGTAATGGCATTCTTTTCCAAGTTATTTAGGATATCCAATAAAGAGAGTTGGGGTTATATCTCTAATGGTGGAACTGAAGGAAACTTATTTTCATGTTACCTAGCCCGTGAACTGTTTCCTACTGGAACTATTTATTACTCCGAAGAGACGCATTACTCGATAGCAAAAATAGTTAAGATGCTCAATATTCCCGCTAGAAAAATATCTTCATTATCTAGTGGGGAAATTAATTACGTACACTTAATAGAACAGATACAAAGCGACAAGCAGAGCAACCCCATTATTTTTGCCAATATTGGGACAACTATGCGTGGTGCAACCGATGATATTGAGCGAATCCAACACGACCTTTCGGTATTAGGGTTAGATAGAGAGAATTATTATATACACGCTGATGCGGCACTAAGTGGTATGATTATGCCGTTTGTTGACGACCCACAACCTTATTCTTTTGAAGATGGTGTTGATTCAATCAGCGTCTCAGGCCATAAGATGATTGGTTCACCTATTCCATGCGGTATTATACTAGCCAAGCGTTGTATGGTGGACCAGATCTCTGCCGATATTGACTACATATCATCTCGGGATCAAACTGTCACTGGCTCAAGAAACGGTCATAATGTGCTATTTATGTGGGCAGCTATTAAAAGCCACTCGATGGCAGATTGGCGAAGAAAAATAAATCAATGCTTTGAAATGGCTGACTATGTTATTGAAAGACTCCAACAAGCCAGTATCAAAGCTTGGAGAAATAAAAATTCCAATACCATTGTCTTCCCTCGACCTTCCGACTGGGTTTGGCGTAAACACTGCTTAGCAACCTCAGGCGATGTTGCGCATATTATAACCATGCCACACATAGACAGCAAAGAGCAATTAGACCCAGTCATTGAAGATATCATCACCGACTTGCGGCCTAATTATGGAATACTCAATGTCTGCGGGCAGAATTAATTAAACTGAAATAATCTCCAAGGAGTTGGATTCCATTCAATAATTGTATTTAATGGAATCTAAGTTTGTGTGTTTGGATATCGCAATTGTCACTTGCGAGTTCTATGTTTCTAATAAGTCATAGAAACCCACAAAATGAGGGTTTCAACACCATAGCAAGGGGCTTCATATGATGTCTTTAATCTTTCTTATGCTCTTTATAGCAATGCTTTGTGCCTTTACCGGCAAGAAGTCTTTAAGCTTTGGTATGTTTGCCGTAACGGTGTTAGTCAGCGTGTATTGGTTCCATCATCATGCAAATGATGCACTTTCCATTTTATTGTAAGGGAAAGCGCTATGAATCGTGATCACGTCAGTCTACTCAATACCTTGGGCCTATTTGGTATGACTTTAGTGCTATTAATTGGGTTTGTTCTCCAATTTGCACTAAATGAGCTGCCCTGCCCGCTTTGTCTCCTTCAGCGCATCGGTTTTATCATGGTGATGTTTGGTTTCTTGCTCAACGTAAAATACGGCCCTGAGCAGCGCCACTATGGAATTGTACTAATAGGCGCACTATTTGGCGCAGCAACTTCACTTCGCCAAATTTCCTTACATGTCATTCCGGGAACACCTGGCTATGGCAGCCCTGTTTTGGGTATGCATTATTATACTTGGGCATTTGTCTTATTTGCCGCAACTATTTTTGCCGTCGCGGTACTCTTGATGATGTGGCGTGAAGAATGGAGCTCGAAACCTTTCACCATGAATGGCCTTGGTAAGTGGGTTTGCTTGCTTGCCCTAGCAGTCGTGGCACTAAACATACTGTCTACTTTTGCTGAATGTGGACCCTATCAGTGTCCGGATAACCCTGTCAGTTATTGGCTATTAAGTTAATTTCCTGAGAAAACAAGAAAAGCCAGCGTTCAAGCTGGCTTTTACAATCTATATTGTTTGATTCGGATATTTAAGCGTTACCTTTTACTGTAAGATTCAGCTGCTCAGCAAAATCAAGCATGCGATTCAGTGGGATGAGAGATTTGACTCGCAGCACTTCATCAACAAAAATTTCATGCTTTTCTCCACCCTGGGTCAGCGCCTCTTCGATCGCCTGAAGGCCATTCATCGCCATCCAAGGACAATGAGCGCAACTTCTACAAGTCGCACCCGCACCCGCTGTAGGCGCTTCGATTAATTCCTTCTCTGGCACCAATTGTTGCATTTTAAAGAAGATACCTTTATCTGTTGCAACAATCATCTTGGTTTGAGGCAACTGTTTAGCCGCTTTAATAAGCTGACTTGTTGAACCAACCGCATCAGCCAAAGCAACCACACTTGCAGGAGACTCTGGGTGGACTAAGATGGCGGCATCTGGGTATACGGCTTTCATTTTGCGTAACGCATCAGCAGAAAACTCATCGTGAACCACACACTCGCCATGCCAAAGCAGCATATCAGCACCAGTTTGGTTAGCGATATATGAGCCTAAGTGGCGATCTGGCCCCCAAATTATTGGTTTTCCCTCGGCATCAAGGTGCTCGACAATATCCAAAGCAATACTGGAAGTCACTACCCAGTCAGCTCGGGCTTTAACGGCCGCAGAAGTGTTAGCATACACAACAACGGTATGATCTGGATGAGCATCGCAAAATTGTGAGAATTTATCAGCAGGACAGCCTAAATCAAGGGAGCACTCTGCCTCAAGTGTTGGCATAAGGATGCGCTTTTCTGGGGTCAATATCTTTGCCGATTCTCCCATAAAGCGAACACCGCCAATAACTAAGGTGCTAGCAGGATGACGATTACCAAACTTTGCCATCTCTAATGAGTCGCCAACAAAACCACCTGTATCTTCAGCCAATGCCTGGATTTCAGGATCCGTGTAGTAGTGCGCAATCAACACCGCATCTTTTTCTTTCAGCAAAGACTTTATATTTTTTATGTGTGTCTGCTTTTGTTCATCAGACAACGGGATAGGCTTGGGTGGAAACGGATAGACGGTTTCAACTGTATCTAAAATGTGGCTCATTGCTCTTGCTCTAGGCAACTTTTAATAATCAGCATATTCTAACCCCACTGAGTTAGGGATGCCAGTTTCAAGCATAATTAGTTGCCAAGTGTTCAATACCATGACAAAAAAGGAGCGATTTACGCTCCCTATTATCTATTTGATCCGCTCTTCGGCAAGCTTAGCTGATGCACTGCTAGGATATTCATCAATAACCTGCTGATAGTACTTAGTCGCCTGTGTGGCATTATCATTGCGCTTTGATATATCCCCAAGCTTAACTAAAGCGTCGGCCCGTTTATTGGACTTAGGATATGAAACAACTGCAGCAAAACTCTTCACAGCTTCTTTGTCTTGCTTTTTAGCAAAGTAAAGCTGTCCTAGCCAATAGTGCGCATTAGGAGAAAAGGTAGAATCTGGATAATCTTTTTGAAACTGTTGAAACGCTGAAATAGCACCTGCGTAGTCACGCTTCTTTAAGATAAGATCGACAGCGTTTTGATAAGCAGTTTGCTCATCAACATTGGTACTGAACTTACCCTTGGGAGCAGCAGTTTCTTTGGCCGCTTCAGCAACAGGGGCTGAGTTCACTTGTCCACGAAGTTTATCAAGCTCGATAAAAAGCTCGCGCTGCCTTTCAAGCATTTGCTGCATATCGTAGCTATTTTTTTCAAGCTGACCACGAAGATCATTAATCTCCAGTGCCATATCGTCAAGCTGCTGCTGCATTTGCAGTTGCATACGATTACGATTTTCGAGCAAGCGCTCAAGACGTTGAACCTCTGTTTCATTTGCCGAACTGGCAGAAGAAGAGACCAAAGCATTATTGCCACTTACGTCTGATACTGGAGCTGGTACAGCGAACACTGGGCTCGCTGTACTTGCCAGTAACATAAGCGTAATGAGGCGCTTAAGGTTACTGAACATATGGCTTATCCTTGATTAGTATACTAGAACCGCACGGCGGTTTTTAGCGTATACATCTTCAGATTGACCCATTAGAAGAGGCTTCTCTTCACCGTAGCTCACGATAGAGATCTGATCAGCTTGAACACCTAGAGCTTGCAAGTACTTAGCAACGGCGTTTGCGCGACGCTCACCAAGTGCAATGTTGTATTCTGGAGTACCACGCTCATCAGCATGACCTTCGACAGTCACTTTCATTGATGGGTTTTTGCTTAGGTAAGAAGCGTGAGCAGCTAGCATTTCTTCGTAGTCACTAGCAATAGTAGAGTTGTCAAACGCAAAGTAGATAGTTTGAGACTCACGAAGCGCCTGCTCTTTTAGCTCTTCTTCAGAAAGCTGACCATTTTCACCAATTGGCGAAACCACTGTGGTATCAACACTATTTGCTGAGCCAGAAGTTGATTGGTTCGTTTCAGAGCCAGTAGAGTTTGCTGCGTCATCGCTTGAACTACATGCTGTAACTGCAAGTACTGGCAGCGCAATTAATAGCCCTTTAAGAACTTTGTTTAGTTGCATTGTTATATTTTCCTTCGTTTTGATACATATTACTGGCTACAAATACGGTGACCATGCCGGAGCACGCACACGACCATTTGTTGCTGGTAATCGAGCTTTAAAGCGTCCATCGATCGAAACCATCGAAAGTACGTTAGTTTCGTTATAGATGGAACTGTAAATTACCATACCACCATTAGGTGAGATGCTCGGTGATTCATCTAGCAAAGTTTTGGTTAAAACCTGAACAGACCCTGTTTCCAAATCCTGTTTTGCTAAGTGGAACCCGGAGTTGGTACGATTGACCATTACCAAGAACCGCCCATCTGGTGTGATCTGCCCACCCAGATTCTGACGTCCCTGCCAAGTCAAACGATTCGTTGAACCACTGGCCAAATCTACTTTATATATTTGTGGTTTACCACCCCGATCTGAGGTAAAGATCAATGATTTACCATCAGGATGCCAAAAAGGTTCAGTATTATTTGATCTGCCACGCGTTATTTGGGTCAACTTACGAGTATTCAGATCCAATGTATAAACCTGTAAGCTGCCTGTTTTAGATAGTACTAGCGCGAGTTTATTGCCATCTGGAGAAAACCGTGGCGCACCATTATGACGAGGATAGGAAGTGATCTTTTCACGTTTCCCCGTGTAGATATTCATAATGAATATTTCAGCTTGGCCATTTTGGAAACTTACATAAGCCAGCTGTTTCCCATCTGGAGACCAAGCAGGTGACATTAACGGCTGTTTTGAGCGCAATACCAATCTTTCGTTGTAACCATCATAGTCGGCAACTCTTAACTGATAGGCATAGCTATCCTTGTCATTAACAACCACATAAGCGACACGAGTTAAAAATGCGCCTCGCTCGCCCGTTAACTCTTCGTATACTAAATCAGAAATACGATGTGCGTACTCTCGTAATCTCTCACCTGGCACAGTCGCACGCTTACTAAATAGGATATGATCCTTTGACACCACCAACTCACCATCAGAGCTCAAAGTTTTACTTTGGCCTTGGGTCAGTTGTCCGCGAACAACATCAATCAACTGATATTGGATAACATAGTCACCATCAGCATTTTGTGTAATAGTTCCAGTTAACAGCGAGTCAACACCTAAACCTGTCCATTTTTCAAAATCAACTTGGCTATCACTGTATGGTGTTTGTGGCATCTTACCTGTAGGTACTGGGCTAAATTTACCACTTCTCTGTAGGTCTGAAGCGATGACCGCGGAAACATCATGAGGCAAAGGTGAAGCCCCTTGCCATTTAAACGGCACAATAGCAATTGGCCGAGCTGAGTCAATACCGTCTGTAATGACCAGTTCTAAAGCCGCATTGGCTACCTGAAATACGCTCATCGCAATGAGCAACCACCCTAATACTAGTCGCTTAAACACAAGCTTTTCCTTATGACTCAGGTTCTACAGTTAAGTTAATATTTTTTAATTCATTAATGACATCTTGCTCTTTTGGTAGCGGAAACGTCCCCACCTGAGCAATAGCTCGCTTAGTTGCCGAGCACAAACGGCTATCACCATCGAGTATATTCAAATTACCCACAATAGCACCATTGCCCGTTGGAATAAGGCGTAAGTTAACTTTGCAGGACTTTCCCCGATAGCTGTCCTCCAAAAGCAAGTTTTGTTCAATAAGCCCTTTGAAAATGGCACCATACTTTTGAGCTTCACTTTGAACATGCTGTTGGCGCGCTGAACTATTGTGCTCTGCTTCAGTCTCCAAACCAGAGAATATATTATTCAGCGCAGCTTCTTGCTCTTTGCGCTCTTTTTCTATTCGCTCCAGACGCTGTTTTTCTTTGCGAGCTTTTTCTGCCGCCTCTTTGGCTGCCTTTTCTTTGGCAACCCGCTCTTTTTCTGCTTTTTGAGCCGCTTTTTCGCGTGCGATTCTCTCTTTCTCCGCTTTCGCTACAGCGGCTTCTTTAGCCTTCCGCTCCGCCTCTAGCTTAGCGGCCCGCTCTTTTTCTTGGCGAACACGCAGCTCCTCCGCTTTACGTTGTTTTTCTTTTTGCTGTCTTACTTTCTCAGCTTCACGAGCGGCTTTTGCTTCACGGGCTTGCTGCTCCTTTAACTTGCGGATACGCTCTTCTTCTGCTTTGCGACTCTTTTCTAATTGCTCACTTTCACGGCGCAATTTATCTAGGCGTTGTTGCTCTTTCTTTGCAGCGGCTTCTCTTTGGCTTCGTATTTGTTGGGCTTGCTGACGAACAAGGCTGGGATCAATCACCACCGCCTCAACCATTTTGCCTGATGGCTCTGGTTTAGACATAGTAAAATCTGTCCCCCATATAAGGGCAACCACCAACAATGCATGTAGCAATACAGAGATAACTATCGACTTAGCGTAACCACTCTTTTTTTTCGGCTTACTATCTTTCATAACCAGAGCGCGCTTATTCCTTTATCTCGGTGAGTAAGCCAACCTTAGGGATCCCCGCTCGACTTAATTCATCTAAAACCAACACAACTTCTGCATACGGAGTCGCAGCATCACCACCAACAGCCACAGGAGAATCAGGCTTAAGTGATAGTTCAGCCTTGATGCGAACAATGACGTCTTGTAACGAAAGTCCGCGAGTCACCTCTTCATCGTTGACGCTTACGCCAAGATTACCCTCTCGATCAATTTCAACAATGATAAAACTTGCATCAGTGTCACCTGCAAGGTCAGAAACAGGCTTAGCAGTTGAGGTTTTAGGTAACTCTACATCAACACCTTGAGTGACAAAAGGAGATGTCACCATAAAGATGATAAGCAGAACCAACATAACGTCAATGTAGGGAACAACGTTAATTTCTGCCGTCATTTTGCGTTTTTTAGGTTGATAACCAGCCATGATATTAGCCCCTGCTGGCAGAATCACGACCAGCCATAGCTTGGCGGTGTAAGATGCTATGAAATTCTTCAGAGAAAGTGGCATAGCTATGCTCTAACTTACCGACTTTGTTGCTTAATCGGTTATAGGCCATGACGGCCGGAATTGCAGCAAACAAACCCATGGCAGTCGCAACCAGTGCCTCTGCAATACCTGGCGCAACCATAGCTAGGGTCGCTTGCTTGACTTCGCCCAAGGCAATAAAGGCATGCATAATACCCCAAACGGTGCCGAATAAGCCGATATATGGACTAATAGATCCAACAGTGGCAAGAAATGGCAAGTTGGTTTCCAACTCATCGACTTCACGAGCAACCGCGACTCGCATCGCACGGCCTGTACCTTCCATAATAAAATCAGGCGACTCCGAATTAGTTTTTCTTAAACGTGCAAATTCGGTAAAGCCCGAGTAAAAGATTTCCTCGGTTCCACTAATGTCGTCTTTGCGCTTTTTGGCATTTTGATAAAGAGCCGCAAGGTCTGCACCTGACCAAAATTGATCCTCAAAAGTTTCAGCGCCTTTTGCAGCTTGAGACAAAACTTTACTGCGTTTAATGATCATCGCCCAAGAAACGATAGACATGCCCAACAACGTAAGCATCACTATTTTTACTAAGAGGCCTGCTTGAAGAAATAAATCAAGCATTGAAATATCAGCGGTCACTTTGAGTTAACTCCATAATAATGTTTTGAGGAAAAGCTATCGGCTTCATTTTTTCGCTATCGATGCATGCTACCTTAACCATTGCTTTACACAATATATCTCCATCATGATTTACGATCTCCTGACAGAAGGTAACTGAGGCTTTCTGAGCCTTTGCAACAGTCGCTTTAACGATTAAGCGATCCTCTAGTCGGGCACCTTGTAAAAAGTCTATTTCCACATGTCGGACTACAAAAATAGTGTTTTGTTCCTTCAGGCTTGTTTGGCTGACACCAATATGGGTTAACCATTCAGAGCGGCAACGTTCGAAGTACTTTAGATAATTGGCATGATAAGCCAGACCTCCTATGTCAGTATCTTCGTAATAGACAGTCACAGGGAGTTCGAATACAGGTTGGTTGATGTCCACGTTTTTCTCTTGGTCAGCATGATTAACGATACTATACCTTACTCCAATACCAATTAGGCAAGGAATAATGGCGTATTTTCATCGCATGAAACAAAAATAGCACGGCTGATCATATCAGTCGTGCTATCTGTTGAATAATTAAGCTTATCTAACCAAGAAAACTTAGAAAAGCCTAGCCATAGTTAAATATGAAAGGATCGATATAGAAAAATAAGGACTAAACAGAACTTGCCAGCAC
Organism: Vibrio aquimaris; assembly: GCF_009363415.1. Lineage (NCBI taxonomy): Bacteria > Pseudomonadati > Pseudomonadota > Gammaproteobacteria > Vibrionales > Vibrionaceae > Vibrio > Vibrio aquimaris. Next base: position 1,184,384 of record NZ_CP045350.1, on the reverse strand, counting down.
AAATTCCTTGGCTTGAAATTCAAGCCAAAAACCATACTCGAACACATTGCCCAAATCATGAGTGGCGAAACAACTGCGTTGAATCCGCCAATTTGATCAGCATACAGTTTTGGATCCCACATAAGGAGGGCCACGTGATAAAAACCAAGTATCAAAGATAAAGCTCTAAACAGAACTTTATCCAACGGAGCATGCAGCTTAGCCACTCGCTCGGCAATACTATTCACTGTCTTTATCCATCATTTCAGTATGCTCTAACCAAAGCGCATTAATGATGCCAAATGCACAAGCCAGTAATACTCCCAAAATCCACGCGAAATACCACATAGTCTTTGCTCCTTAGTACAGTGAATCTTTGTTGTCTTCGATAAACTTATTATCTAGACGCCCGAACATTTTGTAGTATGTCCATGAGGTATAGCCGAGGATCACAGGTACCATGATAAAGGCAACGCCTGTCATTAAGTTGAGCGTCAGCTCAGACGAGGTCGCATCCCACATGGTTAAACTGTGGTTAGGCATTAAATCCGAGGGCATGATGAATGGGAACATTGCTAAGCCAGCCGTGAAAATAATGCCCGCGTTCCCTACACTTGAAGCAAAGAAGGCGATACCACCACGATCAAGACGTGAGGCAATCACAGTGATCAAGGACATAACCACTCCCAAGATTGGCGCAGCCCACATAAGTGGATATTGCTCAAAATTGTTCATCCACGCACCAGCCTCACGAACAACTTCTTTTGCTAATGGATTCGATGCCGCACCATGGTCCATTACGCTGGTAATCACATACCCTTCAATACTTTGAATCCAAAAGCCAGCAGCGACAAAAGCTGCAACCGTCAATAAACCCATAATCTGCGCAACACTGCGCGAACGAGCATGCACGGCATCCGTTGTTTTAAGTTGTAGCCAAGTTGCACCTTGCATAATGATCATAAACAAGCTGACTAAGCCACAAAGCAGTGCAAATGGGTTGAGCAATTCAAAGAAAGAACCGTGGTATGTTGGCATTAAAAAGTCTGTCAGTTGGAAAGGAACCCCTTGAAGCAGGTTACCAAAAGCCACACCGAAAATAACTGGAGGGACAAATCCACTGACTGAAATACACACGTCCCATGTTGAACGCCACTTCTCGTCTTCAATTTTTGAGCGATACGCCAAGCCTAGTGGGCGAAGCCACAAAGCGGCCAGCGTAAGTATCATCGCAAGGTAAAAACCTGAAAAGGAAGTGGCATAGACCAAGGGCCATGCGGCGAACAACGCACCACCTGCGGTAACAAGCCACACTTGGTTACCTTCCCAGTGCGGAGCGATAGAGTTGATCATCACTCGTCTTTCACTATCTGTTTTTCCAATCACAGGTACCAGCGCGCCAACACCCATATCAAAGCCATCTGTTACTGCGAAGCCGACCAGAAGAACACCGATCAAAACCCACCAGATAAGTCGTAAGATTTCATAATCAAACATATGTTTTTCTCCGTGCTTTACGCGTCAACTTGGCGGCTGACTTTATCTTCAACAGAATTGATATCCTGCTCAAAATGATAACGTCCCGTTTTTAAACTGCTCGGGCCTTTACGGGCAAATTTAAGCATGAGGTAAACTTCAGCAATTAAGAACACAGTGTATAGGCCTAAAATTGCAAACAAAGACGTCCAGATTTCTCCAGCGGTCAAAGCAGACGCTGCCACATCCACAGGAAGGATTTCCCCCACAGCCCATGGCTGACGGCCAAACTCAGCAACAAACCATCCGGCTTCAATTGCTATCCAAGGTAGAGGGATACTCAACAAAGCCGCTTTAAGAACCCATGGCTTCTGCTCAATTTTCTGACGACATGTTTGGACAAATGCAGCGCCAAAGACAAATAACATAATGAAGCCACACGCAACCATGATTCTAAACGACCAGAACAGCGGCCATACGGTAGGAATCGAATCATCAGCTGCGGCTTGAATTTGGTCTTCAGAGGCATCTACCACATTTTCTGTATAACGTTTAAGTAACAAGCCATAGCCCAAATCACCTTTAACTTCATCAAAGGCCGCCATGTTTTCTTCCGATTTATCACCTTCACGCAGTTTTTCCAACAAACCGTAGGCATACATACCATTACGGATTCTGTCCACATGTTCTTCTCTCAAATCACGAAGCCCTGTAACTTGCTCATCAATAGAACGTGTCGCAATGATACCCATAACATAAGGGATCTTTATTGCGTAATCAGTATGCATTGTGTCTTGGTTTGGTATGCCAAACAATGTGAATGATGCTGGCGCAGGCTCTGTATGCCACTCAGCTTCAACTGCAGCCAGTTTTACTTTCTGCACTTCACCTAGTTCATAACCGGATTCATCACCAAGCACAATCACGGACAGAATTGACGCCATACCAAAGGATGCAGCTATCGCGAACGAACGACGAGCAAAAGCTTTATCACGTCCTTTAAGCAAGTAATAACCACTAATACCCAGAACAAACATTGCACCAGTGGTGTAGCCAGAAGCAACAGTATGAACGAACTTAACTTGAGCGACAGGGTTAAGGACCACTTCAGCAAAACTCACCATTTCCATCCGCATGGTTTCAAAGTTGAATTCTGCACCTACTGGGTTTTGCATCCACCCGTTTGCAACCAGAATCCAAAGAGCAGAGAAGTTCGATCCAAGAGCGACTAACCAAGTGACGGCAAGGTGCTGTCGTTTGGTCAGTCGATCCCAACCAAAGAAGAACAGGCCAACAAACGTTGATTCAAGGAAGAAAGCCACCAAAGCTTCAATGGCGAGCGGAGCCCCAAAAATATCGCCGACGTAGTGAGAATAATATGACCAGTTAGTACCAAACTGGAACTCCATGGTTAAACCCGTGGCAACGCCCAGAACAAAGTTTATCCCAAAAAGCTTGCCCCAAAACTTAGTCATATCCTTATAAATTTGCTTGTCCGTCATTACGTACAAAGACTCCATAATGGCTAGTAGGAACGCCATACCGAGAGTCAATGGTACAAAGAGGAAGTGATACATCGCAGTCAGTGCAAACTGCAACCGCGACAGATCGACGACATCAATCATGTTTACTCCTATGTGCCTATACTGACACTTTCTACATTTATGCAGCACAGTAAACATTGAGACGAATGAGACAATGTTGCCAAAAAACAGCATGTTGTTGCAAAAATGTACCGTAACGGTTAGTTAATTGTTAAGCTTTAGCTAATATAGCTTATACTAATACTACTGCTAATAACCATCTCTTTCAAAAGGTTTGTTTTTAGGCTTAGCCTTGATTTACATCAAGTTTTGCTTGAGATTCTTGCTCAAAAAACAATCAACTTGATCTACATCAATAGTTTACACGAGCTTTTGTTAACTTGCGGTTATTTTAGGCAGAAAGAGAATGTTTATGACAAACAACTGATTAACATCTGATAATTTTAAGTTACTTTTCTGACATTATTAATATTCTATTATTGCGAGTCTCATCACAAATAAAGGGAAGCCAGCCACCAAGCGACTGACCCTGGAAACTTATTTTTCAATACCGAAATGTAAATACGCTCTGTCAGTAGCAATGCGACCTCTGGGTGTTCTTTGTAAGTATCCTTGTTGAATCAAGTAAGGTTCTAAGACATCCTCTATAGTGTCTTTTTCTTCTCCGATTGCCGCAGCCATGTTATCCAAACCAACGGGACCACCAGCAAACTTCTCCATAATGGCAAGCAGCAATTTTCTGTCCATATAGTCAAAGCCTTGTACGTCGACATCAAGCATATTCAATGCTTTGTCAGCCATATCTGCACAGATATGGCCATTACCTTTCACTTCTGCATAGTCTCGAACACGACGAAGTAAACGGTTAGCAATACGTGGGGTTCCTCGAGCTCGACGAGCGACTTCAAGCGCGCCTTCTTTTTCCATGGATAAACCGAGGCAGTCCGCACTGCGCTGAACAATATGCTGCAGATCAGCAACCTTGTAATACTCTAATCGCTGAGTGATACCAAAGCGGTCTCGTAAGGGCGAGGTCAAGGATCCCGCTCGTGTTGTCGCGCCGATTAAAGTGAAAGGCGGCAAATCAATTTTGATCGACCGAGCAGCGGGGCCTTCTCCAATCATGATATCAAGTTGATAGTCTTCCATAGCTGGATACAAGACTTCCTCAACCATGGGACTAAGTCGATGAATCTCATCAATAAAGAGAACGTCATTCTCCTCTAAATTGGTCAGTAATGCGGCCAAATCGCCAGCTTTCTCAAGAACTGGGCCCGACGTTGTGCGAATATTAACACCCATTTCATTGGCAACAATATTTGCTAATGTTGTTTTTCCTAACCCAGGAGGCCCGAAAATCAACAGGTGGTCCAAAGCTTCGTGTCTAAGGTTGGCCGCTTTGATAAAAATTTCCATTTGATCACGGACATGATCTTGCCCTTGGTAATCTGCCAACTTTTTAGGGCGAATAGCCCTATCGATGACATCTTCATCTTTATAGACGGCGCTATCAGGGGCAATTAAGCGATCAGCTTCAATCATTAAACGTTCCTAACCGTGTACTAAACCATAGACTTTAGAGCTTCGCGGATAAGCTCTTCACTACTCATATCTTGAGTTTTCACTTGAGAGATCACCTTAGAAGCTTGAGTCGGTTTATAACCTAATGCAAGTAGTGCACTGACTGCTTCTTCTTCCGCATTATTCGAACTCGAACGCTCTATAGCATCAACAGGCGCTGCATCAGTGTGAGGCGTAAATAGATCACCCGCTCCCCATCCCTTGAGCCTATCTTTCATTTCTACTACCAAACGTTCAGCAGTCTTTTTACCAACACCTGGCAACTTAACAAGTGTCGAGATATCTTCGCGCTCTACACTGGATACAAATTGACTGGCTGTCATACCAGATAATATTCCCAACCCAAGTTTGGGTCCGACACCATTTGCTTTGATCACTTCTCTAAACAGAGCACGCTCTTTGACGGTATTGAAGCCATAAAGCAGTTGCGCATCTTCTCGCACAACAAAATGCGTATAGATAACGGCTTCTTCGCCTATGTTTGGCAATTCATAGAAACAACTCATCGGCATTTGCACTTCATAGCCAATGCCATTGACTTCAATTAATAGCTCTGGGGGTTGCTTCTCTAATAAAATTCCACGCAAACGTCCAATCACAATCCATACTCTTTACTGGAGAATTTATGACAGAATAATAAAGAACTGGATAAACATCCAGTTCTTTATTTGTTGAATACTACAGAGTTAACGATATCGACCTCTTCGGGCACTCACCGCCTGTCCAGCAAGAGCCACCAAGGTTTTATTGGTATTGGCATGGCATATTGCTGCGCCGAGTGCATCCGCTGCATCTGCTTGCGGTTTAGCAGGCAACTTCAAAATAGACTGAACCATGTGTTGAACTTGATCTTTATCTGCTCCCCCCGTTCCCACTACAGCCTGCTTTATTAGGCGAGCGGCATATTCATATACTGGTAATTCGGCATTAACCGCCGCAACAATGGCACTGCCTCGCGCTTGACCAAGTTTCAATGCAGAGTCCGCATTTCTTGCCATAAAAACTTGTTCAATGGCAAAAACATCGGGTTGAAACTGGGTAATGATTTCGGTCACACCGGCATAAATTTGTTTAAGGCGTCCCGGTAAGTCTTTTTCTGAAGTACGAATACAACCACTACCCAGATAATGCAGATGACGCCCTACTTGACGAATCACCCCATAACCTGTGATCCGAGAGCCTGGATCGATACCCAAGATGATTGACATAATATCAATGAGACCTATTGGTTAAAACACTCGGTATAGTAGCCCAGCACAACCATATTAGCGAGGGTTCACCTTTATCGTTTGGTTAAAATAGCTTTGCTCGACAGAGCCTTTACTTCGACCTCAAACACATCAGTGCGTTGTACATTAAGCTTCTTGCCGCTCCAGTAATCATGCCAATCTACCGGCATAGTCGACGTCAAACACATTGTCTGCTTACAGGCGTGGAAGTTAAATAGACAATGTAAATCATTTCTATCATTCATCCTTAAATAGGCATGATCGAGAGACAACGAAGAAAATCGAGCGGAATTTTGGTTATGTTTATGACGCACAAAAAGACGAGACAATGTACTTTTTGCAAAATGATCCAGCTGGGTCAATGGATCGCCCGACATTAACACGCCTCCACACGCGAGCAGTGCATTGCGATGAAATTCAACATGTGTCTGCTCCAATGGGGTATTTTGCAAAGGAATTAAAGTGGCGCAACCTGGTGCTATCTGCCAAAGCCTTCTATGTTGCCAACTGCGAAAAAAAGCCTCACGAGCATCCTCGATAAAACACTTATTATCGGAGTCTAGGGAGCTAGAGACTCGCATCGCATCAACCATTCCCAGCGATGGCCACAGAGGCGCATTACAGCCCAAAATCAGAGCGTTGCCAACTCCATCATTAATAGCTTCCATTCCTAATCGATAAGCTTCCACTCCTGTGATCCCATCCTGATGACGACAACCTCTTACCGAGCCCCAAAATAAGGCATCCAACTTAAACAGCTTAATACCCCACTCTTTTCGCATAGTGGCCAATATGTGAGTGAGATGCTCTTGAACATCCGGGTTAGTCGTATCTAGTATGTACCCAGATTTAGATCGCCCTCCTTCATAAGCGATATCCTCGACTCGGAGTAAAGAGCCGTCCGAGTGAGTGACCAACCAGTCATCACTATGATGACGAAAAACCTCTGACTCTTCGTGAACAACAAACGGCGCAAGCCAGAGTGCAGGCTTTTTCCCACAGCGCTTAATTTCCTTGGACAATGATTTTATTCCAGAAGGAAATTGATCGGATGGAATCAGCCAGTCTCCTATACAAGCTTGATAACCCTCATCGATCATCACATAGTCGAGACTTTCAAAACCATCTTCAATTTGACTAAGGTTATCCTTTACAAAGCTCTCTGAGACATCAGGTGGATAGCACCACACTAAAGGGGCGTCTTTTTTCACCCCTTTTTTCTCGCTATGGTGGCAAGAAACAAGATGTGTGTACTCCGCAAAGAGCTCAGCTAAGGAATCTCCTTCTAAAATCGCGATAGATTCTAATTGATTGGATGACCAATCTTGCGGACACGTTTCTTCAGCGTCAATACAAATTTTGATCCATTGATGCTGCTCTACTTCGGCTAACTCAAAATAGCCAGCAAAGCGATAACAAGAAGTGAAGCCAAACAAGGTATAACAAGTCGCCTCTTCTATCAGTAAATAATTGTAATAACGTTTGGGTGACGAAGCAGAATAGAGTTGATAAGGATTAGATTGATCTGAATGTGTCCCTACATCTTCAGTATTATCCATGGTTCCAGTTGTTTGGCTAGACATTTGAAATCCATCACCAAGCAAGACGGCATTGTGATCAAACACAAATTCAGTGATCGCCAAAACGTAGCTGCTACTGCAGGGATCATTGCTCAGCCCTTGGTAAACGAACGTTACCTCGTTTGTATCTACTTGTGCATGCAAGTTAATGTCTCTTACTCGCAGGTTATGGCCGTTCTCCAGCGTCACTGAAAACGACATACAGATTTCCCTTAGGTTTATGATGTTTCTTTATTTACATTAGGTTACTCCAATTTTTATGTCTATTTTTCAGTTTGAGACCTTCTGTTTTATCCTGAACTAAACTAGTTATAAGCAGTCATAAAACCAAGCTGGGTGAGAGAGTGAACAAGTTTAAAAATCTACAACTATATACTTTACTTATCATGAGCTTAATGTATGGCCGTTCCGTATTAGCTGAAGATGAACGTCTTAGAGTGTCGCAAGATCTTTGGCCACCTTATATAGTAAATTCTGCCTATGGTAGTGGTATTGCCTATGATCTAGTCACTGGCGCACTCGACGCAGCAGAACTTGAGTTCGACTATACGGTAAAACCTTGGTCTCGTGTGCTCAAGGAGACGCTGGGCGGACAAAATGATGTCATCATTGCTATCTGGAAAACAGAACAAAGGGAAAAAGACTATCTTTTAACGGATAGCTATATGAACAACCGGATGGTCTTTGTTTCACGTAGCGATACGAAATTTGAATTTGAGTCATTAGAAAGTTTAAAGGGATTGAGAGTAGCTCTTATTAACGATTATGCCTACGCGGGAAATTTACGCCAATACCCAGATATGATCCCAATCAATTCCCTCGATTTGGCTAACAGTATACGACAAGTATTAACGCAGCGGGCAGATGTCTTAGTCACCGACGAAGCGGTAGGAAGATGGGCAGTACAAGAGATGAGAGTTGGAAAGGGCAAACTGTACTTTAGTCGCAGCCATCTTGATTCAACACCCTTACACGCAGCAGTTCGAAGAGACCACCCACACGCTCAAGAGATTGTCTCTAAGCTCAATCAATACTTCAAAGACAACGCAAAAATCAGGCTCCAAGATATCAAAATTAAATATGGCTTAACTGATTAGGGGACCAAGTGCTTCCTCATAAGCTCGCACTTGGTCATAGTCGGCTACGCCACTTCTGTGGGACCACCAAATGAAGTCACTGGAGGCACTTTACCTGTATATTTTTCAAAATTGACAATACAAGTGTTGGCAGAGGTCGCCTGTGCTAACTCTGAAGAACCCAGATCAAGCGTCAACGTATTTGGGTCACCGTAAGTACACATTGCCCCTTCTTTTTCATTTAATGGCCCATACCAAGCGCCTTCTTCAATTCGGATCACACCCTGTGCATAGCTATCACTTAATACGGCCCCTGCTAACAATTGGCCACGGTCGTTAAACACGCGTACCAAATCACCATCTTTGATTCCCTTTTTCTTGGCGTCTTTTGGATTAATATAGACTGGCTCACGGCCTTGAACCGTATAGGTTGAACGAAACTCTTCTGACTCACACATTTGCGAATGGAGACGTTTATCAGGGTGACAAGATTGAAGCCAGAAAGGGAATTTATCCGAGCCTGGGCCACCATGTGAACGCTCGGTTTTTTCAAACCACATCGGGTGTTCTTGGCATTTTTCGTACCCGTAACGACCAATCTTACGTGATGTGATTTCAATAAAGCCAGAAGGCGTACCCAGTGCATTTAATTCAGGATCTTCCCTGAAATCAGCATGGCGAACCCAAGGTTTGCCTTCGCCAAAATCAAGTACGCTTTGCTGCCAAAAAGTGTCAAAATCAGGGAGTTCAAATTTACCTTTATTAGAGTCACGACAATCATTGTATAAGGAACGCACCCACTGCATTTCATCCATGCCTCGAGTGTACTCTTTATGACGCCCAAAACGACGAGTCAATTCAGTGAAAATATCGAAGTCTGTTTTAGATTGAAATAAAGGATCAACCAAACGATGCATGGCTATCAAACCTTTGCCCGAATACGAACCATAGACATCAATGTCATTGCGCTCAAATTGTGTACAAGCCGGTAAGACAATATCTGAAAAGCGGCAAGTCGCAGTCCAAGCAAAATCAATTGTTACAACCGTCTGAAGCTGTTTAAACGCTTTCTTCATCCGGTTACGATTTTGATGATGGTGCCAAGGGTTATTACCCGAAATCACCATCATTTTATACGCCGGAAGTTTAACCTTACTGCCGTTATAGCGAATTTCCTTACCCGGCTCGAGAAGGCAATCAATCCAACGAGCCACAGGAATCGTTTTGCTGTAACCATTAAAATCATTGTTGTCCCACTTAGGCTTCATCCCCTGATCTAGGTTTCTGGGAAAACCACCGGGAGCTGCAAATCCTGTAGAAGGTACGCCGATACCAGAGTAATGATGGCCGTACGAGATACCTCCTCCTGGTAAACCAACCTGTCCCACCATCGCAGCCACCACAGCGGCCGCCCAATATGGCTGTTCACCATGCTCCTGACGTTGTATACACCATCCCATCATGATCTGTGTTCTTCCGTTCACAAGCATTCTGGCAAACTCTTGGATCTTATCAGCGCTTATCCCACAAATCTCAGCAGCCCACTGCGGCGTTTTTTCGACTTTGTCCTTACTTTGCCCCTGCACATACTTAATAAAGTCCTCAAAGCCAAGGCAATACGTATCGATAAACTTTTTGTCATATAGGTCTTCATTGTATAAAACATGACAAACCGCAAGCATAAATGCCACATCTGTCATTGGGTTGATATATAAGTGAGAATTTTGCAAAAAGCGCTGAGTTTTGTTTTTTACTGGATCAATCGAGACTACCTTAATCTCTCCTTTGGCCACTTTTTCTTTTAGTTGCTCCAAATAAGGAAAGGATTGATGGGTTTCGCAGTTCCAGCCAACCTGCAAGTTCTTAACGGGATCATTGGCCCATAAAATGATGTTATCAGAGTTATCCAGTATCTCCGACCAAGAGGTTCCCTGAGCGTAGACTTCTGTTGAGCCAAGTACATATGGCAAAATGGTTTGTCCTGCTCCTGTCGAGTAGTCACCAACCTTGGTGATAAAATTGCCATGCATACCAACCGCTCGCTGCATATGACTGGTACAACTGTGAAACTGACCTGTCTGGCGCCAACCTGTTTGTCCTGCATGTAACGCCCATGGGCCATAGTCTTTCTGCACTCTCTCTAACTCACGATAGAACAAATCAAGAGCCTCATCCCATGTCACGCGTACAAAGCGATTATCCCCACGTGTCTCTGCACCATATTTATGCTTTTTCAACCAATCTAGCCGTACCATTGGATAACGGATACGAGAAGGGTTATAAATGATGCCTTTGATACCATTGATCATGTCCGTAGGGTTTGTATCACTCTCTAATGGCTTAATTTCCTGCACCTTTCCGGCGTATATTCGTGCACGAAACGCTCCCCAGTGAGACCCGGACACTTTCCAAGTGCCGCTAGTTTCTGCTGATCTTGCTGAAGTTGAGGCTAATAAACTAGGACCAATAACTGATGCTGCACTGGTTGTTGCGACACCTTTGAGAAAATTTCGACGTGTAATAGCCATTTCAATAACTCCATCCAATGCCCATTAGTGGTGACCTTCAGAAAAATCTGAAGAGTGCTTTTGAAGATACTTCAATACCAGAGCTTCACTATCGGTATCAAAATTGACAAAGGCGAGCATACCGTTGAACATGCCCGGCCATGTATTGGCATCAAAGTGAGCTTCATCCGGTTGGGTATGGCAGACAGAGCAATTGGTTTTGTACGCTTGGCTAGCTTTTTCCCAGATAGGTGTGACATCATTAAGCATGGCTTCTTTTTTCATCCATACCGTTGCGGCCACTTTTTCCCATGGTAACCCAGTGAGTTCATCAACCTTTTTCTCACCCTTTACAACAATTTCATCGCTCGTTGATGCCTCTTTTACCAATGAACCAACCGCGATATTCATACCAAAATCTTCTTGAATTACTCGTCCGAAGCCCTTTGCTTTTCGCCAACCATCAATTTCAACCTTAACCATACTGCCTTTCTCTGCAAGAACCTTAACCTCTGAGGCCGGATTGAGAAGACCTGCTTCTTGTTCGCCTTGCTGATCAAAATAAACGGGCAAATGACGCACACTTACCAGTGACTCACCGACTGAATAATCTGTGCTAGATGTCATCTGCTCAAGCTCGCCGACTATTCCACCAATGCTTTCCATACCTGCTGGCAATTGGTGGGCAATGCCTTTATGGCAATCAACGCAACTTTGGTCTTTTTCAGCCGCTTGCTTCATCTGAATTCGCGCTGCTGGTGACATTTGCTCAAAATCCATCGATTGGTAATTGTGACAATTTTTGCACTCTAATGACTTGTTGGCCGAGAAACGATCCCATTCATGCTTGGCTAATTCAATTCGTCGCTCTTCAAACGCACCCGGCTCATTGTAGTTACCAAATACTTGAGCAAACACCTCTTTAGATGCCTGCATTTTTCTTGCTATTTTATCTGTCCAGTTATGTGGAACATGACAATCAGGACAGGTTGCTCTCACCCCAGAATGATTTTTCCAGTGAACGGTATCTTGAAGTTCAACGTACACATTGTCGCGCATAGTATGACAACTGATACAAAACTCTTCGGTATTCGTCGCCTCTAGAGCAGTGTTAAAGCCACCCCAAAAAATAACGCCAGCAATAAAACCACCCATAGTCAACACACCTAAACTGATGTGAACGGCAGGACGCATCATTGTTCGCCACAACTTAACAAAAAATGCTTTCATGATTTACTCTCTAATTTCAGGCTTAACACTATGGAAAAATGACTCAGACTACATACCATGCATTCCAGGGGGACCTAGAAAAAACACCTGTAACATCCATATGATGAAGCCATAACCGCCAACAAAGACCACACTTAAGACAGGAAAGAGAACCACAGTGATGAAGAGGAACGCTTTCCACTCTAGAGAACGTTTCTCACCACTCTCTGTATCGTTAAATTCGCTCATAAACATGCCCACATATCATTCGGTTTATTAGATTGAGTTTATAATTACGATGATGCTATTTCCCAATCATTGATAAAAAGATTAGACCATACTTTTTGTGTGGCTCAAGGAATTCAGCCCTCTAACAATGAGATAACTGACAATTTATTGATCTCATCCAGATATGTGTCTGATTAAATAAATTTATGTAGACACAAATACAGTTATGAAGAAATATTAACAGTGTAAGAAAAAGGAAGTTTCTGTATAACATTTTGATGTTATTATTTTTTGTCTGTTTCTGTTTGCGTGTAACGCCATCTTTGATAGGATTTTTCGACAAGATTTTGAGCTAGGAAGCTGACAGACTCTAACTCATGATCATCAGAACTGACTATAGAACCCATTGACGGATAACATTGTAGATAAGGAGCTTTAAATGAATAGTGGTGTGATAGATATTCCTTGGCCACTCTTATTTCTGTTCTTTTCGACCCTAACAATTCCTCTTTTTATCAACCGTTATTTTAGGCTTAAGATTGAGCGCGATATCATCATTAGTATTGTCAGGATGACAATTCAACTACTTATGGTGGGACTCTATTTAGAATACTTGTTCAATACTAACAACGCCGTAATAAACACGGTGTGGTTACTCGTTATGACCTTGATAGGGGCGAGCGCTATTATTAGTAAAGCAAACCTTCCCCATAAAAGATTGATCTACCCTGTGTCAGCGAGTTTGCTTATCGGCCTAATACCAATCCTAGCAGTATTATGCATAGTCATTATAAAGCCAGTGCCCCTCTTCAACGCTCAATACATAATACCTCTAGCAGGAATGTTGCTGGGTAACTCACTGAGCGGAAATATTGTGGGGTTACAAAACTTATTCACTACCATGGATTCATGTCGAGGCGAGTACGAAGCAGCGATTGCACTTGGAGCTTCAGCTCGGTTTGCTACTCAATCTTTTGTCAGTGACGCAATAAGAAAATCATTAGCGCCAACTCTCGCATCAATGACAACGACAGGCTTAGTGACATTGCCTGGGATGATGACAGGTCAGATTTTAGGGGGGGCAAACCCGATTATAGCGATCAAATATCAGCTCTTGATCATGATCGCTATATTTGTCATGTTGTCGATATCCCTAAGTCTCACTCTGACACTCACCATTCGCAATTGCATCAACAAAGAAGGGAAGATATTGGTCAACTTCAAACACCAATAATAAGTATCGATGTTATCCACAGAATCTGTGGATAACCGTGTCATAGCTTTCAGGATAAGTTTTCGAGCTGAGCAATAAGTATCCTGTATGACCCATAATCTCCAAGACAAGATTACCGCTAGGCATAGTGTTAGTCTTTAAGATAAATCATCCAGTACCATACGCCGACAAAAATACCGCCACCTATGATGTTTCCTAAGGTAACAGGTATTAAATTATTCATTACAAAATTCATCAAATTCAAGTCTGCATAATCAGACGGATTAACCCCTGTCATTTGCCAAAACTCTGAAGGTGCAAAGAATTTGATACCTATTGCCATGGGTACCTGAAACATATTTGCTATACAATGCTCAAATCCAGAAGAAACAAACATAGCCACTGGCAATATCATCACCGTAATTTTGTCAGTTAATGTACGCCCACTAAATGTCATCCAAACGGCTATACATACTAATACGTTACACATAATGCCGAGAGCGACAGCCGAGATAAAATCATGATGGAGCTTATGCTGTGAAATCGCCATTGCGTTGAGCCCAACTTGGCCATCATCAAACATGTATTGCTTGGTGAGCAACATGCATATAACTAAAAGCAAGGCTCCCATAAGATTACCGCTATAAACTATCAACCAATTTTTAAACAGCATCTTCCAGCTGATTTTGCCACTGGCGCGAGCAACCAGAGTCAATACTGAGCTGGTGAACAACTCTCCGCCTGTCACTACAACCAGTATCAAACCTAAGCTAAATGCCAGTCCACCAATGAGCCTAGTCATTCCCCATGGTAGATCAGCCGCTCCTGTGGTGACAATTGTGTAGAAGACAAAAGCAATACCAATGTGAATACCAGCTGAAATGGCTAACAGAAAAGACTTTATAGGGTCTTTGGTTACCTTACCAACACCTATTTCTGCCGCACGTTCAGCCATTTGAGGGGGTAACAAAGAATCAAAGTGGTTCAAGTTCATCATAAAACATCTTTTATTTTGTGGTTTTATGGCCGCGAATGATCACTGTTATCACTGTAATTTTCAAGTGCTAATTTTCATATCAAGAAATTAAATTATGTCATTTCAATCCCGCGTTAAGACCAGACTAACAGCAAGAATAATCGATGATGATACGATTTAACTTAATTACTACCGAGTTAAGCATGGAATATCAGGCAACAGATAACAATTCTTGCTAGCCAGCGTTGCCCTGTATCCCTACAGAGATTAAGGTTGCTGTGTAGTATGTTATGGAGAGAACAAAGATGAAATTTACAGCGGACAAAATGGCTGAACTGAACTTATTACTTCAGTTTGATATTCGAAGTTCAGCAACAGGGATAAAAGTACATCAAGATGCAACCGATGAGATACAAGCGGCGGTTGGCAGACTTTTTGATAAGGGGCTATGTACACAACCAGACGGAGGTTATCTCACTGACGAAGGCATTGAGGTTGCGGAACACGCAGATAAAGTACTCCGAGTACTCTCCAGCGAAATCGCCTAGCTCACTGAGCCATGTTACCCTCAGCATCGGTTGGCTTGCTCAACCGATGAATAATCGACTCGATATCAATCTTTTTTATGCCTTGATTGAAAATCATCTTCAGATCAATTCCTTTCGGTTCGTTACGAAAAGCAACATAGATTTGTTTGTTGTCCAATAGCCTAGTGTTCATTTGCAAATGCTGTCTTAAGACAGCTTCCTGAGAGTCCTCACTGATCAAATGCTCTAGCACATTCGAATCTATTACCGCAGCATCTAAACGCCTTTTCGCTACCTTATGAATATTCTTAGTGTCATTACTCGATGCCTCTACATCGAGCTCTCCATTTGCAACCATATCATCGAACTCTTTAGTATTGACGTACCCTTGAACGACACCGATACGAAGTGTTTTTAGATCGACTAATTTACTCCATGTTACTGGGAAATTTGAGTTTTCGACTAAGCCCAGTGGCCCGCTACCAATCGAATCCGAAAAAACAAAGTCTTGAGTATCAAAGAAATACTCGGGGAAATATCCGATATATTTTTCAGATTTGGTGGCTAATGAAACCGCCCTCACCCAAGGCTCGAAATCTACGATTCATAGCCCATAGCAGAGAAAGCCTCACGAGCAATGGCGATAGAATAGCCATTTTCACGTAAATTTTCCCCCGAGTAAGGAGGCCAATCTAAAGACGTCATATACACCTTGTCGCTAGCCGAGACAAGAACAGGTATGAACCCAAGCCAACACAGCAAAAGCCACTTCGTCCAATCCCAACAATTTGTACCCAGTTATACATCTATTAATAATAGAGTTAATGATGTTTAGCCGCAGCGAAGCTATGTCTCATCTATGATGACATTAAGCCTAAAAAACTGTGGTTGATTATTTATTGGATCTCTTAGATAGTAATCAAACTAGGCCGAGACTATGACGAGATAAGTATGAAAGACATATTAATTATTGGTGGTGGGTGGCTTGGTAAACCACTCGCTCACTATCTACAAACGATTGGCCATAGAGTAGCAGTTAGCAGAACCACTGAAGCTGGCGTATCTGAAATCAATGATGTACTTCTTACTGGTACATTAATCGACCTAAAAGGTGATGTAAACACTATCACGAGTAGCATTAAAAGAGCTCAACCTGATCTTGTTATTGGCTGTTTTCCACCAGGATTTAGAACCGGTGATGGAGAACAATACACGCGATACTGGGATAAGCTGGTTAAAGCATGTCAATCAGCCCATGTGGAAAAAATCATAATGGTTAGCTCGACCGGCGTTTATCCTGAAATTGCAAAGACCATGACAGAAGACGATGCCTCTTTGTCTATCGCCTCACACAACAAGGATTTCACTCTAAAGTCCAAGGTTATGCTTCAAGCAGAGCAACATGTAATTGACTCAGGCATAAAATACGCAATTGTCCGTTGTAGTGGTCTTGTGGGTCCAGATCGCCACCCTAGCCGCTTTGTTGGAAAAATGAAACAAGTTAGCTCAAGTGCACCAGCAAACATGTTACATCTTACTGATGCGATTGGCGTGATCAGTTTCATCTCTACATTAACGTCAAACGCCATTGTTAACGCCACAACACCTAATACCGTGAGTAAAGCCGAGTTTTACCAAGCCGCTCTGGATAGTGTTCAGTCTAAGCACCCGTTGCCCCCCGCAGTCCAGCAAGATGATAAGCGTATTAGCTCAACTCACGTAGAAGAGCTGGGATACAAATTCCATTATCAGCACACGTTGGAGCTGGTTTAAGACATGCTCAATATACCACGAAAGAAAAGGTAGTTATCAGTCAAAATAAAAAGCCAGAGCACTGGGCACTCTGGCTTTAGATTGCTCGTCATAGAATTAATGAACGGCGACTTCTTTTTGGCTCATATACTTGAACTTGAGCTGATCTTTTCTCAAGTCGACCTTCACTGTCCCACCATCAACTAGAGAACCAAACAAGAGTTCGTTCGCAAGCGGCTTTTTGAGCTGTTCTTGAATAACGCGCCCCATTGGTCTTGCTCCCATCGCCTTGTCATAACCTTTAAGAGCCAGCCAATGGCGAGCTTTGTCTGAAACTTCAAGCGAAACTCCTCTTGCATCCAGCTGTGCCTGTAGTTCAACAATAAACTTATCAACGACTTGATGAATAACATTCTCATCCAAGCTATTGAACCAAATTACATTATCCAATCGGTTGCGGAACTCAGGTGTAAACACTTTTTTAATCTCAGACATCGCATCATGACTGTGATCTTGCTGGATCAGACCAATCGATTTTTTGACTGTCTCCTGAACACCAGCATTCGTTGTCATCACTAAAATAACGTTACGGAAATCCGCTTTACGGCCATTGTTATCCGTGAGCGTACCGTTATCCATCACCTGCAACAACAGATTGAAAATGTCTGGGTGAGCTTTTTCTATTTCATCCAACAGAACAACAGAATGTGGATGTTTGATAACAGCATCGGTCAATAAACCGCCTTGATCGTAACCAACATAACCAGGAGGTGCACCAATTAATCGGCTAACAGAGTGCCTTTCACCGTACTCAGACATATCAAAGCGCAATAGCTCGATCCCCATTAGTTTAGAAAGCTGAAGCGTAACTTCAGTCTTACCAACGCCTGTGGGCCCAGCAAACAAAAAAGAACCGACGGGTTTATTATCGGCGCCCAGTCCTGCTCTAGTCAGTTTGATAGCCTCGCTCAAGACATCAATAGCATCGTCTTGACCGAAGACCAGCATTTTCATTTTATCATCAAGATTTTGCAGGATTTCTTTATCGGAAGAAGATACTGACTTCTCTGGAATGCGTGCCATCTTGGCAACCATAGCTTCGATGTCAGCAACCCCGACGGTTTTTTTGCGACGGCTTGCCGGAGCAAGGCGATGACGCGCACCAGCCTCGTCAATCACATCAATGGCTTTATCAGGTAAATGACGCTCATTGATGTATTTTGCAGAAAGCTCAACAGCAGCGCGAAGTGCCTTATTGGTGTAGCGAACTTCGTGGTGTGCTTCATATTTAGGTTTGAGCCCCATTAAAATTTTCGTCGTGTCGTCAAGTGATGGTTCAACAATATCTATTTTTTGGAAACGACGAGAGAGAGCTCGCTCTTTGTCAAAAATATTGCTGTATTCCTGATAGGTTGTAGAACCTATACAACGTAATTTGCCACTACTTAGCAGGGGTTTTATCAGATTTGCCGCATCGACCTGACCGCCTGAAGCTGCACCTGCCCCAATGATGGTATGAATCTCGTCGATGAATAGTATGGCATCATCCTCTTTTTCCAACTGTTTGAGAATTGCTTTAAAACGTTTCTCAAAATCACCTCGATACTTGGTACCTGCAAGTAAGGATCCAATATCTAGAGAGTAAATAACGCTTTGCTTTATGATTTCAGGAACTTGCCCTTCGACAATTCTCCAAGCCAGTCCTTCAGCAATAGCGGTTTTACCAACACCAGCCTCGCCGACTAATAGAGGATTGTTTTTACGACGACGACATAAAACTTGTATTGTTCTCTCAAGCTCTTTGTCTCGACCAATTAGAGGATCAATCTGACCCTGTTTAGCCAGCAAATTGAGGTTAGATGCAAAGCTTTCTAGACGTTCTTCGGATCCCGACTCCTCAGCACTATCGTTACTACTGTATGAATCGGAAGAAGATGAATCGTCGCTTGAGCTAGACGCTTTAGTAATACCATGAGAAATGAAGTTAACGATATCGAGGCGACTAATGTCATTCTTCTTCATCAAATAAGCTGCGTGAGATTCTTGCTCACTAAAGATGGCAACCAGAACATTGGCACCTGTCACTTCGCTTCGACCAGATGATTGCACGTGAAATACTGCACGCTGCAGGACGCGCTGAAAACTCAGTGTCGGTTGCGTTTCTCTTGTTTCATCATTTTCTGGTATTAATGGTGTTGTTTGATCGATAAAGATATCTAACTCATTCCTCAGTGAGTCGATATCCGCCTGACAGGCCAGCAAAGCCTCTCTGGCCGCATCATTTTCTAACAATGCTAGCAGGAGGTGCTCGACAGTCATGAACTCATGTCGCTTGTCTCTGGCACGAGAGAATGCGCCATTAAGACTCGACTCTAACTCTTTATTCAACATAAGTACCTCCTTAGCAGCAACTTAAATTGCTTGGTTAAGCTCTACACTTGCTCCATTGTACAAAGCAAGGGATGCTCGTTTTCCTGAGAATACATTGTAACTTGCGCTACTTTTGTTTCTGCGACCTCGGCAGTATACGTGCCACAAATCGCTTTACCTTCGTAATGCACTTTAAGCATTACTTGTGTCGCTCTGTCTATATCCATCGAAAAAAAGCGCTCTAGGATCTCAATTACAAAGTCCATCGGGGTGTAATCGTCGTTGTTTAGAACGACATTGTACCGAGATGGTGGCGACACTTTAGTCTTTTCAAGCTCCAGTAAATCGTGGTCTGGAGAAACCCATTCAAATTGCTTGCTCATGACTCTTCGTGTTTAAAACAACGTCCCTTTCATATGATTTTAACACTTCAATGCGTTTTATATGTAGATCTATCTCTTATAGTGCGGCCAAATTGAGCAAAGCAAATTTACGCCCTTACTTAGAGACTAATCCAGCAATTGTATCGCTGCAAATAAAAGATTTGTATCTGGCTGAATTATCTATCTAATTGATTAAAAAGAAACCAAAAACCCTTTTCTTTATTATAAAGTACTGGTCTCAGTGTGAAAATAGTTGCAAGAACGTAAACGATAAAGGTGACTTGTTTACAAATATGCACAGTTCAAGCAATTTTCACTATTGACTGCTCCCAAGCATTGACTACATTGGTCACATAGTGACTGGAAATTTAGCAGCGGCTGAATGATTATTCACTGTTATGTTTACACACGGATTGTTCGTGTAATCACACAACGTTAGTAACAATATGCATGAGGGATGTATAGCATGGCTACAGGTACAGTAAAATGGTTTAATAACGCCAAAGGATTTGGTTTTATCTGTCCGGAAGGAGAAGATGGAGATGTATTCGCCCATTATTCAACTATCAAAATGGATGGGTATCGTACACTGAAAGCGGGCCAACAAGTAACATTTGAAGTGGAGGAAGGGCCAAAAGGATACCACGCAAGTTCAGTGGTTCCCGTGGAAGCTCAAGCCGTTAAATAATTCGCTGCTAGATTTCACCATCCGGTACTCAAGGTACCAAATACAAAAAAACCGCCGATAAACTCGGCGGTTTCAAATCTACAAAACAGTATCAACCATTAATAATAGCATTTAGTGTTTCACTTGGACGCATAAGTTTTACAGCTTTATCAAGCTCTGGC
The DNA here is from genome assembly GCF_009363415.1 of Vibrio aquimaris. NCBI lineage: Bacteria > Pseudomonadati > Pseudomonadota > Gammaproteobacteria > Vibrionales > Vibrionaceae > Vibrio > Vibrio aquimaris. The sequence continues at coordinate 1,163,905 of NZ_CP045350.1, read as the reverse complement.
GCATAATAGCCACCCAACTCGCCCGCTTTACCCTGTGCACCATTTAACTCAGCTACAATCTCTGCCTCTTTTGAAGACAGGGCTTGAGCAATTGGAGCGAACTCTTCTGCTAGTGAGGCGTCAGACGTTTGTTTAGCAAGCGCCTGTGCCCAGTATGTAGCAAGGTAATAATGACTACCACGGTTATCTAACTCACCCACTTTTCTCGACGGCGACTTATTGTTATCTAGGAACTCTCCCGTTGCGAGATCTAGAGCATCCGCAAGTACCTTAGCTTTAACGTTACCCGTTACCGTACCAAGATGCTCCAAAGAAGCCGCTAATGCTAAGAACTCACCCAATGAATCCCATCTTAAATGGTTTTCTTTCTCAACTTGCTGTACGTGCTTAGGCGCTGAACCTCCAGCTCCCGTTTCAAACAAACCACCACCATTCATCAGAGGTACAATAGACAACATTTTAGCTGATGTACCTAGCTCCAGTATAGGGAACAGATCGGTCAAGTAATCACGTAGAACGTTACCTGTTACAGAGATAGTATCTAAGCCCAGTTTAATTCGCTCCAGAGAAAACTTACACGCTTCAAGTGGCGCTAATATTTTGATGTCGAGGCCAGACGTATCATGCTGCGGTAGATAGGTGTTCACCTTCTTGATAAGTTGAGCATCATGCGCTCGATTTTCATCTAGCCAGAATACTGCTGGAGCTCCTGTCGCGCGCGCGCGCGTCACCGCCAGTTTTACCCAATCTTGGATAGGTGCATCTTTTACTTGGCACATGCGGAAAATATCACCTTCTTCCACGACTTGCTCAAGTAAAACAGCCCCTGCAGAATCTACTACTTTAATCGTACCTGCTTGATCAAGAATAAATGTTTTATCATGCGAGCCGTACTCTTCTGCTTTTTGAGCCATTAAACCAACATTGGGTACACTACCCATTGTAGTTGGATCAAACGCACCATTTTCCTTACAGAAATCAATTACCGCTTGATAAATACTAGCGTAGCTACGATCTGGAATCATCGCTTTGGTATCGCTTTGCTTTCCATCTGGACCCCACATTTGTCCAGACGAACGAAGCATGGCTGGCATTGACGCATCAACAATGATATCACTCGGTACATGCAAGTTAGTGATACCACGGTCAGAGTCAACCATAGCCAGCGGAGGCTGGGTACAATAAACGTCTTGAATTGCCGCTTCAATTTCTGCTTTTTGGTCAGCAGGAAGGGAGGCTATTTTAGCGTAAACATCACCAATTCCGTTATTTACATCAACGCCCAATTGTTCAAATACATCCCCGTATTTGGCAAATACCTCTTTATAATATACTCGAACCGCATGACCAAAAATAACAGGGTCAGAGACCTTCATCATGGTTGCCTTCATGTGCAGCGACAGTAAGACGTCCTGTTTTTTGGCATCCTCGATTTCTGCTTCGAAAAACTCAATCAAAGCTTTCTTGTTCATCACAGAGCAATCGATAATTTCTTTATCTTGTATTGCGAAAGGTGCTTTCAGCTCTTTGACCTGGCCATCCGTAGAGGTAAATTCGATCTTAACTTGCGTTGCACCATTGACTGTGTGTGACTTTTCACTGCCGAAGAAATCGTTCCCAGACATACTAGAAACGTGGGATTTTGAGTCTTTTGCCCAAGCACCCATTGAATGTGGGTTTTTCTTCGCGTAGTTTTTAACAGATAAAGGGGCGCGGCGGTCAGAGTTGCCTTCTCGAAGCACTGGGTTTACGGCGCTACCTTTAATCTTGTCGTACGTCGCCTTAATGTCTTTTTCTTCTTGCGTGCTTGGCTCTTCTGGGTAGTTAGGCAAGTTGTAACCTTTGGCTTGTAGCTCTTTGATTGCGGCTTGCAACTGCGGGATAGAAGCTGAAATGTTAGGCAGTTTAATGATATTCGCCTCTGGCGTTTTAGCCAGCTCACCAAGCTCAGTCAACGCATCGTTAATACGCTGCTGCTCTGTTAAATACTTAGGAAAGTTTGCAAGAATACGACCGGCAAGAGAGATATCACGAGTCTCAACTTCAATACCAGAAGAAGCAGTAAACGACTGAATAATAGGCAATAATGAATACGTTGCTAAAGCTGGTGCTTCGTCTGTGATAGTGTAAATAATTGTAGGTTTTTCTGTAGGCATGAAATTTCCCTATCCGTTCTTGCAAAGCGCGTCAGTAGACGGCTTTGGTTGATGTATCCGTAGGTAAGTCACTTACAAACGGCTTTGTTGTCTCTTTTGTCTTTTCCTTACGTCTAGTTTTAGCGTAAGATCCGTGAGAACAATACGTTATAATTAAACAAAATTGGTACGATAGTCTATCGTTTTGCGGTTTCAATCCTGTCTTTGGGCGCGCACATGATAGCTTAAAACAGCTAAGTTTAAAATTTTCACCCACACTTCATTCACAATTTTGCAAGGTAGTTAACATGTCATCACGCTCTCAACGTGAGTCTTCTAAAACCAATCGTCACCCTGGTAAATCGGGTTTTAAACACTCAAAGAGAGACTGGCAAACCAAACCACACTCAGCTTCTATCAAGAATAAAACCAAACGTAATCCTCCACCAGTTACTCCTAAAAATCGCACGGTTATTCTCTTTAACAAGCCTTTTGACACTCTTAGCCAATTTACTGATGGTCAAGGTAGGAAGACACTTGCCGACTATATCTTAGTCAAAGAGGTGTACGCAGCGGGTCGATTAGATCGTGACAGTGAAGGACTAATGGTGCTAACAAATGATGGCATACTGCAAGCCAAGCTTACCCAACCGAAATCAAAATCTACCAAAACCTATTGGGTACAAGTGGATGGCACACCGGAAGAAAAAAATTTAGACAAATTGCGAAAAGGTGTAGAGCTCAAAGATGGAATGACACTTCCCGCACAAATAGAAGTCATCCCGCAACCTGATATTTGGCCTCGTAATCCTCCAGTTCGTTTTCGGGCCAATATCCCGACTACATGGCTAGCAATCACCATAATTGAAGGCCGTAATCGCCAAGTAAGAAGAATGACAGCCCATATTGGACACCCTACTTTGCGTCTTATCCGCTATTCAATGGGAGAGTTTAGCCTTGGTGATCTAAAGCCCGGGGAATGGAAAAAGGTAACCATTTAAAAAAGCGCTTCATCGAAGCGCTTTTTTATTTGTGACAGTAAAAACTATTGGAATATATTGACTAAGCGTCGTTTTTCTCTTTGGCAGCCGTCACTGCAATCGCTAACTCTTCCAATGCAGCAGGATTAGCCAGACTTGGAGCATCCGTTAACAAACAAGCTGCCGCGGTTGTCTTTGGAAATGCAATCACATCGCGGATGTTCTCAGTTCCGCACAAAAGCATAACTAAGCGGTCAAGGCCAAAAGCTAAACCTGCGTGTGGCGGAGTACCGAACTTAAGCGCATCCAGTAAGAAACCAAACTTCTGCTGCTGCTCTTCAGCTTCAATACCCAAAATATCAAATACTGCCGCCTGCATTTCAGCGTTATGAATCCGCACAGAGCCACCACCCACTTCATAGCCGTTAATCACCATATCATAGGCATTAGAGTTGGCTGATGCTGGGTTTGCTTTCAGTTCCTGGGCATTGACGCCTAGTGGTGATGTGAATGGGTGATGCATGGCATGGAGGTTACCTTCATCGTCTTCCTCAAACATTGGGAAGTCCACAACCCATAATGGTGCCCACGCTGACTCATCGGTAAGTTCTAGGTCGTTACCCAATTTAAGGCGAAGTGCTCCCATCGCTTCCGATACCGTGTTCGCTTTGTCTGCACCAAATAAAATAATATCGCCAGATTGAGCTTGGGTGCGATCTAAAATGCCTTCGATCACTTCTTCGTTCAAGAATTTAGCAACAGGTGACTGAATGCCATCCATACCGCCAGCGCGATCATTAACCTTCATCCACGCAAGACCTTTAGCGCCATAGATTCCAACGAACTCACCATAACCATCGATTTGCTTACGAGTTAACGAAGCACCACCTGGAACTCGAATAACAGCAACACGGCCTTTGTCATCATTAGCTGGACCAGAGAAAACTTTGAATTCAACATCTTTAACTAGGTCAGCAACGTCAACTAGCTCTAGTGGATTACGCAAATCAGGCTTATCTGAACCAAAACGGCGCATTGCTTCAGAAAAAGGCATTACTGGAAATGCACCTAAATCAACATCAAGCAGTTCTTGCCACATATCACGAACCATTTTCTCTGTGGTAGCTCTGACCTCATCTGCAGTCATAAATGAGGTTTCAATATCAATCTGAGTAAACTCTGGTTGGCGGTCAGCACGCAAGTCTTCATCGCGGAAACACTTTACAATCTGATAATAACGATCAAAACCAGACATCATTAGCAACTGTTTAAAAAGCTGCGGAGATTGAGGTAGCGCGTAGAAACTTCCTTTATGGACTCGACTGGGTACTAAATAATCACGAGCACCTTCAGGGGTCGCTTTGGTGAGTACTGGTGTTTCAATGTCAAGAAAACCATTTTCATCTAGGAATCGACGTACGAAGCTAGACGCTTTGGCGCGCAGCTTAATACGGTCACTCATTTCTGGACGACGTAAGTCCAAGTAACGGTACTTAAGGCGTTGCTCCTCTGTATTTTTCTGATTGAAATCTAACGGAAGAACGTCAGCGCGGTTTATAATGTCTAAACCTTTAGCAATAACCTCGACTTCCCCAGTCGCCATGTCTTTGTTGACCTGACTATCCGGACGGACTCGAACTTCACCGGTAAGCTTGATACAGAATTCATTACGAAGTGTATTGGCCACTTCATACGCATCTGCCATATCTGGATCCACCACTACCTGAACAATGCCTTCACGATCTCGCATATCAATGAAAATTAGTCCACCTAAATCGCGGCGACGATTAACCCAACCACAAAGTTCTACAGTTTGTCCTGCGAGGGACTTGTTCAAGTGACCACAGTAATGGGTACGCATAATGAATTTCCCAATCTCTTTTAGTATGTTAATTACTACCCATCGGTGATAACTTTACCGATAGTGCAAAGCTCCATTTATACGCTGAAAGTGTCTTAAAATCGACTACTCAACGCACAAGTTATTGCGATTTATCATCTATTGGTGTTTTTTACACCAATAGAGGGCTAAAACAATAGCAATACGAAAAATTGGCGCTGATTATAGCCTTATTCAGGGTGATTCGGCAAAATTCTCATCAATCATTATTCGAAATATAGATATGAATGCTTATCCAGTCAGGCTCGGACTCACTATGTGGTCTCATAATAATTGGCAGCAAACTTTTTACGGCAGTGGCACAAAGCCCAATGAGCGATTAGAAAAATACGCCAGCGTCTTTCATACCGTAGAAGGCAATACCACGTTTTACGCGACACCTAATGCCGCAACAATACGTAACTGGCACGCATCAACACATGATGAGTTCCGCTTTACCTTTAAGTTACCCAAAAACATCACACATCAGCAGATGTTGCGCGGTTGCAAAGCGGAATTGCATGATTTTATATCCATCATGGAACCATTACATCATCGAATTGGACAGTGGACCATTCAGTTGCCAGCGGCCTTTGGCCCTGAACATTTGAGCCAACTTCAACAATTTTGCGCCCTATTTCCTAAAGAATTTCCCATTGGCATAGAAGTCAGGCATCCAGCATTTTTCTTAAAAGGCGATGCAGAACGCGCACTTAATGCTTGGCTCATAGAGCAAGAATACGACCGAATCATAATGGACAGTCGACCTGTGTTTACCGCAAAACCCAATAACGACGCCATTATCGATGCTCAAAAGAAAAAACCTAAGGTTCCGGTTCACGCACTCGCTACAGCCAGCAATCCCATGGTGAGGTTTATCGGCCACCCATTAGAAAACAACAACTATGACTTTTTTGTCCCTTGGCTATCCAAACTTGCAGACTGGGTAAGCCAAGGTAAACAGCCTTATTTAATGATACACACCGCAGATAATATCCTTGCGCCTGAGCTGGCAGCAAATCTTTATCGGCAGCTACAGGAGAAAGTAACACTACCAGACCTCAATTGTTTCCCTGCTACTAAAGAAAACAAACAGATACAAATGTTTTAGCTGCTGACTCTATGCCCTCTTGTTAGTCAGTAATGGCGTGTCTCAACAATAATCTAGCTTGTGTTGAAGTCAGCTAGTTATGACGTAAAGCGCTTGAAACATGACAGAAGATGAAAATTCACATAAAATGTACAGTTTTTTAAATCTGTAGGACTGTAAGGCTGATAGCCTTTAGTTGAGAGAAGCTGTTATGAACCCTAAGAGTAACCCTGATACTATCTTTTCAACACCAATCGATAAAATTGGGGATTTTACCTTTGATGAACGTGTCGCAGAAGTATTCCCTGATATGATTCAGCGCTCTGTACCCGGCTATAGCAATATTATCTCAGCAATCGGCATGTTAGCAGAGCGCTTTGTTAAGCCTTATTCCAATATTTATGATTTAGGGTGCTCACTGGGTGCAGCCACGCTATCCATGCGTCGAAACATCACCCAAGAAGGATGCCAAATTATTGCGGTCGACAACTCTTCAGCTATGGTTGAGCGTTGCAAACTCCACATCAACGCTTACCGCAGTGATACTCCCGTAAATGTCATAGAAGCCGATATTCGCGATATTGAAATCGATAATGCCTCAGTAGTCGTACTTAACTTTACGCTGCAGTTTTTATCAGCTGACGATCGCTATGCGCTACTGGAGAACATATACAAGGGTTTGCGCCCAGGCGGAATTTTGATTATTTCAGAGAAATTTGTCTTTGAAGATACCGTATCCAATGAGCTCCTTGTCGACTTACATCACGATTTTAAACGTGCCAATGGCTACAGCGAACTCGAAATTAGCCAAAAGCGCAGTGCGATAGAGAACATCATGCGCCCTGACTCCAAAAACACACATAACGAGCGTTTCGCAAAGATTGGCTATAGTAGCTTCGATGTTTGGTTTCAGTGCTTTAATTTTGGTTCAATGTTTGCGATAAAATAGTCAAACATTGCACTTACTCCTTACATTTACACAAACATTCTCAACTCTATTATCAGTGAAATATTATGTTTAACTTTGCCAATTTTTATAAGTTAATTGCAACCGATACTCGCCTTCAGCCATGGCTTAATGTCTTGCCACAGCAGCTTACAGATTGGCAAAATTCAGAACATGGTGACTTTGGTCGCTGGCTCAAAGCCCTTAATAAAATTCCTGTTGGTTCTCCTGACCAAATCGATATAAAAAATTCAGTCACCCTGTCCAACGATACGCCTTTGGAACCGTGTGAGCTTAAGAAGCTAGAAAATCTATTGCGCACTTTCCATCCATGGCGTAAAGGTCCGTATCACCTACATGGTATTCACATTGATACGGAATGGCGAAGCGACTGGAAGTGGGACCGGGTTCTACCTCATATCTCACCACTAAAAGATCGCAACATTCTCGATGTAGGCTGCGGTAACGGCTATCATATGTGGCGAATGCTCGGAGAAGGCGCCCGCCTATGCGTAGGAATCGATCCTTCCCATTTGTTCCTTGTACAATTTGAGGCAGTGCGCAAACTCATGGGGGATCATCAGGGCGCCCACCTTTTGCCACTTGGAATCGAGCAACTCCCTAAATTGGAAGCTTTCGATACTGTGTTTAGTATGGGTGTTCTCTACCATCGCCGTTCGCCGCTTGATCACCTCATTCAGCTCAAAGATCAGCTTGTTTCTGGAGGAGAGCTGGTACTTGAAACTCTGGTTATTGAAGGCGATGAAACCTCTGTGCTCGTCCCAACAGACCGATACGCACAAATGCGTAATGTATACTTTTTTCCTTCAGCGAAAGCTCTCAAAGTTTGGTTGGAGCAGGTCGGCTTTGAAAATGTGATTATTGCTGAAGAGAATATTACGACGACTGATGAGCAGCGAACTACCTCATGGATGACACATAATTCGCTCCCTGATTATCTCGATCCCAAGGATCCAAGTAGAACCTTAGAAGGTCATCCTGCTCCTCGTCGCGCTACTCTTGTTGCGAAAAAACCTCACTAAGACAATTTTTGACAGACTCTTAACCTTTCGAGTCTGTCTCCCCCTTAATCTAAAGCTTGAAAAGATTTAGAATCTTCTGATGAATACAACTCTTTCATATAGGAAAGAAAACAACTCATTGTAGTGAAATCATGATAGTTTCACTCTGCGAGTATTGGCAGTTTTAATCTTTAAACTAATCAGAACACTTTAACCTATTATTAGGATTTTTCATGTTAATCAAATTGGCTCCGGTAATTGCTATAACACTTGTTTCCGGTTGTACTCTTACTAACAGTGAACAATATCATCAAGAAACCTTGGCTGCGATCCAAGCTTCCGAAACCAATTCCGCGCAAAGATTTGACCAAATACATGCGCAGATGTCTGATAAAGATAATCAAATTTCCACTCTAACAGCAAAAGTTGACTCACTTAGCTCTGAAGTTCGAAAGCTCAGACAACAAACGCTAGTCCAGGCAGGCAAACCACGAGTAGACCACATACCATCAGCGTCTACAAAGACCCAAGCTCATTCGACTAGAGCACTAATGCTCGGTGAAATTGAAAAAGTTGTCATAGGCTCCGTAGAGCAGAAATTTGATGCTCGTATCGATACTGGTTCAGAAACATCATCGCTGAATGCTGTCGATGTCGAAGAGTTTGAACGTAATGGCAAAAATTGGATACGCTTTCATCTCTCCGATGGTATAACACCATTGGATGATAACAATTGGATTGAAGCCCCTATTATTCGTTATGCAAAGATACGTCAGGCGACAAATTGTCAACTAGAACGTCGTCCTGTGGTTGAATTGTGGGTTAGATTGGGCAAAATTCACGAAAAGACACAGTTTACTTTGGCAGATCGCTCCCAAATGATCCATCCTGTATTGCTAGGTCGCGATTTCATCCGAGACATTGCAGTGGTGGATGTAAGTAAAAAATACATTCAAACGGAACTTGAACAAAAAAAATAAGGTAGCTTATGACGTCTAAAGTCCCCTTTTATATATCTGTCGCCTTACTCATAGTGGCAGGTATTGCTCTGAGTATGTTTCGTCACCAGACATATGGTGTCCCTTGGACTCCCGGTGAAACTCGCCAGATCTGGGATATAGAAGCTCGCGTAGAATTTAATGCTCAATCTAAACCAGTTAAAGCCTCGTTAGCCATTCCTCATACACAAAATGGCTTTACTTTGATCAATGAATCCTCTTCATCCTCAGGCTATGGTGTCTCCTATATAAAGTCTGATTCAGGGCGCCGCGCTGAATGGTCAATCCGACAGGCTGCTGGAGCCCAAACGATATATTATAAAGCTCAATTTCTTGTTGATCCTCAAGCAAAAGTAAAAACACAAGCACCTACAAAGAAAATCATTTCACCAACCTTTGATGGACCTACCGAAGCCGCCGCCATATCCATTATAGAACAAGCCAATAAGAGTTCAGCGGACGATGTTACTTTCACCAGAGAACTGATTAAAATCCTCAACGATTCAGACAGTCAGAATGCGGGACTGCTACTCAATAAAATGGACAAGGTTTCTGCCGTTGATAAAGTCCTCGCCTATGCCAAAATTCCAAGCAAAATTGTTGGTGTTATCGAATTGGAGGACGGCCGCCGCCGTCAAACTATTGAGCTGATGAACCAAGTCTGGGACGGCAGTGAATGGGTCCTATTTAATCCCAAAAATGCGACTCAAGCCATTGATGAGAATATATTAGTCTGGGATGAGTCAAACGTATCGCTCCTAGATATCGTCGGTGGGCAAAATAGTCAGGTTCATTTTTCGATGATTGCTCAAGATGTCTCACCCAAGCAAGCGACACTGGATAAAGTCGAAGCGGATGGCCTGCTTAACTTCTCCATACACAGTTTACCACTTGAAGAACAAGCTATGTTTAAGACCATCATGCTTATTCCTATTGGCGCACTCATTGTGGTATTCCTACGCGTGATTATTGGACTAAAAACATCAGGAACTTTCATGCCTGTGCTAATAGCAGTGGCTTTCGTACAAACCCAACTGCTAACAGGAATCGTCGGATTTTTATTGATCGTGGGTACAGGGTTGATTATCCGCAGCTACCTTTCTAGGCTAAATTTATTGCTCGTCGCCAGAATATCTGCCGTTATTATCACCGTAATCATGATTATTTCCGTATTTACGGTTGTGGCGTTTAAGATCGGCTTAACCGAGGGACTCTCGATTACTTTCTTCCCGATGATTATTCTATCGTGGACCATTGAACGTATGTCGATTCTATGGGAGGAGGAAGGCGCTAAGGAAGTGATTCTCCAAGGTGGTGGTTCGCTTGCCACTGCGACGCTTGTTTACCTTGCTATGACCAATTCATACATTCAGCATCTGACATTTAACTTTATTGGTCTTCAGCTGATTGTATTAGCCGGTATCTTGCTACTTGGAACATACACAGGGTACCGCCTGACCGAGCTAAGGCGCTTTAAACCATTAGCGGAGGACTAAACTATGCTGTCACGATTTACTTCGCAGTTTACGTCGCCTAATAAATTACGCTCTAATGGTATTATGGGCATGAACCAGCGCAATCACAGCTACATAGGCCGATACAATGATCGCTCTAAGTACCCTTTGGTTGATGACAAACTTAAAACTAAAATCATTGCTCAGCAGCACGGAGCCACTACACCTGAGCTAATCGGTGTTATCAGCCATCAAGCGGAAGTTAAGAACATCCACAACATGGTTAAAGATTGGCCTGGGTTTGTTATTAAACCGGCTCAGGGAAGTGGGGGTAAAGGTATCTTGGTAGTCACGTCCCACCAAAATGGAGTCTACACTAAGCCCTCTGGTGCCTCTATAAACAAACAAGATGTTGAAAGGCATATAAGTAACGCATTGGCTGGCCTATTCTCACTTGGGGGAAAAAACGATGTTGCGGTTGTTGAAAATCTGATTAAATTCGATGACTGTTTTAATGGCTTTAGCTACGAAGGAGTGCCAGATGTTCGTATTATCGTATTTAAAGGCTACCCAGTGATGGCCATGATGAGGTGTTCGACCGCAGCATCTGACGGCAAAGCAAACCTTCACCAAGGTGCCGTGGGTGTGGGTATTGATATTGCTACAGGCAAAGCGGTTAGAGCTGTTCAATTCGATCATCCCATCACTCACCATCCTGATACAAGTAAAGATCTTTCGACGTTACAAGTACCACATTGGCAGCGTTTATTAACCCTTGCATCCAGTGCCTGGGAGATGACGGGGCTTGGTTATATGGGGACAGACATGGTACTTGATAAAGAAGAAGGTCCTATGGTTCTGGAACTCAATGCTCGGCCTGGGCTCGCGATTCAAATTGCAAATGGTGTCGGTCTACTCCCGCGCTTACACCATATAGAAAATTTGGGATCACCGAGAGTCTACCCAGATGCTAGCCAAAGAGTCGCCTACGCAGCCAAACAATTCGGCTCAGCCGCGCAGTTCTAGCTAAGTTTATAAAACGCAAAACAAAAAAAGCTGCTCTACTGAGCAGCTTTTTTTGACTCGGGTATAAGCGTTACTCCATGAGCGCTTCTTCTGTTTCCTCGCCCTGTTCGGGTTGGGCGAAACCTCGTAAACCAACCACATGAACATGCTCGTGATCTTTGAACACTTTACGAACCAGTTTATAGGTCGTCCCTTTTTCTGGGCTGATGTTTTCTGGAGCAGCAATAAGCAACTGCATATCTAAGCGATCACATAACTCAAACAAAGTTGAAATAGACTTAGCATCTAAACGCGCTGCTTCATCCAAGAATAATAAACGACATGGAACAATATCTTTGCTTCGCAAACGTCTCGATTCTTCTTCCCAACTTTGAACAACCATAAGCAAGATAGATTGGCCGGTACCTATTGCTTCACCAGTAGAAAGAGCACCGGATTCAGCTTGTAACCAGCCGTCAGAACCACGGCACACTTCAACACTCAATTCTAGATAATTGCGGTAATCTAGCAGTTCCTCGCCTAATACTTGCGGGCTGCGTTGCCCCATATCAATATGAGGGTTGACGCGCTGAAATAACTTTGCCATTGCCTCAGAAAATGTATGTCGAGTTGTTTCAAACAGGTCCTTGTGCTGATCTTGCTGCTGCGCTAGGCCGTCAAGTAAAACCTCATGGCTCTCACGAATTTTCACATTCAGACGTACGCCTTTAACTTGTCCAAACGCGATGTTCGATAGCCCTTGGTTGAGCATACGAATACGGTTTTGCTCCCGCTGAATGGTTTTCTTAATGATACTGGCGACCGATTCAGAGCTAATCGCCAAGCGGTTTTCACGCTGAGTTAGCTCTTCGGTTAACCTAGCTAATTCAACTTCCATCTCTTCAATCGCTTCAACTGGATCATCTGTTCGAATAATGTCTTGACGAATTCGCTCGCGCAAATGTTGATAAACAGCGATGTAAAAAAGCACTTTACGCTCTGGACGGGCATTATCTTCTGACAGACGAAGAGCATCGCGTAAGTCATCATTATCGGCAACAGCAAGACGCAAAGCACCGAGCGATTTATCCGACATAGAGCGGAGCTCATCTGCCGACAAATAGGCCAGTTCACGTTTATGTAATCGACGTTCTACGTCATTTTCACGAGCTAAGCGCAATACGGAGCACCAACCAGCCTTGGCTGCCACAACGAAAGTTCGAAACTCAACATAGTCCTTTTGAACTTTCTTAAGACGTTTTGCTAGCCCTTTCATTTCTAATTCAGTCGATGTGATCGTTTTTTCCAGTTCACTTTTTCGACTACGTGAAGTGTGCATACGTTCTTGCAACTCGTCACGGCGACGAATCGCACGCTCTTTAGCACCTTCGTCAGCGTGAACACCAAACTCTTGGAGCTCTTGCTTAAACTCTTGTACCGTTTCTTGTTTAGCTTGATGGGAACTCTTTAATGATGCCAGCACCTGATGGTATTGGTTCATTTGACCCTGTGACTGCTTTAACTCATCACGAGCACGCGTGCGTTGCCGCTCTGCTTGCACAAGCTTAGTTTTAAGTTGTTCGCTCAATTCACTACTTCTATCGAGCAACTCAATCGAGTCTGAATAAGAAAAATGATGACGACGCTCAACAAGGTCAGATACGGCGAAAATACGCTTTTTGAGCTCCTGTAATTGAGAATCTTGTGCTCGGTACTCAGCTTCAAGAGCGTCAAGTTCTTCCGGATCGACTTCAAGAGCAGACGCGACTTTTTGCAGTTGGTCGATAGACTTGGTATGACTGGTTAAAAAGCTCTTAGCGTCGGCCAATTGAGCCATTTTTTCTTCAAGATCTTCAAAGCGTAATGCCAATGACTCATCTTCAATTAACACCATGACGGGTGCCAATTTATCAAGCAAAGTGAGCGCTTGTTTGCTCGAGACTAGCTGGGCGCTATTTTGTTGAACCTTCGCATCTAAGTTTGTCAAATCCCGTACAATTTGGTTGCGCCTATCGCGAACTGCAGCTAAGGCTTGTTCTGGATCAGATTCAAAGGCTACCTGAATGTGCTGCGCGACAAATTGGTTAAACGTTTGATATAAGCGCTGCAATTTCTGTGAATCGAATGCAGCCTTGGCATGTTGCTCAACAACTTCTTCTCGTTCATCACGCAGTATTTCCAAGCGCTGCTCTCGAGCTGCTCGGCCAAACAACGGAATCTCCGGCAGACGCGAATAGCGCATTTGTCGATCGTTCATACGAACACAAACTGCGCCTTGTAACTCTTCTGCATCGAACGAGCTATCATCAAAGGCATCAATGTCACCTTCAATGACATAAAGGTCTTCAGGGCAGTCATCAAGCTCAACAAGCTTTGTTTCAATATCAGTCAGATCTGAAACAACAATCGCATGTCGCGAAGGGCCATACATGGCACTAAAATAAGGCGCATCATCAATGGTGATATCATCATAGATTTCTGATAACAATACACCGCCTAATGTATCCGCTAACCCTTTCAAACGCGGATCATTTGAGCCACCTGGTGATGCAAGCCTTTCAATCTCATTGTCCAGTTGAACTCGACGCTCACCTAGCTTTTCTTTCTCTAATGTCTGCCGCTTTTCTTGCTCCAAAACGATTTGCATATGCGACATAACCGCTTGCTTATCGTATAAGTCCGCGCCACTTTGCTCTTTAAGATTTTCTAAAGCATCATGAGCTGCGATCCAAGGAGGAGTAATCTTTTCTAAACGTTTGATCTCAGCCGACAGGTCTTGCTCACTACGACGTTTGTCAGTTCGACTCTCACGCAGTGTTTCCAACTCAAGTTCCAAAGACTCGACTTGCGCCAACTTTGCCTCACGCTCTTGTTCGAGCGTGGATTCATCCGTCAATTGGATATGGTACTGTTTATGATAGGTATCAAGCGCTTCCTTAGCCTGTTGCTGTTGACTAAGACGACGTTCCAAGTCTCGATGCTGCGCGTACCACTGCTTTTCGTTACCAATGATTTGCTCGGCATCTCTAGCTTGATTGATGAGCTGCTTAGAAAGCGTAGAAGCCTCTTTACGTTCTACGCCAGCACCCAAAATTTTTCTAACCAGTTGCAAAGCTAATTCAAATTGCTCAACCGCAGCCGATGACATATCGAGCTTGTGTTTGACAGCAAGTAAGGAGGAGGTGTTCTCAGATTCTTGATCTTTAAGGTGAGAGACAACGGCTTGAGCGCTGTCGGCGGTAAGTTCATCATCCCCAAGTAATAACTTAGCTTTTTCTAACGCTTGAACCGCTTGCTGATATTGAAGCGCTCGCGTTTGCTGAACATCTAGTGCTTGTTGATAATCAGCAAGCTGAGTTTTTAAGCTATCCACTTCTTCTTCAGCAATGGAAGCTTGTTCTTCGATGATGAAAACACGCTCCTGGGCTTCTTCCACCACCATCATCTGTTCTTCAAGGCGCTCACTGAGCTCTAGCAAATCCTCTTGATAGCGTTCAATTTTTTCTTGCTGACGAAGAGCATTTTGTACCAATTGCAGATGATCAGAGGCCGCCTGATAATCTTGCTCTAAGCCCGATTCGGTCTCAATTAAAAGCTCAAGCTCTTGTTGAACTCGGTTGAGTAAATTGTTTTGCTCAACCAAAGTTTCTCGAGAGCCGTACAGCTCGGCACGAAATGAGAGAGTTTGCTCTAATTTGCTGCGACGTTCATTAGCATGGCGCATATAGTCAGCAGCAACATAGTTAGTCGACTCAGTAATGAGGTGTTTAAATAAATCGCGGTCAGCTTGCGTTGTTTTGATAGCCTCAAGTGTCATGCGATTTTCTCGCAGTGCCGACTCCATATCTTGAAAGGCTTTCTTAACCCCGCCATTTTGAGGTAACAAGTAGTCACGCAGCGAGCGTGTAATTGCGCTAGAAATACCACCATAGAGTGACGCTTCAATCAGTCGATAAAATTTCGAACGATCGCTGGAGTTACGCAATTTTTTAGGGATAACGCCAAACTCGAACATCTGACCGTGATAGTCAACAATCGAGTTAAATACTTTAAGCTGCACCCCCTCATAGTCAGCGATACATTGCTTGATCTCATTAATTTGACGCACCCGAGCTTGGGTATCGGAAACACTTTCAATCAAGATATCGGTTGGCTTGACGTGACTTGGCAACCCTTGAATCACAAAGGGTTTGATATCAACTTTCTTATCTCGGCCAGCTACTTGCTGCAACTTAACAGCAAAAAGCAAACGTTGATTACGTGAGTTAACCACATCCAAAGCAGCGTAGCAGGCGCCAGGCTGCAATTTGCCATACAACCCCTTATCTCGAGAAGATTGACTACTGCCTGCTTCTGTTGTGTTGCGAAAATGCAGTAAGGTTTGATCCGGAATAAGCGCGGTAATAAAAGCAGCCATTGTGGTTGATTTACCCGCACCATTACCACCTGACAAAGTGGTTACCAAACCGTCGATATCAAATGTTCTGGCAAAAAAGCCGTTCCAATTGACCATGGTCAGGGATTGATATTTACCTCTTTCAATCATGCGTCACCTTCTTCTACATTGTCTGACTGATAAGACTCTTCATTTTTTTCTGTCAATAGACTCACTTGACTTGGTTCTTTGGTATGGACCACGGCTTCACCATCTCGAATCAAACGCAGTTGAGCTTCGCGAATATCATCACCGACACGGACATCAGCGCCAAAGCGAAAAACAGATTCACTAATACTAAATTTGCCCGTTTCACCGATATTGATGATCATGCCAAGGCGTCTTAGGCGACGAAGAGACGTTCGTACCTTGTCAAAAAGCTTCTCTTTATCCAAGTCTGAGCCTGTCGCTCTGTTGGTCACTAGCTTCATGAGTTTCTTCTCATCAGATAGGGCTAACAACTCTTCATAAAGCTCTTGGTTAGTAAAAATACCCTCATGAGCCAATCGCTCTGGGCTTAGGTATAAGAAACACAACACCTTACCAACCAACATGTCTAACTCAGACAAAACGCTTCGATTGATAAGAGAAGTCGAGCGAGGACGAAGATAGAAAAAACCTTCAGGTGCTTTGATAAGCTCAGTGTTGTAGCGCTGGTAGAACGAAGATAATTCAACTTCAAAGTCAGACAACAAGGCGTGATTGTCGAGGTCATCGGTTGATATGTGTCTGCCAGAACGCAATAAGCTGTCTAGCATTGGAAATAAGGGATTTGTAATCGCTTTGGCCAGTTTCTCTGGCATGTAATCATTAGTATCTGTCGATGACATTTGCTTGTACCTTTGCACCGTATTGGTTGATCGCGTGCCAATCAGGCTGGATCGCCTGATAATCGGACTCGGAATAGCCGAGGCGTACTGCTTGGTCAATGACAATACGTGCTAAATCAAAATGGTGGGTTCTGGGGTGTTGGGCTAGATAATCTTTCAATACGACACCTAAGTGGATTGGTGTTCCCTGCTCTTTGTGGACTTTTAGCATGCTACTGATGCGTTCAGACAGATCATTATTTACCTTTTGATATTCTTCATATTCCACTTCCAAAGGCACTTGACCTGTAACTTCATCATCTCTCAACACTAGGGCTTCGTCCCTAAGGTCAACCAACCTTTCTGCATCGGCGTAAGTAAGAAACCAAGGAGATTCATCATAGTCTTTGACTGACTGACGCAAACGCGTGCTGAAGGCACGATTTTTATCCATATCAATCGCAGTCCTGATAAACTTGTGCACGTGCCTATCGTAGCCGATCCATAAGTCAATCGCCTGCTGCCCCCAACTGGTTATTCGGTCCAGTTTCATTTGTAATCCAAATAACGCCTCTTCGATAAACTGCAACGATTCTTGCCCATAAACAATCTCTTGAATGTCTAAGATCTGAGTTTGCAATTCATCACTGGCCGCTTGCAGCGTGTCTTGGAGCTCGCGCAGAGTATTTGAAGTTTCAGAAAGTAAAGCTTCGCAATTATTGATGGCTTCGCGCCAATCTTTATTAAGCAGCTCAGCAATTTGAATTTTGACTGCCTGCTGCTGCTCATCCATCACTCGCTGGTTAAGATCAATTTGATCAAAAATTTCACCGACGGAGTATTTCAAGACACCAAATACATTCTTCTTCCAATGAGCAGGCGTTCCACCCTTCTGTGCTGCTTCAATCGCCTTTGACATTTCATCAGCAACCATGGATAGCTGGATTGAAAGCCGCAACTTAGAAAACTCTCGATAGCGAAGATAGTAGTCTGTCACTCCAACCGCCAACGGTGAGAGTCGATAAATACTTGCACCATCGTTAATTTCACTAGTAAAACGACTTATTAACCTCTGCTTTACCATGTCATTAATCGCATTGTTGGCTCTAAATGCTGTCGCCTCACCTGTGGATTCAAACAAACGAGTGACAATGGCAAAAGCATCATGCAATTCGCCTTCACCCAACTCTTCGTCAAATCTTTCATTACTTAACACAGCGATTGCAATCAGGAAAGCTAAACGCTCGGTCGTCAAGTTTAATGAAAAGTCGTGCTGCTTTACCCACCCGACCAGTTCATCAATTGGCTGTTCAGCAGCAGTATTGGCAAGTATCTCACCCATTATCATTCCTGTTCTTTTTTGCCCATACGTGTATGTAGCGACCCATTGATAGATAAGGTTCCTGACGACATAACTTTCTTTCAAGCGCCACTACGTCTTGCGGTTGGAAATCACCCATGTATTCCCTATTTCCAATATAATCACTAAAACATCGGATACCGGCTTTACCACAAATCTCAAAACCAGACGCCTCTATCCATCGATACACTTCCTCTGGTTTGAGTCCTCTCTGTGGCTGCAATTTAAACCTCTTTCTATGCGGCATACCATCCAATATATGTGGGATATTGCCGCACACAACATTCTTATAAACCAACCCGTGATGGTTATAGAACATGATGGATGCAGCTCCACCAGGTTTTACTTTATTCAGCAAGTATTGTAGAGCTGCTTGTGGATCGACTAACCATTCCATCACAGCATGGAACATCAATACATCAACAGATTCTTGGAGATGCTTTCCTATGCTCTGCACGGGGGAATGAACCAAACGATACTGCTTAAGCAATCCTTTTTTTTCAATCTCTTGACGAGCTAATTGCAACATTTCCGAAGATATATCACACAAAGTAATTCGATGTCCGAGTTTAGCTAGCTTTTGAGAAATTTGCGCTAATCCTCCACCAGCATCGAGCACAGAGAGACTTTTCCTGCTACCATTAATGGCGGAAAGTAATTGTTCAAGTTCTTCCCAAACAATCACTTGGCGTATTTCACCTTTATCGGACCCGTAGATATTTTTTGCAAACTTGTGCGCGATGTCGTCGAAATTGCGATCTTCAGTCACGGTAGGTTAAGTTATTATGTCTTGTCATTCTGCTATTTTGTCACATAGAAAGCAGATATAAAGAAAGATTCTCTTAAATTGAAACCAATTGGTGTTTTTTCGGACTATTTAAGTATGTTTGAGCTTAAAAAAGTGGTGTCATCACTGTTAATGCCTTTACCACTCATGCTGATGATCGGGATTATCGGCCTAACACTCATTATGTTTACTCGAAAGCAAAAAACGGGGTGTTTTGTCGTTCTCTTTTCCTTTATCGGTATTTTTCTGATCTCTTTTCAGCCTATTGCATCAAGGCTTCTTCTCCCTCTCGAACGTCAATACACCGCATTCTTTCCAGTAGATGGCACCATAGATTACGTTATGGTTCTTGGTAGTGGGCATGTGGTAGACGATAAGATTCCCCCGACTTCCGAACTCAGCCGAACCGGCCTAATGCGACTTTCCGAAGGGATAAGAGTGATGAGAATGTATCCCGGTTCAAAATTAATTTTATCTGGGTATGCTGGGGGATCTGATGTCAGCAACGCTAGGATGATGGCAAAAGTAGCGCTAGCCTTAGGCGTTGCCAAATCCGATATTATTCTGTTGGAAACTGCGAGAGATACTTGGGAAGAGGCTCGGCAAGCTGCAGCATTTGTCAAACGTAAAAAGCTCGTTGTTGTGACATCAGCGAGTCATATGAAAAGAGCACTAAATGAGTTTTACTCTGCAGGATTAAAGCCCTATCCAGCACCAACTAACTATCTAGCTCAACGCAATGTAGAACAAGTCTGGGACAAATATTCGCCCAAAGCAGTGTACCTCGAACAAACTGAAATTTACTGGCATGAAACGCTTGGATTGATATGGCAAACTCTGCGCAACTGGGCTTCAAACAATGATCACAAGGCAGGAATAGCCTCTGATAACCCTGTACCTGATGGCGACGCCTAACATTCTATGTATACCGAGCATGTCTCGGTATACTCTTTATTTTATTCTCCTGCGAACATATAACCTTCGCCATGCACTGTAACAAATAGCTGAGGGTTTTTAGGATCACACTCCATTTTGGCTCTCATCCGTCTAATGAGAACGTCTATCGTACGGTCATTAGGTGCTTCAACTCTGTGGCTGATCATATTAAGAATTCTCTCACGACTTAGTACCTGATTGGGATAAGAAGATAGCGCCACCAACAGCTCATACTCTGCCTTAGTCAGTTTCACAGGCTTACCTTCTTTTGTTAGAGAGCGCCTTGGTATATCGAATGTCCAGTGCGCAAAGCGAACTAACTTATGAGCGCTTGCAGCCGATTTTGCTTGGCGAACAGAGCCTATGCGCCAGAGTAAATTTTTGACTCGAACCACTAACTCTCTCAATTCAAAGGGTTTGGTCACATAGTCATCAGCTCCCATTTCCAGGCCAACGATCTTATCTATGTGACCAGTACGCCCAGTCACTAAAATGATCCCTATATCTGACTGGCTTCTAAGTTCACGAGTCAACAAAAGTCCATCTTCACCTGGCAGATTAATATCCAGTAGCACCAAGTCAATACTGCAACTTTTGATTAATTCGCGCATTTCTTCACCATTTTCAGCTTCAAATACTTGATAACCCTCATGCTGAAAATAGCCAACCAATTTACTTCGAGTCACTGCGTCATCTTCGACAATTAATACGTGATAACCCATCTCCACCACTACATACACCTAACCTATTGACTCGTATTCTATTCATAAGCTGTCATAATTCTAGTATTTGTGTCGGTTATAAGTGCATACGCACTCTTTTTTTGATTTGAAACAACCTAAACTACACCGAACTGATATTTTATGGATAACACAAGTTTTATCCCAGATAGCTTACATAAGTGTGGAGAATATTATCTAATGGACGACCTCAAATCCTTAAATGAGAAGCGCGCCGAAATCTATTGGTGGTTATCAAGTTTATTCGCCAAAGAACTTTCTGCTGAGATACTTGAAGAGTACCATTCGCCCCAAATTCGCTCCTTCCTAACAGCACTTGGGCAGAATGAGCAATTAAGGCCATGTACAGACAAACTAATAAATGCGCTTAATCGTATGCTCGACAGAAACAATGCCCAACTCGAACTAGCGGCTGACTTTTGTAATCTGTTTCTTAAATCCGATAAAGATTCTGCCCTACCCTACGCTTCTATCTATATTGGCGATTCAGGACTGCTCAATGACGTACCTGCCACAGAAATGGAAAACTTAATGTACCAATATCAAATAGAGGTGAATAAAAACCTTAATGAGCCGGCTGATCACATTGCTGTAGAATTAGACTTTCTCGGTCATCTAATCATTTGCTCCAACAAGCTAATGCAACCGGAGGCGATGGAAACTTCGATGCAGAAACAAGCACAATTTATTGAAACCCACCTTCTCTCTTGGATCCCCTCATTTGTAAATAAGTGTCTGAAACTGGATAACTTCGGCTTTTATGCATCAGTGACAGAAGTCACACTTGCGTTTATCAAACAGGATTACTCATATCTAAAAGGTGAGTAATTAGACACAAATATGTGATGGAAAGCCTACTAGGATTTAGGTTTTTGTTTGCCCTTACAGTGTTTGCGATATAAAATCGAGAACGAAAACGATAAAAACTGACAGAACTAGATATAAACCGCTAAATAGGGCGGTTTTTGTGTTTCTGATACTTACTGCCCACTTACACAAATTTTTGATGCAAGTTCACGGCAGTCATCGACAGGACAGAACCTTATGGCCACTATCAAAGACGTAGCACGCTTAGCCGGCGTGTCTACAACGACAGTTTCTCATGTAATAAATAAAACGCGCTTTGTTGCAGAAGCGACACAAGAAAAAGTGATGGAGGCAGTGACTGAATTAAACTACGCTCCAAGCGCTGTAGCGAGAAGCCTAAAGTGCAACAGTACCCGTACTATAGGTATGCTTGTCACTCAATCTACTAATCTTTTCTTTTCTGAAGTCATCGATGGTGTAGAGAGCTATTGTTACCGCCAAGGCTATACTCTCATACTGTGTAACACTGGTGGCATATATGAGAAACAACGCGATTATATACGTATGCTAGCCGAAAAACGTGTTGATGGCATTCTGGTAATGTGTTCCGACCTAACCGAAGAGCTTAGTGATATGCTTGACCGCCAGAAGGATATCCCTAAAGTCATCATGGACTGGGGCCCAGAAAGCTCTCAAGCCGATAAAATAATCGATAACTCCGAAGAAGGCGGCTATCTAGCAACAAAATTCCTGATCGATCACGGTCATAAAGATATCGCATGTCTTAGTGGACACTTTGAGAAAGCAGCGTGCCAAGAACGTATCCAAGGGTTTCGCAGAGCAATGAGTGAAGCTAACATAAAAATTAACGAAGACTGGATTCTCGAAGGCAACTTCGAATGCGACACTGCTGTGCTAGCCGCAGATCAAATTGTCGCAATGGATAACAAACCAACGGCTGTCTTTTGTTTCAATGATACTATGGCTCTTGGTCTAATGAGCAGGCTGCAGCAAAAAGGAATTCAAATACCTGAACAGATTTCAGTTATTGGCTATGACAATATAGAGCTCGCTGAATACTTCTCTCCACCACTTACTACTGTGCATCAACCTAAACGTCGCGTAGGTAAAAATGCGTTTGAAATCCTTTTGGAACGTATCAAAGATAAAGAGCATGAAAAGCGTGTTTTCGAAATGCACCCAGAGATTGTGGTTCGTGATACGGTTTACAATCTAAGTGAATGAATACAAATCGGCTGATAAGTTAAACTATTAGCCGAATCTATCATTTTGACACAAAATATCTGGATCGGCATCACACTTATACAATCATGATGTGATACTTACCTCAAATCTTATTTATTCTTAAATTGTTCGACTAATGCCACGAACAGGGCAAACCATCTCGAAAGAGTGGGACGCAAAGCTTCCGGCCTGACTCAGGGAACTGAAAGGTAGCGGAGTTGCCGATGGGCAATAATGCAAGCTATCATACCGTTTAAAACAATACATGGACTGGTGATTTGATGTTTCGGTAGCCATATGTGTTTGTTCTAAAAAATGTATGACTTCTTTATCAACATTTTACCTGCATTATTTTGCTAATCTCTCGGACCTGACTTTGGTGGCGTATAATAAAATATACACCGAGATAAAACAGCATGGATAAACCAATACTTAAAGAATCGATGCGACTTTTTGATCAGCTTGGTCAGATAAAATCGCGCTCAATGTTCGGCGGATTCGGCATCTTCGCAGACGACATAATGTTCGCATTAGTCGTTAACGATAAGCTGCACATCCGCGCCGATGACAAACTCGCCAATCAATTTAAAACTGAGGGTTTAACACCGTACGTATATAAAAAACGTGGGTTCCCCGTCGTTACAAAATACTTTGCGTTAACTGATAATATTGCATCTTGTGAAGAGCGAGCGCTTTCTTTAGCCTATCGCTCTCTGGAAGTAGCCAAGAAAGAAAAGACGACACAAGCTAAAGCTAGGCCGACTCGACTTAAAGATTTACCTAACCTTCGACTGGCAACAGAACGTATGTTAAAGAAAGCCGGAATCGATAGCGTCGAGAATTTAGAACAAATAGGGTCAGTAAAGGCGTTTAAGGCGATTCAAGCAACACACTCTGCGGAGGTGTCAATTGAGTTGCTCTGGGCTTTAGAAGGCGCTATAAAAGGTAAACATTGGTCAGTGATTCCTACTACTCGCAGAGCGGAGTTAGAAAGCCTTCTTAATAGCTAATCACAACATACTTTGAAACTAAGTCAGCCAGCTAGGTTGGCTTTTTTTTTCTGTTTGAAATTTTACTTCTCTTCAACTGTTCTTATTTTCATATCCCTTTACTCATATTTAGGAAGTCTCTATGAATAAAAAGCTCGTGTTAGGAATTCTGCTCGTCGGATTGATTGTGTTTCTTGGCATTAACTTTGGTCAATATCTCACTTTAGAAAATGCTAAAGCTCAACAAGCCTCGCTATCTGAGTTTATAAATAACAACTTTGCACTAGCCGCTATAAGTTATTTTCTAGCTTATGTCGCCATTACTGCTTTCTCCATTCCAGGCGCTGCCGTGGTGACGCTTCTAGGTGCGGCTTTATTCGGCTTTTGGGCCAGTCTTTTACTTGTCTCTTTTGCAAGCACCATAGGTGCGACTCTCGCCTTTCTCAGCAGTCGTTTTTTACTTCGAGATTGGGTGCAAACCAAGTTTGGCGACAAATTAAAAGCAATCAATGACGGAGTGGCCAGAGATGGGGCATTCTATTTATTTTCGCTTCGCCTAATACCTGTGTTTCCTTTCTTCCTAATAAACCTTTTAATGGGGCTAACACCAATATCTACTGCTCGTTTTTACCTAGTAAGCCAATTGGGAATGCTACCGGGTACAGCGGTTTATCTCAACGCAGGCACACAATTAGCACAAATAGAAAGCCTATCGGGTATCGTATCTGCTCCTGTATTACTATCATTTGCTTTACTTGGGCTATTCCCAGTAGTCACTAAATGGGTGATGGGAAAATTCAAAGGAGCCACACAAACTCAAAATGAGAGTTAATTTTGAAAATTTTCTCAACCGCTAATGTAATAGAAGTTCATATAGTCTGTGAACTTCTAAAATCACAGCGAATACATTGCCAAGTCAGAGGAGATGGAATCGTAGGGCTACAAGGAGAACTTCCTTTCGATGATAGTACCTCACCCTGTGTATGGCTTTTGGATATCAGTCAACATGAACAAGCGCTGTCAATAATAGAAGAGTATGAACAAAAAACACCACCAGATTTAAAATGGCAGTGCACCCAATGTGGAGAGCTCAATGAGCAGCAATTTGGGCTGTGTTGGAAATGTAGCGAGATCAATAGAGACGAATCTGATCTCTAAGAATAAAGCGCCCTCAAGGCGCTTTATACGTTTTCGCTTCAATCTATTAGGACGCACCTATCTTCTCTATTGCGAACTTCGCACTAACTGAGCGATGGTCACTGCCAAATGATGGCCCAACAATCGAGTTACCCTCAGGTACGATTATACTTCTCTTTAGTGTCTCATCTTTAATCTTGCCTTTTGGCGTAAGAATGACAACGCCATCAAGGTACCCGGTTTGCATTTCACCATTTTTCTGTCTTTTGGAACCTTGCTTGGCTTCAGCATTTAAGCCTGCTTCCCACTTATATGTATTCTCCTGTGGGGATATCATTGGCAAGGTGATTTCATATTGAAGGGGAACTCCCAGCTCAGATCTAAAGCTTTCTTTATCTTGTAATGCTCTAACTATTCGCCCATCAACTTTTCTATTTCGAGTATTAAAATCACCAGCGATAATAATATTATCTATATCAGCATGTTTGTTATTAATTTTGCATAACAAATCATTTATTTCTTTTTTTCTTTCATCTTGATCTCTTGAATCAAGGTGAATATTTACCATGGCAAATTTCATGCTGTCAATGCTTTGTATAGTGATAGTTCCACCTTTATTTGGATTATTAAGCACGTCTCTATAAGTGAACTTATCAATTATAATGGGTGCAGCTATCCCTTTTTTAACCAGTGTAATCTGAGCGGTTGACGCTGGATTGGTGAACAAGGAAAACAGTTCTTTAGGTTTGGTGACTGTCAGCATTTTTTGGGCGCTATTATAGACAATCACATACTTAGAGCCATTAATAGTCTCTCTCATTACTCCTGAGAGGTTCTTCATTTCTTCTGTAGATATAAAAACAATATCTGATGTACTAGTAAGAATCGATTCACACATTTCGCTACTCATTGTTTGGTTCGCATTATTATGAGTAAAAACTTGGATAGTATGAGCGGCCTTAGGCTTATCAAAAACACCATATTCTAAGTTGTTTAAGTGTTCTTCATTTGAATTTAATTCTTGCTCAGGCAAACAGCAGTTAAAAACTCTTTTGATATTAAAAGACGGCTGATACGAACTTTTTTCTGAGCGATTAACTCTGGCACTAGCAGAGGGTGAAAAACTTGAGTTGACTTCCATTATCATATCCATAGTTAAATCCTATCAGAGGATTATATAGACACAATAAAAATAAAACTGTGTTCATGAACCTTTATTAATTTAATTCAGGTTGAAAAAAAATAATTTTCAAACATGAAAGAATTTATTCATTGTATTTCTTTTTTGACATAAAACCTTTCCAGAGTTATCTAAGCTCACCTCAAAAAGTTGAAGTCTTTTGATAGTGTATAATGAAGGGCTTTATAAGATAATTTGCTAAAAGATAGTCACTATCTGATTAAACCATATCTAATGTCAGTAGGAGTCTAGGTTCTTGATTGAGGTTCTGAGGTGAACGATGTACCAACCCGCGACTTTCATTCCCCTCCCAGCCACTTCCCTTCAACAAAGCCACATCTCCAGTAGACAATCTGTTTATTGCCGACTGTTCACTATATAAACCAGACAAGTGATCGGGTTTCCCCAAGCTACCGGCACCCAATTTGCTGCGGTCCAAACCATCGTTTCCATGCCATTCTGTGGCAGTACCGGTATAAGTTGAAACTAAACGGCAAGGGATATGATCAACGTGAAATTTTGGACACATAGGTTCATTTATACTGGTGAGTCTTAGCCCTGCCGCACCCAAATCAAACAAACAACAGAACATATCAACGATTAACGCAATGTCTTTAGCAAGTGGCTCGGCACACTCATAGTTTGATAACTTATGCATTATCCAGTCGTCGACATTACTAGGCGTAACTGTTTGAACTAACGCCAAATTAGATTCATAAATCAACATATGCTTGATGCTATGAATCAGTTTATTAGGAAGGTCTCGTTCCCACACAGCAATGTTATGCTCATCTCGATATATTTCACTCAATACACTTGGCGATTCCGCTATAGGCATTGTTAATTCCGCTGATGTTTTCATAACCTGAAGCATGAGCTCTCCCCATTTATAAACGAACTTCCCAATTAGATGGGGTACCTAACATCAAAAAAGTTAAGTAATCACCATCAATACCGTCGCCGAATATGATATGTTATATCATAACAAAAAATCAACAACCACATTGAACAAAAGTAACTAATACTAAAAATCGACATTTTGACCTTCAGTGCCACTTACTCAGCTTATTTACATAGATGAAGTGCGCGTGTTGGAACATCAGATGAGGCAATTTTAGTTACTCCATTATCACTGCTCCATACGTACATATTGATTAGTTGAGATAGGGGTGTTTTTACATACCCTTCACTCGTTACAGACCAGTCAGGACATACGACCACAGTGCCGGGTAATTCAAGCTCGCTATTTATAAGGGTTGAAGAACTCGTAGCATGCCAATAAGTAATATTATCCAGTGGGATTTTATGATCCATGAGGACATTTCTGACATATGACTTAGTCAAAGTGCTTGAAAAAACTACCCTTGTTGGAGAACTAGAACAAGTTTTAGAACGCACAATACTATGACTAACCGTGTCCAAGTGATGCGATGTCCCTCGACCTTTAGGTAACCTTTCTGTCGTAAATATAAGGTCATATTCTTCCACTGGAGGACAGTGTTCAAGACTGAAGCTGGTAAAGGAAAGCTCTCGATAATCCAAGGCTTTAAACTCTTTCAAAATACATTCGATGACTCTAGGGCAAAATACATCTTCCACCGCAATATCAAGTCGGCGACCTAAGTTAACGCTCTTTAACTGCTCGAATAAGCTTTCATTCATGCTTAGCATCTTTTTGGCATGCTCTAAAAGAATTTTTCCGTGATGAGTCAGCTCAAAACCACCCCGTCTGTCAAAGACTTCAACACCTACTGTACTTTCAATTTTTTTTATTTGCTGAGATACCGCAGGCTGAGTCATAAATAGTGACTCAGCAGCAGCGGTTACACTACGGTATTTCGCCACTTTTATCAGTGTTAATAGGTACTTTGAATCAATAAAACACTTAGATTGATGCATAAGGTAAGTCCACCCAACTATAAATGAAGATTAAAAACACTCACTCAAAGCCAGAGCAAGTAGCAAGAAAAGCATGATGAATAAGTACAACCGCTACTTTAGTACATCAGGGTAACTAATAACCTCTAATAAACAATAAGTTAGAATTTATAGGTCATTCAGTAGAAATCATATACACATATGTTAATTTAATTACACTTCATATATAAATATCTGATATAAAAGGATTTAATTTTAGTTTTATAAAGCCAAACGAATAACATTCACACCTATTGATAAAACAAAAATTAGTATAAATGCAAGAAAATAAATATAAAAAGCTGATTATTAAGAAGAAATGGGTGGCATATCAAAGAAAATGAACTAGGTGATGAGCTTTACGAGGGCTGCGCTAGATATTAGCAGATTGATTACATCAGAAGGCAATTAGCAATCCTATAAAACGATGATCTTACTTTTAAATCATTCAATCACAGCAATGACTATACCTATCATTTATGTGAAAGTTTTTGAATAAACTCTATAGAATATTGGTTAAAAACTTCAGGCCGCTCAATATTGCATACATGGCCACAATTTGGGATCTCAAATAAAGTACTTCTGTCATGGACAGCAACCATCTCTTTGACAGGCGGCAGAAACATGTAATCCAATTCTCCCATCAAGTAGAGAGTCGGAATAGGTAACTCTTTATCTTTAAAGTAACGCATAAGAGGATTCACGTCCGTTGTTAAAATAAACCAACGTTTAAACTCCTTCTGGCAAAGCTTTTTTGCCTCTCGAATAAACAAATGACGAGATTCTTTCTGCGCTTTTTGAGGCATAACAATATAAGCGAACAGACTATACAACCATATGTATGGAACTATGTGTTTAAATAAGTTACCCAATTTAGCCAGTATCTGAGAACGAGTGTTCAGTCTGGTAACAGCACCACCTAAAACCATAGACTTAACTCTATCTGCTGACATTTCAGCTAAATTTCTTACTATGATGGTCCCGAGAGACATACCGACAAAATGTGCCGATCCTATTTTTAGATGATCTAAAACTTTTAGTATATCTGCAGTCACTGATTTAAACGTATAACGATTTGAGATCAGATCTTTGATAAGCGGACGAGACTGACCATGCCCACGGAGATCGACCAATAGCAAATTAAAGTGTTGTCGATAAGCCTTGATTTGCTTGAACCAAATAGAGGAGCTTCCTCCAGCTCCATGAACGAACACAACCCATTCATCACTTGTGGGGTGTTGGTAGGTCTTATGAAAAAGTAGCTCTTGAGTCATAGCTCAGATTAAATCCGATTATAAATTCAATTCCGTGCAATATATCACAAATGAAACCATCCATAACTCCTAAAAAATCAATTAATATGTCAGATATCAGGCTGTGCACATAGCTAAGCCATACGACTCATTCACTATACTTTTATATAAGCTCAAATAATGATCAGCGGCAATACTCCAGCTGAAATTTTGCTTCATTGCATTAAGCTGAACACGGTTAAATTCGTCACGCTGCTGCTCATAGAGCAATAAGGATTCTTGCAGTGTTAACAACAAGTCACGCGATGTAGGCTGATGAAAAATAAAACCAGTCGCAATCTTAGGATCTGACGCATAATCAAGAACTGTATCTTTAAGCCCACCTACTCCTCGAACAATAGGCAGAGTACCATACGACATGCTATAAATTTGATTTAATCCACAAGGCTCAAACTCTGATGGCATCACAAATATATCCGAGCCAGCTTCTATAAGGTGTGCAAGTTCCTCGCTATAAGCCTCGACAAACTTAAATCGATCACTATGCTTGATTTCAATCTCAATAAGCTTACGCGCTAATTCTGGATCACCTGTCCCAACCACAACAAACTGTACTTTATACTTTAGGAATCGCTCGAGTATGGGTAATAAATACTGAATACCCTTCTGGTTGGTTAAGCGGCAAACCATTCCGTACACTGCAATATCTGTACACTCTAACCCCAATTTGGCTTGTAAAGCACGTTTACATGCTTGTTTGCCTTTCGTCATACTCTCATGATTAGCTTGATAGCTGACTGGTAAGTAAGGATCCGTGACGGGGCTCCAAACAGAGTAATCACAACCATTTAAAATGCCGACTAAATCCTCCTCACGCGATTTAAATTCCTTCGACATTCCATGACTACCTAGTTCAGTCTTAAGCTCTTCTGCATAAGTTGGGCTCACTGCAGTGATTTTGTCAGCTGTCATGACCCCAGCTTTGAGCATTGTGACATGGGTCGAACTCACCGCCGCATCAGGGGCATACCTTGTCTGCATCTCCGGTAAGCAAAGAAGATCGTCATAACTAAAAACGCCCTTAAATACAGCGTTGTGTATCGTTATGACACTCTTCATCTCAGAGTAAAACCTAGTTTCCCTATAACGGTATTTTAGAAGGTAGGGTACAAAACCCGTGTGCCAGTCATTGGCATGAACGATATCTGGCCGAAAGCCCAGCTTAGGTAACATATCAAGGCAAGCTGCACTAAAAAATGAAAAACGCTCACCATTGTCACTGTAAGCTTGATTGCTTACCGCATACATGTCGGGGCGATTAAAATACTTCGGGCAATCAATAGCATAGATATCTATGTTAGATACATTTAATTTCAAAACCCTGTATTCAGTGCGTGGCCAATGCTCGAGTTGAGAGTCTAATATGACTTGTGCTTGGTCAAGCTGAGATATTTGCTGATAGGCTGGTAAAGTAATTCGAACGTCCAGATCTAGAGCGACTAGAGCCTCAGGTAAAGCCTTTGCCACATCCGCTAAACCACCACTTTTGATTAAACCTTCTACTTCTGATGCAACATACAGAATCGATAAATTCTTAGTACCCAACTCGCGCTCCTTTCGGGATAACAACAATACCATCATCGGAGACATGAAATCGTTTCTTGTCTTGTTCTAGGTCTACACCTATTCGGGTATCAGGAGCAATATCCACATTTTTATCTACAATGACACGGCGAAGCACACAGCCTTCACCGACCTTAACATCACCCATCAAGATACTTTCGCTAATATCACAAGCAGAAGCTATATTACTCCGAAACCCTAATACAGATTTCTCTATCCGTGAGCACCTTACATAGCTTCCGTTGCACACTAAACTATCGATGATTTGCACTCGCCTATTGTCAGAGTCACTGAAAGTAGCAGGTGGTAAAGCGGGATAAAAAGTATGCAGTGGCCAACTGCGGTTATAGAGAGAAAAAGGTGCATCTTTCTTCAGCAGATCCATATGAGCCTGCCAGTAGGAATCAATCGTCCCAACATCTCGCCAATAAACCGCTTCTTTCTCACCAGGAATTCGATTCTGGCTAAAGTCATAGACAAAAACATCTCCACGAGGGAACATTTTAGGAATAATATCCTTGCCAAAATCATGAGAAGAGTTTGGGTTATCAGCATCTTCTATCAACTCAGCGAACAGAGGCTGAGCTTCAAATATATAGTTACCCATTGAAACCAGCGCATGCTCTGGGTCGCCAGGTATAGACTTAGGATAAGTGGGCTTTTCTTCGAAACCAATCATCCGATTGTCTTCGTCTATTTCAATCACCCCGAAGCTTGAAGCCTCAGAGAGAGGGACACGAAGTGCGGAGACTGTCAGTGAAGCGTGTTTCTGTTTATGAAAATCGAGAACCTGTTTAATATCCATTTTATAGATGTGATCAGAACCAAAAATACACACTTGTTCAGGTTCTGCTAACTCCATAAAGCGTAAGTTTTGGTATATTGCATCCGCTGTGCCTTCATACCAACGTTTCCCTGTTCTCATTTGAGCAGGAATAGGATCGATAAATCTATCGGTTATACCACTAATATTCCAACCTTTTTTTAGATGATGAAACAGCGATTGAGATTTGAACTGCGTTAATACATAAATACGCATTAAATCCGCATTAACAAAGTTATTCAGGGCAAAATCAATAAGGCGGTAGCTTCCACCAAATGGTACTGCAGGCTTGCTACGAGGTTCAGTCAATGGGCGAAGACGAGAGCCTTCTCCACCCGCGAGGATCATTCCTAACACACCAGCCATTCTATACTCTCCATGCTCGTATACTTTGGACAAGTACCCATTCCAAAGTTTATCGCTATCTTTCAATTGGCAAACTTGTCAACACACAAACATACGAAATAAGTCAGCATCTATGCCCCTGTACATCGATTACATCATGTTCAAGCGTTACGAAATATGCACTCGGTTTACTATAACTTACCCCATTTCCATAAATTTACAATTCAAAACATGTCATACTCCGAGCGTTGGCGCGCAGAGTATGATCAACCTCTAGCCTTAAAACCTTGGATGCTCACTTTGTAACAATAAAAAAGCAGCCACATTATGTGGCTGCTTTGGCGTGTGAATTTTGTTTAGTGTTACTTCGCTGACTTTTTACGCTTATCTGTGATTTCCCACTTACCGTCGACGAACAAAGCTGTGTATCCGGATGGTTTACCGTCTATCTCTGACCGTACGTAATTCTCCTTCGATTTACGGCTGAATCTAACTACCATAGAACGCCCGTCAGGATCCTTCTCTGGAGCGGTAGTTAAGTAGTGAAACTTAGGAGAGATGCGATCTTTAAACCTAACCAACTCTTCCACTAGTGGAGCGCGAGTTTCACGAGATTTAGGGAAAGTACTCGCAGCAAGAAACAGTCCTGATGCACCATCTCTTAGAACAAAGTAAGCATCTGAGTTTTCACATGGAAGCTCTGGAAAATGAACTGGATCTTCTTTCGGTGGTGCTACTTCACCATTTTTAAGGATCTTACGAGTGTTTTTGCATGACTCACTTGTGCAATCCATGTA
Organism: Vibrio aquimaris; assembly: GCF_009363415.1. NCBI lineage: Bacteria > Pseudomonadati > Pseudomonadota > Gammaproteobacteria > Vibrionales > Vibrionaceae > Vibrio > Vibrio aquimaris. The sequence goes on along the minus strand of NZ_CP045350.1, from coordinate 1,131,213 downwards.
CTTACCAAAACGCCCGTTTTTCAGCACCATATCGCTGCCACACTTATCGCAGTCGACTACAGGCCCATCGTAACCTTTTACAGTAAACTCACCATGTTCTACGACATAACCTTCACAATTTGGGTTGTTACCACAAACATGTAGCTTACGCTTGTCGTCGATTAAGTAAGCATCCATCGCTGTTTCACAGATAGGACAGCGTTTTTTGGCACGCAATGCAGCTGTCTCAACGTCTTCTTCAAGTACGTTGATTATGCCTTCTTCATCGCCTAAGTTTATTGTGGTTTTACAACGTTCTTTAGGTGGTAGTGCATAGCCAGAGCAGCCTAAGAATACACCTGTAGAAGCGGTGCGAATGCCCATTTCTCGCGAACATGTTGGACACTCAATATCGGTGTAAACAATGTGGTTCGGTCTCATACCGCCATCTTGTTCATCCAGCTCTGCTTTTTCCAACTCCCCTGAAAAGTCACCGAAAAAGTTATCTAGAACTTTCTTCCAGTTAGCCTCTCCATCAGCGATTTGGTCAAGCTTTTCTTCCATACGAGAGGTAAACTCATAGTTCATCAACTCATGGAAGCTATCATCCAAACGATCGGTAACAATCTCACCCATTTTTTCAGCATAAAATCTACGCTGATCTACTTTCACATAGCCACGGTCCTGAATGGTAGAAATGATGGATGCGTATGTTGATGGGCGACCTATTCCTCGCTTCTCCAGCTCTTTAACTAGAGCGGCTTCGGTAAATCTTGCAGGTGGCTTGGTAAAATGTTGCTTGGGATCTAAGCCAACCAAGTCAATTTTATCACCAACTTGTACCGGTGGAAGAATTTGGTCTTCATTTTTTCCAAGCGGACGTTGAACACGAGTCCATCCATCAAACTTTAGAATTCGGCCTTTTGCCTTTAGAGTATACTCGGCTGCTTTAACACTTACTGTTGTAGAATCATATTTCGCTGGTGTCATTTGACAAGCGACAAACTGATTCCATATTAGAGAGTAAAGCTTGTGTGCATCAGCCTCCATACCAGACAGATCGTCTGCCTTAACTGACACATCTGAAGGACGTATTGCCTCATGCGCTTCCTGAGCTCCCTGCTTACTTCCGTAAACATTTGGCTTGGCAGGCAAGTAGGGTTCACCAAACTCGTCTGTGATAAACTGGCGCGCAGCTTCGACTGCCTCAGAGCTTAAATTTGTCGAGTCAGTTCGCATATAAGTAATATAACCAGCTTCATACAGGCGCTGAGCCAGCATCATGGTTTTTTTCACACCATAGCCAAGGCGTGTACTCGCCGCTTGTTGCATGGTCGACGTAATGAAAGGTGCAGAAGGCTTGCTCGATGTAGGTCTGTCCTCTCGCTTACAAACCTCATAAGCTGCATTTTCCAATACTGATATTGCTGACTGAGCTTGCGCCTCATTTTCTGGCTTAAAGGCTACACCGCCTTTTTGCGCTACCTGAAGGCGAAAATCTGATTTATCTGCCGTTTTAGTATCTGCGTGGATATCCCAGAATTCCTCTGGGATAAAAGCATTAATTTCTCTTTCTCGCTCAACAAGCAGCTTAACGGCAACGGATTGTACTCGCCCAGCAGACAATCCACGTGCCACTTTTTTCCAAAGTAGCGGCGAGACCATAAAACCAACAACACGGTCCATGAAACGCCGAGCTTGTTGAGCATTCACACCATCCATGTTCAGCTCACCAGGTGTTTCAAAAGCCTGCTGAATCGCGTTTTTGGTGATTTCGTTAAAGACTACTCGTTTGTATCGCTCTTCATCGCCACCGATGATCTCGCGAAGGTGCCAAGCGATAGCCTCCCCCTCACGGTCCAAATCGGTTGCGAGATAAACACTGTCAGCATCCTTAGCTAATTTTTGTAACTCAGCAACAACTTTCTCTTTACCCGGTAAGATCTGATAGTTAGGCTCCCAGCCGTTAAACGGGTCGATACCCATTTTTTTAATCAGCGCCTTACGATCTTTTTCTTTCTTGATTCGAGCTTTTTCTTCCGCACTCAAACCTTTGGTAGAGATTGCCGCTGCTTTTTGACCAGTACTTTGACCAGCCGTAGGTAGGTCTCGCACATGACCCACGCTGGACTTTACAATAAAGTCCTTACCTAAATACTTATTGATGGTTTTAGCCTTAGCTGGCGACTCCACAATAACGAGTGACTTACCCATATTGACTCAAGTGTCCTTTATATGACCCGGCCTCATAACGCACGGCATACTTAAAATGTTAATTCTTTTTTACTATCGAGTGAGAAATCCAGAAGATCAATATCTTTTTTGAAATCCACGACTAAGTGGTCGACAATTCATCGAATTACAACTCACCTCTTCAAAAGGCCCCACATACTAGCCGCGGCTTGGATACTTCTGCTAATACAAGCGAGAAAATTTTGCCACCGCTCACAAAATAAGAGCCAATGCACTAGTTGCCTTGGTTGATCTACCTCAAAGGCTAAAAATGCAACTTCATTTACACTCTTCTCTATCTACACATAGCAATAGAGCATGAGTAATAATAGATGAACCAGAGAAAAGTCATTTCAAAATTCGAACTTTTATTGATTGCCAATCATCTGATTCAAGAGCATGACGATTACATTGCTGGCATGAGAGCAGATGAGGTTGAGGAAAAAGATGGAGTCCTCGTTTTTAAGGGCCACTGTTTTCTCGACACAAATGGCTTACCCACACCAAACTCACCATCAGCTTTCAATATACTGAAATATCTTACTCTTCACTTGTCTAATGAATTTACATTGAGACAAAGCTAGATTCTTACAACATATTAGCTGCAATATTATGCAGCCCCAAATAATCTTCGGGGCTGATGTGTTTTAAACGCTGAGTGAAGAAAGCTTGTCAAAATAATCCGGAAAAGTTTTTGAGGTACATTTCGGATCGTTAATCGTAACAGGCGTATCACTAAGTGCTACAAGAGAAAAACACATTGCCATTCTGTGATCGTCATAAGTATCGATCTTCGCATGGAGGAGCTGATTTGGAGGCGTCACCACAATATAATCTTCGCCCTCTTCAACTTCTGCTCCGACTTTGCGTAATTCTGTCGCCATAGCTGCCAAACGATCGGTTTCTTTGACTCGCCAGTTATAGACGTTGCGAATTGCTGTCGTTCCTTCAGCAAACAAAGCAGCCGTTGCAATAGTCATTGCAGCATCAGGAATATGGTTAAAGTCCATATCAATCGCTTTTAGTTTGCCTACTCGAGAGATGACATAATCATTGCCCCACTCAATATCAGCTCCCATCTTCTCTAGCGCATCGGCAAACTGGATATCACCTTGAATGCTGTTACGACCAATACCCGTGACTTTTATTTCTCCCCCTTTGATTGCTGCTGCAGCCAAAAAGTAAGAAGCCGACGAAGCATCACCCTCAACGAGAAACTCACCAGGAGAAACATAAGACTGCCCGTGGCGGATAGTAAATTCCTGATAATTATTATTTTCTACCTGAACACCAAACTGTGACATGATGTGTAGGGTAATGTCGATATAGGGTATAGAAACCAAATCACCAATGATCCTAATGGTAATATCTTCCTTTGCCATTGGTGCAGACATCAAAAATGCAGTTAAAAATTGGCTTGATATCGAACCATCGATTTCAATCACGCCCCCGTTTAGACCTGTCCCTTGAATCTTTAGCGGCGGATAATCCTCATTCTCTAAATACTCTACCTTTGCACCAGCTTGTCGAAGCGCTTGCACTAAGTGGCCTATAGGCCTCTCTTTCATACGTGGCTCGCCTGTTAACACATAGTCGCCCGTTCCCAAGCAAAGAGCCGCTGCAAGAGGACGCATGGCCGTCCCTGCATTACCAAGAAACAGCTCTAATACATCTTTGGAGTCGAATGGCTTGCCTCGACCTTCAACTTCGCACACTGTCTTATCTTGCGAGAGCGTGTAATTCACTCCGAGCTTAGTCAGCGCGTTCAACATGTGACGAATATCATCGCTATCGAGAAGGTTAGTCAAACGAGTTGTCCCTTGCGCTAAAGCAGCAAGCAGTAGTGCGCGATTTGAAACACTTTTAGAGCCTGGCAAGTTCACTTCGCCATGAACTTTACTGATGGGTTGTAACGTAAGGCTTTCCATTTAATTCTGAGATTCCTTGATTATGCAAGCACTGAAAATTATTAGTAACGGCAGCGTAACCAAAATTGACATCTAAAACCAGACCAAAGTCACAATTAGTGTCGATATTTTTTTGGTTTAACGAGTTAACTGCAAGCAAATCAATACTCTTTGTCTACCCTAACTCCATTGTCAAAATACAGTATGCGTACTTTGTCACCGCGTTCAAACAGCATGCTATTGTCGACATCTTGAATGACATCAATAAGCTTACCCTTGTCTGTTTTAATCAGTAATTCAACCAACTTGTATTCCACTTTGTATTCTTGGTTTGCCATATTATGTGCAACTCCTGCACCGGCAACAGCTCCAACTGCTGTCGCCACCTGCTTACCTGTTCCACCACCAAATTGGTTGCCAACAACCCCTCCTACAACGGCGCCCAGTAGAGTCTCCCAACCCGACGATTCTGCTTTTACGACGTCCTGCTGAGTCAAATATCGCACAGAGTCTATACTTCCAAAGACAACCTCATTGACAGGTCTAGCCTTATTTCTCTCATAAGCTGCATTGGCAAAGAGTGGTAAAATGAATAAAATCAAAAGCCATTTTCTCATCATAATTCTCCTATATTATGGCCATTTATCTAACTGAACTCGATAGTGATAACCTATGGTTCCCCTCCCCACATGAAGCGCTTCATGATCCTAATGGACTGCTCGCTTATGGAGGAGACTTAACGCATGAACGTTTACTTCTGGCCTACCAACATGGCATTTTTCCATGGTATAGCGAAGATGACCCAATACTTTGGTGGAGTCCATCACCACGAGCTGTCTTTGATCCTAAGACATTCAAACCTTCTAAAAGTCTTAAAAAATTTCAAAGAAAGCATGAATATCAAGTCAGCATCAATATGGCAACAGAAACTGTCATTGAACAATGTGCTTCGACGCGTTCTGCCGATGAAACATGGCTGACTAATGACATGCAGATCGCCTATAAAAAGCTTGCGACTATGGGACACTGCCATTCTGTAGAGGTATGGCAGAATAACAAAATAATCGGTGGATTATACGGTATTTCAATCGGGCAGGTATTTTGTGGAGAGTCTATGTTTAGCCTCAAAACTAACGCCTCAAAAATTGCGCTTTGGTATTTCTGTCAACATTTTACGGCGATGCGAGGAAAGCTGATCGATTGTCAGGTAATGAATAAACACCTCAAATCTCTTGGAGCAATGGAGTTAGAGCGAGAAGAATTTATACAAAGCCTGCTATCATTAAAACAGGAAAAACTTGTTGCGAGCAGTTATAAGCCGCAGTGGATTAAGTTGTCTTCAGAGGAGAATCCATGAGTTCTGACCTGCAACAAATTCGTATAGGATTAACCGATAGTCATCAGTGCAGCTATCTTGCCGATAAACAAGAACGTGTAGCCGTCGCTCTTGACCCGACCATGCATACGGCTTCGGGTTATGAAGTGTTGTTGGCCAATGGTTTTCGTCGTAGTGGCGATACCATTTACAAGCCACATTGTGACCAGTGCCAAGCGTGTCAACCCATCAGATTATCTGTACCAGATATCGAGCTTTCAAAGAGTCAAAAGCGCTTGCTTAACAAAGCTAAGCACCTTTCATGGGAACTGAGAGACGAAATGATACCTGGTTGGTTCGAATTATATTCAAACTATATTGAAGCGCGTCACAAAGGTGGAACCATGTATCCACCAAAACAAAATGAATTTGTTCACTTTTCCCACTGTAAATGGCTGAATACGCAATATTTACATATCTATGATCAAGATAAGTTAATTGCAGTAGCAGTAACAGATATCTTATCCAATTCCATCAGTGCTTTTTACACCTTTTTTGACCCTCACTACCCATTATCCCTAGGAACACTAGCAGTATTGTTCCAAATAAAAGACTGCCAGCAACAGGGAAAACAATGGCTCTATCTTGGCTATCAAATCGACGAATGCCCCGCGATGAATTATAAAGTCCGTTTTCAACGCAATCAAAGGCTAGTAAATCAGCGTTGGCAAGGGTAGAATACGTCCCAAATTTATTGATTTCATTTTAGTTGGCATAATGCTGGCGGAAATTATCCATTTCTAAAAGAGGATTAAATGGCTAAAGAAGACGTTATTGAGATGCAAGGCACTGTCCTTGATACTCTTCCAAACACAATGTTCCGTGTTGAGCTAGAAAACGGTCACGTAGTTACAGCTCACATCTCCGGTAAAATGCGTAAAAACTACATCCGTATCCTTACTGGTGATAAAGTTACTGTTGAGATGACTCCTTACGACCTATCAAAAGGCCGTATCGTCTTCCGTGCTCGTTAATCTCAGATTATCGAATACAACAAAAAACGGAGCCTAGTGCTCCGTTTTTTGTTGTATTCGATACTATAGGCTATTTACCCAGCGCCTCTTTGTAATGCTGTCGGCAAACCGAGACATATCTATCATTGCCGCCGATAGCAACCTGATCCCCCTGTGCAATCGCATTGCCATTTTCATCAGTTCGAATAACCATATTAGCTTTACGCCCACAGTGGCAAATAGTTTTGAGTTCAATCAACTTATCAGCCCATGACAACAAGTACTTGCTGCCTTCAAACAATTCTCCCAAAAAGTCTGTTCTCAAACCATAACAAAGCACTGGTATATTCAGCTTATCAACCACTTCTGTTAGCTGGTAAACCTGCTGCTTTGATAAAAACTGACATTCATCAACGAGGATACAATGACGCTTCTTAACCTCATCCAGAGCCGCGATTTCTTGATAGAGATTCGTATCAGTTCGAAATAGTTGCGCGTCAGACTGCAAGCCTATACGAGAGCTCACTTTACCAACCCCATACCTGTCATCCAAAGCCGCTGTATATATAAGAGGGGTCATCCCTCGCTCTTGGTAGTTAAATGATGATTGAAGAAGTGTGGTGGATTTACCCGCATTCATTGCCGAGTAGTAGAAATACATCTGAGCCACTGGTTGATTACCCTAAACTTGTGGATAGAAAGAAAAAGGGCTGAATCAACAGCCCTAAAAAATATTCGCTATTTACGACGCCAAGTCGTGCCTGAGGCGCCATCTTCAAGCACAATCCCCATAGCAGTCAACTTGTCACGAGCAAGATCGGCATTCGCCCAATCTTTTGCTGCTCGCGAATCATTACGCAATTTAATAAGCGCCTCTATTTCAGCGGCTTCGCTATCATCGCCTGCTTGCCCTTTTAAAAAGGCTTCCGGTTCTTGATGTAAGATACCGATAATGTCGGCAAGCTCTCGCATCAATGAACCCAAGGCACTCGCCTGCTCAAGATTGTCATTTTTTATTCGGTTGATATCACGTGCCATATCAAACAATACTGAGTATGCTTCTGGCGTATTGAAATCGTCATTCATCGCGTCGGTATAACGCTTAACATATTCCTCACCACCAGCAGATGGTACAGTCAAGTCCAAACCACGCAAAGAGGTATACAGGCGTTCCAAAGAAGCTCTCGCTTGATTTAGGTTTTCTTCACTGTAATTAAGTTGACTGCGATAGTGTCCTGACATCAAAAAGTAACGCACAGTCTCTGCATCATAATGACCCAGCACATCACGAATCGTGAAGAAGTTGCCAAGTGATTTCGACATCTTTTCTTTGTCGACCATCACCATACCGCTGTGCATCCAAGTGTTAACATATTGAGTGTCATGCGCACAGCATGATTGTGCAATCTCATTTTCGTGGTGTGGGAACTGGAGATCAGAGCCTCCACCATGAATATCAAAGTGATTACCAAGAATAGAAGAGTTCATGGCAGAACACTCAATATGCCAACCTGGACGACCGGCTCCCCAAGGCGACTCCCAACTTGGCTCACCTGGCTTTGACATTTTCCAAACCACAAAATCAAGTGGACTACGTTTAGCCGTTTCTACGTCTACCCTAGCACCCGCTTGTAGCTGGTCTAAATCTTGTTTTGACAGTTTCCCGTACTCATCGAATTTCGCGACTTCAAACATAACATCGCCGTTGTCAGCCACATAAGCAAAGCCGCGCTGAATAAGCTTTTCAACCAATTCAATAATTTCATCTATGTACTCTGTAGCTCGCGGCTCAACGTCTGGACGCTTCATATTGAGTGCATCAAAATCGGCATGCATTTCGCCAATTAGGCGCTCGGTCAACGATTCGCAGCTTTCACCGTTTTCATTCGCGCGCTTAATGATCTTGTCATCAATGTCCGTAATGTTGCGGACAAACGTCAGATCATAACCAAGATAACGCAAGTAGCGAGACACAACGTCAAAAGAGACAAAAGTCCGCCCGTGGCCAATATGACAGAGATCATAGATGGTGACTCCACAGACATACATACCAATTTTGTTGGCATTAATTGGTGTAAATTCCTCTTTTTGTCTCGTGAGTGTGTTGTATATCTTTAACATGATCTCTATCTAATTATTGTGAATATGAAATAGTACCTCAGTATAACAATATGCATGCTTAGAGATCATCCCTCAAATGTTGAAAAAAGTACGATTAAAGCCACTAATCCTCTAATACCTCCATTATTCACATACAAAATTAGTGAAACTTCATATAGAATTCAGACTTTAAGTCAAAAATGAAAACTAAGGACATCATCATGATCACCCTTCACACTAATTTTGGTGACATTAAAGTTGAACTAAACGAAGACAAAGCGCCTGAAACCTGTGCTAACTTTTTGCAATACTGCCGTGATGGTTTTTATGACAACACACTCTTTCACCGTGTTATTGATGGCTTCATGATCCAAGGTGGCGGCATGGAGTCTGGCCTACGCGAAAAAGAAACGCGTGATCCGATTAAAAACGAAGCTAATAACGGTTTGAGCAATAAAGTGGGCACCCTAGCGATGGCTCGTACTATGGAGCCGCACTCAGCAAGTTCTCAATTTTTCATCAATGTAAGCAACAATACCTTCTTAGATTTTCGTAGTGAAAGCATGGATGGTTGGGGCTACTGCGTTTTTGCTGAAGTGACTGAAGGTATGGACGTCGTTAACAAGATTAAAGAAGTCAGCACAGGTTCTTATGGTATGCACCAAGACGTGCCGCTTGATGATGTGTTGATCACTGGCACGACTATCGAAGAATAAACACGATGAGGGAGAGTGTATGACTCTCCCTCTGTACCTATTCTGATTAACGAATGACTATGACCACATTATTTATTTCTGATCTTCACCTGTCTCCATCTCTACCTGAAATTACCGATTGTTTTGTTCGCTTTATGCGTGATGAGGCTATTCACGCCGATACCCTATATGTTTTGGGTGACTTGTTTGATTTTTGGATAGGTGATGACGACCGCTCAGAGTTTGCTAATCAAATTCGTGAAGAGTTCAAACGTCTTACATCCACTGGGGTAGACTGCTATTTCACCCAAGGTAATCGAGACTTTCTTATCGGTAAACGCTTCTCGGCTGATACCGGGGTTTCACTTCTGGGAGATGAGACTGTCATTGATCTCTATGGTAAGAAAGCCGTTATATTGCATGGAGATACATTGTGCACCCAAGATATACAGTATCTCAAATTTCGCGATATAGTGCATAAACCTTGGCTACAATGGCTATTCAATCGTATTCCGATGTTTATCAAAAAAAAGATTGTCAAAAAAGTACAAACGGACATTCATTCAGACAAGCAGCACAAACCATTAGAAATCATGGATGTAACCCAATCTGAAGTCGAATCTGTGCTAGACAAGTATCAAGTCGAACTGATGATTCATGGACATACTCATAGGCCCAATATTCATAAATTCGGCACCATAGAAAACCAAAGAACCCGAATCGTGCTTGGTGATTGGTATACGCAAGGCTCGGTGCTTGTCTTTAGCAAAGAGGGGTATGCTCTTGAACAAAGACCCTTTCATCAAAAATCTTAGGCATAAGTCCTTACGTTTTCCTCATTTCGATAATACAACGCACTACCGGAGCTAACATGGATACTTGTCCTTGCGGTACAAACAAAGACTATGCGAATTGCTGTGAACCTATTCATAATGATCATGCTAAGGCCAAAACGCCAGAGCAGCTGATGCGTTCTCGCTACAGTGCTCATGTTAAACACTTGGTCGATTATGTTATTGCAACCTATCACCCGAGTTGCGAAGCACACATGCAAAGAGAGGCGATTCAACAATCGGTGGAAAGTGAATGGTGTGAACTGGACGTCGTCAAGGTCGAAGATGGAGCCCATGTCCAAGAAGGGTTCGTTACCTTTAAAGCGTACTTTACAGAGCAAGGCATCAAACACTGCCTTGAAGAGCGCTCACGCTTTATAAGAGAAAATGATCTCTGGTATTACATAGACGGTACTTTCCCTAACAGCCCTTTATTAGATAAATCGGCGAATAGCAAAGTAGGCCGAAATGACCCCTGTACCTGTGGTAGCGGTAAAAAATACAAAAAGTGCTGCGGTTAATTATCAATAACAAGACATCTCTTCAGATAGAAGGCGAAGGGCCTTCTATCACATTAGAGCGAATGCTAGGCTTGATTAGGGTTAACCCTCAAAATGTCACCTTGATCATCAGCAAACTGTTTTTTTAGCTCAGACTTTGATTTGAAACTCACCTCACCACCTTTGGCAACTGTCATATGCTGAGCTTCAGAGTTGTGCTTTGACTGATATAACATCACAGCTTGCATACATGAGTCTCGTTGCTGCTGAGAAAGTGGTGTACCCTCAGGCCATTTACCTGTTTCAACAGCATATAAAAGACGCTCATATGCTTCAGGTGTAATCGCATTAACTAACTGCTCTGCGTCCATGGTCTATCCTTAAGTTGTAACTAATATGAGAAAAACATAACCAGCAAGCGATCTGAGTCAAGATTACGTGCTGAGATAAGTGTAACGGATCACAAGCAATTATAAATATGAAGCCATTAAAATTATTCGCAATAGTTGTTCTAGCTGCTGCTGTCACTGGATGTTTCGAAAATAGAAGAAATACCGATCAGCTTTGTAAGGACAACCCAAAACTTCGCTGCGAGAGAATGAATCAAAACGATGGTCAGTGCAAACTGCCACGTACTAAGCTCATCTGGCATAGATATGACTCATTCCGAAATCCATCAGATGCGATGTTAATCAAAGAGTATGCGTTAACCGCAGAATATAAAAAGTGCATAGAGCTCGCTTCACAGATTCAGACTATAGATCAAGGAGATTTGCGAAGAAAGCGTTTCAATGCTCTAGTCAATGCAGGTGAAGACCTCGAGACTCTCGTGGAAAAGATTAGAAAGTCCTCATCCCCTGATGCTCTGTATTTCTTGTGGAGTCAGACCGGCGATGAAAGTGCACGTAGAAGCTTCTTACAGCTTGAAGGAAAACCTGCGTTAGAGACAGCAGAAATGCAGTACGCCCTTGCGACTTTCTACACCAGTCGCGACTTAGAAAAAACCGTCAAACTGCTCAACAAATCTCTTGAGCTGAGCGATGGAGATAACCTTAATACGGACATCTTCAAATCACTTGCCAGTATCAATTACCAGATAAATCAAAAAGAGCAGGCTTACGTTTGGGCCATGGTTGCCAGTGCGTTTGAAGTCCCGGTTATCGCCTCAGCACAGGAAATGAAATTACTCTACGGGTTTAGTGAAGACAAATATAAGCAGCTGGATGATATTGCAGATGATATCCAAAGTGCGCTTGATAGTGGCAAATACAAACGCAGTATGATGCCAAAGTTCAACTGAAAGAATCGAACAAGTAGCGGTGAATTATTCACCGCTTTGTTCCGATTTGTTGAAAATTAACGACACTGAGTTCACACAAAATCGCTCACCTGTGGTAGCAGGCCCATCAGGGAAAACATGCCCCAAATGGCTATCACATACTGCACAACGAATTTCTGTCCTTACCATTCCGTGACTCAGATCCTCTGTATAGCGAATAGCTTGGTCGTTAATCGGCGCATCGAAACTTGGCCAACCACACCCAGAGTCATATTTATTATCTGACTGAAACAAGGCACTGTCGCAGCAGGTACATTGATATACCCCGGTGTCTTTATTATGCAGTAATTTGCCGGAGAACGGTGCTTCAGTGCCTTGCATGCGGCATACTCGATACTCTTCATCAGACAACCTGTCACGCCAGTATTCATCGGGCTTGTTAATTTTTTCTTTTGCCTGTTCCAATTTTATTTCTCCCTCGAAAAAGGATTCAACTCGTTGACTTTATCGTTGCAAAAACTTGCGCTAGAGAGTGTTTGTAGCACATACTTTAAATCCGTGAAAGGATGGTTAGACACTCACCATCAATGAACGCATCCAAGCTATCTTATGTCAACTGGTTAAGAAAAAAACCCACAATCCGCTCAAAAGATAGTCAAATAATACTTGTTATGAAAAAAAGCGACGCTTTTTTTTGACTTTAAACAAGTTAAGTCCGATTATCTGTTGCAGATTTTGACTGGATTCTGTAATTTTACTACCAGTTATCTTTAATCAGAAATTAAGTTGTGGAGCAACTATAATGACTATCAAAGTAGGTATTAACGGTTTTGGCCGTATCGGTCGTTTCGTATTTCGTGCAGCACAAGAGCGCAACGACATCGAAGTTGTGGGTATCAACGACCTAATCGATGTAGAATACATGGCGTACATGCTTAAGTACGATTCAACTCACGGCCGTTTCAACGGTACTGTTGAAGTTGAAGGTGGTAACCTAATCGTTAACGGTAAGACTGTACGTGTTACTGCTGAGCGTAACCCAACTGACCTTAAGTGGGACGAAATCGGTGTGGACGTTGTCGCTGAAGCAACTGGTATCTTCCTAACTGACGAAACTGCACGTCAGCACATTACTGCTGGTGCAAAAAAGGTAGTTCTAACTGGTCCTTCAAAAGATGCAACTCCAATGTTCGTAATGGGTGTTAACGACAGCACTTACGCTGGTCAAGACATCGTTTCTAACGCTTCTTGCACAACTAACTGTCTAGCTCCTATCGCTAAAGTTCTTAATGACAAGTTCGGTATCGAATCTGGTCTTATGACTACAGTTCACGCTACTACAGCTACTCAAAAAACGGTAGATGGTCCTTCTGCTAAAGACTGGCGCGGTGGTCGTGGTGCTTCTCAGAACATCATCCCATCTTCAACTGGTGCTGCTAAAGCTGTAGGCGTTGTTCTTCCAGAACTAAACGGCAAACTAACAGGTATGGCTTTCCGTGTACCAACTGCTAACGTTTCTGTAGTTGACCTAACTGTAAACCTGAAAGAAGGTGCATCTTACGAAGCTGTATGTGCAGCAATGAAAGAAGCTTCTGAGGGTGAGCTAAAAGGCGTACTAGGTTACACCGAAGACGCAGTCGTTTCTCAAGACTTTATCGGCGAAGTTCAAACTTCAGTATTCGATGCTAAAGCTGGTATCGCTCTAACTGATAACTTCGTTAAAGTTGTATCTTGGTACGACAACGAAATCGGTTACTCAAACAAAGTTCTAGACCTAATCGCTCACATCTCTAAGTAACGCGATTAATTTATAGCTTTATGACAAAGGGCGGCCACTGAGTCGCCTTTTTTGCATTTAAAGCAAAGTATGCATAAATAACAAAGAAAACAATAATGTACTCACCATCCGCTCTGGCTGAGGAAACCTAGACATGGATTTAAACACGCTTCCACCTATAACCGTATTATCGAACAACATCACTATCGTCGAAGTAGACCAAATAAAAATCATCCGGGTAATCCATGACAAGGCGACCGCCGGTATTGCGCTGCATGGCGGACACCTTGTCTCGTATAAACCCACGGGGCAAAAAGATCTCATCTGGATGAGTGAAAGAGCAATTTTTGATGGTAAAACAGCACTCCGTGGGGGTATCCCTGTGTGCTGGCCATGGTTTGGTCGCATTGCTTCCCCTGCTCATGGCTTTGCTCGAACAACCGAGTGGTCACTGCTACAGCATAGGGAAAACGATCATGGAGTAGTTATCGAGCTTGGCTTGAGTCCCTCAGAGAAAAGTCTGGAGATCTGGCCATTTCAATTTGACGCTCGACTTATCATCGAAGTTGGAGAAGAGCTAAGCCTTACTTTGAGTGTCTCCAATACAGATGTACAACCATGGAAGTTTTCAGCGGCTCTTCATAGCTACCTTAATGTGAGTGATATTCGCGATGCCATAATCATAGGAACTGGTTCTGAGTATAAGGATAACCTACAAAATCAAGCTCGCTGCACAGGTAATGAGCCACTGCAATTAACCGATATCATTGATAGGGTATATACTCACCCCAACCAACAAATATGCCTCAAGGATGCGGGTTACAACAGAGAATTAGTTATTGAAAACCAAGGCCATAATTCAGCTGTACTCTGGAACCCTTGGCAACAAGGTTCAGCCGATTTAAACGACATGGCTGACCATGGTTATCTTACCATGATGTGCATCGAGTCGAGCCTTCACGCATCAAGCCTAGAGCAAGGTAAAGAGCTGCAGCCTGGAGAAGCCCACCAACTATCAACAAAAATATTCATTACTTAGTCTCAAGCCACATACCTCTATGTATGTGGCTATACTATTGCCATGGTTTGAACCCTATCTTCCTGTTAAAATCCACCACAATTACTCCAATGCGAAATTGTTATGTCTTATTCTTGCCCTCTTTGCGAACACAGTCTGACTCTTACCGAACGCTCTTATCGTTGTGAAAATAATCACTCATTTGATATCGCCAAAGAAGGCTACATCAACCTAATGCCGGTTCAACATAAACGGTCAAAAGACCCCGGCGACAATAAAGAGATGATGCAGGCACGTCGTTATTTTTTAGAAAGAGGCTATTATCAGCCCATGCAGAGTAAGGTTGCGCAAATCTGCGCACAGTATTTAAAAAACTCTCAGCACAAGCTACTCGATATAGGTTGTGGAGAAGGTTATTACACCAATGAAGTTTCATGCCAACTAAAGGAACAACACTCGAGCGCCGTTACTTATGGCCTTGATATCTCGAAAGTTGCTATTCGTTACGCTTCGAAACGTTACCCCAGTTGCCAATTCAGCGTGGCATCGAGTGCGCGCCTACCTTTTGAAGATAAGTGCCTTGATGCCGTTCTCAGAATCTATGCCCCGTGCAGCCCCAGCGAACTCGAGCGTGTTATTCGCTCTGGCGGTATTGTAGTTACCGTAACTCCTGGTGCGCGGCACTTGTACCAACTGAGAGAAAAGCTGTATGAAACCGTTAATCTGCATGATGAGAGTCCCGAGGAGATCGATGGCTTTGAGCTAGAGCAGCAGGTGGCATTAAATTATTCTATGACGCTAGAAAATGGCGACGCTGATACCCTTTTGCAAATGACACCCTTCGCATGGAAAGCCGACTCAACACTCCGCCAGTCATTGGCATCTGAGGTGTTATTTGAATGCGAGGCCGATTTTATTATCCGAATCTATCGTAAACACCAGTAGCTATTGGTAGTATAAATAAATTTTAATTATCGCCTTCTTTCGGAAAAGCATATGTGTAAATTCATTAGCTTAGCTCTGGTCTCCTTGAGTCTAACGGCTTGCTCGACTTCATCGCAAAAGAAAACCGGGACTTTCTACGACTACCAACTTTTCTCCCCTAGTGCTAGCCCTATTTCTTTGCACAAGCTTCCTCAAGATATCCTTGAAGCCGATGTAATTCTGGTGGGAGAGCTGCATTCCCATAGCGGTATTCATCATTTTCAAACCGATTTATTTAATACTCTATCCGCTCTAGGACGAACAACTGCCTTATCCATGGAACAGTTCTCACGTGATTCCCAGCCTGTTATTGAACAATACCTAAATGGCGAAATAGGTGAGCAGACTCTAATAAGGGAAGCAAATGCTTGGCCCAACTACGAAAGTGATTACCGTCCGATAGTTGAACTCGCCAAAGCTCGTCAACTCGATATTATTGCTGCTAATGCCCCAAAAAATATTGTTCGTTGTATCGGCAAGCAAGGCATATCATACCTAGATAAGCTCAGCCCAGAGCAACGCGCTACAGTCGCTACTCATGTCAATACACAGCCAAGTCTGTATAAAGATAAATTTATGGCTTCCATGCACCATGGTGTGAGTAAAAAAGCAGAGCGATACTACGCTGCGCAAATCACTTGGGATGAAACCATGGCAGAGAGCATTACAGGCTATTTGCAGTTAAACCCAAACGTACAAGTTCTTCATATTGGGGGAAAATTTCATATCGAGCACGGTCTGGGAATAAAAGCTTCTATATTGGCACGTCAACCCAACTTAAAAGTCGTGGTTATTACACCTAATAATGAGGTTATCTCAAACAGTCAGGATTATCAGCTTGAAGTATTGCCCTTCCCTACTCGATATATAAAAGAGGAAAATTGGCTTAAGGAATCTCAGCAGTTAAGTAAGAGAAATGATGATTTAAACTGTTTGTAACCCCAAATGTTTCGAGTGTAGAACTGATTCATAAAATAGTAAACCGTCTACACTCCTCCTATCTTAACTCTGTTGGCTATTATTTAACTCCTATCAATATTATCGGCACACTTTGTGCTTGGATAGATTTCAAGCAAATACGGTATTTTTTACACAAGTTTTCCTTTGAACGGCCGATATAAACCCTGAGGATGATGTAAGGAGATCGCTATGACACCAGTAGGAATGGAGCCAGCCAAGCTGACCCCAACCCAGCAGGTCAAGCCTCAAGCGAATCAAAGCGAGTTGAGCCAAGGCTCGGCACCGCTTAAGGTAGAGCAGAACAAAGTCACACTTTCAGAAGAAGGAAAAGCACTGCTGGCGGCTTTACAAGAGCTAGACAAGGAATCCAAAGCAGCTGAAACAGAGAATAAAACAGTTGGAGACAAAGTCGAATCGTTTACACACGGCGCTCTAGGTATCGACAAACCCGATGAAATAGAAAAAGAAGAAGACGGTGCCTACTCAGCGGGGCAATATCTTTCCGCAGCGGCAACGGTTGGTGGAATACTTCTAGCACTCGTATAACAAAGCGAGTGCTATGATAACAGGCAAGCTCTGATGAGTAATCATTAGATCCGCACTTTATATGGTGCGTGTTAGCCCTGTGCTCTCCAAAAACCGACCATTTATCACCAATATAACATGCATCACGCCTTAACCCTCAGTAAATCAAACGATTCTCAAATCCGACATGAAGAACAAACATAAAATCAAGCCTGTTGATTATAGGTTTAATCAATGTAAAGTGGACCAATAAAATCACAGTATCAATGGGACCACCATGAAACATTTTACCAAACCTATTTTCACAGCAATGGTCACTTCTGCATTTTCTTGTAACCTAGTTTCTGCAGAAATTAAAAACGTTATCTTAATGATTGGCGACGGTATGGGCCCTCAACAAGTGGGTTTACTTGAAACCTACGCAAACAGAGCGCCAAATTCGATATACAAAGGACAATCAACAGCACTATTCCAACTTGCTCAAGAGGGCGTGATTGGCTCCTCATTAACTCACCCAGAAGATGCTATCGTGGTTGATTCTGCATGTTCTGCAACCATGCTCTCTACAGGGGTCCATACTGGCTCTGAGGTCATTGGTATCGATGCACAGGGCAATCACGTACAAACTGTATTAGAAAAGGCAAAAAGTTTAGGCAAAGCAACAGGACTTGTCTCAGACACTCGTCTAACCCATGCGACACCCGCATCTTTCGCTGCTCATCGAGCTCATCGCTCTCTAGAGAATGAAATTGCCACAGATATGCTAAAGACAGGTGCCGATGTAATGCTGTCAGGGGGACTTAGACACTGGATTCCACAATCAACGAATGACAAAGGCGAAGTGTACAACCAACTAAAAGAGCTGACTCAAGGTGATATCTACCTCAAGTCCAAACGCAAAGACGAACGTAACCTTCTAACTGAAGCTCAACAAAATGGCTACCAGTTAGTATTCAATCGAGAAGCGATGCAAACATCATCGAACGGAAAATTGCTCGGACTATTTTCGTACTCAGGAATGGACGATGGCATTACATACAGCGCCAATAAAGATGATCCCAAACGCACTCAACCTAGCTTGAAGGAAATGACCAGCAAAGCTTTAGAAGTACTGTCAAAAGATAAAGATGGTTTCTTTCTAATGGTTGAAGGCGGACAAATAGATTGGGCTGCACACAGCAATGATGCGGGCAATATGCTGCATGAAATGCTTAAATTTGATGAGGCTATAAGCACGGTTTATCAATGGGCAAAAGGTCGTAATGACACTCTTGTTATCGTAACAGCCGATCATGAAACGGGCTCCTTTGGTTTCAGTTATTCTTCTAAAAATCTTCCCAAACCGCAAAAACGCGAGGGCGAGGCATTCTCAAATAAAGATTATGCCCCAAACTTTAACTTCGGGTCATTTGAGCTGCTTGATAAACTGTATCAACAAAAGAAGAGCTACTATGGCATGGTCAGTGAGTTTGAACAATTGGATAAAGGCCAGCAAACCGCCGCCAAGTTTGCCGAAATTGTAAATGCCAATACGGAGTTTCCTATCTCTTCTGCTCAAGCAGAAAAGGTTATAGCCAATAAGCCTAATCCATATCGCCTAGCTGGTCACTCGTACCTATCTGCTGAAAATATACCAGCAATCAATGATTTTGATGCCTTTTTCCCGTACAACGACCGTGGGAATGTCTTGGCACGGGAACAAGCTACAAGTCAAAACATTGTGTGGGGAACCGGCACCCATACTCACACGCCAGTAAACGTATTTGCTTGGGGACCTGCTGAGGCGATTATACCTGTATCAAAAATCATGCATCACTCTGAGCTTGGTGAATATATCAAGACCCAAGTGAAGTAATTGGTAAACGCCCAACTGGGCGTTTATTTTTCATGCTGTATTGACTGGAACTAAAAGCTAAGTTAAAAAGCTATCTTCTCCAATCTCAGTTAAAAATTTATGTGTGAACTATTCTCTCACCAACCTCAAGAAAACTACCAAATTATCGCTAAGTCGATTCGTATTGATGGGCATGCAACAAGTATCAAGCTCGAAGCAAGTTTCTGGCACATTCTAGAAGAAATTGCTCAGCTCCAAGGTATGACATTGCCAAAATTCATCAGTACAATTTATTTAGAGGCACTGGTGTATAACGATCAAGTCAAAAACTTTACTTCCTTACTTAGATGCGCCTGCCTCATTTACCTACGCCAACCAGAAAACGTGATGAGCAACATATATCAGCAGCTCCAAATACCCTAACAAAATAGTTAATGTCGTACTGGAGTACTACCAACACTCACGTAAGCCTGTTTATTCTATTACCTCATGTGAAGAGGAGGAAAAAATGGCTAAGCTTATCCATACTATGATAAGAGTAAGTGACCTAGGTACTTCGGTTGATTTTTACCGCAAAGCACTTGCTTTACACATCAAAGAACAATTTGTTTTTGACGACTACACACTAACCTATTTGGCAAACCCTGAGACAGGGTTCGAGCTTGAGCTGACACATAATCATGGTGTCCAACTCGCCTATACACATGGCTCTGGTTACGGTCATATTGCCGTGTCGGTCGATAACATCGAACAAACTCATAATGAGCTAAAGCAATTAGATATCCTGCCGTCTGATATTAAAACGATTCATCACCAAGATAGAGTTTTAGCGACACTATTTTTTATCACCGATCCTGATGGATACAAGATCGAGTTTCTGCAACGTAACGGAAGATACCAATAATAGGAACAAAAATGATTCACTTAACCGCCACTTTTGAAGCAAAACCAGGCCAAGAAGACACTCTGAAGCAACTGTTGCTTGATATGGTTCAACCCACACAAAATGAAGTGGGCTGTATTCGCTATACTTTGCTGCAAGAGAAAGGAAATCCATCGATATTTATGTTTCAAGAGCAATTTATCAATCAAGCCGCATTTGATGCTCACTGTATAGAACCACATTTTTTAAACTTGCTAGACAATTTAGATGGCCTGCTAACAAAAGAACCAAGCATTACTTTCTTTGAACAGCTATAAATAAATGATAACTCTCTACTCAAGTAGTTCATTCAGAGCCAAAAAATCAAAAAGAGCGCTTAAGCGCTCTTTCTATGCTTAGTGGTCTGGCAAACCACCCACTTTCATTAGATTCTCAATAACAGAGTCACGCCTTTGTTGGGGCTCAATACTGTCCGCATTGACACCTCCTCCCTTATTAAAAGCAATCATATCATCCGTCGGGTGTGCGCGACACGCGGCAAAATGCACCACACCCATATTCGGAACAAGAAGCGATGAAAGTGAACGAATACCGGTGAACATAACACCACCCAAGAAAGCAGGATTATCAATATGTCCTCCAAGCCCCTGATGATCTAGCTCTCCAATATAGTGCTCTTTAATGGTCATCCCAGGACCTGCAACTTCACGTACAGTGGGCACCTTGTGCCTCCCCCAAACTTCTGGACAGGCAATCGCTCTAACATCTACATCTCGTAAAAACGCCTGATCATAGGTATAAAAATGGACACTCGTACCTTTGGGAATTTGGATATGCGTGTTAAGAGTTGTTTCACCATGGCCTAAAAAGACTATTTGCTTATCTCCGCGCCTTGAAGCTTGTTTCATGTTGGTTACTGTCGTCGTACTAATAGACGTTGTTTTACCTAACATCAGGGGCTTGGTCGGCGGCAGAGCTTTCTCATAAACTTTAGAGTTGCCAAGATCGCTATTAAAATATACCCCGTATTCATCGACGAGAGATTTAAGCGCCTTTTTGGTATTCGTATCCTTATCGAATAACCTAAATGTGTATGAAGAATGGCGATTTACCCAATACTTACAGGCAGCGTCGGCTGGTTTAAGATCTGTCGGAGCTTCTTCATTGATCGCTTCGACCAAAACATCTTTAATTTTCTTCAAATCGGTGAGCTTGACAATATCACTTCGAAGTTTGGGTAAACCAAGGGTTTTCTTTCTGGTGCTTTTCGTACTAAGAATACAACTATCAATCGTCCGTAATACCAGTTGCTTAGTAAACATACTCTACCCCTTATCTAATTTTCATTGATGCGATAAAGTATAGAGTCAATATTTACAGAATAGGAACTGATATATTATTCTAGTTAACATTATTAAACTGCAACATAATATTTGTTACCAAAAACATCATATGAGAAAGTCAATAAAAAACAAATAATTAAAATTGACTAACTTCAAGACAAAAACATGAATAGCTAATCCAAATAACACTAATAAAAAATAAATAACCATTTAAATACAATAATAAAAATAACTGGTATGACCAGACTGCTTTATTTGGCAGCAAACGTTTACTTTTATTTTTCCTATGCAATAATCCGAAAAAATACAGCTATATTAAGATATTTTACTAACAAGGAAATTTATAGTTATAAATAACTTTATTGCCGATTTAAATATAAAATCAAAGCAATACTAATAGTTTGGCTAGTTTCATTATCGAAAAGGTGAAGTAAAATGAAAGCTTATGTTATGGACGCTCAAGGCAATCACTCTCTTCAAGAAAGACCTAAACCGACTTTAATTGATGATAGTGACGTTATTGTTAAAATTGAAAAGACGACGATTTGCGGTACTGATCTACATATATTAAGAGGTAATGTTTCAACATTTAAAAGTGACACGATTCTTGGTCATGAAGGCGTAGGGGTCGTACAAGAATGCGGCAGTCGAGTCAGTAAATACAAACCTGGAGACCGGGTAATTATATCTTGTATTACCTCCTGTGGTAGTTGCTCAATGTGCCAGAAATCTCAGTTTGGTCAGTGTATAAATGGCGGCTGGATACTAGGAAATGAAATCGATGGGTGCCAAGCTGAATATGTCAGAATACCCTATGGCGATAACAGTTTGTTTCATGCTCCAGAGGATATAGATTCCGAATCTTTAGTCTTTCTCAGCGATATTTTCCCAACTGGATATGAAGTTGGGGTCTTAGATGGAAAGCTAAAACCTGCAGACTCAGTGGCCATCATAGGCTGTGGTCCTGTCGGTTTGGCCGCCTTAATGACTGCCAAATTTTTCTCGCCTAGTAAGATATATGCTATCGATAATAACCCCCATCGATTAGACGCCGCCAAAGAGCTTGGCGCAACTCATACCATCAATAACTCTGAAAATACCGCCGTTGATCAAGTACTAGATATTACCGACGATGTCGGCGTAGATGTTGTGATTGAAGCGATAGGAATTCCTGCAGGTTGGGATATGTCCCAAAAGCTAGTACGCCCTGGTGGGAATATCGCTGTATTGGGTGTTCATGGAAAATCTGCGACTATCAACCTAGAAGATATGTGGAAACGTAATTTTACTATGACAGCCGGCCTTGTACACACCTACACCACGCCTGCTCTTATTAAGCAAATTCGTGCTGGTCACCTACATCCAGAAAAACTTTGCACGCACCACTTCCCACTGAGTGAAACAGATAAAGCCTACGATACCTTTATTAATGCAGAAAAACATAATGCATTAAAAGTAATGATTACAAACAGCTAGAAACATGGTGAGTTCTAGACTTCGCTCTAGAACTCACTTTTCTAACCTGACATTTCTCTTTGAGAGAAGTAAGGAGAATAGATGTATCAAATGTCGACCCAGACAGCATTGCTGCTATTGCTGTGTTTCTACGGCCTAACTTTTTTAATATCACTCACCTTAGCCAGAAAAGAAGAAAATGTTGATGGCTATATGGTATCGAATAATTCAATTGGATTCGGTATGGCAGCAGCGAGTATGACTGCCACTTGGATATGGGCGGCTTCCTTTTACGCCGCTGCGACTTCTGGCTATAAATATGGCTTATCGGGTGCTCTTCATTATGGTTTTTGGGGAGCATTGATGATTTTCTTTATTTACCCATTTGGTAAAAAGTTCAGACAAATTGCTCCTAAAGCTCACACTCTTGCAGAAATCATGCATGCTCGACATGGAAGCTCGAGCCAAATGATCATGGCAGGTTCCAATATAGTAGGAAGCCTTATCAGCCTGACCGTCAATTTCACTGCGGCAGGCGCACTCTTGGAGATATTATCCCCGCTGAGCTTTATTCATGGAGTTATCATTGCTGGCCTCGGGGTGCTTAGCTACACTATTTGGTCTGGCTTTCGATCATCAGTGACAACAGATTTTGGCCAAGTTATCGCTATGATTTTTGCCGCTGTGATAATCATACCTATTATCTTTTTCAAACTTGGTGGTAGCACTTTGTTTGAATCAGGCATGTCATTACTCACTGCTGAGCAATCTAGCTTCTATTCGCAAACGGCAATACTAGAACAAGGGGCTCCGTACTTTGTGGCTGTATTGGCGTATGCTATCGGTAATCAAACCATAGCTCAGCGCCTGTTTGCGGTTAGAGAGGACCTATTAAAGCCAACATTTATCACCGCCACTTTGGGCTATGGCTCAATTGTAATTGGGCTGGGTATGCTAGGATTTCTCGCTCTACTTGCTGGTATTACTCCTCAAGACGGCAACTACAACAACCTAATCCCACAAATGGCTGCTACCTACTTGTCTCCATTCTTGGTTGGTTTGTTTTTCATTATGGTGATTGGCTCTCTATCCTCAACGGCTGACTCAGATCTTTCTGCTCTCTCTGCACTTGTGATGACAGATATCTACGGTAAACACCTATCTAGAGGCAAGGTCAGACCTAAAACCATGCTATTTATTGGCCGCTTGACTATGGTAAGCGCTACCTTTTTGGCCATGTTATTCGCATGCTTAAAGTTCGACATACTTACCATGCTTGTTTTTGTTGGCGCGCTCTGGGGCGCTATCGTTTTCCCTGTTATCGCCAGCCTATACTGGGATAAAGTGAACAATTTAGCGTTCACAAGCGCCGCCATTGTTGGTTTTGGAATGTTCGTTATTACTCGGTTTCAAATTATCGAGCTACAAGGCCTGGCAGCGTTGTTTTTTGAATGGTTGGCATCAGCAGGAGGAGGCGTCGTTATTGGCTTGATGGCTTTCGGCTTCTTTGGCTTTAAAGCAGCCTGCATACTTGGTGGGATGGCGTTTATCATTATCACACCTTTTGCATTAGATGCTCTGCGTCATTATCCGGTATTGTTAAGTTCAATGACCGCTTATGGTGCCAGCGCATTAGCATGCGTGGTTTTAAGTTTAAGGTCAAAAGAACACTTTGATTTTACCAGTATAGGTAACGATGTTGTGTCCTTTAACCAATCTGAAAATCAAAGCAAAGAAGTTGAAGGAGTACCTCAATGTCAAGCCTAGCATTAACCCTATATGTCTTGATTTGGCCCCTCATAGCACTTGGTATTATGGTGCTTTTATGCGTTAGCCTATACAAAGACATGCGCAAAGCCAAAAAAGAAGGTAAAGAGATGGTCTAGTCTGCATTTTCGAGGCTCGGTTTACAGCGAGCTTCGAAGAACTATCTTACGTATGCCTATTCAAAGTAGCCTTTCTAAAATGGCGGCTTATCAAACGTCATAACTTGGTTTTGACTAGAAAAAAGCCTGGATCGATTCCAAAACACAAAAAGAACCCTATTGAACAGCGGAATGAAGTGATCAAAGGTGAATAGAGCTAGGTTATCCATGTACGTAACATAAATATACATATCACATCAATGTTTATGCGCACTGTATATAGTTACACGTAAGCGAACAACAGAGCTTTACACATTTAAAAATTAAAACCCATCAGCTATGAGAATGCGCCCATCGCATATTCATAGATTTATTCATTCTTAACAATCTCAATTATAGAGGTATATTAATGAAACAAAATATACTTTACATCGCCGCCCTCTGCTTTACTTCTCCTTTTGTCTTGGCGAACCAAGGTACTGAAATACCGGAAAGTGGCGGAAACTCATTCTATCGCTCGATAGGCAAACTAAGTGGTGACATGACTTGTACCGTGTCCTTTGTACAATTTAGCAACGACCTAAACGCCCCGGCGACCTTCCTTTCAAATGGACACTGTAGTCAAAACGCTTTTAGCTCGTCAGCAGGTAACGATATAACCACAAATAAGTCCGTGGACTACACAGCAGAGTTTAACTATTTCCAAGATTCTATCGACGCTGAAGAGACCATATCGGTAGGCATCAATAAAGTCTTATACTCAACCATGAAAGGCTTGGATATCTCTGTGTTATCATCAGACCAAACCGTCGCTCAGTTGATTGACCAAGGCCTGATTCCGTATCAAATTTCACAAAACTCATTACCTACGGAGTCTGCAATCACCATTGCTGGCGTTCCCATAGATGTCAACGCGTTACAACTATCATACTGTGAATCTGGGGATACGTTTAATGTGATTGAAGGATACTGGCATTGGTATGATTTTAATGAAAACAACTGCCAAGGGATTTCTTCTGGAAGTTCGGGGTCTCCCGTATTTGATGATAATCAAGACATGGTCGGACTGATTAATACCACCACCAATACTGCTGTTGGAAAAACTTGCTATAGCGGCAACCCTTGCGCAGTTGATGAAGAAGGCGCTCACGTTAAGAAAAACAAGAATTACGTCGTTCCTATTCAAGATCTTAATCAATGTTTCAATTCAAATGGAACATTCTCATTAAATAACCCAGGCTGTCCATTACCTAAGCCCAGTGGTATCAGTATCACTAACTACCCTTATATCTTTAGCGGTGAAAACTCTGGAAACCAAGAGTGGCAGTTTACAGTAATCAGTTCCAGTAAGATTCGATACAAGAACATCTTGTTGTTTGATGATACTCAAACTTGTCAAGACTTATCAGGTTACAGCGATCCGATAGACGCAAGTCAAGTCAACTTTAGTGAAACCGAGATAGACGTTAGCAAAGAAGGCATTCATCAATACTGCATTATAGGGGAAAATGACGATGCCAGCGAGCCAAGTGTCGTTCAAGTTCAGGTCGACAATACACCACCTACGGCCAAGCCGATACTTAACGTGACGCCCATGGGCTTCGAGCCTATCTTTATGGTTCCCGAATACTCTGACTACTGGTTAGCCTGGGGCAAACCTGATGAGATTGACTGTGATGATGCTCGTTATATTCAATACAGAAGAAACCCTATCCGTATCCAATCTGTACCACTTAAAGTGTGTGTGTACGGGTTTGATACAGCGGGTAACCAAAGTCCTAACTTTGACTACCTGATTGAAAGCCCTTTCTAACTATCTTGGTAAGAAATTTAATCGACTAAAAACCACCTCCCTATCAGAGGTGGTTATTCTATTTATACTGGGCATCTCTGCTCAAGTATCGGGTTAGATGAGTGCTGAACAGCACTTATTCTTTTACCTATTTCACATTCGATTTGAGTCACTGGGTGTTGCTTATCCCAAGCCTTCATTAAACTGCGTTGAGAACGGCTCATTTGGTAAATAGGATAAACCGCTTCCATATAAAGATAAGCTCTCGCTATTCTTCCCCGCGCCTTTTCGGGCGGTTGTACTTTTCGGGTTGTGACTCTCATATCACAACTGCCAAAGCTTGATGCTTCTTCAGGCAACATTACAAAGTTATAATTTTGTCTTTGCGCATTAACGCTACCAATTGCAGGATATAAGTTGAACAGGTCAGCCTGCATTAAACGATAATCTTTGCTTACCTTCGATGCACAGCTGCGACCTTTAAAAGCTTTACCCTTGCTGTTTATGCAATCAGGATGACCATCTCGCCATGCAGAGAAAGCTCGCCCAAAATTTTCTGCGGGCACGATATGCTCTGCTTCCCATTTGTTTAATCGACCACGGTATTTATCTGTCCTAAACCCCTCAGGAAGCGATACATATTTGTTCATATTAAACGACGCATCACAGTAAAGAGTGCGCTGATATGAGTCTCCAACAAAAATTTCCTGCTGCATTAAACGTTTGGCCTTGCTAAAAGACTCATTATTGGTATTACCCAAAGCAAAAACCACATGGGGAAGTAGCGCGAACCACAACAAAAAACATCTCGCGTAAAACATCGGCTTGATAGCTCCAACTAGTAAATATCAAACATATCAATTACAAATTTACCATATGGAAGAATGAAGAGATATGGTTAGTAAATCTGATTCTAACTAATGCGTTCCAACACTAATGTATTGATACGGCGCAAAAACATACAAAAGGCTTACCTCAACAAGATCATATTCTTGCTTAAAGAATAACTCCTAAACGTACGTATTTTTATAACAATATACTCGACCTCTATATGAAAATAGTTAAAAATAGAAACATAACTTACAGAAATAACAAAATAATCACCCTGATAATAATGAAAAAACTAGTGATAGTTTTTCATAAAAACTCACTATCGCAACCTATAACCACGGCCGCATATTTGCCTAATTATCAATAGATAAGAAAAAGGTTAACTATGCCATTAACAAACAATATATCTGCGATTCCCGACACAATTTCTCAAAGAGGAACAGATGGAGCCTGCTCTTTACCTTCTCTACCTCAGTCAATTGCAAAAGTAGAACTTACTAAGAACCTATCCCAAAAGGGATTTATTCCATACAATGAGGCCACAAGCAAAATGCAGCATGGCCTCGTAGTTTTCGATTTTCTTTTCCCAACGATGAGCCTTAAAATCATTCGATTGTTTTAAGCTCGCAGCCTCTTCAGCACGTGATTGAACATGAGGAATGTTGTTCAAAGCGACCAACTCATCATGTAACCATTGCCCTGTATAGCCTTTGTCTAAATACAGCGGTACTTGTAACTGTGGTCGATAACACTCTAATGCATCTAAAGTGTGAAGTACCAATTTGATATCGTGAACGTTGGCACCATCGCTGACAACGGCAAGTGGCAATCCAGTAGCATCCGTCAATAAGCTGCGTTTTACGCCTTGTTTTGCTCTGTCTGTTGGGTTCTTTCCTGTTTTTTTGAGCCCGCTAAAGGCGCTTTTGTTTGGCAGCCATCCATTGATATAGAACGCCAATCAACACCTTCGTAAATCAGGCCATTTTGCCAAAACCGCTCAAAGACACCTGCCTCTCGCCACTCTTGAAAGCGACGATGCGCTGAGCTAGAGGAATTACAAAAAGATCTGGACGAATGGATGATTTATTACAACAATGACCGAACTCATCAGGGGAAAATGTGCTGTGGTAGAACACCACTTGAGACATTGCTTGATGGAAAATCGATTTGGGCAGAAAAGAATTTAGCTCAAATCTAAACTGACAGTCACCGATAGAAAAGCGGGTAACTGTCAGATCAGGTCTGAATTAGTACATATTATCCAAATCGACTACGGCGCTTCATTAGCCTTCCAGTGAGTGGGTTGCTCCGCTTTTCCGTCATCACGAAAAGCAACTAGGAAGGGTAACTCGTCAGGTGCAACAACCATTTGTAGCCAAACAGAGCGCTCTTTTATTAAGTCATCAAGCGCTTCACTTCTCGAAGATGGAGCATCATCGAGTATTGCTTGCCAAACACTTAAGTCTGGCGGGTTCATGATACTCCACTTACACTGCTTAAGTGGCTGTGTAGAATAGATTTTTAAAATCGTTTTTTTTGCTTTGTCACTAAAATCAGGCTCTTGATAATTCCCCGAAACATAACTCAACATTCTTTGCCAAGTCGTCATCTCTTGCTTTGCTTTCTTTATCTCTTGAGACCGCTCAGGCTCGGTTGCAAGCGATGCTCCCCAGTCAGGTAACTTCCCTTTCACCTTAGCCACATAAAAGCCAGGACCAATTTGTCCAGTTGGTGGTAAACATTCCCTGCGCACTCCAGTGTTGATGATGTTCACTGCTGACTTTTCACTGGTGCCATGATAACCAATAAAATACAAATCTTTTTTTGCATCATCTTCAGGCCGTGATTTTTTCTCTGGCGGCTTTTGAGGTTCAGAGGCTCTCCTTTCACGGAGCACTCTCTCGCGATTTTCCGCCCAACGCTTTTCATCACTTGCGGTATATGTCAGTTCTGCTCTTCGTTCTAAACGTTGACGCTCTGCACGTTCTCTGGTGGTTTCTTGTCTTTGTTCGCTGGAATCGCCAGGTGAGGATTGATAACGCATATAAGTACACTGCCACTGTAAATAAAAAACACAGTAGCAGTATTTTTGCCCGCTTAATGCTTTCGTCATCACTAAGTGATAGATCACCTAATTAAAAGCACACTATCAATAGTAAAAAGCTCACAACGCTTAAGATCTGAACAGAAACTTAGGGTTTATGATAAAAATCATAGTAAAAACAATTATTTATTCGATAGATAAATAAAGAAAAACTATAACAATTTCAATATATAAGCTTGCTAAATCGCTACACACATAGGCGTATTGGAAATAGGATCTCGGAACACATTGGCTTTTAAGTCAAAAACATCATTAAGAAGTGTTTGCGTCATCACCTCATCAGGTGAGCCTTCCTCTACAATTTCCCCTTTTTTTAACACCACTAGGTGATCGCAATAGCGGCATGCTTGATTGAGATCGTGTAACACCACAACCACAGTTTTCCCCTTGGCATTCATCTGCTGGATCAACTTCATTAGCTCAACCTGATGCGACATATCCAAATAGGTCGTGGGCTCATCGAACATCACAACATCCGTATCTTGCGCTACCACCATGGCAATCCATGCCCTTTGTCTTTGACCTCCTGACAAAGAATCTACTGGTTTATCAGCAAACTCCAGCACGCCAGTATCACACATGGCTTGCTCAACAATATCTTTATCATCTTGTGCCAATCTTCCCCAATGAGAAACATAGGGTGAACGCCCATACTCAACCAATTTTCGAACCGTAATACCTTCAGGGTTAACTAAAATTTGTGGTAACAGGGACAAGGAGCGCGCAAGGGCCTTATCGCCATAACTAGACAATGCTTTGCCTTCCAGAAGCACTTCGCCTGACTTGGCTTTATTAATCCTGACAAGCGTTTTCAACAAGGTCGATTTACCGCACCCGTTTGGCCCGACTAAAGCAGTGATCTTCCCCTTGGGGATAGACATAGAAAGATTGGCAATAATGGTTTGTTTTCCATACGCGACAGAAAGATTCTTGGTTTCAAGCATGGTTACCAACCTCGATAACGATAAAGAAGAAAAATAAAATAAGGTGCGCCAATCACAGAAGTAAGTACCCCTGCAGGTAGTTCAATCGGCGGTTGTAAACCTCTAGCGAGGCCATCGGCAAATGTGACTAAAATAGCGCCGAGCAGCGCGGAAGCTGGGATCAACATTTTATGATTGTGCCCAAACAACAAGCGAGCCAAATGCGGCGCAAGTAACCCGATAAAGCTGATGGTTCCGGCCACAGAAACACTAATGCTAGCAAGCAAAACCGCAGCCAGAAGCGCAAAAGTCTGAACGCTCTTTGGGTTTGTTCCAAGCGTGGTTGCACTTTCTTCACCAAGGCCCATAACATCTATACGCCACGCTAGCCAAAAAGCAAACGGCAATAACATGGCCAAGGCTCCCCAAATAAAAGGCACTTGCTGCCAATTTCTACCCCAAAGACTGCCGGTGAGCCATACCATAGCTGTATTGATTTCTAGAGGGTTGGTGATAAGCAAAAAGTCGATTCCGCTTGTCAGAAACGCACTGACAGCAATACCAATTAGGGCAAGTTTTGCCGGCGTTGGTTGCGACCACCAAGCCAATAATACAATCAATCCCGCAGCTAAAATGCCACCCAACATAGCAACTAAAGGCAAGATATTCACTGGCGCACTTGGAAACAGAACTAAGCAAGTGGTGGCAGCAAGACCGGCTCCTGCACTAATGCCCATCAGATCAGGAGAAGCCAAGGGGTTGCGTATCACTCCTTGCACTAATACGCCAGAGAGTCCAAGACCAGCGCCGACACTAATTGCAAGAAGAGCGCGTGGCAATCGATACTGGTGAATAACAAAGTCATCGCTTGATAATGCAAACAAGTGTTCAATGACTTGTGACACGCTCAGCGAAGCAGCGCCCACAAACAGACCTGTGGCTGCCACTAGCATAAGTAGGCCAAATAAGAAAAATAGCTTTGTCCTGTGATGCATCAGGCTCTCCTCATCGCAAGCAAAATGAAACATGGCGTGCCAAGTAAAGCAGTGATCACCCCAACAGGCGTTTCGGTCGGAAAAGCAATGGCTCGTGATATCGCATCTGACCATGCCACAAGAGCGGCGCCAGCAAGTGCTGAAATAGGAATCAATAAATGATAGTTGTGACCAACAATCGGCCTGACCAAATGAGGAACTAACAAGCCAACAAAACCAATCGGGCCAGCAATGGCGACGCTTGAACCAGCCAACAATACAATTGCTGCCCCACTTAACACGCGAGTGAACCAGATATTACTGCCTAAGCCAATCGCAACCTCATCCCCCAACGCCAATAGGTTGAGATTACGAGCAAGACCTAACGCTAATATCAATCCAGCTAATGCTGGCGGCCAAAGCTGCTGCCATTGATTATTGTCTAGGGTCGATAAAGATCCGGTCAGCCAATGCAATACGCTATAAGCCATATCATCGCCAAGGATCAATGCTGCTCGTGTAATGCCAACAAGAAGCGCGCTAATTGCAATGCCAGCTAACACTAGACGCAAAGGGTGAGATCGAGCAGAGAAAAAGCCGCCAAGAAGCATCACAGTCATGCCGCTTAGCAAAGCGCCACAAACGGCATTAATAATAGGGTTTAACCCAGAGATAATGGGCAGACCAACCGACGCAAGCGCCATAAAACACGCGGCGCCTGCGTTTATACCAAGAATTGACGGAGACGCTAAAGGGTTTCGGGTTAAACCTTGCATCAGAAGGCCTGACACAGCGAGGCCTGCGCCAATTAATAGCCCCGCATAAGCTCTTGGCGCTCTGAGCGTGGCTAATATCTGGTGCGTCATATTCGCTTCGTCATACGCAAACCAATAATCAATCAAATCGGAGGCGGTCAGTGTAAAGCTCGACCAGCCGAGCATCGACGCAATGTAACCGCAAAAAGCCAAACTCGATACCAAGCTAACCAACAAAATGACTCGCCAAGCAAAACTCAGCGAGTGTTTATGCTTAACTTCAGGCTCGCGGTTTAACAGCACCCCATGACTCATGAGGCGTCCAAAATCTGCTCAAGGTTTATTGCCATTTGCTCAGCGGCCAGCATACCTCTGTTTAGTGACCAAAGCTCAGGTGAGACTTCAACAAGGCGTTTGTTTTTTGCCGATGTAAGCAGATTAAACAGTGGGTTTTTCTGCCAATCATTAATCACATTAGGATGGGAATAAGCCCCCAACAGTAGCCAATCTGGATTGGTTTTTAGCAAGAGCTCAAAACTGGTCGGCAGGTACGCTTTGTTGGTTTGCTCTTTGATAGGACTTGAAATCCCTAATGTTGTCAGCACGCCACCGGCATAAGAGGCTGGGCTATGTAGCCACATACCTTTGTCTGACACCACAGCAAATTGAATAGTTTGCTTGAGAGAAAAATGCCCCTTAAATTCCGCCATAGTTTGCTGGTGGCGCTCAATTCTTTGCTCCATGGCAGACTGCTGATTAAGCGCTGCGCCAATTTTGCGTGCCGACTCCAAATTCTCTTGGTAGGTTTCGCCGCGGCTTTTAAGCAGTAGCGTAGGCGCGATTCGTTGCAAATCTTTTAAAACCGTGCGGTGGCGCTCAGCATCGGCAATGATCAGGTCCGGCTTTAAAACCGCAATCGCTTCTAAGCTTGGTTGGGCGCGCATCCCCACGGATTTCCATGGTTTGATGAGTTTGCGCACCGCGGGAATCACCCGAGAAGCGTCGTTATCATCGGCGACGCCGACAGGTGACACTCCCACCGCAGCCAATGCATCGACAAAAGAGAACTCCAACACCACAACACGTTGCGGCGTGGTATCAATTTCAAACACGCCTTGCTCATCTTGTATCGCTCTAGGACTGGCTAAAGCTGTAATAGAAGATAAAGTAACCAGCAACATAGCCAAAACAGATCCTAATGGCTTATGTGGCAGCATCCCAGCCAAAGACCGAAATGCGTTTAGAAACAATCGATGCGGTAACAAACGTCGAGCGTGGTTATTCATAGCTAGATTTCCTTTAACGCTAAAACCATCAAAGTCGCCAAGAGTATTGGCGACTGTGTATTTGTCAACAGTTTCAGCGTCTTAAATGTTAAAACTGGTAATTAAGATCCAAAATATAAGTTCGACCTGGCGCTGGGTAACGCCCTATTGGGCTAGTATCAATGCCTCGGAAATAGTAGTCTTCATCAAATAGGTTGTTGACACCCAGATTCATCCGAAGTTTGCTGCTCTCATCCTTATACAAATCAGAACCTATATTCAAGTTCCACACCATATAGGCAGGGATTTTACCCGCTTTGCCAATTGAATCTTCATCTACCGTGTTTGCATCATCCGAGTACGCATCACTAAAGTAGTAGCCAGACAAGGTGGTTTCTAGCTTACTAAAGGTATAAGTCGCATCCCAGTTAAGCTGATGTTTGGAGGTATAAGCAAGCTGATTACCTTTGTTTGGACCCTCGTCCTCAAGTGTCGCATCTAAGTAGGTATAACCACCGCCTAAGCTTAAAGCAGGTAGAGATTCCGGAACGTAGCGCCCTGAAAGCTCAATCCCTTGATGCAGCGTCTTACCCACATTGTCGAAGTATTCTGTGGTGGGGTTCCATACCAACTGATCTTTAAAATCAACTCGATAAAGGGCAACATTAAAACTGGTGGAATCTTGGGTATAACGAGCGCCTAGCTCATAGTTCCAAGCAAGCTCACTACCCTCTTCACCATTGCCACGAATGTTGGATATTTGCGGCGCACGCAAAGACTTTTGCGCATTGGTGTAAGTAACCCATTGCTCGGTGAGATTATACGCAAGCGTTAAACCAGGTAACCACTCAGTGACTTTATTATCTGTAGTTGTCGCTTTGCCAAAATCATCGAATGTCATATTGACCGATTCATAACGAATGCCTGGCGTGACTTTTAATTTATCGTTAAATAGGCCGATTTCATTACTGACATAACCCGCATACGCGTCAGTGTCTAGGTGCCAATCACGCTTTACTTCCGTTGAGCCTTCTGCGATTGAAGTATGGGTCAGTTTATAGTCAATATCTTCGTTTACGTAACGGGCGCCAAGGATCCAATTTTGCGTTACGCTTGGGCCTGCAACGTAAACGGCCAATTTCGGCTCAACACCATAAACTTCAAACTGACGCGGTGAAGTACGGATATGAGTTGAAGGTTGTGATGGGTCAGCCCAGTCGTCAGCAATTTCACTATAACCCCACTGGAAAAAGCGATCTGAATTGTGACCAAAAGTCAGTATC
Organism: Vibrio aquimaris; assembly: GCF_009363415.1. NCBI lineage: Bacteria > Pseudomonadati > Pseudomonadota > Gammaproteobacteria > Vibrionales > Vibrionaceae > Vibrio > Vibrio aquimaris. Next base: position 1,096,789 of record NZ_CP045350.1, on the reverse strand, counting down.
TCTAACTCAGCGCCATCAGCAATGGCGAGATCATGCAAATACTTCAGGCTCCAACGTGTCGACTCTCCTTGATATTCATCATATGGACGCTTGGATTGGGTGCGATCATCGTCATAATCGGCTGGCGCTAGAGCGCCTGGCATTTGGGTATCAGCATCATAGCGCTGAATAAAGGCTTGCAACTCTTGAGTATCGCTTAGTAGCCACTGCAACTTGGCTTGGAAGTTGGTGACATCGGTATCTGAGTGCTCGCGAAAGCTTTCACCGGTTAAGAAATTACCTTCCACTTGAAGTGCAAGGGTATCACTTAGCCAACCACCGGTTCGCAGATAGACATCATTTAATGGCGTGTCACCATCTTCAAAAACAGTCAAACGGTTACTGATTTCAGTTTGCCATTGATGCGGAATGGGTTTAGTCACCAAGTTGATCACGCCGCCGACATTATTGGGACCGTATTGCACCGCCGCGCCGCCGCGCACAATGTCTATTCTATCGAGCGTTGCCATAGTGGCTGGGAAAATGGATTGCCCTGTATGGCCATAAGGAGCCAAAGTTAGCGGTACGCCATCCATAAGAAATTGAGCATAGCCACTTCGGCTAGCCTTCAAGCCACGGACCGAGATATTAGGTAGTACACCTGTGCCTGTCTCGTCTTGAACTTTAATTCCTGGAACACTTTGCAACGCCGAGTCAATCGATAATGCGGACGTTTTCTTAATTTGATCTTGAGTCAAAATGTTGCGAGCACCAGGGTATTCTTTTACATCCTCTAGCTCAGAGTGGCCGATCATACTGCCCGTTACAACAAGAGTTTCCACCTCGCTCGTTTGAGTGTCATTGGCAGCAATGGCACTCATAGAAGTCATTGAAGCGATGGCGGTTGCCAGCACACTTAGGCGCAGCGTCTGCTGCGCTTGTTTTAGTAATGATGTCTGAGGTTTACTATCCAAGTTCTGATTAAACATGGAAATCTCCTTTAAAGGCAAAATAGGACCAAGATCTAGACGTTGATCCCATGGGCTAAATAGCCTCAAGTTGAGGCCAAAAATTCGCTAATATGCTGAGAAAAATTAGAATTGATATCCATAGCTGAGCATAAATTCTGCTGGGGCTCCGTAACCCACTTGGTTTAAGCCACTGGTACCATCTGTCGCGCCGATAATGTATTTCTCATCAAACACGTTATAAGCATTGGCTTGAATCTTATGACGACCCGTTGTGTACGCTGCCATCAAATCAACTGTGGTATAGTCACCTAATGCCACCGCTTCGTTATCACCAGCATAACGATCGCCAACGTATTTCACACCGCCACCCATACGCCAGTTGTCATCAAGCTGATAGCTACTCCAAAGTGAGAACAGGTGATCGGACACATCGTTGGGCTTTTTGCCGGTTGCTTTAACTTCGGCATCCAGATAGCTATAGCCGACAGAGACATCCCACTGCTTTGTAATTTGACCGCGCCCTTCAAGCTCAAAGCCTTGGTGGCGTTGGTCGATTTTGCTTGTCACATCACCGCTGGTATTGGTTTGAGGTCGCTCTTGATCAATTTGGAACACAGCAACATTAAGCATCAAAGCATTATCGAGTAGATAGGCTTTTGCGCCGACTTCTTTGAGATCGGTTTGAAAGAATTCAGCTAATGTGGGGCTTATATATATCCCTGCATAGGGTAATTGCCATGAGCGGGCTAAAGTCGTATACACAGACATATCACTGCTAATGCGATATACCAAGCCACCACGATAACTGAACTTATTATCGTCAAGATTCTCTTTTGCTGAACCGACTTTTTGCTGCTCAAGTTTCATCGCGTCGTAGCGCACGTTACCGATAACCGACAAGTCACCTAGGGTATACACATCCTGAAGGTAAATACCTGCCGTAGTGGTGGTATTATCACGTGACGGATTGAAGCCGGGATCCGTCGTTGGCCCAGAAATAGGATTATAGATATCTTTGTTCGGTAACTCTGTGTCTGTTGCTGAAATGAAGTCGATATTAATCTGGTTGTAGTCAGCACCTATCATCATTTGGTTTGAATGCGTTTCCCATACCAATTCAGATTGCAATGTTGCTGTGGTTCGAGGATCATAGCCAAAGTTATTAACAGTCTGAGAAACCTCATTCCCTGTTACCACTCCTTGGCGCGTTCCTTTTTGTTTCAGTTCTATATGGTTATAAGCGGCGCGGTTTGTCCAAGTCCACTCGCTGTTTAGCAGCCATTCATAATTTACTCCAAGGCGCAGGCTATCCGATTCTTGATAATCATTGGTTCCGCCGTAGAAAGTACTCTCAGCGACATCGACAGGTTTACCATTTTTCGATGGAACGCCGCGATAAGGCACCAATTCTTGGTGCGCATATTCAACGTCAAAGTCGATAGTGCGGCCTTCGTTGGGCATGACTCTAATAGTCGGGGCAATAAAGAAATCACTTGAATCAACATGATCGACGTAAGAATCGGCTTGTCGATGCTCTAAGTTAATACGGCCATTAACCTTGTCCGAAAAAGCCATCGAGCTATCCAGTTGGCCTACAAACTGACTATTACTGCCGACACTGCCCTTAACGCTTGTGAAGTTATCACCGTTTGCTCGCTTAGTGACCAAGTTTATAATGCCACCTGCAGAGCCGCGCCCATAAAGTGCGCCTGCTGAGCCTTTAACCACTTCAACCCGTTCAATATTTGCAAGACTACGGTAAGATTGTAAGGTGCCATCATCACGCATGCCATCGCGATACATATCATTAAGCGCATCAAAACCACGGATCACAAACTGATCTCGACTGCCTTCTCCCAAGGTATTATTGACCCCTGCGACACCATCCAACGTATCAACTAAACGTATAGCACCTCTGTCTTCCATCTCGGTTTGCGTTACCACAGAAACCGCTTGTGGAACATCTAGCCAATCGACATCTGTTTTCGTCCCCGATTGAGGCATATTCTCCGCATATCCTTGGTACTGATGCCCGATAACTTGTATGGTTTCGTCCGCCATCTCTTGCTCTTGAGAAACGGCGGTTGGTGCCACTGTAGCCAAGATTCCTCCAATGGCGAAAGCCAACGGAGACAAGGTCAGTTTCATGTTCATTTTTTATTCCGTTTTTTATTTATATAACCACCACGCTGCGAATGAAAACAAATCTCATTTATATTTGCAATATTTATTTTTTTATCTATAGTGACGGGCTGTGCCTCAAAGCACAAAAACAAAACAATCAATAAAACAATAAATTATAAAACTCTCTTTCCTTTAGGCTCGAAAGAGACCATTTGAAAGCTAGTCGTGAGCAGACGACAACAACGTTTTAAAATTTAGGAACCCCCCATGAAATCTACGATTATTATCGTGACTCACGTCGTAAATGACGCCGTGACTCATGGCTTCGTACCGACAGCAAAAACCATGGGTCTTGAGGTCATTTTGATCACAGATCACAAACTCAAGCACCTAAAGTTGAGTGAAGATGACCAAGTATTTAGCCCTGATGAAATCCTTGAATGTGACGTATTTAATCCGCTAGAGCTTATCGAGACCATCGCGAACCAAGAGCTACAGCCGAATGCTATTTTTAGTAACAGCGATCACTTACAAACCTCTACGGCAATCTGCGCGCAATTTTTTGGCGTACCCGCCAAAGACTGGAAAGTGACGCTAAAAGCAAAGAACAAATATCTAACCCGCCAGGTGCTGAATGAAAAACTGTTACCAAATGTTGCAAGTCAATTGTTATATTCAGGTAGTGCACCTGCGTTAGATTTTCCCTTCCCAGTCGTTGCAAAACCAAAAGAAGGGGTTGCGAGCATTGACGTTCAGCGCTGTAACTCGCAAAGCGAGCTTGAACGTTACTGTGAACATTTTTGGCAAAAGAACCCAACCACCCCTATCTTGGTAGAAACTTTTCTGCAGGGTTCGTTAATCACTGTAGAAACCTTGGGCGACGGTGAAAACGTTAAGGCTCTTGGGGGATTCGATGTCGAGCTCTCAGAACCACCTTTCTTTATTGAGACAGCTGCGACATGGAATGGCCCTCTTAGCGTCGAATATAGAGATGAGTGCGTTAGGCAACTACTAGAGTTTGGTGTAGGTTTGGGGGTTTGTCATAGCGAGTTCATCATCACAGAATCTGGCCCTGTTTTGATTGAAATCAATTATCGATCTATTGGAGATGGTCGAGAGTTTTTGCTAGATAACCTCAGCCAAGGAAATTGGTTCAGCACCATATTAAACCTTCATCTAGGAAAAGAATTAGACAGTGAATTTCAGATGAATGGTAGTGCAAATGTCCATTACGTGGTAGCCGGCCAAAGCGGTGTAATTGAAGGCACATCCACATCTTTTCTTGAGCGCGAAGACGATATTGTCATCCAGCAGCAAGTGCTAAAACAAGTGGGTGAAAACTTTACACAAAGCTTCTCTAATAAAGATTATTTGGCAAGAATTTCTGTCGTTTCACCGTCTGGCGAAAACCTAGAACCGACACTGCAAAAAACCATTTCTCAATTTGATCTAAAAGCAGCGAGCGAGGTAACCGCATGAACAACAATGCTTCATACCTCACTCAGCGCCTTATTGATACCTGCCTAAGAGAAGATTTATTTGGCATAGTTTCGCAAAGCCAATTTACCACTCAGCTCCCTGAAGCCGTCAATACCACAACTCACTGTGTAGACCAGATATGGGCAATTTTCGATAGTTCGGATTTTACTCTCTACTTACCCGTCACAGCCAGCTATTACATGCAGCGCTGGGTATATAAAACTCCCGCAGGGGAAGATGACAAAGGGTGGATTGTCGAAAAAAATGGTCAAGTTGAGCATCAATTCCACTATCAAGATTGGATTGCTTTGCTCAAAGCCTGTGCTCACGAAAGCTCCCATTCATTGCTCGATAATTACTTACAAGAACTTGAATGCGCGCAGCAACACAAAGCACTGTGTGATGATGCTTTCACTCAGCACTCTGAGTCTTTGATGCAACCAATCTCCCAATTAGATAACTGGGGTCAGAAATTACTGCTCGCCGACCAAATTGCTTCCTACCTTGACCATCCCTATTATCCGACCGCTCGGGCTAAATTCGGTCTAAATGATGAGGATCTTGCGCAGTACGCACCAGAGTTTGCCCAAACTTTTACTTTGCGCTGGCTGGCCATTGACAAGTCTCTCGTCAGCTTAACAAGTTCCCAGCCAGAGTGTTGGCCGACCATGGAACAAGTCGGCCTGCCAAGCGACTTTGCTTTGAGCCATGAACTATTTCCAGCTCATCCATTAACGCTGCAAAGCCTGGAATCTTGGCCAGAGGGCATCATAGCTGCACCAAATTCATATCTTGAGGTTACCCCAACTTTATCTGTGCGCACTGTGGTGGTGAATCAAGCACCACATATTCACATTAAGGTGCCGCTTATTATGCGCTCATTGGGGACAAAAAACATTCGCCTTATCAAGCCATCAACGATTTATGATGGGCACTGGTTTGAACGTTTACTCACTCATATAGAGCAAAGCGATAATGATCTACAAGGCTCACTTTTTCATTGCAATGAAAAACATGGGGGGCATGTTGACGACGAAAAACGTTTTGCCTATATAGTACGAGAATACCCACTCAATCATTCAACAGACAAAGCCCTTGTCCCTGTTGCCGCGCTCGCAAGTCCAATGCCGGATGGACGCCTGTTCTTAGAGCACCTCGCCGACCAATATTACCAGCAAGATACCCTAGCTTGGTTTAAAGATTATGTTGAGCTGTTATCTAAGGTTCACATTACTTTGTGGATTCGCTATGGCATCGCACTGGAGTCTAACCAACAAAACGCCATCATTGCTTTTAATGACCAAGGTAAGATGACCTTAGCCATGAAAGACAATGATGCAGCACGCATTTGGCCAGAGCGTTTTCAAGCCTATGAGCACGCCTCTCCGGTTAAGTGCGAGCAGCTGTTAGACCAACGTATCAAGGTCGACAATGAACTGGCGCTTGGTCAGATGTTTACCACTATCACATTGCAGCTCGACATTGCCGCTATTATCGAGGCGATGGCCGCTAAAGGCATAGCAAGCTCAGCTTCCCTCTACAAAGTAGTCGCTGATAGTCTGTCCCAGAAGCTTGAGCAGCTCAGTAGTCAGGGCCACGACATCAAGCTTGCTAAAGATATGCTGTTTAATTCGCCAAACTTGTACGCCAAGTACTTATTAAGCTCTGGCAGCTTGTTATCTAAGCAAGCGTCAGGCGCTAGCGATATTAATAAGTTCTATGGACTATCCGCGCCTAACTTCTTGCTGCTTACGAGTGAAAAAGCACAACAAGCGTACATAGAGACCCTAGAGAAAAGCGTGAGCTAATCCATCATGACCAAACTCATATATTGTGTGCTGCTTTGCCACTTTATTGCGGCATTTTCAGCATTGGGGATGCCTTTGTTCTTACCAATGGTATTACCCACACTTGGCGCACACATTGACGCAAACTGGGCAGGCGCCCTATTTATTCTGCCTACCTTTTGCACCGCTTTGGCTGCGCGATTTTGGGGACAGTTTGCTGATAAATATGGCAGACGTCGCTCTCTATTGCGTGCTCAGCTTGGACTCGCAGCTGGGTTTGCTTTGTGTGGCTTGGCAGACAATCTAGCAATGTTTGTGTTTGGTCTTATTATCCAAGGGACCTTTGGCGGCACAATGGCGGCTTCTAATAGCTATTTGTCCAGCCAGATTAAAGATGCAAAAACCCTCGGAGCCTCTCTAAATAAGACTCAGCTCTCTGCTCGCTTGGCGCTGATCATCGCGCCAATTGGTCTGGGATGGAGTTTGTCAGAAACCAGCCCGCTCAGCGCATACCTTTGGCTATCTGTTCTGCCTTTGATTGCCATGGCGATCACGTTGACATTGCCAGCAGATACTACCGCTAGGCCTAATGCTCAAGGCCAAGAAAAAGGTCGGCGACAAGATAACAAAAGCGCTTCGTTACGCTCTCTGTATTGGGTGTTCGTTGCTCAGTTTTGCTTTGCGTTTGCAATGGTTATCACCTTCCCCTATTTCTCGCCTTTTGTGCAGCAATTTGGGGTGACAAATCAAGCATGGGTTGGCTTTCTGTACGCTCTTCCACATGGCGTCTATTTAGTTTTTACTGGCAAAGCACAGAGTTTTTCTGAGTGGCTCAATCATCATCACAAGCTCAGTACTTTGCTACTGGGTTTTGGTTTGCTCTCGCTAGGTACTCTGATGCACCTAATACCTTACCAAGAGGTGTTGATCATGGCCCGTATTCTATTTGGATTGGGCATGGTTTGTTGTTATCAAGGGTTACACCAAGCGTTAGCAGACCAAATCGACAGGCAACAAAGCGGTAAGATATTCTCACGCTTTGATGCAATGTCTAAATGGGGCGGAGTGGCTGCAGGTTTAAGTGCTTCTTTTATCTCGAGTTTGGGTTGGCTTGAGGTTCTTTTCTTACTTTCTAGTCTGGTCAGCGCTTGTACTGCAATAGCGCTGCTCATCCATTCAAAATTTGGACATCGACATGTTAAACACTCAATCATCTCCAACTGAGAACTTAACACAGAATATAGGCCTAATGGGCCATAAAAAAACTCAGCTCAATCATGAGAAAGCCCAGCTCAATACCATTATGAGCGTGGTAAATTGTTATCTGCGTGAATACGCCATACCAAATAAGCATGTTATTTGGGGCTTTAGTTCAGCCTCACTGCCACAGACCTTGAAAAGAAATTATGGCCCAAGCCAGCTCGTAGGGATCTGCCTTAATGAAGGCGATTTACTGGTACTACCCGTGGAATACATAAGCCAACTGGGCAAGGTAAAGCTGGCTGACAGACCTTGGTCAAAAACATCAGGATCTGGCTGGTCAAAATTGGACGCAACTCAGACCCTAACTCTGCTACTACAGTATTTAAAGCAGGTATTAGTCATTCCATTCAATCATGAGTTAATTGATCAAATGGAAAACAGTTTGGTGATTACAGAACAATTTCTCAACTCGGAGCCTAACCACCAGCACCACAATCGATTTATCGCCTCAGAACAATCATTGATTTGGGGACACTCTTTCCACCCAACGCCAAAGAGCCGCTCCGGCGTCAGTATCGATGACTTGCTCATTTGCTCACCAGAAGTTGGCACACAAGTCCCTCTGTATTGGTTTAAAGTAGACAGCACACTGCTTGACGTATTGCAGTCAGATAAGCGCAAAACACCACAGACAATGCTAGACAAACTCGCTCCTAAAAAATGTCATTCCAAATCGACCGTGCTTTATCCATGCCACCCATGGGAAAGCTATACCATTTTACAAAACCCCGTCGTCAAACGAGCGATTGACCAAGGTAAAATTACTCCTCTGGGCCTGGGCGGTGAAAAACTCCTGCCAACGTCCTCGGTGCGCACGCTTTACCATCCTGATATGGACTGGTTTGCTAAATTTTCTATCAATGTGCGTTTAACTAACTGTGTGCGCAAAAATGCGTGGTATGAACTCGACAGTGCGGTTCAGTTGACCTCGATTTTGCGCTCGATAAAAGAGACTGAGCAACTGCGCAATCCTGTGTTTAAGGTCATGACTGAACCTTACGCAACCACACTAAATCTAGAATCCATCGCAGGGCTAGAACATGACGACGTGATAAAAGCTCGCGAATCATTCGGTATTTTATACCGTGAAAACTTTACTCAAAGTGAAACGGACATTTTGGAGCCAACGTTGGCCGGAGCCCTTTTTGCCTACAACAGAGATGGAAATAGTTGCATCGCCAAAGAGCTAACACAAAAAGCAAAGGAAAACCAAAGCCAGTACGAGGATATCGCAACGCTGTGGTTCGAGCGCTACTTGCACTGCTTGATTCCGGGCGTGTTTAATTATTACTTTAAACACGGTGTGGCATTTGAACCCCACTTACAAAATACACTGATTGGCTTTGACGAAGGCATGCCGTGCTGCGTTTGGATTCGTGACTTAGAAGGCACTAAGCTGCTTGCTGAGTTTTGGCCTGCTGACTCCTTAAATCAATTATCTGAACGTGCTCTACAATCGGTTTACTATAGCCGCGAGCAAGGCTGGAATCGCATTGGTTATTGTACTTTTATCAATAACATCAGTGAGGCCGTTTTCTTTATTTGTGAAGGTAACTCAAAACTTGAGCAAGCGTTGTGGAGTATATTGAGGGACGCCATCATTTGCTGGCAGTCGATCAACGGCAAGCAGCCAGAACTAGAATCACTGCTCGATGGCGGCTATTTCCCAAGTAAAAATAATTTTACCACTCGATTGATGCAAAACGCTGACAAAGAGTCGAGCTATACCCAAGTGTTAGCACCATGGACGACTCGAAACAAAGGTGAAAGCCATGATTAATTCGTTGCAACTTCCTTCACACATTGAACAAGAAATAGAGCAACTGGCCAAGCAACAGCAACAACCACTGTGTGCTTATCTCTATGACCTTAACGCACTTGAAAGTCACATCAAAGGGATGCGTCACGTGCTACCCAAAAACGTTGAGTTGTTTTATGCGGCCAAAGCGAATCCTTCTGAGCCAATATTACGTACTTTGGCACCTTATGTTGACGGTTTTGAAGCGGCTTCCGGCGGTGAGCTAAACCACCTTCATCAGCAGCGACTTAACAAGCCTCTGATCTTTGGTGGCCCCGGCAAAATGCCGAGCGAATTAGAACAAGCGATAGAACTGGATGTGGATGCAATTCATGTGGAAAGTATCACCGAATTGCAACGTATTGGTGCCTTAACTCAGAAACTGGGCCAAAGCGCGTCTATTTTTCTGCGCATGAACATCGACATTGGCGATATCACGCTCAGCAAATTAGCCATGGGAGGCAAACCGACACCCTTTGGTCTAGATGAAGCCGAGCTAGATAACGCCATCATGTTGTTGCGTGATTATCCATTAATCCAATTAAAAGGCTTTCACTTCCACTTAATGTCGCATCAGTTGGATGTGAGTCGTCACTTAGCTTTGATGGAACGGTATTTTCAAGTTGTAAAAGGCTGGAAACAGAAATACACACTCGATGAACTCACCATCAACCTCGGTGGCGGTATGGGCATCAATTACCAAGACCCTAAGCAGCACTTTCCATGGGAAGAGTTCTGCGACAAGTTGGAGTTTTTGATTGCCAAAGAGCAGATGCAAAATTGGCTATTACGTTTCGAGTGCGGACGTTATATCTCAGCACCTTGCGGCTACTATGTAATGGAAGTGCTGGATATTAAGCAAAACCTTGGCGAAAACTTCGTCATAGCACGCGGCGGTACCCACCATTTTCGCACCCCCGCAGCCCAAAACCATGACCATCCTTTTGTGGTTTTGCATAATCAGCAGCGCCCAAAGATTTCAAACCCAATCGGCCACACAACAGCGACTTTAGTTGGCCAGTTGTGTACACCTAAAGATGTCCTCGCGCGCAATCAGGTCATAGAGCGCATCGATATCGGGGATTATGTGGTGTTCACATTGACGGGCGCTTACGCTTGGAACATCTCCCACCAAAACTTTTTAATGCACGAACCTCCACTGTTCCATTACTTCTAAATTTGAGTGGATACACTCAAGACAGATAGACATACGCAGGACAAAAAAAGCGGTGATAAACTCATGTTTATCACCGCCTGAATATATCATTATGTACCTTGCTACACCTAGTCCCTATTAGGATGATTCAAAATGAACAAGAATTAATTTTTGTTTTTATGAATCATGAGAGAGGCCAGTAATACCAATGGATTCACAACTTTCTCTACAAGAAGGTCTTTCTCTAACCAAAACCTGAGAAAATCACCCCAAAATTCTCAACTTTTTCATCAAGTCGATCAAAGCAATTCTCGAAATTCCATCGCTAACCAGCGCTCTTCGATACAAGCGAGCAATCCTCCTTTGCATCATACAGCCAGAACTCCGCTTAAGAAACTATTGGACAAAAATCAGTTAGTGCTATTGCACTAACATAACCATATTCGATTAGTAAGTGTATCTTGAAACCTTAAACAATTGTCATGGCGTAACTAACTTGGGCTCAGAGAAGTTACAACTTGAGCATGTGTAAACCCTTTCCATCGCACCTAATCTACCCATAGTCTTATGCGGTTTTGTTGAAGTCAGTTCAAATGTTCGATTGTTACATTTAGGACAAAGTTCGCCTGTTGCGCTGGTTAATCTCGCCAGCTTTTCTTTTAATTCCGCGTTCTCAGAGATTAAGTCAGCAATTTTTAGTTTGGAATTAGCTAACTCTATACTTAAATCTGCCAAAATATTCTTAAACTCTGCATCTTCGATATTTTTAACAATTTCTCGCAAACGTGTCGCTAATGAGATCGCTGTAGAAACTGATGACAATAAATCCGCCATGATTAAATCCTTATAAGTAATTGATTTGATGCCTTTGAGCAATAACATTCTTAATTACAGGAAGCCTCGTTTTTCTGCCTGCCTAATTTTCCATCAATTTATCATAACCCACTAAAAATTAGAGTAAATACATACAGACTCTCGAAACCGGAGAAGATCCCTTTTAGCAACCCAAAATGAAGCTGCGCACCATTCAGTAAGGATACCCACGTGATAGGTATTGGACATAACTTTTATCGGGCTAAAGGTCCATCATAATGCTGACACAAACAAAGCTCCTGTGGTTGGGTTTGAATGCCGCATTAAAATTCACGCGCATAAAGATAGCCTAAGTACGCTGCAAATGGGTGTGTTTAGCTTGGGAAAGACCGCTAACGAAAGGCGGAGTCAGAGCTGGCAAAGAGCCGAAGAGATACAGCCGCATCGCCATACCATTTTAACCGCCAAATGCTTTGAAGAAGAGGAAAAGTCGCTTATTCATGAACGCATTCAAAGTATCGGGATAAGCCAATCATACTCCATTACGTCAAAGCCGATTGATTCACAGCACATTAATGCGGAATTTATTCCCTTTACGCCTGTTGTAGAAAGTGAGTCTAGGCTCGGCCGTGCTGCTCACGGTTTCTATTACTACTTCTATGAAGGGCAGTTGGTGTATGAGATGGTCATTCTTGGTAAAGGCCGAAGCGCTTGGCAAATCACGCGCTCTTCGCCCAGTGGCATCACCAAAGAGCTGGTCAGCGAGCACACTCACACCACACTATTGGTGCCGGTCAAAATTGAAGACGCCGACCCTGCGCCTCAACATCTCTTTTATCGCCGTAAGAAGCTGACCAATGACGAGTTGGCTGAGATAAATGCGGCTTGGCTTGACAAGAACGCCACTAAGATTGACGTCGGTGCGTTGGTATCGGCGTGTTCAGAGCCCTTACTTGCCAGAGAAAATCACACAAGAAGAGACGCAAGAGGAAAGAGACACCCATACGGTTATGATAAAACCCGACGGTACTCATGAAAAATGGTCTGACATTGCGCCGCAATACGGTCTTAGCCCCAAGGCATTACTCAATTTAAATCCGACCTATGCCAGTAACCCCATGTCATTAAAGGCAGGCGATACGATTAACGTCAGTGAGCAAGCGTTTTTTGACCCTGACGCCAAGAAAATAGAACAGCCGTACCCTCAAACTGACTTTGCTGTGGGCAGCGCCTATCCATACGGTAATGTGTGGGGAGAATACGCTAAACCTCAGCTATCCCCCTCGGTGTTGCATCTGTTTGATGATGCGAGAATACCCAAACAAACGCCAGTACTCAATGTGCAGAAGGTGCAAGACAAGACGCTGCGTATCGGGGTGTTTTTTGATGGCACGGGGCAAAACAACCTCAATGACTTGTACAAGGAAACCCGAGGGGTAAAATCGCGCACCAATATTGCGCGGTTGTTTGAAGCGTATCCGTTAAATGAACAATCGAATGCGATTTATGTCTCTGGTGTGGGTACGGTTGATGATGCTTGGCAAGACCCTGCGCTGATTGATGAAGGCGAAGATGAAACGGACGCTGCGCAAGCGTTTGGGGTAGAACCTAATCGGCTACCTCATCTCCCTCATCCTTTAATCAAAGCTACATTAGATTTGCTATCAAGTGAAACGGGCGCGTTTTACAAATGGCAAAACTGGACTCGGCAATATTCCGACATTGTGGAAGCGCTCGCATTGAACAAAGAATATGAAGATATTACCCATATCGAGTTTGATGTATTTGGTTTTAGCCGAGGGGCGGCGCTGGCACGTCATTTTGTCAATGCGGTCAAAGACGGGTTGCCTGATTATAGTCTCCCTCGTGAAGGTGAATCCTATGGTGAGGTGTTCCCTAATTTACTGGCGCATGTGGATGATGATGGCGTAAAGGCATGGCGTGGTTGTTACCCAGATGAGTCTCGTACCTGTAGTGTACGTTTTGTTGGCCTATTTGAGAGTGTCGGCTCGTTTTATCAGGCTGGGGACCATGAAGATGGTAACTTTCAGTTAGGGCTTGATGTGAACTGTGCTGAGCGGGTGTTTCAAATTAGCGCGCACCATGAATATCGTAAAAACTGTCCGTTGACGTCACTACGCTCAAGTCAAGACCAACTTTACGGCCATTTTTATGAAGAGGTGTTCGCGGGATGCCATACCGATGTTGGCGGTGGCTACCCTTCCAAACATCAGTATGACAAACAAGGCTTACCAGAGCGATACGGGATGCCACTCTCGGCAACCTTTAATCGAGAGCTAATAAAAACAGAATCAGCCATTGAGTTATTTTCAGAGACCATTCGCCGAGCAAACCACCAACATGTGCAAGCCGCTACCAATCACGGAGAAAGATTGTTTGTCCAAGAGTGCCAAGCTTGGGAGAATGAATGCCAATCTAAAGGCCGTTATGGGACAGTCAAACAAGTTAACCAAACCTTGTATTACTATGAGTTTCATCCCATCAGCAATGGGTTATCAGCCTTGCCATTAGAGCGTATGAAACAGCAAGGTGAAGTTATGGGCATAAAATGGTTGATGAACAAATTAGAGCTTCCTCAAGATTACGTGACCCCCACACAAAACGATGTCGCATTAGAGGTTTTAAAAAACAAGCTTTTAGCCCAACCTCTTGGTAGCATAACCCCAGAGCACTGGATGGCGGAAATACGTCAATATGGGCGAGATTGGATACACAGACCTCATGATGCTCTCATTAATCCAGGCTTTGACAGTGCTTATGAAAAGATGGTCAATGGTTTGACAACAGAATCCAACCAACTAAAACGAGTGGTGTTTATTAATGATGGTTAAACGACTGACGATAATCGGCTTATTGGTATTATTAGCTGGCTGCTTAAGTGAAAAGCCCGTCTCGGTGTCTAAAATCAGTCAATCTGGATCTTTGGGGGCCCCACAGTTTATTCGTGATATGTGGATTACCGATATCTATGGTGGTGTCGGAAACTTTGCGTATGGGGGAGTGCAAGGTTGTTGTGCCAGCGCGAGTGTTGGTATGGGTGTACCTACAGCGATTGAAGGCAGTTGGGAAAGCGGCTGGGGCGGTGGCTATTGGGCCGAAGAATGGAAACGGCGTTGGAAACCAGAATGGGGAAACTATGAGGACGTATATGATAAAAAGTGGTATCGCATCGATGGCGAGATTGACAGCGAGCTAGCCAAACAGAAAATCGACACCATGAATCGCTATTACAAGAACCACAAAGCCAATCCTGTGATGCAGGTGCTGGTTGATGGGCCTAAAGTGATGCTGCTCTACCGCTACATATGTAATAGCGAGCGGCCACAGAATGATTGTACCGTCCGAGACAATGCTGACCCCAATGGTTGGGTTAAACCTGCTCCGTATAGTAAATATGGAAACATAATGTCCGTCGTGCTGTATGAGGGCATAGGCGAAACCTCTGATAAACCTTTTGAGGGTTAGTTTTGAAAAGCGGTGATCTTTATTGAAGGTGCCGCTTTTCGTTATCCAAGTTCGGCGACAGCTAAAACGATTTGAGCAATCTGGTCCATCAAGCAGGAGGAAAACCCAGTAATAGTGGCAATTTTCATTTATATCAACAAGAATTTAAGCAGGCACTTTTTGTATGGCGATGTTCTATGAGCTTTCTAGAGATGTTTGAATTTGTAAGAAGGAAAGATATTGTGCAAATAGCAGTCATAGAAACGACTGAAGGCTGGATAATTACTGGGCATTCTTTTTCTAGAGGTGGTGATATTCATCTTACTGTTTCGTCAGGTGAAATCTTGGTGACGATCGATATGGAGCTCGCCTTAACTATCGCCAATCGTTTTAAGTGTTCAACGATACGCATAGAGCACCTAGAGCAAACAGTTCATACGAACCAACAAGTATAAGAATTTCGAAGCAAATCTGTGCGGTCTAGGCCTTCGACAAACCACTCAACAATAAGTGGCTGTAGTTCATGGCTTAGACCTCTTGAACATAGCAGCTACGCTGCAATTGGGCACGTGAGAGGTTTAGGCGTATAATCAGGCTCTCTATTCGCTATGATGACGTTCCGATAACCTTTACTACCCATGGCCGCTCGCACTTCTGTCAACCAACCTTATCAACCTAGGCCTATCAAATTCCTTTTTGAGTACAACAAAGCTTGGACGACAATGCTCGAGAATGACCCTAACCTGCGAGACGTGGAAGTAGCGGAAGTCACAAAAATGTTAGCCTGCGGTAAGCCACTGCTCGGCGGGAAAAGAGTGGAGTGTGAGAATGAGTCTTACCCACATGGTAAAGATATTTGGTTTACGTGTTCGAGTCGAGCTTGCTCCTGTTGTGGTAAAAAATCCACCGACAACTGGATAGCTCAGCAGGTGAATCGACTCCCTCACTGTCCTTGGATGCACATGACGTTCACCATGCCTGACGTCTTTTGGCCCTTATTTCTTTTGAATCGACATTGGCTCGATAAGCTCTCTCAACTCGCGGTGGACAACCTTCTTTATGCAGCAAAACAGAAAGGGTTAAAAATCGGTATTTTCTGTGCGCTTCATACCTTTGGTCGACGCCTAACCTGGCATCCTCATGTTCATACATCCGTGACGCTAGGCGGAATAAACACCTATGGAGACTGGAAAGCGCTCAGCTATTGTCATCAAAAGGTAGGAAAGCGTTGGAGAAACCAACTCTGTGACTTCCTGTTATCACAGTATGACACGATTGAAATGGAAAATTCGGAGCAGTCCTGTCGTGATTACGATGAATTTAGACGCTTTATCAACACCCAGAGACAACGCTTCTGGCATGTCCATTTCGCTAAGAAAACTCAACATCCCAGAGCGACCATTAACTATCTCGGGCGCTATCTTAAACGTCCTCCCATATCAGGGGCCAGATTGGCGCATTATCGTGGAGAATCAACCCTGTCCTTTCGCTACCTTGATCACCATACAGGTCGATACGAAACCGAGAATGTGAGCCAAATAGAGCTTATAAGACGGTTTTTGCAACACATCCCTGAGCATGGTTTTCGCATGATCCGCTATTTTGGTTTTCTCGCCAATCGTGTCGTGGGAGAGGTGTTACCGACAGTACGCAGTGCTCTAGGTATGGCGCGCCACCCAGAGCCTGTTTCCCCTATTCGATACGGTCAGATGATCAAAAGTTTTTTAAGACTCGATCCCTTTGAGTGCATTCTGTGTGGTTGCCGACTGCACGTTGCCGTTTTCCATGCTGGGATAGGCCGACAGCCCTCGTCAATGAGGCACTGAGTAGGCGTGGCGAAGCCATTACGTAGGGGAGATCTATCCAAAATCTGATTTATCGACAACATCAATAATAACATTCATCCCAACCATCAATTTTATGGATAGGTCAACCAACATGCTCCACCGATAAAGCATCCCCATCATCAGAAAACACCGTCTGGCATACTTTGAAATCGCTAAACATCAAGGACTCTTTGAGTACTATGGTATTACTTGGTTAGATTTTGCTTGGGTTGAGAAAAACAGTCAGCAGAGTGGATTTGACGAATATGAAGCATATTATTCTACTTCATATTCGCAAAGAAGAGTCTGGTTAAAGCTGTTAATCTAGAAAATTGTTTCTTAGCAGCTCTTTGGACATGTGCTGCATTCCAATTCTACTAAGGTGAATATCATCTACTAAAAGTACTTGGTTGTTAGTTGTATGAAGTTTGCACTTAGTTGATGAGCAAAATGCATCTTTTTTACTAAAGAACCGAACGTTACCTCTTATTTCCTGCAAGTACTCCAATTCACTTTCAATATCACTGACAATAGCCTCCATTTTCTTATAGTAGCTATACTCACCCGAGAGAGAATACCCTTGTTTTTCTACTATTTTACCGATACTTCCTTTTTTCCCAATATACGGCCCTATGATAAAAACACTGTATTTATCATACTCTCCACCTTCAACATCATTGATAAAAGACTTGTAATTCTCTCTTAAATAACGAGAAGCGAATATTACACCTTTTATATTTGCATTATCATTAGTTAAGTATTCGCTAAATATTTTTGATAACCCTAAAAAACATCCTGATTCTGCGTCTTCAGAAGGTGCACATCCCGATTGATGAATCATTGCAAAATTTTCCCGCGGATAAGCCAATTTTAATGCTATGAGAGCATCTCTACCTGTGCTGTCTCCTACTAGAATAAAACCATTGTTACGGATTTTTACTTTAGCACAATTAGCTACTTCTTCCGGAGACGCTATTTCCCCTGTATCTTGATTCGTATCAAAAGTACATGTATGGGCACTATGCAAGTCTTCATGAATTGGATAATTGAGGTTAATTTCTTCTAGGTATATTTCATTCTCTTGAATTTCAGATGCCTCTAGTTTGGAAGTAGGGCCTTCCTCTCTCCAGCTCCACCCATCATACTTCCAAACGTTTGCTGAAATAGCCATTAGTACTAGCGATGTCGAGAACGAAGCTATCAAAAAACCAGAATCTGACTTGGACGGTCTTCGGAAAGGTTTCTCGATAAAATAAAAACTTAAGATAGCTAAAATTAATGATATCGCAATCATTAAAAACTTTTCTAATGTCGGATTATCTATAGAAGAAAATTCATTCCAATAAATTATCAATGGCCAATGAATTAGGTATAACGAATAACTAATAAGACCAATAAAAACTAGACCTCTAATACTTAGAACTTTTTTTGCAAAGCCGTAAGAGCTAGAATAAATTATTAGCGCCGAACCAATGCAAGAAGGCAATGCATTATAATATGGAAAAATATCTTCCTCGGACAGATAGAAGAGCGAATAAAGTATCAAAAAACAGCCAGCAAAAAAAATTAAGTTTGCATAACTATCTTTTTTTATTCTGTAACTTTCAACCCAAATCAACGAAGTTCCAATTAAGAATTCAAATACCCTAAATGGCATCAGATAAAAAGCACTAGACTGTTCAGTAAATAACTTACTTTCAAAAATACCACCTAAGCCATTATTAGAAAATACAATAACATTTAGAATGTAACTGCCCACGCCCATACTGATCAGAATAATTGGGAAAAATTGTTTTATTTTAACTTTTGAAGCCAAAAATATAATAATAGGAAAGAATAGGTAAAATTGCTCTTCTACGCTCAAAGACCAAGTATGTAATAATGGCTTCAGGCTAGAAGCAGTATCAAAGTATCCAACCTCGGACCAAAAATATATGTTAGACATACCTATAATTGAATATACTAACGAACCTGTAAATTTTTGAAACTCTGATGCAGGATAAAATAAAAACTCAATAAAAAAACAAGAAACAAGCACCAATAATAACGCTGGTACTAGTCTTCTCACCCTCCTAAGGTAGAATGTACCAAAACTAAAATCACCGGTAGATACTTGCTTGAAAACTAATTTTGATATCAAATATCCGCTTATTACAAAAAATATATCTACCCCAATAAATCCACCAGGTATAAATTCAAAGCCGACATGGTAAAGGACAACGCTCAATACTGCGATAGCTCTAAGACCATCAATTTCTGGTCGATAATGCAATGTAGTCATAAATATTTTATTGTAAGCTGTTAGGGCTAGAAGAAAAAAAATGAATTTTATTATAGTTAGTATGAGTGCCCTCATCAAGCTACTTTCTATAGACTATGGGCTCGTACTGTTACCATCTATCACAATTTCACCTAGTAGTATCACCCTAAATGCTCCTAAATTAACGGCCAGTCGTCCCCATCAGGGAAAATAGACAGGTCAGGTTGTTGATACTCTTGCTTTTCTGGTTGGGCGAATAAGTTGTCCCAACCTTCGAAATCCATCCAACTTAGGTTGTCTTCCTGTTTGCGGCTCACTTCTACCAATTGCGCTAGGCGTTTATTGCCGCGTTCGTCTACCTCCGCAGGGCGGATTTGGATACTTTTTTCATCATCAATGCGAATTGAGCTGCCTTTTAGCAGTGCGGCCAGTGCCGCGTCATCAATGTTTGGTGGTGAATCCACCAATTTTCGTTCTGGTTCTAGTAATCGAGTTAGCTGATCGCAGACCTGCACTTTGACGGACTCCGTACAGTTATTGACAGAACTCGAAGAACTCGAACAAGACTTGCTTAATGCGGTGATTGTTGAACTGCAACGAATGGGCGAATGGAAAGGTGAAAACCCTCTGCAGTCTGTCCGACAGTTCAAACTGCATGAAACGGAAATGGAGTTTCTGACTGTTGAGGAAATGCAAGATTTAATTGCAAAAGCAGAGGCCCATGAGTTCCATCAAGATATTCATAAAATCATTAAGCTTTGTCTAGCGACAGGTGGTCGCTTTAAAGAAACAGGAAAATTAACGGGTTCTCAATTAACTAAATACAAAGTCACGTTCACGCAGACGAAAGGCAAAAAGAATCGCTCGGTACCGATCAGCCCAGAACTTTATGATGTGATTTACAAAGAGGGTTCAGGGCCACTATTTAACATCGGTTACACAACAATCTATCGCTTTATTACCAAGAACATTCCAAGATTAAAGCAACAAGCTGCCCACGTTCTGCGCCACACCTTTGCGTCTTACTACATGATGAACGGCGGTAACATTATCGCCCTGCAACGAATCCTTGGTCACAGCGACATAAAACAGACCATGCGATACGCTCACCTAGCCCCCGATCACCTAGAAGATGTGGTCACGAAAAACCCGTTAGCGAACCTCAAATAAGTGGCTAATGTGGACACTAAAACGTCCACATTATGTCCACAAATTTTCAGAATATAGATAAATATTGATGATTATTGACGAAGTGACCACAAGTAAAGCCTTGATACACCTTGCTGCGCCTAGCTCCTGTTAGGATGATTCAAGATGTGGTCCTCCCAATTCACTACTTCAATTTCATAAACCACCTTGTTGCGTACGCTTTGTCCGGCGGCGTGCATGGCGGATTTTGAGCCAGTAATGAGTGGGTGCCACTCTGGAAGAGGCTGTTTTTCTGCTAGCAGGCGGTAGGCGCAGGTGTGGGGTAGCCAAGTAAAATCATCGATATCATCACGAGTTAGCTTGGTGCACTCTTCACCTGATGAGAAACGGTTGGGGTAATCTTTACACGAACACGTTTTACTGTTTAGCCAACTACAAGCCACATTGGTGTAATAGATTTCTTCTGTGTCTTCATCCATGAGTTTATGTAGGCAACACTTACCGCAACCGTCACAAAGTGCTTCCCACTCTTGTTCGGTCATTTGTTCGAGAGGTGTACTTTCCCAAAATGGCAGGCTCATAAACATTATTTAGATATTGGACAAAGGGAGGGCTTTATACCGTTATGGCTGATAAAGTGCAAGCCTGAAGGTAAAAATGGCAGGTAAAATTCAATTGCGCCCTTGGGTATATTGACCGTGATACCCTTGCTTTAGATATTGTGCTTTGTACTGACCATTGATGTGGACCAATGTGCCTTTTAAACGATCGAGGTAATACTCTTGTCTTTTATTACCGTGTTTGAATTCGAGCGTTGCCCCATCGAAAGAAAAATGGGTACTGATAAGGTCACCGTTCCAATATACACCGTCGTTAGATACCTTAAGTCGGTTGGCAGAATAACTGGCGACATTGGCTTCTCGCCATGTACCTAACAATTCTTTACGAGCAAGTTTGTTTTCATGATCAATTACGGAATGTACTCCAATACCAATCATGACCACACCACACAAACCGATAGCGATAACAGCAATACCTAAAGGCCTTGTCCAAAAACGGCTTCCACTACTCATCGTACTACAGTCCCGATTTTTGCATAATTCAAACGCTAGGCACGCTCCCCTAATCGATAAGTTTAGTGGAACAATTGCATAAATAACAAGTATATTATTATTTGTCTTTGTATTGACTAACAATGCCCATCTTTCTCATTATTACTAGGCGGAAAGTTGGTTAAAAAATTAAATGTGGAAGGAGTGTTTTAAATACCTAAAGATGCTTTCGCAGCTAAATATTGCTAGAATCACGGTCTTAATTTATCGAGGACAACGGATATGGATTGCAGACTAGGCTGTGGAGCTTGTTGTATCGCTCCAAGCATTTCTTCTCCTATACCGGGTATGCCGAATGGCAAACCTGCTGGGACTCGCTGCATTCAACTTAATAAAGACAACTTATGCAGCCTATTTGGTCGTCCAGAACGCCCGAAAGTCTGCCATGAGTTTAAGCCATGCCCTGTTGTTTGTGGCACAACCAATCAAGAAGCCATCAACAACATTACCGAGCTTGAAGCCCTTACCTAAAAAAGCCGTTTATTTAAAACGGCTCAGGCGACGAACAATAGAGCGCTTGAACACTCTGATGTTTACAGTTAAAGCACAATTCTATCGGCGAGATGGCTTACCGCCAAAGCAAAATAATACGAACGATTCCACTTCATCAATACGTTGTAGTTATTGTAAACCAAGTAAACACGCCCATTCACATCATCTGGTGCAATCAGCCATGCCTTAATATCCTTATCTAACTTAGGCAGTGGACGTCCATCATAGCGAGTAATTCCCAGTCGGCTCCACTCCTGTAGATATTTACCTTTTTCCTCACCACGCCCTTGAATACTTGTATCAAAACCTTTGGGCAGCTTAACTTGACGGCCCCAAGTGTGCTCATTTGTCCACCCTGATTGACTCAAGTAATTGGCTGCAGAGGCAAACACATCCGCTTCGTTATCCCAAATATCTTTTTTTCCATCGCCGCTGCCATCAGCCGCAAAGGAAAGAAATGAACTTGGCATAAACTGGCACTGCCCCATCGCACCCGCCCATGAACCTTTCATGTTTTCTGGCTTGATGTGCCCTTCATCCAAAATAGTCAGTGCAGCCATGGTTTCATTGCGGAAAAACGCCTCTCGGCGACCGTCATACGCCATCGTCGATAACGCATCAATAACACTATAGTTGCCAGTGAAAGTACCAAAGTTACTCTCTATACCCCAAAGTGCCACGATGAAACGCGGCTGGACGCCATATTGTTCGCCGACCTTTTCAAGGGCTTTCTTATGCTTTGTATAGAGTTCTTTCGCCTGCTTAACTTTCCAATCAGGCACCGCTTTGGGAATGTATTCATCCAAGGTCAGCCGCTTTTCCGGCTGATTGCGATCCGCAGTCACTGCCCTTGGTTTGTATGTCACATTGGCAAAAGCGTCGTTGATCGTCTGTTCAGAAATGCCTTTGTTACGGGCTTCGCTTTTTAACCCTTCGACGTATTGTTCAAAACTCTGATCGCTTGCCCAAACTGAACTTGCAATCGTCACACCTAGTATGACTGACAATAATTTCTTCACATTGCCCTCCTTGAGCAACATTATGATTCGCCGACAACTTCCCTATTATAGATGAGAGAAATTAGTCTGGTTGCCGGCGCGCCTTTTGTTGTTTGTATTCATCTAGTAGATTCTTTGGCGGCGGTGGCACTTGAAGAAAAAAGCCATCATCTTTAAGAGACTGAGTCACTTTATCAATATCGACTTGAGCCAACTCTCGTCCGTCCAAATTCACCATCATTACCATGGTAGGTTTGCCAAACATTTGCATCAGTGTGTCAGGGACTTGTGAAAAATCCCCTTTCTTTGGAAGATATAAATATGCGCCTTCTTTTTTAGAACTTTTGTAAATTGCACAAAGCATGAAAAGCCTTTTTCTATTTGAATGTATATAACGTCAATGTTTCGCTAATTTTGAGAGCAAAACAACCAATTGAGCACAAGAGTTCTTGCTGTGCTTTGTGCGGGAATATAACATGACACCCCTAGTCTCTGGCAACGCCCTAAGAGGTCCTCAAATAAGATGTCGAATTCACCCGATCTGAAAGGAAGTAGCTTTACTCTATCAGTTTTACACCTTTCTGATAACCATGTAGAAAATACGATTCGGTTTCTCAGCGAAAAAGTCGAGCAAGCACCCGCTTTTTTTGCGCAGGCACCTGTTGTCATTAATATTTCAAAAGTGGTAGGCGATATTGATTTTCCACGGCTCAAAAATGGCATTGCCCAAGCAGGAATGATTCCTGTCGGCGTAACTGGCTGCCGAGACAAACGTACTCAAAACTTCGCATCTGACGCTGAGTTTGCGATAATGTCCGCCAGTAAGTCGCCTTCTCAAGCGCCCGCAACTATGGCGCCAACCAAAATCGTCCGTACGCCAGTGCGCTCTGGCCAACAAATTTATGCCAAAGACAGTGATTTAGTGGTGTTAAGTCACGTTAGCGAAGGAGCGGAAGTCATTGCAGATGGTTCAATCCATATTCATGGCACATTGCGTGGCCGCGCTATTGCGGGTGCTAGTGGTAATACAGGCGCTGTCATCATCTGCGATAAACTCAATGCTGAATTGATGTCAATCGCTGGCCACTATTGGCTCACAGAGCAGTTCGCAGACGAATATTGGCAAAAAAAAGTTATGTTCAGTTTAGAAAACGACTCGCTTAAATTCGAGTCGTTAACAGTTTAAGAAAATAAGGAACAAATAATGGCACGCATTATTGTTGTCACATCAGGTAAAGGTGGTGTAGGCAAAACTACATCAAGCGCTGCAATTGCTTCGGGCCTCGCTCTGAAAGGTAAAAAAACCGCGGTTATCGATTTTGATATCGGTCTTAGAAATCTAGATTTAATTATGGGCTGCGAGCGCCGCGTGGTTTACGATTTTGTTAATGTAATTAATGGTGAAGCAACCCTTAATCAAGCGCTCATCAAAGACAAACGCACCGATAATTTGTTTATCTTACCTGCCTCTCAGACTCGTGATAAAGACGCTTTAACCAAAGACGGAGTTCGCCGCGTATTTGATGAACTCGATGAGATGGGCTTTGACTTTATCATTTGTGATTCTCCTGCGGGTATAGAACAAGGTGCCTTGATGGCACTCTATTTTGCCGACGAAGCCATTGTCACAACCAACCCTGAAGTCTCTTCCGTGCGTGATTCAGACCGGATTCTGGGTATTCTTGACTCTAAATCTCGCCGCGCTGAAGAAGGGCTAGAGCCTGTAAAGCAGCACCTTCTACTGACTCGCTATAATCCTACACGAGTAACACAAGGTGATATGTTGAGTGTCGAAGATGTAGAAGAAATTCTGCATATTTCTCTGCTTGGGGTGATTCCAGAAAGCCAAGCGGTGCTTAACGCCTCAAATAAAGGTGTACCTGTTATATTCGACAATGAGACAGACGCAGGAATGGCCTATGATGATACTGTAGAGCGTTTACTGGGATCTCAAATCGACTTCCGCTTTTTAACTGAGCAGAAGAAAGGTATCTTCAAGCGACTATTTGGAGGCTAAATGTCACTACTTGAATTTTTCCGACCACAAAAGAAAACTTCTGCCAATTTAGCTAAAGAGCGCTTGCAGATTATTGTTGCGGAGCGTCGCAGTCAGGGCGATCCTGCACCATCCTACTTGCCGCAACTTAAAGAAGACATTCTAAAAGTCATTGCAAAGTACGTTGCCGTTGACCCATCCATGGTTGACTTATCTTTTGAGCATAAAGACGATGATATTTCCGTCCTAGAGCTCAACGTCAAGCTTCCAGAAGACGAAAAATAGATATCGGGGGTTAGCGTTCGTGTTAACCCTTTGTTTTTGCCTTTTGGGCTAAAATATTCATTCAGAACAGTACCAAATAGTATTAGTCGCAAAATAACTTACCAAACCTCGAGGTAGTTATTGCCTTTCTTTAAGCGAATGTTCTCTATTCAAGTCTGAACAGGCCTATCGAACTCTACTTCAACCTAACTAACTGTTCTATAAAAAGTCCCCGAAAACGTATTCACTTTTCACCTTTTTTCTCTGGTTCAGATCTCAGCGCAAGTGATAATTTAGTATTTAGCGTTGGAGCTTGAAATGTCTTGCTAGAAGCACCTTCAGAAAAGCCACGAAAAAACAACTACTACACATACGTATTTAAGAAGAGATGATGAAGGCAATTTTACTGACCAGTGACCCCAACACATTTGTTTAATCATATAGAATCAGAGTATACGACCAATGAAAGCAGCAAATAGTCACCACAGCAATTATGTAAGCATGACTAAGCAAGAGCGAACAAAAGAAAAAGCCAAACTTAGCAATGACATCAAAAAAGTAAGTAACGTTATTTCAGACACAAAGTCATCCATATCCAATTTGACGTCGTCAATTTTAAAGTTCCGTGATGAAATTTCAAAGAAAAAATCACAAGTTCAGAGTCTGAATGAGATCGCTAAAAAACATGGTGATGATTGTATCGTAAGGTGGAAGGAAGACCACTTTAAGTATGGCCAACCCAGTAATTTTATAAAAAAAATACTCCATTCTAATCGCTATGAAACCGAGCGAAAAAAAGCCTCGGAAATAATGAACAGTAGTACCCCAGGAATTTCGGCTAAAGAGTCAGTTTCAGCATTAAATAAGCAGGTTAACTCATTGCAATCTGAGCTCCAAAAGACAAAAAATGACTTCAATGAAGAAAAGCAACTGCTAGATGATGCAACAAATATTAAAGATGATATAAGTACAAAAATTTCTGCTATCGATAAAATCGAAGATGATCTAAAAAAAGCTAACGAAACAAAGCTAAAAGCCCGCCAAGATTTCTGCTTGGTTTATCAAAGTAACGCAGGTTGTAAAGCACTAAACCAAGAAGCACGTAAGGTCTTTCGTAAATCAGGTACTAGTGGCTTTGTGAGCGGCAGTAAAGTAATTCAAGAGTATGAAAGGGTTCATGGCTCAGAGATTTTCGGTCGTGGAAACAAAGATTTAAAATATAGGATCAAAGCACAATGTGATGACTTATCTAGCTTGGTTAAAGAAGCTGCCAAGGGGTTTTACACCCCATCAAGCAAAACTTTCACAACTTACCGTGGGCAAGGTATGACATCCAAAGGAATTGAACTCTTGAAAGAAAGTTTTCATGCCAACCCTAACACGGTCTATAGTCCGGGACAGTTTTTCTCAACCTCTTCAAAGGTGGGTGTAGCTACTGACTTTGCAAATAGAAGCACAGATGACATAAAAGTACTCTTCACAGTGAAGGGGGATAGTAGCAACGGATTATCTGTTCCCGGTGGCCTAACCTTTGAAAATGATGAGGGTGAAAGCCTTTATTCACCGCTAGCAAACTTTAAGGTCACTGATATTGAAGGTTCAGGTAATACCTACTATGTCAGTTTGCAAGAAACCAAACAACAAACAAAAGGTGTACAACTTCTTCCCTATTAAGTTCGTTCGGTAAATTAGATATATACCTGTACTAGTAATAAAGGCGAGTTTTTATTCGCCTTTATTACTCCCAAATCATCTATTCAAAACCAAAGATTGCCCACAGTTAACAAGTCTGTTAGCTTAGAGTCATGAACACTAAAACTACTCCAGCCAACTACAGTGCTTTAACCACAAGCATGATGATGAACATGCCTTCACAGCGAATGCTGCGAGGGATGGTCTGCGTGTTCTAAATTTATCAATCACTGCATCACCATTCCCTAATACACGGTTGGGAAGGTGGTAAACCAAGTGATATCTGGCCTCTCTTTTCAACCTTAGCATTGAAAAACAAGGAGATCGGCCAATGAATACTAACAACAGTTTTAACCTAAATTTATCTAAATCTTCAAAAACAGAGTTTATTACGACCCCGATATTTTACGCCAACGGAGAGCCGCACTTAGGGCATGCCTACACTGGCATTATCGCTGATATTTTTTGTCGGTATGAGCGCCTTGCACAGATAGATATTGGCTGCAAACTTATCACAGGCACTGACGAACATGGCCAAAAAATTGCCTCAGCAGCTCAGTCAAACAACCTCCCAGCGCAAGATTTTGTCGATACGCTTTCACAAAGTTTTCAAGATTTATGGCCAAAGCTTGCTATTGAGCAGGATGCTTTTATCCGCACCACAGATAGACAGCACAAATTAAACATCCAGCGTATTTGGCAGCAGCTTGAGCAGCAAGGAGATATCTATCTTGGACATTATTCTGGACACTACTGCATCGCGTGCGAACAGTTTTATCCTGAAAAGAGTCTTCTCGATGGCGCATGCTGCCCAGTCCATAAGCGCGAAGTAATTTTCAGTCAGGAAGAAACCTATCTATTTCGCTTAGAGAAATATCGCGAGGCATTGATTGAATACTACCAATCAAACGATAACTGCATTGAGCCTAGTCATTATCAACAAAGTTTGATCGAACAACTCAAATCTTCACCACTCGATGATTTGTCTGTGTCTCGGATTAATAACAAATGGGGAATCCAAGTACCGAATAATCAAGGCCATACCGTATACGTTTGGATTGATGCGCTATTTAGTTACCTTAGCGCGATACAAAATTGTGGTGGCAACACCCATAGTCTTGCTCATACACAACACGTAATAGGTAAAGATATTCTCCTGTTTCATGCGGTATACTGGCCTGCATTTTTATTGGCTTTGGATATAAAGCTCCCGCAAAAACTGATAGTACACGGTTGGTGGACCATTGGCGGCGAAAAAGTTTCTAAATCCAATCCTCACACCACGGTTAATCCCAGCCTATTTTCTGAGAGATTGACCTGCGATGGGCTGCGTTACGCGCTTTTACGTCACAAGCCGCTGCATAGAGACGGCAATTTAGTCCTCGATGAGTTTGCCCAAACCATTAATGCCGATCTGCTCAATAACCTTGCCAATCTCGTCAAACGTAACCACACACTGATCACTAAAAACTTTGCTGGCGAAATCAAACTCGCTGAAATTTCTCAGCTTGATAAAGGAAACCTTGCTTGTATCAACAAGGTCATTCCAGTGCTCGAGAACATTATTAACGCTTATCAAACTCGTGATCTTCACCGCGTGGCCAAAGAGGTAAACTGGATACTGACCGAGTTAAACGGCTTCTTCCACCAAAGAGCACCGTGGCTGGTTAACAAAGAGCAACCTGAAGCCAAAGCGAAACAAACCTGCCTAGTGGTGAGTAATCTTGTTCGTGAACTTGTTTGGCTGCTCTCGCCTATCACACCCACACTTTGTCAGACCATCATCGAAGAAAAAGGTACCCCCTCATCATCTCTCTTTGAGCATCAAGCTTTGATCTTAAAAGATGCAGTGGCCCTTTGTGCTAAAAGTCACTGGCAAAAGATATAGACGATAAAAAGCCCCAGATTTTCATCTGGGGCTTGGTTTTTCCCGATAGTTAGGTTAGTTCGTGCTAGCGAAAACCTACCTCACAACACACACCTACTTATGCGTTAGTTTTGCTTTTTTTCGCTTTAGGCGCTGCCTTTTGATCGGCCTTTTTCTTAATTACCGTTGTACCTTCGAAGGTTTCACCTTCAACAAAAGCTTTACCATAGTAAGAATCTAGCAATACCGCTTTAAGCTCACTGATCAATGGATAACGAGGGTTCGCACCAGTACATTGGTCATCAAATGCTTCAACCGCAAGCTCGTCAAGCTTAGCCACGAAATCTGCTTCAGCCACACCTGCTGCCTGAATAGACATTGGGATATCCAGATTCACTTTAAGCTCATCCAGCCAAGCCAGTAAACGCTCGATCTTCTGAGCCGTGCGGTCGCCCTCTTGGCTCAAACCTAGGTGATCGGCTACCTCTGCATAACGGCGACGTGCTTGTGGTCGGTCGTATTGAGAGAAAGCGGTCTGCTTGGTTGGGTTATCGTTCGCGTTGTAACGTACCACGTTAGAAATCAGTAGTGCGTTAGCCAAACCATGTGGCAAGTGGAACTCAGCTCCAATTTTGTGTGCCATTGAGTGACAAACCCCTAAGAAGGCATTCGCAAAAGCAATACCTGCAATGGTTGCTGCATTATGCACTTTCTCACGAGCAATCGGATCATTAGCACCGTTTGCATAGCTTGATGGCAGATATTCTTTGAGCATCTTAAGTGCTTGCAGTGCTTGCCCATCTGAATATTCGTTGGCAAGAACAGACACATAAGCTTCTAAAGCGTGAGTCACCGCATCATAACCACCAAACGCAGTCAGCGATTTAGGCATGTTCATCACTAGGTTAGCATCTACGATTGCCATGTTTGGTGTAATTTCGTAATCCGCTAGTGGGTACTTAGCGCCTGTTTTATCGTCAGTTACTACCGCAAACGGTGTGACTTCTGAACCTGTGCCAGATGTTGTCGTGATACAAACAAGCTCGGCTTTTTGTCCCATTTTAGGGAACTTGTAGATACGCTTACGAATGTCCATAAAGCGCATAGCAAGTTCTTCGAAGTGTGTATCTGGGTGTTCATACATTACCCACATGATCTTCGCCGCATCCATTGGCGAGCCGCCACCAAGTGCGATAATGGTATCAGGCTGGAAGCTCTTCATGGCTTCAGCGCCTTTCTCAACCACAGACAGTGTTGGGTCCGCTTCTACATCGAAGAAAGTTTGCACTTCCATGCCTTGCGCTTTCAATAAGCTGACAACATCATCTGCGTAGCCATTGTTAAATAGGAAACGGTCTGTGACTAGGAAAGCACGTTTTTTACCTTCTAAATCACCCAATGCAATAGGAAGGCTACCGCGACGGAAGTAGATAGACTTAGGTAGTTTATGCCACAACATGTTTTCAGCTCGCTTAGCTACAGTTTTCTTGTTGATTAAGTGCTTAGGACCGACATTCTCAGAAATAGAGTTACCACCCCAAGAGCCACAGCCTAGCGTTAAAGAAGGCGCAACATTGAAGTTGTATAAGTCACCAATACCACCGTGAGTCGTCGGGATATTAATCAGAATACGCGCCGTTTTCAGCTTGTCGCCAAAATAGCGGATACGATCTGCATTAGTATCTTGGTTGGTATATAGACCCGATGTATGACCAATACCGCCAATCTCAACCATAGTCACAGCCTGAGCAACCGCATCTTCGAAGTTATCTGCACGGAATAGACCTAACGTTGGGGAGAGCTTCTCGTGAGCGAAAGCATCGTCGTAAGACACCTTACCTAAACCTTCACCGACAAGTACTTTGGTATCTGCAGGAACAGAAACACCCGCCATTTCAGCAATCGCAGGAGCAGGCTGACCAACAATCTTGGCATTCAACGCGCCTTCGATAAGAAGAACGCCACGCACTTTCTCGGCTTCAGCCTTAGAAAGAACGTATGCTTTGTGAGAGGCAAAACGTGCTTTCACTTCATCATAAACTTCATCAACCACAATCGCGGCTTGCTCTGAAGCACAAACAACACCGTTATCAAATGTTTTGGACATCAAAATTGATGCAACGGCACGTTTAATATCAGCGGTCTCATCGATAACAACCGGAACATTACCCGCACCTACACCAATTGCAGGCTTACCAGAAGAGTAGGCAGCTTTCACCATACCTGGGCCACCTGTTGCAAGAATAAGCGCAATGTCATCATGCTTCATCAAACCATTCGACAGCTCCACTGATGGCTGGTCAATCCAACCAATAATGTCTTTTGGAGCACCGGCAGCTACTGCCGCATCTAGAACAAGTTTAGCCGCGTCATTGGTTGAGTTTTTCGCACGTGGGTGAGGAGAAAATATAATACCGTTGCGAGTTTTAAGAGAGATGAGTGATTTGAATATAGCAGTCGAAGTTGGGTTAGTGGTTGGGACAATACCGCAGATAATGCCGACTGGTTCAGCGATAGTCATAGTGCCCAGATTGTCATCTTGTTCAAGGATGCCACAGGTTTTTTCGTCTTTGTACTTGTTGTAGATAAACTCAGAGGCAAAGTGGTTTTTGATTACTTTATCTTCAACGATACCCATACCAGACTCTTCAACCGCTTGCTGGGCCAGCGGGATACGTGCTTGGTTTGCGGCGAGAGAGGCAGCACGAAAAATCTTATCGACTTGCTCCTGAGTGTATGTTGCGAACTCTTGCTGCGCTTTTTTAACACGCGCAACCATTGCATCAAGTTCAGCCATATTAGTGACAGGCATAGGGAATCTCCTAAATTAACAAATTGTAAAAACTCTTTATTAACAAAACTTAGCGACCTCATCGTGTGTCTATCTGTCAGCTTCTTTAGTAAATAGCTTTCACGACTGATTATATTATTTCAGTCAGTGAAAAAAATTGACCCAGATCAGTTCGGTAGAATTATTTGATGGCTGGCAGCAAAAGAAACGCCGAACAAACAAAAAGCCGTACATTTACTAGGGTTTAACTCATTCACCAAACTACATAAAACGTTCAAAACTTATGTCATGCAGCTGCGATTTCATCAAAAAGCTGTAAATAAATTTCAGTTCAAAAAATATTAGTTACATGTACACCATAAACCACGTGTTACATGGAGGCATTTGTTTCATGCTATAAATCTGTAGACTAGCACAAATTGTAAACGCCAATAATCAAATGTTAATAACCCTACAAATCGGTTAACATATAACATGCCTTAGAAGTAGCCAAGTCGATATTTTTGCCAATAATTAGCTTTTTTCACTCGTGGACAAATGAAATTTCAACTATATTCCGCATGTTACAGATAGTTAACTTCTCTTATGCTTAGGCGCAGACAATGCAGACATTCGAACTCGCGATTTTTTTACAATTCTTTTTAGGCCTAGTCGCCGCAGTGAACCCTGTTGGCATAATGCCAGTTTTTGTCTCTCTTACGGGTCATATGACGGCAGAGGAAAAAAACAAAACCGCCACCACAGCAAACTTTGCCGTTGCCATCATTTTGATCATATCGTTATTGGCCGGTCAGATACTGCTCGATATGTTCAGTATTTCTCTCGACTCATTTCGCGTTGCTGGGGGCCTCTTGTTACTCAGCATCGCATTTTCAATGATGAGTGGTAAGTTGGGTGAGGATAAACAAAACAAACAAGAAAAGTCGGAGTACGTTAGCCGCGAGCAAATCGGAGTCGTCCCGCTAGCCATGCCGCTTATGGCTGGACCTGGTGCCATCAGCTCCACCATAGTATATGGTGCTCGCTACCCCACTGCCATTGACACTGTAGGTATCAGTATTACTGTCGGTTTATTTTGTTTTTGCTCATGGCTATTGTTTCGCTCTGCACCACTGATCGTGCGATTTTTAGGACAAACTGGCATTAACGTCATCACCCGTATTATGGGCCTGATCCTTGGTGCTTTAGGTATTGAGTTTATTGCTAACGGGCTGCGAAACCTATTCCCCGGGTTGGCTTGATGAAACTGATAAAGGTATGATTGGTGCTATTGATTAAAAGGTAGTTCTCTTATGCCGCGTCACGCATTAAAACACTATTTATATATCATCATTTTCGGCACTCACACTAAAGCTGGACGTGCCTTTGATATTGCTCTGATTGTCGCCATATTTTCCTCTCTTGCAGTGCTTGTCCTAGAGTCTGTTCCAAGCATTGCCTCCCCATGGAAGATGGAGCTGCGATATTTAGAGTACGCATTCACCGCCTTATTTAGTATCGAATATCTACTCAGATTATATTGCTCACCAAAGCCTAGCGCTTATGCGAAAAGTTTTTATGGCGTGGTTGATTTACTGGCTATTTTACCCACTTATCTTGCCTTTTTCTTTCCTGGGGCATCCTTTATGGGTGTGATTCGCTTGCTGCGGGTAATGAGAATCTTCAGGGTGTTAAAACTGGTACGCTACTTACAAGATTCAAATATCTTGCTGCGCTCTCTTTTAATGGCGCGCAGAAAAATCCTGATCTTTTTCAGCACAGTCGGAATACTCGTTACCATTTTTGGCTCATTAATATTTGTTATTGAAGGGCCAGCCAATGGTTTCACTAGTATCCCCAAAAGTATTTACTGGGCGATTGTTACTATTACCACAGTTGGCTATGGCGATATTGTACCTCAGACACATTTGGGTAAAGCTTTGGCCTCGCTTACCATGTTATTGGGCTACTCAATTCTTGCCGTTCCAACCGGTATTATCACAGCAGAGCTGAATAAAGAGATGAACGCCCATAAAACTTTGGTGAAGTGCCCTAATTGCAGTCGCGCGGGACACGACTCAGATGCAATCCATTGCAAGCATTGCGGCGGTGAACTTGCCGAGCCAGATAAGCGAATAGTTAAACAATAAAAAAGGGCTGATAGATATCAGCCCTGATAGTTTTTTAGGACTTAGGCTTTCTCTGCCAAAATAATTCTTAGTGTGCGACGCAAAGGCTCTGCTGCACCCCATAGCAATTGATCGCCCACGGTAAAGGCATTTAAGAAATCATCTCCCATCGCCATTTTACGTAATCGACCCACAGGGATAGACAAAGTACCCGTCACTTTCGCTGGCGTCAGTTCTTGGGCAGTAATATCACGCTCATTTGGAATCACTTTTACCCAATCGTTATGGGTCGCAATCATTTCCTCGATCTCGTCCATAGGAACATTTTGCTTCAATTTGATAGTGAGAGCCTGTGAGTGGCAGCGCATCGCCCCAATACGAACACAAGTACCATCAATAGGTACTGGAGAATCTTGGAAGCCGAGAATTTTGTTCGCTTCAACGCCAGCTTTCCACTCTTCTTTGCTTTGACCATTGTCACGCTTAACATCAATCCAAGGGATAAGAGAACCAGCCAGTGACACACCAAACTTATCGGTAGAGAAAGACTCACAGCGCATGGTGTCAGCCACGCGTTTATCAATGTCGAGAATGGAACTTGATGGGTTGGCAAGCTCTGAGCTGACTGAGTCATTGATCACTCCCATTTGAGAAATAAGCTCTCGCATATTCTGGGCACCTGCGCCAGAAGCCGCTTGATAGGTCATCGCGCTGGCCCATTCCACCAAGCCTTTCTCAAACAGACCGCCTAAACCCATTAGCATTAAACTCACAGTGCAGTTACCACCAACAAAGGTACTAGTACCTTGATGAATACCTTGTTGAATCTGGGTGTAGTTAACTGGGTCTAATGTGATGATTGAATCTGACGCCATACGCAAGGTTGAAGCGGCATCAATCCAATACCCTTTCCAACCCGCTTTTCTGAGCTCAGGATATACTTTCTCTGTATAACTCCCACCTTGACACGTCACAACAGCATCAAGCTGCTTTAGGCTGTCAATATCATAGGCATCTTGCAGTAAACCTGAGTCTGAACCGAGCTGACGATCCGAAAACACAGGAGCGGGAATACCAACTTGAGATGTGCTGTAAAATACCGGCTCAATATGGTCAAAATCGTTCTCTTCAACCATGCGTTGCATGAGTACTGAACCAACCATGCCGCGCCAACCGACTAAACCTACTCTCATTTCTCAACTCTCCGTGTGCAATATTAATTTAGGAAACGATTCAATACTTCAACTTTCTAGGCAAAATCTCAAGAGAAATTTGATTTATTTGTGTCTATTTTTCTGACTTTATAAGCTGTGGCGATAATAAAGAACATTCTTCGAACTCAAACCCAAAAGCGAAAGCAATCATAGCCCAGCCAAAATAAACAAAAATAAAACCAAACTTAAACAATAAATTTACATTTAATAATAAAAACAATAAGGATTTACAATATATTTAACCAAATTAAAATACCTTGGTAGATTTAAATCACATCGGAGTAGTATTTATTCGAAATATTATTCTAGCTAATGTAAAGTGCTCGTCTACTAAAAATGAGTAAGTATTCTCAATGCGTTCCTAAATAAATTAAGAGGAATCTATGAGATATAACACATATAAGGGATCTGCATGACGCAACTCACTCCACGCTTACCCAGTCTAATGCAAGTGATCATTGCATTAGGTCTATTCTTGCTGATGGCTTTTTCATTCACAGCCCAACTCGATTTGCCAATTCAGCTGGCACTGTACATAGGTTGGTTCGTGATCATGGTGCTTGGCGTAAGGCTCGGTCACCAGTACAAAGATCTTGAAAAAGCAGCACTTAATGGTATTTCCAATGGCCTTGGCGCTGTCTTAATCCTTCTAGCAGTGGGTGCTTTGGTCGGCACTTGGATTTCGGGTGGTATTGTCCCGACCATTATCTATTATGGCCTTAAAGCAATTCATCCCTCTATATTCCTACTAGCAACTATGGTGATCTGTTCACTAACTGCATTAGCGACTGGAACATCTTGGGGCGCAGCAGGAACCGCTGGTATTGCTATGATGGGTATAGGTCAAGGTTTAGGTGTTCCTGCGCCTATTACCGCAGGTGCTGTTCTATCAGGCTGCTACTTTGGCGATAAAATGTCACCATTGTCAGATTCGGTTATCTTAGCTTCATCCATGTCGAACGTAGAAGTGATGGAACATATTAAAGGCATGCTGCCTATCGCGCTTATCAGCTACATCATTACTGGCATCATGTTTACTGTATTTGGTTTCCACTACGCCGGTAATGTAGACATGACGCAAGTTCAGTCTGTTATTGAGGCAATGGATAATCAATTTTACATTACTCCTTATTCGTTCGTTCCTGTTGCCATAGTGCTTGGCTTACTGGCCATGCGTATGCCTTCTTTCCCAGTGATCAGTTTTGGTTCTCTACTTGGGATAGTTTGGGCTGTCATGATCCAAGATGTAGACTTCTTACAAGCCTTTAATACTGCGTGGGCCCCTTTCCACATTGAATCTGGTGTCGATTTCATTGATTCCATCTTAAACAGAGGCGGCATGTCTTCTATGCTTGGCTCTGTGGCTGTGATTGTTTTTGGTCTCGGCTTTGGTGGCTTGCTGGATAAAGTCGGTATACTAGAAACAATCGCTAAGCTTTTCGAGCGCCGAGTACAAAGCGCAGGTTCACTAGCAACCAGCACAATAGGAACGGCCTTCCTTGGTAACGTATTTGGCTCAGCTATGTATGTTTCTTTGATCTTAACACCGAAAATTTGTGCCAAAAACTATGACCGCCTAGGATTCAAACGTAAAAATCTATCCAGAAACGCCGAATTTGGTGGCACGCTGACCTCTGGTATGGTGCCTTGGAGTGACAACGGTATCTACATGGCCAGTATCCTTGGCGTCGCGACCCTATCATATGCTCCATTCATGTGGCTAAGCTTTGTGTGTATTTTGGTTACCATTGTGACCTCTTACATGGGCTGGTTTATTGATAAATATGATCCCACCGCGACAGCTAACCACACCAATGACAACGCCGAATTAGTTAAACAAAGCGCTTAACACCCGTTAACCAGATAAGTGCTATTATGCATTTATCTGGTTCTTTAACTTCCCCCTTTTTTATCCACTCAGCTTATTAAATAATTTCAATCATCTACCAACATGATATAGTCTTATAGAGTGCGTCTTTCTCGCACCATATTTGTGCATAACGACTATGTTCTGACATTCAAATAAGGCCATCATGCATATTCTCGACCGATTAAACGTGTATTTATTTCATCGTAATAAAAGCCTAAATGGGCGCAGCTTAAATTATAAAATGCAGGGCTGGTCGAGCGAGAAGGAACAGATAATACGATTTAAAGCCATCGCCAACAGCGCCGATTTCTCAAATAAGCGAGTGTTGGATTTGGGATGTGGATTAGGTGAGCTGTATGACTACCTCAGCCAAGATAAACACTTAGCTTTTTACCTAGGCATTGACCAACATTGGCCATTTCTAAAACGAGCCAAAAAGCGCATTGGCTCAGTTCAGTGTCGTTTTAGGCTCGCTGATATTAGCCGTACACCATTGCCCGAGCTTGATATTATTATCGCCAGTGGCTCACTTAACTATCAGTCGCGTCAAACTGATTACCTAGAGCGTATGATTACCCGTATGTATGCAGCGGCCAAAGAAGTCGTCATCTTTAACTTGCTCAATAAGGATGTATTTCTCAAACCAACCTTGCTCAAAGCGTATGACAAAAACGACGTACTCTCCTTTTGCCACACACTCACGCCCAAGGTAAGGGTGATTGATGACTATTCGACAGGTGATTTCACTATTGTATTGGAGAAAAGCTAGACTAGCTCTCGCTAACCGCCATTTTGTTGCTGATTGAGAAATTCATGCGCTTCATCGATGGCTTTATCCAACCGAATTTTAAGCTCAGCAAGAAGTTCAGTAACTGAACCGGAGCCGTCTTTGAGGGCTTGCTCGACATTACCTGCTGCCTCTTGTAGCTTCTTGGCACCAAGGTTACCACCCACCCCTTTGAGACTGTGCGCTTTGCGTAATGCATCTTCTGGTGAGTCATGCAATAACTCGGCAATTTTTTCTGTATCACCAGTGTGATCATCAACAAATACTTGCAACAACATACACACCGACTCATGATCATCGCCAAGTGATTCCAACATGGATTTTAAATCAATTTCGGGCTCATTATTTCCCTTTTCATCATTGCCCATAGCCAATGCCTTGTTCTGGTTTATAATTTCCGCTTTTGGGGTTTCGGTCCGTTGATCGTCTGTTTGTACCGGCTCTTGCTTTGCGCCAACGGGTTGATTTGGTATTGGCTGAACTGAAGACACACGATAGCTGACACCGAACAAGGCTAGTAAACACAGTCCACTGAGCACTAAACCACCGATAACCAGCTGATTTTTCTGATCATGAAACTCACGTTCTACCAAGGCAATCTGCGAGTAAATTGAATTATTCATGATTTTTTCAATCACATAATTACCTTGGGCGTAGGTACCTAACAATGACGATGTTTTCGATAGCATATGCTGTAAATGCTTTTTCTGAAGTGCAGGTAGCTTTTCTGATTGCACATAGAGTTGGTCAAGCTCCCTAAACACTTTGGGATTTGATTCACTAGAACTAAACAGCGCAGCCAATACATTCGTTCCGACTTTCGCGTAATAATTCGATAGTTTGGAATCTTTTTGGTATTTGGCACGAAGAGCTTGGATCTGGTCAACCAGCGCAATCAGCTCAAGTTCATTATTCAAAAACGTCTTCATCTGCTCTATAAATTGGTCGGTAGTGTAAAGCAGTTGCCCCATATCAAGGGTTAACCAATTTTGCTCGTAAGTCGCCGCCATCTGCAAGCGCAAAGCGTGAATCAATTGCAGTTTAAGGGCTTGCTCTCCAGTCTGACTTGCTCGATAAGAAGGCTCTTGGAACATAGAATACTTGAGATCATCAATACTATTGCTTAGCTCGCTGACCTGATTCATTGTTGTCACACTTGAACGATAAGCGAACATTAACGTTGCAATACCTAAAACCCAGATCGCCACAACCAACCAAGCTAACTTGAGCGCCTTACCTTCCATACCCTGCTCTTCTTCGAATAAACTGCGTAATTACAAGCATATATGCAATGAGCAAGAATAGTAGCCCAAAGTCATGATTTCTTCGACCTAGTCCGACTTTCATCATAGAGTTCAAGGTATTTAACCACCCATAATAAAGGCCACATCTTACTGTGGCCCCGATTAACACTTGAAGAAAGTTAGGCAACCGCCCTTTGAGGTGCACTCACTAGCAAGCTTTCAGCGGTGTTTATACTACTGAGAGGGGAGTTTGCTATCTCATTGTAAGAAGCGTCAAACCCGCTCATCGCCTGCACAAGCAAATCAGGCTCGGCCGCTGGCGGCAGATACTCAGGTAATGTCATAGGTGAGAATTTGGTCCCATCTGGCAGCACCACATCCTCGATATTATAGCGGCTGCCTGCAGCTGAAAAGGGTAACTTGCTTAACCTTGATTTCTGGTTAATTGGTCACGCAAGTTTGGCGGCGTCCCTTTAATAGTTAGAGTATCGGTTTCTGGGTCGTAAAATATACGCTCACCGAGTAGCATACTGTCAAAGCTCATATTAAGCCCACCGCCTGCCCCAACATATTTTGTTAGCTTTCGAACCGCCGTTCGATCGCCCGGGAAGCTGTCTTCTAACTCATACCCTCTCTCTTGGGTAAAATCTAAAAAGCTGGTGCCTTCATGGGTCGGGGGTAATTCTTCAGATAATTCTCGAACTTGAACTTCGTCACCCGTTTTAATCTGCTCATTGCAATAATCAGCCACTTGTTTTTTGTAACTGATCATTTCTTCTTTTTCTAGCTTTGAGTCAGTGCAAAAGTCATCAACTGCTTGCATCAAAACTTGATTTTGCTGTTTGGTATCTAGCCCAACTTCTGCTTGTAAAAAATCTAAGAAAAAGTCAGCCACTTTACGGCCTACGCGCCCTTTTATATAAGCCAAGTAACGGTTAGACTCTTTATCCGTCTCGTAACTGGTCAAATCAATACGTGCCGCTATATCCATTTTGCTAAGATCCAAATAATCCGTCGCGCTAATATCAAGACCCTCTGTTACTTTTAGGCTCTGGTTGGATGGCACAATAGCGACAAACAAATAATCGGTTGCCAGCGACTGATATTCAGCAATCACTAAGATTCCTTCATCTGCAAAGGGGTATTTGCTCAACTCATTTTTGAGACGATTTGCACTAAGTTGCGAAAAATCATAGAAGTTCTTTCCACCTTTGCGAAGTTCATGCAACCAGATTTGAAATTCACTGTCAGATTTAAAACTACCAAAGCCTTTGCCTACTTTGGAATTGAAGACTCTGTGAAGCTCAGCCACTAAATTTTCAGTGGACGTGTCGTTTTCTAGACATTCCGTTCTAAAGTTAACAATAAGCTCGTCAGAGTCATTTTTTCTTAACTGATGCAAAATTACATTTGAAAGATGAAGGCTCATGATAAATTTTTATCGTCGTGTAGGTTTCAGTTGCGGGGCATTGTAGGTTATCATAAGTCGCTTTACTATCACCACTAGAGTCTTTATGCCGATCACATCTAAATACAGCGATGACAAAGTAGAAACTATCTTATCAGAGGTAGCTGCTGTTCTTGACAAACACGGGGCTGGGCCTGAGCTATCTTTAATGATTGCAGGTAATATCGCTACCAATGTCTTAAATCAAAACGTTAATACTTCACAAAGAAAAGCGCTTGCTGAAAAATTTGCTCAGGCACTGTTGTCTTCTATTGAAGAAAACACTCACTAGAATAACAAACGGACAATAGAACATTACATGGTAGATAACGGAAACACATACGGTGAACGCGTTTCGCGTCTGGTTGGTTGGGGGCATTGGTTTGCCTTTTTCAATATCATTGCAGCCATGCTCATTGGCACCCGTTATATCACTGAATCTCCTTGGCCAGAAACTTTACTCGGTCAATTTTATCTCGCAATATCATGGGTAGGCCATTTTGGCTTTCTTGTGTTTGCGCTTTATCTGTTGGTTCTATTCCCACTCACCTTTTTGATTCCCTCTCGAAAACTGTTTCGATTAGTCGCCGTATGTTTTGCCACTTTTGGGCTAACAGTATTGCTTGTGGATACGCAAGCTTACCAAAAGATAAATCTCCATCTGACCCCAGTGGTTTGGGAAGTGTTACTCAACGAAGAAGGCAGTTCGGTAAATATTGATTTGCAGCATCTATTCGTGGTGTTACCACTGATCTTCCTTCTGCAACTGGCGTTATCGGAGTGGGTGTGGAGAAAACAGCGCAGACTATCACACAAGCATATTGGCCGCCCTATTGCGGTGCTGTTTTTCGTTAGTTTCATCACTAGCCATCTCATCTATGTCTGGGCGGATGCGTACTTCTACAATCCGATAACCGCACAGAAAGCGAACTTCCCTCTTTCCTATCCAATGACGGCTAAGTCCTTTATGGAACGTCATGGCTTGCTTGACCGCGAAGAGTATTTACAGCGCTTGAGAGAAAATCAAGCTCATGCTGAGTTAGTACGTTACCCGTTGGAAAAACTAGAGTTTAGCCGCAGAGCAAACTCTCTGAACGTTTTGATTGTGAGCGTCAATAATTTACGCAGCGATGTGATGACATCAGAGTGGATGCCTAATGCGGCAAACTTTGCTGAGCAAAATCTGTCTTTCACCAATCATTACAGCTCAAGCAACGATACTTTCGGTGTGTTTGGTCTCTTTTATGGACTGCCAAGTAGCTATGTAAGCAGCATCAAAATGCAAGGTTCTCGACCTATTCTTCTTGATACCCTGCTAGATAAAGACTACAGCTTCGGACTATTTAGCGGAGATAACTTTGATGACGCTCTGTACGGCGAAACTATTTTCCGTGGCCTCAATTTCACAGGCATCGCATTTAATGATGCAAGCTCCCCCGATACACAAGCAATCAATGCTTGGGCAAATTGGGTAGAGCAGCGCAAGAAGTCCCCTTGGTTCAGCTTTATCGAGCTGACTACGGTTGACAACTTCAGCGCTTATGATGACAAAGGTAACCATTCAACGATCGATAAACTGCAAAACGGATATCACGCCTCTGTCACCCATGCTGATGAAGAGCTCGGCGTTTTATTTGATAAAATAGAGCAACTCGGTATCAGCGACTCGACAGTGGTGATTTTAACCTCTAATCACGGTACTGAGTTTAACGAAACAAAAACCAACAGCTGGGGTTCGAATAGTAATTACAGCCGTTACCAACTCCAAGTGCCTATGGTTATCCACTGGCCAGGTAAAGTACCAGCGATTTATGATCACAGAACAAGCCACCTCGATTTGTCCGTGACCCTATTACAGGATTTACTGGGCATATCCTCCAATCCTTCTGATTTTAGCAGTGGACAAAGTTTATTCGATGAAAGCCCTAGAAAATGGATTCTTGCTGGCGGCACTCGAGAGCTAGCCCTAATAACCAACAAAGATACAACGGTAATCGACAAGTTCGGTAACTACAAGCTGTACGATGGAAACTACCAAAGGTTGCAAGATAAAAACCCTACTTTACCGGTACTAATGCAGGGTTTAACTGAATTACAGCGTTTTTATGCGAAAAGTAACTAAATTCTTATCTTAGTATTTGACCTAAAGAAAAAAAATAGGTACATTACTCGCATCGGACTGTAGCGCAGCTTGGTAGCGCACCGTCATGGGGTGTCGGGGGTCGGAGGTTCAAATCCTCTCAGTCCGACCATACGCCTAGAAAAAGAGAGCTTAGGCTCTCTTTTTTGCTATCTGAAATACATAATATTATTTATCGCTTTTACTCATCGTTAAGATAAATACCATCCCGCTTGGATAATTATGACTAGCGGTTAACTTACCTTGCATATCACGAGTATTATTGGCTGATATAGCAAGGCCTAAGCCAAGCCCTTCC
The DNA here is from genome assembly GCF_009363415.1 of Vibrio aquimaris. Classification (NCBI taxonomy): domain Bacteria; kingdom Pseudomonadati; phylum Pseudomonadota; class Gammaproteobacteria; order Vibrionales; family Vibrionaceae; genus Vibrio; species Vibrio aquimaris. The sequence goes on along the minus strand of NZ_CP045350.1, from coordinate 1,054,399 downwards.
CCTATCTTTTTCGTGGTGTAAAAAGGCTCGAAAATAGATTCCAGCTTATCGTCATCAACACCTACACCATTATCACTGATTTTAAATTCCACTTGGTCTATTCGGTCGATAACTTGGATAGAAATACTTGGGCTTTTTACGTCTGCAACCGCATCTATAGCATTAGACAATAGATTTCCCAATACCTGTCGCAAGCGAGCTTCTTCTCCTAAAACACTATTCACTCCAGCCTCTATATCAATATTAAATTCAACATGCTCAAGCTTTAGTTGAAAAATCGTTAAGACCTCATGCAAAGCATCGCGAAAGTTCACTGAAGAAGGGGCTTCTAAGCGCTGAAAGGCAAATGATTTAAGCTGGCGAGTCATGGAAATCATGCGTTCAATCAGGGTGACAGCTAACACTGTATTGTCTTTAACTTGGTCGATCGCACCTTTTTCAAGTAGCAGCTTATTGGTTGAGAACAAGGTTTTCATCCCGGTCAGCGGCTGATTTAATTCATGCACAATCGCACTGGACATTCTACCCAACGCCGCCATTTTACTCGACTCGACGAGTTCTTGATGAGCGCTCTCAAGCTCCAAAGTTCGCTCTTCGACCTTGTACTGCAATAATTGATTAGTTTGTTTTAGGGCCAGTTCTGCCCGTTTGCGCTTGCTGATGTCAATAATCGTACATAAATACAATCGCTCATCACTCCATGAAAGGGCATTGACCGACAAAATAACCGGAAATAGACTACCATCACTCCGTTGGCCTAAGGTCTCTACTTGGTTAAGGTCAATCAAATAAGACAGAGTGTTTAAATTCTTTAGTAAACTCAGTATGGTCGTATCCGAGCTGCCATTTTCAAACAGTTGCCAGACACGTATATTTCGGATCATGGATTCAGACAAACTAAAATAGCGCTTTGCCATAGGATTCATCACTTTAATCTGGCCTTGGCTATCTGCCAGTATCAAACCAACATGGGTTTTATTGATCATCTGACTTAACCTGTGCTCAGAGGCTTTGATCCATTCTTGCATTTTTTGGTAGGCCGCAATTTTTTGTTTGCGTTGACGCGAGACAACCACCAGCAAAAAAATCATCAGACCAATAAAAACTGAGCTCCAACTTGTCCAAAGTACCGTTTGATTTAGAGAAGCTAAAGGTGTTAGATAAACCAGTCGCCAATCTAAGTCATCCAAGAGGACGCTCTGCACTAAATACCGCTCAGCCTTTATCTGCCACATTTCTATCCGTGTTCCATCGTACAAGGTCTGATATTCACTAAACGATCCATGAGTAAAGTAGCCTTCGAACCAAGAGGAAGAAAAAAGCGTATCACTGGAGAGAAAAAGAGAGCTTGAAGCTTGGTGAGCCAAAATAGCCTCTCCTTTTGAAAACCACTGCTCAATCAACATATTCAAATCCGCTTGAACCACAATCACACCTATGATCTCACTGCCATCATAAAGTGGAGCCGCAACCAAATAATCACTGCTACCTACGACATGAGATACCGCACCACTATTAAGCAATACTTTTTCTGTTATTTGCTTGGTGATATGACTTCCCAATCTCTGATTATCAACACTTGAGAGCTTTATTTGACCCTTGGTATTAAGGAGGTACCAGCCTCTCGTGTTTGCGGCTTTATCAAGCGTTATTAACTGTGCTTGCAACTCTTGGTATCGCTCTTCTTGGCCTTTTAAATACTTTACGCTTGTATCATCTTTAGTGACTAAAAATGGTAGATAGTCAAAACGCTGCAAAGTTCGGCGAACACTTTTTATGTAACCAAGAAAACGGTCTTCAGCGTTTCTCTGTGTGGTTTCTATTTTCCATTGATAGATAATTTTTTGACTTAGCGTCTGCATCAACCCCATTAACACGCCGACTAAGATCACTGCAACCAAAAGCCTCCGACCATACATTAAGCCCATTCCTTTTTTTCAGTCCATGAAGCCATCATGCTAGGGTAATCTATTTCAAAGTCAGCATTGGTGTATCAGCACCTTATAGTGTGTTTATTATCAAATATTTTTATCTGTGTTCCATTTACGTTTTGCTCGACTAATGGCTTCAATGCTTTTCTTGACAGTGCTGTTCTTTAAAGAGATTGCCTAAAATGCGATATCTGCCCTTTTCGTTATCGATAGATTTGCTTAACGTGAAGAAAAAAGTCAGTAGTGGACAATATGGAAGTCGTCACCGAACAAAAAATCGCCTTAATTGAAGACGATCCTGTCGTTCGTCACACCACGCAGCAGTGGTTGGACTTAGCAGGATTTGATGTACAGAGTTTTGAAACCGCAGAGACGGCCTTAGGTAGCATTAAGGACAACTCGTTCTGCGCCATCGTCAGTGATGTGCGCTTGCCGGGGCAAAGCGGATTAGATTTGATGCAACAGGTTAAAGCCGTCAACCCATCGATTCCTATTGTATTAATTACTGGTCATGGAGATGTGGATATGGCCGTGAAAGCGCTGCAAAAAGGGGCGTTTGATTTTATCGAAAAACCTTTTGAACCAGAGCGTTTATCCGACACTATTTCACAAGCTATTGCTCACTATCAAAGTTCAAAGCACTGGAAAAGCCGACAACACTACCTAAAAAACCTACAAGGCATGGAGCAAACGCTTATTGGCCAAAGTGCGGTAATGAAAGAGCTTCGTGAACAAATTCACAAGGTAGCCAACATAGATACCCATGTCATCATATACGGCGATACAGGATGTGGAAAAGAAGTGGTTGCTCAATGTCTTCATCAGTATAGCCTTCGCAGCAAACATGCTTTCGTCCCCGTCAACTGTGGGGCTATCCCTGAAACTCTGTTTGAAAGTGAGTTATTTGGCCACGAAATCGGCGCTTTTACTGGTGCAGCGAAAAAAAGAGTCGGCAAACTGGAGTTCGCCGATAAAGGCACTTTGTTTTTTGATGAAATAGAAAGTATGCCAGCCGCAATGCAAGTAAAAGTGCTGCGAGTTATTCAAGAAAATACTGTCGAGCGCGTGGGAAGTAATCAGTCACATCACGTGAATTTACGCATTATTTCAGCTGCAAAAAGCCCTCTACTTAATCACCCCGAATTTCGCCAAGACTTATTTTATCGACTTAACGTCGCTCAGCTTTATTTGCCGCCGCTCAAAGAGCGAGAGGAAGATGCGCTGCTACTTTTTGATCACTTTACCCAGCAAGCTAATTCCAACACTCGGCGGGCAAGTCGCGCAGACCAAGATGCCCTGTTGAGCTACCACTGGCCGGGAAATGTTCGTGAACTGCGCAATGTCGCAATGCGCTTCGCACTCGATGACTCAGTGACCGTTGGTGAGATTTTATCCAGCCAACCTACAACACCAAACCCAACCAAGCAGCAAGGGGTATCACTTGCAATTCAAATGCAGAGTTTCGAGAAAAAGGTGCTGCATGAGTGTCTTAACCGTCACCATGGATGCATTAGTGATGTAATGCAAGAATTGGATTTACCCAGACGCACACTCAATCAGAAAATGCTCAAATACGCATTAAGTCGAAGTGATTATATTGACTAAACTAGGCCATTTCATTGGCGATGATACTATCGGCATAAAATGGCTTATCTATTCATCTTAACTATTAGACAAATAGATTGGATGGAACCTCAAAGGCTATTTAGTCAGCATAGGCTATCCGAACTGATAAGCCATTTTTTGCTTATAGTAAATTAACAAACAAGCAACAAATGGCTCATTTTAGTGACTGAAAATACAAAAACATCATAAATACAAAGCTTTAAGAGTTGGCATTGTGTTTGCTCTACCCTGATTTCGATAATTATAATCATACGGAGCATGACCATAATGTTGAAACACATACTCAAAACCACAGCAATTATCCTAGGAGTCTTTGGCCTTAGTCAGCCAACTCTTGCCAATGACCGCAGTTATATTCTTGCTACCGCATCCACAGGAGGCACTTACTATCCTGTTGGTGTTGCCCTAGCGACCTTAAGTAAAGTCAAACTTGCCCCAAAGCAACACTTCTCTCTAGCAGCGATTAGCTCAGCAGGCTCTGGTGAAAACATCAAATTGCTCAATGATAATCAAGCTCAATTTGCAATTCTTCAGGGACTTTATGGCGCTTGGGCATGGCAAGGCAAAGGACCTTATGAAAACGCGGGAAGCCAAACTCAGCTGCGCTCGGTTTCCATGTTATGGCAAAACGTTGAACATTTTATCGTTCGGTCCGATCTTGCCCCAACAGGCACAATGGCAGATCTGGAAAAGTTAAAAGATAAAAAGTTCTCGATTGGCAAAAAAAGCTCAGGTACGGAAAACTCCGGCCGACAAATCATGCAAAGCCTAGCGATTGACCCTGAAAAATTTAAACTTGCTTACATGGGCTATGGTGGCAGTGCCAGCGCACTACAAAATGGCACAATTGATGGAATGAACACGCCAGCGGGCGTCCCTGTTGGCGCCGTAACTCAAGCCTTTGCTGCGCTGGGTAACGACATCCAAATTTTATCCTTTACCGATGAGCAAATCCAACAAGCCAATAAGCAATACAATATTTGGTCAAAATACGACATTCCTGCCAACACTTATCCGGGTGTCAATAAGGTCATCACAACCATTGCACAGCCTAACTTTTTAGCTGTGCGCGAAGATGTTTCCGAAGAAGATGTTTATCAGTTAACCAAAGCGATTTATGAAAATCTCCCTTTCCTACAAGGCATTCATAAAGCGACGAAAGTAATGGCACTGGAAAGAGGCGCCTCTGGTTTACCTGTTCCTTTGCACCCTGGTGCCGCTCGTTACTACCGTGAAATGGGTATAGAACTATCACCTGAACTTATTGTTCGTTAAGCCCTTTTTGGTTATTCCCAAGCGAGGCGAATATGGACACCAATAATTCAATGCAGCAAGAGCTGCAAAAGTTTGAACTTTCCACCCGCAGCCACTTACCCATGGTGGGTAAGTGCATAACCTTATTTTGTGTGGCGCTATCCTTAGCCCACATTTGGTTTAACCTTACGGCAAGCCTACCTGAACTATGGACTTCAGCCATTCACTTCGGTGGCTTTGCGATAATATGTACTCTGCTCTACCCCGCTCATCCTTCTCTCAAGCAGAGTAAGACTGCGCTTTGGATTGATGTGCTTCTTATTGCGGCCATAGTGAGCTGTGTACTTTATCTTCCTTTTGGCGAAGACAAGCTCTATGAAAGAGGGATGCAGTTTGTCACCAGCGACTGGGTATTTTCACTACTGGCAATCGCGATTATCACTGAGCTGATACGCCGAACTATGGGATGGTTTATTCCCGTTTTGATCATCCTATGTTTGAGCTATGTGGTTTGGTGGGGAGACTGGGCGACAGGTTTATTCCACTTCCCGGGGCTTAGCGCTGAAACTCTGCTTTATCGCAGCTTCTATTCATCAGAAGGTATGTTTGGCCCGATTTCGCGCATCAGTTGGTCATTTGTGTTTATGTTCATCTTATTTGGCGCATTTTTGGTCCGCTCTGGGGTCGGCGATTACATCATTGACGTGGCTAAAGCTGCTGCTGGAAAAATCATAGGCGGCCCAGGTTTTGTAGCTGTACTGGGCTCAAGCTTAATGGGTTCAGTGTCTGGCTCAAGTGTCGCCAACACAGTATCCACTGGGGTTATTACCATTCCTTTGATGAAAAAAGCAGGCTTTCCCGCTCGGTTTGCCGCTGGCGTAGAAGCCGCCGCCTCCACAGGAGGCCAGCTTATGCCTCCTGTCATGGGCGCTGGCGCTTTTATTATTGCTTCTTACACGCAAGTACCCTACGGAGATATCATTCTTGTATCACTTCTACCAGCGGTGATTTATTTTTGTTCCGTCGCTTTTTTTGTTCGCATTGAAGCAAAACGCAGCGGCGTGCAAAATACATCGACAGAAAGCAAGCCATTTATGCAGGTTCTCTTGTCTGGCTGGCACAACCTTATCCCACTTGTGGTACTGGTCGTCTTGCTTATTCAGGGCTTTACGCCAACCTACGCCGCAGGGCTTGCGATAGTATCCGTGATTGTTTCTTCTTGGTTGTCCAAACACCACAAAATGGGACCAAAAGCTATATTCGAGGCGCTGGCACAAGGTGCGAAAAATATGGCGACGACGGCTGTGTTGCTAACCGGCATTGGCTTAGTCGTTAACGTAATAAGTACAACGGGTATAGGTAATACGTTTTCGCTGATGATCCAGCAATGGGCCAGCGGCGATTTACTCGTGATGATTACTTTAATCGCTCTCGCATCACTGATTTTAGGCATGGGACTGCCCGTCACTGCCTCTTATATCGTGCTCGGAACACTTTCAGCTCCTGCGCTTTACCAACTCCTCGCGGAGAAGCAGCTTTTAGAACTGATGGTCTCAGGACAGTTGCCGCAGCAAGCCAGCACCATCTTTATGCTCAGCGCTCCGGATAAAGTCACTTTACTCAGCGCTCCGATGTCACTTGAAATGGCGCAGAGCTTAATTGCGCAAGTTCCAGCTGACTTTATGCAAACCTTGTATGAGCAGAGCCTTGGCATCGAAACTATTACGCTGGCACTACTTTCTGCTCACCTGATCATTTTCTGGCTATCACAAGACAGTAATGTCACGCCACCTGTATGTTTAACCGCTTTTGCCGCTGCAACCATTGCTCGCACTCCCCCAATGCGAACAGGCTTTACAGCTTGGAAAGTAGCCAAAGGTTTGTATCTAGTGCCGCTTCTGATTGCTTATACCAACATAGTGAGCTGGGACCCTGTGTCTGTCATACAAGCTGGCGTATTTGCCATACTGGGTACCTATGCTTTTGTTGGTGCACTCGAAGGCTATTTAGAAGGTGAGATAAAAGGGCTGCATCGAGTAATTTTGCTCGCCCTCGGACTGATACTCGTTTGGCCGCAGGTCTCGCTAGTGATAAAAATCATGAGTGCAGCGGTATTGTTTGGCTTAGTGATATACAGTCATCAAAAGTACAAAACGCCATCAATGACGCCAAGCACCTCCTCTTAAACGCTAAGTGTGCAGCATTTTGGCTGCACTCTTCACCTCCTATTTGGGCTAATTAAGTAATTTATAAGCGATTGAATGTACATTCTGCTCATAATTAAAGCATTCAATGAAATTAGGGGTTTACAAAAAATCACAACCCCTATATTATGCGCTTCAACAGCGGAGAGATGGCTGAGTGGTTGAAAGCACCGGTCTTGAAAACCGGCATACGTTAATAGCGTATCTAGGGTTCAAATCCCTATCTCTCCGCCACATTCTAAGCCCTAGTCGAAAGACTAGGGCTTTTTCGTTTACCGTCTACATTAGCGCAAGATCACTCTGGCCAACTGCTGAGCACCTCTGCTTCATATTTTGCTATCATGGCGTCCAGCTCACCGCTGTCTCTTAACGCAATAATTTTTTTGTTAATGATCGGAACCAGTTCAGCATGATCTTTGTGGATATAATGATAGAGTCCGAGCTGAGCAAGAGAAGGGCCAACTTGCTCCATCTTATTCTCACCTAATTGTTTAACAAGTATGCTGCCAAGTAGAGGGTTTGTTAGTGCAATTTGCGCTTGCCCATTAGACACAGATTGCATCATACTCTCAGGGCTATCGACAATTTCGATATTGCTCTTTTCCATGTCTTGGGTGATTTCAGCGGTATGCTTAACCCCTCGAATAATGACCACTTTATACTGGCTTAACTCTTCTTTATTATGTACCTTTATTCCACTGTTGCTCAGAGCGTACCCTACTGTTTTAAGAGAATAATAGGCGGTTGGAACACGAACAACATTGGGCGTTTGATCGCCATACCCCCAGATCCGAGCAACTTCACCGACCACCTTGCCTGAATTGGCAGCACTTTGAGCTCTCAACCCAGGTAAAGGAGTCACCTCTATGTAATAACCAAGTTGACCATAGATTTCAGTCATAATTTTAGTACTAATCATCTGTTCAGGAAGGTTTGCTATTGAAGCAAAGGTGTACTCATCTGCACGTACACTAGATGAATAGCTAATCAGTGCAACTGCCACTAAAAATAGTTTCTTTTTAAGATCCATGTGCTATCACTTTGATTCCCTCAATAGACAAGTAATAGTAGATGAAATAACTGGTGGTCAAACTTATGTAACTAGTTTGAAAAGAAAACACTCTAGAGTCTGAACAATTGATGATTGCGCTTCACGATAAGTTCGCACTTACACAATGGATTACAAGGTAGGGATCTTATCAAGGGACTGCATTGTTCAATAAAAAATGGCCCAGGTGCCATTCCGAGAGAAAAGTTGTCTGAGTGATCGCAAGTGCATGATCATTAGGGTAATGCAGAATTGTCAGCACACTGTGAAGGTTAAGTCTCTTTGCTTTCGAGCGAGTCGTCGATACTGAAAAGAGGGCACCCTGACTTTGAGATGTTTCCATCTCCCAGGTTTCACCAAATAGAGAGTTTCCCCTCCCAAACAAAGTGAATTCACCAACTGAGGCAGAGATGGCTTTAGGATCAAAAGAAAATGAGCCGCAGGGCCACTCGTACTTTCCTTCATAACAATATCCACGACTTGTGCATAACTAAGACTATTTGTTTATTCCAAGATCTGTCAGCAACTTTTCAAGTTTCAATTTGTCTGCTTTGGATACACACTGCTGGATTGGAGCTTCTTCTTTGAAGCGATAAGCACCACAATACATAAACCGATTAAATAGCTCATCAATTTGGGATGTAGTTGGAATGCTTCTTCCAGTACGACGTATTTCATCATCCACTAATGCATCTATCTTTTCATAAATCACTGTTTTCTTTTTGTTCTCGTAATCTTTACTTTCGAACGTTGTTCCCAGTGGATTAATAACACCGATAATCGGTTTCCCATAGCTATAAACCATAGAGAAGAATGAGCTAACCCCTGACTCAACTGGCTCTACCAGCACCTTATCTTTCACATGCTGAAACCATTCTTTTTTTATCGTTTCGTCTCCATTTTTTTCTGAGATACTAAACTTACGCTCTGGATAGCATCTAATATGCTGCTCAACCAACTGATACTTAGTCTCTTTATCACAATCGTGCCACAAACGTTCACACATCGTACTCACTTGTTGCTTTCCTTTTAATATCTCCCATAGGTCTCTTCCATTTGGTTGATTAGGCGAACTTATGTTACTTTCACTCTTACTCGCATTGGAGGAGCAATTCAATGATAAGGCCGGATTCATATTCAATATCCTTTTCTAGATTGGTGTTTTAAAATAAATGCTCTATTACGCTAATAATCGTGCATTCCAAGACTACGTCACGAGAATACTTCGGAAGTGTCCTGAAAAACTCTACCGCTAAGTTCTTAGGCTCATTTTGAATGGTTTTTTCTTGATGGTTCTACAGTTCAAGATAGTGATGCTACGCATCGAGCTAGGGCGCTGTTAATTCGTTGATATTCTTATCATTCAGAGTGGGTTATCTTATCCTTACGTTCCCCTCCTCTAGATTTTTACGTGGTTCAATACTCAGATCGTAGACGTCGCCACACACCAAAAGAATTTGTTCCCAGCGCAGTCGTTATAAATCACACTTACTTTAGTCCTTGTTGGTATGTCTTGGACTTGCTCTTTCGTGCACTGGTATTTTAAATCGGAAATGCCCCAATGCTTGTCAGCGGAATCCAACCTAAAAAATTACAGTGAAGTGGTTTTACCTACATTTTCTTATCTATGTAACCCATAGCAACTTGGGGCTCGCTAACTGTGTTTGTGGAGCCCATGCTCGTTTGTAAGTGAGCTTGGAGCAAATACAAAATCAGCGATTTTTCCATGAAGGGAGATTGAATCTTCATGTGTAGGTCATAGGTTAAGGCAGTCTATGCCGTCATATGGATGATAGACGGCAATTTGCTGCACAATGCTACAAGTGTCATAATGAATCATTCGCTAATGCTCTGATTTACTGTGGCTTATTAGTGCTACGTTACAAATTGGTAGAAGTAATAGGGTGGGAAAGGCGGCTTGTTGCCGTATATTGAGCGTTAGGCATCAGGAGATTTGCATGAAACATCCAAAGTTTAAAGGTGTTAGCACATTAGATGCCGAAATCGAAAAGTGCGAAAAAAATTTGTTGAACAGAGAGATCGAGTTCAACTTGATTGTTCAGAAACTAAAGTCTGCAGACCCTTCACTAGATAATATCAGTAAGCTTAGACAGCAGCTTCGAGCTAAAGAGAAACAAGTGATAAAGGCTCGAAAACAAGTAAAGGCAAAAAAGGATCAAAAGTCTCGTAAGGTTAATGAGAGGCAGAGAACTAAGCTTGGTGGTCAAGCTAAGAAAAAAGAACGATTGGCTTTAAATCGAGCGATTAATGAAGAAATGGATAATCAGGAGAACATTTTGTCTCAGTTAAAAAACATAGCAATTGAGTTTCCCTCTGATAAAGAAGAATCACAATCAGGGACTGAGTTATTCATTTCCCACGCTTCGGAAGATAAAGCCGACTTCGTTAAGCCACTAGCTGACGAGTTAATTAAGTTGGGTGTATCTGTGTGGTACGACGAATATACACTGCGTATTGGAGATAGCTTGCGTAGTTCAATTGACCAAGGTCTTGCTGAATCAAAGTATGGTCTAATTATCCTGTCTAAAGCATTTTTTGAAAAAAACTGGACTCAGTACGAGCTAAATGGGTTAGTGGTAAGAGAAATGGAAGGAGATAAGGTCATATTACCTATCTGGCACAACATTACTAAAGACGAGATTATGAAGCTAAGCCCATCTTTAGTCGATAAGGTAGCGTTGAACTCGACTATGTTCACGATTAGAGAAATAGCAGAGAAAGTGGCTGACGCTGTGAAAAATGCCTAACAAACGACTATGGCGTCAATAGCTAATTTTTAGCTGTGTTTTCATCCCACACGACGCCATCTCTTAACATCGTATTTAAGATCACTACCATCTTTCGAACACAGGCGTTTAAGCTTTCAAGATACTTTTTCTAATCTGGAACAAGTGTTTTAGAACGACAGACCTAAAACACTTTTGTCCATTACTAATAAAACCCGATTCTATTCATATTTGCTCTCAAAAACTGAGGACTAAAAACGTCATTTTGAGCGTTTAAGTAGTCAAAATGACTATTTGGATGGTTAATGCATCAAAATGTCTTACCAGAGATTATAACTAGCTGAAACTATTGGTATCATCCCTCTTATTTTTTATAAGAGTGAACTTAAATGCGGTATGAATCTTTCCCATATGCCCCAGAAGAAAGGCAAGAAACCACAAGAGAAAGAGCGGAGCGTCAACGCCAAGAGCGCAGAGCGGAATTAACCTACACAGCGAAAGATGAAAAACGCTGGGCTGAAAACAGAGAGCGAGTTCTTGCAGAGCGCGCGGCTGCGCAACAGGCCTATGATCTTACTGAAAAAGAGTGGAATAAAGACTTACAAGAGCAAGCCAAAGAATATCAGTGGGATACGTCTCAACAGACCAATGTCAGCATTGCTGTGATGACAGTTGAAGAAGCGAACGAGTATTTGGATTTGCTGATAAAAGACACTCATGGAGAACTTTCTACAGGCAAAGACTACACAGGCGTAAGTATGGGCCTAAAAGGTGCCTATGAAGTCGCCAAAGAGCTTGGTGGGTGGGGAGTAACGGCTAAAGCGGTCAGTATCAATGGAGTGACGAATATTGTGGTTGAGAATTACAAGCCTAGATATTTAGATCTCGGTATTCGCTGGCAAGAAGCGACACCTCAAATGCTTAAAATCGGCTACGCACTGAACACTGTAAAAGGCAATATTAACTTCTTGAAAGGTAACATCTATGTAGAGCTTGTGTTTAGTGGTGCAGTTAATGCCGTAGATTACATACTGCATGATGAAAAAACCTTGGGGAAAGTTGTCGGTCAATATTCTGCTGACGTGGCCAAGGGGGTTGTTGCAGGAGTCGTCGCTCAAGGTATTTTACTCGGCTCACGTGCGGCACTAGGATTGCTCTTTGGTTTTTCTTTACCAGTTGCCGTTGGGCTGGGCTTGTTTGCTTATTCCGCCTTCAAGATTGGTGGTTATATTTCAGACTTAGACGATGAATATAAGTTTACCGAACCAATGAAAGAAGCAGTAGAAGAGTTAATTGATTAATATGACAGACTTACTGAAGAAGCTTTCTGCTTTGCTATTCTTTATCGCCATAACGCTATGGTGCGCTTTTGGTATTTATGACTTCAGCAATTTAGTAAAAAGCGTAGGTATTGAGTCCATCATTAAAGTTGCGGGATACTTTAACAATACATCTTCATTTGTACTATTTGGCTTTTTTCTTCCTTGTATACCAATGGCACTACTCAATATATTTTTAAATGTACAACTACCAAAATTAACACTTAGATTAATGTTATTTGGAGCATTGGTTTTTGCTGTGTTAGGTCACTACTTTGACTCTATGCTAAGGCAAGAAATCAGAGGCAACAACTATGTCGAATGCCCAACAAAGAGAGAAGTGACTTTGAAATCCTCAAGTCGGACGTATGTTTTAGACTCTAGTCTGTGTGAATAGATTGTCATTCGGGTAGTTTTCGGGGTCAGATTTTTTATTTTGCCATAACTAAATTTATCCGAATATCTGGCATTCATAAGAAATCGCAACACGGAATTGTCCAATTTTGTGTCTAGATCAGAGCACAGAACGTCACCACACTGACTTTGTGGTAGGAGATAGCTTACAAATAATTAATCTCTTCTTTCTCACCCTGAACATAACTGCCTAGGTGGGTCGAAAATTCTTGATTGTCGATAAGTTCGAGTAGCTTGTGGGCAAGTTCTTTGGGGTATATGCGCTTTTCGGCAAGTTCAGATAACGGCACCCATTCTACCTTTTGGATGTAATGCTCATCGTTTAATCCAACAAGGTTATTAAGGTGGGGCTCACCGCTATAACTGGTCACATGGTAAAACAGTTCACAGTGGTAGCGGTTTTTCTCGGTTTCTAAAAACTCGCGCACACAAACAAGATCGCCCACTTCAATCTCTAGGCCAGCTTCTTCTTTAAACTCTCTGACTAAACACGCTTTGGAGCTTTTATCCCCCTCTTCTAAGCCACCGCCGGGCGGCACCCAATATTCGCCTGTGAAGTCTTTGACTTTTAAAAGCAATATCGAGTGCTGATGGATAAGAATGCCTGCCGCTCTAATTCTTTGTTTCATGACTTTTCTTCGCTCTTGGCATAAACCTCAAAGGCGGCATTCAATAACTGCATATGAATGGGCACCAATTCACTGTGATCGCTCCGGTAGCCACCACCGACTACACAGGCTATTGGTAGCGCGCGTTGTTTTGCCATCTCAAACATGCGCTTATCGCGGGCAAAAATTGCTTGCGTGCTGATGTTAAAATAGCCTAGTTCATCTTCTTGATGGATATCCACACCTGCGTCATACAAAATCAAATCCGGTTGATGAAGATTAATCGCCATTTCCACCACCGACTCAAATGTGCTGAGAAATTCGCTATCGCTGGTCTCTTTTGGCAGAGCAATGTCCATATCTGAGTCTGGCTTTCTGGCCGGAAAGTTCTTATCACAATGGAAAGAAAGGGTAACAATCGCTTGGTTGTCTTGGCATAAAGTCGCGGTTCCATCGCCATGGTGAACATCACTGTCAACGATGAGCACCTTATCGATCCCCTCCTGACGCAGTGCTCGTTTGGCAGCCAACACCAAATCATTCAGCAAACAAAAGCCGCTGCCATAATCATAATGTGCGTGGTGATAGCCGCCACTAAGATGGATAGCAATACCCTTTTCTATGGCAAGCTCTGCGCTCAAGCAGGTTCCGCCTGCGGAGGTGAGTGTGCGCTCAATCAAGCTCTGACTCCAAGGAAAGCCGATGCGCCGCATGGGCGAAACCGCTAAGGTTCCGGAAAAAAGCTGCTCTATGTAGTGCTTGCAGTGGGTTTGCTCAACTTCTTCTCTTAACAGCGGCTCGGGCTGATGGTAGCAAAACCCTGTTTGCCACTTACTATCGCTTTGGCGCTTGGTTTCGATTTTTTGATAGAGGAGCCGATATTTGTGAATCGGATACCTGTGCCCATCAGTCAAAGGGAGCTTGGAATAAATTGGGTGATAGACTAGTGGAATCATTAGGTTTTGTTGACCTTTTTGAGCGACTATCTGCGCATATTTTGATGCTTGGCATGGTAACAAGTTGTCGTCCAATTGCAAAACATGCTTAAATTGATTTGCTTAGAGCAAGACGTCTTTTTTTCTTGATTACCCTTCCCTAACTAATAAGGATTACCCATGACTACAGTGGTTATTACTGGCGCGAACCGAGGTATAGGTTTGAGCTTGGTTAAGCATTACCTTGCCAAAAACTATCAAGTGCACGCAACGTATCGCTCGCAAAGTCATGCCAGCGAACTGTTTAAGCTCGAAAGTCCAAACTTGCATTGCCATCAGCTCGATGTCACTAACTACGCCCGTTATGAAACCCTATCAAGCCAGCTTCCTGAGATAGATATTTTGATCAATAACGCCGGATATTATGGGCCAAAAGGCTATATGTTTGGTGAAACTGATATTGAAGAATGGCGTAAGGTACTGGAAATCAACACCATAGCGCCGATGAAATTGGTTGAAGCCCTTTACCCTAACCTTGAAAGAGGCTCACTGAAAAAGATCGCCTGCATCTCTTCAAAAATGGGTAGCATGGGTGACAATACATCTGGCGGAGCCTATATCTACCGCTCTTCAAAAGCCGCGCTCAACTCTGTCGTGAAAAGCTTAAGTAACGATCTCGCCAGCCAAGGCTTTACGGTATTGGCGCTTCACCCCGGCTGGGTACTGACTGACATGGGCGGGCCGAACGCCATGATAACTACAGAAACTTCCGCTTCGGGCTTAATTGAGGTTATTGAGTCTGCAACGGCCGACAACTCGGGTGAGTTTATTAACTTCGATGGCTCGCCATTACCTTGGTAACTGATACCTTGGCAATAAGGAGTTAGCTTGCGAAGCGCTTTTTACCGCTGTACTTAGCGCGCCCGCCACGTTTGCGTTTATAGGCAGGCTTTTCCACTTTTGGTAAATGGCGCAGCGATTCAGGAACAGGTTGTGACTTTATTTGCTGCATCAAACCATCAATCTTGCCTTGAAGCGCCGACATAAAGGGCTGATAAGCTTGATTTCTCTCCGCCATTCCCTGTAATTGGTGCTCCCAGTGGGCGGTCATGTCAGGATAGGTTGATTCAGCAGGCAGAGCATGAATAAGCCCTCGCCCCGCAGGCGAGCTTAAAATGGTTTTGCCTTGTCTTTTAAGAAGCTGGCGCTTAAACAAGGTATCGAGGATCCCTGCGCGAGTCGCTTCAGTGCCAAGACCATCGGTCTCTTTTAAGATCTTTTTTAACTCTTTGTCCGAAACAAAACGCGCAATACCTGTCATGGCTTGCAGCAAGCTAGCTTCCGTAAAATGCTTGGGAGGCTCAGTTTTGCGATCTTTGATTTCCCCTTCCCGGCAAGTTAGCACACTGTCTTTAGGTAAAGGAGGAACCGTATCTACGCCTGTGTCTTCTTCATCGGTTTTACCAAGTAGCGCTTTCCACCCCGCAGAAACCAGTTGGCGCCCCTTGGCAACAAACTCACCACCAGCAATATCAAACACCAGTTTAGCTTCGGCATACACAGCCGCAGGATAGAACTGCATTAAATATTGACGCGCAATTTGCTGGTAGATTTTCATCTCATTGGCTGATAACGCATTGACTGACGCTTTTTTAGGCGTGGGAATGATAGCGTGGTGAGCATCGACTTTTTTATCATTCCAAGCTTTGGATTTGAGCGTTAAGTCGGCTTGAGAGACGGCCGAATTAAGCTCTTTGGCATTATTGCTAATGGCATCACACACACTGCTTGCCTCAGAATAATGACCTTTGGGAAGGTAACGACAGTCAGAGCGTGGATAGGTAATGAGCTTGTGTTTTTCATATAAGGACTGACAAGTGTCAAGAACTTGCTGAGCGCTCATGCTAAAGCGTTTGGCTGCATCGATTTGTAGCGCAGACAACGAATACGGCAGCGGTGCGAACTGCTTGCTTTGTTTTTGCTCTGATTCAACCACCTCCGCCGCTTGATTGGCGATTCGACTTGCAACATTCTCCACCAGCTTTCGATTGAGTACTCTGCCCTCTTCGTCTTGCCAAGGCCGACAAGCTTCACTGGGCTTCCAGCGAGCACGGATATCAAATTGACGCGCACCCTCTTGATAAGGGATCAGCGCATCGAGCGTAAAATAATCCCGAGGAACGAAGTTTTCTATTTCTTCATCGCGGCGTACCACCAAGCCAAGTACTGGGGTTTGCACTCGCCCAACAGAGAGAACGCCTTGATAGCCCGCTTGCTGGCCAAGCAAAGTATAAGCTCGTGACATATTCATGCCATACAGCCAGTCAGCGCGAGAGCGAGCCAACGCTGAAACAGAAAGAGGAATAAACTCCTGATTACTACGCATTTGATTTAAGGCGCGTTTTACCGCAGGAAGGTTGAGATCACTGATCAAAAGTCGCTGCGCGCTGGTTTGCTTAGCCTTCGCCACTTTACAGTAGTCCAACACTTCATCGACTAGCAGCTGCCCTTCACGATCGGGATCGCCTGCATGAATGATCTCTGTGCAGGTTTTGAGCAGCTTTTTTACCACGGTTAATTGCTTGCTGGCCGATTTTCTTGGTCTAAGCTGCCACTGCTGCGGCACTATGGGCAAATCTGCCATGTTCCACTTTTTGTATCTATCATCGTAGGCATCAGGCTCTACTTGCTCAAGCAAATGGCCAATACACCAGGTCACCACATCGCCATTACCGCAACGAATAAAGCCTTGGTCTTTTTTCTGTGGATTAGGCAGCGCTGCCGCAATAGCGCGGCCAAGGCTTGGTTTCTCGGCGATAAATAGACGCGTCATAAATAATTTCAAGCAGATACAATAAGGGCTACATTAACCAATGTAGCCCTTAGAAATCAAGAAAAACTGTAAATTTAAACAGTGGTTTCTTTACTCTTCTTCGTCTGAGCCTGCGCGCTCTGCCGCTTCTTTGATCAGTGGCTGAAGCTCACCTTTTTGGAACATCTCAATAATGATGTCACAACCGCCAATCAATTCGCCTTCAATCCACAGCTGAGGGAAAGTCGGCCACTGAGCGTAAGCGGGAAGTTCAGCGCGAATATCTGGGTTTTGTAGAATATCAACGTAAGCGAACTTTTCGCCACAAGCCATCAATGCTTGAGACGCCTGAGATGAAAAGCCGCAGCTAGGTAGCTTTGGAGAACCTTTCATATACAACAGGATAGCGTTCTCTTCAATTTGCTGTTTAATTTTATCTATGGTTTCCATTGCTTCCTCTTTATATGGTATTACCGCAAATTATTAGCATATTTTAAACCATTGTCAGAGAATAAAAAGCCTATAATGTTTATGGCTTTATACCACAAGTTTATTTCATATAGAATTCTGCTGTGATGCTTTTAATAAAGTGAAAACTTGCTAAACTATAGCGCAGTTACCAAAACGACGTGGCGGACCATGGTCCACCATGATAATAAATGACACTGGAAGCAATCGAGAGAGTTTAACTCTCTCATATTTAATGGAGAATCGAGCAATGGCATTTGAACTACCAGCTCTTCCTTACGCAAAAGATGCACTAGAACCACATATCTCAGCTGAAACTCTAGATTTCCACCACGGCAAACACCACAACACTTACGTTGTTAAGCTAAATGGTCTTATTCCAGGTACTGAGTTTGAAGGTAAATCACTAGAAGAGATCATCAAGACTTCTTCAGGTGGCGTATTCAACAACGCGGCTCAAATCTGGAACCACACTTTCTACTGGCACTGTCTTGCGCCAAATGCAGGTGGTGAGCCTACAGGTGCGGTTGCAGAAGCAATCAATGCTGCGTTTGGTTCTTTCGCAGACTTTAAAGCTAAGTTCACTGACTCAGCAATCAACAACTTTGGTTCTTCTTGGACTTGGCTGGTTAAAAAAGCGGACGGTTCTCTAGATATCGTTAACACATCTAACGCAGCAACGCCTCTAACAGAAGCAGGTACGACTCCACTGCTTACTGTTGACTTGTGGGAACACGCTTACTATATCGATTACCGCAATGTTCGCCCTGATTACATGAACGGCTTCTGGGCGCTAGTTAACTGGGATTTTGTTGCACAGAATCTAGCAAAATAATTCTGCTACCAGTCTCTAACGCTTATTGCGTATCAAAAGCCAGCATCTGCTGGCTTTTTTCTTTTCTGTTCAACCATTTCACTAAAGTTTGTCTGGGTGTCGCCGTTACATAAGCATCAAGCGAGGTAAGATGCAAACTCAGATTCATACATTAGACAAAGCGGGAATAATTAACGAGCTTCAGTTCGGTGATGGGATTAACCATGCCGTTCACGAAGGGCGTCGTGCTGACTTTGCCTTGATTCTATCGATGTTTTCTGATGATGTTAGAGATAACACCCCTCTTGAAATAGTGGAAGAAATAGACACAACAGAAGAGGCCTTAAGACGCCGCTTTGAATTATCACAGCCACAAGAACTTCGCTCCAACCAAGAATCTTATCCAGTAGCGGCCACTCAGGCAGAGCTATTTCACACCTCTGGCCTGCCAAGCGCCAAACTGAGTCACTACCTCAAACCTGATGCTCTGGCTTATCTACCGGAAGACACATTCAATCTTCCCGAAGAAGTCTACCACAACCTATCAGGGCACCAACGTCGCCAATTGGGTGAGACTGGCAGCAAATCTATCATGCCAATCGATCTTTACAATCAGTTGGTCACAGCCCAAAGAAGCTTCCAAATTCAAACACAAGTTTAAAGATCTATTCAGATCACAATTACTTTCATATCACTCACTTATTAATCAACAAGTTTCTCATAAATGTGAATGAGCGCAAGTTATTTAATTTAACCCCAAGATATACACAAGTTATTTGACCTTATTCACACCAAGCACACAATTAATCTACCATGATATGTGGACAAACTTTCAAGGCCGCCAATGGAGGCACAGTGTATGGACATAAAAAGTGCTGTAATATTAATAACTTCCGCAGGAACTCAACTCGGCAGCACCCTAGCTATGCACTTTGCATCTCTTGATGGAATTGTCATTCTTTGTGATACCAATAAATCCCAATTAAATGAAACTTTTGAGCGATGCAAAAAAATTTCATCGAATATTTATCAGCATGCAATGAATGATCATTCTTTAGATAGCATTAACTCATTGTTTAACTTTATTGATCAATCCGTTCATCAATCCCCTGATGTATTGATCAATGCACTCACTAGCCAAACCATGCCAAAATTCTTTGATGAAAAAGCCAGCGATATTTTCACTCAACATCTATCTTTGATGGCCACCACTTTATTTACCTTCGGTCAGGCAACCGCTGAAAGAATGCGCCAAGACAAAAAAAATGGTGTGATTGTCAACGTGATTGCTCACGCGGATTACAGTGATATGTCTGGGTTTGAAAATGCAACCTCTATGGTTGCAGGTTTCACCCAAAGCTGGGCAAAAGAGCTTAATCCATTCAATATACGTGTTGGAGGAGTGGTGCCTTGCTATGAACAGCAAAATATCCACTGGGCGAAGATACGTGATGAGTTAATTAGAAATACCGAGTATATTGTCTCTAACGATTACTTTAGCGGCCGAGTTATGGCCGCCTAGTTCGGTATTCGTCAAACACTTTACTGAACACTTTACTGGTTAGCTAAGGTTTTGAGCAGCTTTTCTGAGGCTTGTTCAATCAAATCGACAACCAGTTCAAAACCATTGTCCCCGCCATAATACGGGTCAGGGATTTCTTCGTGTTCGCTCTCACCATAGCTAAGAAACAGCTGCAATTTGTTTCGATACTCAACTGGGCATTGCGCGTGTAAATCGGCAAGATTGTCCTTGTCAGCGGCCAAAATCAAATCAAAGTAAGCAAAATCCTCATCGACAATTTGGCGTGATACGATCCCTTTAAATGAATAGCCTCGGCGCTCACCAACCGACTTGGAGCGGGGATCGGGCGGATTACCTTGGTGATAACCAATTGTTCCTGCTGAATCAACCTCGATATCAAGCCCCATACGCTCAGCTTTCGCTCGTAAAATTGCCTCGCCTGTTGGTGAACGACAGATATTGCCCATACAAACAACGAGTATCTTCTTGGCCATATTTTCCTTTTCCTTACAAAGCCATGGTTTTTTGCACCACTGTGGATGCGATATCATAGACTCAGTTTTTAAAATTAAAAAGGACTTCCCGTGACATCTGATAGCCAGAAACAAGAACGCCATCAGGCAAGACAACAAAAAGTGAAGCAACAAGTCGATGCGAGAGTTGCAGCAGCTCAAGATGAAAAAGGTCTATTACTTATTATTACTGGTAATGGCAAAGGTAAATCGACCTCAGGGTTTGGAACCATAGCCCGCGCCGTTGGCCACGGCTTAACTTGTTCAGTCGCACAATTTATCAAAGGCACTTGGGATAACGGCGAGCGAAATCTTCTGGAAAAGCTTGGCGTCGAATTTCAAGTGATGGCAACCGGTTTTACTTGGGAAACACAAGATAAAGAGCTCGATACTCAAGCGGCGCAGACAGTTTGGGGGGAGTGTAAACGTATGCTCAGCGATGCTTCGATAGACGTGATTTTGCTTGATGAACTAACTTATATGGTTAGCTACGGCTATATCGAATTAGAGGAAGTAGTTGACGCTCTAAACAACAGACCGTCGATGCAATCGGTAATTATTACTGGGCGCGGAGCACACCGTACTCTGATTGAAATGGCTGATACTGTGTCTGAGGTTAAGAATGTGAAACATGCGTTTGACTCCGGAGTCAAAGCGCTAAAAGGGGTTGATTGGTAACCGCCTTAAAATAAAAGCGCCCAACTGGGCGCTTTACTCTAAGCTTGTTCGTGACTAATGCAGCTTAGTTAAACAACCCTTTAATCAGGCTGTTAACCGCATCCTTGGTCTTTTGATCTTTTATCTTATCGCCGAGTTTCTCATCTAGCTTTTTCAAACCACGATCAACTTCTTTTTCGACTTTCTGTTTCAATACATCGTCAAAGACCAGCTTAAATTTAGGTTTTGCCCAAGAACCAGAGATGTTAATTGGAATGGTCACATCTCTTAGCTCATCAATATTCTTACCACCTTGACCTTCCAGTGAGCCGACAATCGAAGTACTGACCGTAAAGTTAACGGTTTGCTCGATGTAGTTCGCACTGCCATTTCCTCGAATACGCAGCAGTGGCGATTGCATTGATAAATCATTGGTCGAAACAACGCCTTTATTAAGCTTTAAGGTTGCTTTCATCGCACTAAAGTCGGTTTTCTGTGCTTCTTTAGAAGGCTCGGCTTTTTGACCTTTAAACTTAGCGTAATTTTCACGAATTAACTGAGCGACGTTGATGCCATTCACCGCACCATCGGTAAAGTTAATGACCACAGTACCAACTAAATTCTTTTGAATCCCTGTTGGAGTCAGGCTGCGGCCTTTCACATCAACATCGATGTTACCTGTACCTTCTAACTTATCATTGTTAGCCACATCGGAAAGCAAAGGCTGAACCTTAACACCTTTAATGCGCTTTTTAACCGTATAAGTCGCTGGGCTTTTTCTTGCATCCAGTTTTGCAGAAGCATTGATCGAACCTTGGTACAAGTTCGAAGAAAAAGACGTCAGTTCAGCAATACCACGATTGACATAGAAACTGGTTTTGACCTTTTCCATCTTGGCGTTACTCGCCTTAAATTTATCAATGGTGATATCGCCTTTGATATCTAGAGACTTAAGTACGGATAAATCTGGTTCAACTTCTGGTTGAGTTGACGCCTTTTGCGCACTGTTTTGGCTTGGTGCTGCCTTTGGTTTTTCCGTCGATGCTTTGTCAGTTTTTGCTGTATCAAGACCAAGAAATTCATCCAAATCGATATTAGGGCTATGGAGTGAAAAACGCACTTTAGGAATATCACCTAAGGTCACATTGGCTTTACCATCAAATGCCAAGGCGTTAGCGGTTAGCTTCTCTAAAACAAAACTTAAATGGCTTCTAGTCAAGTCAAAGGATAAATCAGAGACCATATCGACTTTCATCGGAGATTGCGGCAGAGTCTCACCTTTAAATGTTGCATCAAGGGTCAACTTGTCCATCACCACTTTTGAGATCGCTTTATCGACGGTCAAACTGCCGCTGCCTTGCATATCAATGTCGAGATCGGCAGCACGTCCTACTAGGTGATAAGTCAAAGCATTGGCTTTATCAAAATCAAATGTCTCCAAACCTAGTTTAATCGAGTCAAACTGATTCGCTGGATCACTAAAACCCGCGTTAAGTTCTATGCTGCGCAACGAATACTCGGCAAAACCTTTTGCTAACTTAAATTCAGCGCTCCCCTGTGCATTAAACTTCTGCTGATTGTTCTCACCTTTAACCGCAAAATCAGTGCGGGTCCAGGTATCAATAGCAAACTCGGACAAGTTAAGAGACACATCATACAACTTGGTGTATGTGCCTGCCTGTTTATCCTGAATTTCAATCGCAGCTTTGGATATGGTCACACCGGCAAGGTTAAGGCTCCAACCGGAGGCTGGTTTCTCTGTCGTGTCAGTGGACGAAGACTCTACTGGCGTATCAGTAGCAGCTGGTTGTTCTGACTCTGCTTGTTCTGACTCTGCTTGTTCTGTCTGCGCTTTGGTTAACGCATCAATGTTCTTGGTGCCATCTTTAAGTGTCTCAAGATAGAACTCCGCACCATCAAGGGTAATATTACCAATTTCAAGTTGCTGGTTTAAAAGCGGTGACACTGACACATCAATACCAACCGTATCAACTTTAAATAAGTTCGGTTTAGAAAACCCTTGTGGGTTTCTCAGTTCTGTCTTACCTAGCTCAAAGCCAAGCGATGGAAAAAACTTCCAACTGATGTCACCTTCTATTACCAACTCCAAGCCAGTGTGTTTTTGAGTTTGCTCAACGATAAGTGGCTTAAACTGATTCGGGTTGACGAAAAGTACCAGCGCTACAATCGCACCAAGCAGCACGATGATTGGAATGGCAATTAATAGGAACAGTTTCTTCATCAGAATTATCCTTGCTGTTCAGGGTTGTCGTAGATTGGCCAAT
This sequence comes from Vibrio aquimaris, assembly GCF_009363415.1. NCBI lineage: Bacteria > Pseudomonadati > Pseudomonadota > Gammaproteobacteria > Vibrionales > Vibrionaceae > Vibrio > Vibrio aquimaris. The sequence continues at coordinate 1,031,243 of NZ_CP045350.1, read as the reverse complement.
ACATCCAAAAGCGAACTTGGGTGATAAGGCTTATTACAGATAAAAAGAAAGTGGCACCTAAGGTGCCACTTCTTACGAAAAAAATAAAGCGCTTGAATAGGAATAAGGCTTAAGCTTTCAAAAGTTTTGCAATATGCGCTTTTAAAACATCAATCGCGATGCGATTTTTACCACCACGAGGCACAATAATATCTGCGTGTTGCTTAGATGGCTCGATAAACTGCATGAACATAGGTCGCACTGTTTCCTGGTACTGTTTTAAAACAGACTCCATGGTACGGCCACGTTCTTCTACGTCACGTCTCACGCGGCGCAGCAAACAAATATCTAGCGGTGTATCCATAAACACAGTCGCGTGCATAAGTTCACGTAAACGAGGGTCTGTCAGAAGCAGGATCCCCTCAAGGATGATGACTTTTTTTGGTGTCATCAAGGTCGTATTTTCAGTACGAGTATGCTCAGCATAGCTGTATTCTGGCACTTCAACTGCATCACCTTGGGTCAGCGTTTTTAAATGCTCACACAGTAAGTCATGGTCTAATGCGTTCGGGTGGTCGTAGTTGGTTTTAACACGCTCTTCCATGCTCAGGTGACCCTGATCGTTGTAATAGCAATCTTCCGTAATTACACCAATTTGATGATCGCCTACTTTCTCACGAAGTTCATTATAGATAGTACTAGCGATTAAACTTTTTCCAGAAGCCGATGCGCCAGCAATACCGACGATGACGCATTGATTATTATCAGACATTATTCTTGCACCCGATGAATTGAATTGGTGTCGTGTTCTAATACCCAAACTGGACAAAATATGCCCATAAAGTACTAGTGTGTAATATATAAACCGCCTGATTATAGGGAGTTCGCCTTTGACATGCTAGTGAGGATTTCATCCAAAACGCTAATTAGAAGCAATAACGGTAACGCAAACGATTACCGCGTATACCTCAAATTGAGTAATATCCTAAAAGCCACAACAAGTATTAACACCAACGCAACGAAACATTAATCAAGCATTGTAAACTGAATTGACTGTGGCTTTTCTTTTCCGTGCCAATACATTCTTGCACACACGGATTCTGCTAACTGAATATAGTCCGCCGCTTGTTCTGAGTCTGGTCTGGCGACAACGCTTGGACAGCCATTATCCGTATCTTCTCTTAGCGAAATATGCAAAGGGATCTGGGCAAGCAAATCGAGACCAAACTCGCTAGCCATTTTCTGCGCTCCTCCGACACCAAAAATGGCCTCTTTACCACCGCAATGGCTGCAAATGTGATAGCTCATGTTCTCAACCAGTCCAATCACAGGTACCTGCACTTTTTCAAACATGGCTGCACCTTTGCGCGCATCCGCAAGCGCAAGATCTTGTGGCGTGGTGATAATCACCGCACCTGTCACTGGCACCTGCTGAGCAAGGGTTAATTGAATATCACCTGTACCAGGCGGCATATCAATCACAAGATAGTCGAGCTCTGGCCACTCGGTTTCATTAAGCAGTTGAGCGAGAGCTTTCGAAGCCATTGGGCCGCGCCAAATTGCCGCTTCATCTTTTGACACTAAATATCCAATAGAGTGGGTATAAATACCGTGCGCCAATATAGGCTGCATCCATTTATCGTCTTTAACTTGGGGAGAGGCACCTTGTTGGCCAATCATAAGAGGCACGGAAGGACCATAAATATCCGCATCCAACAAACCAACTTTTACACCGGATTGGGCGATCGCAAGCGCAAGGTTGACGGCTGTGGTTGACTTGCCGACCCCGCCTTTTGCTGAAGTGACGGCAATAATATTTTTAACGCCGCTTATCTCATGACTGACATGAGTTTGCAAAGCCTTTGGCTGCACAATTATTTCATACTCAACTGGGGCAATTTGTCCATTGCAATGTTGCGACTCTACCCAGCTCGATAAGCTTTCAACTAGAGACGATGCCGCAAAAGGTATAGATACCGTGAGCTTGGTCGCTGAGACCGAAACCATACCCGGCACACTAGCCCATTCTTGAGTAAGACTTGGGTGCTCAAACTGATTAAGCCAATGGCAAAGTTCTTCTTTGTTCGACAATTGACGCATAGGTCCTCCTTATGATTCTAATCCTAGCATTGCTCTTTAATGGACTGAACCCTGAAAAAACTAAGGTATTCGAGCAGATGATACCTTGGAGTCGCAATGTGGATAAGGTAGTATTAGGGTCAATTTTTTATATCTATCAGAAAAGCGAATATTAAGTATGGCAAACGATCAAAGAAACCTTGATCCAAGGAAACTGCTGGTAACTTGTGCCCTTCCGTATGCTAATGGTTCGATCCACCTAGGTCATATGCTTGAACACATTCAGGCTGATATCTGGGTTCGCTACCAACGCCTACGTGGTAACACGGTAAACTTCATCTGTGCTGACGATGCCCACGGCACGCCAATTATGCTCAAAGCACAACAGATGGGAATCACACCAGAAGAGATGATCGCTGCCGTTAGTGAAGAGCACCAAAAAGACTTCGCTGGTTTCGATATTAGCTTTGATAACTACCACAGTACTCATTCTGAAGAAAACAAGCAGCTTGCGTCACACATCTATTTGGAACTGAAGAAAAACGGTTTTATCTCTAGCCGTACGATTTCTCAGCTATTTGATCCAGAAAAAGAAATGTTCCTGCCTGATCGTTTTGTAAAAGGCACTTGCCCTAAGTGTAAATCTGACGATCAGTACGGCGATAACTGTGACAGCTGCGGTGCAACCTATAGCACGACTGAACTGATTGACCCTAAATCAGCGGTCTCCGGCGCAACGCCAGTGATGAAAGACTCTGAGCATTTCTTCTTTGATTTGCCACAGTTTGAAAGCATGCTCCAAGAATGGACGCGCTCAGGTTCACTGCAAGCTGAAACAGCCAATAAGATGCAAGAATGGTTTGAATCAGGCCTGCAACAATGGGATATCTCTCGCGATGCCCCTTATTTTGGTTTTGAAATTCCAGGCGAAAAAGACAAATTCTTTTATGTTTGGCTCGATGCACCTATCGGATACATGGGTTCATTTAAGAACCTGTGCGATAAGCGCAGTGATTTAGACTTTGACGAATACTGGAAAAAAGACAGCACAACCGAGCTTTACCACTTCATTGGTAAAGACATCGTTTATTTCCACTCTCTATTTTGGCCTGCCATGCTCGAAGGCAGTGGTTTCCGTAAACCAAATAATGTGTTTGTTCACGGCTACGTCACTGTTAACGGTGCCAAAATGTCTAAATCGAAAGGCACATTTGTTAAAGCCAGCACTTATCTTGATCACCTCGATCCTGAGTGCCTACGTTACTACTATGCGGCCAAACTAAACAGCCGTATCGATGACTTAGACCTTAACCTTGAAGATTTCACTCAACGTGTTAACGCAGATGTAGTAAATAAAATTGTTAACCTTGCCTCGCGCAATGCTGGATTTATCACAAAACGCTTCGAGGGTAAGCTTTCTGATGAGTTTGCAGAGCCAGAATTGTACCAAGAATTTGTTGCCGCGGCCGATCGCATAGCCGAGCTTTACGAAACGCGTGAATTTGGCCGTGCAATACGTGAAGTAACCGCACTGGCTGACAAAGCCAACCAATATGTTGACGAAAAAGCACCTTGGGTTGTGGCAAAAGAGGAAGGCAAAGACCAACTGCTACAAGATATTTGTTCTGTCGGTATTAACTTGTTCCGCGTGCTCATGACTTACCTCAAGCCTGTGATGCCTGCTCTAGCCGCACGTACACAAGCTTTCCTAAATGAAGAGCTGACGTGGGAAGGAATAGCCAAGCCATTAACAGGTCATGAAATTACCAAATTCAAGGCTCTGTTTAATCGTATCGACCCGAAAAAGGTTGAGGCTATGATTGAAGCATCAAAACAAGATGCCGCTGCTGAAATGGCAGCCAAGGAAAAAGCTGAAGCCGCTAAGAATCAAGCTAGCCAAACCGAATTGGATAAAGATCCGGTTGCAGAAGAAATAGATTTCGATGCTTTTGCCGCTGTTGATATGCGTATCGCTCGTATTATCTCCTGCGAGGAAGTACCAAAAGCTAACAAACTACTGAAGTTTCAGCTTGATATCGGTGGCGAAACTCGTCAGGTTTTCTCCGGCATTAAGTCGGCATATAAGCCAGAAGAACTTGAAGGGAAGTTGACCGTTATGGTTGCAAACCTTAAGCCTCGTAAGATGAAGTTTGGTATGTCAGAAGGTATGATTTTGGCTGCTGGACCAGGCGGAAGCGATCTCTGGATTCTAGAACCTCATGAAGGCGCTCAACCTGGTATGCGTGTCATGTAATAGCGCTTAATAGTATTACTTTAAAGCCCTGCTCTAAATAGCAGGGCTTTTTGTAGATAGTGATTCTAAATATATCTCCTTCATCTCTAATTATTTATCAAAAAATCTACAAACTTTCCAATATAGTTATATTTATAATAGAAATAATTAATCACGATCACTAAAAACGAAAATAAACAATATGAAACATAGATAATATTCATATTTATGGTAGGCTTTTCGTCCCATGATTCATCACAAGGAAAGAGAATGGCATGAAAGTAATAAATATGAGTAATAATAGTTCAGATACAGCTAAGGAATTCGCTCAAGCTCTTCATCAGTCTGGCTTTGTCGTATTAACAGAAACTGGTATTGAACAATCAGATATAGAAAGTCTATATTCAAATTGGTTAAATTTTTTTTACCAAGCTGACGACAGTAAAAAATCCTTCTTATACAATAAAGATACAGTAGCTGGCTTTATTCCTCGAACCGTTTCTGAAACTGCCAAAGGTTTCACTAAAAAAGATCTTAAAGAGATATATCACTATTATGATGGAAAAATATGTCCTCCTGAACAAAAAGAAATAAGTGATAACATCAGACTGCGTCTACTCGATTTGTCTGCAAAACTGCTGGGGTGGTTGCATGAATATCTTCCCCAAGAAATCAAGACTGAACTAGAAGAACCACTAGACAGTATGGCAAAAGACTCACCACAAACGTTATTTAGAATGAATTACTATCCACCGTTAGATAGCTTTTCCGACGATGCAAAATCTGGTGCACAAAGAGCTGAATCACACGCGGATATTAATCTAATTACTCTACTACCTAATGTATCTAGTGCAGGCTTAGAAGCTAAAACCAGAGATGGTAAGTGGACACCAGTTCCATATATGCCCAATAGTATCGTAATAAATTCTGGTGATATGCTTGCAATGCGTACCAAAGATTTCTACCCTTCTTTTTATCACAGAGTAATACAACCCTCTAATTCACATGAAGAGCGAATTTCTCTTGCATTTTGTGTTCACCCAAAAGAAGAGTGCAAACTTTCCGAACATCATACTGCACATAGCTTTTTACAGGAACGCTACAGAGAGATGAAGGTAAAGTAATTACTATGTCACGTATAACCCCTTTGTTAGTTGCTGTTTTAGTTGGTATTGCTTACCAAGTGTTTGTCGATATTTATTTAGTTGCTCTCCCTGAAATACAAGAAGCTTTGAATATGAGTTATCTTGCAGCTAATTCATCACTTATCCTATATCTTGGGGCTAATGCGATATTTTTACTATTAGCAGGCGTTTTATCTGAACAACTAGGCCGAAGAAATATAATCATTACGGGCTTGTGCGTAAGCTTAATAGGCACTGCCCTGATAATTTTTATTCAAAACCCAATAAATTTTTTAATAGGGCGTACTTTACAAGGAGTTGGCTTAAGCACTTCAATCTTAGCAACACCTATATTAATGGATAATTATAAAGGAAAACAGCTTACTTATGGGTTTCTATGTTTCGAATTCTTCTACTCTATAACACCAATTATTGCTCCTTATATAGGAGCTACAATTTCGTCTTACTATTCATGGAAACATATTTTCGTCATTTTATTTTTCTACCAATTAATTATTTTGTTATTTACAATAAAACTAAAAAAACAAAAAGTTCAGAATAATAAGATTAACAAAAAAAGGCGAATATTAATTTTTAGGCGTATACTTACTAATACTAAATTCACTACACTGACAGTACTAATGACTTTATTTTGGGGGGAAATGGTAATAGCACACCTTCTGTCTCCATATATCTTTCAAAATGATTTTAAATATTCCACATATGAATATGGGTTATTTACTCTCACTATGGGTTGCTGTTATGCCTTTGCTGCAATTAGCAATCTATTATTACTAAAATTCTACTCCGAGGAAGGTATTATATCTTTTTCAATTTGGGCTAATACGATACTGGCTATAGCTTTTTTGACCAAACAATGGATACTACCTCAATCAGGAATAGATATCGCTATCTATTTATGTCTCATGGCCATTTTTTGTGGGCTATTTTTTATTAATGCCATGGCTAGCTCTTTGAGAATATTCGCTGATTATTACTCAGGTTATGCGGCTGCGCTACAAGGTTGTATATGTATTGGTTTCTGGAGCCTGGTGAGTTTATTGTGTTCACAGGTTCAGCCCAAAGAAGACACTTTAATTACCATTCTTTCATTAATGGCATTACTTACGGCAATCATACTAGTCAAAAAACGTACCATTGTATCCAACGCTGGACACGACCGCAAAGAGGCTTTCTGCTGCACTGTCGACCAATAAAATATTTAGCTCCGCGGAAAAAAATAAATTGAGCAGGATTCTGCTATGAAAATAAACCTATAATAATAAAGATCTTCTCTAGCCCCTCTATAGAAGATCCTTATCGATATTAATCTTGTATCAAAGCATCTTACGCGCGGCCTCAACAACCACTTTAATTGAACGAGCTTCCGTTTCTTTCAGGGTTGAGTGATCGGGGGTTTCTTTTTGAGAACGGTTGATAATGACTCCTGCTACACAGCCTGCTTTCAGGCCAGAGCTTGCACACATTGTCAGTAACGTCGCTGATTCCATCTCAAAATTCAGAACACCCATATCTTGCCATTCTTTCATTGAGCCTTGAAAACGCCTCACTACGCGGCCAGAGAAGGTATCATAGCGCTCTTGCCCAGGATAAAAAGTATCACTAGAGGCGGTCACGCCCATATGAACTTTAGCACCAGACTCTTCAACCGCAGCTTTCATTGCCGTCGCAACCTCAAAGTCAGCCACTGCTGGAAATTCCATTGGAGCAAAGTGCAAGCTGGCACCATCTAAGCGAACTGAAGCTGTGGATACTATCATGTCTCCCACCTTCACATGTGGTTGGATAGCACCAGTAGTACCAACACGTAAGAAAGTATTGATACCAAGCTGAGCCAACTCTTCAACCGCGATAGAGGTTGAAGGACCACCAATACCAGTAGAGCAAACAATAACGGGTTTGCCATCAAGCTCGGCACGGTAAAGTGTGTACTCACGATGACTGGCCAAAAACACAGGATTATCCATTTGTTCAGCAATTTTTTGAACGCGAGCAGGATCACCTGGAATAATTGCTAGCTTGGCATCAGCAAGATCGTCTTGAGTGACTCCTAGATGGAATACAGCTTGAGACATAAAATAGCTCCTTTCATAACGAAATAGGTGGCGTTGCCTATCTTTTCGTTTTATTTATTTGGTTGGGTACAGGGCATAATGTATCCAACTGAGCCAACTTTAATGGTGATTTAAATCACAAATAATTGATAACCAAATATCTTCTTTGCAAATAAAATCGTTTTGCATCACACTTTATTGTCTATTAGTGCCTAAATTACATAAAAAAGCCTGAGAATAACTCTCAGGCTTGGTTGTGTGACTAAACACCTATGTTTGTGGCTTAAACTTAAGTAGCCTGAGTGCATTAAGGGTCACGATCGCAGTTGCGCCACTATCAGCGAGAACAGCCACCCAAAGTCCGGTAATACCAAGCAAGCTGGTAACAAGAAAGATACCCTTGAGCCCCAGTGCAAGAGCAATGTTCTGACGTATATTGTTGAGTGTTGCTCGAGACAACTCGATCATGCTAGCCAACTCGACCAAGCGGTTATGAGTTAGGGCGGCGTCCGCAGTCTCAAGTGCCACATCTGTTCCTCCACCCATAGCAATACCAATACTGGATGCTTTCATCGCAGGTGCATCGTTGATGCCATCACCAACCATGGCTACATTTGCTGTTGATGACAAACTCTCAACATACGTCACTTTATCTTGTGGTAGCAATCCGGCTTTGTAGTCGATATCTATCAATGAGCTAATGGCCTTTGCACTGCGAGCATTGTCTCCGGTCAGCATAATTGCATTAACGCCAAGATTCTTAAGCGCCCGAACGGCATCCGACGAGTCTTCTCTCAAGGTATCTTGCCAAGCAATGAGGCCAATAACTGTATTATCCCCTTTAATCGCCACCACCACTGTTTTGCCCTGCTGTTCCAGCTTACGCACATCCTCGGCAACATCACTCGACAATACAAAACCGATTTTGCTTGGTGCGATTGCCTGATATTCAACTCCATTAACCAAACCACGCACACCAAGACCTATTAGCGCTTGTTTGTCATCTGCCTCAGGGATCTCGATGCCAGACGATTTGGCTTTATTCACCAGTGACACAGCAAGTGGGTGGGTAGAGCCAACTTCAATGGCAGCAATATTGCGCAGAAGCTCTGCTCCTTCAACATGACCCATGGTAATGATATCTGTGACTTCTGGTTTTCCCATTGTCAGAGTGCCCGTTTTATCAAAGGCAACGGTTTCTATTTTACCCAGCTGCTCAAGTGCTGCGCCGCCTTTGATTAAAGCACCTCGTTTAGCGCCAGCTGCAAGCCCAGATGTAATGGCTGCAGGTGTGGAGATCACCAGAGCACACGGACAAGCGATAAGCAGTAAAGCGAGCCCTCGATAAACCCAGGTTTCCCAAGGCTGAGCAAAAAATAGCGGCGGTACAAGAATAACAACTAAAGATACCAACATCATTAAGGGCGTATACCAACGGCTAAACTTATCGAGAAAGCGCTCTAGTGGCGCTTTACGCGATTCTGCTTCCTCAATAAGATGCAAAATTCGATCAATAGCATTTTCCCCTTGCTTAGAGGTGATCTCAAAGCGCACCACTTTATCAACCACTACTGCGCCTGCCATCACTGAATCATTTTCAATACGTTCAACAGGTATTGATTCACCGGTTAACGCACTTTCATCAAAACTGGCGGCTTGCCCCATCAGTTTTCCATCAGCTGGAAGTCTAGCCCCTGGTGAAACTTCAATAATGTCGCCAGGTTGTAGTTCACTAGCAGACACTTCAACACGCTCATCATTGATTATTTTTGTCGCGGTTTCAGGCACTAGCTCCATCAATGACTGAACACCACTTCGCGCTCGTGAAGCGGCAAATGCTTCTAAACGCTCACCAATCATGAACAGCAAAAGTACCATGGCCGCTTCCGCTGCTTCACCTAAGTAGAGAGCGCCGATAGCCGCAACACTCATTAACGTTTCTATCGCAAATGGAGTCCCTGATTTAGCCAACTGGAGTGCTTTCTTGCTAATTGGATATAAGCCTGCCAAACAGGTTAAAGTGAACATCCATTCACTGAATACAGGAGATATTGGTTTAAGAAGCGCAGCGATAGCCATAGATAATGCAATCGCGATAATCGAAGAGTTTTGTTTAACTAAGGCTTTCCAACCTGAGTTAGGCTGCGGCTTTGTTGAAGACAAGTCACTGTTATAACGAAAGCCTGCGCCCTGAATAGCTTGTTCAACGTTATCGGCAGTACTTTTGCTATCTAGCTTGACCACAAGTTTTTCTGTGGCAAATAAAACTTTAGCCTCCATGACACCAGCGACTTTATTAACCGCTGTTTCAATTTTTTTTGCGCATGACGGACAGTCCATGCCCGTAATTTTCCAACTGTGAGTGTGACCTTTTTTCTTAATCCCTATCGGGTCGCTTTCCTCATCGGAAGACTGAGTTCCACTAGAACAGTTATCTGAACTGCAACATCCAGAATCAACCTCACTGATCCCTTCCATTTGTATGTGAGCTATTTTAGGATTCGAGCAAGAGGCTTCATGACTAGGATTGAAGGCCACTTTAGCTGAGCGGCATGAATGATGTTTAGTGCACATAATATTCTCTCCACTTAATGTACACTGTAATCATAAACCTTGGAGTCTACTCCAAGGTCAACTATTTTTTTCTTCGGTTAATAGACTCTCTTTCTGGCTAGCCACTTCATCAATCAATACTGCATCGTGAGTACAGAAAGGTTGAGAGTTAATACTTGTGATCGATGGGTCTTCTTCCTCCAATTCAAATCTATCGCCTTGGGTCAAATCACTGATGTGTTTATGCAATACAATAAGCGCGAGAATACCAAAGACTACCGACCCAATTGCTTGTCCATACAGAACACCAAGCGCACCAAACCAAATAGACCCAAGGTATACAAAAGGTAAAGTACCTAACGTCGCTTTCCCTAGATTTAATGCTGTTGAGTATAAAGGTTTACCAAGGTTGTTGAACGAAGTGTTGGCCACAAACTGAGCGCCATTAAACACAAAGCTAAAGGCGACATAAGTACAAAAAGCAGAAACAATAATGGCTGCATCACCTTGTAAACTAAATCCTGTGATCACTAATGACTGAACGAAATAGAGAAGGATACAAACCACTGATGTATAAGCGGTAGTAACAATTAAAGAGTTGGTTAACGTATCACGAACGCGATCCAACCGCTCGGCACCAAAGTTTTGCCCAATAATTGGACCAACCGCGCCGGATAACGCAAAGATTACTGCAAAGCAAACGGGAATAAGGCGTCCTATTACTGCATAGCCAGCAACAAAATCTTCTCCATACTTTGCAATTGATGTGGTCACGATCGCATTGCCAATAGGTGTCGCAATATTGGTAATAATCGCAGGAATAGATATGGTTAATATCGCTTTGAGGCTATTTTTCCACGCTGACAACGAGGGTAAAGCAACCAAATCATGATCACGAATAAGAGGGTACAGCGAGAAGAAGAATACGGTAAACCGAGCAAAAACGGTTGCGACGGCCGCACCTTCAACATTCCAACCAAAGCCAAAAATAAAAATCGGGTCCAACACTGCATTGATGATACCTCCCGCAAGTGTTGCCCACATAGACCGCTTGGCATCTCCTGCGGCTCTAAGTCCTGCACCCGCAGACATAGCAATGGCAATTAACGGCCCACTTGGTAGCAATATTTGTAGGTAAGCTTGCGCACGCTCCGCCACATACCCCTTAGCACCAATGGCAGCGAGAAGTTCGGGAATAAATACGAACATCAAAGTGCTCACAACACAGCTGATAGTAAAAGCGGTAAGCATAATGCTACTACTAAGCCTTCTAGCATGGTCGCGCTGCTTGGCACCAATTGCTTTGGATACCAAAGCCCCCATAGCTATTGAAGTACCAATCGAAATAGATGTAGAGAAAAAGACTAATGTACCAGCGAATCCTACCGCAGCGGCTAACTCAACCTGGCCCAACATACTAATGAAGAGCATATCAAGTAAATCAACCACAAATAATGCCATGAGGCCAACAGACCCTGCCCCTGACATCACCAATATATGGCGCATGGTCGAGCCTTCAACAAACTTCGCGCTCTGGTTCTCCACGTTAAGTCTCAACTCCCACTTTTGCTCAACAAAAAAAGAGGCGCCCAACAGCGCCTATTTTTGCTATTTACTTTTATTACTATACCGGATGTTTAAAGCAATCGTCTAGATTCTTAGCAACTGCACGCAATACATCACGACGAGTAATGATTCCAACCAACTTTCCACTATCGATAACTGGGTATACCTTAGGCTTACCAGATTTCATCATGTCCGCTAGTTCAATTATCGATGTCTCTGGCCCAACAGAAAGCACTTGTGAGTGCATACAATCGGAAACAATATGAGTGTCTTGGCAGTAGTAGCTTACTTTGACTAACTTATCGAGTAAATCATGACCTGAGAGAAAACCGATAACCTGAGCTTTATCATCAATGACTGGGCCACCAAGATAACTCGATTTCAACATCTTTTCTAAAGCCGCACTTAATGACATTTCAGGCTTAAATTTAACTGCCTGTAACGTCATATAATCTTTCACTTTCAATGATTCCATTTGCGTCTCCTTAGCGTGCAAATCTCATTTTCTATAGTGTAATTGTTGTCTAATTTCTTGATTTTACTAAATTGAAATCAACAATTTTTCCAATAGCTCAGGTCTATCACGCAAAAAGCTCTACTGACTTTATGAAAATGTAAGCTTACTTTACTGGCTTTGAAACTTATTCGCTCTCAGGTGTACACCTAATCCTTTTAAAAGCTTCGATTTTAAATCCAAGCCAGAATCAGCCTTCGATTTAAACTCCAAATCCTTCCAACGGCCAGTGTGTGCTTCCCACCAAGGCGCCGTCTGTTGCTCTAAATAATTTTCTAGACAAGCTTGTGCTTGCTTAAACTTATCCTCATTATCTTCGTCTTGCTTAAACGCTCTCATGGTAGCGAAGAATTCATCCTGTTGCTGTTCTAGGTTTCTCTTCTCTGTTTGTGGTGCCCTATCAATTAACTCTTTGAAGAAAAATTTCACTTCCTCTTTCATTGGATGCTCACTTGAACCAAGCTTTGCAAACATCTTCTTATACTGAGCTTTGTTGTCTGTGACAAACTGCTTCCACTCTGCATTGTCGGTGTTTAATTTAGCATCACGATATAAACGATTGAATCGCACCATAGTAAAGGTCAAGTCATCACTAGCAATTCTTTCGCCTACCACAGTCGTTTTACTTTTGTTGACCCCAACATTAGCCCCTGCATGAGCCCCTACCGCTACCGTGCCAGATCCGCCGACATTAATATTCGCTGATAACGTTTTGGTGTTACGAGAAAACTGCTTGCGCCAGCCCTTCTCACCTTTATAGTCTTCAGCTTGGCTATAGTCCGGCTTAAAAAAGCGGGTGGTGTGTGAAAATGAAATCCCACCTCCGAGATCAGGAGCGATATCTAGATCTCCAGGCAACTCTATACCCTGATCAGCAAACGCTTGCTGTAATGTGGCACCATTAACCATACCTTGGAGTGAGCTGGCTACTGAACCTGTAAATACCACATCAATATAGCGACCCTCACGAACTCTACTGGGGTGGATACGCTGGCGCTCAACGATATCCAACCTGCCTGAAATCGGGCCGGCATTAATTGAGAAGCTCGAGCGAGTATCTGCAACCTGCAAATAAATTTCTTGCTCAAAAGTTGCAATTTTGTCTAAGCGTGACTTTGAGTAGTCAATTGATGGATTTTGTACCAGCACGCCCGTTTGACCAATTAAGTTCGATAACTCTTGCTCTCTTTCTCGGTTAATGCCGGAGACAAGATGCTTGTTTGGCATGATGGTACTGGCAAAAAGTGCATGAGATGCTGAAGCAAACTGCAAAAACTGATGACGACCAATTGCTCCCCAACTATTTTCAATTTCATGCTTTTGGCTTCTTAGCGCTTTTAACTCTGATTTTTTACCGGTGCCGGATGATTTAAAATAGTCGTATTGTTGTACCACTTTGTAATATTCATCCACATCACTTTTTAGCTGCTTCAACCCTACAATTGCCATCTTCGGGTCCTTACTCCTTGCCAATATTTGCTCAGCTTTATGTGTGAAGTTCTTTGGAAGCTCCTTCATCCTATCTTGGTTTTTGAGAACGACATCGACGAGCTGGTTGGGGACAAACTCATAGATATCCGTGGTACTTTTCGAGCGATTGGCGCCAAACCCACCACCAAAGTTCATGTCCAGACTACCAACATTGAACGTAGTGCCAGCATTAACTGATAGCCCAACATCGCCCACTGTAGTGGTATAGAAACCGGTCAGTGGTTTCGTCCTCTTTGGGGCTGGAGCATTAACACTTGCATTGAACTTTAAAGCAGATTTTAGTAGTTGATTAAGCCGATGCTGACTATTGGCCGCAAGTTGTTTTTGTTTCTTCAGTGCTTTTGTTCTTTTGGCATCAGGGCCATTTTGAGCAATATAGTCTTTTGAATTGTTCCACTCTTTAAAATAAGTAAGGCTCCCCTGAACTCCAGCCTTGGCTTGCGCCTTCAATCCAACATTATCCGACAAGCTCGCCTGCACTCCAGCTTTCAGCCCAGAACTTAAGCTTTGGCTAATTTCCTCAAAGACCAGACCTTCATCATCAGCATTGAAACGTGTCTCTGTTGATATGCCTAGTGAAATATCCGCAAAAGGCCCCACCTTAGCTTCTGTACCTGGCACTGCCAACAAGCTTGCGCCTGCATTAACACCAGCACTGTATGTTGTGGCTTTCCCAGCACCCGGTTTTCCTAGCGCAAGATACTCACCTAACTGCTTAGCTTGCAGTTTTTCATGCTTCATTTGCATCCAATCACACTTAGTATGCTGAGCAAGAATCGTACATAGTTCCTTTAGCTCACCTTTAGGTAATTGCTTACTCAACTTCTTAAATGCGACGTGGATTTGCTTGGTATCTTGATAAGATAAATGACCGTTTGGACCCTCATACTCTTTTAGTACAGGCTCTAATCCCGTTTCCAAAACATTGATAGCTTTACGATCGTGCTTGTTATTTTCGTCCAATACTTCTTTGAGCTTTGAATGAATCATTTTGACATCATCAGCGATGACTCGACGCTCTGGCGTTCCGCCTTTATCTTTATCTAAGCTGCTCAACTTCACCTCGGGAGGTGGTGAGGAGATAGCGGCTGGCGTACTATTTGAGCGTGCTAATTGAATTATGTTACTCGGTTTGCTCTTTTGTAAATCAGTTGTGTTATGGAGATTGTTACTAGAGAGAGAAAGCCCCCTTAATTGAGTCACTTTTCTAATATTATTTGCCACCTCTGAGCATTCATTTTGTGACTTCGATGCATTAGAAGAATTGATGCTCTCATTTCTTGGGATAAAAACTGCGCTTGCTCTCATGGTAATACAACCCTCTCGCTTCAGATTACAAAACACTCACTAGTCAAAAATAAAAACTTCTTATATCAATGCAATAGTCAAGTGCCGTGAAATGACATGCTGTTCATACAACCACATAATGAATAAAAATGCACTTTGATATGTTAATAAACTGTTTCAAGTGTTAAGCAGAGCCGTATTTCATAAATTTTCCAAGGTTTTCATAAACAAAAAATCAATATTTTTGATATCAGTATCTATAAAAACCCTTTCTTTAGTTAATCAGAACAACATAAGATAAATAGGATCTATCATTAGGAGTAGCTATTTACAGCTTCTTGAATTGAATCAGTTAATTTTACTTGTCAAAAAAATATTTACGGGAATTTAGTGGTAAATAAAGCATTAAAAACACTTAACATAATATAAAGTCTTGTTATGCAATTTTTAAACGCAGAAAGATGAAGGTAAGAGATATGGAAGCAGAATGGCACCAAATTAGCCGACAAGTATTGTTTCTGTTATCAACTCCAAAAACACACTAAAGAAGCTAAACTAAGAACAATTTGCCTTTGCATCACGAGCTGCCAGCCAGCTACTAAACAAAGAAACACAAAAAGGGACACTGTAAGTTAACAGGGCTTTGACCCAATTCAACCCACTATCTCCCACAAATGCATCATATTGGTTAATGAGATTAAGCAGCGTACCCACTACTATAGCGATCACTGCAGCCCGTTTAATCATCTGTTTGTTCATATAGACCCAGAGACAAAACTATGTGAAAGGCGGGCTCTCGAGGTTTGATTTCCAACGCTGCGCAGCAAGCTGGTCAGAATTGCGCGATTCAATCCACCGAGTCGCTCCATCTATACGTTCCTTTTTCCAGAAAGGAGCCTTGGTTTTAAGATAGTCCATTATAAATTCACAGGCTTCAAAAGCTGCACCTCGGTGAGCGCTTGATACACCCACAAATACGATTTGGTCACCAACATCAAGATCGCCCACACGGTGAATCACTCGAACACCAGATAGCGACCACCTTTGAGTCGCTTGGTTGCAAATTTCCATCAAGGCTTTTTCCGTCATTCCTGGATAGTGCTCCAAAGACAAACCTGTCACACTGTCACCAAGGTTCATATCTCTAACCTTACCCACAAATGTCACAACAGCACCTACGGCACTGTTGTCGGCTAGCTTTTCATATTCACAACCTACTGAGAAGTCTTCAGTTTGTACAGAGATGCTATTCACTGGATTTATCCTCCCGTCACTGGCGGGAAAAAAGCCACCTCATCCCCATCAGCGAGGGGATGACTCAAAGACACAATCGATTGGTTCACAGCCGCGAGGAGTTTGCTGGCATCCAAAGCCAAATCCCACTTCCCCTCACGCGTAGCAAGACTAGCGCGCAACGCTTCCACTGTATCAAAGCAAGCTTCCACATCTAAGCTTTCAACACCCACTAATTCTCGAGTTTGAGCAAAAAATAAAACTTTAATCATACGCTTGCCTTAAAGTGACCAGATTTACCACCCGTTTTTTCCAGTAAACGAACCTGTTCAATGACAATGTCTTTTTGTACCGCTTTGCACATGTCATAGATAGTCAGTGCTGCAACAGAAGCTGCTGTCAAAGCTTCCATTTCAACTCCTGTTTTGCCAGCTAATTTACACACGGACTCAATGCGCAATTTACTTGCTGATGGCACAACTTCAATGTGTACCTCGACCTTAGACAACAGCAATGGATGGCAAAGCGGGATCAAATCCCAGGTTCGTTTAGCTGCTTGAATTCCAGCAATGCGAGCAGTAGCCATTACATCACCTTTGTGATGCTGACCAGAAGTGATAAGCTCTATCGTTTCTGGTAGCATTTGCACCAGAGCCTCTGCACGAGCCTCTCTCACTGTTGATACCTTCTCTGACACATCCACCATATTGGCTTCACCTGAAGCATTAATGTGAGTTAATTGACTCATAAGGCTACTACCCTTCGATATGCGGCATAAAGTTACATGGGCGATGTGTGGCATCTAATTGAGGCTCAATGATCTTGGTCCATCCTGTACGACAAGCTCCCGTTGAGCCTGGCAATGCAAAAATAACCGTATGATTAGCAAACCCACCCACAGCGCGTGACTGAATCGTCGATGTACCGATTTCCTGATAAGACACATGACGAAATAACTCACCGAAACCTTCAACCTGTTTATCAAACAGTGGGATCAAAGCTTCTGGAGTACTGTCTCGTGACGTAAACCCAGTTCCCCCGGTGACCATGACAACTTGTACTTTACGGTCTGCAATCCACTGTGAAACAATGGCTCGAATTTTGTATTTATCGTCAATTACAATCTTTTTATCTATGATAGTGTGCCCTGCTTGAGTGGCACTTTCGACAAGATAAGATCCCGATGTGTCATTGTCTTCGGTACGAGTATCCGATACCGTTAACACCGCTATATTAGCGGGTTGAAAGCTTTTTTCTGCATGCCCCATTTGTTCACCTATATTAGTTAAATTTTTATCTTACAGCCTTAACTTGGCCTTTAATTAAATGAAATCAAAACTTACAAAGTCTGATGTTAGCCACCGATAGACGCAAGATGAGGCGTCATACCTGGATTACCGTCATGAAGAAAGTGACTCACCGCTTTAGTTTGTAATTGGCCTTGAATACGATCGATTAAGGCTTGCTGTTGAGAGTCTTGATGCAATAAATCGCGCAGTTCAATACCGTGTTCTCCAAACAAGCATAAATGAAGTTTCCCTTTTGCTGATACTCTCAAACGATTGCAACTCACACAGAAATCTCGTTCATACGGCATGATCAAACCGACTTCCCCCAGATAATCAGGATGATAGTAGACTTGAGCTGGACCATCGTGGGATTGTCTTTGTTTGAGCAACCATCCATCAGCCATTAGCTGATTGCGTATCGACACACCTGACACATGCTGATTTTGAAATAGCGGATCCATCTCGCCAGTTTGCATCAGCTCAATAAAGCGTAATTGAATAGGCCTGTCTTTGATCCAACACAAAAACTGCGGCAGCGCTCGTGAGTTCAAATCTTTAAGTAAGACCACATTCACTTTCACTTGCTCAAAACCAACTTCAAACGCTCGATCTATCCCTGACATGACTTCAAAATACTTATTCTCACCAGTGATCTGGTGGAACATTCGAGGATCTAAGCTATCCACGCTAACATTAATATGGGTTAGCCCAGCATCTTTCCAACTGTGGATCTGCTTTTTCATTCGGTAACCATTAGTCGTCATTGCAACTTTGGTTATTCCGTTTGTTTGAGCCACAGCATGAACAATTTCAGCAAAGTCTTTACGTAAACTGGGCTCTCCTCCAGTGATCCTCACTTTGGAAGTACCACAGTTAGCAAAAGCACCGACTACACGCTGGATTTCGGGGAGCGTTAAAAAAGAATTACTTTTGCCTGAAGGTTTGTAGCCATCAGGAAGGCAGTACTGACATTTGAAGTTACAAACATCAGTGACCGAAAGGCGCAAATAGTAAAATTTGCGCTGAAACTTATCTTCAAATTGTTGCGCCATTGAACACCTTTCCAAATACGGGAGGCCTATCCATTTCTGGTTATGCCCTGGTGACACCACGTCACTGGCTTCGCACGCATATTCGTGAAGAACTTAGCCTGATAAGCTCGGAGTTATGGCAACTGCTTTTCGTTAGCGACAAAAACAGTAGCTAGCAGTAAAATACTCAATATTGGCCTATCTTGCTACCTCAAAAAGAGAAAAACACAGCGGAGCAGGAAAAACCATGGCATTGAGTACTTTGGGCTAATCAATTACTCTAAATTGTAGATGAATATGAAAAAATAAGAACACATTGAATGACTTTGTATAAACAAAAGAAGGTGGTTGCAATTGGAGGCGGCCACGGCTTAGGGCGTATGCTCTCTGCTCTTAAAGACTTTGGTGAAAACGCGACCGGTATCGTCGCCACAACAGATAATGGAGGCTCAACGGGCCGAATTCGCCACTGTCAAGGAGGTATCGCTTGGGGAGATACTCGCAACTGTATCAATCAGCTTATTACTTCTCCTTCGATTAGCTCCATGATGTTTGAATATCGTTTCAAAGGTTCAGGCGAGCTAGATGGCCACAATCTAGGTAACTTAATGCTCACAGCCCTAGATAATCTTTCTGTTCGTCCTCTAGACGCGATTAATCTGATCCGAAATATGCTCAAGGTGGATATCAATATTATTCCCATGACGGAGCACCCTTGTGATCTCAAAGCTCTGGCTGAAAATGGTCATTGGGTAACGGGAGAAACGAGTGTTGATGAAATGCCGGATAAACTGGTTCGCCTAGAACTCTCTCCTCAAGTTCCTGCGACCAGTGAAGGTGTACTCGCTATCGAGCAAGCGGATGCGATTATTCTTGGGCCGGGAAGCTTTTTAACCAGTATCATGGCTCCCTTACTTTTACCGGAAGTCGGTAGAGCAATAGAAAATAACTCAAACGCGAAGCTTGTTTTTATTGAGAATCTGTCTGCCGAGCATGGTCCTGCAGGAAAAATTAGCTTGAAAGAGAAGCTCGAGTGGTGTGAAAGGTCTTGTCGCGGGCGTAAAATTGATATCGTTGTTGGCGAAGAGGAACACCCAGAACTCACTGATTGGCAGTGTCTAACAACCTCTCTCGCGTCACCAAATAGAGAATGGCGACACGATAGAGGTAAGCTTCAATCCGTTATAGAGTCATTACTTAGCGAGTAATGTTTGGTAACGCTGCTGCGTTTGTGTCAGTAGCGTTATCATTGCCTCCTGCGTTTCTGCTACGTCAATCATTTCACCAAGTTTCGCCTTGGCATCAATTTCTATGGCAAGTGCACATAAAGATTCGGCCCCAAAGCTTGCAGCACTGCTTTTCAATGCATGGCAAATCTCTTTTAGATAGGCTTCTTGATCTCGGTCCTCGTCCTTTAAAGCTTCGATATACTGAACCATTTCATTGAGAAATATATCAAGTAATATAGGGACATTGCTGACACCGATTTCACTCGATAATTGATCAAGTTTATGTTTATTGAGTAGTTCCATTCGACTATTGCGTTTCCTTTGCTGCGTTCCAGTTCTGAAGTTTACGATAAATCGTTGATGGACTGACGTCCAGATAACCAGCTGCTTTCGGAATATTTCCGTCACATGCGTCAATCGCTTGTTCTATCGCCTTTTTCTCTGTCATCCAAAGAGGGAATATATCGTTGACTGTGAGCTCACCTTTTTCTTGCCAGTCAACCCTAATGTGGTTGTCGGTCGGTACATTGAGTGGAGGTGGTAACATATCTATCGAAATATGTTCACCGTTATTGAGCACGACCACATTTCGTAATACGTTTTGCAACTGACGAACATTACCCGGCCATTCGTATTGTGCGAAACGATTGACAACTTCAGGCGTCAGCCTAACAAAGTCTTTACCTTCCTCCTTAGACATAAAACCGAGCAAAGAATATGCAATTTCTATCACGTCATCACCACGATCCCTCAATGGAGGTAGATGCAGCGGGATGACGTACAGTCGATAATACAAATCCTCTCTAAAGCGCCCTTCTTGAACTTCTTTCCATGGATCACGGTTGGTTGCACAAACAAAGCGCACATCGACACTCTTCATTTTTGAAGAGCCTACTTTTTGAAAGGTTCCAGTTTGAATAAAGCGTAGGAGTTTAGTTTGTAAATCAAGATCCATCTCACATAGCTCATCGAGAAACAGTGTTCCACCATCAGCAAGTTCCGCAGCGCCCTGCCTGTCAGTAGCAGCCCCAGTGAAGGCACCTTTGACATGACCAAATAACTCACTTTCGATTAAATCTTTCGGGATTGCAGCACAGTTAATTGCAATAAAGGGCTTATCCCCACGTTTGCTTGCCGCATGAATGGCTTCGGCACATACTTCTTTACCCGTTCCACTCTCACCAGTAATAAAAATACTGGCTTTACTTGAGGCCGCGGAATCTATCGTTCGATACACCGCCTGCATGGTCTGACTACTCCCAATAAAGCCTTGATAGTTTTGATTTCCGGGGTTATCAGAGGCATTCCTTAGTTTGCTCGCTTTACGAATAGCATTGTTGACGGTGACACGCAGCCTGTCCGCTTCACAAGGCTTGATCAAAAAGTCCTGAGCGCCGTGACGCATGGCCTCCACGGCAGTATCGATTGAGCCATGAGCAGTCATAAAAATAACCGGAATATCGGCATTTTTCTGTTTAACCGCATGTAGGACATTCATCCCTGTCATATCAGGGAGCCTCAAGTCGAGTAGGATGAGATCAGGTGTACGGAAACTAATACTCTCAATCGCGTCTCGACCCGTACCAACAATATTAATATCGATGCCAAGAGGCGCGAGGTAAGAGC
This sequence comes from Vibrio aquimaris, assembly GCF_009363415.1. Lineage (NCBI taxonomy): Bacteria > Pseudomonadati > Pseudomonadota > Gammaproteobacteria > Vibrionales > Vibrionaceae > Vibrio > Vibrio aquimaris. The sequence goes on along the minus strand of NZ_CP045350.1, from coordinate 1,009,934 downwards.
GATACAGTGCCGCGACTGAAGCAGTATCCTCCACCATCAACAAATATTTAGACTTTTGTGTGTCAGTATTTTGGTGCATAACCTAGCCAGATTCTTCTTTGCAAATTGTATAAATAATTGCATTGCGCTTTGCATTATGCAAATTTAATACGTAAAAAAAATATAAAACCTTAAAATATAGAGGGTTAGAAGTTGGCATGGTTAATGCTTTAATGCCATTGACCCTATGGGTCACCTAGCCAACTGACGTTGTTAGTGAACAAAGTATTCACAAGAATAGCCAATAGACACTTTCTACTGGCTTTTTTTTTGCCTCGAGATTTATTGCCTTGTGAAAGATAATCTAAAAAACCCTTTCTAAGTCGATAAAACCTCAAACAATATAGCAGCTCCTCACGCTTTTGATACATTAGCTATTGGCAATGAACTGCTGGCGGAGTACTTCTATTTCATCCCGTTTTTGCGCCGCGAATTCAAATTCCAAATCCTGAGCATGTTGATACATTTGTGACTCTAGCTTTGCAATCTCTTTTTCAATTTCCTGTGGAGTCATAGCCTCATACGACTGCGGAGATTCCGCAACTTTAGACAAGGGAACAGGCTTAGCTGCACGCTGTTTTTTGCTCTTGGTGATATCACCGAGTTCCATAATATCTTTAACATTACGTTTAAGTGCCTGAGGCTCTACACCCATTTCTTCGTTATAGGCTTGTTGTTTCTCCCTGCGACGATTCGTCTCATCAATGGCCTTACGCATAGACTTAGTAACACTATCAGCATAGAGAATCGCTTTACCATGAATATTACGTGCCGCTCTTCCTATGGTCTGAATAAGGGAACGCTCAGAGCGTAAAAAGCCTTCTTTATCTGCATCCAAAATCGCTACTAAAGACACTTCTGGCATATCGAGTCCCTCTCTGAGCAGGTTAATACCCACCAACACATCAAACTCACCTAAGCGCAAATCTCTGATGATCTCTACCCTCTCAACGGTATCTATGTCCGAATGCAGATAGCGAACCTTTACATCGTGTTCAGTTAAGTACTCGGTCAAATCTTCTGCCATTCGTTTGGTCAATGTGGTCACTAACACCCTTTCATCTTTCGCAGCTCGGATCCGGATCTCAGAAAGTAAGTCATCAACTTGGGTAGCCACTGGCCTCACTTCCAGTTCAGGATCTAACAACCCTGTGGGTCGAACAACTTGGTCGGCAATTTCACCATCTGATTTCTCTAACTCATAGTTGCCTGGTGTTGCTGAGACAAATATGGTTTGCGGGGCCAAGGACTCAAATTCTTCAAATTTAAGAGGACGGTTATCTAGAGCAGAAGGCAGCCGGAAGCCAAACTCCACCAAAGTTTCTTTACGCGACCTATCTCCTTTGAACATGGCGCCTATCTGCGGAACCGTCACGTGAGATTCATCGATAACCAGAAGTCCATCGTGTGGCAGATAATCAAATAAAGTCGGCGGCGGTTCCCCCTCTTTTCGTCCACTCAGGTATCGGGAGTAGTTTTCGATTCCAGAGCAAAAACCCAACTCCATCATCATCTCAACATCAAATAGCGTACGCTGAGAGATACGCTGCTCCTCAAGCAACTTATTATTGTCGAGTAAGTATTTCTTTCTCTGTTCCAGCTCAACTTTTATATTTTCAATCGCATCAAGAATTTTGTCCCTAGGCGTCACATAGTGAGTTTTTGGATAGATAGTAAAACGCGGAAGATCCCGTTGTTTTACAGCGCCAGTTAAAGGGTCAAAAACGCTAATACAATCAATCTCATCATCAAACATCTCGATACGTACTGCGTCTTGATCTGATTCTGCGGGAAATACATCGATGACTTCCCCACGCACCCGAAATTGTCCGCGCTCAAATGCGACATCGTTTCGACTGTATTGCAACTCTGCCAAACGGCGTAAAATATCGCGTTGATCCATGATGTCGCCACGACGCAAATGCAACATCATCTGCAAATAAGATTGGGGATCTCCAAGACCATATATGGCTGAGACAGACGCAACAATAATCGCATCTTTGCGCTCGAGTAGCGCTTTAGTTGCCGATAAACGCATTTGCTCAATATGGGCATTGACAGATGCATCTTTCTCAATAAACGTGTCCGTTGTGGGTACATAAGCTTCGGGCTGATAGTAGTCGTAGTATGAGACAAAGTACTCAACAGCATTATTTGGAAAGAATGCCTTCATCTCACCATACAACTGCGCAGCTAACGTTTTGTTCGGCGCGAGCAAGATTGCGGGGCGTTGAGCCTTAGCAATCACATTGGCCAAGGTAAAAGTTTTCCCTGATCCTGTTACTCCCAAAAGGGTTTGGTGTGCAAGGCCCGAATCTAGCCCTTCATACAACTGCGCGATCGCCGTAGGCTGATCACCCGAGGGTTGGTAATCCGAGATCAACTCAAAAACTTTACTCATCTACACCTCTATCCACTCTGAAGATATGTCCCGTCTATTTTGTCTGTATATATGTACAGATACAATAGTTTAGAAAAGTTTTTCTAACTGATCTCATCGCGACTTGTCACCCAAAAATACGAGAAAACTCATTTTATATATAGATAGTTGTGTCCTGCAATGCTTGCCCACAGAACACCCTAAAAAAGAGTCACATGTTATCCACATTACTTTCAATGTTTAAAAATTACCCATTCGGATAAATTTTAACTTGTTTACGAAAAAAACATCATTAATCTTACCAATCATCCCACTGGGTAAGGGTTCATAGACCATTATGTTGTACTTATGTTTAGACTAAAACACCTACTCTAAAAGTGGATTTTGATTTCTTCATAATAATCAACATGGTTATCCACAATTTTGGTGGATAACTGAATTGATCCATTGAGCCAAAAGGCCTAGTAAAAAGTAAAGTACTTTTTACTAAAAAAAATCTTTAGTTAATCCGATTTTCTTGTTGACACCAATCAGCCGGATCGCTAATATTCACGGCGCTTTAGAGCAATTCCCCCTTAGTTCAGTTGGTAGAACGGCGGACTGTTAATCCGTATGTCGCAGGTTCGAGTCCCGCAGGGGGAGCCAAATTCAACAAAAAAGACGTCCTAGGACGTCTTTTTTGTATCTAAACCTAGCTACTTCAAGGGATTGCATTCTCTTAACGTCTTTTCCTGACTCGTACTAGCTTAGAAGTTTAGGTACACAAATAGGTAAATTATCCGTATATTCCAATTTACGGTGTACTTTTTGCCTTTAATTCAGTGTACTTTTTTAAAAGCTAGTGCACTCCGTTCGCCTACAGATAACGCGATCATTCCTTGTTAGGAAAAACAATGACCGCTTGAGTTCCTGTGCTTGTGTCGCTATTTAAAACCAACTCCCCACCAAGTCCATTGATCGCATTCAACGCTACTGTTAACCCCATACCTCTGCCATCGCCTACGGGTTTTGTAGTATAAAAAGGCTCAAACACCATGTGTAAGTCTTCAGGTCCGATTCCACACCCGTTGTCTTCAAGCGTTAAGCGTATCTGAGCGGGCTCTACTTCACACCGGTATATTATTTTTGCATCCTGTGCTCGTCCTCGCAAAGCATCCAGAGCGTTCAAATGTAAATTGCTCAATGCCAAATTGAGCATCGTTGGACTCGTTTCTATAACCACATCAGAGTCAATAAAATTCTCTACCAAAGGCTGTCGCTCTCTTTCATAGCAATGGATTTTAATCACCTCATCACAAAGCACTTTGAGACTACAGGGCTCTCGCTCTGAATTCACGCCTCGAGACAAACTGCTTAAATCTGAAACTATACTTTTTACCCTCAATAAGCTGGCTTGAGAGTCTTGGATCACCGAAGACAAATCCTCAAATATAAATGAGACGTCTTTTTGTTTCTTAAAGTCTTCAATATTTTCAGGCACATCAGCTTTACCTGAGGCCTTAAGCTGGTTAATGAAGTCATCATGCATAGTCAGTAAGTTCAATATAGCTTCAGTATAATCGCTTAAAGGTGTAAAATTTCCTAAGGCGACACCTAACGGGTTATTAATTTCATGAGCTATACCCGCAGTTAAGCGGCCTAAGCTGGCCATTTTTTCAGAGTGCACCAACTGTTCTTTAGCCATGCTGAGTTCCGATAAGGAAGATCTCAATCGTTGATAGTTGTGTCTCATACGACGCTGAGATTCCAAATTCTCAAGAATAATTTTCAACTGAACAGCAGCTTCCTCTAATATCTTTATTTTGGAGAACGTAAAACGCTCCGCCTGAGCCTTATCCACCAAACAGATAATAGTGCAAGAGTGCTTTTCTAGAATCCATACAGGAAAAACTAATGCATGAGGCTGTTTTTCTAGCTCAGAAAATTTGATATCTGGCTTAGTCATACTTAAATAAGGACGCCAAAGAGAAGTACATTCCGCGTCGACTTTAACCATTTTGAGCTTAGAATCCGGCGTAGCCTGATATACGAGTAACTCGGGTTCTAGTTTCTTAGTGTCACGTAAGAGATACGTTTGACGGGCCCCACAAAAAGCATCGAGCTCGTTGACAAATTCGGCCATGACTTGGTTTGGGGAGGCATTACCACGGTTGAACTTATTTATTTTGGTGAGCAGATTAAGATATCTCTCATGTTGTTGTAGACGCTTAAAGACCGCCCGTTGTTTTCTCAGCTCACATTGAATATCACGTAGTGCGTCATCATGTCGGTACATATCAGGTGACAGTGTGCGGTCTGCTTCTTTAGCAGTTTCTGCGGCCGCTGATACTGCCCACAACGCAACAAAGTAGTTCTTCAGGTTACTGCGTAAAAACGACTCCAGTTCTTGAATATAACGCTGTGTGTTGTCTCCAACATCAAGAATCACCACTCCAACCTTGTGTGATCTTAGCCATGCCTTGGCCTGCTTCACGTTCTCGGTTTGTTCAAACTCTATCTCGCTGAAATAGCTCGGAGTTTCAGCGTTCTGTGACACAAGCAATAGTTCATTCACCGACTTGTCCTTGAAGCAGAATGGAGACTACAATAAAAATAGTGCAATTTAATGCATAAGGACAGCTATGATTCGTTTACTCTATTACAGCAAAGTATCGCGTGAAATGACCATGATGGATCTCAAGGGCATATTGGACGTTGCTCGCAAGAATAACCATCAACGTGGTATTACCGGTATGCTGTGCTTCGATAACGAATATTTTCTGCAAATATTAGAAGGCGAGCCGACCACCGTCAGCGAATTATTTTTAATCATAGGTAATGACGAAAGGCACCACGACGTAACAATTATGAGCGTGCAATCTGTCGAAAAAAGGGCGTTTGGTGAGTGGAACATCGGGTACGCTGGCAGTAGCGAAGCTCTTCAGACCCAATTAGCTGCGCTTATGATTGATACATTCGACCCAACTGTGCTAAATAACAAACAAGCAGCTGCCTTACTTTATGAATTATCAAAAACTCAAACGTCTCTATAAGTCTCCATTTTTCGAGAGGGGTGAGTAACTTAACACAACTGAGGACTCTTTGTTTGATAGTCGAGGCGATCATGGCAGTGATGGCTCATTACAATGAACAGTCTGGACATAGCTGGCTGGGACTCGACATCCTGATAAACCTCTGTCAGAACTCGATTGTCTAAATGATCTTCTTATTGTTAAACTCACGCTTGGGTTATCGGTAAAAAAATACCAAAGCAGGTCCCCACCCCCAACTTGCTGTTAACACTGATGTGACCACCGTGTTTTTCGACCAAGTTGTGGGTTACGGACAAGCCCAACCCGGTGCCTTCGCCCACTTTCTTAGTGGTGTAAAATGGGTCGAAGATTTTCTCTTTGACCTCGTCGGACATCCCTGATCCATCATCTTTGACTTTGATCAGGATACCTTGCACGCCTTTGTAGACCTGCGTCTGAGTGCTGACGGTGAGTGTCCCTTTATCCTCACACGCGTGGGCGGCATTAATGAACATATTAATGAGGATCTGCTGAATACTTTGCCCATCAGCCTGCACCGAGGGAAGCTCGGGCAGCAAGTGCTTGGTCACCTCCATCTTGTATTTGATTTCATTCCACACCACTTTCAGCGAATCGTCGACACAGCAATTGATGTCGCACTGCTCCCTCGTATTGCCACCTGCGTGGGTCACTTGCTTGAGGCTCGATACGATGTTGCGAACTCGGTCAAGTCCGCCAAGCGTTTCGTCGATCAGCGCCTGCGTGTCGTCTTTGAGTTCGTCGATTGCTAACGCTTGACGCTGCTGCTCGTATTGATGTTTCAGACCGTCTGGAAGTTCCGCTTGGGTCATCATCCACTGGTCGAGTTGAAAAATGTGTGACAGGTATTCACTCAGGGTTTGGACGTTGCTCATCGAGAACCCGACGGGGTTATTGATTTCATGAGCCACCCCGGCGGCTAGTTGGCCGATGGATGCCATTTTAGCGGCCTGAATGAGCTGTTTTTGACTCACTTTTAATTCTTCCAGTGTCTTTTCCAGCACGATCACGTTATCGTACAAATCTCGCGTTTTGTCCGCCAGCAAACACTCGGCTTCGGTTCGCGCTAACCGCTCACGCTCGTAGGCGCGCTGATAATTTACCCCACCGCTCATGGTTATGCTCCATTAATCAAATGAAACGATGATCTTGCAGTGCTGATCGTCCCGATGCAGGCACTCTGGATGCGCTAAGTGGATGGGTTGGTTGAAATGTTCAGAAGCGCCAACAATCAGTCCTTCCGCTAGTTCACACAGCGCTCTGTCAGAATTATAATAAATCACCAACGACCCATCGTCTTGTTCCTCGTATGCGAATGTGGGCAGGTAGGCTTGTGGGTAGAGCCGTTTGACTTCTTTGTGAATGACGCTGTCGATCGCGAGCAGGAAGGTTTTGAGATCAGTGATTTGCGAGATGTCGGCGGGGCAACTATCATAGAGTTTCTTGAATAAGTAGTGGCCAAATGCACGCACCAGTTCCCCTGCGGGCAGGTTGGTTTTCTCGGCTAACACACCAACCATGTTGATCAGCTCACTGTCGGCGTAGTTACCACCTGCCGTGTAGACACCGCCGGATTCTGGTTCGGTCGAGTCGATCAGATCATCGAGCATCTCCATGCCCATTTTTTCGATGATCATATCGGAAAATGCTGTAAAGACGGCTCCTTGCATACCGATCTCCTTCTCTAATGGCTGATGACAGGTCAAACGCCAGCGCCTTGAAGCTCACGCTGCTTCTTTTAGGTATAGCACCAAATGATTAAAAAATCGGGGAAAAATCGTCTATGTTGTTACTAATGTGCGTGTTCAAAACCGTGAAACATTCTCAAACTCCCGCTTTGACCAAACCTAACCGGATTCGAATTTTTCCACCTTTTGTCTACGCTTTAAGTAAGTTGGCTATAGGAAGGGGTAACAACATGAAAAAACTGGCATTGGTTGCGTTAATCGTCGGGCTGCCACTGCAGGCTCAGGAAAACGTCCTGACGTTCGGCATAGTTCCACAACAATCGGCAATCACTCTCGCCAAAAACTGGGCACCTATCTTGCAGCACCTGTCTGAAGAGACTGGCTACAAAATCGTCTTTCGCACCGCCAAAGACATACCAGAGTTTGAGCAACGTGTGTTCAAAGGCGAGTACGACATCGCCTACATGAACCCTTATCACTATACGGTGTTTCATCAAAAACCGGGGTACGAAGCGTTTGCCAAACAAAAAGACAAGCAGATCCGTGGCATCGTCATCATCAAGAGTGACAGTCCCATCCAAGACTTGAAGGATTTGGACGGTGAAACCTTGGTCTTTCCTTCGCCCGCAGCCTTTGCCGCGAGTGTCGTCCCCCGGTCGTCGTTGCAAGCTATGGGGATCACCTTCACGCCGCAATATGTCTCTTCGCACGATTCGGTATACATCAACGTCGCCAAAGATTTCTTCCCAGCAGGGGGGGGAATAGAGCGTACCCTTAACAACACCGATCCGGCGGTACGCAGTCAGCTCAAAGTGTTGTGGCGCACCCCCGGCTACACACCGCATGCATTTGCGACCCATCCCGCTTTGCCGCCAGACGTAAGCGCGAAGATCGCCGAGGTGATGTTGGCACTGAATGACGACAGCGAAGGACAAGCGCTGTTAGGGCGGATCAAATTCAAAGGGATCGAGCCGGCGCGGGACAGCGACTGGGACGATGTCCGTGCCCTAAATATCACCTTGCTCGACAAGTATCTAACACCTTAGGTTTGAACCATGTCACTGAGACTGAAAACCATCCTCGGGGTGGCCCTGATTGAAGCTGTGCTGTTGGCTATTCTATTGACGTTGACGCTCAATTACTTGCGCACGACCAACTTTGACGGTTTGGATCAACGCGCTTTTTCCACCTCTGACTTGTTCGCCTCCACGGTCAAAAATGCGGTGCTCTCTTACGATTTGGCGACCGTCGAGTCCTTTACCCAAGAGTTGTTGCACAACGAAGACATAGTCTATGTAACGGTATTCGGTGAGGGTGGGCAAGTACTGTCAAGTGTCGGTTCGGTACCCAGTGATCACGATCCTTCACGCTTGGATAAGGGCTCGCATCAAGTGACGGATGGTATTTTTGATGTCTCGAGCCCGATCGCCGAAGCTGGAATCGAATTTGGCGTGGTGTGGCTTGGCTTTGACATGTCGACTCTTAATGCTGCCATCGATTCGGCCAAGAAATGGAGCACGCTTATCGTGGTCGGCGAAATGACCTTAGTGGCGCTATTCTCCTATGTGCTCGGAGCGTATCTGACTCAACGATTGAGCGAACTGCGACGGGCCGCAGACGACATCGCGGCTGGTGCACGGGATGTAGACGTTCGCACTGACGGCCGAGACGAGCTAGCCACGGTGTCGCGTGCCTTCAGTAACATGGTCGCCCAGATCAAAGTGTCCGAAGACAAAGCTGAACGCTATCAAAACGAGTTGGCGGAAGCCAACGCGACATTAGAGAGCCGAGTACAAAGGCGCACGCAAGCGCTGACCGAGGCCAATCATCAGTTGACGGCCACGAATGAGCAACTCAAAAATACCCAAGAGAAGCTGGTCGAGTCGGAGAAACTGGCTTCGATTGGTACCATGGCTGCTGGCGTGGCGCATGAAATCAACAACCCCATGGGGGCTGTGAGCAGTAACCTTCAAATGTGCCAGACCTACCTAGGTACTTACCAAACATGGATTGAGCGCAGTGAAGCGTTGCGCGATGGCAGCGATGCTCAAGCCAATCAAGACCTAGAGCAATGGAAACAAGCACAGTACGTAGAGTGTCTAGAGGAAGACTTTCGTGACAGCCTGAACGATGCGCTGGTGAGCGTGGACCGGGTCCGGGCGATCGTCACGGCGTTGCAACGTTACGCCACCCAGCTTCACCAAGAAAAAGGCAGTCGAGAGCCCATTTTGCTCAAACAGTTAGTGACTCACTGCCTGGAAACGCTGGCGCCGCCGGAGACGTTGAGCATTACTGTGAGCACGTCGCTCACTGACTTACCCCCATGGCGCGTGCATCCAGACGACTTTCGACAGTTATTTACTGAACTGCTGAGGAACGCCATTCAAGCGTGCGAGCGCAAGCCTAACCCAGAGGAAGGCCAGATCTCCGTCGCCGCCCAACAAGACGGCCAACGTTGGGTGATCCACGTGGTTGATAACGGGGTGGGTATTGAAGCGGCGGATCTCAAGCGGGTGTACGACCCCTTCTTTACCACCTTGCCAGTTGGCCAAGGAATGGGGCTGGGATTGACCTTTGCATATAATATCGTGCGTCATCATGATGGAGTGATGCGCGTCCAAAACCGCGATGTCGGCGGTGTGGTTGTCACGCTGGCCTTCCCCCTTTCGCTCTCAGATCAGGCGATCAACGAAACTGCAGATAGTGCGTGATTTGCGTATTAATATCTTTTAATTGCAGTTGAAGGTCGGCCGCCATGGTGGTGATGGCCCCGTTGCACACCGCGCCATCCTTACACGCCGTTTCTAGGGCGAGCGCCTCTTCGGCCACTCGCTCAGCACCGACAAACTGGCTGGCCGCCTTCAGTGAATGCACCGTGCGATAAAATCTGGCGTTGACCACTTCCCCTAGAGCCGGAGCGGGCATTGCTAAATATTGATTGGTCAACCCCTGATATTCGGTGAGCAATTCTTCAATGCCCTCCTCTCCCACTAACCCGGCAATGGTATCTGGGGAAAAACCGTAGGTAGGTCTTGTCATATTTACCCCTCTTTCTATCGGATCAGACGTACACGGCAATAGGCACTTCGACGGACGCTTCAATTTGTTTCAGTTTATCGAGTAACGCCTCGTTGATCTCTTGTCCCGCAGACAGCATCATCTGGCCGTTCGGGTGATACACGTCCTGCTTAAGCACGGCGCCAATTTTAAGTTCATCAAGGCCGACACATAAGTCGACGTCGGCGTCTTCCACTTCGGTCTTGAGCACTTCCAAGAAATGGCGAACCACCTCAGGATCGTACAGCGTGCCCGCTTGTTGCTCTATAAAGGCCCTCGCACTGCTCGGCTTGAGACGGGCGGAGTTGTGCAGATTAGAAACAAAAAAGTCGTAATTTTTGATCACGCGTAAAATTCGGGCACCGACGGGGATGGCATCCCCGGCAAGATGATCAGGGTGGCCAGTCCCGTCAAAGTTTTCGTCCTGATGACGAATGATATCTACCAACGGTCTAAAGCGCTTAATTTGACCAATGATAGTGGCGCCGACTTCCGCGTTTGCCAGAGGAGCTAGGCGGATCTGCGCCCCCTCTCCTTGGGTCGTCAGTACTTCGGGCGCGGGGTTATCACCTATCAAGCCAATTTCATGCAGCAGGGCACTCAAGTAACAATGGGTCACCTGGGTTTCCGGCAGTGCCATATGTGCCGCGACCAACTTAGTGTATTCGGCGACCCGCTCACTTTGGTGGTGTGGCTGGCCAGTGGCGTGTTGAATAATGGCGGACAGAGCGGCGAGGATGTCTTTAAACGTTCGGGTCCGACTGGTCAGCAGCACGCTCATCTTCTTATTAGAATCTTGCAATGCGGCAGTGCGCTGTTTGACTTTGTCTTCTAGGGCGTCATTCCAGTCACTCAGTTGAGCGTTCTTTTGTTGCAGTTCATCAGTCAGCGCCTGTTTTTGGCGGCGCAATTCGAACAGCTCAGAGGCTTTAGACAGCATCAGTTTCAAGCCTTCGTTGTCCCAAGGTTTGGCAATGTAGGTGTGGATCCCCCCTTCATTGACCGCTCGAATGGTCGACTCAATGTCGCTGTACCCCGTTAAGAGAAACCGAATGGAGTTAGGACGGATCGCGCGGGCTTTAGTGAGAAATTCCGCGCCGTCCATCTCAGGCATGCGCATGTCAGAGATGATGATCGACACGTCATGCTCTTCCAGATGCGCCAAGGCTTCATGACCGTTGTTGAACGACACCACTTGATAATCAAAACGCAACACACGCGTCAAGGACTTGAGAATGTCGGGTTCGTCGTCCAAGAGCAAAAGGTGCAACTTTTCTGAGGGGGAACTGACGTCAGCATCATTCATAATTCGGCTCCTGTCACACGGTTGTCTAAAAAATACAAAAATTCGTCTAGGGGTAGTGGCGGACTGACCAGATACCCTTGAATGCGAGTGCAGCCTTTGCGCTTAAGGTACTTGGCCTGACGGCGCTTCTCGACCCATTCTGCGACCACCTCCATTTTGAGTGATTTGGCACTGTTAGTGATCGAGGACAAAATGACCTCATCGGATAAATTGTTGCCCAGAGCACGAACGAAGCGGCCGTCAATTTTTACCGCATCGAACGGCAGTTCGCACAGGGATTCAAAACCTGAGTACCCGGTACCAAAATCGTCCATAGCAATCGTGATTCCCAGATCATGTAACTGATGAAACTGCGTGAGGGCCCGCGGGTAGTCGAAGATCTGATCACTTTCCACTACTTCGAGTTCGATATCGCTAAGGACCACCGCAGGGTGGGGCTCAAGCTCATGCAGTAAGCGCTGGGCATACCCTGTGATCAGTTGCTTGGCCGTGACATTAACACTCACCGTCAACGTCCCCGGTGCGCCTATGCGTTTCAACATGGCCACGGCATGACGCAGCATGACGGCGGTCAGCATGTCGTCGAGGTCATACTTATGGATCAAATGCAAAAAATCCGCTGGGCTTTGATAGGAATTGTCGGGCAGTCGGCGTCGAACCAAGGCTTCACAGTGAGTAATATCACCAGTCTCGAGTGCCAATTGGGGTTGGAAAAACGCCTCGAATTTGCCCTGATCCAAATCTTGGATTAGGGTGCTTAATTCGGTGTACTCCTCTGCGATAGCCCGATTGCCCTCTTGCACCAGCCAGTAGACGTGAGCATTGATGGGTAAAGCGTTGGCTTTACTCGACGACATCTGTTGCTCATTCCAACTATCCCATTGTTTGGCCTCGCTAACGTAACAGCGCATGTCAACCGCTTGTGGGTGCGCTGAACAGATCGCCTTAATGCGCTGACTAAGGGTGTCAATCGTTCGATGGCCTTCGGCCGAGTATTCGGTGAGCGTGACAAACTTGTCATCAGCTCGATACCAGATCTGATCCGTACTGCGCTGGATAGCGATGGCCATCTGCTGGATCAGGGTGTTGCCAGAGGCTTTACCATGCGTGTTGTTGTAGGCGTCCAACTCGGCAATGTCGACAATAACCAACAGCCAAGGCCGGCCATTCTCCGTGTGCTCAGGCAGCAACGCCAAACGTCGGTCAAGCTCTCGGCGAGTCGCCATTTGAGTTCGCCGATCTCGAACGGGATCATGGTCATGCAACGTGGTGGTGATGGCTGAGGCCAGTTTATTGGCGTCCCAAGGTTTATCCACGTACTGATTGAGTACGCCAGCGTTGATGGCCGCCGTCACCCCACTCAGATCAGCTTGGCCTGACAACATGATCGCGGGGACTTCTGGGTGTCGTTGCTTAACTTCCAGCAGCAGTTCGGTGCCGGTCACCCCCGGCATACGGTAATCGGTGATGATCAAATCGATGTGGTGGGCGTCGAGGACCTCGAGCGCCTGTGCCGCGTTTTCCGCAGTGTGTACGGCGGCGACTTTAAAGCGCAACTCTCGTCGTAGCGCATTTCGGATGCTCATTTCATCATCCACTATGAGAATCTCAGCAAAATCCATGACAACCCTTCTTGTCGACTGTGTTAACTGATCGGATCGGCGGCGTCCGCCGTGGTTTTGTGCACAGGTAGAGTCAGCGTAAAGATGGTCCCCTCACCCACTTCGCTATCCACTTCGATGGTTCCCCCGTGTGCATTGACGATCCCATACGACACAGAGAGGCCCAGTCCTGTGCCATCGCCGACGGGTTTGGTCGTAAAAAACGGTTCGAAGATCGCCGACAGGTTTTCTTTAGGGATACCAGCGCCGTTGTCTTCGATCTGAATTTGCACCAGGTCGTTCGCGAGTGGTTGCACCCGCACTCGGATCACCCCTTTCTCTTGAATGGCGTGACTGGCGTTAACCAACAGATTGAGAAACACCTGGTTAAGTTGCATAGGTTGGCAGTAGACACTTGGCACGTCGTCAGCGTATTCGCGCTCGACGGTGGCGGTGTATTTGATTTCGTTATTGATGATGCGCAGAGTGGAGTCTAATCCTTGTCTGAGATCACTATAAAGCCATTCAGAGTCGTCGGCGTGGGAGAATTCTTTCAGGTTCTTAACAATCGCCATCACTCGGGAAGAGCCCTCTAGCGACTCGGCGATCAGATCGGTGACGTCTTCCAGCACATACGTCAGTTGAGACTGTTCCATCAACTGCCGTTTTTGCTCGACCAGCGGTGCGTCACCCGACCCGTCGATCGCTTTCTCCAGTGTACTCACGACGTCAGAGATCTTGCGAAAGTAGTCGTCCAACGTCTGAATGTTGGAGGTAATAAAGCCAAGAGGGTTATTGATTTCATGGGCGATGCCCGCCGACAGTTGACCAATCGATGCCATTTTCTCCGACTGCAGCAGTTGGCTTTGGGCATTTTTAAGGTGGGCTAAGGCGTCTTTGAGTTCTTTTTGTTCACGATGCAGGCGGCGAGACAGGCTCTTGAGTTCGGTTTGTTGACAGGCTTGAGCAGTGAGATCGTAAACACAGATGCACACGTGGTCCAGAGCACCGTCTTGGCCATGGATAGGGATAAATTCCAGATCTTGGAACATTTCCTCTTCTTGTCCAGATACTTGGCGAGAAGACTGGAACGGCAGAACGTGGGGGGCTTGTTCCCAAGACGAAAAGCTTGGCGATTCAATGACAAACGCCGTGTCGATTTTGCGTTTCAGTAACGCGGCGCCATCTGAGAAGACCGACAAAACGTTTTGCCCCAGTAGCGCGTCTTTGGCAAGGCCTGCCCGTGACTGGAAGTACGCGTTGGCCATCACGATGGTGTAGTCTTTACGAACGATGCACATCGCCACCGACAGTTGGTTGAGTAAATCTGAGAGCGCCAGTTTTGCTTTCATATCTCCCCCTTGCTATAACCACTCATCCAATCGGTTTACGATGACATTAAACCCACCTTCGGCGAAACAAATGATGGTCTTGGTTTCAAAACTTGCAGACTCGATCAAGAAAGAAACATGCAAAATGATCGCTTGTTGCCATTTATTGCTCGGAATGGGTTGACGCGCCGGTGAATACATGACCGGTGGTTGAGTCCGCGTACCCAGCTCAATTTGCTCACACAACCCTCTCAAGCTAGCGCCAGACAGGATGTTTGACACCTCGAGCAAACTATCGTGGAGCGTTTGGCTATCGATCACTTGGTCATCGTCCAGTGCCAACAAATCACTGGCAATGGTGTGGCCGCCTTGTTTGGTCAGTTGGGTAATGACTTCGCCGGACATTTGGCCGAAAAACGGTTGTCTAGTGTAGTAATTGGCTTTGACATCACCGAACATTTCCATCAACTGACCCGGCGAAGCGATGTCAATGCTGGGAATAGTCAAAGTCACTGGATGATTGAGCAAAGTGGCCAGTTTACAGGCCGCCTGTCCCATCGAAATGTTGAGCAACTCTTTGAGCGAGTCTTCATGGTCGGCACTTAAGGTCGGATTCATATTATGCCCACCTTATGCAGCAGTTCTTTCAACATCGACGCGTCTAGTGGCTTTTTAAGAAACGACACTGCGCCCAGTTCCATGACTTTTTGCTGAGACGTAGGCTGAATGTCAGCGCTGATCACAAACACGAAGTTCCGAGCGGCCTGTTTTTTTAGCTCAGACAAAACTTCAAAGCCGTCCATGATGGGCATGGTCAGATCCAAAAACATGACGTCGGCTTTGCCCTCATGGAATTTTTCAAGGGCTTCTACCCCATTGGTGGCTTCATAAACGTTGTCGTGCAGCTCTGGTGGCAAGGCACGCATCACAGCTTTCCGTGACATTTTAGAATCATCAACAATGGTGATTGAAATGGATGACATAGGCTCCTCCTACTCTTCCGGTGATTGCAACAGGGCCGGCAACACGGCCAATGGCTCAGGCAGGGAGTCCATCCATTCATTCAACATCCCGGCATTCTGCGCTTGCACATAGTCGTGGCAAAAGTGCATCAGTTGACCCATTTCCCACTGATGAGGTTCAGCTACGTCGAACGTCTGGCCGAGTGTCAGAATCGCTTCAGCCACGGGCGAATGGTAGCCCCACAGGATCAGCACGTAGGCACTGATCACGTCGGTGTCTCGATAGCCCACTTGCAAATCAAGCGGATTGTCGCTATCCAGCGCTTGCGTGTGGCCCATCTCCATGAGAATCAATTCCCCAATCGCAGACAATAAACACACTAGATAGACGTTGTCTTGCTCTTCCACAGGCCAATGTAATCGCTGGGCAAAAGCCCCAGCAAGGTTAGCGAGCGTTTGATGGTGTGTCACGACCGCCCCATGCTCTTCATCACTAAGTTGGCGAAAAGCATTGCGGCTCATCATGGTCATCGCAATGCCGCACACCACCTTCATGCCCAAACGACACACTGCGGTGCTCAACGAGTTGGTGCGACTTTCGAACCCCAAATACACGGAATTCGCGGCTTTGATCACCTGGCCCACCAAGGGAGGCTCATTGGCAACGATATGGACAAATTCAGCACTGCCACATTGTTCGTCGTCCATACACCGTTCCAGTTGTCGAACGATGCTGGGCAGCACTGGCAAGTTCTCGATACCGGCTAACTTTTGTCGACAGCGGGTGGAGAACGGTAAAGTCCTGAGCCTCTCAGCACAAGTGAGAATTTGCTCAAAGTCTTTTTCGGAGAAAGGTTTAGGTAATATAAAATGGGTCCAGTTATTGGTTAACGCTTCAATCTCGACCGTGGTGTCGCCGGTGATCAAGGCTCGGATGCTGTTGGGAAAATGTTGGCTGACTTGCGCGAGAAGCTCGTCTCCCTTTAGCTCAGGCATGATGAGATCGCTCAACACCAAATCGGGGGATATGGCCTGTGCGTCAGTCAGATCGCGCCACGTCGCCGGATCTTGGATCAAGGTGATGGACCAGTCGGGTTTCAAACGCCTCAGCAAACGACTGGCGGCTTTCAGCATGAATTCATCATCATCGATGTAGATAACCTGAAAACTGCTCTTTGCCATACACCCTCGCTTGTCATTCTTCCTAAGATTTTGGTGATGCCCATCACGACTTCATAGCAAACTCAGTCGCTTAACTAAAGCATAGACAAAAAATTAGGCTTTGCTGGTAATCGCTCAACAAGTGTGAAAAAAATGCGGATAGCGAGGGCGAATCCGGCCTCAATCGGTCCCGACAGAGGTTGTTTTTTTGACTTTCAAACCGCCAAGAGGTTAATGTCCATAACGGCAAGTTAATCAATGACGAAACAAAGCTGTCATCAGATACTCCTTCGGTTAGGTCTCATGACTTAAGCAATTAATAATGCTAGATAGGTTATCTGTGTGTAAGAACATAAAACATTACCTCCAAATAACTATAGCTCTTGTGCCTTTCCTCTCATAACAAACTGCTCATTCGACTTATCTATTACCTCCCAACTCAGCCGTTAAGCTTATAAAACCAGCTAACATTGCGCAGAATTCAAACAAAAACCCTCCCCAAAAAGCTAAAGTTAAATTTTACGAAAAATAAAGAAACAAAATAAATCCTTAAAAAACAATTGATTACAGATAAAAAATCAAAAAACAAAATGAATTTTACTCTTGATACTTTTTCTGCGTGATTCCGTGCAATTCCTTTCCGTTTTTAGAGCATAAACCCTAATCTGGTTACCACCTCACCACAGCGTGAAATAAAAATCGATAACAACATAACAACAAAATTCGCTACTTGTTAGCTTTAGATACTTAGGAAAACCATTATGCAAAACAAAACAGTAAAACTTTTCACTTTGGGTGCATTGGCAGCAGCAACGACATTTGGTGCTCACGCAGAAAATACCTATGACTACTTTGTCGGTTTTGATGCGGGGACGCATTTAAGTGGTAAAGACACAGAAAAAAACAGTGACGGTTATAATGAGTCTTTTGACACAGAGTCTTCCGTAATTATGGGACTAAGTGGCGGTGCCATTATTAATGATCACCATAGAGTAAAGCTAGGACTTGCCTATGATGGACTGGACTTTGGTAAAAAATTTTCTAATGGCTACCACCATGTGGTGAACCGCACGGACCTAACCGCCAGCTATGACTATATGTTACCTATCGCTAACAAGCTTAACTGGACTCTCGGCGCACATATGGGTTACGAATTCTTTGAAAGCGAAAGTGGTCATGATGTAATGGATGGCTTTATCTATGGTGTGCAAACTGGTCTAGATTACAGACTAACTAAAAACTGGAGTCTAGGTACTGAAATCATGTATACAGCCCATCATGAGGAAGAATTCAAATATGGTGAGTTGGAAGCTTCTTCACAGCTTAAAGACGACGTCAAGCTATTGGCTAACATTCAATACCACTTCTAATTTGTATTAATTGAGCCTAAACACTGTCTTTACACTCCCAGCTTGTGCTGGGAGTTTTTTGTTTGGATATCAATATTCCACTTCAAACAAATATTGCCACACTCCCAACTGTTTTTCACTGCACAATTTAAACCCTGAAAAAGCTCACAGCATTTTTTGCCCCCTCAGAGAGCCATTATGATGTTCAGCTCTTTGCCTAATCTTTTGACGCTTAATAATAAGCTGGCGATAACACTCATGTAACGATTCACCACCATGTTAAAAAGAGAGTGTTGCGAAAATCCGGCAAAAAGCCACACTGTAAATAACGAAGAAGTGATTAGTAGAAGGGTGAGATGAGAATACCACTTTCATTGGCTTTACTTTGTGGAGTCATGGGGCTTTGGCCAGCTTATGCTCAGGAAGAAATTGTTCACATTGTCATTGGGGAAAGTTACCGAGACCAAAATAAAAAAACGCACTATGGTATGACAGCAGAAGAGGTGATTAATGCGATTTATTCAGGGGCTGGAATAAAATATCAAATCACGTATATGCCCGATGAACGAGCAATACAATCTGTTTTAACAGGGCAATTTGATGCACTGGATTTAAGAATTAGCAAACTTGGAGAAGATCATAGTCAGGTACTTGTTAAAGTCGATGTCCCTCTAGAAGAGTTCGGTGTCTATGCGTTCTCTGTGGGTGAACAATCCTATTTAAGCTTAAACGAACTTAAAGATAAGAATGTTGTGTCTATGTTTGGTAGTCGTTATGTGGAAAACATAAAACATTATCATCACCTAAAATTAGTCTACCGTGATGAACAAGCGGCCTTAATGCTAATGGCAGGGAGAGTGGATGTGTGGTTAGCCCCTATGCAGTCGTACTACGCCATAAAAGACAAATTCCCGGTAATCAAGGTAGTAAGTCCGCCACTGACTAAAGATTATTTATACCATTACCTTCACATATCCAACTCTTATCTACTCGATGCGCTTGAAGCTTCGGCAAGTGAGTTTAAGGAAGGCTTTGCGAGAAAACCGGATGGTTAGAACACATCTTAGCTGTACCCTTCATTTTGTAATTCAGCATGACCTTAGATAAGCACTTCTTTACCGTCTATCTAATGGCTCAGCACCACAAGACCACTGGCTCTGCGCAAAATTCAAATCATCAGCACACCAAAAAACCTAAATTCAACCTCTTTCAAAATACACACTAAAAATTAAAGCCCTCAAAATCAAACACATAAAATAGCACAAAACAAAAAAAGGTAAATAAATGTGCTTGATGTTTTTTCTGCGCGATTCCGCGTAATTCCTTTCTGTTTTTAGGCTCAAGGCTCTAACTTAGTCACCACTTTCACCGCAGCGTGAAATGAAAATTGATAACAAGATCGATATCGATAACAGCATCGGTAACGGCATAACAACAGAGTTAGCTACTTGTTAGCTTTAGATACTTAGGAAAACCATTATGCAAAACAAAACAGTAAAACTTTTCGCTTTAGGTGCATTGGCAGCAGCAACCACATTTGGTGCAAGTGCAGAAAATACCTATGACTACTTTGTCGGTTTTGATGCCGGTACTCATATTAGTGGTAAAATGAAGGATTCCGAAACGGACTACGGACAACCGTATGAACATTCTTATGATACCGATCCGTCTTTAATTACTGGGTTAAGTGGTGGTGCGATTATTAATGACCACCATAGAGTAAAGATGAGTCTTGCTTATGACGGTCTTGAGTTTGATGATGCTAGCGGTACCGTTGACCGTACAGATCTAACCGTTAGCTATGATTATATGCTACCTATCGCTAACAAGTTAAACTGGACTGTGGGGGCGCATATGGGCTACGAATTCTTCGAGAGTAAACATGGTTGGGATGAATTTGACGGCTTTACCTATGGTGTGCAAACTGGTCTAGACTACAGACTAACCCAAAAATGGAGCCTAGGCGCTGAAATCGCCTACACAGCCCACGATGGAGAAGCAACAGGTGGTGATGAGACATGGTCCTATGAAGATAAAATCGAAGACGACGTAACCTTTATGGCTAACGTTCAGTACCACTTCTAAATCTGAGCTTAATCACTGTCCTTATTGCTCCCGGCTTTAGCCGGGAGTTTTTTATTTAAATACGGTGCCTTGGCTGCGAATTAACATAACCGCGTTTCTTGGCCCTTCGACCATCATAATGTCTTTATCCTGATACACTAGCGCATTTGTTGAGTGACCGGACAAAAAGAGTGATGTGTAGCTCACCGCTTCATAACCATCCACCACTTTTGACGTTTGAATTGGGTTTGTGGAATAAGACATGGAAAACACCCCCTCATCAGATCGGGTGACTTCACCATTGATGGCAAATAAGGCCACCCCCTCTAAACCATCCCCTTCCACAGAGATAGTCGATTCAATATTTTCTCGCTTGAGATTGAGCTCAAGCCTTTCTCGCCAAAAGCCATTGGTTTCCGAATAGCCAAAAATACGAGCAATATAACGACCTTCCATCAGCAATTGTTGACTGCTAAAGTACAAAGAGCTGACATAAACCAACAAAGAGGCAACAAAAATACCAATCCAAAGTTTAAGACTTTTCATTTCGTCCACTCCTTAGCGACCTTGGACATCATTGCAGGCTCGACTAGGTAAGTTTTAGTGTCACGCGCCGCTTTATCATACACCGCAATATTGTAGCGCCCAGTATCCTTATTAACGCTAAAGAAATATAGGCAATCGCATTTGGACGCTTTAATCGCCTCTAACACCTCAGATGGAATCTCAGCCCCTTGGCGGCGCAACACTTGCTTCGCGCCGATATCAAGCTGCTCATAATCAGGGTTTAAATAAGGTATAGAGCGCGTATTGGTCACGCGGGCAAATTCAAGCGAAGCTGCGGTCAGCAACAGGGCACTGCTAATACCAAGCACTATTCGCGCCCAGCCCTTTGGTGATAAGGCTTTGTTTTTGCTTAGGCTAATGGGCGTACTCTTGGCATCATAAAACTCACCAACACATTCACATGAGAGCATATAACCAACGCCGACCACAGTTTTGAGTTCAACGGAGTTGGAAATCGCAATCACTAAGCGAATCTTCTGAATCGATTTTTGCAAGGAAGAGTCCGTCACTATGGTGTCAGGCCAACCTGCCGACTTAAGCGCTTCTTTTCCCAATACCTGATTGGCATTGTCTAATAATGTTTTCAGGAGCAGACATTCGTTGTAGTTAAGCGCGCGACTATGGTGCGTGGTACTCACCGTCATCTTCTCTACATCAAATATCAAATCATCACATGTGTACTGACTAGTCACGTCTATCCTTGTCTAAGTGCAAAATGGTCTCAAACTATCGTTGAGTAAACAACACAACCCAAAACTCGTTGAGATTTTGGCTCTAGGCCGCCTATCACAAAGAGACAAATAGGCTTTCTAAACTCAAGACCTTGGTTTATGACAATAAAATAACACTGCTTAAAGCTTAGCGCAGGTTAATATAAATAAACTTATCAAAAAAGAAAAACCGTGCAGGCAATACACGGTTTTTTATGATTTGAGCAACAACCGTGGCTAAGCGTACTGCTCAGCACCTTTTTGGCTTTGCTCGGGCAAGGTTTTATCACGTTTTTTCACACTGGTTAAAGGCACGACCTCCTCGGCATTGATATTTCTTGAACTGCCAAGAAATACTCCTCCTTTTTCTATGGTAAATTCAGTTGTAGAGACTTCGCCTTCTAAGTGCCCGTTTTCGAGTATTTGCAAACTTTTAGAATACACTTTACCCACAAAGCGGCCGTTAACAATTAGGCAATCGCAACGAATCGAGCCTTCTACTGAACCTGCTGCACTGATAGTGACACACCGGTCAGTTTCAATATTGCCTTTGACTTGACCATCTATCTGGATGTGACAAGTAAGTTTGAGTTGTCCTTCGATAAAGGAGCCTTCTGCGATGACAGTCTGAGAGCCGTTGCCATTTGATTCTCTATTCTGTTTACTAAGTAATCCCATTGTACATCCTCATTTGATTCAAATATTGCATCAAAGTTATTCATTTCCCACTTGGTGAAAGGTAAAGGGTCCAAAGAGCGTCCAACCAATCGAATCTCATAGTGAAGGTGATAGCCCGTTGATAAACCAGAATTTCCCGTTAGACCAAGCAATTGACCCTTTTTTACATAATCGCCACGCTTGACCTTAAAGGCACTTAGATGCGAATACGAAGAGGTAAAACCGAAAGAGTGAGCGACACGCAGAAAGTTACCCGACCCTTTATTACTTTTTCTGACCACTTCGATTACGCCATCCGCAGGCGCATAAATTGGCGTACCGATATTGACCGCGTAGTCAATGCCGTGATGCATGGCTTTTTTCTTGGACACGGGATGAAGACGATATCCATAATGCGATGAAAGATAACCTGTTTTGACTGGACGCCCATTCGGAACCAATTGCATCATTTGGTGACGAACTGCGGTGGTCAGCGCGGCACTGTCTACTCTGTCTCTAAGGTTGAAAGAGTCATCTGATAGAGCTAAAGCAGATTCAATCTCGCTCAGTTTGTCGGCGACATAGCTCAGGTCTTGCTGCTTTAATTGCAAATTAATCTCAAGCTCATCTTGAGATGCATAAGAGCGACTGAGTGCATTTTCCAAAGATTGCGTCTTATGAATCAAGCGTGTTTTCTCTTGGTTTGACTCAGACACATCGTCTACAAGTAGCGAAATTGCACCAATCAAGCCCGCAATAAGCATCCCAAAAATTACAAGGCCATACTTAACAGCAACCACTATCTGCCGAGGAAAATAGAAAAAGCGCGTTCCTTTGGGACTTGGAACCATGACTGTAAAATGAGTAGGCTGCATAACATCCTCTATCGCAACATACCGCCACTGGGTTTTATCATCTTCGAATGATTTGCCACTCTATCAATACTGCTCAATAGAAAAAGTGGATTGTTTAGAAATCTGAATGTGTATTCCAGAGACTCCAACACTATTTAATCTCGAATGAGGAAGTGCCGCCTTTGTATAGTCTAAAACTTATGAACTTTTCGGGCAGCAAGATTGTTTACCATTTCTTCAAGGATCAACTCTTCTTTTTTCTGCTCAACGACTCTTTGCTCACGTTGCCAGTCTTCTAACTTGGCCTCAAGACCTTTAACTTTATAGTGTTTTGCCTCTAGTAAACCTTTTAATGAGTGGTATTGAGCATGCATGAGTTGAAGTTCGTGTTGCTGATGGTCAATCATCTTGCTTAACATCCCCTCCACTCGACATTGATTGAGTAACATTTCCCGATGAAAAACGGCATGAGTTCCCCCTTGGGAACGAGTTTGCTTCTTCAAATCTTGCAGCTGCTCTATCTGCAAAAATGCTTGGTCGGTTTGCTGGCGAAGTGTCTCAAGTTGCACTGACATAACATCGCGCTGCTGCTGCGTTAATACGCAAAATTTACTTATTGCCCTTTGTTTAGATTGCATTCCCTTGCCCTAAGATGATTGAAAAATCTGCGCCAACTCTGCCAAGCTATCTGTAAAACCAGCCGAAGCGTCATAGTTTTGCTTAAGGTAGGCAGTGAGTCTTGGCTGCAAAGCCACATAGCTGTCTAACTTAAGGTCCTGACCTGGCTGATAGCCGCCCAGTGGAATCAGGTCTTTTACTTCAAGATAGCCTGAATAAGCTTGTCTAAACTCACTCGCTAACGCTGAATGCTCCTTGGCAACACACGACGCCATGCATCGGCTGATGGAAGCCCCGATATCAATTGCAGGGTAATGTCCTTGCTCTGCCAGTTTTCGTGATAAGACGACATGGCCATCTAAGATCGCTCGCGCTGAATCAACTACAGGATCTTGTTGATCATCCCCCGCAGCTAGAATGGTATAAATAGCCGTCAAACTGCCCGTTGGGTTTTCTCCATTCCCAGAGCGTTCAAGCAACTGAGGTAAAGCGTTAAAAACAGAGGGTGGGTAGCCTCGAGTCGCCGGAGGCTCACCCAATGACAAAGCAATCTCTCGCTGCGCCATCGCATAGCGGGTGAGAGAATCCATCATTAACAGCACATCCTTACCCTTGTCCCGATAATATTCGGCAACTCGGTGGCACAGTAACGTCGCTCTTAGTCGCATTAGCGGTGAGTCATCTGCTGGAGCCGCAACAACAATAGCTTTACGGCGAGCATCCATACTTAAGTTTGTCTCAATAAACTCTCGCACTTCACGCCCACGCTCACCAATTAAACCAACCACGACAACATCGGCTTCGGTATTTTTGGCCATCATCCCGAGCAGCATACTTTTGCCAACACCACTACCCGCCATTAGGCCAATCCTTTGACCTTTACCTACCGTGAGTAATCCATTGATCGCTTGAACACCTATATCTAAAGGAGAATCAACAGGCCGGCGTTTGAGCGGATTAATCACCTTAGGCTCTAACGAAACCCGATCGCCACCGCGAAGCTCCGGGCCATCATCCAGTGCCTCGCCTAGGCCATTAACCACACGACCGAGCCAGTGGTCTCCTAACTCGACAGTGCTGTCGCCATCCAAAGGGATGACTTTTGCTCCGGCAAATAAGCCACCAAGACGGCGTATCGGCATTAAAAAAGCAATTGTGTGATCAAAACCAACTACCTGAGCTTCTATCATATCGCCATCGGATGTTTCCACTAGGCAGCGCTGCTCAAGCTTGAAGCGGCAACCTACTGCTTGCAGCATGTTGCCCGTTACCTTTACCAGTCTGCCCGTCACTCTCGCTACAGGAATCGAGTCAAGTGACGCAATCGCTTCATTCGTGCGTTCAAAGAGTAAGTCAAATGCTTGTGTGTTAGTCATCATCCTCATCGCTTACTTGAGTCACTTCATCAAGCAAATGCTGCTTTACATTATCCATACAAGCTTGCAGCCTTGAATCACAACTTGCATCTGCTTCTGCCTCTTCAGTCACTAAATGACATCCCCCTGGTTGCAAATCGGGATTTGCCACCAATTTCCACTCTTTAGCAAGTTCTGAATTGATATCTTCAAGTCGCTCTAAATCTTGTGGATTAAGATGAACCGTCACCTTTTCTGTTTTGCCTGGCATTGCCTCTAGCGTTTCATCCACTAAGGACAAAATCTGCTGTGGCATAAGGGTTAGCTCGGCTCGAATCACCTGCTGAGCAACTTTTTGCACCAACTCACAAATCACATGCCTTTGCTGCTGTTCTCGCTCCGCTTGCCAGTGCGAAAGTGACTGGTAGATGGCATTTACAGGTTTAGTGGCCTCAACAAATGCTTGCTTTCCTGATTGTTCACCAGAGATAAAACCTTGCTGAAACCCTTCCTTTTGCCCTTCAAGCAAGCCCTGCTGTTGCCCTTGACTTAACCCCTGACGAAGTCCTTCTTCGTGCCCTTGCTCTAAACCCGTTTGAAAACCCTCTTGCAGCTTTTGCTGCAGCTCAGCTTGCGGATCTTGCCATTGGTCGTCAAGAACAAAGCTATCATCGACCTCTACTGGTTTAGCCAACGGTGGGAAACGGTGAATGCGGTAGTCGGTCGTCGGCACATCAAAAAATTCAGATTTGGTTAGTGACATGGCTTACTCCACTCTGGGTTCATCATACAGAACCAGTTCTATCTCATCGGCTTCATCCAATTCACGCACCATTTGCATAATCTCATACCTTGCACGCTCTACGCGGCTTAGTGGTACGGCTCCTCGGACTTCCATATCGTCTTCCAGCGCTTTGACCATACGCTGTGGCATGACACTCTTAATGGCTAACTGAAGCTGGATCTCGGCACCTTTTAGCGCTAGTGACCAAAGCTCCATAGGCACCTGCTGCACGAGGCGATCCATTGTTTCTTCCGGTTGGCGGCCCAATACCATAAAGTCAAACATGTTCTGCTCAATTTCACTGACCACGTCTTCATCATGCAGTTTGAGCATTTCCATCAGTGAGCCTCTGTCACCCTCAAATCTATTTATAATATCGGCCACTTGTTTGACCCCAGACAATGGAGCGCTTTGACTGACTGAGACTTGCTCAATACAACGTTCAATCAAGTCATTGAGGTCACTTGCCACTTGGTGGTCAATGTCTTGCATTTGGGCAATGCGAAACAACAACTCATCATGTTCATCTTGCGGCATGCACTTCAAAACAGCTGATGAGCTTTCTGCTGGCAAGTAAGCAAGAAAGATGGCTTGCATTTGAGGGTGTTCTTTGGCGATAAACCTTGCTAACACATCAGACTCAACCCACTGCAATCTTTGCATATTGTTACTGATTTCATCACCGTAGAGCGTATTGAGTAGTCCTTTCGCTAAATCGTTGCCCAAGGCTTTGCGCAAGGTTTTAGATAAATACTCTTTCGACGCTCCCCTAATGCCACTGTGTTGACGAAAGTCATCGAAGAAGCTTTGGATAGCACCATTAGCACTATCACTTTTGATGCCACTTAACTTGGCCATCGCTTTGGTAACGCGCTGAGTTTCATCTCGAGTGAAGTGGCGCAACACCTTAGCGGCAGCATCTTCCCCCATTCCCAGTAGGACAAGAGCGGTTTGTTCAACGTAGCTAAGCATTGGCTTTTGCTTTAATTCTGCTGTGTTCATTTACATTCACCCATTGTTTTAATACTTCAGCGACTCGTTCAGGTTCTTCATTCGCGATCAGTTGTAGATGTTTGAGCTGAATTTCTAACGGTGAGCCCGCCGGCGGTAACATGTCATGTCCCATATCCAGTCCAGATGACACGGAAATCCCTTTTTCAGACAGTTTTCGATTGAGCACTTCTTCTCTTTCCCTTTCTTCTCGGGTTTGTATATCGTCAAATACGGTGTCTTGCTGCGGATCTGCAAACTCAAGCTCTCGTGAGCTAAGATCTGAACCAGTTAAATGAAGAATCAAAGGACGTAAGACAAAGAAAATCATTGCCATACCCAGCATACCGCCAATCACATATCGCATCGGTTGCTGTACTGTGGGATCTTGCCACCAAGGAATATTTGGCGGAGCTTCAATGGCTAAAGGAGTAAAACCAAAGCTCATTAAACTTAGCGTGTCACCTCTATCCGCACTGATACCGATTGCATCAGTCACCATAGTGGATATTTGTGCTTTCTCTTCGTCAGTCCAAGCTTGCCCATTGGGAGCAACGGCTTGATTGAGCAACACTGAAACACTCAACTTATTTATCTTGCCTTGTTGATACTGGGTACGGCGTACACTGCTGCCCACTGCGTACTGGCGGTTTATTTCTGATCGCGCGTTGGTGTTTTGGCTATCATGGGTTGGAGCTTCACCGGTTACAGGGGGCTGGTTACTCAGAGTTCCCGGAACACCTAAAGCGATCTGGTCAATCGAGTTGTTTGTGATGGTGTGCTCATTGCGCACGATTGGACTATCATCAAGAATTTCCTGTGTTTCTTCGATCTGACTAAAGTCCATATCAGCAGCAACTTGAACACGGAAATTACTCGGCCCAACAATAGGAGTCAGCATATCCGATGCGCGTTGGATAATCTGCTTCTCAACGTTACGTTGATACTCTAGATACTTGGCGTTCACTTTTCCCGCTTCGGCAGAACCAACATCCGCACTAAGTAACCGACCATACTGGTCAATTACGGATACTTGCTCTGGTTTCATTGCAGTGACACTGCCCACAACCAAGTTAATAATGGCTTCAACTTGTTCTGGTTTTAAGTCCTCTCCGGGTTTAAGTTCCAACATCACTGAGGCAGAAGGCGCTTCGCTATTTTGTCTGACAAATAAGGTTTGGCGAGGTATGGCCAGATGAACCCTAGCATTGGATACCGCATTGAGCGAAATAATAGTGCGAATCAACTCCCCTTCAAGACCATGCCGGTAGCGCGCGGTTTCCATGAACTGGCTAGTTCCGAGTGAACTGTCTTCTTTAAGTGAGTCTAGGCCTGTTGGCAGCTTAGCTTTAACACCCTTAGCGGCTAACAGCATCCTTATTCTAGCAACCTCACCTTCCGGCACTAATACTTGACCATTTTGTTCTTGCAATCGGTAATTGATCCCTTCAGATTCAAGAACAGAAACGATCTCTCCTGTATCAAACCTCTCTTGTTGGCTGTATAGAGGGCGGTAACTTTGTGTTGAACTCCAAAGCGCCACCACAATGATCGCGGCAACAATTGCTGCTAATACCGCAGACAAGACTAAATTTCGTTGGCTGTTAGACCAAAGCTGCTTGAGTTTGTCGGTGAAATCTTGAATCCCTCTTTGCGAGGAGGAATCAGCACTCGGCACATCAAGTGCTGCGCCACTGGCGACTTGTGTGGTTAATTCTGACATGGGCTACACCGGCATCTTCATGATGTCTTCAAATGAGGTCACAACCTTGTTACGAACTTGCATCAAGGAATCGAAGGACAAACTCGCTTTTTGACTGGCTATCATGGCACCAACGAGGTCGTCACTCTGGCCTGTTTCAACCGCGGTCATTTTCTGACTAGCAACTGATTGATATTGATTCACTGAATCAAGAACATTGGCCATGGCATCGGAAAATGACAGAGACGATGTAATATTATGCGTATCGAGAGGATTCGCTTCGATAGCAGGTTCAGGTTGTATAATGGATTGCATCGCTTCCATTTTAGACAACATTAACTGCTCTGCGCTTATCGCATTATGGATAGGGTGACTTGCCATTAATTTTTCTCCTTTATGCAGCCGAGCCTATGGCCGACTGTAAATCAATGCCTTGTTCACGCATTGCGGCTAATTTATATCGTAATGCGCGCGTGGTAACACCAAGCGCATTAGCTGTCTTGGTGCGGTTTCCGCCAAAATGACGCAGTTGTTCAAGGATGTACTGGAACTCTGCCTGCTTTTTGATTTCGACATGCCCCATGCTTTGTGAAGGTGCCGTTTCCTGTGTAGAGGAAAGTAACTCCATCGGTAACATAAGGTCCTGAGCAGTAA
The DNA here is from genome assembly GCF_009363415.1 of Vibrio aquimaris. Classification (NCBI taxonomy): domain Bacteria; kingdom Pseudomonadati; phylum Pseudomonadota; class Gammaproteobacteria; order Vibrionales; family Vibrionaceae; genus Vibrio; species Vibrio aquimaris. The sequence goes on along the minus strand of NZ_CP045350.1, from coordinate 981,055 downwards.
TGTAATCACCATGGCGCATTACAAGTGCACGTTGAATAACGTTTTCTAGTTCACGAATATTGCCTGGCCAGTTGTATTGGCATAAAGCAGTTCTGGCATCATGAGAGAGGTGGCATCGACTACCATCTTGATATTTATTGATAAAGAATTGGCTGATGGGCAAGATGTCTTCGCTTCGTTCTCTAAGCGGAGGCCAATGGAGAGGCAATACATCTAAACGATAGAAGAGATCTTCACGAAACTGACCATTTTTTACCTCCTCGCGCAAATCTTTGTTGGTTGCAGCAATAACTCTAATATCAAGCTTAACCGCTTTGTGGCTACCAACCCGCTCTACTTCGCGCTCTTGAAGTACACGCAGTAATTTAGCTTGTACGGATGGTGACATCTCACCTATCTCATCAAGGAAAATAGTGCCCTGTTCAGCCTCTTCAAACTTGCCGCTTTGCGACTGAGTAGCCCCAGTGAAGGCACCTTTAACGTGTCCAAAAAGTACCGCCTCAAGCATAGACTCTGGAATAGCGGCACAATTGACCGCGACAAAAGGACCATCTGCCCGAGGTGAGTGCTGGTGAACATATCTCGCCAGAACTTCTTTTCCCGTGCCAGACTCTCCGGTGATGAGAACACTAGCTTTCGTGCATGCGGCTCTGTGGGCTAGTTGAAGAACTTGCTTACTGCGCCAAGATTCAGCAACAAGGTTTGCTATCGGTTTACCGACCACTTCAATACGGCGAAGTAAACTGAGTAGCTGGCAACTTTCAAACGGTCGTAATAAATAATCAGTCGCACCAGCTTTCATGGTTTCTGCCGCAAGTAACCCTTGGTTTTGCTCGACAATTGCAATGGCGACACCAACCCCGGCCTTTTTATTGTGACAGTGAACAAACTCCCGTACACACATATCAGGTAAATTGGTACTCACCAAGGTAATGGCAGTGCTGGGTTCAAGTAATGCACTGCGCCCTGTACGAACATGAGTCACTCTGTATCCAGACGGCTCGAGTACTTTTATGATCGATTGGGCAAGTTCATCCTTGGGCTCAACTAACAAAATACTTGTGCTTGTCATTTTTAAGCCTCTTCCATGTCGTTAATTGTTTGAGTATTTTGAGGTACTATTTTTTCATCACTTCGAACCAACCTGACGGTCACACGCCGATTCTTCGCCTGTCCTTCGCCTGTATCATTATTCGACACTGGATAACGAGAACCATGTGAGCGTATTTGTATCTTTTTTTTCGAAATGCCGTAGCTTAAAAGAACATCAGCGATTGCATTTGCTCTTCGCTCAGATAGAGCTAAGTTGTTTAAGTCGGAACCAATATTGTCGCTGTACCCATCGATAAGAATACGGGAAATACTATCGTCTGCATCAAGATAGGTAGTAAAGGCATATAGGGTCTTTTGCTGCGTATTATCAAGGTGGTGCTCTCCTGCAGGAAAAGAGAAAGTAAGATCTCTTGCGGTCACATAAGACATATGAGGGAGGCGAGATAAGCAGCGCTGAAACTGTGCAAGTGGCTTTTGAATATAGGTAGTTGGCAGTAGTAGAGATTGAGGTTCGGAAACTTGTTTTCCGCTGAAGCTGAGTTTGATCCAATTACCTTGCTTTATCTTATCTAAAAGAAGGTTTATATCTTGATTGAATATCAACTTACCATCCATAATAGGAACATGATGGCCAATCCCCTTAAAACTATTATTTTCACCCCAAGGTTCAGGAGCACTATATAATTCACCATACCTAAAATGGTGATTATTTCTTTCCAAATTAACCTTTAAATTGGTCTTACCTATTTCCTCCGACCGGAAAGAAAACTTCCCATAGGAAAGGCTATTGAAAATTAAACTACACTTTAAGCTACTTCCACTATAAACCCATTTTACTTCATCCATCGGTATTTCTTGTTCAAAATTTGCCAAAGCAGATGAGAAGTAGAAAATAATAAGAAACAAATATTTTTTTTTGACTTTGATATTCATAACTATTCTTTTGGAACCAACTTATTATTGATGAATTTATTTTTATAGATGTTATTTAGTATGGGCGACTGTAAGAGTCATAATATTTAACCAACAAGCTCAATAACTTAAACATTTTTCATTCGATGCCACTAAATGTGTAACAAATCATTAAAAATCATTTAAAACCAATTGCATACAAAATATTAATATGCATCAAGTTCCTCTATAAGACATTCATAACTTGCATGTATTGCAAACTAACCTTTTTTATTTTTAATGAGAAGATGTGAATTAGGAATTAAAATCAACATATGGAGTAAAGTCACAAATTTAATAAACAAGACTTATTTGCAACAAAAAAATCTATGAATAATGCAATAAATTAAGGTAGAAATTTATATAAGCGATTTGTCATGAAATGGTAAAATATAAATGAAACCTCTCAGAAAGATATCTATTCCAGACTTTCAAACCCTAGGTGTTGAGTCTCTGGGAAAGCCAATTCACATAATTCGAGATAAACTGGATTATCTAATATCAAACTCGTGCAATATTTTAACCTATGAACTTCAGAACTGGTTAAAATCATATAATATCAAATGTAATATCAATATTGTTTCACTTCACACCTTCTCAGTGGATGAAATGAATAAATCATTAATAAGTACATTTAATCATCAGTCTGGCGGTAAGATTTTTACTTCTATTGATACTCCAACCTTAATTAAACTTGCCGATAGTTTTTATGCTACGAAATTAGAGCGAAACTGTAGTGAGCTTAGTAACAGCGATCTTCGCCTTCAAGAAAAAGTCGGGACCATTATCGCGACTTGGTTGGCACCGCAGGAAATGTGGACTCGATGTGACTTTGAGCCAGCTCAAGGAACGGGGCTGTATGCCTCTATCAATATCAACTTCGACGATCACCAAGGTAACATCCATATCAAGCTAGATGAAGCGCTCGTCGATACGCTGACTCAAGAGTTAGATTTACAACCTAAGGAGTCCATGTATCTTCCTTTTTGCCAATCTCTCGAGTCCACACCAGTCAAACTCAACGCTTTACTATGTCAAAAACGCATGCTCCTTAGTGAGCTCTTATCACTAAAGCCCAAAGATATCTTGCCCGTAGAGTTACTCTCCTCGGTTCCTGTCAGCATTGGGCAGCAGCATTTATTCAATGGCACAGTGGCAGACAATGACGGTCAACTAGTTTTAATTCTTAACCATGATAAGGAATCTTAGTAATGAGCGAGTCAACGGATATCCCAGCTTTTAATACCGATGAATTGGACTTCGATGATTTTCAACTTGAGGAAACACCTAACGAAGACTTAGATTTCACCTCTCACACTCCAGAGCGTGACTTAAGTTTTTTCAAAAATATCCCTGTTACCGTCACATTAGAGGTCGCCAGTAAAGATATTGCTCTTGGCGAGCTGATGAAAGCAGGTTCAGGAAGCGTTATTGAACTTGATAAACTCAACGGAGAACCGCTTGATGTTAAAGTCAATGGATCATTAATGGGACATGCTGAAGTGGTGGTGGTCAACGAAAAATATGGCCTAAGACTTATTGATGTTGTCGATTCAGCTCTTACCTCTGCGATTCAGTAAAGGCTAAGACAAAAATGACTAAATCTTCTTCTTTGATGAGGTGGATAGCGCATATTGGTTGGTTAATTCTCTTCATTGGTTTCCCTTGTGCTGCCAGTGAATCTGGCTTAACCATCCTCTCTGTTTCTGATGGTACATCACAGCAAGAATACAGCGTTAAATTGCAAATTCTGCTTTTGATGACTGCGCTAAGTTTTCTGCCTGCTTTTATTCTTATGGCCACCAGCTTCACGCGCATAATCGTCGTACTGGCCATTCTTCGTCAGGCTCTTGGCCTTCAGCAAAGCCCTCCCAATAGGGTGTTGGTGGGTATTGCTCTGGCACTTTCTTTGCTGATCATGCGACCTGTTTGGACCGATATCTACCAAAATGCTTTCCAACCGTACGATAAAGGTGACATCACGTTAGTAGAAGCCTTTTCGATAGCAGAAAAGCCCGTTAGACATTTCATGCTGGCTCAAACTCAGCAAAACTCGTTAGAGCAAATGATGCGCATTGCTAATGAGCCCATAGACTCACAAGTTGAGGACATTTCACTGGCTATCATTCTTCCAGCCTTTGTGATCAGTGAACTCAAAACTGCGTTCCAAATTGGCTTCATGCTGTTTATTCCTTTCTTAATCATAGATCTGGTTGTGGCGAGCGTCTTGATGGCGATGGGGATGATGATGCTGTCACCACTGATTATTTCCTTACCCTTTAAATTGGTTGTTTTTGTCTTAGTCGACGGATGGGCCATGACAGTGGGTACCCTATCGGCCAGTTTTGGATAGCAAGGAGACATCATGACACCAGAAATGACGGTTACTCTGTTCTCCAACGCAGTATGGTTAATCATCTTAATGGTTGCGGTATTAGTTTTACCTGGGCTGATTGTCGGACTGGGTATTGCTATTTTTCAGGCTGCCACACAAATCAACGAGCAAACCCTGAGCTTTTTACCACGCTTGCTTGTCACTCTGCTTATGGTGATATTCTCAGGTCACTGGATGCTAAGAAAAATCATGGAGCTATTTGATTACTTGTTCCATAACATTCCGGGAATGATCGGCTAATGGATATTACCTTTGCAGACATTTCACGCATGATTGGCCAATTTTGGTGGCCATTCTTTCGAGTGGGTACAGTATTTATCTCAATGCCCTTCTTTGGTGATGCTTTGATACCTGTCTGGGTTCGTAGCCTATTAGCGCTATCGATTGTGGTGGTTGCTGCTCCTCTAATGCCTGCTATGCCAGCGGTTGACCTTTTTTCATTCACATCGCTTTATTTGGCTTTTGAGCAAGCAATTTGGGGCCTGTTCTTTGGTCTAATTCTCCATTTACTCTTTAGTATTTTCACCACTCTAGGCCAAACTATTTCAATGCAAATGGGGCTGGGTATGGCCATTATGAACGATCCTGTTAACGGTATGTCGGTCGCCATTCTCGGTCGTTTATTTCTGATCTTCAGTACCTTGTTGTTTCTGTCTCTAGAAGGGCACCTTATTGTTATTGATGTTCTTATCCAGAGTTTCACCCTATGGCCCGTCGGCTCCGGGCTAACCTCTGCTTCACTCAAAGGGGTAATCAACATTTTTGGCTGGATGTTTGCTTCAGCACTCGCACTCGCTCTCCCTGCGATTGTTTCCATGTTACTGGCAAACATCAGCTTTGGCGTCATGAACAGAGCCGCGCCTTCCCTCAACGTCTATGCTCTTGGTTTTCCTATGACTATGCTGTTGGGTTTATTCAGCGTCTTAATTTCAATTTCTGGCGTACCGGGTCGTTACACCATATTGGTCAACGATACGCTGAGATTCCTAAACCAATATATGACGGGGGGCGGATGAGCGAATCTTCTTCTCAAGATAAAACGGAAAAAGCCTCACCACAGAAGATTAAAAAAGCACGTGAACAAGGCCAAGTTCCTAGAGCGAAAGAGTTCACCACTGCCGCGCTATTTCTGGTGGTTGCAGTGTATTTTGACAGTCAAATCTCTGTGATCTGGGACAATATCGCCGGTATCTTTCGTTTTAATATGTCCCTGACAAGGCAAGATCTAGAAAATCCAATGCAAATGATCGAGCAACTTGGACATAGCCTCGGCGTGATCATCACTTTGCTCCTACCCTTGTTTGTCGTCATTATTTTAGTGACATTAGCCAGTACTATGGTGCTTGGAGGCTGGATATTTCGGGTGGCCAATACGCTACCAAAACTGAGTAAGTTGAACCCTGTTACGGGAATCAAAAGAATGTTTTCGAGCCGTTCCTTGGTTGAGCTTATCAAGTCATTTATTAAAGTCTTGGTTATTTTCTCCATTCTTTATGCCTATTTGAGCAATCACCTTCAACCTCTGCTAGGTATGCAAAGACTGCCTCTTACACAAGGAGTCATAAATATCATGCAAATCTTGTTCGACGGCCTACTACTCATGGGACTCGCTCTTCTCATATTTGGTGTGATCGATATTCCTTACCAAAAATGGGAGCATGGAAAAGAGCTCAAAATGACGAAACAAGAGCTAAAAGAAGAGTTTAAAAACAACGAAGGTCGACCTGAAGTCAAGCAGCGCATCCGTCAAATTCAACAGCAATTTGCTCGCCGGAAGATTAATAAAATGGTGCCAGATGCTGATGTCGTGATCACCAACCCCACTCATTATGCTGTGGCAATCAAATATGATTTAAGCCGCTCAGATGCGCCCTTCGTTGTAGCAAAAGGTATCGATGAAACAGCAATGCACATTCAAAGGGTGGCGCGCGATAACCAAGTTGAAATCATCAATACTCCGCCCCTAACCCGTGCCATTTATCACACCACAGCGATAGAACAAGCGATACCAAGTCAGTTATACGTTGCCATTGCTCATATTCTTACTTACGTGATGCAACTAAAAGCATTCAAAACGGGCAAAGGTGAAAAGCCGATGCCTTTACCTCATTTAGCAATTCCCAAGCACTTACAACATTGATCATCCGTTATTAACCCAAGGACACCCGCTCATGCTCAATCGGATAGCGCAGATACAAAACTCCACCAAAGGCTATGTCGGTATACCGCTGGTCTTACTCATGATATTGGCGATGGTTATCCTCCCTCTTCCACCATTGTTACTTGATGCCTTATTTACCTTTAACATTGTGCTCGCCATTTTGGTTTTACTCGTCAGCACGACAGCCAAGAGGCCGTTGGACTTTTCAATTTTCCCAACTATTTTGCTGATCGCTACACTACTCAGGCTCACCCTCAACGTTGCTTCTACTCGTGTGGTATTACTTGAAGGTCATAATGGCGGTGATGCTGCTGGTAAGGTCATTCAAGCTTTTGGTGAAGTCGTCATTGGCGGTAACTATGTGGTGGGTATGGTCATTTTTGTTATTTTGATGATCATTAACTTTGTTGTTATTACCAAGGGGGGAGAGCGTATTTCAGAAGTGTCAGCCCGCTTTACGCTGGATGCCTTACCCGGCAAACAAATGGCGATAGATGCGGATCTCAATGCGGGGCTGATTGATCAACAAGGCGCTCGCCGCCGCCGACAAGAAGTCGCCAATGAAGCCGATTTTCATGGTTCTATGGATGGCGCATCTAAATTTGTACGGGGTGACGCCATTGCTGGTCTATTGATCTTATTCATCAATATTATTGGCGGTATCAGTATTGGGGTTTTTGAGCACGGGCTTGCCGCGTCTGAAGCATTTAAAACCTATGCCCTGCTGACCATTGGTGACGGGCTAGTCGCACAAATCCCCTCGCTGTTGCTTGCAACCGCTGCTGCAATCATAGTGACTCGCATTAACGATAGTGATAACGCGCTATCAGACACTATGCAAAAACAATTGTTAGCCTCTCCTAAAACCCTGTTTACGGTCGCGGCAGTAATGTTGATTATTGGCATGGTACCCGGCATGCCGCACCTTGCTTTCTTTAGCTTCGCGGCGGCATTAGCTTTTGCAGGTTGGCGACAAAACAAAACCGCTTTTTACGATCCCGAGCTTGAGCAAGTTGAAGTCATGACCCAAGCGATGCAGCAAGATGAAACGCCGCTAAGTTGGGAGGATATTCCACATGTACACACACTTTCTCTCTCGCTTGGCTATCGTTTGGTTCACTTAGTGAATAAAGAGCAAGGCGCACCACTCACCCAAAGAATAAGAGGTGTAAGACGTAACCTTTCAGAGCAAGTTGGCTTTTTACTGCCTGAAGTTCGTATCCGTGACAATCTAAGCCTTAAGCCAAATCAATACACGATAGCCCTAAATGGAGAAGTGATTGAACAAGGTTTGATTGAGCCTCAGCGCTTAATGGCGATTGCCGTAGGAGAAACCTATGGGGAAGTAGATGGCATTCTTGGCAGCGATCCCGCCTATCAGTTACCTGCGGTGTGGATCGAGCACAGTGATAAAGCCAAAGCACTCAATATGGGTTATCAGGTCGTGGATGACGCAACCGTCATTGCAACTCATATAAGTAAAGTCATTAAAACTCATCTCTCAGAGCTGTTTAATCACGATGATGTTGATGCCATGATGCAAAGGCTCACCCAACAAGCCCCCAAACTCGCTGAAGCTTTAGGGGCAGCATTAAATCCAGCTCAGCAACTAAAAGTATTTCGTCAGTTACTGCTTGACCAAGTGCCTCTGCAAGACATTAGAACCATAGCCAACACTATGCTTGAGTCATCAGAAAAGACAACGGATCCAATATTACTGGCCGCTGATGTTCGCTGTGCATTAAGGCGAACTCTGGTTAGTCTCATCGCCGGAACCAACGATGAGCTAAAGGTCTATACCTTATCAGATGAATTGGAACAGATGCTGATGACGTCACTCCAGCAAGCACAGTCTAACGGTAGTGTGAATCTAGATAGCTTTCCAGTAGAGCCTAATATTCTTGGGCAATTTCAGCAAAACTTGCCTTTGATTAAGCAGCAGCTAAAACAGCAAGGGCTAGCACCTATTTTACTTGTCATGCCGCAGCTTCGCCCATTACTTGCCAGATATGCTCGTACTTTTTCAGCAGGTCTGGCCGTTTTATCTTACAACGAAATTCCCGAAACTAAGCAAATTAATATTGTCGGAAACTTAGGGTAATCGCAATAATCGATTGATTCTCAATCTCCATTAATTGGTCCGAACGGGCCAGTTAATGGAATGAATATCACTAAAAACGTCTAATAATCATCAATTTTAATCGAAAGTTAAATTTTTTATTAATTTCAAACAAGCAGCGTCCGCCTCTTGTTAGTGACCAGGGGAAATCCTGAAGCCAACATCTGAGTATTGTTACCAACCAAGGAGACCAAGATGGCTTTATCAATGCACACTAACTACGCATCACTTGTTACGCAAAACACGCTAAGCAGCACAAACGACCTACTGACGACTGCGATGGAGCGCCTAAGTACAGGTATGCGTATTAACTCTGCATCTGACGATGCAGCTGGCCTAACTATCGCTAACAAACTTGAAGCGCAAACTCGTGGTATGTCTGTTGCTATGCGTAACTCTCAAGATGCCATTTCTATGCTTCAAACTGCAGATGGTGCTCTAGAAGAGTTGACTAACATTGCATACCGCATGAAAGATCTTGCAACTCAAGGTGCGAACGGCACAAACGGCACAACTGAGCTTGCTGCGTTAAACGCAGAGTACCAAGAGCTTGAAAAAGAAGCGGTACGTATTATGGAGCAAACCACATACGGTGCTGGACAAAAGCTGCTATCAGGTACAACAACTGGTGGTGCTGGCGGCGGTGCAGCAACTTCTGACGGTAAACTTTCTGAAGCGGTTACTTTCCAAATTGGCGCTTCTGGCGGCGAAACTCTCGAAGTAAATGTTGCAGCTGATTTACAAGGCATCGACTTTTCATCAACAGGTGATTTAGACTCTAACGCTAACGCTAACGCTCAAATCGCTGTTGTGGATGGTTTGTTTGATAAAATCAATACTGTTCGTTCGACTCTAGGTGCAAATATCAACCGACTTGAGCACACAATCAACAACCTAGCAAATATCTCTGAGAACACAGCTGCGGCGAAAGGTCGTATCACTGATGCAGACTTTGCTGTTGAGTCTTCTAACATGACGAAGAACCAGATGCTGATGCAAGCGGGTACAACTGTACTTTCTCAAACTAATCAGCTACCTGGAATGGCAATGTCTCTACTTCGTTAATAGACATCCATACCCTTCTAATATTTACTCCGTAAACTTGTTACTCCGCATTCTATCATACCCGTTGAATGCCTCAGGTAACTTTGCCCTCAAGCGCAGCTTGAGGGCTTTTTTCAATATGCTCAAAGGCACATTTACTCAACACTTCTATCAATTCGCGCGAGATAGATAAAATTAACACCTCAGTGTTTGAAAGGCCTGTCTGTTCTCTTTTGAAATTTTTGCTTCAAGCTTTTCCTTTGCCTGATTGAATATTTCATCTACCGAAGAACAAGTAAGTGACTTTCCATTTACAGAGATATTCATTTTCTCACAATATTCATCGACTATGTTATTCAACTCTCGATGTATAGCGATAAACTGCTTTTGAGTTAAAGAATCCCTTACATTTTTGCGCAAATCTTTAAATTCGAAAATCAACGTAATATCGGTCAAGTTGTATTGACCCAATTCTTTCATGGCAGCACTCTCTAGTGCACTTTTACCAGCCCCTGAGCTTACATTTAACCAAGTGGATACTTCACCTAATACTGAACGTTTATTATCTTCAGATGCATATTTTCGTGCCAACTCTGGAGGAAGTTGTTCAAGATATAAATCCCATTTGCGCGCAGCATAACTAATTAAATGCTGATTAACTGCATCTCGCTTGGTCTCAAACTCCTTACATTGCCTCTGCTTCTCAGCTTGTGATGGTTTAAAGATGCTAATAGCTCTGCTCTTAAACCCCACGTCTTTTTCTTTCCCCAGATCCTCAAAGGCTTTTTCGCAAGCTGATTTTACAATCCTATCGCCGTCACGACTACGCCAGAATTCATTCGAAATTACAGCAGGATCGTTTTCCATATGAAGATCACTGAACGAGCTGTTTCTGGTAAGTTGCACCGTGTCCTCAACGGGATCTGATAATTTGTCAGGCAAGTTATCTTGGCAAGATCGATGAAATAAATGTGTGGGTGAAATCGAACTCATTTGTAGCCTCATTGTGCTTACTAATTAATACTAAAGAAGAGTTTATCTGGAGATAAACGCATAGTTCCCAGTGAAAATAGCACTTAACCGGTTAGAATTTAATCAGGTAAAAACCTGACATTGCAATGTTAGCAACATGGTTGATCTTATTTTCTACTCAAGACTTTTACTCCACCTCACAAAATTTACTTAGACCAGCCCTTCTAACACTCCACCCAAAAATTATTAATGACTATTTTACAACCGCCCCAAAAGAGTCAAACAGACCTCAAGAGTCATAATGACCCAACCTCAAAGAGTCATAATGACATCTAAATTATAAGAAAGGTCATTATATACATAGATTTAGTACATGGCATGAAATATGTAAGTTAACTATCAGAATAGGAGACTTTGCTATGAAATTTGAACATAAACATTACCAACCTAATAGTATTTCAGAAAAGATTGCGTTGCTGGTAACCAAGCTGCTTAAAAAGACATTAAACCTTTTCTACGGCGGTAAGTATGCTCGACGGGCTATGTTACTTGAAACCATTGCAGCCGTTCCCGGCATGGTAGCAGGCGTATTTAATCACCTCAAAGCACTGCGCAGAATGAAAGATGATGGTGGTTGGATAAAAGAGCTACTTGACGAAGCCGACAACGAACGCATGCATCTGATGATATTTTTACGCATTACTCGGCCCTCAATCTTAGAACGTGCGTTAGTAATGTTGATACAGTTCTTCTTCGTTCTAGTTTACGGTGTCATTTACATTATCTCTTCAAAAACCGCTCACCGCATTGTTGGTTATTTCGAAGAAGAAGCCTGCAATAGCTATAGCGAATTTATCGATAAGGTATTGGACGGCACGGTTGAAAACTCTCCCGCGCCAGAGATCGCTGCTCGCTATTACCAGTTGGGTGAAAATGCCATGCTGTTAGATGTATTAGAGTGCATCCGCCAAGATGAGGCCAAACATAGAGATAAAAACCACGACATTGCTGATGCCTATAAATTTCAAGACCTTCCAGAGCACCAAAGCTAGCTCCCTGTTAGGAGGAATTATGGCAAAAAACAACCACAATATTGATGAAGCTGAATTTGGACTTTCAGTGGGTATTTCACACTTGATGACAGAAAAAGGTGAGCTTTTTTACGCTAATGAATCTAGAGATAGCAAATCTCGCCAAAACTTTATGTCATCAAGCTGGCAGAAAATCAAACATTATCTAACGTTCAATCAATAAAATCGCAGGCTATGGATAGAAGATCACAGGACAGGTTTTACCGTAAACATGTACCTGTGATTTAGCTAGGTATTCAAAGAAAAATAAACGTCTGACCTTTATATAGCGTCACGTTCATCTTCGGTTGACCACCATCCCATAAGACCGAACTTAGTCAGAGCCACCATAAAGACACCGATTGTCATTACCATGGTACCCATAGCAATATGCTCTGGTATCGCTGGTAAAATAAAGAAAATCATCTTTGGTATACAGACACACATAACCAACACTAAAAAGTCCATCATTAAATGGAAGGGTGTCGATACCTTAATTCCTTTACTAATCAAATATAATAAATTTACGCTCATTGTTTGTGACTCCAGTACTTCTCATATCGTCAGAGAAGCATATCCTGTGCCACAGAGGTAGCGATCCGATTAATCTTGATATTAGTCATAAAGTTATGAAAGGAGCTAACGGCATAATGATTGATTTGCCAAAAAAACGACGCTGATAACAGTCATTAAATTGCCGCTTTTTCTAATCTGTCGATTTGCCCCTCTTTAAGGTTAAATGATAAAACAAGAAGAGATAGTACTCCCTCAAGTACTCATTTTAACTACAGCCTTTCAACCTCAACATTTACATAAGGCAATGCATCAAAAGTGTTAATTACTTTACACTCCAACCAGTTATCAAGAGATCGCCTCACACCAGCTGGTTTGCTTTTTATAGGAAAACGTCACTCGATATTGTTGATTTATATCATGAAGCTGTTATGAGAGCATGCCAGATGCGGTGTTACTTAATCTAAGCTCGTAACATTATAGAGGTGAACAAAAGCAGGTACCAAATCCGTCACAAAAGGAGACTTCACCATCAGGGCAAAGACCAGCAGCAGTCGAAGTGGCAGCAGAGAAAAGAATAGCAAGAGATAAAATTAGCTTTTTAGACATTGTATGACCTTATATGTAAAGCGTCACGATAGGTTGTAGTTTTATAAATGCGAACCCATTGCTAACAACTTGTTAATTAGAGATCGAAAATATAATGGATTATTTAATTATCTAAAACCATAAAAAACATATAGTTAGACTTAAACCCCAAATATGGTTATTAGACTCGTTATATTTTGGTTTTTTATCACATTAACCAATATTTAACCCTTCAATATAAAACATGACACCTATCGAATTGAAGAAAAATTCAAAGACATAAAATTTACTATCTAGCCTATAAGTATTACTTATTCCATTATTAATAATTTTATCTTTAACCACATTCAAATCAGAGATATACATGGTGTAATGCCCTATGGCAAAGCAGTTCAAATAAGGCGAATTGACCTTAACACTGAAACTTAATATGGAAGAGATAATGACTAAAAAGCTAACTACTGCTGCAGGCTGCCCTGTCAGCAATAACCAAAATGTAATGACGGCTGGGCCTCGGGGTCCACAACTACTCCAAGATGTATGGTTTCTTGAAAAATTAGCTCACTTTGATCGCGAAGTGATACCTGAAAGACGTATGCATGCCAAAGGCTCTGGCGCTTATGGTACTTTCACCGTCACTCATGATATTACAAAATACACGCGAGCAAAGATCTTCTCAGAAATCGGCAAAAAAACCGAGCTATTTGCTCGATTTACCACTGTTGCGGGTGAGCGAGGCGCTGCAGATGCAGAGCGTGACATTAGAGGCTTTGCACTCAAATTTTATACCGAGGAAGGAAACTGGGATTTGGTCGGTAATAACACACCGATATTTTTTCTGCGCGACCCACTAAAGTTCCCTGACCTAAACCATGCGGTGAAACGAGATCCTCGCACCAATATGCGAAGTGCCATCAACAACTGGGACTTTTGGACCTCACTTCCTGAAGCCTTTCACCAAGTCACGATTGTTATGAGTGATCGTGGTATTCCTGCATCTTACCGTCACATGCATGGTTTTGGCAGTCATACCTTTAGCTTCATCAATGCCGATAAAGAGCGCTATTGGGTTAAGTTTCATTTTAAAACTCAACAAGGTATTAAGAACCTGACAGACCAAGAGGCCGCTGAAATAATAGGCAGCGATCGGGAAAGCTACCATAGAGATCTCTATCAAGCAATTGAAAATAAAGACTTTCCAAAATGGAAGATGTATGTACAGATCATGCCAGAGCTCGAGGCAGATAAGGTTAACTTTAATCCATTCGATTTAACTAAAATATGGTCACAAACGGACTACCCGCTTATACCTGTCGGTGAGTTTGAGCTAAACCGAAACCCAGAAAACTTCCATGCAGAAGTTGAACAATCTGCCTTTAATCCGGCAGCCGTCGTCCCAGGTATTAGCTTCTCACCAGACAAAATGTTACAAGGACGCTTGTTTGCCTATGGCGATGCGCAGCGCTATCGTCTTGGCGTCAATCACCATCAAATCCCTGTCAATGCACCTAAATGTCCAGTTCACAGCTACCACCGTGATGGAGCAATGCGAGTAGATGGTAACTATGGGTCTACTATCGGTTATCAACCAAACTCAAAACAAGAGTGGGTCGAACAACCTGATTTTTCAGAGCCACCACTGCGTATACATGGGGACGCGGATCATTATGATCATAGAGTCGATGAAGATTACTTTAGTCAAGCTGGTGATTTATTCCGCCTAATGAATAACGAACAGCGCCAAGCATTGTTTGATAATACGGCTCGCGCCATGCAAGGGGTGCCAAAAGAAATTCAAGAACGCCATATTAACCATGCTTTCCAAGCTGATGAAGATTATGGGAAAGGACTCAGAGCAGCTCTTGGACTTGATTAAAGTTTAGATAAGACGATCATTCGAGAGCTACAATCTTATGCTTAGAGCAAACCTCTAGTTGAATAACAAGCCTTATCGCACTATCCAAACAACAGATACCACATCATATAGTGGTATCTGTTTTATAAGAGAAAACACAAAATCAACTAAACAGCTTTGCTCTACTTAACAGCTTCGCTAGAATCAAGCCAAGGAGGGTTGTCTCCAAGAAGCTCGTTAGGGTTATAGCCTAGCAGTGTCAGATTGTCCCACTCTCTGTATAAATACCCTTCTATGTTAACACCTTCTTCATCTTCTTTCGCGTCTGAGTTATTCATGAACTCAACCGTTTGCATACCCGGTGGTCCAGATACAACAGGTGCAAATGGATGATGACAACTTTGGTATGGTCCGTAAGTATTCGTATCACAAACGCTGACCGTTAAATTGCTAATTTCCTCTGGAGAGTCATACGTAATAAGTTCATACCAATCTTCAATTGGTATTGCTTCGTCAAAGTTCAAAGCAGGATCGATAATATATACTTTGTCTTCAACCCTAGCTCCCAAAGCTACGTGATAATTCCACGTAGCCACATGATCTTCTTCATAATCGGAATAAGCACTAAGATTGCCATAAACAAATACTTTACTTAGTCTGATACTAAAATTTCTATCGATATAAATTGCCGCCATTCCTGCTCTGGCATAACACCCATCATGAGGATAAAGCCAAGATATTCTTCTAGGTTCAATGCTAGGATCAGGTTGAACCTCTAAACCATCATACGTTGCTTGCTGAAGAAACTTGGTATCTCTAGCGATCAAAAACATTTGGTGCAATTCTTCTATGCTGGTTAATTCTTGAACTGAGCTATAATCTGCTTCCTCTATTGGCAGGCTTAGATCATATGCTGAACCTTTTGACTCGACTTCATAGAATTTCTCATAGAGTTTTCTCTTCATTTCTAGATTGGCTTTATAGTCTTCATCACTAGCTCTTGCAGAAGAAAATAACTCATGACGTACATATGTGCTTGAACTTTCCAAGTCATCACTGCAATATACAGAAAAGCTTGCAATCCATAAACATATTAAATACCTCACTAGCATACCCCTACGCGGTTTTTAATAAATAAATATTTATCATTCATAATCGTGATTCCTTTCATATTTATAATTTCATTTTAATAAGTAAATAAAAACGATTTTTAAATATAAATCTTATTAAGCATGAGGTGGTTTTTAATATTTAAATGTTTGGAATACATCCTAATATTTTTTTCTTGTATAACCATTATAAATGCATATGTGACAATAGAACAAAATTATAATTGGGATTAAACGACGAGTAACAGCAAGTTAGAACTGCTATAAATAAAGAAAAAGCTCGCTTTTCTACCAATGATAGAGCAAGCGAGCTTTTTATTAAGAGGGAGCTAAAATGGCACTACTTATTTTGTGCCTTTGCTTTTTCTTGTGCCTTTTGCATGATTAATTTCATTTGTTCTTGCTGCTTTTTACGACGCTCAGCTAGAGTGTTTTTCTGCTCAGGAGTGAGCACCTGATACATATCATGCTCTGCTTTAATTTTCATCACCTGAATATCAAGTTGCTTTTCGTTGTAGCCACGAAGGATTTGCTTTACTTGTTCTTCATCAAACTTCTCGTTTTGCACCAACTTGGTCCACTGCTCTACTTCCTTGGCCATTTTCTCCTGACTCGGGTTTAAAGCTTGAGTTTTAGTTTGTAGATCAATCTGTATCTGTCTAATTTTGCTTTCTTGCTCTAGTGTAATACTCTCTAAACCAAAAGGCTTTGGTGGTGCGACTTTCGCTGTTTTCACAGTCTGATTCGCTTGCTGGCTCAACTCAACAGTATCGGGTTGATTATTATCAGCAAAAGTGGGTAAGCTCGCAAAGGTCAATACCGCAGCAATTAAATAATGTTTCATATATCCTCACAAATAAATTAAAAATATAAATAGACATGGCAAATATAAATAAGCCTGACTAGTTAAAATAATACTATGAACTCTCTAGACAATGCATTCATAGTAAAAGTTCCTATTTATATTAAAAATTTACCTAGTTACTACATTTCTATACTCATCAAGTGCTTTTAAAACATAACTTTGACAAAATGTTCTTGTCAGTTCTGTATGTTTATTTAAGATAGATTACCGGATCAAGTGTTAATTTTACCTATGATTTAAATATTGAAACATATCATTTGGTTTTATTATGGTTTAAAACCATAAGTAAATAATCATTAATCAGATTTTAAAAGTTTTTTTAAAAAAATGTAGATAAAATCAATCCGCATAAACATCACTTATAAATAATAGAGAGGCTATTATTATAATTTCAAATGAAAAGGTAATATTGATACCGGCATATAACCCAAGTGATGCCATTATACACCTAGTTTCGGAAATAAAAACACTATGTCGGTGTTCTATTGTGGTGGTAAATGACGGATCAAGTGATAAATGTAACTATATATTCAAACAGTTAAAAAGCCTTAGCCAGCTCGTTATCCTTAACCACAAGTCAAACTTGGGTAAAGGCCAAGCGCTAAAAACCGGTTTCTCCTACATTATTAACACAATGCCAGAAGTCACTGGCATCATTACCGCAGATGCAGACGGACAACATTCACCACAAGACATCATACGAACTTTAAACGAGTCAAGGTACCAATGTGGTCAAAGCAATAGTCTATTACTCGGTGCTCGTGCTTTTAATGGCAAAGTGCCATTTAGAAGTAGAATAGGTAATGCGATCACGGAAAAAATCTTCCAACTCGTGACCAAAATTCCTATTACCGACACTCAAACAGGACTTAGATACCTATCAACTGATCTTGCCAATAAGTGTTTGTCGATTGAATCTAATGGTTATGAGTTTGAGACAGAAATGCTGCTCTTGGCTACTCGTGAGAAATGCATGATAAAACAAATCGATATTGAGACTATATACATTGATGACAATAGCTCCTCCCACTTTAATCCATTCATGGACTCAATGAGAATTTACTGGACCTTTTTGCGTTTTACGGGCATTTCAATATCAAGTGCATTGATAGACTACCTACTTTTTTACCTCATCTTATTGTCTACTGACTCAACGATGAAATCTTTTATTGTCGCAAGAGTGTGTTCTGCTTTTTACAACTACACAATGTCAAAACGGATTGTTTTTAAATCAGATGGGGAAGGTTATCATTCAATAGTAAAGTACGTTTTTCTAGCAATTATACTCCTGATTTCATCCATGATTTTAACGCAATCACTCATAGGGAGTGGCATTTCAACCATGTATGCGAAACTCATAGCAGAATGCTTACTGTTTATTTCCAGCTTTTTTATTCAGAGGTATTTTGTGTTTCGTAAAAATTAACTATCCATATAATAATTCAAGTATAAATAAACTATCCTGCCTATTATGAGGCAGGATATCATTTAATATAAACCGAAATTTAACTTATAAGAAGTTAAAAGATACTGTCAGTGACACTGTATCAATATCATTATTACCAACTGAGTAGTTCATATAGTTCGCACCCAGAGATACAGGACCAAATATGGCGTAGTCAGCACCGACTCCCCACATAAAGTCTAAATCGTCTTCATCTTTGTAGCTAATGGTACTTGAATCTTGCTCCCAATAGTGAGCTCCTGCTTTTGCATATACCTGTAAAGGGCCAAAGTTAATACTCGGCTTGAGCGCAGCGTAAAATGATGAAGCTTCAACCTTGCCATTACCAAAATCAAACTCACCAAAATTGTTGTAACCCGCTTCAACACCGATAAAAGGTAAGATTCCAGTCCCTACATGAACTGAGTATGTGGTGGTATCTTCCGAGTTAAGGTCAGATTGACCAATAGATGCCCCTCCGTATAACCAAGAGTCGGCAGAAGCAGACGCCGATACACCGATTAACGCTAGCGCTATAATTGTATTTTTCATTTAACACCTTTAATGGACTTTCTTACATTGCTTAAGAACAAAAATGTCAAAATACTATATGTATAGCGCGTTGTACATATGTCAAATTAAAGTAATATATTAAAATATAAGGATTTATCAGGAAAACACATGACGGGTTTACCTATAAATATGGTTAAGGTTTGAACCTCCTTTACCATACTATGAGGACACCTATCCCCCATCATAGCTGTCTGGTGCAATATCAGATAAACCACCTACCTTGAAATGCCTAAGTCAACAGCACTATACCATGCATCAAAACAACGCTGGATGTCAGCCTTGTCCGCATATCAAAATAACCGTCTGGCCCAGCGCTCTGGTTTTCTGTACGCATTAACTTTTCAGCCCGCCAAACAGCAATATACCCCGTAAGTAAAATCGGTAAACTGACTAACTCATTGTTCTCTCCAACCAAGACAGACAACCAAGCTGCTAATACGATAACATTGCTCAAAACTAGCGCTTTATTGCTCCATGGATTTTCAAAGTTTTCAATGCCACTACCCCATAAGATGCCCGACAAAAAACTTAAAATCACAACACTGTAGGTGATAAAAAGTGCTTCACCACTGAGCCCAAACAGTGTGCTACCTGTCAGAGATACAAACAACCCAGCCACAAAAGGGATCAGCCCCATGTAGCCAAGCTTGGTCATGGTCTCTCTAGTGTGAGTCCTTACTACGCCATCAGACTTCATAATTGCTGCTCGATAGCATTTTTAAGAGTCGAGCTCACCGGCGATGTCGAACTAGGGAAGGTTGCCACCACCTTGCCCTGTTTATTAATAAGGAATTTATAGAAGTTCCATTTGGGCTTCACTCCGGCTTGAGATTGTATTTGGGTAAAGACCGGATTGGCGCTACTGCCTGTTAAAGAAGAACGCGCCATCATTGGAAAAGTGACGCCGTAATCGAGGTAACATACCTTAGCAGATTGCTCTTCGCTTCCCCTGTCTTGGCGAAAATCATTGCTTGGAAAACCAATGACAGTAAAGCCCTTATCTTTGTATGTCTGATATAACTCTTCAAGCTCTTCAAACTGAGAGGTATAACCACATTGACTTGCCGTATTGACCACCAAAAGCGTTTTACCTTGAAACGCTTCGCACAACTCGATGTTTTCAGTCGAGTTCAGCAGGCGTTGTTTGCTACTCAATATCTCTGGACATGTGGTTGCAGAGGAAGTAAACGCCGTCAAACTACCAAGTAAACTAATACAACAAAGGATGGGATATTTCATAGGGTTAACTTATGTGAGTGATTTTTACTATTACTACTATAGCGCCAAATAAAACGATCACTTCGATTCGCATCATTGCTCATTCTGATAGCGAGATCTGTAAATACAAATCGGTTGAAAACGAAACCTATCAATTACCGATTGGTCTCAACAACATGGTCTACTTAGCTATAATGTAAGATAATTCGATATCAACAAGAGTGTGAAATGGTGCAGAGGAAGCGTAAATATTCATCACTGTGTCTTGTACTTACACTAACACTATCTCCAAGTGCTTCTTCTCTAATCGTCAGGGGGGTTCAAGATGAATGGCCACCTTATTTTCATAAAGATACGATGAACAAAGGTAAGCTACACCGGCAAGTTGACGAAATTTTTTGCGCAGCACAGATGGAACTCGCGGTGGAAATATTACCTTGGAATCGCGCCTATAAGATGGCAAAGTCAGGTGAAGTTGATGTGATACTAGGCGCTTGGAAAACATCGCAAAGAGAAAAAGATTTCTACTTTAGCGAGCCCTACTACACCAATCAGATAAAGCTCATCAGCCTACAAAGCTCGCCAGTCCAATATAAAGATTTACAACAAGAGCGCTCGATTAGCATAGCGGTTGTCTCCGGTTATGCATACGGGCGAAACATTAGCAACAAGCATGTGAACTTTTTTCAGACCAAATCTGCTAACGAAAATATTTAATTTTTGCTGAAACATCGTGTTGACGCCGTACTTATGGATGAAGAGGTTTTTAATTGGAACATAGAACAGCAATCGTTCGATAGAAACCAGTTTCACGTATCAGAACAGGCGGTAGATGTTTTACCACTGTACCTTGCTTTTAGTAAAAACAATGCCCTATCAAAATCAATTATGGCAAATTTTAATCAGGCTCTAATATCCAACAAACCATGCAATACCAAGACTGACAAACCATGAATTAAAAAATAATCGCTTCTATTTTTTAATTTATATGTTATGTGACCCAATATATTAATATTTGAAATGTTAATTTTAATCATTACACATTATAGATTATTTACTCACAAATAAGAGCTATAAATATTGTTTAAATAATAGATATAAATAATTATTATTCCTCCTATAAATAAGGTATCTATTATGAAAATTATTAACTTATCTTTATTACTTGCAGCATGTTCATTCTCCGCACAAGCAAGCTTTGCCCCTACTAATGTTTATCTTGATGGCAAAGCTTATCCCGTGGTTGAGCTCGAATCAGACGTCGTCACCAAAAGCTCTGTCGAAATAGATCTCAACAAAGAAGAACGCCAGAAGATGGATAGCAAAGGATTCGCAGAGCTTTCAAAATCTTTCAACTTCTTGTGTCGACTTACCCTGTCAAATAAATTTTACTTCACTGAGTTAAAGCCTGGCGATTCAACCATGCTGTACTCGTTTGATCAAACCTGCGCTTACAAACGTGCATCTGGCTCATTAACAAACTTATCCAATGCCTGGCTCAGTTTACAACTTGTTGATGGCAGTGGCTCTGTTGTAGGTGGACCAAGTCGCTCAGTCTATGCTAACCCCGGCAAAGGCACATATTATTGGGTAGTCATCAACCGCTCTACCGGCAGTCGTGGCGATGGTTTCATCAAAACTACGGAAATTCACTAATCCTATAATCGGTGAAGCCTAGTCCTTCACCGCTTTTTATTGGCCAGCCAAGATACTCTAAATAAATTAAACACAGAGATGTAATCACTGAATCTAAACTATAGCAACTTGAAATAGATAAAAATCTTCCTTTTTATACCTATTCTCTACCATAAGCTTACATAACTCAACGGGTAAAATCCCCTATCTTGTGATGGAGAAAGTTTCGTCTTGATGCAAGAAGGCGTGATACTGTGTAATGATTGAGACTTTCGGCACAGTGATACTCGCTGCGTGTTTTACAAGCCAACATTTTTTGATGATAGCGCTCTGACTGACGAATGAATTCTGCTGTTTCACTTCCACCAACTAAAATCAGGGTTTCTGGCTGTTGGAAGCAGTCGACAAAAATAGGGCTGGCTTCTATCTCTGATTCAGTCACTGACAGAACATCGTTAAGGTAAGACTTTTGCACCTTAGTTAAATCAAAAATACCACTGAGTAATACTTGCGCACAGATACACTCACCCTTCCCATTTTTTACCGCATTCTGCGTGATTTTAGCCACCAAATAAGCCCCTACTGAATGGCCACAAAGAACAATTCTTCTTGAATCGCCATTCCAGTGATGGATGTTTTCTTTTAACCATTCAAATCCAGCCAAGTTTTGCTCAATAATTTCAGTTATACTGACGCTAGGCGCCAAGTCATAGTTAATAACACCAACCGTAAAGCCAGCAGAAACATAAGGGCGAGCGATATAGCTGTACTGATTTTTATCTAAGGCCCTAAAATAACCACCATGTATAAACAGCAATACAGGTGCATTAGGTTGAGCCGCAGGGAAAATATCAACCGTTTGGCCAGTCGTCGGTCCATAAGCAATATCAAGATGACAAGTCATAGTAGCCCGTGCCCATGCGCTCTGTAATTGGTTAGCTATTAAGTGAACTCGACCAAATGGGTGTTTTCTACGCAAATTAAATTCGTGGTCATAGTTGTCCAAATCAAGCTCCTACGGGCAGTAAAATTATTTTTCTGACCATTAATGTATCGCTTTATTGAATATTTAGACAACAAATTCGAGTTTGAAATGAATGAAGGTCTCATACTGATATCGAGCTAATTGGTGGTGAAACATCATAAAAGGACTAGATTCACTCACTAACCCACACAATGTCTTATCTAATAATTCATATTATTGAGTGATAGCAGCCACATTGACTTTACTATTATAAAAAATCCCCACTTAAACTAAGTGGGGAACGCTTTCACGTGGATGTCCAAAATCCGGACCATATCAACAATTGGCTATATAAAGGTTTCCGGGCTCTAAAACCGGGTTGATATAAGGAAAAAAGAAAGACCTATATCTAATGCTTATCATGATTTTCCGAGTAGGGACAAATCAGGTTAAGCGCGGGTATACAATATACAATCTGGTATCATTTAACATACGGGGAAATCCCGTATGTTTTTCTACTCGTGGTTTGTAATACTCATTGGTTTTCATCTTTAATCAAAGCAAAATCAATCAATAGGTTTCAATGGGTTATTTTTCATGAACACTTTTATTCAAAAAAAGCATCTGCTGGCGGAAATAAGAAATGGCGATTTCACTCACCCAAAAGACAGAGAAGCGGTTCAGTTTGCCACAAGCAAAATCAACTTTGCATCAAAGCAACGCGTATTAGATGTGGGATCCGGCTTAGGTGGCACAGTGGATATGCTCAACCAAATAGTAACAACCACTGGGCTAGACAAAGATATCCAAGCGGTACATTACGCCAGAAATCAATACAAAGATTGCGAATTTCTCCATGGCGATGTGCTAGATATCGACCAACTCACTGAAGAAACCTTTGATCTTTTTACACTATTTTCCTCTTTCTATGCATTTGAAGACCAGAACAAAGCATGTAATGCATTAATGGGAAGAGCAAGGGAAAAGGCCGATTTACTCGTTTTTGAGTACTGCTCAAAAACGCCATTTAAAGGCAATCTCTTTGATGATGACCACTCCCCTTTCAACCCAATTGCCTTAGATAGACTCGATACTATTTTCTCGCCTTGGTCCATCGTTGAGGTACACGACTTATCGGAGATGTTTTTTGAAAGCTACCAAAGTGTACTTAAGACCATGCGAGAACATAAATCTCCCCTTTGCCACCATCATGGGAAAGAGGCATTCGATAGAGTCTATGACTCTTTTACTAAACTTGCTGTTAATCTTGATACTGGAGTTCTAGGTGGTTGTCTAGTTCACGCTCAAACATAGCAATCACACATAAACTCAAAATTAGTATGGTAAAGGTGTCCCCCCCAGGGCAAGATCATGAACGTTTTTTGTCCAATCTCGGTTTAAAATTGACCTGATGAGCCAAATGTGATCTTATGCTCCTCTTTTGAGGAGCGGCACATAAATTTAGAGACCATCAAAGCGCATTCCAGCATCATCCGTGACGAGCGATAAAACGCAAAAGTAGATTATCCACTGTTTGATATTTTATTTGGCTCAATCTGCGCCGTGATAGCCGGAGGTCAAGGCTGGACTGACATTCGTGAATATGTTCTTGGCCACCATGAGTGGTTTCTTAAACAGGGGCTGGTTGAAAACGGCGTGCCTGTCGACGATACCTTTGCTCGTCTGATAGCAAATATTGATCCGGCCGAGTTTCGCGATTGCTTTCTGGGGTGGATGAACGCGGTACATACATTGACGTGTGGTGAGGTGGTTGCCATTGATGGCAAGACTTTGCGCGGCTCCTACGATAGAGATGACAGGCAAAGCACTATCCATATGGTGAGCGCCTACGCAAGTGCTAGCCAACTGGTACTGGGTCAACTCAAAATCAACGATAAAAGCAATGAAATAACCGCGATTCCCGAGCTTATTAAGATGCTCGACTTGCGAGGAGCTATCGTGACGATTGATGCGATGGCCTGCCAGACGAAGATTGCCAAAGTGATCACTAGCAAGGGCGGAGATTACTTGTTGGCAGTAAAAGGTAATCAAGGTAAGTTGTCGGCAGCCATACAAACAGCCTTCGCCTCACACCGTCGAGCCCCTATTGACAAAACTACCTATCAAATCAAGAAGCAAAAGGGCCGCGTAGAAGCGCGTACCTGCCATGTACTCAAGGCTAGCGAGTTAGAGGGTGACTTCTCAACGTGGAGCGGACTCGCCAGTGTTGGAGTACCGCTACTATATAAGTTCAGCTGATCTAACCCCGAAGCAGGCAGGAAATACCATTAGAGCCCACTGGGGGATAGAGTCAATGCACTGGATTTTAGATGTGAGCATGCGAGAAGATGCTTGTCAGATTTACCGGCAAAACGCGGCTGAAAATTTGGCAGGATTAAGACACATGGCGCTTAACATGTTAAGAGCTGAGCCAACCAAAATTAGTGTGCCAATGAAGCAGAAACGTTGCATGGTGAACCCCAGCTTCTTGAAGCAAGTTTTGGTTGCTGGACTGACGTCAATGGCTAAATCCTAACCATTCATGCGGACGCCCTGGAGTGGCAATCCTTTTATTAGCCAATAACTTATTAAATCTTCTCTCTACTAAACGAGACCGTTCTTTCGAAAAACAAGCCAGACTGCAATAAGAGCTCCTCAATATGTGTTTGTCGTAAGCAATGCTTAACGAGCGAAATAACAAAGTGAAATAGATAACTTTGTTGTTCAAAGAGCATTGGCTGCTCGCGCAGCCAATAGGATGTTATTGCATATTCTATTGACAGGCAGAAGAAGGCTCATATGTGTTATACCAGCTAAGGACGATAACCCTTATTTTACTAGGCGGATCAAGTAGAGGTGACAATAATTACTGTGTGAGCCTGCCCATCTTTGTTCAGAATGTCCCTGAACATTAACTTTTGCGTTAGCATGAAACGCAGATAGCAAAGTACTTATGTTTGCTTCATAACCAGGATCGTTCTTATTAAACCAAAAGCCTCCTTCACACTTTCCTAGCCTGTCCTTAATGTTAAAAGTAAGATCGCCACTTCCAAATACACTATATGACAGTACAGAGTCGACTTGGGTTGTACCTGACTTCTCTAGTGCTCCGATTGCCGGCATCGCGATAAACATCATACTTAGTAAATACTTTTTCATTATTTTACCTCTCATTTTTTCGGCACTTTAAAATAACCGGATACCAACTAAAATAGTGTTTCCCTCTTAATCTTGTGCTTGGTACAACATTTTTAATAACAGCTCGTCTCGTTTTTCTGTCTGCCTGATTTTCAATCAACTTACCATAACTCATTAAAAACTATCGAATATACGTCACATTGCACATCCTACCAAGCCATAAAAACGAGACTGCGTATTATCATTTTTTATTTATGTGATTTATACCAGAAAAGGGCGTTGTTGAGCAAATCGGTTTCAAGATCAACGACGCCATATTTAACTTTCCGTTAGCTTCGAACAGGCATGCCTAGTCCTATGACTTTGTTTATCGCTTTGACATTCGCCATGATTTCACCCACTTGAGCGTTATAACATCTCAAGCTCAATTTACCGCTAGTTAGTCCTTTATATCGAGACATTGCGGTCTCAGATATTGAGCGATAGTGATAACCAGTCTCGGATTTCCACTCCGCTATCACCAATATTGACCAGACTGACCTCGGCACTAATGGCTTCATGGGTATCTACATCAACGGCTAAGTGCAACTTGCGCCATGTTCTACGTTTTTCGGTACCGTGTTTCTTCACCTTCCACTCACTCTCACCAAAGACTTTGAGGCCAGTCGAGTCAATGGCTATATGACGAATAACCCCTTTAGATTTATTACGGTATTTGACCTAGACTGTCTTCGAGCGTTTACTGATACAGGTGTAGTCTGGGGAAGTCAGCGGAGTCTCCAATAACTCAAAGATAGAGTCGATAAAACCTTGGAGAGCACGTAATGGTAGTGAGAATATTCCTTTAATCATCAAGGCAGTTTCAATCGCGGTATCAGAGTACTGAAAGCCTCTACCACGCTTACCATGATGGGTTTTGCATCGCCATGCCTCCACGGCTGTATCATCTATCCAGAACGTAACCGAGCCCTTTTGCACAAAGCCTTATTGTACTCCGCCCAGTTAGTTATCTTCTTTTTCGCCTTACCCATGTTGTCACCGCTCGAACCATCATAAAGGGTCAGATCGCAGGACTCGAAAAAGGTTCAACTGATTTAGGCAACAACGCCGTAGAATATACAAAACAGGAATGACACATGACCAAAGAGGCGTTTGATAGAGTCTATGACTCTTTTACTAAACTTGCTGTTAATCTTGATACTGGAGTTCTAGGTGGTTGTCTAGTTCACGCTCAAACATAGCAATCACACATAAACTCAAAATTAGTATGGTAAAAGTATACCCCCTCAAAGCCCGCCAAAAAGCCTATTAATACAGTGAGCCTCTTTAACTTCTGTCCCGCATTTTAGCATGATATGTCATAAATTATCATTTGATCCCACAAATAACAAAAACAACAATAGTAAGGGTCAAAAATTAGAATTTGTGAAGGCGCTATGAAACTCAACCTATTTACTTCAGAAGCAAAACGCCCTGCTTACCAATGTGGAAGTACTAATACTTCATTCCAAGTTAGGAGGGTTTTTAGCAAAAAATCTAAAGCACCATATACAGAAATCAATTCTGCAGTTAAGTCCACCGAAAGAAATGGAACTCATCAGCGTATTATCGATAAAGCCATGAAGAAGACTTTAGCCGAAGCAAAGAAACCCACCAAAAAAGAGAGTAATATACAATATGAAACTCTTTATAATCATGTTGTTTTCCGAGCAACCTCTGAAGTGAATGCACATTTAGAAAAAAAAGCTAATGAAATTAAAAATCCAGATAGAATAAAACAAGCTCAGCGTAATATTGAGAAAAACTTAAAAAACCACTTAAATACCGATTGTCTAATGAATTCAGGACCACTCCGTACTTATCTGGTTTCTGGAATGGAAAAGAATATGGCACGTTTGAGTAAAAAGGAAAGAGAAGAACTTATTAGTCTGGCATATAAACAACTTGACCAAAATATTGATGAAATCATTAGAACTCAGAAGCTCGATACTTATTCGGTAAAAGAAGTTACGCAATATGTAAACCTGCTTGTAAATAACGAGTTTCCTGAAAAAATAAAAGAGGTTGCCACTCCCTCTAGCGTTATACAGGAAAAAAGAACATTCAAGAAACTTCTCACGCGCGATCAAGATTTTCCTATGGCCTTTCGTCACCATCAAAGATAGTGTTTAAAAATCACCTCTTTGCCACTATCATGGCAAAGAGGCGTTTGATAGAGTCCATGACTCCTTTACTAAACAGGCTGTTAATCTTGATACTGGAGTTCTAGGTGGTTGTCTAGTTCACGCTCAAACTTAACAATCACACATAAACTTAACATCAATACCACTGCAATCATCGATGCTGGGACCATCAGCACCCCAGTTTGATCGATTAACCAAGTCGCAATCAGTGGAGAAAAACCGCCAAAGAACACTGCAGGCAGTGTAAATGTCATGTTCATTCCAATTCCACGAATACTCGACTTAAATAACCCGCCTAAAAATCCAAGCGCAATGGCATCGATAACCCCAATTAAAATCGAGAAAACCACACTAATGCATGCCAGTGTTACATAGCTTTGATCATGGATAAGCCAATAGAAGGCGCCAATCACCGCAACAACTTCAATATAAAGAAAGTGAAATAGCAGCTTCTTTCCTTCAAAACGAATTAAAGCCAAACCCGTCAATATCACTGTGATCACCATGATAAAAAGACTTATGGTATTAAACGCAGAGGCTGTAAGCTTTGGCACGCCAAGAAAGAGATTTAAATAGCTCGGGAACCAGATAAACATCAGATAAAAAGAGATTTGCAAAGAAGCAATCACTGAGAAGCCGACCAGAAAAGCGTGCCTATGTTGATAAATTTGCGCTAGATAGCCCGTCTCTTTTCGGCCCTCTGAGTCTTTTGTGGCTGTGGAATCGAGTAGAAATAAATCCTTTCGCAACCAAAATAAGAACAATATTAAAGGGATAGAAAGATAAAATGGATATTTCCATGCACCCGCTATAATTTGCTCTTGGGTGAGAAACGTGTTCATTAGTGTAATGGTCAACGATGAGAGCAATACACCAATCAAAGAACTGCAATTAACTAAAGCGCAGGCAAAACGTTTAAATTTTGTCTCCGTATGGTTATAGGCAAAGGTCGCCGTTACGGGCAGCTCACCACCAGCGGCAAAGCCTTGCACTAAACGTGCGGCCACTAAAGCGATAGGCGCTGCAATACCAATACTGGCGTAGCTGGGTATCAACACGATAATAATTGGCGGTATTGCCATCATCATCATAGAGATTCTAGCCGCTTTCGAGATGGAAGCACTGTCTGATAGCCAACCAAAGAACATACTACCAAATGGCCTTGCCAGATAGCTGAGCGCGAACACACCAAATGTTTCTATAGCCGCAGAGATAGGATCCGATGAAGAGAAGAAATACTGACCAATCGAAGCGTATAAATAGGCAAAAATAATGTATTCATACCATTCAAAAACATTGGATACAGTAGTAATTTGTATAACTTTACTTAATTTTAAGGTTTCGGCGTTCATTTCTTATTAGTTCCAAAAGTACAGACCATAGGTATTCATTGGCAAGCTTGGTTTGCTTAATTTTTCGAATGTTCTCTTCCACTGTTCTTGTCGAGATCCCCATCTGAGTTGATACAGATTTTTGATTACCCAAAGCAGCAATACGTAATATGGTTTCCATTTCTCGAAGCGACGGCGTCTTAATAAATAATGATTCAACGCAAAGATACTTGAGAAAATAGCGAACTGCGACAAGGTGGGAAGAATAAAAGTCGACATAAAGGCTGAGTAAAGACAGCCTATCTATCTCATCGGTTAAGTTTTCACTGAAGGTAAAAATAGACGTGACTTTATCTGATAGTTGGCTAACCATCGGCTTTTTGATCATGTTCTGAACACGCAACGTGCCGTCTTGGCAAGGAATCGCTCTCATATTATCTCGCCCCGAAAGGCGCTTTTTCACCACAAATGAGTCTAAATCTGAAATGGCACGTTCAAATGAATCATGCCAGCGGTGAGTCACTTTCCCTTTAAGCTCTTTCGAGTTCAGACCCACTATTTCATTTTGGTGGCTTAAGCCAAATAAAGAGATACTTGATTGATTCGCATACAAATATCGTCCCCTACTGTCTTTTAACATAACAGGGTTAGACATCTGGTCCGCTAAATCTACCACATCGTCGATAACATAAGAGTTAAGCGCTAACTTATTGTCCAAATCGGGTAGCACAGCTGTGTGTCCTTGAATGCAGTGCACTCTATCACATAACTATCTACCCATTAAAGTGAATCTCTTTACTAAGAAGAAAATCGAATAAGTGAGAAGTGTGTTGTTACATTCTGTAATTTCATGACTTAAATTGCATTTATATGAAATAAAAAATTTGATAGTTACATAATATTAATTATTAGTTCACAAAAAGATAATATCGCTATTGTTCATACAATATAGGTAAATAACTATTCCTGCTTTCATAAGACTCGATTTTAATATTAATAGTATAAATATATTAATAGTATAAATATATTAAGTGGTAATCAGGCTTGGCAATGACAGTTGAATGTATAACAATAAGCACCCTTCATAACTTCAAAGGAAACCCTCTCGCAGAGCAGTTTCAACTTAGATACCGATGTTTAATTGAAAGGCAATCATGGGATGTACCTTTTGTTAACAGCATGGAGTATGACCAATACGATAACCCTGCAACTGTATACTTTGTGTGGCGTGAAAACGAAAAAGTAAGGGGGGTCGCTAGGTTATATCCAACAACTCGGCCTTACATGTTGCAAGAGGTATTCCCGCATCTAGTAACAGATGAACCTTTACCCTCAGACCCTGATGTTTGGGAGGGAAGCCGATTTTGCTTGGATAAGAACTTGGCACCCGCTCAGAGGAGGCGTGCGATGCAAGAGCTTGTCATTGCTTACCTAGAATATAGCCTTACACATGGAATAACCCATATTGTTGGTCTTATGCTCCCTATATACTGGAGAAACGTCTTTATAAATAATGGCTGCCCAATCTCTTGGTTAGGTGATTTCTCAATTGCAGGTGATGGAAAAAAAGTTCGTGCTGGAAAAATGGCCGTTAATAAAGACACTCTCAATTCTGTGAAAGAAAAAACTGGTATATCTGACAATGTACTTTGCTTTGGAGAGCAGTAACGCACTGAATTTTTTTAAGGTGTATACCTCTTAATCTCCTTGCACTATTTAATACAAAAAGAGCCGCATCCGCGGCCCATGATCGCAATTAAAGCATGTTTCCAACCTGATGACCTGCCTCATCAAGAGCGCTATTCACAACTTTCGAAATCGCTGGGTAACCATTCTCTTCATCATCCCACTCAATACCTTCTGGGACTTCGATTTCAACAAGGATAGGGTTTCGCATTTGAATTTTATTGTCACTTAGACGAACGATAGTAACCTCTCCATTCACATAACCACGTGGGTCGCTGAGCGGAATAAAGCCATAATAATCGCGAATGGTTCCTGCATTTATTACCTGAATAACCAGTAAATGAGAGGCATTATGCTTTTCTCTTAATTTAGAAACGTCGAAGTTAAAATAGCCTTCTTTTTGCTCTGCTTCAGGCAGTTCATTGGCATCACTAACATCAAAATACTTTTGAAGAACGATGACGTCTTTCGCACCTTTTGCTTTTAATATTTCAGCAATACGTGGCTGATGCCCCTCAAGTGTCTCGTAATTTAACGTTTCGATATGATTTTCAACGGAATCTGTAATCGCCTCATTGATGGCCATGTCGAGTAATCCTTGCGCTCCACTGCGTGAGGCACTCATTTGAGGCTGTTTAACAAATGCAACAACGACCGTTTCAACCGACTCCTTTTCCCAATAATTATCGGGCATTTCTACAATTCTTGACGCACAACCACTTAACACTGCAAGGCTTAAAATAGCAGTAAATAACTTTATATTTTTCATTATGTTTTCCGTAGAACTTCAAAGCGCGGAGAGGCTAACAACATTAACTTCACCAATCAATGGCTAATTACACATTAATATATAGAATTAATCGTTTTTACACAGGCAGTATTGCTATTGATACTGGTAAACGTGAAATATGCCGCTATTCCAAAGTTCGAGACAGCTTATATCTTTGCTTTGTCAAATAGTTTTATATGGTAAGTTATGTACTTACCATGATATTTATCGATGACTAACTGGTAGTCATGTAAGCCTATCGACTCAAAAATATAATCATACTCAAGGAGGGGGCCATGTTCCCGATAGAAGTTTGGATAACGTATACGTTGGCATGTTTAGTTTTAGTTATATCACCGGGCCCAGATAATATTTTGGCCATAGGTAGAGGCTTGAGCCAAGGTAAACTTGCTGCAAGCTTGTCTGGATTAGCATCTGGGGCCGGTATTTTATTCCATGTTTTAACCGCGACATTTGGATTAACACTATTAATACAAACTTCAGAGCTAGCATTTATTATTGTAAAAACCGTAGGCGCTGGATACCTTATTTGGCTGGGCATCAAAGTACTACGGTCTCGAAGCCTTATTAACTTATCCCCCAGTGAAAAACAGCCACTCACCAGTATTGTCACGACTGGTTTCTTATCCGCATCGCTAAATCCTAAGCCAGGAATGTTCGTACTCGCTTTCATACCGCAATTTGTAAACCCTCAACTTGGCTCAGTAACAACTCAGATGATCGTCTACGGCGCGTGGTTTGCTTTTCTAACAGCGATAGGTTTTGCGTTGATGGGAATATTTGCATCTAAATTGGCAGGTTGGCTTAATAAAACGCCGCGGGTGGTGAACGGACTCAATATAGGAGCAGGCTTAACTTTCATCACTTCAGGTTTTGCTGTCGCCGCGTTAAAGCAAGAATAGTCACATCAATGAAAAGTGAAGATATTGTTGACTCTTTAGAAACCCTATTAGGCAATTTAACCAACCATATTTCAGGGCAATACATATTGCTTGATGGCGGTTTCTTTAAAGGTTACTAAACGTGTTTATATATCTTAACTAAACCTCTTATAAACCCTAGACGCACTTCCATAAGGGTGAAGCTTGTACGCTATTCCAATCCCATTAGAGGCTAATTCTTCCGCTATTTTATGGTTTATTAATTCTACTGGACCTGGAAATGCAACCTTAAAGCTTTCACGCTCTTGGGGAGTCAACAAGAAACGGTAATACCTAGGGTAATCATCTAAGCGTGCAAAAGCGTGTGTGAGTTCATGAGCAAGACTATTGTGCATACCTAGTTCATTAACAGCTGGCGTTTCTTGAAGGTAAACTTGGCGACTTTTGGGAGCATTTTCATGAATATTGGGCGAGTGATATGTATCACTCGCTGGGAAAATTATCTCAAGTTTTTGATGTTGATTTATATTTTGATTGAACATACGCCTAAAGCTTTGACTGTTAAAATAAAGGTCTTTTAACATCCTCCGTACTGGTTCCTTCTTAGTACCTAAGATAGAGATACCATTATTTTTTATGAATTTTTTCCAGCTTTTCTCATCAAAGTTTCCATATTTGTCAAAATACAAATTGCGACTATCTACCATATGGCTCAGCTTAGATTTTAATGCGATTTCGGTATAGTTTCTCTCAGATGGATAGATTTTAAACGCCAAATCACCCTGCGAAAATAACGTATTTTTCTGTGCAATTGATTCGATCCACTTGGCAGTCTTAGCTTCTACTTCACCCTTATCACCCGACGGTTCGCGACCGAAATTTAAGAATGATGCTGCATCATCTTTACTAATGATATTATGACTAAGCTCTTGATTTGATTGAGTGGACCAGAGACAGTCCTTTCTTAAAATAATGTTACCTAGTTTACCCCCTTTCCAGTCGTAAATAGTTCCCGCAGTTATCCCCAGTCCTTGAAGTTTTGAATCAAACTTAACCAACAAAACCCTGTTTGTGGCCTCATCATAGAATGGGGTAAATTCTGGGTTAACATGGCCCCTTATGATTCTATATATATCTTGTCTGTCGTTAATTTTTTTTGAAAGAACTCTGTTTCTAAAAAGTAAAGCCTCGTAGGCATCGGATTTTTTACAGCATGGAATTTCATTCCAATTCGATACCTTGGGCATGTATATGCCTTCTGTTAGCAAGTCATCCAAGCTGTAGAGCTTTCCCGGTATAGGGCTATCAATGAAGGTTGTATTATTCCTTCTGAACTTGTAGGTATTGTCAGATCTTTTTGTGGCGGCCGCATTAGATCTCAGCTCTAAGTTATGGGCTTCCTCTGAAGATGCCACTTTGCATTTAAAGTTATCTTTACCTTTAGAGACCTTGGTAAGCGATGGTATACCCTCGAGAGAAGTCTTACCTCCATCGCAATTTGCAGTAACACTCTTGACCTCTATTTTGTCAGTTTGATTCTCTATTACATGAGATCGGCCAGCTAAGGTACTTGGGGTTGAGTGACCTATATTTACGAATGTATTCATGTGTTGGCATCGCCTATTTCCTCTGACTTTAAAGATAAAACTATCATTAGAAAATTTTATGAGAATTGATATTAATGGAATTAAGATGAGTTTTTTGGGGAGAGAGGATAGAAGAAGGGCGTACTGATAGCGACTTGATGTCATAACACTTAATCAAGCTCACGCCTCAGCAGAATAAATTTTGAACACATTTCAGAATTATTCTATTGAGTTTAATTACTTAGGAGAGAGAGGATTATGTCTCTATAATACTGTCTTGAGATATTTATACCTTTACCCACTGTTACACCTCTCCGCCATGAAACTAGGTTTACACCAAAAGACTCTGCAAAACGTTCAGGTGATTTTCCATCCAACGTCAAAAGTGTTCGTCACGTGCCAAATGGCGTTATATATAGTCCATTTTATAATGAGGATATGGTGGTCCAAGCCATGGCAATCAACAGTGCAAGAGTTCTTAAAGGAAAAGAACCCTTACCTATGATTTGCTCTACGCTCAGTCGGGGTGCTTTAACATCTTCAATTGCGGAATTCAAAGACAAAGAATTACAGAGCAGTTTGAAAAAAGGTGGCTTCTATGAAGAAAAAATGAGTTCTTGTATTAAGTCATTGGGTGTAGAGATGGTTCACAATAACTTCCCGTTAGAAACTAAAACACTTGGAGAGTATAAAGCTATTAATCAGCTTAATGTGATTGACCCTAAAACACTACCTGAGAACACAATTGACACTATATATGTCATCGGCCATGGTGAAGCAGGCAGACCACATTTATACGACACGATAGAAGGCAGTGGCAGTAAGCCTATATCGGATGTCATCAGCGATATCAGCAGTCTGGTTAGAAAAAAATCAAACCACAAGTAAAGATTAAAATAACTGCATGTGAGAGTGCCGACAGAGAAACATTGCAGTCTTTTAACAATACAAATGATATTTCACAGAGAAGAAACGGTACAGAGCCTTTGGCCAAAAGTGCAAAAGCAGAAGCGAGTAAGCATTTTCCTGAATCTCGGGTATTCGGATATCACGGTTTAGGGATCAGTCGAGGAGTCGACTATATCTCGAAGGCGAGATGTTTGGACTCAAGCTTTGATAAAGCCACTGGCAAGGTATCCCAATGGGTAAAAGCCAGCACCGTAAGAAAAGAGTTTTAAACGTCATCAGCTCAGGATCACAGTCAGCCCCTCGAAAGGGCCTTGAAATGCGTACCACGAACTTTCTTTTATTAAGTATCAAAAGGTCACTTTTTGGCAGCTAGCGCAATAAGTATAGTGCGCTAGCTAACACCTCTGATTTCAGTTCAGATTAGATGACGCCCACCAATTTTAGTAGTTCGAGTTAATCAGAACTTCTTCACCATACTTACCTGCATGAGGTAGTGGAGTATAGGTAGTCTGCGCGCCTCTTAGGAACCGAATCGCTTTGACACCAGCCTCACGAGAGCTGGTAATGTCTTCGTCTGAGTCGCCATAGTATTGAGCAATTTTTGCCATTTTGAGTTGCTGAACTTTATCTAACGAACCTGCGAAAATGACGGGTTTAATTTGCTTCTCGTACTCTTTAGGGAAAATATTACGCAAGGTTTCAGTGACTGTCTCTTGCCCCTCTGGAGCAGTGCGACCAGTAATGAAGTAAACGGTATCACCATGTTTTAAGTGCATGGAGACTAATTCAATCGCTGATTTTTTGGGGATAGAAAAACGATCAAGCCCCGTTGAAGCTTCATTCCAAAAATCTTGGTTTTTTAAGTAATCAAAGGAATCTGGAGAATACTTTTGTTTACCGTAGTAAAAAACCGGACTTGAGAACAGCATAGTGTCATCAATATCTAAACCCACATTAATAGGATGCTTCGGAAGCTCTGATGCAATCTTATCAACCGTGGTCCAAGTAATATCTGGGTACTGGGTTGATGCCTGAGCAGAAAGAGTATGCATATCAAGGGTTGCAGGAGTATTGGCAAGTACTGATACCGAAAAAAGTGAGCTAAGTGCAATGATGGTAGACGTCTTCATTTTTCATCCTAGTGAGAGTTCGTACGCTTAAACCTAGCGATCTTACACCTTTTATAATGCTATTCATTCGAGCAAAATTAGTTTTTGTTTATGGTGTTTTTAGGGGATACTCTGGACTTTCCTTCCTCGTTTCTAAAGGTTGCCTTGTTTAACAAGCTTTAACATTTCTGCATTTAAAAGCTCAAACTTGAAGAATTTCGATCTTTTTGTATCTGAGTTTTCTTCATCGTTCTTACTATCGATAAACCATTCTCTTTCCATAATCCAGAGAAAAGCACAACGTACGGACGTAGTTAGGGTATCTTTGTTCTCAGGAATACCAAAATCAATTCGTATTCTTCTTTTCTGAGATTCATCTCTGTCTGGATGGATTCTCAATTGCAGAGGAAGGACTAAATTCCATTCCTTGTCAGACTCTAAGGTTTCATGTGGGAGAGCCTTGTATTCTCCACCTTCGAAATGTTCAACAACATCTAACGCCCTAGAAAAATGGAAGTTCTTAAAGAAAATTTTATTATTATCGTCTCGGTGGTAACCTCTAAACATCCAGTTCACGCCATCATGCATTATCGCAAGTGGAATAATCATTCGCCTACTATGATTGTTACTATTTTCAGAAAGATACTCACAACTGATAGCGTATTTGCCATTAATTGCCCGAGTAATTCTCGCTATAAATTCGACTGACAATTCATTTGATACTCTACCAATTTTCTCAAACGGGATAGTCGTTTTAGCAACTTGGTGTAGCTTATTCTTATTAAAACCGTGAGCTAGCATCCCAAGTGATGTTTCAGCATCAAGTTCGATCACAGGATTGTAGTTATTTCTAACAATAGCGTTAGCTCTAAGACTCCTATTATACTCAATGTTACGTCCCCAAACACGACTGTAATCCGCCAAAACCTTAGAAGCGGCAGCATCGGATAAATTAAACATACCTCCAATGTCGGAACGTTTTACAATACCAGTAAAGCGCAGCATGAAATCTATATATGCTAACCGATCTGCGTTATTTGTATGCTCTTCTTTAAGTTCTTTGTATGTGTACATTGCTACCATAGCTCTCTTTATATGTGCTTTAAATATTACTCTTACACCCGATAAAAGTCCATTTATGATAATCAAAAACAAACTTGAGATAGATTTTCAAATCGTCAACAATTAATTTCACTTATAAAAAATATACGCAACCATTGACCTGCTCACTTTTTCATCATAGAATCGTTCAGGGTTGTGGAATTGGTCTTCAACTGTGGAAATAGGAGGTTGTTTATGGCAACTAATGGAAAAGCTGGTGATGGCTACCGTCATGGGGCTGTTCGTGAACGTTCTCAAACTCAAACCAGATCTGGTCATTGGGTAAAACGTGATGCTAACACTGGGAGATTTATAAACGTCAAGAGCGATGGAAAACCATTTAAGGGAGTTAGAAAAGAGAAGTAAAAGCACTTATCAGCT
Source organism: Vibrio aquimaris (assembly GCF_009363415.1). Taxonomy (NCBI): domain Bacteria; kingdom Pseudomonadati; phylum Pseudomonadota; class Gammaproteobacteria; order Vibrionales; family Vibrionaceae; genus Vibrio; species Vibrio aquimaris. The sequence continues at coordinate 943,431 of NZ_CP045350.1, read as the reverse complement.
TGACTGAAAAGTGCTTTTATTATGAGGTGATTTACTGATTCTGCGCCAACAGAACGGATAAGGCAAAACACCCTAGGTGTTTGTCCATTAAAGAACAGACTATAAACCTTTGAGACAAATGATAGTACCTTTCTTTAATGTTCACCTCAATATAGCGATTCGTTTCTTTAACAAAAATTTGAAGGAACGGCATCTTCTCCGAGGTAAAACCTTTTACCTAGGTTATATCGGAGAGTAATAAACCTAATTTGAGGCAGATACAAATGTGTAGAAAAGACCTACTAAGTGATATTTCTAATACTTTTGAAGAGCTAGGGTTTCATGAGAGTAAATCCAAGCAACCGATGACTTACCAACGAAATGTTAAGTATCCCAGTATTTTTTCTAATAAAAGTGATTACGCGCACTTTGTTTTGTACACGACAATGCGTACGATTCAAGTTGTAGCCAAATTTCAAGAGTCTAATGGTACTGCAATAGAGAAACTGGGTTACACCATAATAGATGCAGCTAGATCCTCTTACGATGACTATTTAGTTGTCTGTGGAGGAAGTGAGTTGCTTAAGCATGATCGAGCAGTTGAGTTTCTAAACTCTTATCGTTCGTCAGCACCAAAGCTAACAGCTATTACAGTAAAAGAATTAGCTTCCTTTATAGAGCCAGATCTAGGCAGTAACGCAGCCTAAATAATGTGACTCGCAGATGTGTGCCACATTTGGGCACACATTCATTTAAACAGTGACTTGTTTTCTTTTCACCGTTATATATCACTTATGACTATATCGCGTGCCCTTTTACCCAGCGGGTTTGGTATTGATGAACAAAATCACCTTCAGCTTCTAGGGCGGCGTTAACGCGTTGCTCAAAGTTATCTGGTTTAGGATCGATACGCCAGAAAAACTTGGCGGGTTTGCGCTTAAAAGAAGGGCCAGTGATCACTGCGTTTTTGCCATGGTCCATAAAGGCAAGGATTTGCGCGAGTGGATACGTGGTATCGGCTTCAGAGTGAAAGGTCAGCTTACCTGTATCAATTCCAACAATCGCCATCGGGTGGTAGCCCTTTTGTTTTTTGTTTTCAAACTGCAACACAAGATTGATACCAACTTGGTTTTCAATTAAGCCCATTTTATCAAAGTAGGCCGCGCCCACCCTGCCATGACGCCAGCTATACACAATTTTGCGCTGACGATCAAAATACACTTCGGCATCTCTGGGCTTTAAAAGGAAAAGCAGCCACATAACAATACCCACTAACAAAAAAGAACTTATCAGTAGAAAACTAGTGAGGAAACTTTCAAGCTTTCCTTCCACTTCCTTAGCCCTTAAATAAGTTGCCCATGTCACCTCACCCTCTTCATTTAGCAAAGCTCTAGCATATTTTTCGACTTCGTCAGCACCATACATTGTATCCCTAAAAGGCTTTTGTTGCTCAAAATGCTCTAGCATCTCATGCGCGTATTCCTGCCGACTTTCAAAGTTAGGCAGCCAATCATAAAACATATAAAGCGGCATAAAGGTAAACACCATCATCAGCGGCACGATAATGGCGTTGCGCAGACTGTGATAACCGGTTCTTAAGGTAAGCACCCTATCATCTACTGAGACTATGGGGTCAAGAGGGTCTTCCATGGGAATCACAGCTACCTCTGCGCGAAACTCCTGCCACCATTTGGAAAAAGGCTGGGCTTTGGTGGTGAATATGCCCCAAAATCTGCGTTTCATCAGTAATCCTTAGTAGTTATCGTTAGGACGCTCATCAAGCATACCTATCATATGACCGTCGATACTGCCTGATGAGGTTAACATACGCTTAGGTACAACCAGTGCTGGGGCAGGCTCATAACACCACTTTAGTGTCGGCAAACTTGGACTTATACCTAATCCTACTGGAAACTTAGCCATCACAGTCAAATGCAGACCATCCTCTTTAAGCTCGTGCTGCTTCGGGTCTTCGAAAGCGGCAAGCAAGGCGAGTTTAAACGTCTTGGTCATCTGCTCATTTGGAACCACTGCCATTGTGCCTGTTTTAGAAATAAAGGTATTGCACATAGTACCATGGAGCTGCGATATACCCATTTTAAATTCAGGTAAAATAAAACTAAAAGTGCGAAGCTGCTCTGCACTGAAAGCACCCTGCTCCGTCATCGTGTTTTCAACCTTTAACTGTGGCCAGTAGAAGTAATTAATAAACTCTTGAGACTCTATCTCGAAAGCTGCGCTAAGGTAGCTCGAATAAGCCTTTTTTCTCGATGGCTTCAAGTTGAGTCTTTTTTTGACTGTATCTACCTCTTCTCTGTCAATAAAATTCCAAAACGAATAGTCTTCACTTTTACCCCAAAAACATCTGAAAAGTAGATTTTCAATCCCCGTTTTGGTATGACGCGAGATAATGCTACCACTCCAAAGTAAGCCTGCCATACTGATGCAAAAAAATACCAAACCAACAACACCAGAGAAGACAGTCCCAAACAGAACTAACGTGAAGCCTGCCGCTATCAAGTTGCCCTTCATTAATCCCACATTCCCACTTTGGCCTGCTTTATATGCATCCCAACCATAGCAAGACGCGTAGGCTACCGTTGCGATTACAACCAGTCCAGTGACTGGTGCTTTAGTGAGGGTATTGTTCATATGCTGGCTATAGGCCATCACATTGGCCAGCCCAAGCTTTTCAGCCATTTTGACGCTCAGGGTAGGCAGGTATTTTTGCATCAATTGGGAGTTAAACCCTCTATTGAGCATTGAAGCAGTGGCATTGGCTGATTTCGCACCATATTTAGCCAGCTCTATACTATCGGCCGCCAAAGCACCTAATGTCGCGCTCACTTGAAACATGCGGTAAAGCTCATCTTTATTGGTAATGGGGTCAAGAGTCGTAAACTCTTCTTGAGTGCCCATCTCATACATGGACGCTACATTGAGGAAAAAAGACCAACCCGTAAAGCCTGCGCTGGCAGTAGAGGCGGTTAAGTGCACGGCTGTTTTACTGGCAGGATTGACCGATTTCTTAAGCTTATCAATCATGGTTTGGATTATCTTAGGGCAGTTCGGCGTGACCTCAAATTCAAGCAGTTGCAAAATACGGGTCTGCTTCTCATCCACTTTCGTTTCTGACCAATCGATTAACTTATCATACCAGTTGGTTTTCGTTTTTTGCCAAATAGAAGCAGCGCGTCCTTGGGTTGCCTGCTTTTTCATTAGCGCCTCAACGTCATCAAAAGGTACTGGCACCCTATTCCCAGTGACTTTTAACCCCAACAGTGCATCGAGTATCGAAGGAAAAGTGGTGCGATAAAATTTCTCTAGACCCACATTGCCCGCTATTCTGGCCCATTTTTCACTTTGCTTGCCTACATAATCAAACGCTATCGGTAGACGGGCCAAAAATGTCCCCATAGTGCTCAACACATGATTACCCAAGAGATCAATCCACTCACTCCAATCTCCCCCTTGGCACTGAGTAAAAATACGCTCTGCGATTTTAAAACCCGCTCCCGCCGCATTGTCCTCTGGCGTAAGGGCCTCAGTAGTAAATGCTTGACTTACCCACTCATCCATAGCGGCCATGCCTTCTTCACTGGCGGTCACTCCATCAAAAATCCCGCCGAGTAAGAAGAACAGTTTGACTAACTCATCTACCGGCTTTTTTAAACCCTCTTGGCGAGTATCGATATAATATTGCACGTAAAAAGTGAGTGAACCTAGCTCATTTTTTGCCCCTTCTCCGGAGACAAAGTAATCCATCATATCAAGCCACTGCTGAGTCTGCTCCTGAACCTTATCCATTTTGACTTCACTGTTATCCAAAAACTCAGTGAGGGCTTGAGTATCAAGGTTTTCTTGCGCGAATTGACTGACTGAAGGCTCTGTACTGTCCATACAAGCTTTAGCATAAGTACCAATTGTCAATGGATAGAGGTTGTTCTTTTGATAGGCTTGTCCCTCAGCCACCGTCATTTTGAGCTTATTGGCAATGTCTCGCTGTCGGCCGACAGGGTCAAATAACACCACTAAAGTGCCGTCTTTTTTCTCGCTGTGGCTTTTTTGCATGGTTTCGACTAACTCATCCGCCACAAGATGGTAGCTTCTTTGAGTGGTCACTATATCCATGCCAATATCGGTCGGCTTTTGCGCTTCTTTATCCGCTAGCCATTTCACATCATGGCTGCGGTAATCTTCCACCAAACTGCTTAACGTATCTTGAGTAGCAGTGTCGCTAAAGTCATCGCTGGCACTCATGTCAACTTGCTGCATGGCTTTGGTGCGCCATTCTTGGTCGCTGTTCATCTTGTCTATGATGTCGGCGGCCCATTCGTGCTCTGAGTAAGCAATCGAGATTTTTTGTGTACCATTGGTGACAAAGGCGAATGGGTAGAAAGTCGCGCCGGATGAGATATCGAGCGTTAAACCGTCTTGGGCGTTTTCTTCGTTGGTGAAATAGTATTTCTCAAACTTTTCAATCACGCCGGTGGCGGTTTCGGTCTGGGCGTAGCGGAAGATATGGATCTGCTGATTATCGGCTTTGCCCTCTTCCTCTTTGATGTAAATCCAACCTTCACGCAACAGGCGCAAGATATAGCCGCCGGTTTCATTAAGGCCGGAAGCGCTGGCCATTTCTGGCAGGGTGGGCGGCGCTTGGGCGGGCATAATAGTGTCAAAGAAGTTGGCATAACCATAGCGCACTGGGTAAATCGGCAGCACATCGGCTATTTTGCCCGCCACTTCGTTCATAAAGGGCTCGACCAAGTCGATGGTTTGCGTGGTGTTGACTACGGTTTCAATTACCCCTGCTTCAGCAGAATAGACGTTATCAGCGGCTTTAATTACCTTAACATTGGCGGTATTGCTCATTAGCGTAGACACCCTAAGCTGCATTTTGGCAAACACGCCGGCGATAAGCTCAGTTAACCCCTTGCCGTAGGTCTTAATGGTGTTGATGTGCTTGTTAAATAGCTCATCGGATAAATAGGCGTATTTAAGTTTACTGGCTTGGTCGCGCAAAAACTCTAGCCTAGATTGAAGCTTTTTCAGCAAGCTGTCGAAGCTTTCATTGACGGCTTTTTTCGCGGCCGCCCAATCATAATCGTTAAGATAAGATTGCGGGTTCCCCTCACCACGGGCGCGAATGAAAGCCAGCAAACGATCTGTGGTTTCATAAGGCGCAAGGCGAAGTATCGCCGAGAGTATTTCACCCTCTTCCAGTATCATCGGCATGCTATAGGCGAGCATGGCTTCTGTGGTGTGTGGCAGGGGCATATTGATATTGCCAACCAAGGTCTCACAGGATTTTTCTAAGCTAAACTCGGTTGCTGGGTGCAAGTGGGTATAATGCAGGCGCGTTTCTAGCCCAACAATATCTTGAAAATAGCGGTCGGTGGTAAGCTCATGGCCAATTGCGCCCCATGGTGCTAGGCCCGTTTCTACCCGTGTCGGTTGCCAAAAGCCTTGATTACGTTTGCGCGCCTTATCAAAAAAGTCGTCGTCACTGATTTCTTCAATGCAATGTGGATTGGTGCGCCGAACTGGAGAGAGACAAAAAGCATCTTGGCTCTCTTGCATCACTAGTTTAACTTTACCCGGCATTAAACCAGCAACAAAGGACTTACCTGAGCCATCTAACGCGCCAGCGCCAAGTGGCGTAATCCCTTCATCGGTTAATGCGTAAGGGGCATTGGTCAGACGCTTGCCGTTGGGATAACGCACACATATCTCGCACGTTGAGGGAATATCAAGCTCAGGGGCTACCGTTACACTTGGGTTTTGCACACCGTCACAAATGGTGTTGCCCTTATTCATGGTCATTTGATCGCTTAGGCGCGCCACCCCTTTACCCTCGATAAACACATTGGCTGACGCGGTAATAAACTCGGCTTCGTCTTCAATCGTCCCAGAAGAGATGCCCTTTTGGTCACCATCAGCATCGCCAGTACTTTTGGCAAATTTACTGCCTTTGATGGCAATGCTATTGCCACCATCGGCGCAGACTGTCGCCGTGCCCTCGGCAAGGTCGGCGGACTTTGCGTTGTTACCGTAGGGAATACGCACAACCGCAGGGCCGACTGTCGTTAAACACACATCCGGAGAAGAAGCGTTAGCTTCGCCTCCTGACCCTTTGTGAACAGTGCTTAATACCTTGGAAATGTGATGTAGTATATGTCCTCGTTAGTCACGGAGAATAAAACAAGTAAGATATCTGCCCATCTCTTATGCAGTAACAGTGAGCAGGACACTATATATACATCTATGCTTTATATTAAGTGTGCGTAATATTGAGTATTCAGAAATACTTAAAAGATATCATGTGGGCTATTGTTTATCATCACATGTAACAGGTATAGTTCCGCATCTCCATGAGACCTAGTTTTACTTTATGACAATTACAGCGAGAGAAGCATCAAAATTATTCAATAGCAATAAACTGGCAGCATTGGCTGACGGTGACTATTCCTATGTAGAGAAAGTGGCCGAAGAGTTTTTGAATCAAGAGATTGGTAAAGTTGCTGTATGTGACGTTTATGAGCACACATATAAGCGGTTAAGCCAAGAGTATCGTTCGGAATACTATTTCAAGAATACGATAGCTCATCGAAGGTTACTAGGGCGCCATTCCTTAAATACTGCAACAATGCTATCTGAGTTTAGAGTGGGCAAAAGTAAAGCAGATTGTGTCATCCTAAATGGCAAGTCTACATGTTATGAAATTAAATCAGAATATGACACTCTCAATCGTTTAGAAGAGCAATTGAATGATTATCTCAAGTTGTTTGATGAAGTTTATGTGGTGTGTTCTCCAAAAAATCTCGAAAATGTCTTGAAAAATACTGATAAAAGAGTTGGTGTTTTGGAACTCACTCCGAAGAACTATTTTAGCGAACGGCGTGCAGCAACACCTCGTGTTGACCCTATAGATATTGATGTGTTGATCAAGTCATTGCGGAAAGAAGAGTATATAGAGCTAGCTCGACGAAATACGGGTGAAATACCCTCGGTTCCCAATAGCAAACTAGTTAGCTTTTGTAAGTCAGCTCTCAAAACTGTAGAACCAGAGCAAATTGCAACAAGTTTCATTGAAGTTCTAAAGGAAAAGCGTTTTAATGATGGCAAATTATTGAATGCGTTACCTAGTTCCTTGATCAATGCAGCGATTAGCTACCAGTTTTCCAATCTCCAAATTGAGGCTCTAAAGGGCATATTTGGGGCTTGTAAGGAGAGTAAATGTATTTCCCATACCTCAGAGGAAAGCAGTTTGAACTTATAGCTCTTAGAGAGTTATCAGAGTTCATTTCAAAGGATTATTTTAAGCCGATAATCGAGCCAGTAAGACGCAACTTATCCCCTCTGATAAGGACTGTTAAACACCTCAATGAGAAAGACTTCTCCCCACTTATTGTAATAAACCCTCAGGTCGGTGAATTCTATCCTAATCGTGAATCTTTACTAGACGAGTTGGAAAGTAACGAACTTAACTACTTACCCTGCGTGGTTTTACGAGGTGGAGAATCAATTTCGGCACGTGAGAGTATAAATCAGTTACAACAGCCTTTCGCAATACTCATTACGGAAGGGGTTGATCAGGAGGGTATAGAACTCGCTCAAGATGCGGAGTGGGTCGTGGTTGACCATGACCTTCCACCGCTCGCCATAAATAAGCTCAACAATGTGGTCCTCATCGGTGATTTCTTTCGCAAACAGAAAAGAAATGCGGATTACTTTAAAGAATCCTCATTTTCACACCTGCACGCAACGTATTCGTCTCAGAAAAACGTTATTGGCTTTGGTGATTACACAATAATAGGAAGTGAATATAGTGAATCTGGTGGTCCTGCCTATGTGGTAACTATCCACGCATCGTATGTTAATGAAGAAATGTTTGATGAAATGTTTATCCGCCATTATTCGTCTACAGATGATGGAACACCAACTGACCCTGCTGGGAAGTTTGCAGAAGCATTAGCTAAATTCATAACTGAAGCAGATGAAGAGCCAAGCATTTTTTATCAATCAAGAGCATTAGATGAGTTCCGTAAGCTACATAGCAGCGGACACTTTCCTGGGCTAGGTCAGGTTAAAAAACTTTCGATGGAACATCACATTGAAACAGTATGCAACTATCTACAGGGTGAATAAATGGCTCAGTGTTGCTTAAACTGTTTTACAGATAGAGCCATAATCGAGCTAATACAAAGGGAAGGTAATATTACTCGTTGCTCTTTTTGCGATTCAGATGAGGTTTTGTGTGTTGATCCTTATAAGTTGACAGATCTTTTTGAGCTAGTTCTTGGTTGCATAGTTGAAGATGCTCTTGGAAACGAAATTCAAGACGTCTATGTTGATGAATTGAAAATAGTATCAGAAACTGTTCGGCGCCCTTATGAACTAATTTCGCAAATAATGGGAGATGTATTTAACGAAAGAAGGTTTTCTCTTAATGAAGGAATTGTCGAGTACCAAGATGCGTGGAATGCTTTTAAAAATCACTTGATTAGAGAAAATCGTTTTTTCCCGAATAACTCTCTTTACGGAAAAATTTTCATCAACGAGATCAACAATGAAGAAGCAATAACAAAAGAAGCTACTGTTTTTCTTCAAACGGTTGACGCTTTGAGTCGTCCTCGAGACAACGGTTCTATATTTTATAGAGCAAGAGTTTCTGAGAGTGCTCTGGGAGCTCATGAAATGGGAAGCCCCCCAGCCGAAATAGCTTCAGCAGGAAGGGCTAATCCTGTCGGTATTCCATACCTGTATGTTGCCGAAGACTTTGATACTTGTTGCCAAGAAGTAAGGCCAAACAATGGCGCGAAAGTTTTCGTATCGAGAGTTATAGCTGAAAAGGATTTGAAGCTAGTAGATTTGACTGCCCCAAAACAGAAAGTTGCCCTTTTGAAATTTCAAGAAGAAGAAATTGAACTGACACTAAAATGTTTAAACCTTTTACAACAGTTTTCTGAAGAACTATCAAAACCAGTACTCCCAGAGAAATCACAATTGGATTACCTTCCAACACAGTTTATTTGTGAGTATCTTAGGACTATTAGCTCCTACCAAGGAACCCAGTCGTATGATGGTATTGTCTTCAATAGCTCTTATGGTTCAGGGCAAAACGTTGTACTATTTTCCGATAATACAGTAACAATCGAGGAGCCCATTGCGCATACGGTTACCTCTGTTTCTGTAGAGGTGGAGCAGGTTTTAAGTTGATTGAAATGGCAAAGTTGCTTATAGGTCAGATATAGAAGTTCTGATTCTGACATTTCACTTTTTACAACGACTAGTTTTATTAATGCCAATTTTATCTCTGTTAGTGTTACGCTTAGTTTTTGAGTACATGTTAAAAAACTAAAACAAATGCTTAGCATAGAGAGCTGGTAGCTCACTATCTCTTTTTAGAATTTCTTCTACTCTATAGTCAAAGTTGTCTGGTTTTTTATCAACAAATAAGTAGGATTTAGGGTAAGCGCGCTCAAATCGCTCCCCTGTAATAACCGCCTTTTTTCCTTTATCCATAAAAGCAAAAACTTGTGCGATAAACTCGGTGTTATCATTCTCAGTGTTTAAGTGTGGCCTGCCAGTTGGTTGAACAGTAAAGTTCGCTGGCCAGTATTGGCGCTTTTTGTTTTCACTCATGAGTAACAAATTAAGACCATTCGCGGTTTCACGAAAACCAAGGTTATCAAAGTGACAGGCAGCCACCTTACCCAAACGCCACGTGTAAACAATTCTTCTACGGCGGTCAAAATAGATATCGGCCATACGAGGGAACCGAAGTAGAGCCAAAGTACTCGTCAGCGATATAACAAAAAGAACGCATATAATGACAATGTCTGTATAAACCCTCTTGATATAAAGCTTTCCACCGTATTTGCTTACGGCATTTAGGTATTCACCCAAAGAGCTTTTACCATCATCACCCACAAGCATTTCATAGTAAACATAGTCCCTTGGATCGTACGACTCGCCTCTAATATCTAACTCTCGTTTAGCTTGAACCATAGCATTGGCAGATGATATTTCACCTGTATTAGGGCCAAAGTCACTAACCATCAAAAATAACAAAATCCAGAATGCTACGACCCAAGGAATAAAAAAAGCTAATCGAAAGTTATTATATGGCGTGCTTATAGATAAAAAATTATCATCAACGTACATAATGGAATTAAGAGGGTCTTGATAAGCGTCAAGTGTGACTTTTTCACTAAACCAAGTGCGCAACTCATTAAATGGCCGAGCATGCTCTAACTTCCAAAATGGTTTAAATTTTCCACGTCTCATTGTCTCTTTTTCCTATAGGAATTTATCGTCTTTCATTCCAATAAATGCTTGCTTGGCAAGACCATCGTAGGTGAGCATGCGCTTTGGAACCATAACACTTGGTTCTGGTTGGTAATACCAATACAAATATGAGTCTTTAGGTTGCTCAACTTCTACAGTCAAATGTAACATACCATCTTCAAGTTTATGTTTACTAGGATCTTTTAGTGCCAGACTTAGGGCATTTGAGAAAGCTTGAGTTGCGTTTTCATCCAACTCTACTTGACCCATACTCTGAATAGGCTGTCTAATATCTACTTTTAGCTTCTGTATAGAACCAAAAACTTCAGATACCCTATCTACATAAGCTGGTAGCTTGAATTGGTATACAGCGTTTTGGTTCGGACTAAGAAAATCACCTTCCTTCTGAACTTCAACCGAAGGATGTAGTAAAAGGTTCGCAAATTCCTGAACCTCTATAGCAAAAGCAGTTTGGATGTCTTTCCGCTTAGAAATAGTACTGGCTACATTAATTCTTGTAGCAATATCCAAACTACCTCCTTTTTCAAAATACCAAAATGAGTACAATTCATCTTTACCCCAAAAACAGCTCGCAAGTAAATTTTCAATCTGACTTCGACTGTAAAACCATGTAATTAGGCCACCCAATGCTAGGAGGGCAAAGCCAATACCAGTACATATGGCTATCCCAGTTGTTGATATACCCAAGATAGAGCCAGCCGCCCCAACACCAAATGATACCGCTGAAGCAGAAAAAGCCGCGTTACCAATAGCTCCCCCAATATTACCTTTCTGCCAATCATTTCGGCTATCTAACCCTGATATAACGGCCATGGCTAAATTAGCTCCAATAATTAGGCTTGCAGTAAGCTTCGCAGCCAGAAACGTTCCTAGCCTCAACTGACCAGTGCTAATTTTCGGCAATACTTTGGCAGCCAGTGCATCGCTACCCAATGCTTTAGTCACTCGAGCAGAAATATCCAGTGCCGTCTTACCAACGGATGCTGAGTCAACAGTAATTGCAGCCAACGCAGAAATTAGGTTAAAGGTATCATAGGCTAATTTAGACCTTACAAGTGGATCAGCAGATTGATGATCACTTTGTGCAAGAACTGAGTAGAGAGTATGTTGGTTTACGAACCATGACAGAGCAGTCGTGGCGCCGCCTCCAACAATCCCTAACCAATCAGAAACAGGTCCAACTTTAGGCTTACCATTCAATAAAGGTACAAGCTCTACTGATATTTCCGGTAGTCTGAACACTTTGGATTGGTAATTTGCTTGTTTCGCATTCACCGATTTTGTTAGCTTTTTAGCCCAAGTTAAGTGCTTTTGAGCAATAGATATATTAAGTGTACTTTTCCCACCAGAATCAATGTGACTTGCAAGAATTTCTGCAAGCTTCTCTTGCGTAACATTAACCGAGTTACCCGTAATAGTGATACCTGCGACTTTGTGGTAAAAAGTAGGCAACAAGGAGTCAGCTATTTCATTTATCGCTTTAGCAGAAAGCTTGGTTCTAAACTCTTTTGCCAACTGCTTGCCATATATTTTTGTGGCACGAGCATTGGCCCAAAGGTTACCAAACACCTCTGGAGTACGCTGAATAACTTCGCTCCATTCTGTGCCAACTCTACATTGAGTAAGGGTCTTCTTAAGCTGCTCTATAAGTAAATAGTAAGTGTTGTTTGAGTTTTGCAGATCTTCGTCATTTTCATACGCGGCATCAATCATCTCAACTAATAGTGCTTGTCCTTCTTTTGAAGAACTCACACCTTCAAAAATGCTCTCTGTTAAACCCGCAATTTTCATTGCTTCCACTTCAGGGTGTGAAAGCGCATCAGATTTAACGTCAAAGTACATTTTCAAGTAAGTATCTAAAGACCCTAAACCTCCATCTGATAATTCTTGATAGGCGTAGCTTGCGTATAGATCCACCACCTTAGCCCTAAATTCGCTAAAAGCCGTTTGTAGTTCTGTCGTTTCTTTGTTGAAAGCATTCAAAGCTTCCATATTAAGATGCTCTAGCGCGGCTTCTCTCACTTCAGGGTGCGCTTTTTCATTCAGGAATGATTGATTAAGAAATTTAGCAATCTCTCTAGGATAACGTTTGTTTGATCGATCTTTTTCTTCCCAAACCGTCATCACTGTTAATGCAAATGCTATGTCCGCCTGCCGCCCGACAGGATCAAACAAGGCGATAAGAGTACCGTCTTTTTGTTCACTGTGGCTTTTTTGCATGGTTTCAACCAGCTCATCAGCAGCAAGGTAGTAGTTTTTCGCCGTGGTGAACACATCCAAGCCGTATTTGCTGGGCTTGTCTTTGCTTTTATCCGCTAGCCATTTCACGTCATGGCTGCGGTAATCTTCCACCAAACTACTTAAGGTATCTTGAGTAGCAGTGTCGCTAAAGTCATCGCTGGCGCTCATGTCAACTTGCTGCATGGCTTGGGTGCGCCATTCTTGGTCGCTGTTCATCTTATCTATGATGTCGGCGGCCCATTCGTGCTCTGAGTAAGCAATCGAGATTTTTTGTGTGCCATTGGTGACAAAAGCAAACGGATAGAAAGTCGCGCCGGATGAGATATCCAGCGTTAGGCCATCTTGCGCATTTTCTTCGTTGGTGAAATAGTATTTCTCAAACTTTTCAATCACGCCAGTGGCGGTTTCGGTTTGCGCGTAGCGGAAGATATGGATTTGCTGATTATCGGCTTTGCCTTCTTCCTCTTTGATGTAAATCCACCCTTCACGCAACAGGCGCAAAATATAGCCGCCGGTTTCATTAAGGCCAGAGGCGCTGGCCATTTCTGGCAGAGTGGGCGGCGCTTGGGCGGGCATAATGGTGTCAAAGAAGTTGGCATAGCCATAGCGCACTGGGTAAATCGGCAATACATCGGCTATTTTACCCGCCACTTCGTTCATAAAGGGTTCAACTAAGTCGATGGTTTGCGTGGTGTTGACTACGGTTTCAATTACCCCTGCTTCAGCAGAATAGACGTTATCAGCGGCTTTAATCACCTTAACGTTGGAGGTGTTGCTCATTAGCGTAGACACCCTAAGCTGCATTTTGGCAAACACGCCCGCGATAAGCTCAGTTAACCCCTTGCCGTAGGTCTTAATGGTGTTGATGTGCTTGTTAAATAGCTCATCAGATAAATAGGCGTATTTCAGTTTACTGGCTTGGTCGCGCAAAAATTCTAGCCTAGATTGAAGCTTTTTCAGCAAGCTGTCGAAGCTTTCATTGACGGCTTTTTTCGCGGCCGCCCAATCATAATCGTTTAGGTAAGATTGCGGGTTCCCCTCACCACGGGCGCGAATGAAAGCTAGCAAACGATCTGTGGTTTCATAAGGCGCAAGGCGAAGTATGGCCGAGAGTATTTCACCCTCTTCCAGTATCATCGGCATGCTATAGGCAAGCAGAGCCTCTGTGGTGTGTGGCAGGGGCATATTTAGATTGCCAACTAAAGTTTCACAGGATTTTTCTAAGCTGAACTCGGTCGCAGGGTGCAAGTGGGTATAATGCAGGCGCGTTTCCAGCCCAACAATATCTTGAAAATAGCGGTCGGTGGTAAGCTCATGGCCAATTGCGCCCCATGGCGCCAGCCCAGTTTCTACCCGTGTTGGTTGCCAAAAGCCTTGATTACGTTTGCGCGCCTTATCGAAAAAGTCGTCGTCGCTGATTTCTTCAATGCAATGTGGATTGGTGCGCCGAACTGGAGAGAGACAAAAAGCATCTTGGCTCTCTTGCATCACGAGTTTAACTTTACCCGGCATTAAACTAGAAACAAAAGACTTACCTGAACCATCTAGCGCGCCAGCGCCAAGTGGCGTAATCCCTTCATCGGTTAATGCGTAAGGGGCATTGGTCAGACGCTTGCCGTTGGGATAACGCACACATATCTCGCACGTTGAGGGAATATCAAGCTCAGGGGCTACCGTCACACTTGGGTTTTGCACACCGTCACAAATGGTGTTGCCCTTATTCATGGTCATTTGATCGCTTAGGCGCGCCACGCCTTTACCTTCGATAAACACATTGGCTGAGGCAGAAATAAATTCGGCTTCATCTTCAATCGTCCCAGACGAAATGCCTTTTTGGTCACCATCAGCGTCGCCAGTACTTTTGGCAAATTTACTGCCTTTAATGGCAATGCTATTGCCACCATCGGCGCTGACTGTCGTGGTACCATCAACAAGATCGGCGGACTTGGCGTTGTTACCATAAGGAATCGGCACAACCGCAGGGCCGACTGTCGTTAAACATACATCAGGAGAGGTCGCATTAGCTTCACCGCCTGACCCTTTGTGAACGATACTTAATCCATTGGCATTGATAGTAACTGGCATACTCTATTCTCGTCGTGGGAGCGATTGATTGGTTCGTGTTTTAAAGGCGCAAAAAGCTAGTTAAGGTCGATTTTTCTGGCTTTAATTTTTTGCGTCTTTTCCGCCTGTGAGGTGATGTACTGAGCTTTAGTCGTCACTCGGCCGCTGTGACCATCATAATGAGTTGAGGCTTTATTACTTTGCAAGGTGACGGACTTGGAGCCTTCCAACACCACTTTTTCGGCTTTGATCACTAGCTCTCTTTTATCAAGATAAGAGAAATAAATGTCTCGCAAAATAGGTAATGAAGGATCGCTGTTCATAAATGTGATCTTGCATTCGAGCTGATTATCGATCGCTAAATTAATCTGCGCGCGGCTAAATGGTCGGCCAATCGAGGCCCAAATAGGTTCACCTGCTGGGTTGTCTTCAAAGTCAACGCTGACTTGTTGGTTGTCAGGGTGGATCTGTTTTATTAATCCGAAACGTGCAGAGCGAAAGGCGGGGTTAGAACCAAACGTAGTCGTAGTCATGGCCATCATACTCACAAAATAATCAAATGTGAGGGCGAATCTACCACCACGTGTGCCAAATGAAAAGTGTCCAAATAACAGTCAAAAACGTGCTTTTCACTAGTAAAACCTGCATTTTAAAACCAAGATTTACGCCGCCACTCGTTGATAGACCACAAACCAGCCAGACAAAAAGCATTTTTGGGTTATGAAATTAATTTAAAATACCGTACTAATTCACACATTTTTTCAACTTGATCTGACAGTCAACAGATTTCTTCTGTTCATCCCCCATCATCAGATCGCCTTCCACGGCCATCAGCCGCACGTTTCACTCACCAATCACAATGCCAAAGCCTATTTTTCAATTTAATCAAACACAGCCACAGGTCGCCTCGATCGATTGGGGCAATCCTACTAGGAAGCTGACCAACTAAAGCAGGAAATAGCGGAATACCCAAATGGGAAAAACCACTTCCGCAAGCACCTAAAAACACATTCAAGATGCTGATTTTTAAAGATTTAATAGCTGGCACTTGTCTTGCAAAACACCTGATTTCGAATTGTGTAAGCCAATGGATCAAGTCTGGGGTGTCCCTAAGGCACAGCGCAAACAACAAAGGAGTATTCAAATGAGTTCAATCGATCCAGCCACCATGGCGCAGCAACTGGCGACCTTTGATGTGCAGCCATTTAAGCAGCGTTATACCAAGCAAGCTTCTCAGTACCAAACAAAGCTTGATGCTCTGGGCAAAGTGGAATCAGCGCTGCGTGAGTTTCGCACCGCCGTCAATGAGATGAACAATAGCAGCTCTGGGATCATCAAAAACAGCGCCAAGGTGTCAAGCGAAGGTGTGTTAACCGCCAGCGCGGAATCGAATGCACTGACAGGAAGCTACCAAATTTTTGTCGAGCAAGTGGCAACCTCTCATCAAGTTTCAGTTGGAATGCCTGAGACCTTAGAACCAAGCACCCAAGTACCGCTAACGGGCACTCTGGAATTAGAAGTCGATGGAAAAAAACTGCTGCTTGATTTAGCCAGCTTAGACAGTGATGGCGATGGCCAAGCCAGCATTGCTGACCTCGCTTCTGCGATTAACCACCATGAAAATAACCCCGGCGTCAACGCAACCTTAGTGCGATCTGGCAGTAAAACCCACTTTATGCTCTCTAGTGAAGAAACGGGCAAAAAGAACGTCGTTGAGGTTTCTGCCTCTGGCACAGGTGAAAGCTGGTTTGAAGACGCGTTTACCAGTCTCAAGGAGCTCAGCCCAGCTAAGAATGCCATCATTTGGCTTGGGGAACAGGGCGATGGGCTCAAGCTTGAAAACAGCAGCAATACTTTTAATGATGCCATCGATGGTGTTGAACTCACTGTCACCAAAGCGCAAGATGCAGGCGACGCGCCGCTCACCATGAATGTCAAAGGCGATAAAGAAGGCACTAAGGAGCAAGTCACTCAGTTTATTGATGCCTACAACGCTTTGATGTCAACGCTCGATAAATACAGCAAAGTCGACGTTGAAACCAATACTCGCGCCGCGTTGGCAAGCGACCCCACCCTGCGTTCAATTGAAAGCCAAGTGAAATCCGCTGTTCGCGGCGAGTTTGCAGGCATGAGGCTTAGCCAAGTCGGCATAGAAATTGGTCGAGATGGCAAAATGAAACTCGACACCGACACCTTTGAAAAAGCGCAAACTAACAACAGCGCGGTACTTGAAGATATGTTCAACGGCGATGACAACTTGCTCGACTCGCTTGATACCTTGGTTAAGCCTTACCTGCAATTTTCCGATGGCCTGTTTAAATCCCGCAAAGACGCACTCAAGCAAAATATTGACCGGATTGAAGACAAAAAGGTCTCGCTCGATCGCAAGTACGACATGTCATACGAGCGCTACCTCAAACAGTTTACCCAAATGAACGCCATCATGACCCAAATGAATCAAACCAAATCATTGTTTGGGCAACCACTCTAGGAGATTTTTATGTTAATGGATTCAGGTTACAGCTCTTATCAACAGGTTGATCTCGACGCACAAGCTGCTGCGGCTAACCCGCACCAATTGGTGGTGATGCTGATCGATGGTTTACTCAACGAAATTGAACGCGTGCGCGGACACATTACCTCAGGCCGATTGGCTGAAAAAGGCGCAGGCATTAATAAGTGCATGAATATTTTGGTTGGCCTTGATAGCGCACTCGATAGTGATAACGGTGGTGAAATCGCGCAAAGCCTTCACCAGCTTTATGACTTTTGCCAAATCGAGCTTTACCACGCCAGCGTCGATAACAATGTCGACAAACTGACTAGCGTTGAGCATGTGATGAACAACATACGTGAAGGATGGATGAGTTTTGGTCAGCAAGCATAAAGTCTCCCCCGAGCGATTTCGCCATCTTGCTCAGTTGATTCACATTGCAACCAAGACTCAAGACTGGCACTCGCTAAAACGTTATGACCTGCAGTTAAGGGAGCTGCTCAAGGTTCATAAACCCTATCTTAAAGAACCCAACTTTGTAGGAGTCATTGCCGATGTCAAAGCCGAGCATAAGGCCGCGATTGAGGCACTTGAAAAAGCCATGGGTGAGCTGCAAACCGACATGAATGTGGTGAACGCTCAACACGAAAGAGCGCAAGCCTATCATTTGGCCATGAATCTGGAGTATTAGCCATGCAAACGCCATCACTTGACGCGCCGCAGGCGGCAAAAGCACCCGATGTTCAAGGCTTGGTTAAAAAGGCTAACCCAGCCAGCGCTGACAAAACGCCCAGTGACTCGTTTTCGCTCAAAGCGGCCAATTCGAGTAAGGCCCGACATTCTGTCAAATCCGCTCAGGCTACCCAAGAGAGTGACAAAGAAGCGACAAACCAAGCGGACGCTGCGCAGCCTTTGGTAGACATGCCTAGTGCACCAGACATCCACTCAACACTCGCGTTAGCTCATGCCGAAAATGTAAAAGGGCAAAATGAGCCGATTACTCTCAAAAGGTTAGGCTTTAACAAACCTATGGCAGCGGCAGGGCCAACCGTCACTTCCCTGCAAGAAGGGATTGGGCTGGCTGTACAGACTAACTCGGCTCAAGCGAACCACTATCTCACTGCTTCAAGTAAAGTCGCGTCTGTTACTAGTGTACCCATGGATAGCCCTTCATCTTTAACTATGGCAAACCTAACCACTGGGTTAAACGCTGCGCCAAGTGCTCCAGCCGCTGCGGCGCAGGCCAGTATAGGCGTTGAAAGCGCAGCACCTACAGCACAATGGGCTGCAATCAAGGTAGATACAAATTCAGCAAAATGGGGGGAGCAAATGATGCAAGTGCTGCATGACAGAGTCTCGGTTCAAGCTCAGCAAAACATGCAGCAAGCACAAATACGCCTCGACCCGCCGGACCTTGGCAAGATGGATTTATTAGTACGCGTTGAGGGCGACAAGCTAAGCGTGCAAATTAATGCCAGTACCACAGCAACGCGGGAAGCTCTGATGCAAGTCTCAGACAGGCTTAGAGCGGAGCTACAAAATCACAACTTTTTGCATGTCGATGTCAATGTCGGCTCTGGGAATACCCCGCGGGATCCGTCCAATCATTCCAACGAGCAACAGGCAATGATTATTGACAGCAATGAGCATTCAGACCAGCAACTTTCTCTTAGCCCATCGGAGCATTGGCTCAGTACTCACGCTTAATTAGGAATAGTGCAATGACTATGACAAAAAAACAACTGATCGCGGTATTTGCCGCCATGATCCTCACCAGTGCTCTGGTTTCTGCTGCTACCGTCTTTGGTGGTATTTGGTTGGTAAAGCAATCTCATGAGCAAGCCAATGCCAACTCTTGGGTGGAGGATTCACCGCTCGCTTTTTTAACTGACGATCCTGACCAAGCGTTTCAGCCCAGTTTTCATCCATTAGAAAAAGTGGTGCTGAGTATCAAAGGCAAGCGACAGTCGCACTTTGTGATGTTGGGCTTGGCCGTGGAAACGCGTCGGCCGCAGCGCATCACCAACATCAATGACTACATGCCAGTAGTGCGCAATGCGCTACTCAAACTCTTTAGCGATAAAACGTATGAAGATTTACGCCAAGATGGCGCCATTGAACAGCTGCAAAATGAAATCAAACAAACCGTGTTACTCGCCTTTCAAAAAACCGACATAGTGCGCGATATCGATGATGTACTGCTGACCAAATATGTCGTGCAGTAAGGAGTGACGTCATGTTGGATATGAACGTTGAACAAGACTATGTCATGCAAAGCCAATCGCTTGCTGAGCACAGCTCAATCGATGAAGCGGCGCTGCTGAAAAAGCATACTGTGCTGGTTAACCGAATCGTCAATCAGCTTAGGGTTCATGTCAGTCCGCATTGCAGTGTGGAGGACATGCAGCAAATCGGATTAATTGGTCTGCTTGAAGCTGGAAGACGCTATGGCAATGTTGATGATGACCACTTCCCAGCCTTTGCCGTTTGCCGGATCCGAGGCTCTATTTTAGATGAGTTGCGCCGCCTTGACTGGCGCTCTCGCCAAACCCGTCAGCAAGCCCATGAACTCAATGATGTGACAAGGGATTTAATGCGCCAGCTTGGGCGCCAACCCTCGGACGCCGAAATAATTCAAGCGCTCGGTACAGACAAAAAGGATTTACTGACAAGGCAAAACGCGGCATTGGCGGGTGAAATGCAAAGTCTAGATCAGCTGATTGAAAACGGCGTCGATACTCAGTCCAATGCCATATACGACGGCATGGCTCATGAGCATACGCGTCGCAGCCTTGAAGCTGCATTAGCTAAATTGCCCCAGCGCGACCAGCTTTTGATGACCTTGTTTTATCAGCACGAACTCAATCTTAATGAAATCGCTTTGGTGCTGGATTTAACGCCACCAAGAATTTGTCAGCTACATAAAAAAGCACTCAAACAACTCAATTACTACTTATCCTCCTAGGAGTCACACATGCAAAAGTTTTTTGGAGCCATCACCGTCTTACTCTGTGTCTTTGGCGGATATATGTGGGCAGGCGGCCAGCTTGGCGCCATTTGGCAGCCTGCTGAATTTTTAATTATTATCGGCGCCGCAGCAGGCTCGCTGATCATAGGAAACCCACCTCAGGTATTAAAAGAAATGCGTCGCCAAGTCAAAGCGACCATGTCAGCGCCAAAAGAGGAATACCAGTATTATATGGAGCTTATGGCGCTGCTTAACCATTTGCTTGAAATAGGACGTAGCCGAGGGTTTAAGTTCCTCGATTCGCATATCGAAGCGCCTCACCACAGCTCAATTTTTCTCGCCTACCCCAAAGTGGGAGAAGATTATCGGCTGATTTCCTTTATTACCGACAATTTGCGCTTAATGGCGATGGGACAAATGTCGCCTCATGAATTAGAAGGCCTTCTAGAGCAAGAAATAGAAGCTATCCAAACGGAAATGCTGCTACCTTCGCGCTCTATGCACAGAACCGCAGAAGCCCTACCCGGCTTTGGCATTCTTGCCGCCGTTGGAGGCATTATTATCACAATGCAAGCCATCGATGGTTCGATCGCACTGGTCGGCTACCATGTCGCCGCGGCGTTGGTCGGGACCTTTATCGGTATCTTTGGTTGTTACTGTTGTCTTGATCCATTAAGCAATGCGATGGCTCAACGAGTAAGACGTAACATGACAGCATTTGAGTGTGTCAGAGCAACATTGGTCGCTTATGCGGCGAAAAAGCCTACGTTATTGGCTATTGATGCGGGCCGTAAACACATTCAGCTAGACATCAAACCAACATTTAACCAAATGGAGAAATGGCTCGCTGAGCAGGAGTAAACATGCAAAGACAACAACAGGTTGTGTTCAAGCGAAGCAAGGTGCTCGAGCACGATGACTATCGCGGCGGAGCGTGGAAAGTCGCATTTGCAGACTTTATGATCGCCCTCATGGCCCTATTTTTGGTGCTATGGGTGATGCAAATTGTCGATAAAGAAGATCGCAGAGCAATTATGGCTCACCTTCAAAGCGCAAGCGTGTTTGACAAAAGTAATGGTAATCCATTTGATACTCTTAAAAGTATTTCACCGATTGATTTAGCAACCGATTCTTCGGTGCCAAGTCGACATGACTCCAATCATGTTGTCAGCTCCTTTTTTCAAGGCGATGGCGATGGTCCGGAAACCGATTCTCTGATTCCAGGCAAGTTCGACACTCAAGAGCGATTGGCCGCACTGGCCAAGGTAATTGAAGACCTAGTCAAACAAATTAATGCCCAAGGCAATGTTCATATATCGGTGACGCCTCAGGGCCTGAGAATCGTTTTGCAAGATGATGAGCGACAATTTATGTTTAGCCGCGGCGCATCAAAACTGACGCCATTTTTTCAAGACCTGTTGTTGGCTTTAGCGCCTGTGTTTAAAAGAGTTGAAAACCCTATTATCATCAGTGGCCACACAGATTCAACACGTTACATTGGGCACTTAGATCGTCGCTCAAACTGGGACTTATCGGCCTCGCGAGCCAATGTTGCTAGACATACTCTGGTCGCCGGCGGCATGCCAGACGGGCGCGTATTGCAAGTGACGGGAATGTCGGACAAAGCTTTGCTCAATGAAGCCGACCCTGAATCGAGCGAAAATCGCCGCATTGAACTCTTTGTGCTAACCACACCAGCCGCCAAAGTCTTAGAAACGCTTTTTTCTAATAGACCGAATAATCCAATCGAACAGGCAAAGCAACAAGCTAAAGAGAACCAACCTGTGGTTCGTCAAAAGGTGATTGATGCTCGCCAAGCACCTTCGAAAGCTACACCACCGCCTCTTCAACAACTTTAACCTCAACAGGCGCCTTACTGGCGCCTGATAACTCAAGCGTAATTATCCACATGCCTCAATTTGTTCATCAGCCCGTGAAAAAAGATCCACTGCGTAAAGCCTTCTTATGGCTTATCGTTATCGACTATGGATTGTTGTCTTTATTTCTCTTCCAGTTGTACGAACTGACACTAAACGGTGGCACAGCCATCAGTACCTTACTGGTCATCTATAATGTGCTACTGAGCTTTCTGTGCTTTCAGCGCACCGATCAGCGTGACGCCTATATTATTTATCCTACCTTGTCGGCTACCTTATTAGCCTTTGTCTGTTTCCTATATTTTTTCTTTCTTGTCTGATACTTAATACCATTCTTGGGGCTTCCTTCTGCTTAGGATTTCCCGCACTCAGAAAAATTTAGTTACCTAATTGTCATTATTTTCTATACATAACGATTCTTTTTTGATACAAAATAAATTGTACACAACTAAATTGCCCAAAATAGGAATAGGATTATGT
This sequence comes from Vibrio aquimaris, assembly GCF_009363415.1. Lineage (NCBI taxonomy): Bacteria > Pseudomonadati > Pseudomonadota > Gammaproteobacteria > Vibrionales > Vibrionaceae > Vibrio > Vibrio aquimaris. The sequence continues at coordinate 921,017 of NZ_CP045350.1, read as the reverse complement.
TGAATAAAGTTGCCTTAGCCACAAGCCTAGCGATTATGAGCACACCAAACTTAGCTCAAGAACAAAGAAGCCCAGCGCAAAATCTGGATACATTTGAAAAATTGTTTGGCGTTACCGAAGGAAAACGCAGAAATCACACCAAAGGTTTTTGCTTTGAAGGTGAGTTCAAACCAACCGATAGCACTGTGAACCAGTTATCCAACAGCCCAATTTTTTCTGGCACCTCCAAGGTATATGGCCGTGTCTCTCACAAAGGCGGTAAAGCGAACCCTGCTGATAATCAGCCTGGTCACTACGGTCTAGCATTTCAAATCACCACTGCTGATAACCAGATCCATATGATGAGTATGAATACGGAACATTTCTTTCCAACCTCAACTGTGGCTGACTTTATGGCCTTTCTTGCAGCCCAAGCAGAGGGGCCAGAAGCAACTAAAGCATTTGTGAAAGATCATCCAGAAATTCAAGAATATAAAAAATACCACTCAGCGCTGAGCAGTGAGCTGCATCCCTATGAAGGGGCAACCTACAACAGTATTAACACCTTTTACTTAGTGAACGATCAAGGCAAGAAAACCCCAGTGCGTTGGTCATTTGTCCCTTCTGGAGAACATGGCATAGTCAAAACACCACAAGCAGATTTCTTCTTGGACAATATGCAAGCCAATATCAAAAATGGTGGCGTATCTTGGGATATGGTGTTAACTCTCGCCAATCAAGATGACGATATCTTAAATCCGCATATCAAGTGGAGTGATGATAACCAGAAAATTACCGTTGCAAGGTTGACGGTTAACAAAGCTGTTGCTGAAAGCGAGGGAATTTGCGCCAATATGAACTTTGATCCCATGGCGATAAGTCAAGGCTTTGCTCCATCAGAAGATCCTATGCTGGCTGCGCGCTCAGCAGTCTATGCCGTCGGGCTTGGAAGACGACTTTCTGAGCAGTAATAGAAGGGAGGGATTTCCCTCCCTATAACTACCACCACTATGAACACTTCAAAATAAGTACACAGAATTTAGGTATAAACCATCCATCTATATATAAAGGGTGTTGATATTATCCAAAAAGCTCAACACATTAGAAAATGTTCGTTTTGCTTTTTCAAACTCTCGCCTTCCACGAACATCGACAAATATTCTATTGATATCCGCACGTTGTCCTTCCGCTGAAAAAGCATATTCAAAGGCAACGGGATAACGACGTATAAACTGCCAGTTTTCTGGAGGTAAAGGGTAACGACTCCTTAACTCATTACGCAAAACATCAAGCAAAGACAGTATGGTCGACATAGTCTCAGTAGGGGTCGATGGGCGTTGCGAAAGCACTTGTGTTTCTTCACCCCCTTTCAAGTGTTCGGCGTAAGTGCGCTCTTCATCTGACAAAGCAATCGAAGCACTATTCCTGTCGTTATAAGCATCTAAGTAATCCATTGAAAAGCAGACTAAGTTTTCACTCATCACACCAGTATGTCTGTCAAATAACCTTTCTCGGAAGTCGCTCAGCGCCGCGTGAGTGTGTAAAAAGCGCTGAGCTTTGACCAAGACCTGATTGCGTACCGTATTACCTGATTTGATTTGCTCGTCAAACATCATGTTACTTAGTTGGATTGGCTCTGTAGGATTATCGTAAATCAGCATATGTTTCAGTGGTGGCTTTACATTCACTTTGGCCGCAATGTTTACCCCTTTCTTGGTAAAGTACCAGAGTGTCGGAGTTGGGCGACTTGCGACAAAATCACCAAGTTTTGTCGCTACATCCAGTGTTCCTTCAGACACATTAAGCGATTCTATCGCATCGCGACGCGTGTATTTGGTCAAGGCTTCATTCCATTTATCTATATTTCCTTTCCATGGTGGTGCAACCAGTCGTCCATCGCGGTAAAACTTCACATTATCGAAGCCACGATAGGCAAATGAAGTGATTAACTCTTCATTAGTGACTGCCATACCATTGGAACCACGAGCACCGGTCAATACTTTTTCAATATCAATGTCATCAAGGATAAAGCGAATTTTTGCGCCAGATTTTTCAGCATTTATGATGCCATTTAAAGAACCTCGTAAAAACAACTTGTTTGGTGCAAAGGGCTCAACATTATTTGCAACAGAGTTATAGCCCTTATTCACTGCGTTAAATCGTTTACTTTCCAGCACCTCTTTATAGATGTTTATCACCTTAAATCTAGCGTCCCGCTCACCCAACTCAAAATAGGAGCGCCACAGCAACTCATTATTTCTTCCGGCAGGGTTAATCGACTGATCAACACTGTACATCAGCGCCTTTTTAGCGTCTTCAAATATGTTTTCTTTGAGTACCTGCTTAATAGACCTATGAGTTCTAAAAAATGAAAGATCTGAAAAGTTCTTCTTAAACAAAGGTAGGTTCCTACTGTGAGCTGCGATGATGGCATCATTCCATGCTGCTGCCCCCATAATATCAACGACCTCTTTATTAAAGTGATTGTTGAAGTGATCTATTATGGGGTTATAGTTACCCACATGAGGCCTTACCCTTTGTATCTCTCTGATATATTTAGCTCGAGAAGGACCTAATCCGTATACAAAATCAGCTGCAAAGTCAAAGTCATCTTCCAAACGACTGCCAATCCTACCTTCATAAGGTCCAGCACTATTTTCAGAGGCCAATTTCATTTTTCTTAGGTACGGCGTTTGCCAATCAGTAGGTGGCCGCAAGCGACTAAAGAAAGTATCACTAATCACTCCTGCTTTTACTAACTTACGACTTATTTTCGTGAAGACTTTTGTCATCAGAGATTTCAGTTTCTCAAGTGCAGGGCCAACAAGATTTCCGCCAGCTTCAACAACGATATCAATAACAGATTCGGTAATAGCACTGGATACTTTATTGGGGTCATCACCGGTGGCACCTTTGATGATTTTTGGTACAACTGCCAAAGCAATAGTCGCAACCATACCTATCATTGCTCCAATCCAAAATCCAGGGAAAATGATCCCCGCAATAATACTAATAAGGGGAACTAAGACTTTACCAATATCAATGAGCACATCGAGTACAGCATTAGCCTTTTTCTCACTATTGCTGGTAGTTTGATAGTCCATATCCAACTCAAGTCGCTTAATTAGCATATCTTTTAAGCCAAGGCCAAGATTAGCAATAAAGCGCTCATTTGAGCTGCGAAATGTCCCGCCAAGACGCTCAAAGAAATTATCTGATCGGTTAATCAAAGGCGAATCGATAACAGATTGTAAGTAGCGTTTTTCGTCGTCTGTCAGGGTCAGTAACCCCATAGAAACAGAAAGCAGCGTGGTCTTTACACCCCAGTGAATATTTGGGTAACGGGTCTTAGGAGGGCTCGGTCTAACAGTGATCGTGCTGGCAAAATGCTCCTTACCTTCAGCACTAATAGGTAACTCCGATTTTGGTTTATTTAAATCTGGTATGGCTGAAGCTGATAAGCCTCGCTGAATCACTTTCTGGTAATCTTCATTACTGGAAATAAATTCAATGAATTGCCAAGTATCTTTGGGGATTTCGAATGTTTTGCCAGTGACTACATCGAACAAGACACCCAGCCATTCAGGATGCTGCTTGTAGGAATAATCTAAATAGAAACAATCTGTGACCATTAGGTCCCAGTCCCATTTCCCCCAAGTATCCCACATAATAAAAGCTTCCTTTTGACCAGAAAAGGTCTCGGCCAATATCTCGAATTCCTTTTGCAGCCCTCGGGGCATAATCCCTACAGGTATTTGCTTTTTACAGTGTTCTTGTCGAGCAAGAACGAGAGCGTTGACTTTACGTTGATATTCGAGCTTAAGTTCTTCACCCAAAACATCCGCCATTTCATCTAAAGCATTGGAATGCACAGAAGGCATATCCGCCTGCTCAAGTAAGTGAAAAGCCTTATTAGGCTTTGGTACTACATCACCTTCGTACCTTTGCTTTAAAACATCAGTGGTTGGAATTTTAACTTTCTCCCGTAGAGGCACGCTCCAAGTACTCAATCTATCATCTAACTCAGATTTAGACTGACTATCACCACGCTGCTTGTAGGGCCACTGAAATGAGTAATAATAGTACCTTAACCTTTCTAAAACATGCTTACGGTCTTCATCTGTAACTCGACCATCAACAAGACGAACCATTTCCGAAAAGTGCATAAAATATAGGTAATCATCACCATTTGGGTTAGTAAAATATAAACTGCCAGTGTGAGGCCTAAACTTTTCGTTGTCGGAATAAATGAGGTTAGTGTCTCTATAATCAATGCGTCGATTACTGATTATTTCACCATTATGGTGTTCAATACCCTCAGCGCACAGTAAACCAGCAAATGCCATCACTTCTTCATGTAATTTGGCTGCTATTTGTGAACCACTGTAGTGACGGATAGCCTCAAATCCTGAACTTAGACCAATCCCATTTTTTTGGAGCTCCACATTATCTTGGTTTTGAAACAGAGTCTGGTAAAACCGAGGCATAAAATTGTTAAGCTTAAAACACTCGAAAATATTTCTCACTGAGTCCATCGCTCGCATTTTGTCACTAACCAAAAGTGAAACCATAGTCGACCAGTTATCTGTATTTCCTCTAATTGCACGGGTCAATGGGTTCAAATTATTCTTTGGTATAATTAATGGCGTTGCGGACATATTAATTCCTTATAAATGGTAATTTACTTCATCAAAAACATAAAATTATTAAAAGACCATTTACTTAGTAAACAGAAAACATTAATAACTATAAGGACAACTTTAACATGCAGCGAAATAATATAATATGAAAAAAACTCTATTATATTAATTTTATACGATATTTATAACAATCAAAAATATATAACAATCTCCTAGTCTATAACATCAAAAATTAATTAAAAATTTAGAAATAAAATTTAATGTAAAAAATGAAACATATATTTAAGAAATATTACAATATTCCCACTGCTTAGCGCTGCAGCTATCAATGCCCAAGCAGCAGACCACACTATAAGGCTCAAACTGACATCGAGCACGTCAATGAAAAGCTGCGTGGCCTAACGCTGAAGTACCGTTATGAAGGCAGTGGCCCAGTAGGCTTTATTGCAAGCCTTACCGGTACGGCTAATACTGACAATCAACTTCGAGTCGATCCAGGACCAACTGTGACTACGGTTTCAGAAACAATACGCTCTTATGGAAGCTTCCATATCGGTCCGACATACCGTATTAATGAAGTAGTCAGCGCTTATGCAACCGTTGGTTATGCTCGCTTTGAAGTAGAAAACAAGCAATTAGGCCGCACAACATCAAAACTTGAGGATGAAAGCTTTGCCGCAGGGGGTGGTTTTGAATTCAACCTTTCGAGAAACTTTGCCATCAACACGGGCGTTGAGTTCAGTGAACACCTAGTTGATTCTAGAGCACTGACTTATTCTGTCTCTCTTGGCTACCGTTTCTAATTATCTAAGATGACTCAAGTAGCCAAGCTAAATGGATCATCAACTGCATGATCTTGATTAGTAAGCGATAGAAAATCCGATATCAAACCTTTGGTATCAGGTTTTCATTTATTTGGGGTGATATGCTGGAGTCAACAATGGATCACATCATTCGTAACGACTGATGATCTCATCTAGCTTGCCGGAATCCACCAACTGCTTAAGACCTTTATTGATAATCTCAACATACTCTTTAGACGTACCTCTGTTTGGCGATAAAGCAATAAACAGCCCTTCACCAGGTAGGCATCCTGCATTTCTAAACTCAGCTTTCCATTGGGTGTCCGAATTTTTTTTATACGTCGCTACGTTGTAGGGGAATACTCGCCAATCCTCCAACACGGTATCAATTTGGTTACTCTTAAGCTGCTCGACTCGTGTTTTGGTAATATCCATTCCTGAAATTTGCACAATCGACTTGTCCCCTTGATTGTGGTTTTTCACTATATAATTATCAAAGTACTCACCATATGAGTAAGCATTAACCACGGATATTTTTCGTTTTTTTAAGGTATCCTTACCAAAATATTTCCACGGGTCATCTTTTTTGACGAAAAAGCACATTTTAGATATTTGAATTGGTTCGGTGTGAAAAATAAAATCTGGTGCATCGCTAACATAGGCACCAATTAGACCGTCATACTTTCCACTGCGTGCCATCTTAATCGCTCTGGCCCAATTGACCAACTGATAATCAAGTCGGTGACCAGATTGTTGTAAAATACTGTCAATCGCATCGACCAAAATACCTTTGTCGTCTGCAGATGGTTCGCAAGTATATGGGCACCACAAATCAGCACTTAAGATCACTTCGTTACCTTTTACAGGTGCGGTCATCACGACAAAAAATAACATCAAACTCAAGACTCTTGGCTTCACTGCCTTCCCCTATGGTCTCATCAGGTATTCCAGTAAAGTCTAGTCTATAAATCAAATTCAGAGCACAATATCAGCAAAAGCTTAGGGTTTAACATCATGAATCATATGAAGTTGTGCACTTCTTACTAGCATACCAAGTACTTTAGTCATAACCTGCAGGCTATGATGTCAGTATCGATAACTCATGATTGGGAGAAGAAATGGATCCGTTAACACAGGGGTTACTTGGTGCGTCATTGCCACAAGCAGTCGGTAAAAAACAACACTTAGTTGTCGCTGGGCTATTAGGCTTACTCTCTGGTATGGCTCCCGACCTCGATACGCTTATTCGGTCGTCGCAAGACGCCTTATTGTATTTAGAATTTCACCGTCAGTTTACCCATTCACTGCTATTTATTCCCATAGGGAGCCTTATTTGTTCACTGGTTTTACATCCGATTATTGCTAGAAAGCGCGGACTATCGTTTCAACAAACTTGGCTGTATTGCGTGTTAGGCTACGGCACACATGGCTTACTTGATTTCTGCACGTCTTACGGCACTCAACTGTTTTGGCCATTATCTAACGAGCGTTATGCTTGGAATACCCTCTCTATTATCGATCCTGCGTTCACATTACCTATCCTTGCCTTGCTTATACTCACACTAGTCAAAACAAACTTATGGTTTGCTCGACTCGCTGTCTTTTGGGCTCTACTTTATCCAGTATTTGGCTTTGTGCAAAAAGAAAGGGCTGAAGACGTAGGCTGGCAAGTTGCAAAGCAGAGAGGGCATGAGCCATTAAGATTGGAAGCAAAACCCAGCTTTGCCAATATTCTCGTGTGGAAGATCGTTTATGAAACCAATGAAAAGTATTTTGTCGATGCGGTTCGAGTTGGTACATCAACGCAAGTGTACCCCGGTGAATCAACACCCAAACTCAATATAGAAAGAGACTTTCCTTGGCTTAGCCTCCAATCCCAACAGGCTAAAGATATTGAACGCTTCCGTTGGTTCTCACAAGGATTTATCGCACAAGATCCCAACAACCCGCTGAGCATCATTGACGTACGTTATTCTATGCTGCCTAACCAGCTAAAAGCGCTGTGGAGTATAAAATTGTCACCCTCAGCTAGCGTTGACGAACATGTTAAGTTCAACACTCACAGGGACAGTGATCCTGGCACCAGAAAAGCCTTTCTCAAGATGTTATTGGGCAGCTAGTTTCTCAGCAGTGCCACCACAGAGTGGCGTTTAACATTGGCTTGTGCGCTGAGCGCCATCAAAGCTGAAGAAAAACTGCCACTTTGTAAATCAAGCGCCTTGAATTTATCTTCGACTTGATCTGGCGAAATCACCGAAGCTTGCTGGTGTAATGTCTGTATTTGGCCATTGAGTTCAGCTTTGATCGAATTTGCCTGTTCAAGTCCTGTGCGCGTTTGCCACAAAAGCTTATTCACCTTCGCAATACTGCGTTTAAGACCCTCACGAGATCCAAGGTCAAAATTCAGCTCAGCAATACCCTCTGGCTCAGCTTGTAATGTCATCACATTCGATTGCCCTGCGGGGAAACGATGGCCTTGACCCGTGACTCTTACCTGCTTTTGCATTTGACCATATGCTTTTTCAGGGGCCTCAAAGATAATGCTTCCTTGCTCAGAAAGAGACGCGCGTAATCCAAGTGGAATCAAACTGCGGTCGAGCATTTTCACCACTTGTTCACCATTGGCTTGGCCATCAAAATCAACCATTACAGACTGCCCATGAGGAAAATCCAATCGAATCTGCTCAGCTTTGCCGTTTAAACGATTGACATCGAGCCCCGGAATTGAAAACCGGCGTATATCCGCCCGATTCAATTTTAACTCTAATTGATTATCAATCACTTTTTGACCATCAAATCGAGAAGCATCTAGGGTTTGCTCAATGATTTTCTTCGCACCTGATAGGCCTTGCTGCAAAGATGATGATTGCGCATGACCCATTTGCATTGCACGGGTCAGACCTTGCTTTATCTTGCTAAGTTCAACACCTATCACCTGATAAGAACGCGTAGCGATTTGCACCGAGGTTGCGTTTTGCTGCCCTTGAGTCAGCATCATGCCTGAGACTGAATACGATGCTGGCGTATATTGACGAGCTAACGCCTGAGGACGACTAAGGTCACTATTGGGCTGTGACGAGCGCGGAGGTGAAATCGAGGTTCTATCATGTGTGGCCAAGGCCACATTGTGAGGACGAACCTCTACTGTACTCATTACCATCTTGGTGCTCTCGTTAGATACGATCAAATAGATTCAAACCGTCGATTTTTACATAGCTGGCTTGAGTGGCTTGCAACGCCGTCATATAACGGCTCAAACGCACCGACGCTTCACCATAATCAAGCATAGACAAATCCCCCTTCACCTTATCGACAAACAACTGATTTTCACCATGCGCACTATTCATCAAATCAAGATTATTATGACGACCACCTATTTCCGTGATCGCAGCTAAAACCTGACTTGACGTGTTTTCAATTGTGGTTAACGCGTCTTCAACCGCTCCTCGAAATGCGGTACTTGGTGACTTAAATTCTGCAATCACAGTATCGAGTTGGTTAAGCACGTGATTACCACCAAGATTGAGGATTTCTGCGGCTGTCATATTCGCTTCCATCGTCACCCCTTTGGCCACTGTCACCACCCGCTTATCACTATTGCCCTGTATGGCATAGCTTCCACCAATGTCGGTTAACGCAGGGATATCTGTCTTGGTACCAGAGAAAAGGTAACGCCCTTCTTCATCTTGGGCATTAAAAGAAGAGACAACCGAGGCACGCAAGCTTTCTAATTCAGTGATCATCCCGCTGCGCTCAGTGTCCGACAGCGTACCATTTGCTCCCCAGAGGACAAGCTCGTTCATTCTTTTTAGGCTCTCATTCACCGACTCCAAATGAACTTCCTGACTGGTCAGCGCCGTTTTCACATTGGCAATATTGCTTTTGTACTGACTAATCGCAGATCCTTCACGATCGAGGTTAAGCAATTTAACCGATGCCATAGGATCATCAGACAACTTAGTTAAGCGCTCGCTGGTTGACATTTGCTGCATTACTTTGCCCAAACCGGCATTATTCAGTTGCAGACTTTGCAGCATCATCTGGCTAAATTGAGTATCACTGATTCGCATCTTAATTCCCTGCAATTAAAATATGTTGAGGATTGAGTCAAACAACTGATTCGCTGTACTGATCACTTTCATATTGGCTTGGTGAACATGAGAAAATGTCATCAAGTTTGCCGCTTCTTCATCGCTGTTGACTGCACTGACGTTATCACGCGCAGCGACAGCTTGTTGTTTCATCGCCAGTTTAGCTTGCTCGTCAGCATTCGCCTGACGAGCTTGAATAGCGGTTTCGCCGACTATGGCAGAAAATGCATCATTAAGGCTGACAGAGCCAAAGCCACTGATCGCCACGCTTTTATTATTCACAGCAATAAGCTTATCGAGCACATCTGCATTACCTGGGTTTCCGTCAGCAGACAGTGCAAGCTGCTCTGGTTTGAGATCGGTGATGTTTAAACTTGCCGCTGGATTTGCTGGATCATAAGTAAATAAAGGCTGTCCATTATCTCGATTAAGATCCTTGCCCGTGACAAGCAAATCGTTAAATTCGTCAGCCAAGGACCTAGCCATATCGTCAATCGCGCCAAGATAGGGTTTAAGAACTTGAGTTTGATAATCAGACAGCGCACCGATTTGACCACCTAACGCCCCTACCGTGGCAAAGCTTTGCTCGCCAAACTCGACTTGGACTGTGGCTAAGTAAGAGTCACTAGGGTTAGGGATGGCTTTAAGCTGCGCGGCATCCGCTCCCATAACCAAAGGCTGGCCTGATGACAACGTCACTTGAAGGCTACCATCGGCCTGATTGGTGGTTTTTATCGTGATCACTTGAGACAACTCACCAATGAGATTATCGCGAGTATCCAGAAGTTGCGCTGGGTTTCCTCCCGTCCCCTTGGTTTCAACAATTTGTTTGTTGATATTAGCAATATTACTCATCAAGCTGTTAGCATGAGCAATAGCCGCATTGCGCTGATCATTCATGTCTTTATGCTGATGAGACAAAGATTCTGTTAGCGTGTTAAAACGTCTTGCTAAGGCTTCCGCTTCATTAATGATTTGCTGACGATAAGGAACAGATTCAGGTTTGACCGTGGCATCGTTAAGTGCGGAAAACAAGGTATCTAATCCCGCCGAAAGACTAAAACCATCAGCGCCCAGAGTATTTTCTAACTGGCTCATATTAGTGCTATAACGGGAAGCATAAGCCGACTGACTTTGGGTCGCCCAAGTCTGTTTGATAAGAAACTCATCCGTTACACGGCGAATACTGGTGACTTCAACTCCCTGACCTGCACTGAAATTGTCATGCTTTGAACCCGCGACCGATGCCATCAACGCTTGCTGGCGACTGTATCCGGGCGTATTTATATTGGAGACGTTTTGTGCTGTAACATCCAATGCTACCCGATTGGAATTCAGACCCGACATGGCAATATTGACCAAGTTCATTTACAGTTCTCCCTTACGATTGAGTGGCTGAGCAAATGCTGTCGTCACACTAGCTTCACTTAAGACTTGTCTTATTGAGGCGACCGACTCTCCAATAGACTGAAATGATTGTGATGGCTGAGGGTCTGATTGATGTCTATGCTGTGACGTCTCTTCCAAACCTAACGCTTTGTCATTTGCTGGTGCTTGAACTGCCGAGAGTTTAAATTCGACTTCCGACATAGAAGGACTCAGCTGTTTTACCAACATATCTGCAATCCCAGAACCTTGTTTATTTGCCATTTCTATCGCCAATTGGCCATCATACATATCGCGAAACACACCTTGCTGTTGGCTAGAAAAAGGACTGTCTTCATCAGCCAGCACATCGCTACTCGAACGCATCTGGCGAAGCACCATTTGCAAAAACATGGCTTCAAATTGACCAGCCACTTTTTCTAACGCATGCTGGGAGTGGGGGTTTTGCTTTATCTGGTCAAGGGCACTGTTGTCGTGATAAAGCACAGAGCTCACTGATGATTTTTGGTTTAATTCGTCTAGTTTCATCACTCCCCCTTAAATCACGACTAATTCAGCGTTCAACGCACCCGCTTCATGTAATGCCTGTAGGATAGACATAAGATCGGTCGGCGTAGCACCCAAGCTGTTCACGGCATTGACTATGGTATTTAGCTCTGTGCCAGGTGGCCAAATCACCATTTGCGCGCGTTCTTCTTTGATATCTAGCTGTGAATTATCAACAACTTGTGTATTTCCTTGAGCAAAGGCATTGGGCTGACTTACCTGCTGAGACTCAGCAACTGTCACGGTCAAGTTGCCATGGCTAACCGCAGCTTCACCGACTTTGACATTTTTGCCAATTACGACCGTGCCTGTACGAGAATTAAACACCACCCGAGCAGGCTTACGACCCTGCGCGACACTGATTTCTTCCAGCATCGACATCATAACCACGCGCTGTTGACTATCTTTCGGCGCTTTGACCGAGACTCGAACATTATTTTCAGCCACCGCCACTTTAGGGCCAAAGATATTATTAATTTCTCGGCTAATGTTCTTGGCTGTGGTAAAGCTTGGTTTTCTTAGGTTGAGAACCACACTATCGCTATCGGAAAAGTCGCTTGGCACTTCACGCTCAAGAATTGCTCCGCCCGGTATCCGTCCTGACGTGGGTGTATTCACTACCACTTTAGAGCCACTGTTTCCCTCTGCAGACACGCCTCCGACTACAAGATTGCCTTGTGCCACTGCATAAACCTCACCATCGATACCGCGCAGCGGGGTTAATAGCAAAGTTCCGCCGCGTAAGCTTTTTGCATCACCAATCGACGACACCACGACATTGAGCGCTTGTCCAACCCCAGCCATTGGCTCAACAGTGGCAGTCACACTGACAGAGGCGACATTACGCAGCTTTGGGTTGGTATTATCATCAATCTGGACCCCAAATTGACGTAACATATTGGTGATTGATTGAGCGGTGAATTTAACTTGGTTGCGATCGCCTTGACCATCCAGCCCCACCACCAGACCGTAGCCAACGAGCTGATTTTGACGAACGCCCTGAATATCGACCAAATCCATCACTGGGATCTTCACTTCAGCATGTGCAGGGATCATCACCCCCAAAAGTGCAATCACTAGAGTGCTTGAGAATGTCATGCTCATGCTGAGTAAACCCAAGCGATTAATACATCGAATCATAATTTGTTTCATTAAAACGGCATCCATGGACTGTTAAAGAACTGGCTAAGCCATCCAGGGGCATTGCTGTCTGATAAAGCTCCCCGCCCTGAATAGGTAATGCGAGCATCACCGATCCGAGCAGAAGACACCTGATTGTTTCGGCTAATATCGTCTACACGCACCATCCCTGTCAGGCGAATAAACTCATCGCCTTGGTTAAGACGAATCCATTTTTCGCCACTGATACGCAGCACACCATTTGGCAACACTTCATGAACGGTTACGGTTATCGCACCTTCAAGCTTATTGCCTTGAGAGCTTGAAGCGCTGCCATCAAAGCCTCGGTCAGCGTCTAAACTAGCCGCTAACTCATCAATTGTCTTAGTACCAAACGTAGGGGCTGCAAAACCAACACTGGAGCTCTTGCCATATTTTGTATCAGCTTTCTTGCTTGATTCTGTTTCTTCAAACAGTAAGACAGTGAGCATGTCGCCAACACGATATGCCCTTCTGTCTTGAAACAAGGTCATGGTGTACTGATGACGATAGAGACTTCCCTTACTTGCAGCAGGCAAGGAATAATCCAGCTCTGGAGGAGCATATTTCTCTTCATCGGGTTTAGGAGGAGTGAATTCCTGACGACCAGCACATCCGGCAAGTAGGATGACAAGCGGCAAGAGTCTCAAAAATACCTGCATTCCTTGATCCTTTTTTTTCTTCAATGAGCCATTACAAAGACTGAGCAACAAACTTGAGCATATCGTCAGCAGCAGAAACGACTTTGGCGTTCATTTCATAGGCGCGCTGCGTGGTGATCATATCCACCATCTCTTCGACGACCTGCACATTAGCGCCTTCTAATGCCCCTTGCTTAATATGGCCAACCCCGTCTTCACCAGCAGTTAACTCATCGGCTTGACCACTCGCAGCGGTTTCTCGAAACAAGTTTCCGCCAATGGCTTCAAGACCTGCTGGGTTGATAAATTTTGCCAAGGTAATTTGACCCAGATCTTCGGGATCATTGCTGTCTGTCGTGGTCGCCGATACCGTGCCGTCGACACCAACGGAAATAGATAGGGCATTTTCAGGGATCTGAATCTGAGGCTCTAGAGGTAAACCTTGGCTATTGACCATCAAACCTTCAGAATTGACATGAAACTGGCCATTACGTGAGTACATGATTTGGCCGTCTGTATTTTCTATCTGAAAGAAACCTTGGCCCATCACAGCAAGATCTAGTTCTTGATTAGTATTTTGCGTATTTCCTTGAGTAAAGACTTTTTGTGTTCCCACCACACGGACACCGCTGCCAAGTTGAACCCCAGTTGGCAATTGATTGACTTGATCAACAAGAGATCCTGGTTGACGTTGAATGCTATAAAATAAGTCTTCAAATACCACGCGATCGCGCTTAAAGCCGACCGTATTTACATTGGCTAGGTTATTTGAAATGGCAGTCATTTTGGTATCTTGCGCTGCCATGCCCGTTTTGCTAACCCATAACGCTGAATGCATTGTCTACTCCTTGTCTTGCCGCTAACGCGGTGATATTAATTTGTTTCCAGCCTGAGCAAGTGTCTCGGCGGTTTTCATCATGCGTACCTGCATTTCAAAGTTACGTGTCAATGACATAACATTAAGCAACTCATCAATCGCAGATACATTACTCCCTTCAATATGCTCAGAGGCAATTTGTACTGTCTCGTCTTGAGCAAAAGGATTGCCGTCGACGCTGTGAAGTAGGCTATCACTGCGCTTTTCAAGTAGAGCAGTATCTGGATTAACCAGTTTCAAGGTCCCAACTTCAAGCTCTGCACCGCCTCCGGGAGGGATGACTGAGATACGCCCACGCTCACTAATCTCAACTTTTTGATAATCGGGGAGCAGCAAAGGTCCACCGTCACCAATCACAGCAAAACCGTTAATGGTTAATGCACCATCTTGATCTACCCTAATGTTGCCGGCCCGAGTGTATGCTTCTTGCCCTTGAGTTGTTTGGACGGTCAAATAGCCCTCTCCCATCACAGCGACATCCAATGCTCGACCGGTTTTAATCACATCACCTGAGTCAAATCGAGTCGATGCAGAGTTAGTTACGGCTAAAGTACGACCATCGAAACCTGAGCCTTGCAGGGAAACACTGGCTACGCGTTCCATATCTGCGCGAAAGCCAGCCGTATCCGCGTTAGACAAGTTATTTGAACGAACATGTTGCGCTTTAAGTACCCGGCTCGCACCTGAGGTGGCAGTAAATAACAAACTGTCCATATTAAACTCCGTTAGACTGCGTTAAATAACGCTTGGGTTAGCTTGTCATTGGTCGAAATTGTCTTTGCATTGGCTTGATAGTTGCGTTGCGCCGTCATCAAATTCACCAGTTCACTGGTTAGATCAACGTTAGATTGCTCAAGCGAGCCTGAAGCTAGGCCACCCAGCGTACCAGCTCCGGGAACACCAATTACAGGGGCGCCAGAGCTAAAGCTTTGAGTCCAAGCCGTACCACTGAGTTTTGATAGCCCTTGAGGGTTAGCAAAATCCGCCAGCACTAATTGCCCTTGAAGCTGTGATTGACCATTAGTGTAAGTTGCGTAAACCATGCCATTGTCTTCAACGCGCACACCGGCAAGCTCTCCTGAGGTATAACCATTGGGATTATTGGTACTGACGCTAAATTCCGTTCCAAACTGCGTGCTACCCGACAAGTCGATATCGATACTGATAGGGTTCGCTCCCGCGGCAGGGAAAGAGACATTGTAGGAGTTGACCGGTGAGACTAAGGAACCATCGGGGTTAAATGTCATAGTAATCGATGATATCGGAGCCTTATTACCGTCTGCCAGCGTATTAACTTCCCATGAGTTATCACTGGTTTTGGTGAAATACTGAGTTACCGTATGTGGCTTGCCCTGTGAATCAAATACCTTAGTGGTATAGGATGAATGAAAAGAGTTGGTGTTTTCAGAGTCAAAAGCAATAGCACTCGTATCAATCGCCTCATTGGTCGCATCAAAATTAGCGACAAATTCCATTTTATTTGTCGCCTGCGCCGCCAGTGATGACGTAGAGATCCTGATATCCCCTGTTACACCTGTGAGCAAATTATTGTTGCCATCGACACTGTAACCTTGCAGCTTAGCACCAGTGTTGCTCATCACATAGTTGTCTTTGTCAGTATTAAATACCCCTGAACGTGTATAAAGCGTCTGGCCAGCGCTATCTTTGGTGACAAAAAATCCGCCACCGTTTATGGCTAAATCCATCGCTCGACCAGTACTCGTCACCGAACCATTTGTATCAAAATTCTGCGAAATAGCTGCGACTTCAACACCGCCTGGTTGCATGCCATTGTAGACAGCAGCAAACTCGGTGCGTGCACCTTTAAATCCATAAGTCGATGCGTTAGCGATATTGTGGCTGATGGTGTTCAGCTCGGTATTTGTCGCATCAAGGCCACTTAGGGCAATATTAAAACTCATAATTAACCTCTGTATTTCCTTTTTTGGTTAAGCACCAAATTGAGTGATTTGATAGAAAGGTACACTGCCAACACCGTGAACATTGACCTGAGCAGAACCGCCAGAACTGGGGATTCTCACTTGCTCAACCTCACCAGCTAACAACAAATTCGGTTGAGATTGACCATCTTGAACTTGGACTGAGACTGTATATTTGCCGGGTGTAAGCCCCAGCTTGTCTGGATCTATCGAGAAGTCTACATCCCCTGCGGGTCGCGCTCCTAATGGGAGAGGAGTGACTTGGCCAAATTCATCAGTAATAACCAAATTGACCTGACTTGATGGGTGTTGCAGCTCTATTTTTCCTCTCTGCTGGCCATCAGACAGTTCAAACTCATTGGACGAAACATAGACGGTTTGCCCAACCAAGCCTGCGGTAGACAAAACTTGCATGTTATCAAGCAGTACCATGTTGTTTTTCATCATTGACGCCATATTCTCAGTACTTTGAACTTGAGAAAATTGCGCTAATTGACCGACATATTCCGTTCCATCAAGCGGGTTGAGAGGATCCTGATTTTGGATTTGCGCCACCATCAAACTAATAAATTCATTCTCCAGTGATGCCGTACTGTTGGCGTCCTTGGGATTTCCTGATATACCATTGATACCTGACGGTTTGCCAATTGGAGTATCAAAAGCTAAAGCGTTATTCGGTGCAATTGTCATCAGCGGCCCTGCCCTAGTTTGAGCAGACCTTGCTGCATACTTTTCACATTAGTCAGAACCTCAACATTGGTTTCGAAACTGCGCGTTGCTGACATCATGTCAGCCATCTCAGCGACAACATCAATATCTGGGTAATACACATACCCTTGCTCATTGGCTAATGGGTTAGTTGGTTCAAAACGCTGCTCGGCTTGCCCTGAGCTCTGAACAACATCGACAATACGTACTTCTGCATTAGGGTACACATCCTTACTGGCACTAAGCTGAGTCTTGTTATAGACAGTTGCGAAGACAGGTTTGAGTGCTTTGTAAGCATCCGCTGCATTCGCTGAGGCTGCATCGGCATTGGCAAGATTACTGGCAACCGTATTCAACCTCACTGTTTGAGCATTCATTGCCGATCCAGCAATCGAATAAATATCGGTAAATGACATAATTAGCGTCCTTCTATCGCTTTTGCGAGCCCTGAGAATTTCATATTGAGAAACGTCAGGCTGGTCTGAAAATCCATGTTGTTTTGAGCAAATTTGCCTTGCTCTACCCCAAGCTCTACCGTGTTACCATTTTTGCTGTTTTGGTAAGGGATTGAGTACATGGAAGAGACCAATAACTTGGGATTCTTCGCACTTGTGGATGACATGCTGTCCATCACTGTCGTAAAACTAAGATCCCGAGAGAGATATCCCGGTGTATCAACATTTGCTAGGTTGCTGGCCAGTACTTTGGTACGCTGAACTCGAAAGTTCAGCGCGTCAGGATGAACACCTAACGCATTATCAAATGAAATAGCCATGTCTGTTTCCTTATGCTGTCGGCTCAGATAGACTTAACTAAAACAAAATGTATGCCACAAAAATAAACATTAAATAACAATGACTTATAACAAAGAAGGGAAATACCACTTCCGGATAACGGAAGGGTTTAAAAGCAGGGGAAATAGGATTATTTCCCCTCTATCATTAATTGTTTGGCTAGGTTTATCACTGTTATCTAATACCGCTTCTGCGACTGAAAACAGCTTAAATTACCGAGCCATTTATCAAGCAATTGAAGCGAGCTTCAAAACCCAGGTGAATAATCAAGCCCATACTCGCCAGTGGGGCAAACACACTGTTAACTATCAAATTCGAATACCGACCTCAGCAGATCACTTACCGCTATGCTCTGAGCCACTCATTATCGAAGGTTCAGACAGCAAAACGCTCCCTGTAGGCACTCTAAAACGTTCGGTGAGTTGTCAATCAAATTCTGCTGACTGGCGAATCAATGTCACCATCAAATCAGAACTCGGCCTCTATGTGGTAGTGACCAAAACAGGAATTGGTCGCAAGCAAACCCTCGCGGCGAACGATTTAAAGCTTGAATGGCGAACACTGACCAAAGAGCAGGACTTTTTGACTCAGATAGCACAAGCGTCAGGTAAGATGACGCTCCGGCGCATCCGCTCTGGACAAGTGTTAGATTCTCGGCAATTAAAATCCCCGCCATTGGTCGAAAAGGGCAATCAGGTGATCATTAGTGCTGCCAAAGACGGCTTTATAGCAACAACAAAAGGGCAGGCACAGGAGGAAGGGGCCCTAGGACAGCAAATCGAAGTCAAAAATATCTCTTCAGGAAAGGTGATTAAAGCGGTAGTCGTGGGACTTAACCAAGTAGAAACTCAGTTTTAATTTTGGGCTGGGCTTATCATTTTTTAAGTTTTCTTATCACCAAATGTCCTGATTTAGGCAGTTATAAAAAAGTACCAATCAGCCCTCCGTCACCTGAAACGCAACACTTGTTATAAACTAAGCGACCATCAAATGCTCTAAAAAACATCATTTGGCGACCGATATCCTAACGAAGCTCGACCGCGTGTATTCAATATGTGTTCGAGCTTCTCAGTATCTTCCTCACTAGCCGAATCATCACAGCATCACTAGGTTGAAGAAGCGTTGATATCATTTTCCTTAAAATTTGGATATTTACTCTACATCAGGACGTAGCTTTTCATGATGGCGTATGCTCCAGTCACACAGCATATCCATTATTGGTCTCAGCTCATCTGCGATGTAGGTGCTTGTATATTCAACCCTTGGCGGAACTTCAGCATAGATTTTACGTTCGACAAGGTGATTTAACTCCAACTCACGTAGCTGCTGCGTCAACATCTTTTGGGTAATCTTAGGAATACGCTTTCTAAGCTCACCAAACCGCAGCGTATTATCTCTCAGATGATACAAAATGATTACCTTCCATTTCCCACCAATCACATCCATAGCGCTGGTTACCGGGCATTTATGATTCTCAGTACAGCCTCTTACGTCATTTAAGTGATTGTTTTTACTCATTAGTTACCTTATCCATACCTAGTTTACAAACAGTGCGTACTTGTTCTTAGCATACCAATACCTTAAAGTATACTAATGATACTAAGGAACAAAAAGAATCTTTTGAGTTGCTTTGTACTATCTTGTGGTTAAAAAATAATATCTATGGGTATCAAAACGAAGAATGCAACTTCTAAAGACTAAACATTTAATTATTTTATAACGGAATAAATTCGATTGTATTAAAACTAGAGAACATGAACGATGATTAAAAAACTACCCAATGTCAACAAGAGCCTAACTCTATTCAGCATACTGTTACTGGCTTTTCTCTTACCATCAATGAGTACGGCTGCTAGTGTTTCTTCAGCAACAGGGACGCCTCAAAAGACGGTGTCTGAAGGTATCACTGCGAAGCCAATGGTTAAAATCAGTTATCTCATGAGCCGCAAGTCCGGTATGACTCGCGAACAGTTTCTGGATTATTGGTCAAATCAACATCCGGCAGCTGGAGGTGAAGGTTCTTTTGAAGCACTAGGCGTAAAACGATACATTCAGACTCACACTTTAGAGGTCCCAGTGCGTAAAGCCGTAGTGAGTGTACGTACAGGACTGCTTCCCGAATTTGATGGCGTAGCGGAAATTTGGGTAGAACGAGAGTTTCTTGAGAAAGAATGGCCGACAAAAAAAGTTCAGGACTTCATTAAGAAGTTTTATGCCGATGAACTGAATTTCGTTGACTGGTCTCGCTCAACTATTTTGGTGTCAAAAGAATTGGTTTACATGCCTTAAACAGCTCTGTCACAAAGTTTATTAATGACGAGAAGATAGTGTTTCCTATACATACTTATAGTTCTTTCGCATCTAAAGATAACTCGTGTTTAGCATTTTCAAAGTTCCCCAGACTGCGTTTTCTGATGATTATGATTCATCGATAGGCATACTGGATTACCCATCCATAAGATTGATGGTTGGAATGAATGTTATCATTAATTTCGCCAATAATCCTAATTTGTCCCCTACTTGATGGCTTCACAACGCTGACTTAGCGCCTTATAGCGAAGTGTTGTCGGCCCGTCGGCAAGCACACAGAATGCACTAAAAGAGAGCCATATCCAGTGCGCCGTGCCCGGTCGGTGACATATCACCCACAACGCGACTGGCCAGAACACCAAAATATCGGGCCATGTGACAGTACTAAATATATTCCGACCGCTCAATTAAAGTTTTAATACGTAGATTGAAGCTTAATAACTTATCGAGGTTTTATATGCTTAACACTATACCACCCACAAATAGAGTTGCATTGGCAGCTGTTTGTTTATCCACGTTGATGCTTGCATTAGAAATAACTAGTGTTCCTTCTATACTCCCAACTTTGGAAGATCTTTTGCCTGCAAACTTTCGAGAGTTACAGTGGATTATGGATGCCTATACCCTGGCGACGTGCTCCGTGTTAATTGCTATGGGATCCATAGGAGATCGATTTGGACGTAAACGAGTCTTTATGGTAGGTATTTTGGTATTCGCAATCGCTTCATTACTCTGCGGTATGGCAACCAGTGCCCCTATTCTGATAGCCGCTCGTTTTTTACAAGGTTTAAGTGCCGCAGCTATGTTAGCATCACAAGTTGCTATCCTGTCTCATCAATTTCCTGACGGCTCCGAAAGAGGCACTGCCTTTTCTATTTGGGGAGTTGTGCTTGGCTTAGGCTTAGGCTTTGGCCCTCTTTTTGGAGGAGTCGTTCTTGAATATGCAAGCTGGGAGTGGGTATTCTTGATCCACGTATTTATCTCTGTAGTGACCTTAGTACTTGCCAAAAAAGGAGTGGTGGAGTCATCTAACCCTACTGCAAATAAGCTGGATATTGGGGGAATGCTCACCCTATCGATAAGTGTATTAGGGTTCGTCTATTTGATCATTGAAAGTCATGCAATCAATATATCTAGTAACCTTGGCTTATCAATTCTTCTTTCAAGCATTTTGAGTCTCACGTTGTTCGTCATCATTGAGAATAAAGTACAGCAACCAATGTTTGACTTTTCTGCATTTAAAATCCGTAGTTTTTCAGGTGCATTATTAGGCTCAAGTGGTATGAACTTCAGTTTCTGGCCATTTTTAATCTATTTTCCAATTTATCTTCAGTCAGTACTGGACTACAGTGGTATAGAATCAGGCTTAATCATATTAGCTCTTACGATACCTACGATTTTAGTTCCTCCTTACGCCGAAAGCATGCTTTTGAGAAGAGGAGCTGGTTTTGTAATTCCTGCAGGTTTGTTTACTATATCTTTGGGCTTTGCCGCAATTTGGCTAGCAGTTCAAACGCCGTATCCTTCGTGGGTAACGTTAGTACCAAGCTGTACCATAGCAGGTATAGGACTCGGGTTGGTAAACTCTCCAGCAACCAATACAGCCACAATCTCATTGCCACCAAAGCAAGCAGGGCTAGCATCAGGTATGGACCTCAGTGCAAGGATGATTTCATTGGCAATTAACATTGCACTGATGGGGTATGTATTCATTAAAGGTATTACCGAAGAGATACAAAAATCTAGCAGTTTGGGCAATATCAAGATTAGCTCCATTGCAAGTGAAATGGCTTCAGGCGATTTTTCAGTGGTTAGGATGATGGGATTCTCTAAAGAAGCGATTAATGAAATTATGACCACAGGGTTTAGTTGGGTTACACTCTATGCTTCAATTTCAGCACTAGTTATATGTATTGCAGCTGCACTCCTTTTTGAGCGTCAAAATAACAATTCACTCAAATATTAATCATACTCTATGCGCAAGATGTCGTCTTATTGATTTCAATTACCTTCACATATATAGAGGTTGTGTTGTCATGTAGAGAACCGATGTTTAACGGTTTCAAGGTATTCCAGACGGCGTTTTCTGATGATGGTATGCTTCTTGGTGGAGCATATCCATCGATAAGATTAATCAGGCTTAATTGTCAGCGTACAATGGTCGCAGTGTACCTGTAACCATGACAAATAAGGATTCAACTGATGAAAATTGACAAAGTTTCTGGGGGACACGTCACCCAAAGCCGCTTAGATCAAGCGCCAAAAAAAGCGCTTGAGTCAAACAAAGCCAAGACAAATGCTCAACCTCAATTAGACATCAACGCAACAGCCATTGAACAAGCTCAAGCAGAAATGCAGTCACTGGCCGACGTAGATATGGTCAAAGTCGAAAAAGTGCGTGATGCGCTGGCAAAGGGAGAGTTAACCCTAAACACTCAGGCTCTTTCCAAAGCCGTACTTCAGTTCCATACTGGACATGAATAACAACGATTGAGGAAAGGGCAATGCCATCAAAAACTTCGCACTTAATCCAGAGCTTTTTCAATACATTAGTCCAAGATATTAAGTCGTACCAAAAACTCGAAATACTGCTCAAACAACAAAAGGCTTTATACCTTCACTTTGATGCAGACCAGCTTGAATCTAATATTGCTCAGCAACAGCCTTTACTCGTCCTGCTGCGCCAGAATGCCCATCAGCGCAGCCAAATCATGGCCACTTTCCAGCTAAAAATGGACAAACAAGGAGTAGAGCGATTTTTCTCTGCGCTTCCTCCTGCTGCGGCAGAAAAAATCAAATCACTTTGGCATCAGCTCGAAACATTAATCAAACATTGCCAAGTACTCAACCAAGAAAATGGTCAAACCAGTGCCAGTTTCCACGAGCTGATAGTGTCTTTGACAAGGCCCCAGCAGCACACTTATACCGAACAACCCATAGGATAACTCATACATGAACAGAGCTAGCAATACATTGCTTGCTATATTGCTGGTGATAAATTGCTTTACTACGCCTCACACCAAGGCCTCATCATTGACATCAGACATTGCGGCTCAATCGCAAGTATTATTACCCTATAAAACTCAAATAGAGGGTCGTCTCAAAAGCAATCAAGATCTAATACATCACATTGCTAAAAAATTAGTACAAAGCTCACTCCCCACAGAGTTTGTCCTCATTCCAATGCTTGAGTCTTCCTACGAACCATCGGCAGTGTCTCATGCTAAGGCAGCGGGACTTTGGCAACTGATGCCTCAAACGGCAGAGCGCTTTGGACTTCACGTCAGCGATTCAAACGATCAGAGATTTGATGTCGAGGCAAGTACAAACGCTGCAATTTCTTACCTGCAATTTCTTTATCTTAAATTTAATGATTTAGCCCTTACACTGGCAGCCTATAATTCAGGAGAAGGACGTGTCGCAAGAGCGATTAGCAAGGCTAAGAGTAGAGAATTCTCCAAACTTAGGTTACCCGAGGAAACCCGTCGCTACGTACATCGCTTTTATGCACTGCAAAAGCTCGTATCGACGGAAAAATTATTGCAAAACTCTAAGCGCTTTTATTTGTTTGGCCACCAAAGCACTTTACCTTTGATTGACCTTACCCCTCTTCCACCACTAGTGAACCTCTAGGCTTAACTAGCCCAATCACAGTGACTTTTTATATTCTCTTCAGCTATAAATATAGAGTTTTGAGATCCTTTCGTTCTTTCAAAAAAGAGATTCGGACCAAGTAGAGGCTATTCACCTTGAATTTGCCACCAAAACCACCAAGATCCCGTATAATTTTTATTCAACAATACAAAACCCTAGCTTTACTTGGTTGTTATTAACTCAGCAAAGCAGGATAATATCGGGATCGGAATCTCTTAAAATATAATTATGACCGAATATGTTTTGTTGTTGGTCGGCACTGTGCTGGTTAACAATTTTGTACTGGTAAAGTTTTTGGGGCTATGTCCTTTTATGGGCGTCTCAAAGAAACTGGAAACTGCAATAGGAATGGGGTTAGCGACAACCTTTGTCTTAACCTTGGCCTCGGTGTGTTCGTATCTCGTTGAAAGCTATATTCTTATGCCTTTAGGTATTGAGTACCTTCGTACTATGAGCTTTATTTTAGTCATCGCGGTTGTGGTGCAATTTACCGAAATGGTAGTGCACAAAACCAGTCCGACACTCTATCGCTTGCTTGGCATTTTCCTGCCACTCATTACCACCAACTGTGCTGTACTGGGTGTTGCTCTTCTCAACATCAACGAAAATCATAATTTCATAGAATCCATTATCTATGGATTTGGCGCTGCAGTTGGCTTTTCATTGGTCCTGATACTGTTTGCCTCTATGCGTGAACGTATTACGGCGGCTGACGTTCCAGTGCCGTTTAAAGGTGCGTCTATTGCCATGATCACCGCAGGCCTTATGTCCCTTGCCTTTATGGGCTTCACTGGATTGGTGAAACTATAATGAGTGCTATTATGATTGCTGTGTTAGTACTTGCAGCACTCGCAGCAGTTTTTGGTGCTATATTGGGCTTTGCTTCCATCCGCTTTAAAGTGGATGCTGACCCTATTGTTGACCAAATCGATGAGATACTGCCTCAAACTCAATGTGGTCAGTGCGGATACCCAGGTTGCCGTCCATACGCTGAAGCCATTGCAGGCGGCGATGCGATTAACAAATGCCCGCCGGGAGGACAGGCTACGATTGAAAAGTTGGCAGATCTGATGGGAGTCGAAGCCACAGATTCTGCCCATGATTTAGAAAACAATGTTAAGACGGTCGCCTTTATCCATGAAGACATGTGTATTGGCTGCACTAAGTGTATTCAAGCTTGCCCTGTTGATGCCATCGTTGGAGGAACGAAGGCCCTGCATACCGTCATAAAAGACGAGTGTACTGGGTGTGATCTTTGTGTGGCGCCCTGCCCTACAGATTGTATTGAAATGATTCCTGTAGAAACCACTACAGCGAATTGGAAGTGGCAACTCAACGCCATTCCTGTTGTCGATATTACTGATTCTGCTAACGCGCAGAATAATGTGAATTAAGGGCTGGTATGTTGTCACTGATAGAACAAATTAAATCGGGCGCACTATGGGACTTTCCGGGGGGAATACACCCTCCAGAAAACAAAACCCAATCGATGAAAGAGCCTATTGCGCCAGCAAGTATTCCAAGGGAAATAATCTTACCGATTAAGCAACATATTGGTAAGCCAGGCCACCTGATCGTCAGTCAAGGGGACAAAATCCTCAAAGGGCAAGCTCTCACCAAATATGACACCAGCTTTATGTTGCCAGTCCACGCGCCAACATCAGGTATTATCTCAGCAATCGAACCACGTACGATAGCTCATCCCTCAGGGTTATCAGAAATGTGCATCGTGATTGAACCCGATGGTGAAGACCGCTGGATCGAACGAAAGAAAACCACCGATTTTACCGATTGCACGCCCGATGAATTGATTGAAGTAATCCGCCAAGCGGGTATTTCAGGCATGGGCGGAGCGGGTTTCCCAACCGCGAAAAAAATTCAATCTGGGCTTGCTAGAACAGAGATACTTATCGTCAATGCCGCCGAATGTGAGCCTTATATCACAGCCGATGACATGCTAATGCAAACTCACGCTGATGAAGTCATCAAGGGTATAGATATCGTTGAACATATTCTCAAGCCTAAGCTCACTATCATAGGAATTGAGGATAACAAACCAGCCGCGATTAGAGCTCTTGAAAAAGCCGCCCAGCATAAAGACATCGTTATACGCGTTGTGCCGACCAAATACCCTTCGGGTGGTGAAAAACAGCTGATCAAACTGCTAACCAATAAAGAAGTACCCGCTAATGGTATTCCTGCCGACATTGGCTTGTTAGTACAAAATGTTGGGTCGCTTCAAGCCATTAAACGAGCAGTCTGTGACGGTGAACCCTTGGTTGAGCGTATTGTCACCCTGACGGGCAATACTTTCAAGCAGCCAAAAAATGTTAAGGCGCTTATTGGTACTCCTGTCCAAGCTCTACTAGATGAGTTTGGGTATAAAGCAGACAAAAAACTACCTCGCCTTATTATGGGGGGGCCTATGATGGGCTTTACTCTTCCCCATGCGAATGTGCCGATAACCAAAACGGCGAACTGCATTCTGGCTCCTACGGTGAAAGAGATTTCTCCAAACCAACATGAAATGTCATGCATTCGATGTGGTCAATGTGCTGATGCTTGCCCAGCCTCCTTATTACCTCAACAACTTTACTGGCACTCGAAAGCCGAAGAGTATGAAAAGTGTGAAGAGCTAAACCTTAAAGATTGTATTGAATGTGGTGCTTGTGCTTTTGTCTGCCCAAGTGAAATTCCGCTGGTGCAATATTATCGACAATCCAAAGCCGAAATCCGCACTCGTAAAGAAGAGGCCCAAGCCGCCGAACGGGCGAAAGTTCGCTTTGAAGAAAGAAAGAGCCGTTTAGAGCGCGATAAGATTGAACGAGAGAACCGCTTTAAGAAAGCGGCAGAGAATAGGCGTAAAGAGGTTAAAACCCCTGATGGTGAAGATGCGATCGCTGCCGCCATTGCTCGCGTCAAAGCGAAAAAGTCAGATTCAGCATCGGATGAACCAAAAGTAAAACCGGCTGTAGCAGCAGCGATTGCCAAAGCGAAAGCAAAACAGGCAGCCGCAAAAGAAGCTGGACTTGCTGAGCCTGACAACTCTGAAATGAGTAAACTTCGTGAAGAGCGCAAGCGTTTGGCCCGTGAAAAGAAAGCCAATAAGGCAGCTGAAACAGAAGTCAATTCCGAATCTGATGACAGCGACCCCAAAAAAGCCGCCGTCGCTGCCGCCATTGCCAGAGCCAAAGCGCGCAAAGCCGAGCAAGCAAAAGCTGCTGAGCCATCTGAATCAGAACCAGCACCTTCTGAAGACGACCCCAAAAAAGCCGCCGTCGCTGCTGCCATTGCCAGAGCCAAAGCGCGCAAAGCCGAGCAAGCAAAAGCCTCTGAGCCATCTGACTCAGAGCCTGCATCTCCTGAAGACGATCCGAAAAAAGCCGCCGTCGCTGCCGCCATTGCCAGAGCCAAAGCGCGCAAAGCCGAGCAAGCAAAAGACGCAAAGCCATCTGACTCAGAGCCTGCATCTCCTGAAGACGATCCGAAAAAAGCCGCCGTCGCTGCCGCCATTGCCAGAGCCAAAGCGCGCAAAGCCGAGCAAGCAAAAGACGCAGAGCCATCTGAATCAGAACCAGCACCTTCTGAAGACGATCCGAAAAAGGCCGCCGTCGCTGCTGCCATTGCCAGAGCCAAAGCGCGCAAAGCAGAGCAAGCAAAAGCCGCGGAGCCATCTGAATCAGAACCAGTACCTTCTGAAGAGGATCCCAAAAAAGCAGCAGTAGCGGCAGCCATTGCCAGAGCCAAAGCGCGCAAGGCACAAAACCAACAGAACAACAGACTTGAGGAGGACGAGTAGTGGCCTTTTTTATTGCCAGCTCACCCCATGCTCATAGCCGTAGGAGCACACCCGATCTTATGAAATGGGTTGCCCTGTGCGCCTTGCCCGGCTTGTTTGCTCAAACCTACTTCTTTGGTTGGGGCACCCTAATACAACTCTTTTTTGCTATCTTGTTAGGCTTGGCACTTGAAGTTGGTGTGATGAAGATGCGCAAGCGTCCACCTATGTCAGCGCTGCGTGATAACAGCGCAATTGTGACAGCGTGGTTACTTGCTATTGCAATTCCACCACTCTCACCTTGGTGGATTGTCGCCATAGGTCTTGTCTTCGCGATCGTGGTAGCTAAACACCTTTATGGGGGGATTGGACAGAACTTATTCAACCCAGCAATGGTTGCCTATGTAGTTTTGCTGATCTCCTTTCCAGTGCAAATGACCAGTTGGATTGCACCAACCGAGTTGCAACCCTCAACCATCCCGTTTAGTGATGCTGTATCGCTTATTTTTACCGGTTTCAATCTGGATGGACTCTCGCTTCAACAAATACGTACAGGTATAGATGGCCTAACCATGGCTACCCCGCTAGATGCGTTTAAAACCGCATTGCATTCAGGCAATACTGCCGCAGAAGCTCTATCTCAGCCACAGTTTAGTGGCTTAGCCGGTTTGGGCTGGGAGTGGGTTAACCTCGCTTATCTAGCAGGCGGTTTATTGCTGGTAAAGCTGAGAGTCATTAATTGGCACATACCAGTAAGCTTTATAACCAGCTTATTGATTATTAGTACCTTGTTTAGCTTATTTACTCCGGGCGAAACCGCATCGCCAAGCATTCATATATTGTCTGGCGCGACCATGTTAGGTGCATTTTTTATCGCTACCGATCCTGTCTCTGCTTCAACCACGGTCAAAGGTCGTCTTATTTTCGGCGCCTTTATCGGTGCCATGGTCTTTATCATACGGACTTGGGGTGGTTTTCCTGACGGCGTAGCCTTCGCGGTATTGCTTGGCAACATGTGTGTCCCGCTAATCGACTACTACACCAAGCCACGAACCTACGGACACTGAGGAGCAAGATGTTAAACGCTATTCGTAAAAATGGAGTCGTACTCGCTCTTTTTGCTTGTGCCTCAACTGGTGTTGTCGCCCTCACTCACTATTTGACTAAAGATCAGATAAGCCAGCAAGAACAGGCTCAGCTTCTGTCTGTGCTCAACCAAGTCATCCCTGAGGACATGCACGATAACAGCCTGTATCAGTCTTGTACCTTAGTTAATCATCCAGACCTTGGCACAGACACGGATATGCCTGTTTATATAGCAACTAAGGATGGGAAACCTACCGCGGTTGCCATTGAAGCTATTGCTCCCGACGGCTACAGCGGCGCAATCAAAATTATCGTTGGTATTGACCAAAACGGTACTATTTTAGGTACTCGGGTGTTAAACCATCAGGAAACGCCGGGGCTTGGAGACAAGATAGATTTACGCATTACAGACTGGATCCTAAGCTTTAGCGGTAAAAGTGTTACCGAAGACAATCAAGGCCAATGGAAAGTGCGCAAAGATGGCGGACAATTTGATCAATTCACGGGCGCAACTATAACGCCAAGAGCCGTAGTCAAAGCGGTGAAAAAGGCCGTTCAGTTTGTTAACGCCCATAGTGATGAGATTCAAAACCAGCCACGAAATTGTGGAGACTAGAATGAGCGATCATAAAACATTAATCAAAAATGGTATGTGGGATAACAACCCAGCATTGGTTCAGTTGCTTGGCCTATGTCCTCTACTTGCGGTATCCTCGACCGTGACTAATGCACTTGGCCTTGGCATTGCCACCTTGCTGGTATTAGTTGGCTCAAATGTGATTGTCTCTTTGGTGCGCTCTCACGTGCCAAATGAAGTCCGTATTCCTATCTTTGTTATGATTATTGCCGCGCTAGTGACTTGCGTGCAGTTACTGATGAATGCCTACGCTTATGGACTCTACCTCTCTCTTGGCATTTTCATTCCTTTGATTGTGACCAACTGCATTATCATTGGCCGTGCTGAAGCTTTCGCGTCGAAAAATGATGTCCTTCCTGCTGCTCAAGATGGTTTTTGGATGGGGCTAGGCATGACTAGCGTTCTGGTTGTATTAGGCGCCATGCGCGAGATAATCGGCAACGGGACATTATTCGATGGCGCAGACTTGCTACTTGGCAGCTGGGCGACCGCACTAAAAATTGAGATATTTCATTTTGAAAGCAGTTTCTTACTTGCCCTACTGCCACCCGGCGCCTTTATTGGGGTGGGATTACTTATCGCCTTAAAAAACGTCATCGATGCACAACAAAAAGCTCGTCAGCCAAAAGTACAAAAACCAACCATCGAACGAGCTCGCGTTACCAACCAGTAAGATCTGGTTGAGACACTGGAAAACAGCACAAAAATGAACAACGAAAAACGAGTACAAATACTGGAGCGCTTACGGGAAAACAACCCTAATCCGCAGACTGAATTAAATTGGAGTACACCATTTGAGCTTCTCATCGCGGTACTTCTCTCAGCCCAAGCGACGGATGTGAGTGTTAATAAGGCAACCGATAAACTGTACCCAGTCGCCAATACTCCGCAAGGTCTTTTTGACTTAGGCGTTGACGGCGTAAAGGAATACATCAAAACCATAGGTTTGTTTAATTCAAAAGCTGAAAACGTGATTAAGACATGCCGTATCCTGCTTGATAAGCACGATGGACAAGTCCCCGAAGATCGCGCTGCTCTTGAAGCTCTGCCCGGTGTCGGACGCAAGACTGCGAATGTTGTATTGAACACAGCCTTTGGTTGGCCAACCATCGCTGTCGATACTCATATTTTTCGCGTCTCAAACCGCACCAAGTTTGCCATGGGGAAAAACGTTGACCAAGTAGAAGAAAAGCTACTTAAAGTTGTACCTAAAGAATTCAAACTCGACGTACACCACTGGTTAATTCTTCATGGCAGATACACATGCGTGGCCAGAAAACCCCGCTGTGGGAGCTGCATTATAGAAGACTTGTGTGAGTTTAAAGATAAGGTTTACCCTGAGAATTAGGAGAAAATAGCAATGTCAAATGGACGTATTTTACATACCATGCTGCGCGTTGGTGACTTAGATAAATCAATCGAGTTTTATACTAAAGTCATGGGAATGAGACTCCTGCGCACCAACGAAAACAAGCAATACGAGTACACGCTAGCATTCCTAGGTTTTGGTGATGAGTCAGAAGGTGCCGTGATAGAACTGACATACAACTGGGGAAAAACTGAGTATGACCTTGGTACAGCGTTTGGTCACATTGCTATTGGTGTTGATGATATCTATACCACTTGCGATGCTATCAAAGCTGCTGGAGGCAATGTCACTCGTGAGCCGGGACCTGTGAAAGGTGGCTCAACACATATTGCCTTTGTCAAAGATCCTGACGGGTACATGTTGGAACTTATCCAAAACAAACAAGCCTCTGCTGGCTTGGCTGGATAACTAGCACAATTGAAAAAGGCAGCCATCTCTGCCTTTTCCTCCTCTAGAGAGTCACGACTAGACCTGAGTCCTACCCAAAGATATCACCACTCTGCGGTTTTTATCTTTTCCTAGCGGTGAGTTATTATCGGCTACAGGCCGACGTCGACCGTACCCCTGCACTTGAATCCTATCTTCAGGCAGGCCTAAAGACTGAAAATACGTTTGCAGTACCTCTGCTCGCTGCTCAGATAAATTTTGGCTCATACTCTTAGGATCTTCATTACCTGTATAAGTAGATACCAAGACCAAATCTATATCCTGATTGTGTTTTATGTATTCAGCTATCTGGGCCAAGCGTTTTTGTGAAGCTTTGCTGAGCTCTACTCTTGAACGGTCATAATGCAAAATAGTAAAGGCTATATCTTCAAAGCTGTAAGGCAATAGGTTAGCAATGCAATCGCTAAACACATTGTATGAGTTTTGAAATAAAACCGAAGACAAGGCGACCTCAATACGCTGATCTCGACTCTGCCATTCTTGATAGCTGAAAGTCGGATAACGCCCTTTTTCTAATTCCGTCAGCAAGGTCCAAGCGGTCTGTCCACCAACATACCCATCAAACTGTTGGAAAAACTGAATGTTAGTAATACGTTCTCCCTTATCACCCGGCCGCCAAGCAGGGGGTTGAGACACCAAATAAACGTCTCTTGTTTTGCCCATCGGACGTTTCATTTTAAGCTCGAAGTCGAGGTTAATTTTCTTACTCGCATGAGAAGAAAAAACCGCATCTCCATAATTAGGTATTGGATGCACCATACGACACTCCAGAGGAGTATTGGTAATCATTTGCCACTTTGACTGCTCTGGCTTAGCACCATAATGCACATCCATTGCCATAATAGGAGTGGCAATAGAGGTAATAACCATGGTTGCTAAATGAGTGGCTAACCGTTTCTTCATCGTTTGTAGACTCTCTTAAAAATGCGGCTTATTGTTGCCGTCAGTACTACTACAGCAGAAACAATGCAAAATCCTCGCCAGAACACACGCTGCCATATTTAATAGAATCGGACTTGCTCATAAGTGATTATGAGGTTTTTCTTATCCCAAGAATCTGCAATAATGCAGGCTTTGTCACATAATATTAGGCCAACATGAGTGCAGAGAACGAAGCTTTAACGCTTAAAAAACGCTTTCGCGGATATTTCCCCGTGGTAATAGATGTCGAAACAGCAGGATTCAATGCCAAGACTGATGCTCTTTTGGAGATCTGCGCTGTCACTCTAGCCATGGATTCTAATGGTGATCTAAAACCAGCTTCAACCATGCATTTCCACGTTGAGCCATTTGAAGGGGCAAATATAGAAAAAGAAGCGCTCGACTTTAATGGCATTCACGACCCATATAGCCCTCTGCGAGGTGCGGTGACAGAGTCTGAAGCACTCAAAGAAATTTATAAGCTTGTACGCAAGGAACAAAAAGCAGCTGACTGCAGCCGTGCTATCATTGTCGCCCATAACGCCACTTTTGATCATAACTTTGTGATGGCGGCCAGTGAGCGTAGCAAGCTTAAACGTGTCCCTTTTCATCCCTTTGCCACTTTCGATACCGCAACGCTGAGCGGACTTGCCTATGGTCAGACCGTATTAGCGAGAGCATGTAAAGTCGCCGGGATGGATTTTGACAACCGAGAAGCCCACTCTGCACTATACGATACACAAAAAACAGCAGAGCTATTTTGCGGCATCGTTAACAAATGGAAAGCGCTAGGCGGCTGGCCTATTGTTGACCTAGATGCTGAAAATAATAAATAAAAGTAAACACAACTGATGAGTAAACTATGAATCCTGTAGTAATTTCTGTATGTATCATGCTGCTGCTAGCACTGATGCGCGTGAATGTCGTGGTCGCCCTGACATTCAGTGCCATCATAGGTGGACTAGTCGCAGGCATGGGATTAAATGACACAGTCGCAGCCTTTGAAAGCGGGCTAGGTGGAGGGGCAACTATAGCACTGAGCTACGCTATGTTAGGTACCTTTGCCGTGGCTATTTCCAAATCCGGTATCACCGATTTGTTAGCCAATAGCGTCATCAAGCGTATCCATGGCAAAGAGAACGGCGCCGCATCTACGGGGCTAAAATATGCGGTAATAGTTGCATTAGTGCTAGTCACTATGTCATCACAAAATGTCATTCCCGTACATATTGCATTTATTCCAATTCTTATCCCGCCGTTACTTGGGGTATTTGCCAAGCTCAACCTGGACCGTCGAATGATCGCCTGTGTTCTAACATTTGGTTTGGTCACACCTTATATGGTACTTCCGGTAGGATTTGGTGGGATCTTTCTAAACAACATTTTGCTCAAAAACCTTCATGATAACGGTCTAGAATCCGTGACTGCAAGTCAGGTCCCTGTCGCTATGTTACTGCCTGCGGCTGGTATGATTTTTGGTCTTTTAGTTGCGATTTTCTTTAGTTACCGTCGCCCTCGCCAATACCAAGAAACTGAACTCACTCACGTAGAAGAAAATACCGCGTCAATCAACAAGAAAAATATTATGATTGCAGCAGTGGGTATTTTAGCAGCCCTGTCAGTTCAGCTAACTACTGGGTCAATGATCATTGGTGCTTTAGCTGGGTTTATGGTCTTTACCTTTGGTGGCGTCATCGCTTGGAAAGAAACCCATGATGTGTTCACCAAAGGGGTACACATGATGGCTATGATAGGCTTTATCATGATTGCAGCAGCAGGTTTTGCTGCGGTAATGAAGCAAACAGGTGGTGTTGAGTCTCTAGTTGAAGCGCTTTCAACAAGCATTGGTAATAACAAACCTCTGGCTGCGCTTCTGATGCTGGTTGTTGGCCTACTTGTCACCATGGGTATAGGCTCATCTTTTTCAACCATTCCTATCATTGCAACCATTTATGTTCCTCTGGCTGCCGCGTTTGGCTTCTCACCCATGGCAACTATCGCCCTAGTGGGTACTGCAGCCGCATTAGGAGATGCAGGTTCACCCGCCTCTGATTCGACTTTAGGCCCAACTTCAGGTCTCAACGCTGATGGTCAACATGAACACATATGGGAAACTGTGGTACCAACCTTTATCCACTACAACATCCCTTTAATTCTATTTGGCTGGGTAGCCGCCATGGTTCTGTAATCTGGTTATCTCGCATTAAAAAAGCTGACTATAAAAAGTCAGCTTTTTTCTTTTCAAGTATCCAAACTCGCTAGTCAGTGTGCTTATCAGCAACGGCTGATAATACAGGCACCATATCTTTTAATAACTTCTCTTCGACTGGTTTTCCAGACGAGTCAGTCACATTAATTGAAGTACGGTTACCTAAGTCACCAAATAGGAAAGTATATTTACCCGATGGCAAATTGATCGGCTTGATACCAACCTTAGCCCAGAATTCATCGTTAGGCTCTGCGTATTTTGCCTTAACGGTTCCTTGTGACTGGTTACGATCTTCAATGGTAAAACCCATTTCTGGCAATAGCTTAGGTAAGCGAGACCAGAGTGTATTATATGGAGAACGTGCAATAATCACAGGGAAGCCACTGCGATCCGTACCCATAGTAATTGGGATATTCTTAACCAGTTGTTCTGCTCGACGAGCAGCTTCTTGACGAGCTTCTAGATCATAACGAGCCGTCACTAAGTTGGTCATTAATACGTTGTAGCGTTCTTTGTTGGTCGAAGAAACAGGCTTTGTTTTCCCAGCTTCACGCCAATCAATTAAGGAAATTTTAAAGCCGTAACGGCTGTTTGCTTCCACTTTGGTGATTTCGTAACGGGAACCGATCTCCCCATCTTCGTCTTCTGAAACCCAAGTCACCCAGTCAGTTTCGATACGATCATCAGTTTCCTCACGAATAGAAACCTTGCGTTCTGCAAGCATGGTTTGTACGGTTTGCCAAACCTTATCTAGTTCATCTTTCTTCAGCAACCATAGTACTACCTCTCCACCATGACGTTCAGCACGAGCACCAGGGATAAGCTCAAGCACTTGCTGAGGAGGACGAATATCGACATCTTTCCCAACTCCTCCAGAAAAGTTTCCAGATGGGATTTGGTAGTTGGGATAAACTTGAGTTTCAGCCCCTGCAACATCTTTCCACTCTGTTAGTGGCTTAGCATCGAGATACTCAAAGTCATCTTTGGCTTGGCGACGCTGAGTAGGTCCACCAGAGCATGCGCTCAAAACAAAAACAGCTAGCGAACTCACGACTAGCTGATGAGACAATTTCATTGAAACTCCTGATAAGTAAATGCCGAAGTCACCTTCGGCAATTCATAGTAAATTTAGTCGATACGGGCGTCTGCCATCGCTTGTGTCACAATGGGACGAGCAGACTCCGATAACTCGGTTAACGGTAATCGTAAGTCACCGCACTCTATCAAGCCCATTTTATGCGCTGCCCATTTGACAGGGATCGGGCTCGACTCAATAAACAAATTTTTATGCAGTGTCATTAGGCGCTGATTGATCGCTTCAGCTTCATCGAAGTTGCCTGCAAGGGCAAGTTTCATCATGCTTGCCATATCAGCTGCAGCAATATTATTAGTTACAGAGATAACCCCCTGTCCACCTTGTTTAACAAACTCTAGGCCTGTCGAGTCATCGCCACTAAGTAAGATAAAATCTTTGCCACAAAGTTCACGATGAATTTCAATTCGACTTAAATCACCCGTTGCATCTTTAAGAGCGACAATATTTTCAATCTCTGAAAGGCGGGCAACCGTTTCAGGCAGCAAGTCAACCGCAGTTCGGCCAGGTACGTTATAGAGAATTTGCGGAACATCACTTTCTTCAGCGATGGCTTTATAGTGCTGATACAAACCTTCTTGAGTTGGCTTGTTATAATATGGTGTGACACTTAAGCAACCTGAAATACCAGA
This sequence comes from Vibrio aquimaris, assembly GCF_009363415.1. NCBI lineage: Bacteria > Pseudomonadati > Pseudomonadota > Gammaproteobacteria > Vibrionales > Vibrionaceae > Vibrio > Vibrio aquimaris. The sequence goes on along the minus strand of NZ_CP045350.1, from coordinate 885,318 downwards.
ATTGTTGAGTAGTCTGCTGAAAGTAACTGACTCATGCGTCGCATTCGCACCTGTTCCGGCAATAACTGGAATGCGCCCATCAGCGAACTCTACTGTCTTAGCCACAACTTTGACATGCTCTTCAACGGTTAACGTTGCCGATTCTCCTGTTGTACCGACAGCAACTATGCCAGTTGAGCCTGCTTGAACGTGAAAATCGACCAATTTCTTCAGGCTAACGTAGTCAACTTCGCCATCATGGGTAAAGGGGGTAATTAGCGCTACAATGCTTCCCGAAAACATGTCTTTCTCCCTAATATAGATACTGATTGCATGTTACTGTAAGGCGATTAACAAACACAAGCGATTAAAGCCGCTTAAATCACCTATTTGAATGAATATTTACCAGATGTTAGAACTTTGCCAAATTAAGCCCGCAATAGGTGTCATGACAAGGTCATAAATCGTACTTTTTACCTAGGTCTATTGACCCCAGACTAACTATGCTAAGCTGTTTGGTTAACACCCATAACTATGATTCGATAGTGATACTATGACTCAACATTTGGTGATAACAGCGGTAGGAGCAGACCGACCAGGAGTCTGTAACCATATTGTACAACTGGTGACAAAATCTGGCTGTAACATTATTGATAGCCGAATTGCTCTTTTTGGTAATGAGTTCACCCTAATCATGTTACTTTCAGGTACAAATGCCAATATTACTCGTGTCGAAACAAGACTGCCGTTGCTAGCTCAAGAACTTGATCTAATTACCATGATGAAACGTACATCTGAGCATGAACAAACTGATGATTCCTATCACGTTGAGGTATTCATAGAGTCAGAAGACCAATCAGGTATCACCGAAAAGTTTACTCAATTTTTTGCAGACAAGAGTATAGGTCTTTCATCGCTGAGTGCACAAACAATCCACAAAGACAAAACTCTGTCGGCAAAAAAGCAATTTCATATTGCGATTACCGCTAAGGTTGATGCCCACTTTAATCTGATGCAACTTAACGAAGAATTTGACGATTTATGCACCAACCTTAAAGTACAAGGCTCACTCAATTTTATCAAAAACAGTCAATAAAAAAGGACAACCAATGAACACGCTAACCGCGGGGGCTAAGGCCCCAGCTTTTTCGCTTCAAGATCAAAATGATAATACGGTTTCACTCGGTGATTTCACGGGTAAAAAAGTACTGTTTTATTTCTACCCCAAAGCCATGACGCCTGGGTGTACAGTTCAAGCACAAGGCCTGCGCGATGTAAAAGCAGAATTAGACAAACACAATATCGTTGTATTGGGTGTGAGTATCGATCCTGTTAAACGTCTGGGTAAATTTATTGAACGTGATAATCTCAACTTCACTTTGCTTTCTGATGAAGATCACGCAGTCGCTGAACAATTCGGTGTGTGGGGTGAAAAGAAATTCATGGGTAAAACATTTGATGGCCTGCATCGCATCAGCTTCCTCATTAACGAAGAAGGTGTGATTGAGCATGTATTTAACAAGTTTAAAACCAAAGATCACCATGAGGTAGTTCTAGACTATCTAAACAGCAAGTAATACCCACCTAATAGAACAGCCAGTCACTATCACTGGCTGTTTTGCATCATAAATAAAGGCCTAAAAGTCCAGTAATCACTGACTAAATTCTGGAATAATATGTTGGCCATATTGGGCAATGATGTTCTCTTCGTCACCGTTATCTAAGTAGATATTAAACTGAGTGACACCGACTTCTTCAAGCTGCTTGATTTTAGCGATATGGTCATCCGGACTGCCCAGAACAGAGAAGCTTTCGATGATATCATCAGAAATAAACTCTAGATAAGGGTTATCGCTTTGACCATGCTTAGAGTAATCATAACCTTTGCGCTTCTCGATATAGTCAGTCAGGCTCTTGGGAACCAGACCTGAGTCACTTCCATACTTTTCAACAATATCAGCAACATGGTTACCTACCATGGCTGGGAACCAACGAGTTTTATCTAAACACTCTTGCTTGTCACCAAAGTAAGCCGGAGCCGCTGCCTGCACTTTGAAATTACTCATATCCTTGCCAGCATTTTTTCCTGCTTCTAATGTTTGGTCAGTAAACCATTTCACCAAACTTGGCTCAGCAAGCTGAAGAATCAAACCATCGCCGTGTTCGCCCGCTGTCGCAAGGGCTTTGGGCCCATAAGCAGCAATCCACACAGGAAGGTCATAACCAACCGCCCATGGGAATTTCACCTCTGACGCGCAGTCATCGTAATTCACGGGTTCTTCACCTTTGACCATGGCTTTAACTTTATGAGTAAACTCAGCCAAGCGAGCCAAAGGCGCAGGCTTTTTGCCCATAACGCGCATCGATGAGTCGCCCCGTCCAACACCAAGGTCAAAACGCCCTTCACTTTGCAATGCCAAGCTTGCGTATAAACTTGCCGCAAGCGACCAATCTCGAATATTAGGGTTCGTCACACATGGGCCAAAGCGCATGGTTTTAGTGTGCTCCATACACATCGCCATCGCCACAAAAGACTCACGCCATAATATGTGTGAATCATAGAACCAGCAGTAGCTAAAACCCGCTTCTTCCGCCTGACGTACTAAGTTTCGTGCACGATTTGGGCTTACAAAGCCTTTAAAGGTAATTCCAAATTCCATCTCTTATTTCCTTTCGCAATAAGGTTAGTGAACAGGCGGCGCAATGGTGACGCCAGCATGGGTAAAAGGCACGTCTTTTGAGATATTTAGCCTGATTAGGATTGGAGTTAGCGCCTCGATACAGCGAGCACTTTCCGCAAGGCCCGCGTTGTAGGCTTTAACCCCTAACTTTTCGATAAGCGCCATAACTGCTTTTTTGGCCTCAAGCTGATTACCACAGACGAGAACGTCACAGTTGATCGGCTGATCGGTATTATTTAGCGTCACCGCAGATACATTATGCAAAGCACCGACTACTGAAACCTCATCGCCCAATAGTGCCTGAGCCGCTTCTGTTGCCGAACCTTCTGGTGGCATTACTACAGCTTTTGGATTTTTAGGCGCAAGTGGCACGACAATATCGACTAATATTTTGCCGCTCAGTAACGGCTTTATATCAGCCAGGGTCGCATCATGTGCTGAATAAGGCACAGACAAAATAACCATCTCGTTAGCCATTTTTGTCGCTTCTAAATTTTCCATTCCCTCTATATTTGCACTTCCTTGCGGTAATACTGAGTTCAATTCAGCAGCAACCTCAGCGGCGCGAACGCTGTCACGCGAACCAATAACAACCGGCACACCAGCCAGAGCAAAACGCTTAGCCAATCCTTTTCCTTGCGGGCCTGTACCACCCAAAATTGCTATCTTGTTATCTTCATTCATCGGAATAAATCCTCCTTGATCGGTCTTAGGATTTGCTTGGCTGAGCTGTTGCATGCTTGCCAGTTCAATCCACGAAAAATAATCACTGGGCATTTATCACTTTTGCCCATTAAAAGCCCAGATGCGCCTGCTAGTTCATCGGCAAAAGCAGGGGCGGTCACTTTTAGCTCTCGTCCCCATGCATCTTCATTACCACACATTTCTTGGATGGCAGGTACGCGCGCTAATCCAATCGCCACATTGGTTTGACCAAGTCGCCAAGGTCTGCCAAAGGTATCGCTCACAACCACACCTAATTGACAGTCAAAATGCGCTTCCAAACGCTCGCACAATTGCATGGCGCTGCGGTCAGGATTTTCTGGTAGCGTGATCAACTGACCTTCGAAATCCGCATTGGACTCATCAACCGCTGCATTGGCACAAATAAAGCCAAGTTTGTGCTCGGCGATTAAAAGGCCCTCATTTTGCTCTGCACGTTTAATACTGCGCACAATGCGAGTTGATTGGTCGAGTATGACTTGAACTTTACGAGGGTCTTTGTTGACTTGCTGAGCAAGTTCGATGGCTTGAGTGCTCGCAGATACCTTCTCAATATCCACCACAGCACCTTCAGTTTTCGACACCACTTTATGCGCCACGACTAAGATATCGCCATGCTGCAGTGATTGACCCTCTGCAGTTAATGCCCGAATCACATGCTGAGCTAAATCCATATCAGGCTTGAAATCTGGCAGACCAGACACACGAAACATCTGCATAGAATTGACCTCTGGCACAACCCTAGGTTTTGTCATTGCGCAGTTATTCATAGCAATATTCCTTATTTGGATAATCGGGAAAGGCTTTGATCAAATCCTTTGGTAAATCGATATCTTGGCTCAAATCCCGAAGGTCTAATACCTCAACCTTGAGCCCATTGATGTGCGCTTGTTGAACATGAGCAAGCGCAGACTGACTACCATATTGAAACTCAATTGCATTGGGTGGTGTGGTGATAAGCGCATTGGTCCCTAAGTCCTTAGCTCTTGCTATCACTACCTGATTGCCCGCTTGCACAGCTTGAAACAAAGCATCTATCTCACAGCAATTAAGCTTGGCGATATCAGCAGGCACAACCATTTGAAATTGATACCCCAATTTAAGGCTCCAATGAGTTGCTAGTTCAACGGCCGCATTTAAGCCTTTTGCTTGTCTTTCGATTAGGGGAGAGGCACCAAAACTTGATGCAATATCGGCAATCTTAAGGGAGTTTGTCACCACAAGGCAGTTGACCTGTGGGTAGTGCTGGGCAAAAAACCGCAGTGTTTGACGATAAAGGCTTAGGGCAAGAGCCTCGCGCTGGGAGATATTAAGTACGCCCATAAGTCGCTGCTTAGCTCGGCTTGGCGCCTTCATTGGAATCACAATATTGAGCTTATCTAACATCAACTTGCCCTTTCCAACTGCCACTTCAGTACTTCATCAACAATACTGGTCATGACATCAACCTTCTCGGCTTCATCACGCATCCATATATTCTGGGTGATGACCTGAATCCCCATTGCTTCAATTTCCGGCGCGTGATGTGCATCGGTTGAGTCAATAACTAATACATCGACCAGCTCACGATAATAAGTCGCTACTCCGACAACATTTGGGCGGTAACTGAGTGATTGCATTAGCTTGACTGCTGGTCCTTTAATCGCTTGGTTGCCAATGAGCGGAGAGATGGCAACAATAGGCTTTGAAAGTGCTTGTAATTGACGACGAATATCCCCAACCGACAAAATAGCGCCAATGCTAAGAAGCGGATTACTCGGGGCAATCAATACCAAATTAGCACTGTCTATAGCGGCAAGAGATTCAGGTGTTGCTGACGCCTTCTCGTAATCGAAATAACAAATCTCTTCCACATTTGCTTGGCATCGAAGACGAACAAAATAGTCCTGAAAACTCAGCCATTGCCCATTTGATTTCAGCTTGGTTTGTACTACATCATCAGTAGGCAGTAATATCGGCACATTTACGCCATTTGCAGCGGCAATTTGCTCGGTAATCTTTTGTGCGCGAATACCTTGGTGGCGCTGCTCTGTACGAAAGATATGTGTCGCAAAATCCATGTCTCCTAATTGCATCCATGTATCGACACCGAGTTGTTTGAGACCATTTAAGACATTTTGCTGATCACCCGCGAGTCCCCAACCTTGATTGCGATCTATCCGCTCTGCCAAAGTGTAGATAAGGGTGTCGATATCCGGTGAGACCCACAAACCATGAAAAGCTTGGTCATCGCCGATATTACCAATAATCTTTAGGCCATCGGCATAAGTACTTTTAGCCAAACCTTCCGCCGCTTTCGCCCCGCCAACACCGCCCGCAAGTAGCGTGATATTAAGACTTGTCATAATACGGCCTCAAAACGGGCAATCTCTTGAGAGGGCAAAACCAACTGACTTTTTTTCTTGCACTGCGCTTGCAACGGGTATTCCTCTAACACCTGATAGGAGGTAGAGCGCTGAAAAGCATCTAACCCCGCTTGATGGATAAAGCTCACCATGTCTTGTGGTTGAATTTCTTGGCCATGTTCACCGCCTGCTGCTCGAGATATGCTCTCATTCATCAGGGTACCGCCAAGATCATTGGCTCCAGAGCGCAACATTTGTATTGCGACATCAGAACCCATCTTGACCCAAGAAGCCTGAATATTATTGATATGACCTTGCAGCATAAGTCGCGCTACAGCATGCATTTTAAAGTGCTCACTGCGTGTCGGGCCGGGCCTTACTTTTCCTGGGTTCTCGTTGTAGAGCTTGGTTTTATAGTGCACAAATCCAAGGGGGACAAACTCGGTAAAACCACCCGTTTCTTTTTGGGTATTACGCAGTAATTCAAGGTGATTTGCCCAATGGTAAGGCTGGTCGATATGACCATACATTATGGTTGATGTGGTCTTAATACCTACTTCATGCGCCGCTTTAATAATGGCGACCCAGTCTTGAGTACTGAGCTTGTCTTTAGTTAATTGCTGGCGAATCTCGACATCCAAAATCTCAGCCGCTGTACCTGGCATGGTATCCAGACCGCATAATTTGAGATCGTGCAAAAACTCTTTGTAGCCCATTTTGGCACGACGCGCGCCATACCAAATCTCAAACGGGGAAAAGGCATGGATATGCATCTTGGGTAGGCGTGATTTGATAGCCAAAACAATATTGCGATAAAAATCAGCACCTATCTGTGGATGCAACCCGCCTTGAATACACACCTCAGTCGCACCGCGATCCCAAGCCTGCTGCGCGCGCTCTGCTATCTCATCTAAAGAAAGAAGCTCCGCTTCTTTGTGTTTTATTGGCTTGGCAAAGTTGCAAAACTTGCATCCCATGTAACACACATTGGTAAAATTGATGTTTCGGGTGATGATAAAACTGCCTCTATCACCACACAAATTTTGACGAACCTGATCAGCCACATCAAGCAATGCCTGTTGATCACGCCCCTCTGCATTGAAGAGGCTTATTGCTTGTTTTGGTGATATTTCCTTGCCATCCAATGCTCGTCTAAGAGTATCTCTAATCTCGGGATTCAACTGGCTAAATGGTGTATGAGTAGCTGTAGGCTGGTCGCTCCGTGACAACATCATCTTCTCCTTAGCTTTACAACTTAATGGGTGTGGCTTTGTATCATGGCAAAGCCATCAACTGACGCCTGTGAACGGATTCTTGAGTGGACCAAACTATCAGTCATTGTTTCGATAGTTGACTGATGCTCTGGGTAAACGGTTAAACGCTCTATTAGTTCATAGCCTGCCGATTGGCAGTGCTGTGCCAAACGCTCTATCTGCGGCCAAGCGCGTTCGGGATTGATAAAGTCTTTGGTCAGTGGCGAAATTCCGCCCCAGTCATTAATGCCTGCGCGCAAATAGTCTTGGTAGTCCTGCTCTAGGTTAGGCGGTGCCTGCAAACTGATTGAGGGAGATAGGATCAAACGAGCCGCAGCCAAAGTGCGCAGCATATCAACTTTCGAAGGTTCTGGCGCATCCGCCATTGCCGTTCCGGCTTTGGCACGAAAATTCTGAATAATAACCTCTTGGATATGACCATACTTGGCATGCAAACGCTCAATCTCACACAAGCTTTCGATTCTGTCTTGCCATGATTCACCAATCCCAATCAGCAACCCCGTGGTAAAAGGAATAGCAAGTTCGCCAGCCGCCTCTAAGGTATCAATACGACGTTGAGGCGTTTTATCTGGACAGCCATAGTGCGCCCCGCCTTTTTTAGTTAAGGCTGGGCTTAAACTCTCTAACATCATTCCCATGGAGCCAGCGACAGGTTTGAGTGTTTCTAACTCCTGATAAGAAAGTGCCCCAGCATTGATGTGAGGGACAAGCAAACTTTTCTGCAACACAAGTTCAGACATTGCTTTAAGATAACCAACTGTCGTCTTATGCCCTTGCTCAGCAAGAAGATGTCTAGCCAATTTATGCCGCTTTTCAGGCTGCTCACCTAAACTAAATAACGCTTCCTTGCATCCCATTCTCTGGCCTTGAAGCGCCGTAGTGAGAACCTGCTCGGGCGTCATTAACTCAGCTTGACCAGATTCGGGTGTTTTAACAAAAGTGCAATAGCTGCAAGTATCACGGCACATATTGGTTAATGGAATAAATACCTTACGCGAGTAGGACACCTTTTTCCCCCAGTGTCTGTCACGCAGATCGCTCGCTTGTTGACAGAGGCTACCTAGCTGCTCACTTGTGGCATTACCTAACTGCAGCGCTTTATCCTTGCTCAGCATATTTTTCTCCATAGATGAGTCCTCTCACCTAGCCCTAAAATGATGCCTAGATAAGACCCTAAAAAAACTGCACATTTCTTATTCGCAGGTAGAACTAACACTCTTTTTACCAAATGGCAAAAAAAATAGATGGAAGAATTCTTGTTATGTAAGCGCAGTCTAAATAAAGGCACTGTTGATAAAAATCTTTTATTTACAACAACTTAGTGACATTTAAATTTATACTATTTTGTTAGAAGAGTTAATAAGGCATGGTTTTCTTGGATAAGCGACGGCTCAGAAAGGGGCATTAGCCCCTTAATACTAAAAGGCTTTATTTATGCGCTAAAACACCATGTAAAACCATATGGGTGAGAAATTTAGCTGCCCGATCAAAATCAGGCTGTTCGAGTTTTTTCTTATCAAGCACCAACTCTATTTGGGTAGCAAAATCAGCATAAGTTTGCGTCATCGCCCATATTGAAATGAACAGGTGCTCGGGTTCAATATTGGTCAGCTGACCATGATCCATCCAGCTTTGTACCAAATGGATATTACTATCAAAAAGTGGCTTTAGATGGGTTCTCAGGTAATCACGCAGCATAGGAGCGCCAGCTATGATTTCCTGAGCAAAGACTTTGGAGGCATCTGGCTTGTCATGCGAAAGCTGTAACTTACCTCGAATGTATGCCTCTATCAGCTGCTCTGGCGTAGCATTTTTCTGCTCGGCAAATACCATCCTTTCTAACCAAAGATCGACAATATTCTGTAAAACTTTTCTATACAGAACCTCTTTGGATGAAAAATAATACAGCAAATTCTGCTTAGAAATACCGCTTTGCTGGGCAATTCGCTCCATGGTTGAACCCATGAAGCCAAATTCAGCAAACACGCTTTCTGCTGCTTTTTGTATCTTGGCTTCCAGTGCCAAACGGGTAGACGAAGATTTGGTGTCTTGTCTTTTTGGTGCCGACAACGGAGAAGAGATAATAGCCATAATCACTCACCTTAGGTGTATTGTTGCTGCTCCTCATCAACCAAGGTTTTTGAGCGCATCAGCGAATCGAGAAACTCTTGTACTATTCGAGTCGGTTTAGGCGACTTTCGATGAATCGCAGTAAATTGGCAATAATACGAGAAATTTGGATTATTTACTCTAATGATTTTATCTTGCACCACCATAATGGCGGCAAAATGTTCGGGTAAAAATCCAATATATTGTCCAGATCGAATCAGTGTCGCGATCCCTTCTTGATTGGTTGCCGTAGCGCTCTTATCTAAGTTAAGAGCTCGCCCAATCTCCATATTTGGGCTACTAAAACTTAATCCTGCATATTTCTGCGCCATCACTTCGTCATCACTGACTAATCGTTGAACATCAAACAATGGATGGCCTTTTCCGCAGTACATATACATCTGCTCACCAAATAAAGGCAAGTACTCAAGACTGGCCGAACGGCGATGAGGTGGGATAATTCCAATATGATATTTGCCTTCCAACACCCCTTTCTCAATTTCATTAACAGGCAAGACATGGATATCGATTGCGACATCTGGCGCTCTCGAAGCATAGTCTGCAATCGCTTTGTCCACCTGACACATGGAATTGGTCACCGTAGTATCAAACATGGCAATAATAAGGTGCCCTTTTAAGCTGTGATGTAAACCGTTTACCTCATGGCGAAACTCATCCATAGAAAGCACCAAACGCTGCGCTGATTCATAAATGTGAAGCCCTTCACTGGTGAGAGAGAACCCCGAACGTCCTCGCAGACAAAGTACTAACCCCAAACGTTGTTCTAAGTCTTTAAGATGGCGGCTAATAGTAGAGCGTCCAATGTTAAGCTCCATCTCTGCCGCGCTTAAGCCACCGCTGTCAACCACTGCCATAAACACTCGCAGCAAGCGAATATCCATATCGGATAACTGTCCCAATAACGCCTTCATTGTTTCATAAACCCGCATCTTTAGTTCGATTATTTGTGATTTATCAAACCAAATCTCGTGCATAAAGTAAAAGCCAAGTCCATGTTTTTTACAAAGAAAATGGAAAATTAATAAGGGAGAGTCACAGTATATGGACACTCAACAGAGTGAATACGGGATGCAGGCCTACTGGATGCCGTATACCGCAAATAGAAGATTCAAAGCCGATCCACGCATCATCACTGGCGCCCAAGGCGCTTATTACATAGACGATAAAGGACGCAAAATATTTGATGGCCTTTCCGGTTTATGGACATGTGGCGCTGGTCACAATCGAACAGAAATCGCCAATGCCGTAGAGAAGCAGCTCCTCGAACTCGACTATGCACCCGCTTTCCAATATGGCCACCCTAAAGCCTTTGAGCTGGCCGAACGTTTGGCAGCTTTAGCACCTGAAGATATCAATAAAGTCTTTTTTGTTAACTCAGGTTCTGAAGCCTCGGATACCGCAACCAAAATTGCCCGCGCTTACTGGCGCCAGAGAGGAAAGCCCACTAAAACTCGTATTATCGGCCGTATCAAGGGCTACCATGGCGCGAGTTGGGGAGGCGTAAGTTGGGGAGGCATCAACGGCAATCGCAAAATGTGGGGTCAAGCAATGGAAGCAGACCACCTCGCCCACACCCTACAGCCTAACATGGCATTTACCAGAGGTATGGCGCCGACAGGTTCTGAGATGGCAGACGAGTTACTTGAACTTATCACATTACATGATGCCTCCAACATTGCTGCTGTCATTATTGAGCCTTTTTCTGGCTCGGCTGGCGTTATCGTGCCCCCCGAAGGCTACTTACAGCGCTTGAGAACGATTTGTGATCAACATGACATTCTGCTTATCTTCGATGAGGTGATCACAGGCTTCGGCCGTACTGGCGACTACTTTGGCGCACAAACTTTTGGCGTCACTCCTGACATGATTTGTATTGCTAAGCAAATCACCAATGGCGCCATTCCTCTCGGAGCCGTATTGGCTAAACAAGGCATTTATGACACTTTCATGCATGCTGGAGGGGCTGAACACAATATCGAGTTACCTCACGGTTACACATACTCTGGACACCCTGTCGCCTGCGCTTGTGCACTGGCTACCTTAGATATATTGGAAAAAGAGCAGCTTATACCGCAAGTTGCCGAGCTTTCTCCTGTGTTTGAAAAGTCTATCCACAGTCTTAAAGGCACCAAACACATCTTAGATATTCGTAATTTTGGCTTTGCAGCAGGTCTTACCATAGCGCCACGTGATGGAGACCCAACCATTCGCCCCGTCGAAATCGCCACCACTTTATGGCAACAGGGTTTCTATGTGCGCTATGGAGGAGACACCATTCAACTCGGCCTGCCCTTTATCACTCAAGAACATGAAATAGACCGCCTAATCAATGCAATGGGCGACGCCATAGAGCAAACAGCTTAAACCCCATAAGGAAGTAAACATGTTAGAAAGTATTGGTCACCTGATTAACGGCGAGATCCACTCAGAAGAAGAACAAGCGCAAGCTGTATATAACCCAGCAACGGGCGAGCCATGTGCGCAAGTATGTATGGCATCAGAACAAACCGTCGCTATGGCAATTAGCGCGGCTAAGCAAGCTTATCCTGCTTGGCGAAATACTCCACCAGCGGTTCGCGCTCAGGTTATGTATCGCTTTAAACAACTACTAGAAGACAACCAAGATACCATTTGTGAATTGGTCTCACGAGAACATGGTAAGGTACTTAGCGACGCAAAAGGCGAATTGGCTCGTGGTATAGAAAATGTCGAGTTTGCTTGTGGGATCCCAGAGTTACTCAAAGGAGAGCATAGCCGCAATGTTGGACGCGATATTGATGCTTGGAGCGAGCTACAACCTTTAGGTGTAGTAGCTGGAATTACCCCCTTTAACTTTCCAGCCATGGTCCCACTTTGGATGTGGCCAAGTGCAGTAATGTGTGGCAATACTTTTGTGCTCAAACCATCTGAACGCGACCCTTCCTGTGTGCTATACATTGCTCAGCTCGCTGAACAAGCTGGTCTACCCAAAGGGGTGCTTAACGTGGTTAACGGGGGGGCTGATGCGGTCAATCAACTGATTGATGATGACACGATTCAAGCAATTAGCTTTGTCGGCTCGACCCCAATTGCAGAAACCATTTATCAACGCGCATCAGAGAAAGGGAAACGCTGCCAAGCTCTGGGCGGTGCAAAAAACCATGCGGTCATTATGCCAGATGCTGATATTGACAATGTAACCAGTGCGTTAATGGGGGCAGCCTACGGCTCTTGCGGTCAGCGTTGTATGGCTATCTCAGTTGCAGTTGCTATTGGTGATAAGGTTGCCGATGCTCTTGTAGACAAACTCAAGCATCAAGTAGAAGCACTTAAAGTTGGCCCTGGCAGTGATGATACCAATGAGATGGGGCCACTTATCACAGCAGCACAAAAGGACAAGGTCACTAACTATGTGACTCAGGCCGTTGAGCAGGGAGCCGAACTTATTGTTGACGGCAGAAACCTTGTTGTTCTAGGCTATGAGTCAGGTTTCTTCTTTGGCGGCACGCTGTTTGACAAAGTAACACCCGCCATGGACATCTATCAACAAGAGGTATTTGGTCCTGTGCTTGTGGTGGTAAGAGTCAACTCTTTAGAAGAAGCAGTCTCACTTATTAACCAACATGAGTATGGCAACGGCACTTGTATATTTACCCGAGATGGGGAAGCTAGCCGTTATTTCTCTGACCAAGTTATGGTTGGCATGGTGGGGATCAATGTACCTCTGCCAGTCCCTGTTTCTTACCATAGTTTTGGTGGCTGGAAGCGCTCCTTGTTTGGTGACTTGCATGCATATGGTCCTGATTCGGTTCGCTTTTACACTAGACGTAAAGCCATCAGTCAAAGGTGGCCAACAGGCGAAGCGAAGGATGGAACCTTGTTTTCCTTCCCAAGTTTGTAACCTGTAACAATAACAAATTATCAAGCCTAACATTGGCCTGCGGCTGAACAATCCACAGGCCAATGTCAGATTTAAAGTATCCATTTATTGTCTATTTGAACACTCAAGCTCTGTTATTTCAATGAATGACGGCCAAGAGTTCACGGCCTGAGCATGGCCTAAAAACAAGTAAAAAGGAGTTTGTATGCAAAACTTACGCGTCAATGGCGATCGACTATGGCAAAGCCTTATGGAGATGGCTCAATTTGGATTAACGGAAAAAGGGGGATGCGCTCGCTTAGCCGCAACCGAATTAGATGGTAAAGCCAGAGATTTGTTTGTCGACTGGTGTAAAGCCTGCGGCTGCACTGTCAGTGTCGACAAAATGGGTAATATTTTTGCTCGCCGTGAAGGCAAAAACAATTCACTGCCAGCCGTTGCAACGGGCAGTCACTTAGACACTCAGCCAACCGGTGGTAAATTTGACGGCGTGTTTGGCGTATTGGCAGGAGTTGAAGTGCTGCGCACCTTGCATGACAACAATATTGTCACCGAAACACCAATGGAGTTTACGGTGTGGACCAACGAAGAAGGCTCTCGATTTCAGCCAGCCATGCAAGGCTCTGGGGTCTATGTTGGTCGGTTCGATTTAGAAACAGAGTTAAACAAAACAGATGTCGATGGCATTCGATTAAAAGATGAGCTAGAGAAAATCGGCTATTTAGGTAAGGAAGAGCCCGGCAGCCGCAACATTGGTGCCTTTTTTGAAACTCATATAGAGCAAGGCCCAATCTTGGAAGACCAAGGAAAAACCATAGGTATAGTACGACTGGGGCAAGGTATTCGATGGTATAACGTGACAATTAAAGGTCGTGAGTCTCATTCAGGCACCACGCCTATGTATTTGCGTAACGACGCCATGGTAGCGAGTGCCAAAATTATTACCGAGGTTGAGGAAATCGCTCACCGCTACGAAAATGGACTTGGTACAGTCGGCTTTATGCAAGTTTTTCCAAATTCTCGCAATGTGATCCCAGGTGAAATTACCTTTAGTGTCGACCTACGCAACCCCAATGCCGATACACTGGCTGAGATGGACAGCGTATTTACCAAGTACTGCGAGTCGGTAGCGAAAGAGCGCGAGATACAAATCGATATTGACCCCTTCTGGTATTTTGCTCCTGTTGAATTTAATGCCTCTGACGATGTTAAATCTGCTGCAGAAAAGCTTGGCTATTCGAATATGGATATCTACGCAGGTGCAGGACACGATGCTTGCTATATGGCTGACCTAGTTCCTACTGGCATGATCTTTACCCCTTGTGAAAATGGCATTAGTCACAACGAAATCGAAAATACTTCTCCTGAAGAGTGTGAGGCTGGAGCTAACGTTCTTCTCCATACCATGCTCGAAGCGAGCGAACGGATTGCAAAAGAATCTGTTAGCCCGGCTGAATATGACACCGCAGGGTAAATCTCTGCTCGAAACAAATTCTCAAACGGATGAGAAGTTAATGAAGCAATCAAGCATGAAAAAAATTGGCAACTTCTACGAGCTAGAGGTCGCCAAAGATTTAATCGATAGTAAATACTTTAATCAAGACCTCGCCCCCACCAAAGTCTCAGAGCGTACTTGGAGTAAAGTAAACATTGCCGCATTGTGGGTTGGTATGGCCATCTGTGTGCCAACTTATACACTCGGAAGCATACTCACGGCCTACTTTGGCCTGTCAGTACTTGAAGCCTTGTTTACCATTTTACTTGCTAATATCATTGTATTAATCCCCCTCACTCTCAATGCCTTTGCTGGCACCAAATACGGCATACCTTTTCCAATTCTTCTGCGTTCGTCATTTGGTACTCTCGGCTCTAATGTTCCATGTCTAATCCGAGGGCTAGTTGCTTGTGGCTGGTTTGGTATCCAAACCATGTTCGGTGGTTTAGCCATTCACCTACTTTTGTCAGAGCTTTCGACAAGCTGGGCCAGCCTTGCAGGTGTCGGAGAAGTACTCGGGTTCTTTATCTTTTGGGTGCTCAATATAGGTATAGTGCTCAAAGGTTCTGAGTCTATAAAATGGCTCGAAACTCTCTCAGCACCGCTGCTGCTTGCAGTGGGATTCGGTCTGATATTTTGGGCAAGTGATAAGGTCTCTTATACAGAAATCATTATGACTCCAGCCAATCGCCCTGAAGAAGCGGGACTGGCCAGTTACTTCTTTGCAGGACTCACGGCTATGGTCGGCTTTTGGGCAACACTATCGCTCAATATTCCAGACTTTAGCCGCTACGCAAAATCGCAAAAGGATCAAATTGTCGGGCAAATCATTGGCCTACCTCTGACCATGTTCTTTTTTGCTGCATTAGGCGTTGTACTTACCTCTGCCTCATACACACTGTTCGGCGAAACCATATCTGATCCCATCACTCTGATCAGTAAAATTGAAAGCCCATTTTGGGTCGTTATTGCCATGGTTTTGATTATAATTGCGACGCTATCGACCAATACGGCAGCTAATGTGGTATCGCCGACCAATGACTTTCAAAATATCGCTCCTAAACAAATCAACCATACTCGTGGAGTCATGCTCACAGGACTGGTTGGTTTGGGACTGATGAGTTGGGAGCTTCTAAAAAAGCTCAACTGGATAGAGTCTGATGTCAGCGTCGAAGCTATGTATTCTAATTGGCTACTTGGATATTCTAGCCTTCTAGGACCAATAGCAGGGATCATGATTGTCGACTATTTTCTGATCAAAAAACAACACTTAGATATTCCCGCACTCTACTCTGACCAAGAACAAAGCCCATCAATTAACTATGCAGGCTTCATTGCCTTCTTCATCCCAGTAACCCTAACCATTATTGCCCTCACTTTTGATGTCTTAATTTGGTTTTACAACTACGGATGGTTTACCGGCGCCTTTTCTGGGGCAATGTTGTACTACCTAATCGCCTCGGCCAGTACACATCCAGCAATCAATGCTCAACCGGAAAAAGCCTGAACAAGAACGGCCACTAGTGCTTAGCGCTAGTGGCCATATTAAACAAGGAGTTATGATGAATCTTTTAATCAAAGGGGGCGATATCGTCACCCATGAACAAACCTACTCAGCCGATATACTGTGCGTGGATGGCAAAATAAGTCAGATAGGTCAAAACCTTGATATTCCAAAAGACACTGAAACAGTTGATGCCCATGGCAAACTGGTCATGCCTGGCGGAATCGACCCCCATACTCATATGCAATTGCCTTTTATGGGCACAGTGGCTTCCGACGACTTTGCCTCAGGGACAGCAGCCGCCCTTGCTGGCGGCACAACAACCATTATTGACTTTGTTATTCCCTCTCCCAAACAGTCATTAATCGAAGCTTATCACCAATGGCAAGATTGGGCGTCGCTATCTCAATGTAACTACAGCTTTCACGTTGCGATTACATGGTGGGATGAATCGGTAAAAAATGAAATGAAAACCTTGGTTGCAGACCATGGTGTGAATAGTTTTAAGCATTTTATGGCCTACAAAAATGCCATCATGGCTACCGACGATATTTTGGTGTCAAGTTTTAGTACCTGCCTTGAGTTGGGGGCAATACCGACTGTACACGCAGAAAATGGTGAGCTGGTTCATCATCTGCAACAAAAGCTGTTAGAAAAAGGGATCACAGGTCCTGAAGGACACCCACTCTCTCGCCCACCAGCGGTTGAAGGTGAAGCCGCTAATCGTGCCATCAATATTGCAGGTACTTTAGGAGCGCCTATTTACTTAGTGCATGTTTCAACGGAAGAAGCCGTTGATGCGATAAAATACGCCAAAGACAATGGACAAATCGTATTTGGCGAGTGTCTTGCTGGTCACTTAGTCATTGATGATAGCGTTTATAAAAACTCAGATTGGAACTACTCTGCCGCGCACGTAATGAGTCCTCCTTTCCGGCCTAAAAAGCATCAAGACGCTTTGTGGAAAGGCTTGCAAAGTGATGCTATTCAGACCACAGCCACTGATCATTGCGCTTTCTGCGCCTCGCAAAAAGCCATGGGCAAAGACAATTTCACCATGATCCCAAATGGCACATCAGGAGTGGAAGAGCGCATGATGGTGATGTGGGATAAAGGCGTTAATCAAGGTAAAATCACACCCAATGAGTTCGTTGCAATGACATCCACTAATGCTGCCAAAATCTTTAATTTATACCCTCGTAAAGGCGTGATTGCTGTTGGGTCCGATGCCGATATCGTTATATGGGATACTAAGCAGGAGAAAACCTTCACGGTTAGCGAACAGATGTCTAAAATCGACTTCAATATTTTTGAAGGTATGCAGGTTCAAGGTAAACCCGTTATGACCATCTGTAATGGTAAGGTTGCTTGGGATAAAGGAGAGCTGAAATCAGCACCAGGCGATGGTCAATACATTACCCGCCCTCCGTATGCGAGTTTCTATCAAAGTCAACTCAAGCGCAATCAGCTTGAAGAACCAGAAGCGGTGAGTCGCTGAGTGCTACTGTTAATAAAGTGAGTGATGGTAAGCACTGAAAAAAACGCCAGCGATGTCGCTGGCGTTGTACTTTTATCAACACTCTAAACAATAAATTTATTTAAGATAGAATCTTGCTCACGCACGTTTTCGGTTTGAACTTGCATTGCAACATTGGCGTCTTCTGCAGCATCGGCAACTTGAGTGGA
Organism: Vibrio aquimaris; assembly: GCF_009363415.1. Taxonomy (NCBI): domain Bacteria; kingdom Pseudomonadati; phylum Pseudomonadota; class Gammaproteobacteria; order Vibrionales; family Vibrionaceae; genus Vibrio; species Vibrio aquimaris. The sequence continues at coordinate 867,642 of NZ_CP045350.1, read as the reverse complement.
CAGGTCTTTAATCTTCACTGTATTCGCATTGATTTCCTCTGCCACTAAGCTTTGCTCCTCTGCCGCTGAAGCAATCTGCATATTCATATCTGTGATACTCTGAATTGACTCGCGAATGCGCTGTAGAGACTCATCAGCAGCTTTTGCTTTTTCCACCGCATCGACAGCCGTAGTTTTACTCTCACGCATCGCAGCAGATACTGAACTAGCACCAGATTGTAGCTGCTCAATCATATTGCGAATTTCAGTTGTTGATTCCTGAGTGCGCTGGGCCAAGGTTCTCACTTCATCAGCAACCACCGCAAAGCCTCGGCCAGATTCACCAGCCCTTGCAGCTTCGATGGCAGCATTCAATGCGAGTAAATTCGTTTGGTCAGCGATATCGTTAATTACTTTCAAAATGGTTTCGATGTTTGCCGTCGCCGACTCAAGCCCTTGCACCTCTTCCACCGCTTGGTCAATTCTGGCAGATAGCGCATCTATTGATGCTGTAGTATCACTCACCACAGACGACCCCATTTGTGTCGCCTCATCGGCTTCTTTTGCCGCCCCAGCAGCTCCTTGGGCGTTGTTGGCAACTTCCGTCGCTGTCACGGCCATCTCGTTCATCGCTGTTGCTAACTGCTCTAGCTCATGAAGCTGACTGCGCATCGCTTCAGCAGACTCTTCTGAACCCTGAACTGTCATTTCTGTGCCGCGTAAGATTTCAGCACCGATGGCTTTCGATTGCTGGATCTGCTTTTGCAGTGTCTCAGTAAAGGTGTTAAAGCCTTCAGCAAGTTCAGCGAACTCTTTATCAGTATTGGTATCTAGCCGCTTAGTTAAATCTCCTTGGCCTGAGGCAACATCTTTAATGGCTTCGTTTAAGGTACCAAGTGGGCGCATCAGCACTTTAATTAAGAAACTGAGTACAATGACACTTAAAACAACACTGATAATTGTGTAAAGAATAGAGCTGTTACGCATATCTGAAACAGCGGCAAAGGCGATATCTTCATCGACAACAGCTCCTATAAACCAGTTTTCACTAGGAACTGGGGTAAGATGCACCATATATGAACGTCCATCTTTTTCAAACCGTTGCTCACCTTCTTTAAGTGTAATATCGGGAAGATAAGTCGATAGCTTTTGACCGTTGTTCTCCGCTTCAGGGTGGGCAATTGTGGTTCCATCAGATGACACAATAAATAAATAGCCAGCATCTAGAAGATTGGCACTATTGACCAAATCAGCCAAGCCAGTTAATTCTAAGTCATAGAACATAGCAGCGGTAAATTGGCCGCTATCTTTCACTGGAGTACCGATTGATATGATGACCTTTTTTGAGGAAACATCGACATAAGGTGCTGTAACTACTAACTTGCCCTGTGCTTTCGCCGCCTTATACCAAGGGCGAACTCTTGGATCATAGTCAGAACCAGCTTCCCAACCATCGTCATTTTCAACTACAAAACCATCAGCTTCATAGGCATAACCGACCGCTAAAAAAGTACCTTTAAGGTTGGGCTTTTCAAGTACATCCTTAACTCGAGTTTTGTTCTGCGGGTCAAGCTCCAGCACTTCGGTGGTCGACATAGCGAGGGATTTTTTACTCGCCATTTCAGATACGACGGTGTTTTTTACCCCTTTCACCATCTCCGTTAGACTGGTATCAACCAAGTCTTCAACTTCTTCTTTAACAGTGCTTAACTGCTGAATAGACAGTAACACAACGGTGACCAACAACAGCAGTGAAGATGCTGCGACAATCTTTTGACTGAATCTCATAGTGTCCCTCAAAGAGTAATTCGTTTGTAGTTGTTATCTTGTCATTTATTATTATCGTCCTAACCAACGCAGACTTAAGAAATTTCCTACAAAACTGATGTTTTGTAAAACACTCTTTTAAAAAGTATATACCTTCTACGCAATAAAAAAGCTCGAATGCATATGCATTCGAGCTTTTTGTTGTATATATATGAAAATTATCATTAACCTGGATGGCTATAAGCATCTTCTTCGTCGTGACTTGGCAAAGCATTCCATACAGCCTTGACTAAAGTGGCCAGAGGAATGGCAAAAAACACCCCCCAGAACCCCCACAAACCACCAAATACTAATACGGCAACAATGATCGCCACTGGATGTAAATTTACGGCCTCTGAAAAGAGAATGGGAACCAACACGTTACCATCAAGAGCCTGTATGATGCCATATGCCAAAAGTAACCAGTAAAACTCTGGAGTAAAGCCCCATTGGAACAAGCCAACGATTGCTACGGGAACTGTCACAGCAGCCGCTCCTATATACGGAATAAGTACCGAGAGACCAACAGCTACCGCAAGCAATACAGAATAACGCAGTTCTAAAAGAGCGAATGTCACGTAACTTACGCTACCAACAATAAGGATCTCCATGACTTTTCCACGAATATAGTTTGAGATTTGCTCATTCATTTCATGCCATACTTTAGTCGCGAGCTTACGATTTCTCGGCAGAACCCTGCTTGCAAGAGAAATCATCTCCTGCTTGTCTTTAAGCAGAAAAAAAACCAGTAAAGGTACCAAAATCAGATAGACAGCCAAAGTAGCGATACTTATTAAGGATGCAAGAGAGCCTTTTACCACTGTCTCTCCCATTACAATAATTTGATTTTTCGCGTTAGTTACGACCGATTCGACAATCTGAAAATTGTCTAATTCCGGGTATCGCTGCGGCAGCTCAGCAATCGCTCTCTGCACTCCCTGATACATGGTTGGGATATCGTTAATCAAATTTCCTACCTGTTTCCAAATCGTCGGAACAAGCCCAAATACAGCGATTAGCATTAGGCTGGTAAAACCCGCAATCACCAATATAACAGCGAGGTTTCTTGGAATGTGAAAGCGAGAAAGCTGCGTCACTGGCCACTCTAATAAATAGGCCAAAACGATCGCAACCAAAAGCGGCGCAATTAAATCACCAAAAAAATAAATCGTGACAAAGCCAACCAATAGGATCGCGACCAAGCTTACGGCATGTGGATCGGAAAAGCGTCGTTTATACCAGCGACTCACCATTTCAAACATTCGGTAGGGTTCCTTTAATTAGCTTTACACGATAATAATCATCACACTCTTCACAGAACACACGAAAAGATTGCTTAAGCAAAAAGCGTTTTATATCAAAGAAAGACTGCTGGTCTGCCACGTATATGATCGCCTCTTGGCCCGTGACCATATCTTTGACTCGACGTTTCACTAGCAATAAAGCCATTGGACAACGTTCATCACGTAAGTCCAACACATTCTGTTCCATTATTTAGCCTAATGTGTAACATTGAGCCGAATATTGTATAGTGTTTTGTTTTCAACGTCAGGGCAAATTCCCTCAACAATGCAAGTTTCACATTATACTGACTGTCAACATAAGAATTACCCTAAAATTCATTATGTGAAGGTCGACTGTGTGCATAAGCAAGTGAAACCTTATCACAAAAAGAGAGTCAAACTCGATATCCCATACTCAACCCTGTTATTATAGATAGTAGGCTCAGCAAAACGCCCTACGATTATGGAGTACATTCATTAATATATGTTTAAACGTACACGCTCACTCGTCTGCTTATGTGTAGCGGCCTCTCTAGGCATGCAACTCCCTATCTACGCAAATAATATCGATTTACCTGATATAGGTACGACTGCTAGCAGTACACTAACCATAGATCAGGAACTTCAATATGGTGATGCCTATATGCGTATGCTGCGTAGTAGCCATCCGATCATCAGCGATCCTGTTATCAATGAGTACATTGACAGCCTTGGTCATCAACTGGTTGCTAATGCTAATGACGTCAAAACGCCCTTCACTTTTTTTATGATTCGCGATCGCAACATCAATGCGTTTGCCTTTTTCGGCGGCTATGTCGCTTTACATAGCGGCTTATTTCTTCATGCAAAAACAGAAAGTGAACTGGCATCCGTCATGGCTCATGAGATTTCACACGTCACTCAGCGCCACCTAGCCAGAAGTATGGAAGACCAAGCGCGACGCTCTCCTGCAACTTTAGCAGCCTTAGCGGGTTCATTATTACTCGCAATAGCAGCACCAGAGGCTGGTATTGCAGCGATAACGGCAACGACTGCTGGTAATATTCAAGGCCAAATAAACTATACAAGGAGTAATGAAAAAGAAGCAGATCGGTTCGGTATCGAGACACTCGCAAAGGCGGGCTTTGATGTGAATGCGATGCCAAGGTTCTTCTCGCGACTTGCTGATGAATACCGCTACGCAAGTACTCCACCGCCAATGCTTCTCACTCACCCTCTTCCAGAAGATAGGATTACCGATAGCCGCGCCAGAGCTCGTAGCTACCCTGAGAGAAAAGTCGTCCCTTCGATTGATTACAACCTAGCTCGAGCGAGGATTGTGGCAAGATATGCAGATATCAACTCAGAGTCTGCCTTGGATTGGTTTGCTCGCACCGAAAAAAAAGCACCAAACGACATCAAGCCTTCTTTTCAATATGGTCGCGCTCTCGTTTATTTAGATAACAAACAACTTGATAAAGCAGCAGAGCTTTTGCAAGCATTACTCAAGCAGCAACCCGATAGTAACTTCTACTTAGATGCGATGACTGACCTTTATTTAGCCAAGGGACAAGCATCTAAAGCAGAAGTCATGCTAAAAAATGCTTTGAAGTCGAAACCAAATAATTCTGTACTGACGATCAATTATGCCAATGTCTTGATGAAACAAGACAAAAACGAAGACGCTGTGCGTATTCTCCAGCGCTACACTCACGATAACCCTGATGACATCAATGGATGGCACCTTCTTTCTGAAGCAAACATTCATCTTGGGCGTAGAGATGAAGATCTCGCTTCAAGAGCAGAAATACTCGCTCTTAAAGCCAACTGGAACAAAGCTATTCAGTACTATACTCAAGCAGGCCAAATTGCCGAGTTAGGTAGTCTCAAGCAAGCTAGATATGACGCTCGAATTGACCAACTAATCGCCGCTAGAGACCGATTTATGGCGCTACAATAAACCATTCCCTAACCACAAAGTATGTAGAAATATTCTGTTTTTAATAAATTTTTTGGTTATCATATTTCAAAAGAGTCAGTCAGCTTTTAAGCTTGTTGACTCATCTACTGCTCGGAGATTTAAGTTATGTCAGTCGTGATTTATCACAATCCACGTTGCTCTAAAAGCCGCCAAACACTCGCGCTGTTGGAAGAAAAAAATATCCAGCCTGAAATTATTAAATACTTAGAAACACCACCAACTGTGGCGGAACTGAAGACTTTGTACTCTCAGCTAGGCTTGAAAGAAGTCCGTGATATGATGCGCACCAAAGAAGAAATATACAAAGAGCTTAGCCTTGCCGGTGCATCCGATCAGAAGCTATTTGAAGCTATGTCTAACAATCCCAAACTGATTGAGCGCCCTATTGTCGTCAAAGGTGGTCAAGCGAAACATGGTCGTCCACCTGAACAGGTACTTGAGATTTTATAATATGGCATGTCAACTTCTGGTCCTTTATCACAGCCGTCACGGCTCTACTCGTAACTTAGCAAGGCAAATTGCTCGTGGTATCGAATCCACCCCTAATTGCGAAGCTTGGATCCGAACAGTTGATGGTATTGAGTCAGAAGGTGACGCTCAAGATCCGATAATCACGTTAGACGAACTTAAGTCATGTGATGGATTAGCGATGGGAAGCCCAGTTTGGTTCGGCAATATGTCCGCCTCTTTGAAACACTTTTGGGACCAAACCTCTAGCTTATGGATATCTGGCGATTTAATCGATAAGCCCGCTTGTGTGTTTAGCTCTTCTTCTAGTTTGCATGGAGGACAGGAAACGACATTGCAAACCATGATGTTGCCGCTTCTTCACCATGGCATGCTTATTATGGGCATACCTTATTCAGAGCCAAAACTACATACCACTCAATCTGGCGGAACGCCCTATGGAGCGACGACTGTTAGCCATGGCAGCAATAGTCTCACAAAAGAAGAAATTGAGCTTGCGCAGAACCTAGGTAAACGCCTTGCTGCAACAGCACTAACACTGAGAGGAAGTTAGAATGAAGGAAATGCAAGTAAGCACCAAACTCGTCCGCATTCTAGCTTTGGGTGGAAACTTAGGATTACTTGCTTGGGTTTTTACATGGCAATTTTACTTATCTCCTCACCCTCTTATTAACCCTATTGCAATAGCCGTAGCATGGAGTGTCCCACTAATTTTACCCTTACCGGGAATAGTAATGGGCAAGCCATATACCCATGCGTGGGCAAATTTCTTCCTTATGCTGTATTTTCTGCATGCCTTCACCATCTTGTATATTGACGACGGAGAGCGTTGGCTTGCTACTATAGAACTCGCACTAACAAGCCTTGCTTTTGTCAGTAATATTTTATTTGCACGATTTCGTGGGCAAGAGCTAGGGCTCAAACTGAAACGGCTATCAAAAGTCGAAAAAGAAGAAAAACAAAGATTTGAATAATACCTCTCCGACTTAAAGTGGTTTATGGCTGAAAATGAAAAGGTCTGGCAAAAGCCAGACCTTTTTAGTATTCAATCACAGTTTCATCAAACTCTATCGTGCGATCCACTTCTTGTGGCTCTTCAGTCGCTGCAACAGTAGGCGTACCTTTCCATTCAAACATAAGAACTTGCTCAGAAGGAATAAGGTCGACACTATTCTCATCCCAAGAATTCAAGTCAGGATCCAATACAGTCTCTGAAAACTCACTTTCGCTCTTTTGAAAATTTGAGGGAATGGGATCCAATGTATTATTAAGCGGAATAACCTTGTCCATGCGACCAAGCTCTTGTTCAAACTGAGCTTGAGATGCTAATAGATGTACGTTAAAAGTCACCTGATCACTTTGAATTTTTAGGATATCCAAGGAGGCAACTGAGCTTAATTTCTTGAGGCTCTTTTCTAAGTTGAAGAAATCGACCGCATTTTTTAGAGTGGTAAAACGAACTTTAACCGTTTCCGATGACTCACTAGCTACAACAACTGAGCTCTTATTGGCATAGTAGTCGCTAATTTGGTTAATCATTTTTGAAGCGCCCTCTTCTCCAGAGTTGGACCCAGACAGGGGGGCTTGACGTGTTACACCAATAGTTGCTGGTTTTTGATCATACAAGGTCCAACGAAGTGAAGTACCATCTGATCTCACCAGTAAAACTGCATCAACAGGATAGCGCTGACTCGCTTGGCTAAGCGGACGGGTAAATCCCCCCCAAAGATCCGAAGCAGCAACGCCAGTAATATCATCAAAATCACCGACAGGCACAGTGAGCGGTAAACCTCTCTTGACCGCTTCAGCTCTTATTTGAGTCAGCACCATAGACTCAGAATGTTCCCAAGTGATACTTCTATCGTACTGCGCCTCTTCAACCAACCAAACTAAAACATTAGCCCGAGCGGCTGGCCACACTGGCACCTGAGCTTGACTAAGAAGAGAGCGAATATGAGGCCCACTAAATCCCATTCTTAACGTTTGCTGGCCTTCGAGTTGACCATGACTGATTTGCGATAAGTACTGAGAATTTTGCTTTAAAGCTTTCTGAATAACAGGATTAGACGTAGCATCTAAATCACCCGATGCCCGAACAATAATCTCTTTCATTCCACTCACTCGGGCCTTTGCATCAGCATTATCAACCCCTGAGTCGAGTACAATCTCAGTCTGATATAAGTCTACGTTGGTTAGAGCAAGCACGGGAAAGCATGCAAATACCAAAACCAAAAAAGCTAAACGGCGCATAGCAATCCTAACATCATTTAATCATTTCCAGCTTACGATGATAAGCAACTATCCCTCGCTGAGCAACTAAAGCGCATTTTTATCTTCACATACACTTTGGTCTACTTGGCAGTTTTGCTCAGTTTACTCCTTCATATTGACTTTTATTTGATCCTACACTGATTGCAATCGTTTGCTGAGGTGATAAGATCCGGCGCGTTTTGTGGCTAGCATATCACCGCTACATCGGTCTGAGTCAATAGAGGAAAATGTAAGATGAAAAATGCCATCCAAGGAGCACAAATGCTCTTTGTTGCATTCGGTGCACTGGTATTAGTACCATTATTAACTGGTCTAGATCCGAGTGTTGCTCTTTTTGGCGCAGGCCTAGGCACTCTGCTTTTTCAGTTTGTCACTCGCCAAGCCGTACCTATTTTCCTTGCATCTTCCTTTGCATTCATTGCCCCTATTTTGTATGGAGTTCAAACCTGGGGTATACCGGCAACTATGGGCGGACTCATGGCGGCAGGCCTAGTCTATGTCGTGTTAGGCGCTTTTATTAAAGTCAGAGGTGTTGGATTTATCCATAAACTTCTTCCTCCGGTTGTTGTTGGACCTGTCATTATGGTTATTGGTTTAGGTTTAGCACCAGTGGCTGTAAATATGGCACTTGGAAAAGGAGGCGATGGAACACAACTGATAGATGCGAACGCCTCTTTGGTTATTTCCTGCGTATCACTGGTCACAACTATTGCTATCAGTGTGTACGCAAAAGGCTTTGTTAAATTAATGCCCATTCTAGGTGGCATACTGGCAGGCTATCTCACCAGCCTTGCGTATGGTATCGTTGATTTTAGCCCAGTAACGCAGGCTGCCTGGTTATCTTTACCCAAATTCACAGCGCCTGAATTTAATATTAATGCCATTTTATTCATGATTCCCGTTGCTATCGCTCCAGCCGTTGAACACGTTGGTGATATGCTTGCGATATCTAATGTGACTGGTAAAGATTACCTCAAAAAGCCGGGCCTACATCGCACGATAGCTGGTGATGGTATTGCTACAATAGCGGCTTCTATGGTGGGCGCTCCACCAAACACAACCTACTCTGAAGTTACAGGTGCCGTATTGCTTACCAAAGCATTTAATCCGGTTATCATGACCTGGGCTGCGGTCACTGCCATTATTCTTGCTCTAGTTGGCAAACTTGGCGCCGTATTGCAAACCATCCCTATGCCAGTTATGGGGGGGATTATGATTCTCTTATTTGGTTCAATTGCGACGGTAGGCCTAAATACTTTAATCAAAAATAAGGTCGACTTGCATCAATCTCGTAATTTAGTGATTGTTGCTGTCACTCTTGTTTTTGGTATTGGTGGCATGGCTTTTGGAATTGGAGAGTTTAGCTTACAAGGCGTCAGTCTATGCGGGATTGTGGCTATATTGCTTAACTTAATCCTACCGAAAACTTTGGGCGAAAATCACATTGTAGATAACGCACAAATTGAAGATGAAATAAACTAAGCAACCCAAGCTTTGCACGGGTTAGTTTTATGGTCTCTAGCCAAAGTCTAACCCATTATCTTACCTCTGCGTAGATAAGATCAGCGGAATACTAGTCATCTATATTCAAACAAAGCTCAGCAAACTGACCTCTCGTCAATAAGGCTAAATCTTGTGGTGCAAGTTCGATTTCTACCCCACGCCTGCCAGCACTAACACAGATAGTTGCTTTGTTCTGGGCACTTTGATGAATATAAGTAGGCAGGTCCTTTTTTTGTCCTAAAGGGCTTATTCCTCCAACAACATACCCTGTGATTTTTTGAGCAATTTCAGGATTTGCCATCTCTACTTTTTTCGCTTTCGCCGCCTTGGCAGCCAATTTTAGATTAAGTTTATGCTCGACAGGAATCACCGCGACAGCCAAGTTTTTTGAGTCACCGTTAAGACTAAATAATAGAGTTTTAAACACATCACTTGGGTCTTGCCCCATAGCTTCAGCGGCTTCCAGTCCATAACTTTCTGCACGAGGGTCATGTTGATATTCATGAATGGTATGCGAGATTTTCTTCTTCTTAGCAAGGTTAATGGCGGGGGTCATAGAGGTTCCATTATGAAAAATAAAAGACGCTGAATCCTAAACCCAGCGCCTCAATTATCTTAGGTGGTCCAATTATTTATACACAACTTCATTCGACACGAACTTGTTAACATCAATTGGACTGTTATCTTGAAGGTATTCTTTCAATATTTCAGCATCAACAAAGCCAGTGTTCACATAGCCAGGGTGATCACTGATCTTAGGATAACCATCGCCACCAGCTGCGTTGTAGCTTGGCACTGTAAAGCGGTATGTTTTATCTAGTCTGAGCTGCTTGCCACCAATGAAAACATTCGAGACTTTATCATTAGATACTGTCATTGAAATGCCTGCAAACTGAGCATAAGCGCCGGAGTCTACTGGCATGGTTGCAACCGCATTCAAGTAATCTAGTACTTCTTTGCCCGTCATATCCGTGTAGGTCAATATATTACCAAACGGCTGAACTTTAAGCACATCCTTATAAGTGATATCTCCACCTTCGATAGAATCACGCACACCACCAGAGTTCATAATACCAAAGTCAGCTTGCGCTCGTTCCATATGAGCAGTTGCAATTAGACGCCCAAGGTTAGTCTGCTGGAAGCGAACCACATCTCTATCACCTTCTAATTTGCCATTAGACTCAGCAATTTTCACCTCTAATTGTGCTTTACCTTTTTCTTGATATGGACGTAGAAATTTTAGCATCTCTTGATTTTCTGCAATTTCATCTTGAATAAAGACACGCTGCTTTTTGCCATCAATTTTTACTTTTTTCTTCAAGTTCACTGGGATCAAGTCGTAACTCACCATCTCCAGCTCTCCATTACGAAATTCGTAATCGGCACGCCCAACATACTTACCCCATTCATGGGCTTGCACAATGTAGGTGCCGTTTTGCAAGTCGGGTTTACATTCATCACCAGGTTTAAAGCGTTTGTTGACAATGTTTGGCCCTTCCATGCAAACAGGCTCTTGTGAATGCCCGCCAACAATCATGTCTAAATCACCTTCATTGAGGTATCTCGCTAATGCCACATCGCCAGGCGCATTAATGCCACGATTACCATTTTCGTAGTGCCCCATGTGGGTTACGGCAAAAATCAGGTCAGGGTGTTCGGTTTTTTTGATTTCAGCAATCAACTTCTTTGCTTCTTCTTTAGGATCTCTAAAATCGATTCCACTGATAAATTCCGGGTTACCAATTTTGGCAGTATCTTCGGTTGTTAGGCCAATAATGGCAATTTTTATTCCTTGCTTTTCAAACATCTGATATGCCTGAAACATGCGTTTGCCCGTTTTCTTGTCATAAATGTTGGCAGATAGCATTGGGAAGTTTGCCCATTCTATCTGCTTAAAAAGCACATCCAGTGAGTTATCAAACTCGTGATTCCCCAACGCCATCGCATCGTAGCCAATTTTACTCATACCTTTAAAGTCGGGTTCGGCATCTTGAAGGTCAGATTCAGGAACACCTGTATTAATATCACCGCCAGAGAGAAGAAGAACGCTGCCTCCCTCACTCTCTATATCTGCACGTAGTTCGTCAATTAAGGTTTTACGCGCTGCCATGCCGTACTCACCATATTTATTCTGCCAGAAACGGCCATGGTGGTCGTTGGTGTGAAGAACGGTCAGCTTATAAGTTTTATCCGCTTCCCACTCTGGCTTAGGTGCCGTTGCACAACTAGCAAGAGTGGTTAGAAGAGCGGCACTCAATGCGGTTTTAAAAATCAAACGTTGCTTCATTATCATACCTTTGAGCATATAGAATTGTTTAATGAATGGAGTTTTAGACTCATTGAGCAATTAACGAACTTGTTTTGAGATCATGCTCAATAAAAGGTTGGGATAGTTTAAGTTAAGCGGCTAAAGCTAGCATCTTGTTTTGATAGTTATGCTGTTTAGATCACCATAATTAATAATTGAATACCTAATAAAGTGACCTAGCTGATGTTATCTCATTAATATACTAGCTATTTACTTTTCATCTGGAATAAAAAGGCTAACGCATGCGTTAGCCTATCTGATCTTTTATTAGTTAATCTCAATATGCTCGAAACCTTTTATCAAGTCATCCAAAGCCTTCATTTGAGCTAAAAATGGTTCCACTTTATCGAGCGGTAGGGCTGAAGGGCCATCACATTTCGCTTTGTCAGGATTAGGGTGCGATTCAATAAATAGACCTGCAATACCTGTTGCTAATCCAGCCTTTGCTAATTCAACCGTCTGCTCTCTTCGGCCACCAGATGCAGAACCTGAAGGATCTCTCATTTGCAGTGCATGCGTCACATCAAAAATAATCGGACTACCATTTGATGCTTTCTTCATCACTCCAAAGCCAAGCGTATCAACCACTAAATTGTCGTAACCATAACAAGAACCTCGCTCACAAAGAATCACCTGTTTATTGCCACACTCTGCAAACTTTTCAACTAGGTTACCCACTTGACTTGGGCTCATAAACTGCGGTTTCTTAACATTAATCACAGCACTCGTTTTAGCCATTGCTTCGACTAAATCGGTCTGGCGTGCCAAAAAGGCAGGTAATTGAATCACATCAACCACATCGGCTACTGGCTGAGCTTGCTCTTCTGTGTGCACATCGGTAATAATTTTAACGCCAAAAGTATCCTTAATCTCTTGGAAGATTTTCATTCCTTCTTCTAACCCAGGGCCACGATAAGAGTGCACTGAGCTGCGATTCGCTTTATCAAAAGAAGCTTTGAATACATAAGGAATTCCCAGTTTTTCTGTCACTTTGACGTAATGCTCACAAATCTGCATCGCCAGATCCCTAGACTCAAGAACATTCATACCTGCGAATAGGGTAAACGGCTTATCATTGGCAACTGGGATATCACCAACTTGAACGGTTTTTTGATCCATTTTGTAGTCTCTATTTCTGTCTGTTTACTACTATGCTTAATGCACGGTAACCTGAGTCAAGCTCATCGCATTAACTTGATTTTTGAGTAACTCAGCGGCGGGGTCATCAGGACACTGATCGATAAAGTATTGGTAATCACTCAGTGCGACTTGATGGCAATCTAATTGCTGATAGATAAATCCTCTATCACGGATTTCATAGGGGTCATCAGGTACAAAACTCAGTGCAAGATCGGTACATTTTAATGCTAGTGTATATCTCTCCTCACGCAGTAAAGTGCTCTTTAGCAACGCTAGCCAGCGACCAATCACAGTTGGGTTGTCAACTGATTTAAGATGCGAAGGTTTAAGCTTAGCTAACGGACCGCTGTGGCCAATTAACCAAGCTCTCAGTACCTGCTTGGAAACATATTCACCATTAAAAGGATTGATGAACTTTGGCGCCTCACCAAACCACTCTAACTTAATTAAAAATTGGCTTGGGAAAGTCACACCAGATACAGGTAAACCTAGTTTACGACCCAAGTATAATAGTATAGACCCCAAGCTGACCGGAATCCCTTTCCTGCTCTCTAAGACTTTATCGACGAACGCATTCGATGATTCATAATAAGCCTCCTGATCACCAGAAAATCCCCATTGATGGTAAAAAAGACGCAATAAGGCATCAAATCGTTGTTGTTCATCGACTTCATGGCTAAGGGCAAGTTCGGCCTCTTTGAGCAAACGTTTAAGCTCGTTTCTTGCCCATATGTCATTGGTTTTTGGGTTGATGGCTTTATTTAAAATCAGTGCGCTCTCAGCCAGTTCAATCGCGTCAAAATCTTCGTCAAATAGCTCTACCATGGATATTCTTACACTCTCCTCAACCCAGCAACATTGGTATTTTAGTAACGGCTAATTTGCCTGCCATTGCGATCCAGCCCAAAGCACCAAAGAAAGCAAAGGTACGCAACATCTTGTTTTTGCCCAATTTAAGAGCAAAAACACCAAGAGCTATATACGCAAGAACACAAGTAATTTTCTCAGTTAGCCAAGGCGCTGCAGGGGTAAATGGAATAAAATTGGTGATAAATATAAGCCCAATACCTGAAAGCAATAGACAGGTGTCATTAATATGAGGGAAAACTTTGAGAAACTTCTTTTCCAGCAGGCCAGAGTTTGCCATCATCAGCCCATAACGCAGTGATAGCAAAGTGACGCTAATGACTACTGTCAATAAATGAAAATGCTTTAAACCTTCATACATAATTATTTCTCTTTCTGGCATAGAGAAAATTGACCCACAGTGACTCGGTCATTTTCCCCATAATCTTTGTAAGTGGTAATGCTCTGATAACCCAAAGCGCTTAAAATATCTCTCACCGATTTTCCTTGGTCATACCCATGTTCAAACATCAGCCAGGCTCCAGGCAACAAAAAGCCCATTGCTTGGTTAGCAATATGTTTGATATCTGCAAGGCCGTTGTCCTGAGCGACTAACGCACTCAAAGGCTCAAACCTTACATCACCTTGCGTAAGATGAGGATCGTTCTTTTCGATATAAGGAGGGTTTGACACAATCAAAGCAAACTGTGTGCCCGCCTCCAAAGGGGTAAACCAATCACCACAGAGAAAGTTAGCATTTTCAATGCCAAGCTTTAATGCATTTGATTCTGCTAGCTGTCTTGCTTCCTCTTTGACATCAATACCCCAAACTTGACGCTTAGGTAGCTCAGAAGCTATCGCCAAAGCAATGGCTCCTGTGCCTGTGCCTAAATCGAGAATATCGCCCGGTAATTGAGGCGCTTTTTCCAGTGCAATTTCCACCAAGCGTTCTGTATCTGCGCGAGGAATAAGCGTGCTTGGAGCGACTTGCAAAGGCAAAGACCAAAACTCTCGTTGACCTAATATGTAGGCCACAGGTTCACCTTTGATACGACGCTGCAAAACTTGCTCAAACGCCTGTGTGTCATCGATAGACAATAGCTTGTCAGGCCAAGTCAACAAAAAAGATCTCGGTTTATCTAGTACATGGCAGAGCAATACTGATGCATCAAGAGAAGGCGATTCACTGCCGCTCACTGTTAACCTTTCAGTTGCAGACTTTAGCGTATCCTCAACGCTAGATGATTGCTTCATTAATTATTCTCTGCCAAGGCAGCAAGCTGATCTGCTTGGTGCTCTTGAATAACAGGATCAATCAAGCTAACAAGATCACCTTCCATTACCTCACTCAATCGATAAAGCGTTAGGTTGATACGATGATCTGAAACACGTCCCTGTGGGTAGTTATAGGTACGAATTCTATCGCTTCGGTCGCCAGACCCAAGCAGGTTTCGGCGAGTGTCAGATTCTTGGGCAGCACGCTTGGCTTCTTCTGCTTGTATAATACGCGCAGCCAACACTGACATAGCTTTAGCTTTATTTTTATGCTGTGAGCGTTCATCTTGGCACTCAACCACCGTCCCTGTCGGTAAGTGAGTAATACGAATTGCAGAATCTGTTGTGTTGACGTGCTGACCGCCTGCTCCAGAAGCCCTGAAGGTGTCAATTTTTAGGTCTGCTGCTTTGATTTCTGGAATTTCCGCTTCTGGAATTTCTGGCATAATGGCTACCGTGCAGGCAGAAGTATGCACTCGACCTTGTGATTCTGTTGCAGGGACACGTTGTACACGGTGTCCGCCTGACTCAAACTTTAAGATACCATATGCTCCATCGCCATTAACTTTGGCAATCATTTCTTTGTAACCGCCCTGCTCAGACTCATTGGACGATATCACTTCAATACGCCAACCTTTCTTTTCAGCAAACTTACTGTACATGCGGAATAAATCTCCGGCAAAAATGCCCGCTTCATCTCCCCCTGCACCTGCGCGAATTTCTAAGAAGCAATTGCGATCATCATTCGGATCTTTTGGCAGGAGCAAAATTTGCAGCTCGTCATTGAGGCGCTCGATGGTCTCTCGCGCATCTTTGATTTCTTCCTGCGCCATTTCGCGCATTTCAGCATCATCTTCTTTTGCCATTTCTTCAGCTGCTTTCAGATCTTCTTGAGCTTGCTGATAAGCTTGAAAGCACTTAGTGACTTCCTCTAACTGAGAATATTCTTTGGACAGGGCGCGGAATTTGTCTTGATCACCAATGACATCAGGGTCACCAAGTAAATGCTGAACTTCTTCATATCGTTCAACGAGTGTTTCTAGCTTAGTTAGAATTGAGGCTTTCATAGTTTTATTAACTCAGGGTTCTATTTAGTTGGTTGGCAGAAACCAACCAAGAGTGTTAAGAGTCTTCAAGACCCAGACTTTGTCGTAATGTCGCAAGCTTGGCAGGCTCACCTTGCTCAGCGGCACTTTGCAGAGCTCGAGTTGGGGCATGGATTAATTTGTTGGTCAACTTATTACTAAGCTCAAGCAGCACTTTCTCCGGATCTGTGCCTGCGGCTAAAGACTGTAAGCTTTTGCTAAGCAAATCTTCACGAATATCATTGGCTGCTTTGCGATAGTCCCGAATACTATCGACTGCCTGCAACGAACGCAACCATGACATAAATGTCGCACTTTCTTCACTCACAATCGCCTCAGCTTGAATTGCCTCGACCTTACGTTGCTCCATGTTGTTTTCAACAATCGATTGCAAATCATCCACTGAATAAAGATAAGCATCATCGAGTTCAGCAACCTGAGACTCGATATCTCTGGGAACCGCGATATCGACCAATAACATAGGCTGATGTCGGCGAGCTTTTAATGCGGTCTCGACCATACCCTTTCCAATTATGGGCAGAGGGCTTGCAGTGGAGCTTATCACAATATCGGCGCGAGCAAGATGATTAGGTATTTCTGGCAAACCAATGATTTGTGCGCCGAATTGCTCGGCTAAAGGCTCAGCACGTTCATAAGTTCGGTTCGCAACTATCATATCACTACAGCCATTGCTCGCGAGATGTTTAGCGACCAACTCAATCGTCTCGCCAGCTCCAACAAGCAGAACTGTAGATTCACGTAGTGACTCAAAAATATGCTTGGCAAGTGTACAAGCCGCATACGCTACCGAAACAGCATTACCACCGATATCGGTTTCTGTACGAACGCGTTTTGCAACAGAGAAGACTTTTTGAAACAGTTTATCCATTGCCGTGTCAACAGATTGATGCTGACGCGAATCAGAATATGCCTGCTTTACCTGTCCCAATATTTGGGGTTCACCTAGGACAAGAGAATCCAACCCACATGATACACGCATCAAGTGACGAATTGCGGCCTGCTCTTCATGAACATATAAGCTGGGCTTTAAGGCTTCAGGACTAATTTGATGGAATTGAGCAAGCCAATCAATGACTTTACTTTTGCCTAATGCTTTAACATCACAGTATATTTCAGTCCGATTACAGGTAGAAATGATAACACTACCATTTACATATGGATTATCACCTAATTGCTTAAGTGCTTGTGGTAATTTTTCCGGCCCAAATGCGACTTTCTCTCGTAGTTCAACGGAAGCCGAATTATGGTTAATACCGATAGCAAGCAATGACATGTAATCAAGTTTCTCTGAATCAGCGAATAAGCGAACAAGGACAGAATTTTACTTTATGCCCCAATTTAATTAAAGGCCATTAAGGATATGTTTTCATCACTTCGTGATTTCAATGGTATACTCTGGCCCACCGACACCATTCAATATGGACAAATATTACACAATGACGGTCAATTCTCGTCTCTTCATCACTTTTATACTCAGCGGATTGTTTCTCTCAGGTTGTGCTTCCATTGATCCAAGTACTACCAATGTTGAATGGCAAACACAACAGCAAAAACTTGCCTCAATAAATAAATACAAAACCAATGGGAAACTCGGCTATATTTCACCCGAACAGCGCCAGTCACTCAACTTCCAGTGGAAGCACAGCTCAAGCTTCAAACAGCTGAGGCTAACGACTTTTCTTGGCCAAACAGCACTCAACCTAAAAATTACCCCCGAGGGCTCCTCTATTGAGACTTACCAAGATGAGACTTTTACCTCTCATGATGCTCAATCACTTATTTATCGCCTCACTGGGCTGAATTTGCCGGTTGAACAGCTCAATAGCTGGTTTTTAGGTAGCCCTGAAGGTGCCGATAGCTTTGTGCTTAACGACACTAATACTCTAGCGTCGCTGACTAAACAAGTGCAGAGTAAAGTTTGGCAACTCGATTATCTAAGTTATCAAGACGTACAGTATCAACACCAAACACTCCCATTGCCACACAAACTCAAGTTGACGCAGGGAGATATCAAAATAAATATCATCATTTCCGACTGGAATATTGAACAATGATTCATGACACCACCGTTTGGCCATCGCCCGCTAAGCTTAATCTATTCTTGTACATTACAGGGCAAAGAGATAATGGTTACCACGACTTACAGACCTTATTTCAATTTTTGGATTATGGTGATGAACTCACTATAACGGCTAATAACACTGGTGAGATTACCATTGAACCTGAACTTCCAGGTGTGCCGACTAAAGACAACCTTATTTATCGAGCAGCGGATGCGTTAAGAACAAAGAAAAATTGCACCTATGGCGCCCATATCAAACTCAATAAAAAATTACCTATGGGTGGAGGGATAGGTGGTGGGTCTTCCAACGCCGCCACAACTCTTGTTGCGCTAAACCATCTTTGGCAGACAAAAGTATCTCAAGATGAACTTGCACAGATTGGTTTAGCTCTTGGCGCCGATGTGCCAGTTTTCACACAGGGTTTCGCTGCCTTCGCCGAAGGTGTCGGTGAAAAACTAGCAAAAGCTCAGCCCGAAGAGAAATACTACCTGGTAGTGAGACCAGGAGTATCTATCACCACCGCCGAGATATTTTTCCATCCGAAACTGCACAGAAATTCGCCAAAGCGTGATCTAAATACGCTTCTAAGTAGTCCTTACGAAAACGATTGCGAAAAAGTTGTGAGAATGCTGTACCCAGAGGTTGATAAGCAACTTTCATGGCTGTTACAATATGCGCCGTCAAGACTTACAGGAACCGGATCCTGCGTTTTTGCTGAGTTTTCAAGCCAAAATGAGGCCAACAAGGTTCTTGAATTATTACCTGACAATGTCTCAGCTTTCGTAGCGAGAGGGAAAAATATTTCACCTCTTTATGAGACACTTGCTAACTATTGCTTAGCACATAATATAATCTAAATACTGGACGCAACCCTGAGGTTTCTACCGTGCCTGATATGAAGCTATTTGCTGGTAACGCTACACCTGAACTAGCCCAACGTATTGCTGATCGTCTCTACATCTCCCTTGGTGATGCAACTGTTTCTCGTTTTTCTGATGGCGAAGTCGCTGTTCAAATCAACGAAAATGTACGTGGTAGTGATGTTTTCATCATCCAATCTACCTGCGCACCAACTAATGATAACCTAATGGAATTGGTCGTGATGATTGATGCAATGCGCCGCGCTTCTGCCGGCCGTATTACAGCAGTTATCCCTTATTTTGGCTATGCTCGCCAAGACCGCCGAGTTCGCTCTGCACGTGTACCTATTACTGCCAAAGTCGTCGCTGACTTTTTGTCCAACGTTGGTGTTGACCGTGTACTTACCATCGACCTACACGCTGAGCAGATTCAAGGTTTCTTTGATGTTCCAGTAGATAACATCTTTGGTACACCTGTTCTTCTGGATGACATGGAAGCACGAGGACTCGAGAACCCTGTTGTCGTATCGCCAGACCTTGGTGGTGTGGTTAGGGCGCGTGCGACGGCGAAAGCACTTGGCGATATTGATATCGCGATTGTTGATAAACGTCGTCCTCGTGCAAACGTATCTGAAGTGATGAACTTGATTGGTGACGTCGAAAATCGAGACTGCGTGATTGTTGACGATATGATCGATACAGGCGGCACCTTATGTAAAGCAGCAGAGGCGCTTAAAGAGCGCGGTGCTAAACGAGTTTTCGCCTACGCCACTCACGCTGTTTTCTCTGGTAATGCCCATCAAAACATCAAAAATTCAGTGCTAGACCAAGTCATAGTCACTGACTCAGTTACGCTATCAAAAGAAATGCAAGCAACAGGCAAAGTCACCACACTAAGTCTATCTCGTATGCTTGCAGAAGCGATTCGCCGTATCAGCAATGAAGAATCAATCTCAGCAATGTTCAATTAAGTCAAATTGAACACAATAGAGAATGTACTAAAACACCTCCCACAGAGGTGTTTTATTTTTCATATTCACACCAGATAAACGGATACCTCGCCCAGACGAATATTTCTGTGTTATCATACCGCGCTTTTAAGATGCCAACAGAGATCTTTACCGTGAGCCAATCAATTAAACTTCTTGTCGGACTCGCTAACCCTGGCCCAGAATATTCTAAAACTCGACATAACGCAGGGGCTTGGGTCGTTGAAGAGCTGGCGCGCGCCCATAACATCATACTCAAAAGTGAACCCAAGTTTTTTGGTATGACAGGCCGCCTCATCGTTCATGGACAAGATCTCCGGTTACTCATCCCGACCACATTTATGAATTTATCAGGTAAATCTATTGCCGCTTTGGCCAAGTTCTACCAAATAAAACCTGAAGAAATCATAGTTGCGCACGATGAGCTGGATTTACCCCCTGGTATCGCTAAGTTAAAAAAAGGTGGCAGCCATGGCGGACACAACGGCCTGCGCGACACCATAAGTAAACTGGGTAATTGCAAAGATTTTTACCGCCTGAGGATAGGTATTGGCCATCCAGGGCACAAAGACAAAGTAGCGGGCTTTGTACTGGGTAAGGCACCAGTTAAGGAGCAAGAACTCCTTGACGCTGCGACTGACGAAGCAGTACGTAGCTTGGATATCCTACTCAAGGACGGCTTAGCAAAAGCACAAAACCGCCTACACACGTTCAAAGCAGAATAAGGTTATTATCATGGGTTTTAAATGTGGCATCGTTGGTTTACCAAACGTAGGTAAATCAACTCTGTTTAACGCACTAACTAAAGCTGGAATCGAAGCAGCTAACTTTCCATTCTGTACAATCGAGCCAAATACTGGCGTCGTTCCTGTACCAGACTTGCGACTTGACGCCCTAGCGAAAATAGTTAACCCGCAAAAAATCATCCCGACTACTATGGAGTTTGTGGATATTGCAGGGCTGGTTGCTGGCGCTTCAAGAGGTGAAGGTTTGGGCAATAAGTTTCTTGCTAACATTAGAGAAACCGATGCAATTGGTCATGTAGTACGTTGTTTTGAAAATGAAAATATCGTCCATGTGGCAGGGAAAGTTTCTCCAATTGAAGACATTGAAGTCATCAACCTTGAATTAGCTATGGCAGACTTGGATTCATGTGAACGTGCCATCCAACGCAACGCTAAAAAGGCAAAAGGCGGTGATAAGGATGCCAAGTTCGAATTAGTCGTTCTAGAAAAGCTTCTACCCGTACTAACAGAAGGCGGAATGGCTCGAACTGTTGAGCTTGCAAAAGAGGAGCTTGCAGCGATTGGATACCTCAATTTTCTGACTCTCAAACCAACCATGTACATTGCCAATGTCAATGAAGATGGATTCGAAGATAACCCATATCTTGATGCTGTACGTGAATTTGCCGCAAAAGAAAACAATGTAGTGGTGCCGGTTTGCGCAGCAATAGAGTCTGAATTATCAGAGCTTGAAGACGAAGACAGAGAAGAGTTTCTAGCCGACATGGGCATTGAAGAGCCTGGATTAAACCGCGTAATTCGTTCAGGTTATGAGCTTTTGACCCTACATACTTACTTTACTGCTGGCGTAAAAGAAGTCAGAGCATGGACTATTCCAGTTGGTGCCACAGCACCTCAAGCTGCTGGAAAAATTCATACTGACTTTGAAAAAGGGTTTATTCGCGCTGAAGTTGTTGGCTACGAGGACTATATTCAATACCAAGGTGAAAGTGGTGCAAAAGATGCGGGTAAATGGCGTTTGGAAGGCAAAGATTACATCGTCAAAGATGGTGACGTAGTGCATTTCCGCTTCAATGTGTAATTTCCGCGCAAGTCATTGACAATAAAAGCCAGCCGCTTGGCTGGCTTTATTTTTTCACTTGAGTAATCAAATAAATAAACTTGGTAAATGTTCTTCATTTTACCATCACTTTTTACTCATTAACGCGGCTCTTTGTTTAAAAAGAAACCGAACAGTTGATTTCACGGCATTTATTCAAAAAAACTATTGACGGCTTTGCTTCAACTTCGCATAATGCGCGCCGTTCCCAACAATAAACTAAGTTATTGAAGAGAACAAAATATGGTATGGCTACGTAGCTCAGCTGGTTAGAGCACATCACTCATAATGATGGGGTCACAGGTTCAAATCCCGTCGTAGCCACCATTCCTAAAAGCTTTATTCTAAAGTATTTAGGAATAGATGCGGAAGTGGCGGAATTGGTAGACGCACCAGATTTAGGTTCTGGCGCCGCAAGGTGTGAGAGTTCAAGTCTCTCCTTCCGCACCATAAATTTGTTAGCTATTTCAGTTAACCCATGTAGGTCTATCGCCAAGTGGTAAGGCAACGGGTTTTGATCCCGTCATTCCCTGGTTCGAATCCAGGTAGACCTGCCAATTATATAAAGTGTTAAGCCTTTAAGAAAAAGGGCTTGTCACTAGGAGCGTGAACGTTTATATTGTCACGCTCACGAGTGGCTACGTAGCTCAGCTGGTTAGAGCACATCACTCATAATGATGGGGTCACAGGTTCGAATCCCGTCGTAGCCACCATTTATTTTGACTATTAGCCTTGGCTATTGGTCCTGTAGAATCAAGACGCGGAAGTGGCGGAATTGGTAGACGCACCAGATTTAGGTTCTGGCGCCGCAAGGTGTGAGAGTTCAAGTCTCTCCTTCCGCACCATCTTGATATATTCTACAAACACAATTTATGCGGAAGTGGCGGAATTGGTAGACGCACCAGATTTAGGTTCTGGCGCCGCAAGGTGTGAGAGTTCAAGTCTCTCCTTCCGCACCATAAATTGCTAACTATTGCAGTTTAACCCTGCAGGTCTATCGCCAAGTGGTAAGGCAACGGGTTTTGATCCCGTCATTCCCTGGTTCGAATCCAGGTAGACCTGCCATATATAATATCAGTCAGATTCACCAATTATCTGGCCGATCACAAAATTAGTTGCGGAAGTGGCGGAATTGGTAGACGCACCAGATTTAGGTTCTGGCGCCGCAAGGTGTGAGAGTTCAAGTCTCTCCTTCCGCACCATAAATTGTTAACTATTGCAGTTAACCCTGCAGGTCTATCGCCAAGTGGTAAGGCAACGGGTTTTGATCCCGTCATTCCCTGGTTCGAATCCAGGTAGACCTGCCATATACAACATCAGTCAGATCCACCAATTATCTGGCCGATCAAAAAATTAGTTGCGGAAGTGGCGGAATTGGTAGACGCACCAGATTTAGGTTCTGGCGCCGCAAGGTGTGAGAGTTCAAGTCTCTCCTTCCGCACCATATATTCGTTAACTATTGCAGTTAACTCTGCAGGTCTATCGCCAAGTGGTAAGGCAACGGGTTTTGATCCCGTCATTCCCTGGTTCGAATCCAGGTAGACCTGCCATATACAACATCAGTCAGATCCACCAATTATCTGGCCGATCAAAAAACTAGTTGCGGAAGTGGCGGAATTGGTAGACGCACCAGATTTAGGTTCTGGCGCCGCAAGGTGTGAGAGTTCAAGTCTCTCCTTCCGCACCATAATTTATGGCTACGTAGCTCAGCTGGTTAGAGCACATCACTCATAATGATGGGGTCACAGGTTCGAATCCCGTCGTAGCCACCATTTATTTTGACTATTAGCCCTGGCTATTGGTCCTGTAGAATCAAGATGCGGAAGTGGCGGAATTGGTAGACGCACCAGATTTAGGTTCTGGCGCCGCAAGGTGTGAGAGTTCAAGTCTCTCCTTCCGCACCATCTTGATATATTCTACAAACACAATTTATGCGGAAGTGGCGGAATTGGTAGACGCACCAGATTTAGGTTCTGGCGCCGCAAGGTGTGAGAGTTCAAGTCACTCATTCCGCACCATAAATTGTTAACTATTACAGTTAACCCTGCAGGTCTATCGCCAAGTGGTAAGGCAACGGGTTTTGATCCCGTCATTCCCTGGTTCGAATCCAGGTAGACCTGCCATACACAATATCAGTCAGATCCACCAATTATCTGGCCGATCACAAAATTAGTTGCGGAAGTGGCGGAATTGGTAGACGCACCAGATTTAGGTTCTGGCGCCGCAAGGTGTGAGAGTTCAAGTCTCTCCTTCCGCACCATAAATTTGTTAGCTATTTCAGTTAACTCATGTAGGTCTATCGCCAAGTGGTAAGGCAACGGGTTTTGATCCCGTCATTCCCTGGTTCGAATCCAGGTAGACCTGCCATACTCTTCTCATTTAGATGTAAACAAAATATTTGTTCACAATGGCTACGTAGCTCAGCTGGTTAGAGCACATCACTCATAATGATGGGGTCACAGGTTCAAATCCCGTCGTAGCCACCACTTTCTGTCTTCCCTTTGATTTTCCAGCCCATTTTGTACTGAGTGATTGACATCAAGAAATAAAAAATCCAGCAATCGCTGGATTTTTATTTAAAGTCATGACTTTCTATTTGCTAATAAATCACTTTCTTAGCCTAGAAGCCCCAACGCTGAGTTGGGCGCTTGCTTTGCCTGTGCAAGAACAGAACTCGATGCCTGAGTAAGGATCTGAGATTTAGTTAATGCAGTGGTTTCTTTGGCAAAATCTGTGTCTTTGATCCGGCTCTTAGACGCATTTACATTTTCGTTAATGTTATCTAAGTTACTGATCGCATGACCGAAACGGTTTTGGAATGCACCAAGTTCAGCTCGGTGACTATCGACAAACTGCAGTGCAGTATCAACAATTGCCACTGCTTCTTGAGCACCAGCTACTGAGGTAATATCCACGGTATCAACCGTGACTGCTTCCGCGGCACCAAAGTTGAGTTCACCAGCTAATGAGCCACCAAATGTCAGAGCACCATCCACTTTATTGTTTCCAGCGAATATTTGGATATTACCGTCATCCCCAACCGAGGCTTTAACCATATCATTTTGACCATTGATATAGGTTGCCAATTCCTCAATATCATCACCTTCCTTGGCATTAATGGTAATGGTTTGAGCTTCACCAAAGACGTCGGTGAAAGCAATGGTCAGCTCATTAGCTGCAGCATCAACTCCCCAATCTTTATCTTTTGCCTCAGCCGCTACATAAATATTACCGCCCATCATCGTATTATCACTACGTAGATTTTCGAGCGTGAGCATCACAGCTTCACCATTATCTGCACCTATTTGAAACGATTTAGTAGAGAATGTACCATTAAGTAGTTTGTTACCACCGAAAGATGTTGTCTCCGCAATACGGTTCAATTCATCATTCAATGCCGTCACTTCCTGTTGCAAAGCGATCCGTTCAGACTTAGAGTTCGAACCGTTTGCTGATTGTAGTGAGAGATCTCGCATTCGCTGAAGAATGTTGGCTGTTTCATTCATTGCACCTTCAGCTGTTTGTGTAATAGATATACCGTCGTTGGCATTTCGTACCGCTACATCAAGCCCTCGACTTTGGGAAGCCAAGCGATTCGAAATCTGCATACCAGCTGCGTCATCCTTAGCACTGTTAATTTTAAACCCTGAGGACAATCGCTCCATCGAGGTTTGTTGGGCAGCCGACGCGCTATTCAAATAGCGTTGTGCCGTCATAGCCGCAACGTTAGTGTTTACATTAACCGCCATAGTGGTTACTCCTATTGATTTTCCGTAGACCGGAAGTTTCGAAAGGTTTCCGACGTCTCGGTAAACCAAGTTCTCTCAAAGTACCCTTATTAACGACGCAGAAATAATTTACTTTAGAACAAAATATAAAATTCCTTTATGTGACCTAGAAAAACATAAATAGATTGATCGGGCTTGCAAATATTGAATCGTGAGCTAAAGATTTAGCGCTATTGGTCGGTGGGGGAAGATACGCTACGGTGCAATCCATCCAGGAAGTTTCAATTAAGTATCTGATAGAAAAAGAAAAGCCCCTTTTCCTTTGAGAGAACTGGGGCTATTGTGGTCGCCATTGTGGAGATCGAGAGAAATGATCACAGCCTGGCTTCCATATGCATAGACTTTAAGTGAATAGAGCGAGTGTGAGAGAGCTCTTAATACTTAGAAGTCCATGCTTGCCGGAATATCTTCACTAATCCACGTCTGGATACTGCTAGTGAAGATATTCACTACTACTGCAATAACGAGATTGCAGAATTTGGCAACTGTTTTGCTTGAGCAAGTATTGATGTACCTGCCTGTTGCAATATTTGTGCTTTGGTTAACGCGGTTGTTTCCTTAGCAAAGTCAGTGTCTTTGATTCGGCTATTTGATGCCGCTACGTTTTCTTGAATATTGGCTAAGTTGTTAATACTATGGCTTAGTCGGTTTTGCTTCGCACCCAAGTCAGCACGTTGAGAATCAATATATCTAAGCGCCGAATCGACAATCCCCACCGCATTTTGCGCGCCACCAGCCGTTGTGACATCAATATCTCTAACTGTGGTCAACTCGCCTGGACCACCATTTAAACCAACCTCAGTAGCAAGGGCACCAGAAATATTTAAGTTACCTTCAATGTGAGGCTCTGCGACAAAAACCTGCAACCGACCATCTTGGTCAACCGAAGCATTTATTTTGTCTGTTTGACCATTGATATAAGTAGCCAGTTCTTCGATGTCATCGCCTTCTTTAGCAATAATATCTAAAGTAATGGCCTCACCATCTTTGGTTGTAAACTCAAACTTGATATCTCTTGCCGTTGCTGGCACGCCCCAATTTTTGTCTTTACCTTGCAATGGGTCTGCTATGAATGACTGGCCTCCCATTCTAGGTTCATCAGCACGGATACTGGTTAAACCCATGATAATTGCCTCACCAGAACTTGCGCCTATTTGGAAAGCCGATTCCCCAAATGATCCATTCAGAAGTTTGCGTCCACCGAAAGATGTGGTTTCGGCGATACGGTTTAATTCATCTTGCAGTGCCACTACTTCTTCATTTAGAGCCACTCGCTCTGAAAGAGAGTTAGTACCATTTGCCGATTGGAGTGCCAAGTCACGAATCCGCTGCAGAACAATGGTTGACTCGTTCATGGCACCTTCTGCAGTCTGTGCAATCGAAATACCATCATTGGCGTTACGCATTGCCACATCAAGGCCGCGACTTTGTGCTGTCAAACGGTTAGATATTTGTAGACCGGCCGCATCGTCTTTCGCACTGTTGATTCTGTGCCCAGATGAAAGTCTTTCCATCGAGGTGTTCAAGTCATTGGTCGACTTAGTTAAGTAACGCTGGGCTGTCATCGCCGACACGTTAGTATTTACATTAATGGTCATAGTCTGCTCTCCTATTGAGTTCGCAAGTACTTGCGAAGCGGCCAGCTTAATCTCAGTTGGAAGCACTGACCGTAGATGACTTGCTAAGTAGGCAACACCCACTTAAAACCTGCTAGTTAAACTCTTGCTTACAAGAATACAAGTAGTGTGCCAACTTTAAATAATCAATAGAAAAATTATTTTTCAAATCTTTTCAATATGTTATCGGAATATATTATAGGTAATTTCCTAACGAGGTTTGCCGATAACCCCTTGCGGCAACCTTCTTGCCGCTTCTTTGCCACTTGGTTGCCACTGCTTCAAACAATGTTCTGACCAAGAAGTAATATCTTACTTCGCACATACGGCAAAGCTCGTATGGCAGTAAAGCTAGATATAGTTAAATAGTGTTAATTCTTTGGTTTTTCCGAAGGCTTTATGGGATGCCTGTAGCGCTCTAGAGTTTTCATTAAACTCAATAACAGCATCAGCGTAATCTAGATCCTCAAAAGTACTCTTCGATTTGGCCAACGTAAGTTTGAAGTCTTCGTGCTGCTCTTCTTGAATATCTAACGTACTCAAGCGAGCCCCTACATCTGTCCTTGCTTCATTAAGATGAATAAATCCAGCATGAAATTCTTCGGTAACTTGATGTAGCTTCGCCGTATTCGATGCATCAGAGACAGAACCTTCCGATAGCAACATTGCGTTCTTGAAGGTGTCAAAGAGACTATAGGTTTTTCTCGGAACTAGTGTTATTGCATCACCCTTTGTAATTTGTCCCTTTATTTGTATAGTGACATCTTCAAATTTCACACCAGTCGCCGGATTAAATGTATCTGCGCCAACCACAGCACCATCACGCTCAAGTTGATAGCCAAAATTTCCATCTGGCATATCAACAAAAGTGACTTTATAAACCGACTGGTCATCTCTATTAAAATTGGTCGCTCTCTCTAGTAACAATTCAGAGGCTTCATTTAATTCATACTCTGGCTCAAAGTCACCCAGTGGGTTATCAATCTCCATGAAGAGTTTACTACCAGGGTCGTTTATCGGAATTTCTAAGCTATTAGAAACCTTCATCTTGCGTTGGTAATCATCACCCGCGTAAGAAATATTTCCATCTCTATCACGAAAGAATGGTTGGTTCTTAGGCTTAGTTCCCGCAAAGATATAGTTGCCAATTTCGTCTTGTACGTTAGACAAATTTAGAAAGTTATTCGCCAGCTCCTGTAACTCACGTCGTTTGGCAAGCCTGTCTTCAGGAGCCAAAGAACCATTGATCATTTCCATGACAGTACGCTTGGCTTCATCGGCATATTGTTCAGCGTTTGCAATAATCACTTCGTGATGCTCAAGGCGATTTCGGCTTAGGACAATGGCATCCGTAAACTGACGTAGTTGCTCATTCTGTTGACCGATGTTTTGAATGTAATGAGTCGCGAGTGGTTCATCACTTGCCGTTAATAATTTCTTACCCGACGCTAATTGGGCTTGATTATGATGTATTTTGGACTCTTGGCGACGGATATCATTCTGTACGGCCTCATAGTTATGGAAGCTAGAAATTCGGGTCATCATTTATCTGCCTCCTATCTCAATGCCAAGATGGCGTTAAAAGTATCATTGGAAGCCTGCATGATACGTGAAGAAGCCATGTATATTTGCTGAAATTTCATCATATTGGCCGCCTCTTCATCGAGATTCACACCCGAAATAGTGGCTATGCGTTCTTGCGCCGTCTCCTTCTCTAATCGTGACACATCAGTTAGGCGTGAAGCGGTAGACATTTGCAGCCCGACATCCGTATTCAGGTTATGATAAAGGTCTAATACGGTAGATTCGCCATCATTCATATGCTTTTTAGTCTGAATATCTTGCATATTCAATAAGTTACCATTATCACCCTCAGAGGGGACAAGGTTTGCCGTAAACTTATCATTGGGTAATGCACCCGATGTAATTGCGAACGAAGTTCCTAAAACGGTTACAGGACCAGATGGCGGGTAAGGCTGAGGTGCTAAGAGAATATTTCCGTCCGTATCAGTAACAGCGAACTGCTGGCCATTAGGTGAGATAATCACCTCAAATTCGCGTAAATCACCAGCATTAACGATGAAAAACTCTGCACTACCTTGAGCAAAGGTAGTGGATGCTTCATAGCTTTGTGCTGCGATTTCCGAAGGATCATTCGTCTCCATTTTAATTTGCGCTGCCGCGTTTCGAGTCGGCCTGATTAGCACTCTTTCTCCGGCTTGAAGACCATTCTTTATATCAATCCGTATCCCATCTATGGCAATTGAGTTGCCTATGATAGGCACTATGGATTGCTGTCCATTTGGACGTGTAATGTAATAGTCGCCATCTGTATATTGAAGCGAGTATTCTCCTCCGATTAAGCGGCTAAGGTCTTCAATATACACTTCGATATCTGCAGTAGAGTTTGATGAGGTCACCACTCGGGATTTAGCCACTACTTGAGAGTTCACATCGGTAAACATCAAGCCGCCAATATTGCCTCGTAAGTCCAATCCCTGAGATTGAAGTTGGTTAATATCATGAGAAAAAGCCGTCGTCATCCTTCCCAATTCATCCATCAAGTAAGGGATTTTCTCATCACGCATTGATAACATAGCACCAATTTTGCCATCGATATCTCTCGTCGTGATTGCCTTAAGTCCTTTCCCTTCAATCATCGCTAATCTGTGCTGATGGACATCAGGATAGCCATCGATCATCGTTAGCTGACTAGCTTCTGTGCCGGATACTAAGGTATGACCGTTACCAATATGAACGTTAAAGCCTTCGGCATTTTTTCTTGGTGTCACCGTCACTTTTGTATATTCAGAAAGCTCTGCAATGAGCTTTTCGTGTGTATCCATAAGATCGTTGTGTGGGCCAGGTGTTCGCATCATCAAGCGATGCATATCCCTAATCTCTATGGCCAATTGGTTAACACGCTCAATAGCAAGGTCCAGCTTTTTATTCGCTATATCTGATTGCAAGCGCACTGTTTCATGAAAGTCATTGAGGTTTTGGGTAATCAGCTCTGCTTTTTCGAGTACTACTTTTCGAGCACCCACATCATTGGGGCTATCAGCTAATGATTTAACCGCATCAAACCATTCATTAAGATTTTCGGGTATTTTTTTCGAAGCAACTGAGTCTAGCATGCTAGACAGCATTTCTAAGTTTTCTTCGTCATCAACTCTATTGGCATGGTTAGTAGTGGAGAGATTTAGTTCATTAACGGCAAATTGATCCCAAGAGCGGCGAACTTTATCCACATGAACACCCATACCATAGGTTTCCCCACCGTATTGATGCGGCATGTTCGTGCCTTGTATGACCGACTGGCGATTATAACCCTTTGTATTAACATTAGAGATATTGTGTCCAGTGGTGTTAAGTTGTCTCTGAGCCGTAAGTACGCTTTGCGCACCAAGGTTCAGTAGATCAGATGCCATGTCGCCCCCCAGTAAAACCTTAAAAGCAGTACAACTGAATATCTTAACTAATTATTAAGCAATATACGCGCCAAGTGGTGGGACGTGGGATGCGGGATGCGGGATGCGGGATGCGGGATGCGGGATGCGGGATGCGGCAACCTTATCGCTAACATCGATAAATGGAGGCCAAAAATAATGACTTTTGCCGTTTTTCCTAGTGATTTCTATGCTGAATGAATCATTACATCTGCTCAATTTGAGCTTTGACTTTCAACACTTTTTCAGCATATTCAGGATCTGTAGCATAACCAGCTTGATGAATTCCTCTGATAAAACTCTCATTGTTCCCTTGGTGACGCAGAGCTGAACTATATCGAGGGTTATCATTCAAAAATTGGACATAATCATTAAAACTATCTTCAAAGCTCGAGTATGATCTAAATGCTGCATTTTCTTTCACCGGAATACCTTGATGGTATTCGAGCGTTTGAGTTGCAACTTTATCGCCAGTCCATCGTTTATCAGCCTTAATGTTAAATAAGTTATGACTACTTCCACGAGTATTGGCAATGACTTTTTTCCCCCAGCCTGTTTCAAGAGCGGCCTGAGCCAATATCAGAGAAGAATCCACACCCAGAGCTCGAGCAGCTCTTTGTGCATAGGGCTTCATTGTGTTTACAAAGGACTGAGGAGAATCGAACGGCTGAGAACTTGCTGCCTCTGAACGCTCGATAGGAGCAGGGCTTGAGACTGGCTTAGGCTGACGAATATTATCAATCTTTCTCATCATAGCTTCAAAATTGACTTCGCGAGCTTTTGCATTAGGGTTTTCAACTGAACCAGAAGACAACTGAGCAACAATCATGTCAGCTAAACCAAGAGAACCAGAAGAACTCAGCTCACTCGCCATTTGCTCGTCCATCATTTGGCGGTAAAACTGTTGATTTTGACTATCCATTAACCCAGATTCAAAAGTTGAGTTAGCATCTCTCATTGACTTAAGAAGCATGGTTGTAAAGATCGACTCAAATTGCTTAGCTGCAGCACTTAGCGCTTCTTTTTCGCTATTTTCATCGCCCTCAACCGCTTTCTGACGAAGTTTATCAAGGTTCGCAATGTCATGGATAAATCCAATATCCTTACCATTATTAATCATAACGACTCCTAAATAACGATCAGTTGACCTTCAATAGCACCTGCCTGCTTCAATGCTTGTAAAATAGCCATTAAGTCGGAAGGTGCTGCGCCAACCTCATTGACTGCTCGTACAAGGTCGTCAAGTGTTAACCCAGGTTCAAATTTAAACATCTTCCCTTGCTTTTCTGTCACTTCGATATCTGTGTCTGGCGTAACGACTGTCTCTCCACCACCAAATGCATTGGGCTGACTGACATTAAGATTCTCTTTAATTGCAACCGTCATACCACCATGGGTCACTGCAGCAGGTTTTAAGCGAACATGCTTGCCGACCACTATAGTACCAGTACGAGAATTCACTATGATTTTGGCTGATCCTTCCGCAGGGTCGAATTCCAGATTCTCGATTGCAGATAGAAACGACACTCTTTGTGATATATCTCTGGGTGCACGCACTTTGACTGAGGTGGCATCAATGGGTTGAGCCATCTGAGGTCCCAAGAAATTATTAACAGCATCAGCCATACGCTGCGCAGTGGTAAAATCTGATTCGAGCAAGTTAAAGGTGATATAATCACCACGGCCAAATGGAGAGGGGATTTCCCGTTCGACTATCGCTCCATTTGATATCATACCTGCGGTCGGGTTGTTACCAACAATCTTTGAACCATCTGCACCTGTAGCACTAAAGCCACTAACGACAAGATTTCCTTGAGCAACGGCATAAACTTGCCCATCGACGCCTTTAAGCATCGTCTGCATCAGGGTTCCACCACGCAAGCTTTTTGCAGCACCAATAGAAGTGACAGTAACATCTATTGTTTGCCCCTGCTTAGCAAACGCTGCTAGCTCTGCAGTAACAATTACGGCTGCAACGTTTTTGGATTTAGGCTTAGTGCCCGCTGGAAGCTGGATACCAAAATTCTCCAACATGGCATTAAAACTTTGGTCTGTGAAAGGTGTGGATTCGCCCGTTCCTGGTAATCCAGTCACTAACCCGTATCCGACTAATTGGTTTGCTCGCACTCCAGCCACTTGAGAAATATCTTTGATCCTCGCAGCACTGGCTTGTGTTGCTACCATAGTTATGCTGGTTAATAGTAGTAATAATATTTTCATCAGATTACCTTCACTCGATACCCTAGCGCCAAAACGTCGACATTAGATGACTCTACAAAGCGACATTAAAGAATCGTGCCAAGAATCCAGGTTCTTGCATATCTTGCTGAGTGCCCGTACCAGAGTATTGGATTCGAGCATTAGAAATACGATTGGAAGCGATGGTATTTTCACGTGAAATATCATCAGGCCTTATTGTGCCGCTAAGTCTAATGTATTCATCACCCGTATTGAGTGAAAGCCACTTCTCTCCTCTAATGATCAAATTACCATTCGCGAGGACTTCAATCACTTCCACTGTAATTGAACCTGATATACTGTTGCTTTGATTCGCTTCAGCACTACCACTGAATGAATTGTCATTACTCAAATTATAGGAAAAATTATAATCGCCAATATTAAGCTGTTGCCCACCGACCTCGAGCGGATCCATTGAAGCATCATTGTTTTTAGACAAGTCTGCATCTGCACTTTTTGCTGCTTTAGTGTTCTCATCTAAGGTCACCGTAATGATATCACCAATGTCTCTGGGTTTAGAATCATCGTATAAGCTAGATGTGCGGCCAACGTTGAATAAAGATCCTGTTTCTGCCGCATAATGCTCTGGTTGATGTTTAGGGTGAATAGGTGCCCATGCAGGATCGCCTGCGACGGGATCAGTTCGACCACGTAATGTATCAATAATGCCTGAGCTTTCATCCTCTGATTTATCACCTTCAACCGCATCCACCGTCGTTGTCCCCTGAACAATGTCAGAAGTCTCTATCGGGGGTTGTAACATAGAACAACCTGATAATAAGGCTAATGTAATAATCGTCAGTATACGGCTCATAATAATTTTCCTATTACCCTAAAGTTACAATTGCTGATTAACAAAACTCATCATTTTATCAACGGCTGAAATAACTTTTGAGTTCATTTCATAGACACGCTGAGCTTCTATCATGTTAACCAGTTCCTCTGTGACATTGACATTCGACGTTTCGAGCATAGATTGACGAAGATCGCCAAAGCCGTCAAAGCCAGGAACTCCTTCTTGAGGATCACCACTAGCTCCAGTTGGCAAATACAAATTTTGACCAATAGGCTCAAGCCCACCAGGATTAATGAAATCAACAGTTGTTATTTGCCCCAACACTTGGTTGTCTTGTTGACCTCGAATGCGAACTGACACTTCACCATCGGTACCAACGGTTATACTGATAGCATCCTCGGGTATGGCAATCTCTGGTTCCAGAGGATACCCCGCTCCAGAGGTGACAATCACCCCCTCGTCATTGACAGTGAATTGACCATTACGGCTATATCCAATGTTGCCATCTGGCATCAGAATCTGGAAGAATCCATCACCTTCGATCATCATATCCAAGCTGTTATTGGTCGTTTGTGTGTTTCCCTGTGTGTGTACTTTCTGCGTAGCAACCACCTTGGAACCCGCACCTAACATTAAACCACTTGGTAGCTCAGTGTTTTGTGAAGACTGTCCTCCAGGCTGGTTGATATTTTGGTAAAACAAATCTTCAAATACAGCTCTGCTTTTTTTATACCCAACCGTGGAAGCGTTTGCCAAGTTATTTGAAATGGTTTGTATATTGGTTTGCTGAGCGTCTAAGCCAGTCTTACTTACCCATAGTGCCGGATGCATAATTTTCTCCTAATCCCTTGGTTAGCTCATACGAAGCAAAGTGTCTGAGGCTTTGTCCATATCTTCCGCTGTACTCATCATTTTGACCTGCATTTCGAACTGACGCTGGAGGTCAATAAGATTGGTCATTTCCCCAATAGCATTAACGTTACTGCCTTCCAACGCTCCGGTCAGCAGTTTCACATTGGCATCCATTTCATATTCCGCATTTGGGTCCTTAGCACGAAATATTCCATTCACATCCTTGTATAGTGATCGATTATCGGTGCGGGTTAGCTTAATTCGGTCCACTATTTCAATTGCGTCTGCCGGCGCACCTTGAGGCACAACGGAAATAGTGCCGTCACTGCCAACTTCGATTTTGCTAACGGGGATGGGGACAGTAATGGGAGCCCCTGTCTCACCGAGTACCAAGTTGCCGCCCCCAGCAGTAAGCAAGCCATTAACATCAATATTCAGATTGCCGTTTCGAGTCAACCCCTCTTTACCCATGCTATCTAGAACGGCAATCCAACCTTGATCTTGGATAGTCACGTCTAAGTCTCGGCCCGTAGTAATGACACTA
The DNA here is from genome assembly GCF_009363415.1 of Vibrio aquimaris. Classification (NCBI taxonomy): domain Bacteria; kingdom Pseudomonadati; phylum Pseudomonadota; class Gammaproteobacteria; order Vibrionales; family Vibrionaceae; genus Vibrio; species Vibrio aquimaris. The sequence goes on along the minus strand of NZ_CP045350.1, from coordinate 832,657 downwards.
CCTTGTTGAAAGTTATGCCCTGGACGCTCTGTCATGCTAAATACTCGGCTTGGCATACCTTCACCATACGCTTGCATGGAACGAGCTTGCGCAAGATCTGACCTAAAGCCTGTTGTGCTGACATTTGCCAAGTTGTTGGCTCTAAGCTGCATTGCTTGCATATTTTGCTTAGCGCCACTCATGGCAAGAAACAGTGCACGATCCATAATTTACTCCAACAATCATCATTCACTTAACTAAAGAAAAGCAAATTTTGAGCCAAGTTTGAATTAGCGTTATATTAGGTAGTTAGAGTTATTCGATAATAAAAGGAGAGCTAAAGATGAACATAATTGCCGGAGGTGGCAAAAAGTGAGCTGGCGTTTGCCACCAGCTCGAACTAATTTTTTAATCAATGACTTAAAGTTATTAAAAATTAAACTAGCGAATTTGTAGGATATTTTGTTGGGTTTGATTGTGGACTTCCAAAGAACGAGAGTTCGCTTGGAAGTTTCTTTGTGCCGTTATCAAATCAACCAATTCTTGAGTCATATCAATATTAGATTGCTCCAAAGTACCACTGGAGATACTACCAAATGACCCTTTATTAGACTCACCCCAGATTTTATCGCCAGAAAACTGTGTTGCATCCCACTGAGTGCTGCCTTTTTTATCAAGGCCTTGCTCATTAGCTACACGAACTAAAGCAACCCGACCTAAAACAATATTCTCGCCATTTGAATAGGTACCAAGAACACTGCCGTTTTCATCAAAATCAACTTTGGTCAAAAAGCCTGTTGTCGCGCCATCCTCATCAAATTTCGTCAATTCAAATGGGGCGGCAAATTGTGTCGCATCTTTTAGTCCAAATGCTAAGATTTGAGTTTCATCGGCACCATTTAAGTTCACTGGGTTCGCCCCCGCTCCCAAAGCTTCAGTGACAATATCCTGACCATTGTTCAAACTTGCCAAAGTACCATCATTGTTAAACTTAAGCGTATGTCCAACTTGGCCTGTTGGCGAGGTTGTATCACCGCCAACAATATTGATGGGTTTTTCTCCATCAGAGTCTGTCACTGTATAGTAGGTCAGCCATGTATTGGGCTGTGTCGCGTCCTTAAGATAATATGACGTCAACTTGTACGATTGCCCCATAGAATCGTAGATAGACGAAGAGGTGGAGCGGTTATAAGTTTCTGGATCTGTGATGTCAAATAAAGCGGGATCTTTTAAAGGAGCGCCTGCTGGTAGGTTAAAACCAACCTCTATATTTGAAGTCTGTTTGGGCTTACCAAACTCTTTTGGAATATTGATAGCTGACGCTTCATAAGACAAAACATCGCCTGTGTCTTTATTAACTTGATAGCCTAGCAAAAATTCATCGTTTGCCGTAACCATATAGTTGTCTTTGTTCAAATGAAAAGAACCATTTCGTGTCAGTTCATTTGTAGATGGCTGCAGGCGATCTTTAGCAACAGAGAAAAAGCCTGTACCTGAGATCCTGAGATCCATAGGGTTGTTGGTATAAATACTTGACCCCTCATGAAACTGCTGGGCAACTTTTGCTGCCTGTACACCTTGACCCGGTGTCGTTTTCGCATGAGTGAACAGTGAATTCGAATATACATCCCCAAATTCCGCGCGAGACTCTTTAAAGCCATAGGTTGCGGCGTTGGCAATGTTATTACTGGTTGTATTCAGATCTAACTGAGCTGCGGATAAACCGCTTAGTGCAACATAAGACATTCCAAATCTCCTATCTAGCTAGCGTTGCTACGCCTTTCCAACTTCTAGTACTTCAGCAAGTCGAACTGGCGATTCAAAGCCAGCCAGATTGAGTAGTACGTTTCCATCACCTTTTCCAAGCAGGACACTATTTACATTAGCGTAAGTCGACACTTCGAACTCTTTCGCCTGACCGTCTAGCAAACCCGATGCTTTCACATTGTATTTGCCAGCCGGCAATGGATTACCGTTTTGATCTTTGCCATCCCAAACAACACGACTATCACCGCCTGGTTTAGATCCTACGTCAAACGTTCGGATCAATTGCCCCATTTGGTTTTCTACTCGCACCATCAAACTATCGACAGCTTGAGGGAGTTTAACCATAGCGGCCATTTGGCCATCACCGGTTTTTACTCCAGTAGAGCCCGGGATAAGTACATCTCGTCCAACAAGTGATGATGCCTGAAGCGCTTGGTTTGATGTCATCGAAGAATTCAGCGTTTCAAACTGATTATTCATTTTACCGATACCATCTACCGTCGCGAATGAGGCCATCTGTGCAATCATTTGGTCATTGCTAACCGGCTTAAACGGGTCTTGCTGTGAAAGCTGCTTAGTGAGCAGAGATAAGAAGTCTTCTTGTTTTAGATCCTGCTTACCTGTTGTCTCATCTGGTTTGCTTTTATCTTGAAGCTGTTTAAGCTGATCAACATAGGACAAGCCACTTTGACCAACATTGTTAATGTCTCCGGCCATATGTACCCCCTATCCTTATTGACCCATCTGCAGCGTACGCAGCAGCATTTGTTTACTCGCATCTGCTACTTGAACGTTCGTTTGATATGAACGAGAAGCAGATATCATATTCGCCATTTCTTCCATCACATTAACATTGGGTTTGTAGATAAAACCATCACCATTAGCTAAAGGATGTTCGGGGTTATACTCCGCATCAAGTGGCTTGTTACTCTCAACAATACCTAATACTTGGACTGGCACTGTATCTTCGCGACCATACTTGGCTTTGCTGAGTTCGGCTCCAAACACCGCATGACGAGCTTTGTATGTGTCTTTAGCCGAACTAGAGACACTGTCGGCGTTCGCCAGGTTACTCGAAGTAGTATTTAGACGAACAGACTCAGCACTCATCGCAGATCCTGTTACATTGAATACATTAAATAAGCTCATCTAATTACTCCCCTTTGATAGCCTTGGTTAGGTTCCTGAATTTGCTACCCAAGAAATCCAGCGAAGCTTGGTGTCTAATTTGATTTTGCATAAACAAATTACGCTCCAAATCAACATCTACTGTATTTCCATCACCCGTATCAGGTTGTGTAGGAAGTCGGTATAGCATTTCCCCTGTCACTTGAGTAGAGGCAGGAATATGCCGACCATCAGTACGACTAAGTCCGATACTTGCCCCTGATGTTGCCGCCTGCAATGCCCGTTGAAAGTCCATACCTTTCGATTTAAAGCCAGGTGTGTTGGCTTGAGCAATATTGGTGGATATCACCTCTGCATTGCGAGCGCGTACACCCACTGTGTGTTGGTGGATACCTAATGCGTTATTGAAAGATATAGCCATGTTAACCTCTACAAAAAGAACTGACCGATACTATTAGAATTAAAAGCAATTAATATACCAACTTTGCACTTAACCTAATTTCTTTGTTCACAAACTTAGGAGCAATTTACGCACCAAGTTTCTTTATAGATAACCAATTGTGAGTATAGCTTCCGCTTTGGCACTCGATAAACGTATAAAGCCCAGCACACTATGCTGGGCTTTATCTACTAGCTATTAGCTCTATTTGAGCTTATAAATGATCCCTGGGTTGCACCTAACCATTTCGAAACAGTCCGTTAAACCCGTTAACGATTCGGAAGCACCTAGTAATAAGTGCCCGCCAGGGTTCAAACTAGCAGCCATTTGGTTTAGGACTTGGGATTTCATCTCTGGAGAAAAATATATAAGTACGTTGCGACAAAAAATGATATCAAACTTACCAAGCAACGAATAGCTTTCCATTAAGTTTTGAGGACGGAAATTGACCAAGCGTTTGACATTGTCCTTAACCTTCATCCGACCATCACCCGCGTCTTCAAAAAAGTTTTTACGTCTCTCTGGAGATAAACCACGGCCCAAGGCTAGGTTGTCGTATATTCCAGCACGGCACATGTCCAACATACTGGCTGATATATCGGTTGCCGTAACCGACACATTCGGTATCAATCCTGGTTTTCGTTGTTGAGTTTCAAGAATAGTCATAGCTATAGAATATGGCTCTTGCCCGGAGGAGCTTGCCGCAGACCAGATTTTTATAGGTCTTTTATTCTCAGCAGCTTCAGGCAAGAGTTTATTCGCCAGCACTTCGAAAGGATAGGTATCACGAAACCAGAGTGTTTCGTTGGTTGTCATAGCGTCAACTGCTGCGACTCGAAGATCTCTGTTGCGTCCAGACACTACGTCGCTGAGCAAATCAGACAAAGAACTTAACTTAAATTTAGTAACTAGTGGGCTGAGACGGCTTCTTACTAGATATTGTTTGCTGTCACCCAATACGATACCACATTGAGATTCGAGGAAACGGCTGAAGTCACGATATTCTTGATCGCTTATAGTTATTGCTGTCATTTATTTCTCTTTAATCAGTAAGCGCAGTTTTCACCGCATTACCAAGCTCATCAGGGTTGAATTTCGCAATGAAGGCATTTGCTCCGACACGTTCGACCATGGCCTGGTTAAAAACACCACTGAGTGATGAGTGAAGAATAACATACAAGTCTTTCAGATCCGGATTGCGTCGCACTTCCGCTGTCAACGTGTAACCGTCCATTTCTGGCATCTCGATATCTGAAATGACAAGTGAAATTTGTTCGTAAATGCTCCCTTCGGCAGCCATTTCAACCAATTTGTCATAGGCTTCCTTGCCGTCTTTGGCCGATACTACCTCAAATCCGATAGAGACGACTGCACGCTCTACCTGTTTACGTGCTACGGTAGAATCATCAGCAATAAGTATACGTCGAACTACCTCTTTTTCCGACTGTACTTGCGCAATTTCATCACCGATTGTTGAATCCATTGTCTCATCAATGGGAGCGATCTCCATCAATATTTTCTCAACATCGAGGATTTCTACAAGCTCATTATCAATATTCGTGACTGCTGTTAAATAGTTACCCTTGCCTGACCCATCAGGAGGAGGCAATATCGCTTCCCAGTGCATGTTGATAATGCGCTCTACAGATGTAACCAAAAAGGCCTGTATGGTTCGGTTGAATTCAGCAATAACAACAAATGCCTTCTCGACATCTTCTGTCGGTCTCCCACCTATGGCAAGACTCATATCTATGACGGAAACGGTTTGCCCTCTAATATGGGCCACCCCTTTAACAAGGTGGTGCAAATTGGGCATCATAGTTAGTGTCGGACACTGCAACACTTCTTTCACTTTAAAAACATTAATGCCGTAACGTTGACGTCCCACCAAGCGAAATGTTAAAAGTTCCAATCGGTTTTGACCGACGAGTTGCGTGCGCTGATTCACCGAATCAAGAATACCCGACATAAGCCCATCTCCATTTCAAACTTTCATGGTATAAAATGATAGTCTACTAAAAGGCGAATAAAACCAGAGAAGCAGAATGACATACCATAATTTACGTTTATGCTCATTTTCCATAACTAATTGTAGAGCTTTCTGTAAAAAGTTTTACAAGTCTGTCGCTTTTTTATGCCTTTTCTTTAGTTTTTCATCAACTTCAGCCACCTCTGAACAGACCATCGTTATTCAACAAGCTGCAGAGAATTACATTCTTACTAATATAGATTGGCCGCCAGGTGGCACATTACTAGCAAAGGCAGCGAACATTGATAGCCGTATTTTTGTTACAGACTGTCCTGCTCCACTAAAAACTTCTTCTTCTTCTACAAACCCTAGTGCAAGTAACATCACTGTGCTAGTTGAGTGTAGTGAAGAGAATTGGAAATTATACGTTCCAGTAAGACTGACGAGGACTGGCCCACAAGTCACAACCACAGGCCCGATCAGTCGAGGCCAAACAATCTCAGCACAAGACCTGACTATCAATATGGTAGACTTGCAACGTGTAAGGCGACAAGGCTTTTCAAATATTGAAGACATTATTGGAGCTAAAACCAAAAAAAACCTGAGAAGTGGAGAAGTCGTAGAAAGCAGTGATGTTTGTGTTGTATGTCGCAATGAAACTGTGACTATCAAGGCTCAAAAGTCTGGTATGACCATCACAACTAAAGGCACCGCACTCACAGATGGCGCACATGGTGAGCAGATTAGAGTGAAAAATAGCAAATCCAACCGTATAATTGAAGGTAGGGTAACTGGCATTGCCGAAGTCACGGTTGTTTTTTGAACAATCAAAAAGTTCCTAAAGTATTGCTCGCTTCGGTCGATATCGACAGTACAAGATTTCATTTACGAAAGGCTCGAATATATGGCAGGCATTGATAACATACGCTCAGGGCAGACGGTCACGACCTCTTCCAAGAGCACTGCACGTAACGAAAGTAGTGCCTCTGCTGACTCTGGTTCAACAAAAAAGTCAGATGTAGCTCAGGACTCAGTATCCCTTAGCAAACAGGGTAAAGCTGTTGGTGAAATGCATTCCCAGCTAGCTAACCAACCAAGCTTTGATAAAGCAAAAGTTGCCGCAATCAAAGAAGCCATTGCTAATGGTTCATATAGCGTAGACCCTCAAAAATTAGCTGATAATATGATCAAGTTCGAACAAGAACTTGGTGGTTTGGAATAGAGAGCGTGTATCATGGCATCCTTGAGCAGTTTAATCGAATTTCAGCTACAAAGTGCCCATGATCTATCTGATATTCTCGAAAAAGAAAAACTCGCAATCACAGCACGATCTGCAAAAGACATAGAACAACTAGCCACTGAAAAGTTAGCCCTGATAACCAATCTACAGCAAACTGACGAACGAATCGGGCAACACCCTGACGTAGCCAGCTTGACAACTGATCCAAATTTGAGCCCTCTAGTCGAAGAAATTCGATCGACTATCGCCGATTGCCAACAAGCAAATATTGTCAATGGCGAAGCCTTGCAACGAGCACAGATGAGTTTTAACAAACTGAACAATCTTATGCAACAGAGTCAAGGTAAGCTAGGAATGACTTATAATGCTGACGGGCAAACTAAAAATGTAACCACACTGGGTACAAACATCAAAGCCTGACTCATGGTTAAAGCGACAGGTTTGCCGCTCTACAATCAGATATTATTAATTAGAAAAGGGTCTGTTGACGTTTCTCAGGTACCACTTCCACTTCACCATAATCGCGAAGCTTATTCATTTTCTTGATATCAAGGCGTAACTCTGTCACATAGTTGTCACCAACTTTATAACTGCGTACCACCTCAGCGCCACGAATAACACCATCGACAGCACCAGATGTGAGTTCCGTCCCAAGCCTCTGATCTTTTAAATCTGCTCTACCACTAACACGCATCCCATAGACCTGCTCAGCTAACTCACGGTAAGCATCTATTTTAGAAGCACGCATCGCTCTAACTTCACGTTCCTCGTCGGTTCTCCCCTTTTGTTCACTGATATTGGCGTATCCCACAGCAGTGAGCCAATCATCAGAGCGCATATTTTGCAAAGGCTGACACCCCACCATCATAAAGATAACGGCCAAAAAAAGAATTTTATTCATCACGACTCCCTATGGACGAAGAATAACGGTATATGGCTGCCTTATTGTAGGGTCAGAGCGAATTAAAACACCATCTTCATCTCGGATACTGTTAAGCGTGTCTAGATCTCGACCAATTCTATCCGCAGGCAGAAAACCTTGAGCCGTTGCAACCACAACCCGTGACTGCATACCAACCACACGAGCATTAACTAATACTCCCCCTTCTTGGCGAAGCATGGTGCCAGTGAGTACATATTGAATATCTTGCTCTTGGGCAAGATCCTTCCAATCGCGACTAAACGCAAAGTCACCTTGGCTAGTCACTTGAATCGAACCTGTTGTTTTATAATCGACAACCTTGAAGCCTCTTCGCTGAAACTGATAAATAAAGCCTTCAGAAACAGAGTTACCCAGCCAGTTAGTTGCATCCATACTTTGCAAATCCACAAATGATGTAACGGCAATAGGTGTCCGAGCGGAGACACTTGTGTTTGAGACTATCAAATCTTCAGTCATACTCTCGACAAAAAAGTCAAGAGTATGACGCGGACTCTCCATCAACATAAATTGAGAGCCTGGGTAGGGTTCCTTACCATTATATACAGGTGCATAAGCACAAGAGGTCAGAAGCACCACAGGCACAAGCGTTAGCCACTTTTTCATATTATAATCTCCGATACATTTTAGGCTTCTATCTGTGCCACCTTATATCTCAGATACCAAAGTGGAACATTCTTTGCTTTTCTATATCTGTCACTACATAGAGCGGCAACACCTAAATCAGTTAACGAAATAAATGCAAAAAGTGAACCAGTTTGGAAATATACGATGAAAAAGACGTTTTTTAAAATAGTTTCAACCTTTTATGTAGTACTTTGCCCCACGTTGGTATGGGCAAGTTGGTACGAAGTAACAGGTCGAGCAACTGTCGTCGCTTCTGAAGAGGTTGCACGCATTCACGCGTTAGAAGATGCCATATTCAAAGCAGTTAGCTTCTCTGGAGCCGATATAGGCAGTATCGCGAATATCAGGCCAATATTAGAAAGCAAGCGCAAAGAATATCAACTCAGTAATACCGAGATACGTTACATTCTAATTGATGAACAAAAAGTCCGTAATGGTGTTATGTACGTCAAAGCTCGCATGGACATATACCCGTCGGCAACAGCTTGCCACCTCAGCCAATACAAAAAAACCTTCTTAGTCGGCAATATCGATTTAGCCTCCCCTAAGCAAGCTGTTATGGGTCAAATCTATAACGTTGGAGATGACTTTGCGACTGTCATCAATCGGCAATTAAGCATACAGTCGAGTAACTTTGTTTCTGTAGGTACAACCGACTATGAAATTAGTAAGCGCAATCCAGAGCGACTAAAAATGATCGCTCAAGACACTGGTGCACAATATATCATAGGTGGTGTGATCACTGATTTAACGGCTACGATAGAACAAAAGTTACTCCAAGAGGACAATATAAACCGGCAATTTGCGCTTGATATGACCGTCTTCGATGGTAAAACTGGCAATGAAGTGTACAACAAAAACTACCGTGAAGTTGCTCGATGGCCTTTCCCTAAAACAAGTCAAGTCGATACTAAAAGTGCACGATTTTGGGCATCAACATATGGAGAGATGATGCTGAGAGTCAGCCAAAATATCATGCTGGACCTCGAGTCGGAAGTCTCGTGCAAAATAACACTGCCGGAAATTATTGCCAAATGGGATAAGGTGCTAACTATGGACCTTGGTAGAATCCATGGCGTTGCCCAAGGAGATAAGCTCAAGCTTTGGCACACAAATTCATTCATAGATCAAAGAGGGATTCCTCGTAATAAGGTCACCGAGTCAAACATCACACTCACAGTGTCACGGGTTTATGAAAATGAAGCAGAACTCACCGTTGATCAGCCCGAACTCGCTGGCAGTATTCAAATTGGTGACGTTATGCACAAGCAACTTTAAATCAGTAAGTTAAAGCTTAACATTGCAAAAGAATATAGTATGATAGTTCCACGCTCCCGTGGCACAGCTGGATAGCGCGATCCCCTCCTAAGGGATAGGTCACAGGTTCGAATCCTGTCGGGAGTGCCATATTAAATCAATGCATGTTATAACTTTTTGATCCTCGATGACCAAGACCTATTTATTCCCGAGTAGGATAATTAACCCTAGAAAGAAGCTAGATTCCATCTTAATTAAGCTCTCTATGGCTGCATCAAGCTGAACAATACCATTGGTATCATACTCTCGATTATAATCCACCCTAAACCTCAATATAAAAACCTAACAATCAAACATATAGTTACAGACCAACTCATTTAATTCAAAAAATCATCAACTTAGACAACATGAAAAAAGAGCCATACTTTAAATAAAATATGTAAAGAACTTATTAGGTACTCAAAGACAAAAAAACCTTTAAGTCCAATTATTTACTGTTTTTTTTCAAAAAAAAGTGATGTTTTTCACTTGAACACCTTGAGGAAACACGAATAAGCCCTTCACCAATCATGCACATTCAACTAAAATACTTATTAACAAAATTATCCATAGCTGTTGAATGAAGAAGAGTAATCTGACTACAAACACTGGTCACCGTTTTATATCCAAAGCCAAAACCGCGTTTAAAATCCACATACATACACCAGATGATAAGGTGTTACATCGCTCCGTGGGCTACGTAAAAATCGGTGAAAAAAAAGGACTCAAAAAAGCCATTAAGCTCAGAAATGAATTGGGTAGTGCCATGTGGGGTAAATTCTGGCGTAAGTTACTCAAAGACCCATACCTAATGACAAGGCTCCCCCATTCTGTTGAGCCGAAGATTATTTTCAAACCTAGACCAACTAAAACTAACCCGGATGCGAAAGACGAATGCTATATTGCTGCTTGGCGAAATTACGATAAAAACGGCAAATTGATATATAGAAGCATTGTTTGTTCAATCAAAAAGCATGGTCGTCTCGCTGCCTACACAAAAACCAAAAAAGCTCTGCTAGAAGCCAACAAAGACAACTTAGAAATTCTCGAGTTTATGGGACGTTTAACCAGCATAGATCTTAAGTAAACCCTTCATAATCATACAGCCATCTATTTACTTGACCATACTTAATTAGTGTTTTTTTTATAAAAAAAACCGCAACATAGACTGCGGCTTTTTATATAACAGTGAGCTTTTACAGAACTTTATGTATTGGCTTCTCGTTGTGAAATAAAGGCTAGTGCCATCTTGATTCGAGCAATGACTCGCTCTTTACCAACTAACTCCATAACAGCATCCACAGATGGTGACTGCCCACCACCTGTCACTGCAACACGCAAAGGCATACCAAGTTTACCCATACCAATATCTAACTCTGCACATACCGCAGCAATCACATTCTCTTTAATACTTACCGTATCCCAATTTTCTAGCGTTTCAACTTTCGCTAAAGCAAGCTCTAATGGACCTTTTGCGACACCACGTAAATGTTTCTTCGCCGCGCCAGCTTCAAAATCAGAGAAATCTTCGTAGAAGTAGCGAATTTGCTCAGCCAGTTCCACAAGCGTATTACAACGCTCACCGACAAGTTTAATCACTTGAGTAAGTGTAGGGCCGTTTTCTACATTGAGATTTTGGTTGTCCAAATGCCACTGCAAGTGCTCTGCTACATACTCAGGATCTGACGTTTTGATATAGTAATTGTTTAACCACAGGAGCTTTTCAGTGTTAAACGCAGAAGCTGATTTGGAAATGGCATCAAGGGTGAATAGCTCTATCATCTCTTGCTGAGAGAATATTTCCTGATCGCCATGAGACCAACCCAAACGAACCAAGTAATTATTAAGCGCATTTGGCAAGTAGCCTTCATCGCGATATTGCATTACAGAAACGGCGCCATGACGCTTAGATAACTTAGCACCGTCATCGCCTAAAATCATGGCGCAATGAGCAAATGTCGGAACTGGCGCCCCCAAAGCTTTATAGATGTTAATTTGACGTGGGGTGTTATTAATATGGTCTTCACCGCGCACAACATGAGTGATTCCCATATCCCAATCATCAACGACAACTACAAAGTTATATGTGGGAGCTCCATCAGTCCGGCGAATAATCAGATCATCTAATTGGTCGTTAGCGATTTCAATACGGCCACGGATCTGATCTTCAAACACAACACTGCCTTGAGTTGGGTTACGAAAACGCACTACACACGGATCGCCGTCTTTCGCAGCTTCATTTGCCGCTATGATTTTGGGGTGATTGGCATCATAACGAGGCATCTGCTTATTTTCTTCTTGCTCAGCTCTAATTTCATCAAGAAGCTCTTTTGACGCATAACATTTATACGCTTTGTCTTGAGCTAGCAAGATATCAACCATTTCGTTGTAACGATCAAAGCGCTTAGACTGGAAATAAGGTCCTTCATCCCACTCTAGCCCCATCCACTGCATTCCTTCAAGAATGGCATCGACGGCTTGCTGAGAGTTACGCTCTAGGTCAGTATCTTCGATACGTAGAACAAACTCACCACCTTGGTTTTTTGCAAAAAGCCATGAATAAAGTGCTGTGCGAGCACCGCCAACGTGAAGATAGCCTGTAGGGCTAGGAGCAAAACGAGTTTTAACCGTCATTTAAAAATACCTTGATTAGCTGAATGACTGCACCATGAGAAGGCGCTAAAAATTGCGCGTATTTTATCATTGATCTCCAAATCTACAATCCACTAGTGACAGAATTCGCCTATTCACATGGATCTCCTATCCCAAGTATCACTCCAATACACCTCTTGACCTTACCCCAAAGGTAAGGTTTATCCTTATCCTTGATTTAGAGTGAGGGGCAAAAAATGCACAGGTTAAATATTCCACTTTCAGGCTTAAGTTGTATGGAGTGTGCGCGTAAAGTAGAACACCTCTTAATACATAAACATGGCGTATTAATCCATGAGCTAACGCCTGCGCTTGTTTGTTTGGAGACAAACAGCCCGTTTAAAGAGATAGAATCGTCTATTCTTACCCTTGGCTATCATGCTGGTCATCAGTATCACTTCCATCTTGAAGGTTTACGCTGTACCAAATGTGTCGCTAAGCTCGAAAACGCCCTAAACAGCCATACTGGTATCGGACATATTCAAGTATCGAAAACTGAATTGTCTCTTTCCACGCTACTTACTGAGCAAGATATCAAAGATCTAGTTGAATCAGTTGGCTATAAAGCGAGTCGCGAACAATCTGAGATACCCGAATCACAGCAGCAAACCTCTTCCCAACCTGAGCAATTAACATTAACTGAAAAAAGCAGCACCTATACTTTAAACTTTTTCATCTCAGGCATGACCTGCGCAAGCTGCGTGGCATCGGTTGAGCGCGCCTTAATAAGTGTCGATAAGGTAGAGCGCGCGCAGGTCAATCTCGCTGAGCAAAGTGCCATTGTTTTCAGCCTCTCAAATGAAGAATTTGTCATCGCATCTGTTGTAGACACTGTAAATAAAGCCGGATATCAAGCCGAGTACGTTCTCGATCCAGAAACTCAGCAGCAAGAGCAGTTAGCCAAACAAAAGTCTATACAAGGCCAGCATAAAAAAAGTGCATGGCAAGGCTTAATTATCGGCGCTCCACTTATGCTCTGGGGAGTATTAGGCGGCAATATGATGATACGTAGCACTCAAGACCAATTGATCTGGGGCGCTATTGGACTGATATGCTTATGGCTACTGGCAACAGCTGGACGCTCCTTCTTTACCAACGCGTGGCAATCGCTAAGTAATAAACGAGCAACAATGGACACATTAGTTGCCCTTGGTACAGGCTCTGCTTGGTTATTTTCCATGCTGATCGTGAGTTTTCCTCAATGGTTTCCACAGGCCTCACGCCATGTTTATTTTGAAGCCAGCGCCATGATAATAGGCTTAATTTCTCTCGGGCATTACATCGAAGCCAAAGCTAAAGCCAAAACCACGCTTTCTCTTCAATCATTAATCAACCTTCAGCCAAGCAATGCTACCGCCATTACAGAATCCGGCGATAAAGTCATGGCGATAAAAGAGATAACACAAGGGATGCAGCTTAGAATTAAGCCTGGTGAGAAAATCCCTGTTGACGGGTTTGTCTTATCGGGTCAGTCCTATCTTAACGAATCCATGTTAACTGGTGAACCTATTCCTGTGTTTAAGGAGCAAGGCTCTCAGGTTTCAGCTGGGACTGTAAATCAAGACGGCAGTCTAGTGATGGAAGCTACCAGCGTTGGTCGCAATACTATGTTGGCAAGGATCATTAATATGGTGCGCACAGCGCAAAGCAGTAAACCGGCAATAGCCAAGCTGGCTGATCAGATTTCTTCTGTATTTGTTCCTATTGTCGTAGTGATTGCTCTTATTTCTGCATTAGTTTGGCTTTTGTATGGACCTGAGCCCAAAGCCAGTTATATGTTAATTGTCTCCACAACTGTGCTTATTATCGCTTGTCCCTGCGCGCTTGGCTTGGCTACCCCGCTTTCAGTCACTGTCGGAATCGGAAAAGCTGCCGAAATGGGCATACTGATTAAAGATGCCGACGTGCTTCAGTCTGCCAGTAAAGTAAATACTATGGTGTTTGATAAAACGGGTACGCTAACACAAGGTAAGCCTCAAGTTGAATCTGTGTTTGTCAAAGATGGAGATGAAAGCCACCTACTGACTTTGGCGGCAAGTTTAGAACAACATTCAGAGCATCCTCTTGGTAAAGCCATTGTTAATCTTGCCGAGCAAAAAAATCTTTATCTTGAAGAGGCGAGTCAGTTTACCAATCTGCGCGGTATGGGGGTAACGGGTCTAGTTCATGATGAACTGACCTCAGTTGTATCCCTCAATTATGCTCGGCAGCAAGGGATCAACACTGGCGCTTTCGACTCAGAAATAGAACAATGTGCCACTTATGCATGGACACCAGTTATTGTCGTCCAAAAAAATACTGTGGTAGGAATCATTGCCATTAGTGACCCAATTAAACCAGATGCTAAACAAGCAATTAATGCCTTAAATTCAATGGATATCAATACTGTGATGTTAACTGGGGACAATCAAGATGTGGCAAATTCGATTGCTTCCCAGCTAGGAATAAAAACAGTCATCTCCCAAGTACTGCCCGATCAAAAAGCGCAGCATATTAAGCAATTACAAACACAAGGTCAGTGCGTTGCTATGATAGGTGATGGGGTGAATGATGCACCAGCCCTTGCAACAGCCGATATCAGTATTGCGATGGGAAGCGGCAGTGATGTGGCGATTGAAAGTGCTCAAATGACTCTACTCCATTCATCTCCTGTCGGCGTAGTTAAAGCAATTGAATTATCTAAAGCTAGCATAAGAAATATGAAGCAAAACTTGTTTGGCGCCTTTATTTATAACAGTTTGGGCATCCCTATTGCAGCTGGTGCCCTCTATCCGGCTTTTGGCTTTTTACTCAGCCCTGTAGTCGCTGGCGCAGCCATGGCGCTCTCCTCTATTACTGTTGTAAGCAACGCTAATCGCCTGCGTCTGTTTAAACCTTCACATCATATTAAGAGGTCACTATGAAAATTAACCTTGTTGCTCTTACGCCACTTTTACTTCTCTCACACCAAGTTCTGGCTGCCGATGTTACCAATCACAAATCGCCTTATTGTGGCTGCTGCACGGCTTGGACCAAGCACATGCAACAAGAAGGCTTCACGGTAGAAGAAAAACTGCATGATAATATGAATGGCATCAAAAAAGAGCTGGGCATTACACCACAGTTAGCATCTTGTCATACCGCCGAAATTAATGGTTATGTTTTTGAAGGCCATATCCCTGCCAAAGATATCAAAGCGTTTTTAGCCAACCCACCTAAAGGGGCCAAAGGGCTAGCGGTCCCCGGTATGCCGGTAGGTTCTCCTGGTATGGAACACGGCACTCAAAAAGAGGCTTATACCGTGTATGCGTTTAATCAGGATGGGCAAGTATTTGAATATCAAACCTACCCTAAAAGTGATAAATAACTCTTACTGTTGATTGATTTACATTTCAAAGCACCTGAAAATTCAGGTGCCAATTCTATAAAACCATAGCAAACAAAGAATTAAATTATAACATAAACAATAATTTAGATATAAAATTCAACTTTATTCAACTATTTTTAATTTTGTTTCTCGCTTCATAACGCTAGCTTGCAGTAACTTCTCCCCTTCACAAAAAAGTCGTACCAAGATGCGGCGCCTTAACATAAGAGGCTCATTAATGAGTAACCACTCACTTAACTACCTCTTTTTCTTCTTAAAGACAAACAACTTGAGTGTATAACACATGAAAAAAGTATTACTTATTGCAGCCGTTGCTGCTAGCGCTTCTATGCCTTCGCTTGCTAACGATACCTACTTTGCTCTCGAACTAGGTGCTGGTAAATACGATTACTCTGGTGAAAGTGCTGATTCTAAAATAGCTAAAGAAACAGATGACATGGGTGTATTTGGATTGAAAGTAGGTCATTACCTAAATCAAAATGTACGTGGCTATGGCTACCTTCAGCTGTCTGTAAGTGACGAATATCTTCATACAGACGTAACCACTCGTGAAGCAGGTATCGGTGCTGATTACCTACACTATGTAAATGATAAGTTTTACCTACTTGCTGGCGGTAACCTTGGATACCAAAAAACAGTAGTTGAGAATGACGTTGTCGGCCTTAAAAGAGACAATACTGGTCTTGCAGCAGGTGCTAATTTAGGTTTGGGTTACAAGTTTACTGATAATTTTGGTATGGAACTAGGTTACCGCCATAACCAATATTTTAGCAATGAAATCAAAGAAATAGAGCTTAACGTTGATGCTACTGATATTGCTTATATCAACGCTAACTTCGCGTTCTAAGACGATTTGATGAATAACATAATGCCGCTTATTGCGGCATTATTTGTTTCTACCCTGCCAAGTTTATCAGCTCACAACACTCCTTATACTGACTAAAAAGCTCTAAAAACTTCGATTAATCCATTAGTTATCGCTCAATAATCGTTCCTAACCAAGAAAATTCTCATTTATGGGACAAAAACAACATTTCTTACACTTATATTCGATAGCAAAATTAGGATACACTGACTATATTATGTTATTTCTCAATAGAGATGAATGAATTTACTCGAACAAGCCAAAAACGAACATTGCAATATTGCCATCGCCGATATTGTCTACAATCCTCACGACAAGTCTTTACGCGCCGGGCAAGAAGATATTCCACTTGAGCCTAGAAATATAGCTTTACTGGAAGTGTTACTTTCTAATGTGGATGAGCCCACGTCGATTGATGAATTTATCGAATTGGTTTGGGAAAACCAATACATCTCGAAAAATGTGGTGACCAACCGAATAAGCCTACTGCGTAATCTTTTTCGTCAGCATACTGAACAAGCCGATTCAACCAAAATCATCGTAACCTACCCCAAACGTGGTTACTATATCCCACAGAGCTTTGTCCAACTTATCGATAAAGACGAAACCAGTTTGCCTAGCCCAGTACCCGATGCAGCAAAAAATACTGTCACCAAGAATACCATTCGGCGCTACATGGGATGGAGTCTTAGTGTTGTGTTTGCTGCATTGACCATATTGCTTGCAATACATACTTGGTCCCACTTCAACCAAAGTAAACAAAATAATACCCTGCATGTCCCTCAAGTACGGCTATTGCTTGATACTGTGGTGTGTGAAGATGAGGGGCTTGAGGATGCCGCACTCAAAATCAAAGCGCTTACCCTCTACGCCTACAGTTCATCCCCGTATATTCACCTATCTAATATGAGTTCACCTAGCTTTTATTTACACAGCTTAAGCGAGCACTGTCATTTCCCAGGCTCAGATGCCGCCTATGACTCAGATTACCGTTTACGTTTTAACTTGTGGGAAGATGAGGGCGGAAAAGTTCATTTGGAAAGCCTTTTACATCTGACAGCTTCAGGAAGAGTCGCATGGCGAAAAATCTATCCTTTTGAGCCACAACAGCTAACCGAAACCGTTAATCAATTAAATGCGGATTTAAGTGATTACTTTAAGCTACCACAAGATATCCAGAGCTTTTCTCATCATGTATCTGGTTTTATCACGCCAATCGCCAATACCAGCTTAAATAACTTACTCAGCCGCCCGCTTACGAATATGGAAGTGCTGTTTTACACCCGAGAGCTGCTTTTTACCGACCAATCACAAGCTGATTTTAAAAAATGGATCGCAAAAATTAAGGAACGCGAGCCAATTACCCCACCCGATCTGCATATGTTGCTGGCTCTTATCACCTATCGCTCAGGAGATGTTGAGCGAAGCCTTAGAATGCTAGAAAGAGAATACGCCACTGAGATCCCCGATAATGCGCTGATTTTTCTTCTCCAAGCTAATATCAATCGAGAAAAAGGCAACAAGCAGATGTATCTTGCTTATTATTTAAAAGCTATCTCGGCATTGACCACCACTCTACCCGCAGAACGCGTCTATAGCTTATACTCGAGTAGTGATAGAAAACAAGCTTGCTTAGAACTATGGCAAGAAGCTTTACACGATATAAAATATATTCAGCGCCCTAAATCCGTATTATGGCAAGGTGTTGAGACCTTTTGCCGGCCTTACCCATAAATAAAAGCCACCCAAAGGTGGCTTTTATTCAACATTACTTTAGGACTCGTTAATTATCTCTATCATCATTTGGATATGAAGCTCGTCATCATTCAAACATGGAATAAAATTAAACACGTCTCCTCCATGTTCAATGAAAAGCTCGCAGCATTGCTCTGATATTTCTTCCAACGTTTCCAGACAGTCTGAGGAAAAAGCCGGAGTAATAATATCCAGCTTCTTAACACCTTTACTCGGTAGTTGCTCAAGTGTCTTATCCGTGTAGGGCTGCAGCCACTCTTCACGGCCAAATCGAGATTGATAAGTCATCCCAACTTGCTCTTTTGTTAGACCTAATTCAAGTCTCAACAATTCCGTGGTTGCTTCACAATGCTGTGGATAGATATCACCATTATCGGCATAGCGCTTGGGAATGCCATGGTAGGAGCACAACAAGTAATCGCCTTGACCTTTATCTTGCCATGAGCGTCGAACACTTTCAGCCAAAGCCTTTATATAAGTAGGATGATCATGATAATCACGTACTAGTCGATAACTGGGCATAACAGGAATGGATTGATAGGCCTTGGTTAATCCATCAGACACTGCGGCTGTAGTTGTGCTGGAATACTGAGGGTATAGAGGCAACACAATCACATCTTCAACGCCCGATTCTAGCAGCTTTTCAAGTCCAACCTTAAGGCTAGGGTTACCATAGGTCATTCCCAGCTCCACTGGCATATCAATCTGCTGTTTAAGTTTATCCGCTTGCCTTTTGGCATACACCAGAAGAGGCGAACCTTCCTCCATCCATACAGTTTGATATAACTTGGCTACTTTTGGCGAACGTATTGGCAGAATAATGCCATGCAGTAGTGGACACCAAAGCCAGCGCGTCATATCTACCACACGCTTATCATGCAGAAACTGGCTTAAGAAGCGTTTTACTGCTGGCGCTGTCGGTGCATCAGGAGTTCCCAAGTTAACCAACAGCACTCCTTGTTTTTTTGTATTTTGCATAACACCTCATCGACACTATAAAACAGACCTTACGATGTAAACCTCTTTACCGCTCAAAAGGTAAAGATGAAAAAAGCGACCTAATTGGTCGCTTTCACTATATCAAATTTTTTATTGACGATGTAAATAGAATTAAGCCAATGCTTTTTCTATATCCGCACTCACTTCTTCAACACGTTTCGTGCCATCAAATTTTAGATATTGAGTGTTTCCTTCTTGAGCTTCTTTACCGTAATACTCGATTAAAGGAGCCGTTTGTTCATGATACACACCAAGGCGCGCGCGAACCGTTTCTTCTTTATCATCATCACGCACAACGAGATCTTCACCAGTGATATCATCTTTACCTTCAACCTTAGGCGGGTTGTAGGTAACATGGTAAGTACGACCAGAGGCCAAATGAGCGCGTCGACCCGCCATACGTTCAACAATCACATCATCTGCTACATCGAACTCAATCACATAATCAACCACAACACCCATTTCTTTTAGGCCGTCGGCCTGAGGGATAGTTCGTGGGAAACCATCAAGCAAAAAACCTTTCTCACAGTCGTCTTGAGCAATACGTTCTTTGATTAGGCCAAGGATAATGTCATCAGAAACTAGCTGACCAGCATCGATAACAGCTTTGGCTTGCCTGCCAAGCTCGGTGCCTGCTTTGATCGCAGCACGTAACATATCACCAGTAGAGATCTGTGGTATACCATATTTCTCCATGATGAATTGAGCCTGAGTGCCTTTGCCTGCACCTGGAGCACCTAGAAGAATGATGCGCATGTTAAATCCTCTTAAGATTGTTGATTTATACCGAAGCTCACAATGTTGATTTCACCACTATACGCAGTGTTATGCGACGATAAGTTTTGGTATAAGTGTTATATTAGTGATAATAAAACAGGCGTGCACATTACACGCCTGTTCACTGAGTTTCAAGATTCCATTCTATCACAAAATCAATCACTACAGATCAGTTCAAAAGCTAAGATTGCCCACCTACTCACACTAACCTTAGCAACCTCTCTGTATCAGCAATGAAACTCAATCGTTAAAAAGCCCGCATATCGCGAGCTTTTTAATCAATATTATTAGTTTGCCAGCAGCGAATTAATCGCACCAACAAATTGTGATGGATCTTCCATCGAACCTCGTTCAGCTAACATAGCTTGACCAAGTAGCACTTCAACCCAGCGGCCAAATGCTTCTTCATCGGCTTCATCAGCCATCCGTTTAACGAGATCGTGCTCTGGGTTAATTTCAAAAATGTATTTCACTTCAGGAGCTGCTTGTCCTGCCGCCGCAAGTAGCTTAGCCATTTGTGTACCCATTTCAAAATCATCCGTCACAACAACTGCGGGAGTTGAAGCAAGTTTGAAAGTCGTACGAACTTCTTTTACGCGATCGCCTAAATACTCTTTGGTGCGATCGACAACAGATTTAAACTCTTCTTCCGTTTCTTTCTGTTTTTCTTTCTCAGCTTCATCTTCAAACTGGCTAAGATCAAGGCCTGCTTTGGTGATAGACTGGAATTGCTTACCGTCAAACTCAGTTAGATAGTTCATGAGCCATTCGTCGATACGATCAAACATCAAAATGACTTCAATACCTTTTGCTTTGAACTGCTCTAAATGAGGGCTGTTTTTCGCAGCCGCATAGCTATCTGCCGTTAAGTAATAGATCTTATCTTGGCCTTCTTTCATACGATCAACATAGGATGCCAAACCAACGCTTTGTTCCTCAGAGTCATTGTCTGTTGAAGCAAAACGTAGCAAGGCTGCCACTTTCTCTTTGTTGGCCATATCCTCTGCTGGACCTTCTTTTAGAACAAGGCCAAACTCTTTCCAAAATGACTGATACTTCTCTTCATCATTTTTTGCCATGCGCTCAAGCATAGTCAAAACACGCTTGGTACACGCATTGCGTAGTGACTGAGTCACTTTGTTATCCTGAAGGATTTCACGTGACACGTTTAGCGGCAGATCATTAGAATCTATTAAGCCACGAACAAAACGTAAGTATGACGGCATAAATTGTTCTGCGTCATCCATAATGAAAACACGTTGAACGTAGAGCTTAAGACCAGATTTATGATCGCGGTTCATCATATCCCAAGGTGCTTTAGCTGGAATATACAACAAGCTAGTGTAGTCGTTCTTACCCTCTACACGGTTATGGCTCCAAAGCAAAGGATCGGCGAAGTCATGTGAAACATGCTTATAGAACTCTTGGTACTCTTCTTCTGAGATATCTGATTTGTTACGAGTCCAAAGCGCTTGAGCCTTATTAATTTGCTCCCACTTTTTCTCCCCCGTTTCTTTTCCTTCTTCATCACGTTCCGCAGTCTGAATAGACACTGGAATACCGATGTGGTCAGAATACTTGCTGATCACCTCACGAAGGCGCCATTCATTTAAGAATTCTTTGCCTTCTTCACGCATATGAAGAACGATGTCGGTACCACGAGATTCCTTCGAAATGGTTTCTATCGTGTATTCACCTTCACCCGCTGAATGCCACTGAACAGCCTCATCCGATGCAAGACCTGCAGCGCGAGTACGAACAGTTACTGCATCCGCAACAATAAATGCGGAATAAAAACCAACACCAAACTGGCCAATGAGCTGTGAGTCTTTAGATTGGTCTTCTGACAACTTCGAGAAAAACTCTGCTGTACCTGATTTAGCAATAGTACCTAGATGCTCGATAACATCATCGCGGCTCATGCCTATACCATTATCAGAAATAGTAAGTGTATTGGAGTTTTCATCAAAAGAGAGTTTGACACCAAGATCTGCATCTCCTTGATATAAATCAGGATTAGACAAAGCTTGGAAACGTAGTTTATCCGAAGCATCCGAAGCATTAGAGATAAGCTCACGTAAAAAAATCTCTTTATTCGAATAAAGAGAATGAATCATCAAGTGAAGTAGCTGTTTTACTTCAGACTGAAAGCCACGAGTTTCTTTATTTTGTGTTGCCGTTTCGCTCATGTTCGCTCCATAACATCTATAATTATCAGGCCTTACATTTATAAATGAGGCCGACGCTGACATAGTCTGCAAACTAACATGAGGGTGCCAAATGTAAATTCAAGGTCAAAATTCATAAAAACATTGTTTTTTTGATTTTATTTTGTCTATCCTTGCAGCTCAAAAAATCAAAAACAATATTTACCGTCTCTCGAAACACGTTTTTTGGCGCATCTGATAAAACCTAACTAACAAGATGGTTATACCGAATGAGTAACATAGGCACTAAGTTCAATCTTTCAAATAGATTTACTTTTGACCACAATACAAACTCTCTGGTGGACAACTCAAACGATAATAACGAAGTTATACGTTTGGGAAGCAATGAAAGCAGAATTTTGCTTTTGCTATCAGAAAAGCCCAATGAAATTGTATCTCGAAACGAACTGCATGATTTTGTTTGGAGAGAACAAGGTTTCGAAGTTGATGACTCGAGCTTAACTCAGGCTATTTCAACACTTAGAAAACAGCTTCAAGATTCAACAAAGTCACCACAATTTATCAAAACAGTACCAAAACGTGGTTACCAATTGATTTGTAGTGTTGAGCGCACAACGCCTTTGATGAGTGGTACTCAGTCTCAAGAAGAAGAAGCATCAGAAGCCACCCAACTAGATAGTGAAACCACTACCAATATAGGCATAGACGACAAAAAATACTCACCCATAGCTGAAACAAAGCCTCAAGCAGATCAAATAGCGTCCCCCTCGGTGGAATCACCACAATGGGGAATACGAGTCATGTTATTACTCGCCTTACTTATTCCCTTGAGTGTTATTTTATTTACTAACCCTGCTGAGTCTACCTTTCGTCAAATTGCTATGTATGATGGTACGCCGGTAAAAACACCGATTAATCATCCAGATTTAACTCCTTGGTACCCATCAATCGAAAAGTGTGTGAAGCGATACAACACTGTCCATGCTTCTGTAGCACCAGTCGAAGTCATTGCTACTGGCGGTCAAAACAAACAGCTAGTACTCAACTACATACACTCGGTTGCTAATTCAGGTGAAAACATCACTGTTCGTATATTTGCCGATCAAAAAGATCTCAACAAAGTTTGCCAATAGGAAAAATAAAATGAACCATAAAATTGCAGCCGGTTTACTTGTTTTGTCAGCTTTGTTTAGTAGTTGGCTTTATTGGGGAAGTGATCTAAAAGTTGAGCAAGTGCTAATATCTAAAGAGTGGCAGTCCAGAATGGTAACACTTATCACGGACAGTTTAAGAGAAGAGTCTGTGGGATCCCTTCGCCGTGTCACCGTAGATTCAAATGTGAAATATTTGCCAAATGGTCAGTACAACCGCTTTGCTACCGTAAAACTATATGGCAATGATACAAAAAATGAGAGTGTTATTAACATTTCTGAAGAAGGTGAATGGGATATCAGTGATAACTACCTCCTAGTGTCACCGGTCACATTTAAAGATGTATCCTCAGCTCAAAGTAAAGATTTCACCGAAGAGCAGCTTAAGCTCATTACTCAAATCTTTAAAATGGATGCTCAGCAAAGCCGAAGAATAGATATCGTTAATGAAAATACATTATTGCTTACTAGTCTAAACCACGGCTCTACCGTTCTGTTTTCTAACTAACTCACACTTTCAATTTTCGCTGCTTGAGGGATGAATAGCTATTCATCCCTCGCCATGCCACTGAGAACGATATTGTTGTAGCTAACCATACCAAGGATTTGACCATTTTCGATCACGGGTGCACGGCTGATACCAAAACGTTCAAATAACCTAGCGCAATATTTTACCTGCATATCGGGACCTACGGCCAACGCAGGCTTGGTCATAATTTCATATATGTTTACACGATCAGGCGAGCGATTCATTGCCAGTACTTTTTTGGCTATATCATTCATTAATACCAGGCCATATTCATCGTCATCATTACGTTTATTAACCACTAAAGCTTTAACTTGATGCTTTCTCGCCAGCAGAATACCTTCCCTGACCGTCGTGAGACCATCTACCATAACGTAGTTCTCGGCCATAACATCACGGACACATACTTTTTGATCACCACTCATAACTCGTTCCCTACCACTTCCGACAATTTTTCTACTTGGTGGGCAACGCCAACCGCATCTTCAACATCAATTTGCACGGCAATTCCCTGACCAGACTCTTGATCAAACTCACCCACCTCGCTGATTTTTTCTAGAATATGTCTCGAAAGATGTTCTTCAACAACAAAAAGAAGTACATCTTTTTGTACTTCTAGGGTAAGGCCGAAAAAGGTGGATTTTTTATTTAGCCCTTCCCCTCTTGCATGATTTATAACGGTCGCTCCTGTCGCTCCTGCCTCTCTCGCTGCATCAAGCACAGAATCGGTTCTGCTATCTTCAACAAAAGCGAGTATCAATTTAAAGCGCATTCTCTTTGTCCTCCTTTGATGAGCTTTTGCCAAGCCAATGAGTTATTTGTGCATACCCCATAACAGAGATGATGGGAAACAAGCTCGCAAATGCGATAAGCCCGAAACCATCAATCATTGGGTTTCGTCCAGGTACTGTAGACGCTAGGCCCAACCCCAAAGCCGCCACTAAAGGTACGGTTACGGTAGAAGTTGTTACACCTCCCGAGTCGTATGCGAGCGGTACTATAAGTTTAGGGGCATAAAATGTCTGAGCGACCACAACAATGTAACCTGTGATGATGTAGTAATGGATAGGATCCCCTACAACAATTCTGTAACTACCCAATGAAATACCAAAAGCAACCCCAAGTGCGACTGCGATACGAAGTCCATTGACACTGATTGCCCCAGCAGATACTTGGTTAGCTTTTATCGCCACCGCAATTAAAGAGGGTTCGGCAATTGTGGTGCTAAAACCAATACAAAATGCAAACAAATACACCCAATAATAATCCTGCCAGCCTATATTTCCCTCTGAAGCCGTACCAAACTCTTGTAAAAAAGAAGGTTGGGTCAACTGCATTGCCATAGTTTCACCAAGAGGAAACAATGCAAGTTCAAGTCCGATTAGAAACAGAGAAAGGCCAAGAATGACATACCCAAAACCAGCGACGACCTTAGGCCAATTCGTCACAGGACGGCGCAAAACCGCAAACTGAAAGCCAAAAATAATTGATGCTATCGGCAATACATCTATGATTGTATTGCTAAAAGTCCCTATAAATTCAGACCAAACAATCACGCGACCACCATTCCGTAAACCATAACAAACATCATGGGCAACAAAGAAGCAAAAGCAATTAGACCAAATCCATCCAACATGGGGTTACGCCCCTTAATTGCTGATGCTAGCCCAACTCCTAATGCGGTAACGAGAGGCACTGTAATCGTGGATGTCGTAACCCCTCCAGAGTCGTAGGCAACACCAATAATGCTTTCGGGTGCAAACATCGTCAATACCACAACACCTATGTAGCCTCCGATAATCATGTACTGAATCGACCAGCCTCGAAGGATACGCAATACGCCCAGCATAATGGCTACCCCTACTGATAGAGCAACGGTATACCTCAGACCATTTGCGTAGCTATCCATTGATGCCTCGTTAGCCGCGATCATTCCACCTTCTGCTGCGACTTGAGCTGCCTCTGCAGAAACAGCAGTGAGAGCCGGCTCCGCCACTGTCGTTCCAAAACCTAAACAAAACGCAAATAGCATTAGCCAAGCAACGCTTCCTTTCCGAGCAAAAGCCTGGGCCATAGACTCTCCGATTGGAAAAAGCCCCATTTCTAGTCCGAAGATAAAAAAGGTTAGGCCCATAACGACCAAAACGAGACCAAACAATATTGATAACATATTGGGTAAAGGCTCTTGCAATACAATAAGTTGAAAAAAAGAAATGACAGCCACTATTGGCAACAAATCTCTCAAACTTCCTAAAAATGCTTTTAGAAGTGCGGCCACAGCCTGCATATCAACCTCATATCCAATTATTTGCCATTGATTATGGCGATAAGGCTCTGATGTAAGTTTGACCCAAATAGAGCAATAGACAACCAAAAAATAGAAAATATGCATTTTTGCTGCCTATTGCTTTCATTTTCCGTATATGATGATCCCAAATATAGCTAACTCGCTATAATTACTAGAATTGCTGTTTTAATCTATTCATTGAAACAGTATCTAGGAGGCGACGGGAGATCTGGATGAAAGTACTGCTAACGGGTGGCACAGGCTTTATTGGTAGAGAGTTGTTAAAACATTTTACCACCTACGAGGTTGTGCTTCTTACACGTTCACCCAGTGACGCAAAAATCAAAGTTAGCCATGCTGATATGGGCAATATCACCTATATCTCCAGGCTCGATTGTTTAAATGATCTCAACGACTTTGACGCCGTGGTCAATCTAGCTGGCGAGCCTATTGCAGATAAACGTTGGAGTGAAAAACAGAAAAGCACAATATGCAACAGTCGTTGGCATATCACCGAAAAAATTGTTGACCTTATTCATGCGAGTACATCACCACCTAGCGTTTTTATTAGCGGTTCCGCAGTAGGCTACTATGGAGATCAACAAGAACATCCATTCGACGAGGGCTTAAACGTTCATAACCAAAGTTTTCCTCATCTTGTGTGTACCAAATGGGAAGAAATTGCTAATCGTGCTCGGTCTGAATCTACACGCGTTTGTATTTTACGTACCGGTGTTGTTCTTGGTCTTGGTGGCGGAGCATTAGGCAAAATGATTTTACCCTATAAACTTGGCTTGGGTGGCCCTATTGGCAAAGGTAACCAGTTTATTCCCTGGATACACCTCCTTGATATGGTCCGTGGCATCATCTATTTAATAGAAACAGAGCACGCTCATGGCGAGTTTAATCTGTGCGCGCCTCACCCAGTTACTAACAAACAATTCAGCCAAACTTTGGCAAAATCACTCAAAAGACCGCATCTATTGTTCACACCGAAATGGATATTAAACATAGTCATGGGAGAGAGTGCCGTACTCTTATTCGACAGTCTAAGAGCCAAGCCTAAAAAGCTCACCGAACTGGGCTTTCGCTTTAGCTATTCTCGTATTGAACCGGCCATGAAGAACTTGTTACAACACCAAGATTAATATTGTATGCTATTGGTTTAAAAAACAAACAATACAAATACTTAATGGCTAAATCTATTCTCATTACCGGATGTTCCACCGGCATTGGATACACCTGCGCTCATGCGCTACAAAAAGCAGGTTACCAAGTCATCGCATCATGCCGAAATTCCGATGACGTTAAACATCTACAAAGTGAGGGACTCACTTGCATTCAGTTAGATCTAAATAGCAGCGACAGCATTGAAAGTGCTGTGAAAAAAGCGCTGGAACTAACTGGGGGAACACTTGACGCTTTGTTTAATAATGGGGCTTACGGGCAAGCTGGTGCCTTGGAAGACCTTCCTACACAAGCTTTAAGAGAGCAGTTTGAAACCAACTTCTTTGGCTGGCATCACCTAGTTAAACAAGTACTGCCAATTATGCGCATGCAGGGCTATGGTCGCATCGTTCAAAACAGCTCAGTACTTGGCTTTGCAGCTATGTCCTATCGTGGGGCTTACAATGCATCTAAATTTGCCATAGAAGGCTGGACCGATACGCTGCGCTTAGAGCTCGCGAATACCGACATTAAAATCAGTTTAATAGAACCTGGACCCATTGAAACTCAGTTTAGAAAAAATGCCCATAAAACCTTGATGAAATGGATCGATTTTGACCAAAGCGTTCACCATGAAGAATATGAAAAGCGCTTGGAAGCACTGGGGAACCAGACATCAACAAATGCATTTGTACTGCCACCAGAATCCTGCGTTGCACCACTACTTCATGCATTAGAGGCCAAGAAACCCAGAATTCGCTATCGTATTACAACACCAACTAAGATATTTGCAATATTAAAGCGCTTACTATCAAGTCGTACGTTAGATTGGGTGTTAAGGCGCGCTTCTTAAAAAAAGGATGTCATCATACCGTAATAATAAAACGATACTGTGGCAGATGAAGTGACAAACTTTACTACCTTCAAGAGCGTTACATTCGGATAAAAACATGACATTAAACCAATTAAACTGGCTAAGTGTGGGTGTTGCGCTAACTTTGTTTATCGTCTTATAAACACCTCCGCTTGTATTCGACAACAGCAATACCGCCAGTATAGCGGCGATATTGCTGTGTTCACTTGCCCGAGAAAACTCACGGCTTGATATTTACACTATACGCCCATATGTCTGGAGTATATTAATCGTCTCAAGGAATCTTCTCATGCAGTCTCCCTTTATTGTCGAACTCAATGAGCAAAACTTTCGTCAGGTACTTGAAGGCTCAATGCAAGCCCCTGTCCTTATCCATTTTTGGGCACCAATGAGTCAGGAAAGTACGCAGGTTATCCCACAATTACAGGAACTCGCTCAGCAATACAATGGAGCCTTTACTTTAGCACTTTTAAACTGCGAACAAGAACAGATGATCGCCAGTCAGTTTGGAGTGCAAGCTCTGCCTACCATCGCTTTATTTGTAAATGGTCAACCTGTCGATGGTCTAGGTGGGCCACAAGAGTTACAAGCTATTCAGAGTATGTTGGCCAATCATTTGCCCAGCCAAGATGAACTCGATATAAAACAAGCATTGGAGTTGATTCAAACAAATCAACATGGGCAAGCTCTCGCATTACTTCAAGCGTTACCAGATGATTTAAAACAAAAAGGCGATGTAAAGTTAGCAATAGCAGAATGTCTGTTAGAAACACAAGACTTTGAGCAAGCGAAAGTCTTGCTAGGTAACATTCCTTTAGAATATCAAGATAACTACTACAAAGGATTAGTGGCTAAGCTTGAACTGCATGAGCACTCGGCAAACAGTCCTGAAATTCAATCGCTTGAGAAACAATTTCAAGCTGAATCAAGTAACGTAAAGCTCGCCGCCGAGCTGGCGTTAAGCTACCACCAAGTTAATCGTGACCAAGAAGCGCTAGAGATTTTATGGCAGTTCCTAAGTCGTGATTTAAATGCTCTTGATGGAGAGGTAAAAAAGCATTTTATGGATATTCTCGCCGCATTGGGCCAAACCAACCCGTTAGCATCCCAGTATAGGCGCAAGCTGTATTCACTACTGTACTAAATGTTACATAAGAAAAAGCTGCTAGGTCTCAGCTTTTTCTTTACTAAATGCCTCTTTCGTCACTTTTTCAGTGTAGAAACATCATTTGTTCACAACTAATCGATAAATAAGAAAAACACTGAAATGATTTGATAAGTTATTCTTATTTATAACTTTAATATCTTAAAGGTTATTTCGTCAATACGTCACTGCCACCATATCTATTCCACATCTTTACTCTTTTACTCGGCTATCCTAGCTTTGCCTCAGTACTGACAGAGTATGAAATATGTAATTATCTTGCATTTATATCATTGTATTCAACACAGATCTAAGCAACAATCAGCATAAAGAATAAAATGGGGGTTATCCATGACAATTGATTCTCTTATTACCATCGGCGTTCTACTCGTAGTTGTGATTGCATTCATAGTTGCTGGTGTAAAAACTGTCCCTCAAGGAAACCATTGGACCGTTGAGCGATTTGGCCGCTATACACATACTCTCAAACCAGGCTTAAACATTATTATTCCTTTTATTGATGGCATCGGACAGAAGGTAAATATGATGGAGCGTGTTCTCGACATTCCCGCTCAAGAAGTTATTTCAAAGGACAACGCTAACGTAACGATCGATGCTGTTTGTTTTGTACAAGTGGTCGATGCCGCTCAAGCAGCATACGAAGTAAATGATCTAGAGCATGCCATTCGTAACCTAACTCTCACCAATATCAGGACAGTCCTTGGCTCAATGGAATTAGACGAGATGCTAAGCCAGAGAGATATGATCAACAGCAAGTTACTTGCCATTGTTGATGAGGCAACTAACCCTTGGGGAGTAAAAGTCACTCGTATTGAAATCAAAGATGTGCAACCACCAGCCGATCTGACTGCTGCCATGAATGCCCAAATGAAAGCTGAAAGAAATAAACGTGCTGAGATATTAGAGGCCGAAGGTGTACGCCAAGCAGAAATTCTCAGAGCTGAAGGTCATAAACAATCAGAAATACTCAAAGCCGAAGGTGAAAAACAAGCGGCAATATTACAAGCAGAAGCACGTGAGCGAGCTGCTGAAGCAGAAGCACGCGCTACCACCATGGTATCAGAAGCTATAGCGAAAGGTGACATGCAGGCAGTCAATTACTTTATCGCTCAGGGCTATACAGATGCACTGCGCAGTATTGGTCAGGCCGAAAATGGCAAAATCATTATGTTGCCACTTGAAGCATCTGGGCTTATGGGCTCAGTTGCCGGTATTGCAGAAATGTTCAAACAACCTGAACAAAATAAATAGAGGTTCACTTGCTCGAATTACTTGATTCTATTAATCATTGGCATTGGCTAGCCTTTGGGCTAGCTTTGCTAGCCATGGAGCTTTTTGGTACGGCTGGATATTTCCTATGGCTAGGGATATCAGCCCTACTCATAGGTGGACTCTTATCATTATTGCCGATGAGTTGGCAATTTCAGTGGATAGCCTTTGCCGTATTTTCATTAGCCACTTCTTGGCTTTGGTGGAGAAAACAATTTAACCAAGATGTGTGTGATGATGAGCACAGGGAGCTAAATCAAAAGCAAAAACAAATGATAGGGCAAACAGTGGTTCTTGAAGAGGATATCGCTCCAGGACGACACAGAATCAAAATTGGCGACAGCACCTGGTCTGCCCAAACTGATCATCCTATAGCGGCAGGCACTTTAGTCGAAGTCACCCAAGTAAATGGGATAATTTTGACGATTGAAGAGAAAAAGCTCAGCTAAATCCACTCAGCCGTTACTTGTCACAATAATTTCATTTTAGAACAAAAAACAACCGCAGAGAAGGCATTACAATGCCTGCTCTGTGGCTGAGTACCAGCGTAAATTGATAATTTTCTATCTAAAATTACCCTTTACCTTGATATTCACCCTTTCACTTTCATACTTATCACTACATAACCCATGTAACACTCATTATGTAAGCTCTATATTTACATGGTTATCAAAATCAGCCGTTACGTTAAAACCTAACTCACCCGACACTCGACTATGGAGCGAGGACAAGAATGAAAGCGAAGCTAACACTGTTATTGCCTGTTTTAACTATAATCTCATTTAACCTGCACGCGAGTGGAAACCAAGGAGGCAGTACACTATCTCCTGAGATAAAATGTGAGCTTAAAAAAGGTCAAACCCAAGCCTTACCTCCCTTGTATTGCAAAATCTTCAACGGCAAACCACTTTAAGAAGATAGAGTTAGAGGAGCTTGGTGGCTCCTCACAAATTACATAAAGCTATAAGGAATAAGTACTTGGAAACGCAAATCTGTTTCATCGGCATCATTCGCACCTGAATACTCATCACGCTCAAGCACTGTGCCATGTAATCGAATCGTCGTACCTTTTAGAGAACCACTCTGAAGCGAATAAGAAATCGTGGCATTCATTGCATATTCACTCTCATAATCCCAATCACCTGATGCCCCGCTGGCAGAAGAGTCGGATCCAGTACCATAGCCAAGACCTAGATAATAATTCCAGCCATTACCCTGATCGTAAGACAAGCGGTTATACCAAGCAATCTCTCCTGCTTTATTCCAATCGGAGAGCGCATCCCAATACTGAGACCAAGTACCATTAGTCATTCCATAAGTATGGATAGTGCGTGGCACAAAATCGGCTCGATTATCTGTGTCTGTGTAGCGCAGCTCAGACATCCAGGAAAATTGCCCAAAGGATTGTTGTAACGAGAGACCTACGTGATAGCCTAAGCCATCATATTTGACATCGTCATTGACACCATAAAAGTCAGCGGCAAGGGTTGTATTCTTGCTATGTTGGTACTTTAGATAGGCTTTGTAGGATGTGTTGTCATTTTTATCCGTGTAGCTTGTCACCTGATTTGCATTCCAGTCTACTGTATCAGCATAAATAACCCCTTTTGCTTGGCCAACCCCCACCTGGAAGTATAAGCTTTCAGTGAGTTGTCCGTTGAGGCCCAGTGAGTGAAGATAACTCCAAGATGTATCAGACCAGAGTGCCGGAGCATAATCATCCTCACTAAGTAGCCATGGCGCGGTAAATTGATCTGCGCCAAAATAGCTGAGGTTAAACTCACCCACTTTGCCATTGAGTTCAAACCCTCGATAAGTCCCTGGAACAAAACTCCAAACATTACCGACAGTTCCATTACCTCCAGACTGCAACATACCAAATCGAGCGTTAAAATCTTCACCAGATTTAAATTTCAGTGCCGCTTTGTAGATCTTGAGTTGTTCACCTTCGCCCGCTCCCCAATCAAGGTTTGAACACGTCGATATTTCATTACAGAGGTAGCCGTCATCCCCTTTCAAACTCTCATTATAAAGGTCACCGGAATAATACCCGGCCAAATCAGCACCAAGCCATCCCTCATGATAGCCAGAAGAAAAGTCCAATATCGCATTGTAGGCTGAATAATTTAATCGGCTCCAACGATCACCATTTGATCCTCCAGGCTTACCCGTTGTGCGTGTTCTCGAACGTGTATCAACAACAAATAATGCATTAAGCGCTGAGTCTTGCATAAATTCATCAACGGCTTCAACATACTGATCACCAGCAGAGCTTTCTGTTGATGCCAAGGCAGGGCTGGCACTAGCAAGTACTGCTAATGCAATGGATGATAATTTGAACAATCTGTCCATGAAAAACTCCTAAAAATGGATATAGCTGTTTTGTATCCTCACCTTAAGTTGGCCGCCGAAGGGAGGACTATTTCATTATGTTTTAAAAGCAAAAATAACTCATTTTTGACTTATCACTGATATATAAACTCAGTGTATCCACGATCAAGACTAACTTCGCAACGAAAAATATCAATTAGAACTTGGTCTTTAAATAAAGAAACATGACCAGCTCCAAATTTTTATCCACAGAGTGACTTTACTCAAATATTTTATATAAAAATATCAAGTTTAATTTTTAATCATTAACAAACAAATACTTACAATCAAAAGACAATTTTATGATTGGGATTAAGATCTCATAAGAACCATTATTATTCCGACTTTATTAGTAATTAGATTTAGATCACTGCATTATTTTCTTTTTAATAAAAAATAAAAGCATCAATAATTTTCATCAAAAAAAAACCATCTCGTGTGAGATGGCTTTAAATAGACGTTAGGTATTATTTGAGATATCCATCCCAAATAATTAATATATTAGTATATAGATAAGACGTAGAACTCACGTATACAATGTCGACAAAGCACCGAGAAGGATACACAAACTCTATTTATATTAAATCAACAAGATCTTGCTCTGTTTTTATCTCAACGCCCAATTCCTGTGCTTTCGCGAGCTTTGAGCCAGCGTTTTCTCCAGCAAAGAGAATGTCCGTTTTCTTACTCACACTTCCTGTCACTTTAGCACCCAGATTTTGTAAGGCCGCCTTGGCATCATTTCGTGATAGCTGAGACAAGGATCCTGTCAACACAACCGTCTTGCCCATAAGGGGCTGGGGGATATCATGTTTAGGCTCTTCGACATCAGGCCAAGTCACGCCTTGAGCGCACAAGTCATCTATTACCAGTTGATTCTTCTCTTGAGCAAAGAAAGCAATGATATGATTGGCAACAATGCCTCCTATGTCAGGCACCTCAATCAATTGCTCATAAGTTGCCGCTTTTATTTTATCGAGAGTTTTAAAGTGCTGCGCTAGGTTTACTGCTGTTGCTTCCCCCACCTCACGAATTCCAAGAGAATATAGGAAACGAGCCAGCGTGGTTGATTTCGCCTTGTTCAAAGCATCAACCACATTTTGTGCCGACTTGGGCCCCATTCTGTCTAAAACGGTAATCATACCGGCAGACAATTTAAATAGATCTGCAGGCGTTTCTACCATCTCCCTATCTACAAGCTGCTCTATCACCTTTTCTCCCAATCCGTCCACATCCAGAGCCTTACGCGATACAAAGTGCTTTAACGCTTCTTTTCTTTGTGCTTGACAGAATAAGCCACCGGAACATCTTGCCACGGCTTCACCTTCAAGGCGCTCAATTTGAGAATGACAAACGGGGCATTGACTAGGGAAGACGATTTCTTCTGCATCTGCTGGGCGGCGGTCTTGGATATAGGACACAATTTGCGGGATCACATCCCCCGCTCGTCGCACAATAACGCTATCTCCAATTTTAACTTTTAGACGGGCAATTTCATCGGCATTGTGCAAAGTTGCGTTACTAACGGTAACACCACCAACAAAGACAGGCTCTAGCTTAGCCACTGGAGTAATAGCGCCAGTTCGACCTACCTGAAATTCAACATCATTAAGAACGGTGATTTCCTCTTGAGCTGGAAACTTATAAGCAATAGCCCAGCGAGGAGCTCTGGCAACAAAGCCTAATTGCTCTTGCACAGCAATATCATCAACCTTGATAACAACACCATCTATTTCATAGGCCAATTCATCTCTGCGCGTCAAGATGTCTAGATAATAATCTTTAACTTCTGAAAGAGTCGATACTTGACGAGTTTCCGGGCACATAGGCAGCCCCCAGCTTTTTAGTTGCACAAAACGTTGGTAATGACTTTGTGATAATACACCACCTTCTGCTACCCCCACACTGTATGCATAAAAGCTCAAAGGCCGTGTTGCTGTTATTCGGGAGTCAAGCTGGCGCAAGCTGCCAGCAGCAGCATTGCGAGGGTTAACAAATACTTTTTCCCCTTTTTTAAGGGCGTTTTGATTAAGTTGCTCAAAGCCAATCTTTGGCATAAACACTTCACCTCGAACTTCGATGCGAGGTGGCCAGCCGTCACCATTTAGTTTAAGTGGGATAGATTTTATGGTGCGGACATTCTCTGTAATGTTTTCTCCGGTTGTGCCATCGCCACGAGTCGCAGCTTGGACCAAAACACCCCCCTCATATAAGAGACTAACAGCTAACCCGTCCAGTTTAGGTTCGCAACAAAACTGCGCCAACTCCGTGACAGAGAGACGATCTAGCATACGCTTATAAAAAGCATCAAGCTCATCATCGTCAAACGCATTGTCCAGAGACAACATGGCTATCTCATGTCTTACCGATTGAAAACCATCAAGTGGCTGTCCTCCAACTCGTTGGCTGGGGGAATCAAGACTCATCAAATGAGGGTGCTTAGCCTCAAGCTCTAATAACTCACGCATCAGGCGATCATATTCTGAGTCTGGTATTTCAGGACTGTCTTCAACGTAGTATTTCACACCATGGTAGTGTAAGGTTTCGCGCAATTGATTGAGCTGTTCTTGAATATCTAGAGGCATAATTCACTCTGTTTAAAAATTGATAGCTAGGCCATTCATGCCTGACGGATTAAAAATAAACTGAGTTTAGGCTGTTTTTAGGATCAAATTATTTAAAAACTCACCAAAACACGAAAAAGAAAGGCTCCGACATTCGGAGCCTTGATGACATATTCTATTCTTCAGGCACTTTGTAAAGTCTTAAATTCCTGGATCTGAGCTCGATACGCATCCAAACGATTTGGCGTCATTAAATTACGACCATCATCGAGTACATTCGCTCCAAGATCATCGGCAATTTGCTGCGCAGTTTTAAGCATTAACTTAAAGTTTTGTTCTGGATCGCCATAACAAGGTAAAGTCATAAAAAATGAAATGCCCTTAGTATTAAACTCAGCCGGATCCGAGTGGGCAAGCGTACCCGGTTGCATCATGTTAGCAACACTAAACAACACTTTTCCTGTACCAGAAAGGTCAGAGTGACGATGGAAGATGTCCATCTCACCATAAAGTAGACCGTTTTGCTGCATGCTATCAAATAACTTAGTGCCAACCAGCGGCTCAGACCCAGCGCAGTGAACATTGAGCACTATAACTTCCATGTCCTGCTGTGGGGCTGGCTCCTCCGCCTGGGAACTTGCAACACTCTCAGCGTCGTTAACGCCAGCATGATTCTGAGAATTAGCACGAAAAGGCTCACTACCCTGCCGCGAAGTGCCAGACATCAATGGATCATCAACCGCAGACTCATTATCTTGAGAAGCAGAAACAAGAGACTGCTCAGTATTTGACTCAGGATAACCGTCAATCAATGGATCGGCGATGATATTGTCCGGCACAAAGGCCGGTTCTTTTCGTACCTTTCGAATAATTTCAAAATCATCTTCCGGCGCAACGGCTTGTTCTGGTTCTATGTTTGGCTCAATCGCTTGGTTTTTATCTACATCTAACTTACGAAGTGGCTTGCTACCAAACTTAGCTTTAACTTCTTTTTTGCTTGTCCATAAGCCGTGAAACAACAGCGCGGCAATCGCTATCGCTCCGACGATTATGAGTACAAATCGCAATTCCTGCATGTTCCACTCTCAAATTAATCGATACGTTGAGTCCGTAAACAAACTTATCGAACCATGTTAAACCTTCTCTTACTACAACTTTACCAAAACTCTCACCTGTTTTAGAACAGCTTAATGTGAGAAGTTCATACAATGTTGTGATTTTGACCACGCTTTTTTCTTTGTTAAGATAAAAAGCGTTCAATTTTACCTCACTACTTAGTCAAGGCTTATGAATCCAATAACACGACATCGTTCCGGCTTCGGTTACTTTTTCTATGGCTTACAGCTTGCCGTTACTCCGGGGATCCGCCAATTTGTCATTCTTCCCTTACTCGCAAACGTTC
This sequence comes from Vibrio aquimaris, assembly GCF_009363415.1. Taxonomy (NCBI): domain Bacteria; kingdom Pseudomonadati; phylum Pseudomonadota; class Gammaproteobacteria; order Vibrionales; family Vibrionaceae; genus Vibrio; species Vibrio aquimaris. The sequence continues at coordinate 795,914 of NZ_CP045350.1, read as the reverse complement.
TGCTGGTAGGGGGAGCCCTATTCTACCTCTTCTCACATTTAGATACTTGGATAGAACACTTTATAGGACAACTACCAAGCTTTCTTTCTTGGCTAACCTATATACTGTGGCCACTATTAGTCTTAACCATTCTCGCCACTTTTTCTTATTTTTTTAGCACATTAGCTAATTTTGTTGCTGCTCCTTTTAACGGATTATTGGCAGAAAAAGTGGAAGAGCACCTAACAGGAAAGAAAGTCAACGATGACAATATGCTCGCAGTATTAAAAGATACGCCAAGAGTTTTGGCTAGAGAATGGCGCAAACTTATCTATGTATTGCCCAAAGCGATTGGTCTTTTCATTTTGTTACTCATTCCTGGTTTAGGACAGACAATTGGTCCTATTGTTTGGTTTGCCTTTTCCGCTTGGATGCTTGCGATTCAGTATTGCGATTACCCATTTGACAACCATAAAATCGGCTTTAACGATATGCGTAATGATTTGAAACAAAAACAGGCCAAAGCATATAGCTTTGGAGGACTCGTTTCTATCTTCACCACCATCCCAATTTTAAACCTCATTGTTATGCCTGTTGCCGTATGTGGTGCAACGGCTATCTGGGTCTCAGAGTTCAAACGATAAATTGATGAGTTATCTGCGTTTAATCTGCTGACAGAACTACGCAAGGTCATCTAAAACAAATGCGAAAGCCGTTAGTTGACCTTGCCTATCATACTTAGTTCTGGAGACCATCAACTCAATTTTAATAACATGCTCTTGTTCTCATTCTAATAACTTATAACTTTTTAATCCTTCTCTAGGTTTTATCACTGGCCTACTCTTCTACCCATGCAGGGTTTCTCAAGGCCCATACCTGTCGTCCAAGGTCTCTACTCCAGACAGACCATAGGCGCTCAACAACCCAAGGATCATGATATGAGCAAAATCTACGAAGATAACTCTCTTACCATAGGGAATACACCTTTGGTTCGACTCAATAAGGTGAGTCAAGGTAAGGTTCTAGCAAAAATAGAAGCTCGAAACCCAAGCTTTAGCGTTAAATGCCGCATCGGCGCCAACATGATTTGGGAAGCTGAAAAAGAAGGTAGGCTAAAGCCCGGTATAGAACTTGTCGAACCCACCAGTGGTAATACCGGCATCTCATTGGCATTCGTAGCAGCAGCTCGAGGGTACAAACTAACCCTAACTATGCCTGAGTCCATGAGTCTTGAACGTCGTAAGCTGCTCAAGGCTTTAGGTGCTAACCTTGAGCTAACCGAGGCAGCTAAAGGCATGAAAGGTGCTATCGCAAAAGCGGAAGAAATTGTTGCTGATAATCCAGAAAAGTATTTGCTACTCCAACAATTCAGTAACCCTGCTAACCCAGAAATACATGAAAAGACAACAGGACCTGAAATCTGGGACGCAACTGATGGCGAAATCGATGTCTTTATTGCTGGCGTAGGCACGGGCGGTACAATCACAGGGACCAGCCGATATATCAAAGGAAAGAAAGGTAAGAACATTGTTTCAGTAGCAGTAGAGCCTGCAGAATCTCCAGTCATCGCTCAGGCGCTTGCTGGCGAAGAAATTCAGCCTGCCCCACACAAAATTCAAGGAATCGGCGCTGGGTTTATTCCTGGCAACCTAGATTTAGAGCTTATTGACCGAGTCGAACCTGTTACGTCCGACGAAGCGATCGAGATGGCTAGGCGTCTAATGGAAGAAGAAGGTATTTTGGCTGGTATTTCTTCAGGTGCCGCTGTCGTAGCAGCTAACAGAATAGCAGAGCTACCTGAATTCAAAGGAAAAACCATTGTAACCGTGCTGCCAAGCTCAGGCGAGCGCTACTTGAGCACTGCACTGTTCGCAGGTCTCTTCACGGAGAAAGAGAATCATCAATAATATGTGATGAAATCAATTTTTCTTCGAAAAAAGCCCCTTTGAGGGGCTTTTTTGTTGATCCCTGACTCACCTTTGGTAATATCGGGGCAGTTTTATTTTAAGCTTCAAAATAAAAAAGAAGCCAGAATTAGCATCGGTTATGAAATCCGGCCTAGATCGGAATCATATCTGAAAAATTTGCAATTAGGTTAAAATATGCCACTAAATGGGTATCGTGTATTTGTCACAACATTCATTTAGAGGTTAAGCTGGACCTGATTAAGAATCTATCAAAATATAAATCAATTTGGGGTATATAACATGTACGAGAAGCAAGTAGAAATCACCGCAGAGAACGGCCTTCACACTCGCCCAGCTGCACAATTCGTTAAAGAAGCCAAAGGCTTTGATGCGGATATTACAGTGACTTCTAACGGTAAAAGTGCAAGTGCCAAGAGCCTATTTAAACTACAAACACTAGGTCTAGTTAAAGGAACTCAAGTGACTATCTCAGCAGAAGGCCCTCAAGCTCAAGAAGCGGTTGATCACCTTGTTGCTCTGATGGACCAACTGCACTAATCCGGTCTCGCATTTCTAACGCCATTTTGTGAAAACGAAATGGCTTTGTTGGAAATAAACCCAAACATAAGCTAAAAATTATCGTTAGCACACCCATTTTCTCCCGTTTTTAAGTTGACCAATTTAAGGTAAGGCTATGATTTCAGGCATCCTAGCATCTCCCGGTATTGCTATTGGTAAAGCATTACTCCTCCAAGAAGATGAAATTGTCCTAAACACCAACTCTATCACTGATGCGCAAGTCGACACAGAGGTCGCACGTTTCTTTGAAGCACGTGACAAATCAACGGCTCAGCTTGAGACTATTAAGCAGAAGGCGCTGGAAACATTTGGTGAAGAAAAAGAAGCGATCTTTGAAGGTCATATAATGCTTCTTGAAGATGAAGAGCTAGAAGAGGAAATCCTTACTCTCATCAAAAAAGATAAAATGCATGCTGATAACGCTATTCATACTGTTATCGAAGAACAAGCCACTGCACTTGAATCACTCGACGATGAGTATCTAAAAGAGCGTGCAACCGACATTCGCGATATTGGTTCCCGTTTTGTAAAAAATGCACTAGGTATTAACATCGTATCTTTAAGCGATATAGACCAAGAAGTTATTTTGGTTGCTTATGATCTTACTCCTTCAGAAACGGCACAAATAAACCTAGATTATGTCCTGGGCTTCGCTTGTGATATTGGCGGGCGCACTTCACACACGTCTATCATGGCCCGTTCTCTTGAGTTACCGGCAATCGTTGGTACTAACGATATCACTAAGAAAGTTCAAAACGGCGATACTCTGATCCTTGATGCGATGAAATAAAATCATTATCAACCCATCAGATAAAGAGCTTGAAGAAGCAAAAGCAGTAAAAAGCGCTTTCATCGCTGAAAAAGAAGAACTTGCAAAGCTTAAAGACCTACACGCAGAAACCTTAGATGGTCACCGCGTTGAGGTTTGCGGCAACATAGGCACAGTAAAAGACTGTGACGGTGTTTTGCGCAACGGCGGAGAAGGGGTAGGCCTTTACCGTACTGAATTCTTATTTATGGACCGTGATGCTCTTCCAACCGAAGAAGAGCAATACCAAGCGTACAAAGAAGTAGCTGAAGCTATGAATGGCGAAGCGGTCATTATTCGGACTATGGACATAGGTGGTGATAAAGACCTCCCCTATATGGATCTGCCACAGGAAATGAACCCATTCCTTGGTTGGCGAGCAGTGCGTATCAGCTTAGATCGCCGTGAAATTTTACGTGACCAATTACGTGGTATTCTGCGTGCTTCCGCACACGGTAAACTGCGCATCATGTTCCCTATGATCATCTCTGTAGAAGAAATACGTGAACTTAAAAAAGCGATCGAAGAATACCAAGCAGAGCTTCGCACTGAAGGACATGCTTTCGACGAAAACATTGAAATCGGCGTAATGGTTGAAACACCAGCTGCCGCCGCTATTGCTCATCACTTAGCAAAAGAAGTGGCTTTCTTCTCTATCGGCACCAATGACCTAACTCAATATACTTTGGCAGTCGATCGTGGTAACGAAATGATTTCTCACTTGTACAACCCATTGTCACCTGCAGTGCTAAACGTGATCAAACAGGTTATTGATGCGTCACATGCAGAAGGAAAATGGACAGGTATGTGTGGTGAACTGGCTGGTGATGAACGCGCCACCTTATTACTTCTAGGTATGGGACTGGATGAATTTTCTATGAGTGGTATCTCTATCCCTAAAGTGAAGAAAGTAATACGCAACTCCAACTTTAGCGAAGTAAAAGAGATGGCTGAAAAAGCACTTTCTCTACCAACTGCAGCCGAAATTGAAGCCACTGTAGAAAAATTTATTGCAGATAAGTCGTAACAATTAACTGATACCAATACAATAGTCGACTAAAAATAGTCGTCTATCTTCCTAGATTGGTATACTATAATTCGACAGAATTGAACACAAAACCTTAGGAGCATGACACAATGGGTCTGTTTGACAAACTTAAGAAGCTAGTATCTGACGACAGCGCTGACGCAGATGCAATTGAAATCATTGCGCCTCTATCTGGTGAAATTGTAAACATTGAAGATGTACCAGATGTTGTTTTCGCTGAAAAAATCGTCGGAGATGGTATCGCTATCAAACCTGCAGGCACGAAAATGGTAGCTCCTGTTAACGGTACTATAGGTAAAATTTTCGAAACTAATCACGCTTTCTCAATTGAGTCAGACGAAGGTGTTGAGCTTTTCGTTCACTTCGGTATCGATACTGTTGAACTAAAAGGTGAAGGATTTAAACGTATCGCTGAAGAAGGCCAAACCGTAAAAGCTGGCGATACTATCATTGAGTTTGATCTTGCTCTTCTTGAAGAAAAAGCCAAATCAACATTAACGCCTGTAGTTATCTCTAACATGGATGAGATCAAAGAACTTAACAAACTGTCTGGTACGGTTTCAGTAGGTGAAACACCTGTTCTACGTGTTACTAAATAACTAAGCGTGTACCATTATCGAAACGCAGCAAGCTTGCTGCGTTTTTTTATGGTTAACTGGGTTTAATTTAGACCTAAAGCATAGCGCAGAACTTGTTTTTTTATCGGTCCGGCATTGTCGGCTATTTTCAATGCCGCATTTCTCGCAAATTTCACTAACCCTAAATCATTACTAAATGTCTTGTAGAAAAGATCCATACCTGACTGCATAGCTAGGTTATCTGGGCGCCGTTTTCGCTCGTAACGCTTTAGAGCTTGTTGAGAGTGTAAGTCCTGCCCACAAGTGACCTCCAGCAAAGCTTCAACATCTTTAAAACCGATATTAACACCCTGCCCAGCTAGCGGGTTGATCGTGTGTGCGGAGTCGCCAACTAACACGCACCCAGATGCTGAATATGACTGAGCGTGGCTCCTAGTTAGCGGAAACGAACCAAATTGTAATACTTTAATATCGCCTAACTCTGCTGGGAAATAAGCTAATACCTCTTGCCGTAACTGCTCATTGGTCATGGAACACAGCTGCTTGATACGCTTGGGAGAGTCATACCATACCAAAGAGCCTTGGTTACCACACAAAGGTAGGAAAGAGCGAGGGCCTGACGGAGTAAACTGCTGCCAAGTAATATCTTGTTGAGGTTTTTGGGTTTCAACATTGATAAGCATACAATGTTGACGATAGTCCCATGCGGTAACGCCAATACTAGCTAACGAACGTACTTGTGAATTGGCCCCATCAGCACCAACCACTAGGTCTGCACAAAAGGTTTCTCCAGATTCTAAAGTGAGGGTACAAGGTTGACTAAAATCGATCTCAGCTAGCTTATCAGGGCAATGGACTGTGATATTGGAATAATGCGAAAACTGCTCCCAAAGAGAGAGTTGAATAACTCGATTTTCAACAATATAACCAAGCTGGTCGATTCCAAGTAAGTCTGAATGAAATCGGGTGCGGCATTGAGGGTTTTCCCAAGTTTCTAAACGGCGATAAGGGCAGACTCGTTTGTCTGCAATGCTTCTCCATGCACCAAGTTTATCAAGAATAGAGACTGAGTGTTGCGAGATAGCCGAAACCCTAATATCCATGGGCTGATCTGATATAAAGGGGGTGGGAGCATACCCTTCAATGACCACTACATTTCTGCCTTGCTTGGCAAAACCAACAGCGACAGCAGCACCTACCATTCCACCACCAACAACGGCAACATCAAACTTGGTCATAATTTACACTTCTATTGTTCGAGTCTTTCATTGTACTTTTTCACCATCCAAATGTAACCAAAAACCTTAACTTGGATATGGTCAAACCCCTTATAAAACATGGCCATTAAACGATTTTATTCGTGCCTCTAGTCAGTAGGTTTCTAAACCAGTACAATACGCGGCTTAACGCCGTAGCATAGGCTAAAATATAGCCAATTAAATACAATGGCGATACTGTTCAACACTGGGCGATTTGCTCCCTTAATTTAAACTAACGATCGAGCGAACAACATGAGTAAAAAACTGCTAATTAAAACCTGGGGCTGCCAGATGAATGAGTACGATTCATCAAAGATGGCCGATCTACTGAATGCAACCAATGGTTATGAGTTGACAGAAGAACCAGAAGAAGCAGATGTATTACTCCTCAATACCTGCTCTATCCGTGAAAAAGCGCAAGAAAAAGTTTTCCACCAATTGGGTCGTTGGAAAACGCTCAAGGATAAAAAGCAAGGTGTTGTGATTGGTGTTGGCGGATGTGTCGCCACTCAGGAAGGTGATCATATTCGTGAGCGCGCTCCCTTTGTGGATGTAATTTTCGGCCCTCAAACCTTGCATCGCCTGCCTGAAATGATCAAGCAGTCTCAAAATGATGATGCTCCTGTTATGGATATCTCATTCCCTGAAATTGAAAAGTTTGATCGCTTGCCAGAGCCTCGTGCTGAAGGAGCAACCGCATTCGTTTCCATTATGGAAGGGTGCTCTAAGTACTGCACGTACTGTGTAGTTCCTTACACTCGGGGAGAAGAAGTCAGTCGTCCACTCGATGATGTGCTATTTGAAATTGCACAACTAGCCGACCAAGGTGTAAGAGAAGTTAACCTACTCGGCCAAAATGTGAACGCCTACCGTGGTTTGACACACGAAGGTGATGTGTGCTCTTTCGCAGAGCTCCTTCGTCTTGTCGCATCGATTGATGGTATTGACCGTATTCGCTTTACAACAAGCCATCCTCTCGAGTTTACAGACGATATTATCGCTGTTTACGAAGATACACCTGAACTGGTTAGCTTCTTACACCTTCCGGTGCAAAGCGGCAGCGATCGCATCTTGACTATGATGAAGCGTCCACACACAGGCATTGAATACAAGTCCATTATACGTAAATTACGCAAAGCTCGACCTGATATTCAGATAAGTTCTGACTTTATTGTTGGTTTCCCTGGTGAGTCTGATATGGATCATCAGGCGACAATGAAGCTGATTAAAGACGTCGACTTTGACATGAGTTTTAGTTTCATATTCTCTCCTCGCCCGGGGACGCCTGCTGCTGATTATCCATGTGATCTATCAGAACAGACCAAAAAAGATCGCCTGTATGAGTTGCAGCAAACAATCAATGCCCAAGCAATGCGTTACTCTCGTTTAATGCTTGGCACAGAACAGCGAGTTCTCGTTGAAGGGCCGTCTAAAAAGAATCTAATGGAGCTTCGCGCACGTACAGAGAATAACCGTGTGGTGAATTTTGAGGGTAACGCAGAGCTTATTGGCCAATTTGTGGACGTCAAGATCACTGACGTGTTTGCTAACTCACTGCGTGGCGAAATTATTCGTACAGAGAATGACATGGACCTGAGAACCGTCATTTCTCCCACTCAAATGATGGCGAGAACAAAGCGCGAAGATGAACTCGGAGTAGCAACCTTTACTCCGTAACCTTGAAAATAGTTATCTAAGTGACCATCTTAGATAGAGGAATACAGCGCCATGAGAGTCCGGTCGAAATCGGACTCTGCTAATGGCAAACATGAGAGGCAACTTTGAGCAATAAAATTGTAACTCTAGAAATCAATCTGGAACCTTCTGATAATCGCCGTCTTGCTAGCCTTTGCGGCCCCTTCGATGACAATATCAAACACTTAGAGCGCCGTTTAGGCATAGAAATCAGCTACCGAGGCAACTTTTTTACCATAGTGGGTAAGCCCCATACATCAGCTGCAGCTCTGAACATTATAAAAACGCTCTACGTAGGCACAGCGCCAATAAAAGGCAATATCCCAGACATAGAACCTGAACAAATCCACCTCGCCATCAAAGAAACCGGGGTTCTTGAACAAGACAGTCAGCCTGATATCGAATATGGCAAGGAAGTCTTCATCAAAACCAAAAAAGGTGTCATAAAACCACGTACTCCAAATCAGGCACAATATCTAGTCAATATGGTGACTCATGACATTTCCTTTGGTATTGGGCCAGCGGGGACTGGTAAAACTTACCTAGCGGTTGCAGCTGCCGTGGATGCCCTGGAACGCCAAGAAATTAGACGTATTTTGCTAACCCGCCCTGCAGTCGAAGCGGGAGAAAAGCTTGGCTTTTTACCTGGAGATTTAAGTCAAAAAGTGGACCCATACTTGCGCCCTCTTTATGACGCTCTATTTGAAATGCTTGGTTTTGAGAAGGTTGAAAAGCTCATCGAGCGTAACGTGATTGAAGTAGCTCCTCTAGCTTATATGCGAGGTCGCACACTTAATGATGCCTTCATCATTCTTGATGAAAGCCAAAACACCACAGTGGAACAGATGAAAATGTTCCTCACCCGTATCGGCTTTAACTCGCGAGCTGTCATCACAGGTGATGTAACACAAATCGACCTGCCTCGCGGAGCAAAATCAGGGCTACGTCATGCCATTGAGGTTCTCAATGAAGTCGATGAGATCAGCTTTAACTTCTTTCTATCAGATGATGTCGTTCGCCATCCTGTCGTTGCTCGTATCGTTAACGCCTATGAGAAGTGGGAAGCACAAGACCAAAAAGAGCGTAAAGAGTACGAGAAACGGCGTAGAGAAGAGCGCGAGGCTAAATTTCAGGAAGCCGGATCATCTCAGCAAACACCATCATCAGAGATAAAACCATCATGAGCATAGAACTTGATCTTCAAATTGCAGTCAAGGAAGAAACAGGTTTACCCAGCTTTGAAGATATTCTCCTTTGGTTAACATCCACTGTCGATAAATTTCAATCGCAGGCCGAAGTAACGGTGAGAATTGTGGATGACAGTGAAAGCCATCAACTCAACCGTGAGTATCGTGGAAAAGACAAACCAACCAATGTTTTGTCTTTTCCTTTTGAAGCTCCAATAGGAATAGAAATGGATCTTCTTGGCGATCTTGTCATCTGTAAACAGGTGGTGGAACAAGAAGCCAAGGAGCAGTCCAAGCCATTAATGGCTCACTGGGCTCATATGGTTGTACATGGCAGCCTGCATCTGCTAGGTTATGATCATATCGAGGATGAAGAAGCTGAAGAAATGGAATCTCTCGAGACAGAGATAATGCAATCTATGGGCTTTGATGACCCATATCTTGCAGAAAAAGAGTAGCAGCTAGATTGGTGTAACAAACATTCAGTTGGTTACATTTTAATATTAAGCTCTACTAATGTGTGCTATCACACATCTGATAGCGTGACTTAAATGAGAAAAAATGAACGAAGACAATTCGCCCTCTTCTCCAGAAGGTAAGAAAGAGAAATCTGAAGGTCCGAGTAGAAAGTCCTTCTTTGGACGCCTTGGCCAACTATTTCAAGGAGATCCGAAAGACCGCCAAGAGCTGGTAGAAGTCTTTCGAGACTCAGAAGAAAATGATCTGATAGACCATGATACTAGAGACATGCTCGAAGGCGTTATGGAAATAGCCGAGATGCGCGTGCGCGACATCATGATCCCTCGCTCACAAATGGTAACCGTTGATCGTAGTGACGACCTTGACGCACTCGTTCACTTAATTACCGATGCTCAGCACTCCCGCTATCCTGTCATTAGTGAAGACAAAGATCATGTTGAAGGCATACTCCTAGCGAAGGACTTACTTAAGTATTTAGGCTCAGACTGCGCTCCTTTTGATATCGAACAAGTCATTCGCCCTGCAGTAGTGGTTCCAGAAAGTAAACGGGTTGACCGGCTGCTTAAAGAGTTCCGCGAAGAACGATACCATATGTCAATTGTGGTAGATGAATTCGGTGGTGTTTCTGGCCTTGTAACTATTGAAGATATTCTTGAAGAAATTGTCGGCGATATTGAAGATGAATTTGACGATGAAGAAGAGTTGGATATTCGCAAGCTGAGTAAACACACCTATGCTGTCAAAGCATTAACTACTATTGAAGAATTCAATGAAACCTTCAACACCTCATTTAGTGATGAGGAAGTCGATACGGTCGGTGGCTTAGTGATGACAGCGTTCGGTCATTTGCCTTCACGTGGTGAGGTGGTCGAAATTGAGAAATACAGCTTCAAAGTAACCTCAGCAGACAACCGACGCGTTTTACAGCTGCAGGTGACCATACCCGATGAAGAACCTCTTCCTGAGCCAGCAGAAGAGTAACCCAAACTCGATTAGATAGTATAACGATGATAAAAAGACTTTTTCATCGCCTCAAACGGCCGCTCGCGGCCGTTTTTGTTGGCGCTCTTACGACACTTGCTTTTGCTCCTTACCAACTGTGGCCAATTGCGATTATCAGCCCCGCACTTTTACTGATTTTAATCCACAACCAATCCAGCCGCGCTGCACTTTGGACTGGATATGCATGGGGAATCGGCCAGTTTGCCACTGGAATAAGTTGGGTACATATTAGTATTGATAAGTTTGGCGGCATGCCTAAAATTGCCAGCGTATTTCTTATGTCGCTGCTAATCGGCTATCTTGCAGTCTATTCCGGTCTCTTCACCTGGGCATTAAACCGCTATTTTGGCCGTCACAATCGAGTTCGTTTTCTTCTCGCCGCTCCTGCTATATGGTTATGCTGTGATTGGCTAAGAGGATGGGTGATGACTGGCTTTCCGTGGCTATGGCTAGGGTATAGCCAAATAGATAGCCCGTTGGGTAATTTCGCTCCCATCAGCGGCGTAGAACTTATTACTCTGTTGCTCATCATCTCTGCTGGTTCAATAGCCTACGCAATGGTCAGTAAGAAATGGATGAACATACTCATTCCAGCCACTATTTTGTTTACTGGTTACGGCCTAAATTCCGCTCACTGGGTGATACCTAACCCAGAAAGTTCCACTAAACTGGCTCTAATCCAAGGTAATGTAGATCAAGCGAAAAAATGGCTGCCCAAGCAGCGCTGGCCAACCATAATGAAGTACACTGACCTTACTAGAGAAAATTGGGATGCCGATGTCGTTATCTGGCCTGAGGCCGCGATTCCTGCTTTTGAGTTGGAGATACCATCCTATTTAAGCAACCTAGATTCAGCTGGTAAGTTAAATAGTAGTGCCATAGTGACTGGTGTCCTCAACCAAGATAAAAATGGCAGATACTTCAATAGCATCCTGACATTAGGTCAAACCAATTATGGTGACTATAGCCTCAATATGGACCAGAGGTATCACAAACATCACCTATTGCCATTTGGCGAGTTTGTCCCCTTTGAAAGTATCTTAAGGCCATTAGCTCCGCTATTTAACTTACCAATGTCATCATTTAGCCGCGGCGATTTTATCCAAACCAACATAGTGGCAAATGGCCGCCATATGGCTCCTGCTCTTTGTTACGAAATCATATTTAATGAACAAGTCCGTCGAAACGTAACCGAGGACACGGATTTCATTCTGACGCTATCTAATGATGCTTGGTTTGGAAAATCGATTGGACCACTACAGCATATGGAGATTGCACGTATGCGTGCACTCGAGTTAGGTAAGCCAGTGATTCGCTCCACAAATAACGGCGTGACCGCAGTGACCGACTATCGAGGAAAAGTGATCGCTCAGATCCCTCAGTTTGAAACTCATGTCCTGCGAACCGAGGTCACCTCTACAGAGGGGCGGACTCCTTTCCATAAATTTGGCACATGGCCACTCTATATTTGGGTATTATTCAGTCTAATTGTAGGCTGGCGACTCAAAGACTAGAGCAAACACAAGGGCTAAGTAATCACTTAGCCCTTGGCAACGATTATAGAACTATGGTTTTAATGTCTGGCGGCTAAAGCCTTTACAGCCGCATTTTATACAAGGAATAACAACTGTTGGGTGATTATATTGAGTTTTATGCCCACACTCATCGCAGACTAGCACACCTAAACCTATCACTTCACCTACTTGGTATAAGCCTTGGTGTTCCAAATCATCGAGCAATTCAACCCATTCAACTTTCGTTTTATCAGTAATATCCAGTAACCCCTGCCATATTGAATCTGCAATCATCAAATAAAATGGCCCAGCTTTTGACTCTTCAAAGCTTTCTGCAAATTCCTTTAAATCTGATTTCACATAGGCAGACACCAGAGCGAGCTCATCTTTGGTCATGTCGTTAGCCGCTTCAACAAGCTTTTCTGAGGTTTCTAATACCCGATTAATCTCATCAGGACTATGCTTGAGCACCTCGACCACATCCTCAAACATTTCCTCATAAACCGATTTGCTTTTAGACATAGTGGCCTCCTTCTAACAATTGAACAGAGTAAGCTATTGTTGTGCTCCTCTCCTTTAGGTATTCTATGACGATCTATTTATGTCTGTTCGAACTGAACTCACAATTTCCAAGATAACCGGATATCATCGATGCAAGAGCAATACAATCCACAAGACATTGAACAAAAAGTTCAAAAGCACTGGGATGACAACAAAACCTTTGTTGTAAGCGAAAACCCAAACAAAGAAAAATTCTACTGTCTCTCTATGTTCCCTTACCCTAGCGGTCGACTGCATATGGGCCACGTACGGAACTATACTATCGGTGATGTGGTCTCTCGCTTCCAACGCTTGCAAGGCAAAAACGTCATGCAGCCAATCGGTTGGGATGCTTTCGGACTTCCTGCAGAAAATGCAGCAGTTAAAAATAACACTGCTCCTGCACCTTGGACGTATGAAAATATCGAGTACATGAAGAACCAGCTAAAGCTACTGGGTTTTGGCTACGACTGGAGTCGCGAATTCGCCACTTGCACACCTGAATACTACCGTTGGGAACAAGAGTTTTTCACCAAACTATATGACAAAGGCTTGGTCTATAAAAAAACATCTTCAGTAAACTGGTGTCCAAATGATCAAACCGTTCTCGCCAATGAACAAGTCGAAGATGGTTGCTGCTGGCGCTGTGATACCCCAGTAGAACAAAAAGAAATTCCTCAATGGTTTATTAAAATCACTGAATATGCACAAGAGCTTCTCGATGATCTAGACAACCTAGATGGCTGGCCTGAAATGGTCAAAACAATGCAACGCAATTGGATAGGCCGTTCTGAAGGGGTTGAGCTTAAGTTTGAAGTAGAAGGTCAAGCTGATCTCGAAGTATACACAACTCGCCCTGATACTTTGATGGGTGTGACTTATGTGGGCATTGCCGCAGGGCACCCTCTTGCAACTGCAGCAGCAGAAACTAACCCTGAACTTGCCGATTTTATTGAAGAATGTAAGAACAATAAAGTTGCAGAAGCAGAACTTGCGACAATGGAGAAAAAGGGAATGGCTACAGGCCTGACCGCAATTCATCCGTTAAATGGCCGAGAAGTCCCAATTTACGTCGCCAACTTTGTTCTAATGGACTACGGCACAGGCGCTGTAATGGCAGTACCTGCACACGACCAACGTGACTATGAGTTTGCAACTAAATATGGCTTAGATATTATTCCTGTCATCAAGCCTGCTGACGGCAGCGAACTAAATATTTCAGAAGAAGCCTACACTGAGAAAGGCGTGCTGTTCGATTCAGGCGAGTTTGATGGACTTGAGTTCAAAGCGGCATTTAATGCCATCGCTGAGAAGTTAGAACAAGAAGAGAAAGGTCATAAAACTGTCAACTTCCGTCTACGTGACTGGGGCGTATCACGTCAGCGTTATTGGGGAGCACCAATTCCGATGGTGACCACGGAAGACGGTGAAGTGCACCCGGTTGCCGTAGAACAATTACCTGTTATTCTGCCTGAAGATGTGGTGATGGATGGTGTCACAAGCCCGATTAAGGCAGATAAAGAATGGGCCAAGACCACGTTCAACGGCCAACCAGCGCTTAGAGAAACCGATACTTTCGATACTTTCATGGAGTCATCTTGGTACTATGCTCGTTATTGCTCACCACAAGCGGATGATATTCTAGACCCAGAGAAAGCGAATTACTGGCTACCTGTTGACCAATATATTGGCGGCATTGAACACGCTTGTATGCACCTTTTATATTCTCGTTTCTTCCACAAGCTATTACGAGACGCAGGCTACGTTAGCTCTGATGAGCCATTCAAACAGTTACTTTGTCAGGGAATGGTTCTTGCCGATGCATTCTATTTTGAAAATGACAAAGGTGGTAAAGAGTGGGTTGCACCAACCGATGTAACAGTAGAGCGCGATGGTAAAGGCCGTATCACTTCAGCCAAAGACAACCAAGATCGTGATGTTGCTCACTCAGGCATGATTAAAATGTCTAAGTCAAAGAACAACGGTATAGACCCGCAAGAAATGGTCGATAAATATGGTGCAGACACAGTGCGCTTGTTCATGATGTTCGCATCTCCTGCAGATATGACATTGGAATGGCAAGAGTCAGGTGTAGAAGGGGCTAACCGTTTCCTAAAACGCATCTGGAAGCTGGTCAATGAGCATGCATCACAAGGACACTCTCAACCTCTTGATACACAGGCTCTATCTGGTGACCAAAAGTCTCTGCGCCGTGATGTACATAAAACGATTGCTAAAGTCACAGATGATATTGCTCGCCGTCAAACCTTCAATACGGCAATTGCAGCCATCATGGAGTTAATGAATAAACTAGCGAAAGCATCTCAGGAGTCTGAGCAAGATCGCGCTATTCTTGATGAGGCTCTTAAAGCGGTTGTAGTGATGCTGTACCCTATCACTCCACATATCTCATTCGAACTGTGGACCGCTTTAGGTGAGTCTGACATCGATAACGCTGTCTGGCCAAAACACGATGATAAGGCATTAGTTGAAGACGAAAAACTTATTATTGTTCAGGTCAATGGTAAGCTACGCGCGAAACTTACGGTACCCGCAGACATAGCGAAAGAAGATATTGAAAAGCTTGCTCTTGACGATGAGAATGTTACTAAATTCACGCAAGGCCATACCATACGTAAAATAATTTATGTTCCAGGTAAGCTATTGAACATAGTAGCAAACTAATCTGAAATCTAACTTTAAGCAGAGTAAATACCTTACTCTGCTTTACTTATCTTAATATATTCACTGAGTAGATTAAGATAAGTATTCCACTAACTGAGAAAGTTTCACCAATGCGCCTAGCTCCAGTATCTTTTATAAAAATTGTCAGCGTTATCCTTAGCGCAAGTTTATTGTCAGCCTGTGGCTTTCACCTTAGGGGAGATTATTCAATCCCAGAGGAGCTCGGGACACTCTCACTCACCAGTTACGATCAGTACAGCACTTTCACTCGCATGATGAAATCACAATTACGCGTTAATGAAGTCAATGTCGTTCCGCCCTCAGAAGATGTTCCCAACCTGCATATCGTCGGTGAAGGCTTACGAGAGAGAAACTTATCCCTTTACCAAAATACAACCGCAGCAGAAAAAGAACTCACTTTTACTGCTACATATAGAGTCACTATCCCTGATGTAGGTGATAAAACCTTCTCGACTAGCGTAAGCCGCAGTTACTTAGAAAACCCATTAACTGCACTGGCAAAATCGGTTGAAAGAGACATGATCGAAGACGAAATGCGCCAATTTGCTACTGACCAGATCATTCGCCAAATGGCTCGTTTACGTTCTGACATAAAAGCTGGGCACGTTTTAACACAAGAAGAGCTTAATTCATTTGATGAGCAAGTTAATGGCAACTCTCAAGAGATAGAAAGTACAGAGTAATCACGTTATGCGTATTTTCGCTGAGAGGCTTACCGAACAACTAAATAAACAACTTCAATCCGTTTATCTGCTGTTTGGCAATGAGCCTCTGCTGTTACAAGAGTCACGTCAATCAATCCAAGAAGTGGCCTACCATCAAGGTTTTGAAGAGCGCCACCGATTTGCTATTGATGCAAGCTTCGATTGGGAGTTACTCTATCAGTGCTGTCAAAGCATGAGCTTATTCTCATCACGCCAATTAATTGAGTTAGAGTTACCTGAAAGTGGCATAAATACAAGTATTTCCAATGGGTTATTAAACCTGTCTGATATTCTACATAATGATATCGTTTTGGTCCTCATAGGCAGTAAGCTGACCAAGGCACAAGAAAATGCCAAATGGTTTAAAGCATTGTCGACCAAAGGGTGCTGGGTCAACTGCCTTTCTCCTGATATCAGCAGACTGCCACAATTTGTGCAGGGACGATGCAGAAAAATGAAACTGCAGCCTGACTCCGAAGCTATTCAGCTGCTAGCTCAGTGGCATGAAGGTAATCTGTTTGCATTAGTACAGAGCTTAGAAAAGCTAGCTCTTATCTACCCTGATGGACAACTAAACTTAGTCAGATTGGAAGAGTCTCTTAGCCGAAGTAACCATTATAATGCTTTCCAATGGGCCGATGCTCTACTTATGGGCAAAGCGAAACGTAGCCAGCGGATCCTTCTCCAATTACAAGCGGAAGATATTGAGCCAACGATACTTCTGAGAACCATTCAAAAAGAGATGACTTTGCTCTTGACTATGCAAAGTAAAATGTCACTTCAACCAATAGGTGCAATATTCGAATCTCACAAAATTTGGCAGTCGAAACGACCTTTATATTCAAGCGCCTTAAATCGGCTATCAAAAAATAAAATAATGCGATTAATACAGTTAATTGCCAAAGCAGAAATAATCTCTAAAACTCAATATGAGACATCCTGTTGGCCATTATTACACCAATTAAGTGCTGAGATATGCCTACCACAGGTTGAGCTATAAAAAGCGTGATATACTTCCCCGCTTTGATTGAACAATACAAAAAAGGACAACACCTTGCAACTTGAAGAACTGAATAATTTTCTGGTCGACAAAGCCGATGATATGAAAGCGCAACAAATACAGACCTTAAATGTCAAAGGGAAGTCATCGATTACCGACTACATGATTATTTGTACTGGAACTTCAAAGCGTCATGTAAACTCAATAGCGGAACACGTAGCGAAAGAATCAAAGAGTGCAGGTATTGAACCACTTGGCGTTAATGGTGATGTCGAAGGAGAATGGGTGGTGCTCGATATGGGCAGTACGATAGTGCATGTCATGCAAGAGGAAAAGCGTGAGCTTTATCAACTAGAGAAGCTTTGGGGCTAAAAATGAAGCTACAACTGATTGCAGTTGGCACTAAAATGCCCAAGTGGGTTGAAGATGGCTTTTTAGAGTATAAACGTCGTTTTCCTCATGATATGCCGTTGGAGCTAGTTGAAATTCCTGCAGGAAAACGGGGAAAGAATGCTGATATTGCAAGGATTTTGCAAAAAGAGGGCGAAGCTATGCTAGCTTCAGTACCGAAAGGCAATCGCATTATTACACTAGATATTCCTGGTAAAAAGTGGGACACACCACAATTAGCCCAACAACTAGAGAGTTGGAAACTCGATGGCCGAGACGTTTCTATCCTTATTGGCGGGCCTGAAGGTCTTGCTCCTGCCTGCAAAGCTGCCGCAGACCAAAGCTGGTCGCTGTCTGCACTAACACTGCCACATCCGTTAGTAAGAATAATTATGGCAGAAAGCCTATACAGAGCCTGGAGCATAACCGCCAATCACCCATATCACCGAGAATAAGTAGCCAATGTTACGAAAGCGCACCCGGTTTAGAGACTACCAAGCAGAAGCAAAACTATTTAAAAGTCGTGCTATCATCGCTTTCATTGGAATCATCACTATGGTTGGTCTCTTAGTTGCCAACCTCTACAACATTCAAATCAATCAATATCAAGATTACAAAACTCGCTCCAACGACAATCGGATTAAAATTGTACCTATCGCCCCTAATCGGGGATTAATTTACGATCGTAATGGTAAATTACTAGCGGAAAATCGCCCTGTTTTCAGCTTGGAAATTATCCCAGAAAAAATTAAAGACATGCCTAGGACAATTGAAAGACTAAGAAAATATCTCGACATTACTCCCGAGCAAGTTGAAAGCTTTGAACGAGAGCGACGTCATGCGCGTCGATTTAAGTCTGTGCCGATTCTGACACAATTGACCCAAGACCAAGTCGCCAAGTTTTCTGTCAATCAGCACAAATTTCCTGGGGTTACAGTAAACGCAAACCTTAAAAGGCATTACCCCTACGGTGAAGTACTCACCCATGTCATTGGTTATGTGTCTCGGATCAACGACAAAGACATGAAAAGGCTGAGTCGGGAAGGTAAAGAGGGTAATTACCAAGCCACACGAGATATAGGCAAACTCGGAATCGAGCGATACTACGAAGACTTATTACATGGCACCGCTGGATACCAAGAAGTAGAAGTCAACAGTCGCGGCCGTATTATCCGCACACTCAAATACATTCCGCCAGCACCAGGGAAAGATGTTGTACTCAATTTAGATATTGACCTTCAGCTTTATATCCACCAGTTGATCTCTGAACGCAGAGGTAGTGTGGTTGTACTTGACCCCAATGATAACGGTGTTTTAGCCATGGTTTCCAGCCCTAGTTATGACCCGAATGCCTTTGTACATGGAATCTCTACCAAAGCCTATAGCGCTTTACTTAACGACAAAAATCGCCCATTGGTGAATAGAGCCACTTTAGGCATTTATCCGCCTGCATCTACTATCAAGCCTTTAATGGCCGTCGCAGCACTTGAAGAAGGCGTGATCACTCCTTATACCACACGTAACGATCCGGGCTACTGGAAAATCCCCAATTCTAAAACCAAACCTTTTAGAGATTGGTTACGCTGGGGGCATGGAAAAGTCAACATAGTCAAATCAATTGAAGAATCCGTCGACACTTTTTTTTATCAAATCGCCTACGATATGGGTATTGACCGCATCTCGAACTGGATGATGATGTTTGGCTTTGGAGAGAAAACGGGCATTGATATCTATGAAGAAAGCAAAGCTAACATGCCAACCAAAGAGTGGAAATTAGCACGACACCGCGTACCTTGGTACCAAGGAGACACCATACCTGTTGGCATAGGGCAAGGATATTGGACTGCGACGCCAATGCAAATCGCCAAAGCGACCTCAGTATTGATTAATCGAGGCAAGGTCATGCCTCCTCATTTGCTAAGAGGCACCGTAGATAACGGTCAACCATTCGAAGATCAAATATTAACCGAAGTAGAAACCTACCCCCCCATTACAGGTGTTAAAAACCGTTTTTGGGATTTAGCAATTGACGGTATGCGCCTAGTTAATCATGGGAAAAAAGGCACAGCTCGTCGAGCATTTTATAACACAGCTTATGTCAGCGGTGGAAAGTCAGGGACTGCTCAAGTTTTTGGCCTTGGTGAAGATGAAGAATACAATGCTGACGAAATTGCTGAGCACTTACGTGACCACGCTCTATTTACTGGTTTTGCACCACTCAACTCACCCAAATTGGTTGTCACTGTTGTACTAGAAAATGCTGGAGGAGGCTCATCACAAGGTGGCCCTCTGGTAAGAAAAGTCTTTGATAAAATGTTAGTCAAAGAAAAAGAAGAGGCAAAATAATCATGGATTTTGATCCATCCACAGGCCAGAATCGAGCTCTATTTGAGCGCTTTCATCTCGATCTCCCCCTTTTACTCGGAATTTTAGTCCTCATGGGCTTTGGTCTTGTCGTTATGTATAGTGCAAGTGGTCAAAACCTTGGCATGATGGACCGACAAGCTATGCGTATGGCCCTATCACTAGGCATTATGGTTCTGCTCGCTCAAATACCACCTCGTACCTACGAGACTCTTGCACCGCTCATGTTTACAGTCGGTGTTTTACTATTACTTGGAGTACTGTTCTTTGGCGAAGCCTCTAAAGGTGCTCAGCGCTGGCTAAACCTTGGTTTCGTGCGATTTCAACCTTCGGAGCTTTTGAAACTCGCCGTTCCTCTTATGGTGGCACGATTTATTGGTAAACGCTCACTCCCACCAAGCTTTCAAACCTTAGTACTGTCGCTAGTAATGGTCTGTGTTCCAACCATTCTTATTGCTAAACAGCCAGATTTGGGGACTTCGATACTGATCGCAGCTTCTGGTATATTCGTTATCTTCCTAGCAGGTATCAGTTGGAAAATTATTTTCGCTGCGGTGTGTAGCCTTGGGGCTTTTTTACCTGTCCTATGGTTTTTCCTAATGAGGGAATATCAAAAAGTCAGGGTCCGAACTCTCTTTAATCCTGAATCAGATCCTCTGGGAGCTGGATATCATATTATTCAGAGCAAGATCGCAATAGGCTCTGGAGGCATATCAGGCAAGGGGTGGTTACAAGGTACCCAATCTCAATTAGAGTTTCTACCAGAAAGGCATACTGACTTTATTTTTGCTGTTATTGCAGAAGAGTGGGGATTAATCGGGATTTTGATCTTACTCAGCTTGTATTTGTTTATCATTGGCCGAGGTCTGGTTTTAGCCAGTAAAGCACAAACAGCTTTTGGCCGGATGATGGCTGGTAGTATAGTTTTAAGCTTTTTTGTTTATGTTTTTGTTAATATAGGCATGGTTAGTGGTATCCTACCTGTAGTCGGAGTACCCTTACCACTCATTAGCTACGGTGGAACCTCCATGGTTACCCTGATGGCAGGCTTTGGCATGT
Source organism: Vibrio aquimaris (assembly GCF_009363415.1). Taxonomy (NCBI): domain Bacteria; kingdom Pseudomonadati; phylum Pseudomonadota; class Gammaproteobacteria; order Vibrionales; family Vibrionaceae; genus Vibrio; species Vibrio aquimaris. Next base: position 775,115 of record NZ_CP045350.1, on the reverse strand, counting down.
TAATGTCTATACACACTCATAGGAAAGCTTTCTCTAAGGCAACATAAATGATTTTTCAAAATGTCCTGATCGGTATACTTTGCGCTATTACCGTTTTTTTGGCTGGCTGCTCTTCTTCTCCGTCACAACGTTATTCAATAGAAGATGATCTTGCTCCAAACGCCCCCATTTCGGTTGACCATATTGAAGATGCACACCCTCAATATGAACCATACAGTGTAGGCGGAAATCGTGACTATACCCTAAGAGGTCAACACTACTCTATCATTAAGGAACCTCAAGGCTTTACTCAAGAGGGCATTGCTTCATGGTATGGCAAAAAGTTTCACGGTCATCTTACGTCTAATGGCGAAGTCTATGACATGTACTCGATGTCAGCCGCCCATAAGACTTTACCCATTCCAAGTTATGTCAAAGTGACCAACAAAGACAATGGGAAAACAGCCATTGTTAGAGTTAACGATAGAGGGCCTTTCCACCAAGGACGCGTTATCGACCTTAGCTATGCAGCTGCAACTAAGCTTGACGTCATTCGCACAGGGACCGCTAATATAAAACTAGAAGTTATTTCAGTAGAAAAACCCACGGCTCAACACAAGCAAAAATCGATACCTAAATTTGTCGTGCAAGTCGCTTCATCAAAACACCAAGACAGAGTGCGAACTTTAGCTAAAGATTTGAGTCAAAACCTTTCAGTAAAGAGTTACATCAATTCAGACAATAATATCCATCGTGTCTTTTTGGGTCCATTTGATGACTATATGCTGACGCAAAAAACGTTAGAACAAGTTAAACTCATGGGCTATTCAAGTGCCTTTATAAAATCCTTGTAGTCCTCAAACCAGTGTGAGGCACGTCTTACACTGGCTTGAGAGATTGTTTCTGTTAAGATATGAACAATTAATTAAAACCTGTAGTCAATATGAAAAAAATAACGCTAATCAAATCCGTTTTTGCTTCTTCTATTGCGCTTTCTGCAACCTTCGCATCATCTTCTTTCGCTGCACCTATCGTCGTACCTGATGCGCCTCAAATTGCAGCTAAAGGCTATGTTCTGATGGATTACCATTCAGGTAAAATACTCGCAGAGCATGAGATGAATACAAAATTATCACCTGCAAGCTTAACCAAAATGATGACAAGTTATGTCATTGGCCAAGAATTGGAACGCGGAAACATCTCACCCGATGACGATGTCACCATAAGCAAAAATGCATGGGCAAAAAACTTCCCTGATTCATCGAAAATGTTCATTGAAGTCGGCACCACAGTCAAAGTGAAAGACTTAAATCGTGGCATTATTGTTCAATCTGGAAATGATGCCTGCGTCGCCATGGCCGAACACATTGCGGGATCAGAAGATGCGTTTGTTGATTTGATGAATGCATGGGCAGACAGCCTAGGAATGAAGGATACCCATTTTGCTAACGTACATGGATTAGATAACCCGAATCTATACTCAACGCCTTACGATATGGCACTACTAGGTCAAGCTTTGATTCGTGATGTTCCGGATGAATACCGTATTTATTCGGAAAAGAAGTACACCTATAACGGCATTACCCAATATAACCGCAACGGTTTATTATGGGATAAAAGCATGAATGTAGACGGTATTAAAACTGGCCATACAAGTAATGCTGGGTACAGTTTGGTGAGTTCGGCAACTGAAGGACAAATGCGTTTGGTCGCTGTGGTCATGGGGACTAAAAATGCCAATGCACGTAAATCTGAGAGTAAAAAGCTACTAAGCTATGGTTTCCGCTTCTTTGAGACGGTTGCACCACACAAATCTGGTGAAACTTTTGTCGAAGAAAAAGTCTGGATGGGTGATAAAGACACAGTTGCGCTTGGCCTTGATCAAGACACCTATGTAACCCTTCCTCGAGGTCAGGCTAAAAATCTTCAGGCCAGTTTCGTTTTAGAAAAAGAGCTCGAAGCACCAATTAAGAAGGGTGATGTTGTCGGTAAGCTATACTATCAACTAGAAGGCGAAGATGTCGCTGAGTACCCACTCCTTGCTCTCGAAGACGTAGAACAAGGCAGCTTATTCAGTCGTCTTTGGGATTATATCGTCATGTTGTTCAAGAGCATGTTTTAATCTTCCCAGCTTCCATAACTTGAAAGCCGCACAAAGCGGCTTTCTTTGGTTTATGACCTGTTGAGATTTAAGTTGAATAGCAGTACTATTTCGCGCTGGCTAAATGACATCCAATGTGGAGTTTCAAAATGTTGACTATTAACTCAGATGCAAAACTAAAAGATCTGCTTGAATTCCCATGTTCTTTTACGTACAAAGTCATGGGTTATGCTAAGCCTGAGTTACCAGAGAAGGTACTTGAAGTCATACAACGACATGCTCCAGGTGACTATAGCCCGAGTGTCAAACCAAGCGCTAAAGGGAATTACCACTCTGTTTCTATTACGATTACAGCGACATCTATTGAACAAGTGGAAACTCTCTACAAAGAGCTCGGTGAGATTGATATCGTTCGTATGGTTTTGTAAATTTATTTGATTTAATCAAATAAATTTAAAAGCAGCCTTGTGGCTGCTTTATTTATATATATCAGATAGATATAAATCTTCTACTTTTCAGAGGGTTAAAAATATCTTACTTACATATAGTTACATGAACCGAACCAGTTTATACTCCGTAAACCTGATTAACTGACGATAGGATTAGGAATGTACAACCAGCTTGTTGTAAAGCACTTGGGCCGACAGGACTATGAACCTATTTGGCGAGCCATGCATGAGTTTACAGATTCTCGAACAGAGGAAACCTGCGACGAAGTTTGGCTTGTTGAACACAACCCTGTTTTTACTCAAGGTCAAGCCGGCAAAGCTGAGCACTTAATCAATACTGGTGAAATTCCTGTCGTACAAAGCGATAGAGGTGGGCAAGTTACCTACCATGGGCCAGGTCAACTAGTGGCTTACTTCCTAATTAACCTTCGTCGTAAAAAACTCGGTGTACGAGATCTTGTCACGACAATTGAGACACTCGTGATAAAAACACTAAAATATTACAATATAGAGTCGGCAGCACGACCAGATGCACCAGGTGTCTATGTTGATGGTAAAAAGATCTGCTCTTTGGGCCTTAGAATTCGCAAAGGCTGTTCATTTCACGGTTTGGCTCTCAACGTGAATATGGATTTGTCGCCCTTTTTGCGTATTAATCCATGCGGTTATGCGGGTATGGAAATGGTTCAAATGAGCCAACTTGGTGGACCAACAGATCTTGCCCAAGTTGAGACAACACTAGTCGAAGAACTTGTCAGTTTGCTTGATTATGAGCAAGTTGAATTCAGCACAGAAGCCTCTCCTACGCGTTGAGAAGCAAAGAGAAGTATAAAGCATGAGTAAACCAATCCAAATGGAAAAAGGCGTTAAGTACCGCGACGCTGATAAGATGGCTCTAATTCCAGTCAAGAATATGCCTACCGAGCAAAAAGAAATTCTGCGAAAACCTGACTGGATGAAAATCAAGCTACCGGCTGACAGTCAACGCATTCAAGAGATCAAATCAGCAATGCGTAAGAACAACCTTCATTCTGTGTGTGAAGAAGCGTCTTGCCCTAACTTAGCTGAGTGTTTTAACCATGGTACCGCTACCTTTATGATCCTTGGTGCGATTTGTACTCGTCGCTGCCCATTCTGTGATGTCGCACATGGTCGCCCTGTTGCCCCTGAAGCTGATGAGCCTCAAAAACTGGCCCAGACCATATCAGACATGAAACTCAAATACGTAGTTATTACCTCTGTCGACCGCGATGATCTTCGTGATGGCGGTGCCAAACATTTCGCTGACTGTAACCGTGAGATCCGTGCAAAGAACCCAAATATCAAAATTGAAACTCTAGTGCCTGACTTTCGAGGTCGAATGGATGTCGCTCTCGAATTGATGAAAGACAATCCACCAGATGTCTTCAACCATAACCTAGAGACGGCTCCTCGACTGTACCGTAAAGCTCGCCCGGGAGCAAACTACAAATGGTCTCTACAACTACTACAGAAATTTAAACAGCAGCACCCTGATGTTCCGACTAAATCAGGACTTATGATGGGGCTTGGCGAAACAAAAGAAGAAATTATCGAAGTGTTGAAAGATCTTCGAGATCACGGTGTAACTATGTTGACTCTAGGTCAGTATCTAGCGCCAAGCCGTCACCATCTTCCTGTTGAGCGCTATGTACCACCATCCGAGTTCGATGAGTTAAAAGAAATTGCACTGGACCTTGGATTCACCCACGCAGCTTGTGGGCCTTTTGTCCGCTCCTCTTACCATGCAGACCTACAAGCTCAAGGGATAGAAGTAGGTTAACTCACTGCGTTAAGCCACAACAATAAAAGCATCACTATAAAAGGGTTATTTGAATCAATTAGCCCTTTTTATTGTTCACTTCTTGAATGAGACAACACTCTTCTATAGGCTTAGCTCTAATAATACTAAAACTGTTTTTATTCCAAGGGATGATTATGAAAAGACTAGGTTTTATTGCTCTAGCGGTCACTGCAGTGACATCAGGTTGTGCATCAAATACCCAACAAGATAACTTTCGTGAAGCTTCTTTTGAACTATGTAATACAGAAGTTGAACTATATTCTGTAAGCGATGATGGCCGCGTTCGTATTGTTTGTGCAGATGGCTCTAAGTTTGCTCTGACCAGTGAGGCCACTCTGCAAACCATGCGTGATATTAATATCGATTATTGCCACGGTGAAGGGCTGGGCAAGTTCAGTGAGAGTCGAAAGTATTACTCGTTCAAGTGTAAATCAGGCACACTCCTAAGTATTTCCAAGTAGAAACTAATGTACAAAAAGGGGGGATACCATGTATCCCCCCTTTTTTTAGTTTTCAAGTTACTTGAACATTATGCATACACAGGTAAGCGCTGACAGATTTCAAGAACCTTTGCTTTGGTCGCTGAGATAACATCCTGATTATCAATATTATCTAGTACATCACACATCCAGTTAGCTAGTTCTTTGGCATCTTCCTCTGTAAATCCACGACGTGTAATTGCTGGCGAGCCAACACGGATCCCAGATGTAACAAATGGGCTACGAGGATCATTTGGTACCGAGTTTTTGTTCACTGTAATATTAGCTGAACCTAAAGCAGCATCCGCTTCTTTACCTGTAATGTCTTTGTCAATTAAATCAACTAAAAAGAGGTGGTTTTCAGTGCCATTTGAGACAATTTTATAACCACGTTCTTGGAACTGGGCAACCATAGCTTTAGCATTTTTAATCACACCCTCTTGATATGCTTTAAACTCCGGCTCCATCGCCTCTTTAAACGCAACAGCCTTACCAGCTATAACATGCATCAATGGGCCACCTTGCCCACCCGGGAATACTGCAGAGTTGAGTTTCTTGTACATTTCTTCGCCGGCGTTGGAAAGAATTAAGCCACCGCGCGGTCCAGCAAGCGTTTTGTGGGTTGTCGTTGTAACCACATGTGCATGCGGAACTGGCGTTGGATAAACGCCAGCAGCAATTAGGCCTGCTACATGCGCCATATCAACAAATAAGTAGGCACCAACCTTATCAGCAATTTCACGCATTCGCGCCCAATCAACAATTTGTGAGTAGGCGGAGAAACCACCAATGATCATTTTCGGTTTATGCTCTAAAGCTAGCGACTCCATTTCGTCATAATTAATTTGACCCGCTTCATCAATACCATAAGGAATGATGTTGTAATGCTTACCAGAAAAGTTAACTGGTGAACCGTGAGTCAAGTGACCGCCGTGCGCCAAGCTCATACCAAGCACAGTGTCACCTGGGTTTAACAACGCCATATAAACAGCACTGTTTGCTTGTGAACCAGAATGAGGCTGAACATTGGCATAAGCACAACCAAACAACTCACACGCACGATCAATAGCCAAAGCTTCTGCTTTATCCACATATTCGCAGCCACCATAATAGCGTTTGCCTGGGTAGCCTTCTGCATACTTGTTGGTAAGTTGAGAACCTTGAGCTTCCATCACTCGTGGGCTGGTGTAATTCTCTGACGCTATAAGTTCAATGTGCTCTTCTTGGCGACGAGTTTCTTCTTGGATCGCTGCGAACAGTTCCGCATCATAATCTGCGATATTCATATCACGCTTTAGCATCTGTATCTCCTGACTCAGATTTAAACTGAAAAACTAAGAATGACCCTAATAATCTGCGCAATTTACCCACGCAAACGTTTGCATCACGTTAATAGCGCGCATTCTACATAATTTGATCATAGCCATAAAGAGAAAATTATACTTTTTCTTATGAAGACTTTTCATGCAGAGCAACAAAGTGTCACCTGATGTTGCCAAAAAACCTGATGAATAACAAAAGTGTCAATTTTTCTCTATACAGCCCGTAAAACAATATCTACATAGGTTTACCTGAAATTTACTACCCAAGCTACCGAAATAATCGCTTTTTCACTATCATGCCGCCCTTAATTACTATTTTGTTTTTATATCATGAATAAACACTCACCAAAAGAAGACTGGATAGCGATCCTCACTGGAACATTTCTTGTCGCACAAGGTATTTTTTTCCTCCAATCAGGAGAGTTGTTGACTGGTGGCACCACAGGTTTAGCCCTTTTGCTCAACCAGTTCATCCCACTGTCTTTTGGTACACTTTACTTTATGAGTAACTGTCCTTTCTATTTACTGGCATGGCAACAATTTGGCCCTAGGTTTGCTTTGAGTAGTATCATTTCTGGAGCCCTAGTATCGATACTTTCTGATCACTTGTATCTGGTGATAAGCCTTGAAACCATCAATAACGTATACTGCGCGGTTGCTGGAGGGCTGTTAATGGGATTAGGTATGCTCATTTTATTTCGCCACCGTTCAAGCCTGGGCGGGTTCAATGTGCTGTGTTTATTTATTCAAGACAAATACGGTATTTCAGTGGGTAAATGCCAGCTTGCTATCGACTTCTGCATTCTTATCACTTCATGCTTTTTCGTTTCGCCGACGACCATAGGTTTATCCGTTATTGGAGCGGTTTTGCTTAATATAGTGTTGGCAATGAACCACAAGCCTACTCGCTATTCGGTCAACTATAGCTAATCAAGTGATTAGCCCCTTTCCCTTGATGAAAGGGGCTAATTAATGAGAACTCCGCGCTTTTACATCGTGGCTGAGTTCCTTGTTTAGCTCAGCTTCAACATAACCTGGTGCTCGAGTCGATACCGAGATAAGTCGATACATAGCCGGGATCACAAACAAAGTCACCAAAGTCGCAAACGCCATACCAAAGAAGATAACGGTTCCTACCGCCACTCGACTCTCATAACCAGCGCCGTTAGAGAGGATAAGTGGCACCGCACCTGCCAAGGTGGTAAAGGCCGTCATCATAATAGGGCGTAAACGACGGGCAGAGGCATCAATAATGGCCTTTTCAAAAACATAACCTCTATCACGTAACTGGTTAGCAAATTCGACTATTAAAATACCATTCTTAGTCACCATACCAATCAGCATGATCATTCCTATTTGACTATAAATGTTGAGTCCTTGACTCATCACAAGCAACCCCATAAAGCCGCCAAACACCCCCATAGGTACAGTAAACATCACAACTAAGGGATTGATGAAACTCTCAAACTGAGCAGCCAAAACAAGATAAGCAACCAGCAAAGCCAAGCCAAACACCAAAAGCACACTGGATTGATTTTCCTTATAGTCTTTGGACTCTCCTGCATAACTTACCGAAATATCACCTGGCAGCATCTCAATCGACTGTTGATCCAAATAATCCAGAGCATCACCTAGGGTATAGCCCTCAGATAAATTGGCCGTTATCGTGATAGATTTTTGCTTGTTGTAATGGGATAAACGAATCGATGACGCAACTTCTTCAATCTGAGTGACCGCATCTAAGGTCACTAATTCGCCGGAGTTGGTTCTTAAATAGATTTGGCTAAGATCGGTGGCATTATTGAAGCTGTTTTCATCACCTCGCAAATAGACATCATATTCTTCACCTCGCTCTACAAAGGTCGTCTCACTTTTGCCTCCAAGCATGATTTCTAGTGTGTCAGAAATGTCCGCAACACTGATGCCCAACTCGGCAGCCCGCTGTTTATCAACGTTCACGACCAATTCTGGCGTTCTTTCCGAGTAATCAATATCCGCGCCTTCCATCATAGGAGAGGCTTCGGCGAGCTGTTCTAGTTTTTCAGCCCAGATTTTAAGCTCTGCATAATCGGCACCACCTAAAACAAATTGGACAGGCTCGCTCGAACCACCTCGAAAACCGGGCATAAAGGGGAAGATCCTCACATCAGCAATACCTGTGAGCGCTTTTTTTACCTGGGCCAAAGCCTGTGAAGCCGTGACATCCCGCTCATTCCAATCATCAAGGATCATGATCACAAACCCAGTCTGATCACCAGCGTTTCCACCAAAAGCAGGCGACTGAATACTGAATGACTTAAGAAACCCCTCTCCCAATAGCGTTAGCAAGCGTTCTTCGACATGTTCCATATTTGCGGCCATCCTGTTGTAACTGGTTGCGTCAGCTCCTCGGACAAAAGCAAACACCACACCACGGTCTTCAGATGGCGCCAACTGTGAAGGTATCTGCTGCATCAGCCCCCAGCTTCCTGCAACACAGGCAATAATGATAACGGGCGCAGCCCATGTCCATTTCAAAGCTTTCAAAAGGGCTTTTCGATAACCCGTTTCAAGGCGTGAAAAAAGACATTCAACGTACAAGTTAAATCGGCTTGGTTTTACATTGGCTTTCAGCAGATGGCTGCTGAGCACTGGCGTTAAAGTTAGAGCAATCAAAGATGAAAACACGACAGCCATTGCAAGTAACACCGAGAATTCAGTAAAGAGCAAACCGACCATACCATCCATAAAGGAGATAGGTAGAAAGACCATCACTAAAACCAAGGTAGTGGCGACAACAGCAAAACCAACCTCTCGGGTGCCCTTGTAAGCAGCCAGTAGTGGTTTTTCTCCTCGCTCAATATGATGAAAAATATTCTCTACCACTACAATGGCATCATCAACGACTAGGCCGATGGATAAAATCAAAGCCATCAAGGTGATGAGATTCACTGAAAAGCCAAAATAATACGCAGCAATAAAGGATGAAATGAGCGCAACCGGAACGGTAACAGCAGGAATCAAAGTCGCCCTCACCTGACCGATGAATATGTAAAGAACCAGAATAACTAAACCACCAGTAATAAATAAGGTGTTATAGACTTCTGTGATAGAGCGTTCAATAAAGACCGTCGAGTCATAATCGATAGCAAGGCGCGTCCCTTTGGGTAAGAACTTCTGAACTTTCTCGACTTGTTCATGGACGCGATCTGCCACTTCAAGTGGATTAGCATCAGATTGAGGCACAATTCCCATACTGACATTAACCACACCATCACTTTTAAACGTTGAGCTCTCATTTTCTGCGCCAATAAACACATCAGCGACATCCTTGAGATAAATGGGCGTATTGTCACTGGCTCGTTTAACCACCAAATATTCAAAGTCTTCTGCTTGGCTATAACTGCGAGCTGTTCGCACAGACATAACTATTTGGTCATTTCGCACTTCTCCACCAGGACTCTCAATATTTTCATTATTGAGCGCAGTGGTAATGTCCGTTGTGGTTACTCCGCGTCCCGCCATCTCGGCAGGTTTGAGCCTGACATACATCACCTTGTATAACCCACCTGATACCTCAACCGAGCTGACACCGGATATCAGGCTAAACCTATCAAGCAATACGCGATCTACGTAATCAGTCAACTGGGTACGATCCATCTCAGATGAACTTAAATTGATATATAAAGAGGCCTCTCCGGAGCCATTGTTCTTAAAAACGATAGGATCATCGGCTTCATCAGGTAACGAGCGCTGTGCCCTAGAGACCGCATCGCGAACGTCACTGACACCTGTGGTCAGATCATAACCCAGCTCAAAGGTAATCATAATACTCGACATGCTATTGCGCGTAGTCGACTCAATTTGATCAATACCACTAATGCCGGATAACTGATCCTCAAGCACAGAAGTGATTTGGCTTTCAATGATGGTGGCAGATGCTCCTTCATATCGAGTACTAATTGAAACAACCGGGCTTTCAATATCGGGCATTTCACGCACGGCGAGCTTGTTAAAAGAAACAATACCGAACACACATAAAAGCAGACTCAAAACCACTGCAGCAACAGGACGTTTAACAGCAACATCGGATAACCACATTAGCGTTCCCCTTCCTGTGTGGGTTTTTCTTTGGAGGCCACCTCTGCGAGCTCGCTAACCGTCACACCATCGCGCATATTGACAATGCCTTGAACAACGATTTTATCGCCAATCGATACCCCTTGTTCAATCACCACCTGATTACCAATTCGAGCCCCTAAAAAGACTTCGGTGCGATTGGCCTTACCCTTCTCATCAACTATGTAAACAAAGCGCTTAGTGCCTGAGTATTCAAGAGACTGCACTGGAATAATTGGCGCTTTGATAGTAGGGAACGCCATAGTCGCCGTCACTAACATTCCTGGCTTGAGTTGCCCGTTGGTATTATCAAAGTGAACTCGTACCCTTAAATTGAGTGTCTCCTGATTTATCCTTGAATCAACGCCAACAACCTGACCCTTAAACTCTTGTTTACCCCATGCTGAGCTAGTCGCTAATACACTCATGCCTTTTGAAATTTGTGATAAATAACGCTCAGGGACTTGCAGATCAAGTTGCATTACCGATAAATCATCCAGTGATACTAATTCATCTCCTGCGGTGACGAACTTTCCAACACTAAAATCAATAAAGCCTACCGTTCCAGAAAAAGGCGCTCTGATGTGTAAATCACTCAAATCAGCCTTAGCTGCATCTAAACGAGCCCTTGCAATTGTCACACTTGCTTTTTGAGCGTCTATCTCAGTTTGGGTAATCGCACTACTTTTAACCAGACGCTCAAATTCTTTAAGCTTACGTAATTCATCGTCAAGATAAGCGCTAGCTTCGGCGATGCTGGCTTTGGCCTTATCATCGTCTAGTTCAATAAGCATCTGGCCTACTTCAACCTGCTGATTCGCTTTTATAGCAATTTTATTGACTCGGCCAGTTACCTCAGGTGAGATGACGACTGATTGTTTTGCATCAATTTTCCCCACTAAGGTTAATGACTGGGATACCTCATGCGTTTGGACTTGTTCTGTAACAACAGTAATAGCCTGCGTTTGGCCATTTCGAGCAAACGCTGTTAACGCCGTACTAGAGAGAGAGAAAGAAACGAGACTTAAAATAATTATTTTTTTCATGATTAAGTTCTAATTCAAAAAGCTGCATATAGTCTAATCGCTAAACCACAATAAAAACGTCAAGCAATGTAAAGAAAGGGAAATAAACTGTAAGTTTTGTTTTTAACTTAATCAGTCTACTTTCCTTGATATCTAGGCTAAAAAATCGACCCTTTAACCAATTTGAGCCGTTTTTTACCTTTCAATATCGTCAAAGTATGTTCAATTTGGGCGGTTGTCGTTACTCTTAGTCATAATCAACGCCTAGATACAAGAATAAAAAAACCACTAAGAGAATGAAATTTAAGAGAAAATAAACATATCTTGACTAGATTAATACTCATTCCTTGCCTCTTTGTCCAAAAAGCCAGCATTTAGTTCAAAATTACCAGAAAAGGCTTTACAGAGTTAACGAGTTTGCTATGATTCGGTCCTCGCTTGATTGATGTGTTGGGAAAACATCGATTAAGGATAAAAACACCCTGGAGGGGTTCCCGAGTGGCCAAAGGGATCAGACTGTAAATCTGCTGGCACTGCCTTCGATGGTTCGAATCCGTCCCCCTCCACCATATTCAATGCTTGATTGCTGTGCTGGGAATACATCAATTAAGGATAAAAATACCCTGGAGGGGTTCCCGAGTGGCCAAAGGGATCAGACTGTAAATCTGCTGGCACTGCCTTCGATGGTTCGAATCCGTCCCCCTCCACCATATAACGCTTGATTGTTGTGTTGGGAAAACATCAGTTAAGGATAAAATGCCCTGGAGGGGTTCCCGAGTGGCCAAAGGGATCAGACTGTAAATCTGCTGGCACTGCCTTCGATGGTTCGAATCCGTCCCCCTCCACCATGTAACGCTTGATTGTTGTGTTGGGAAAACATCAATTAAGGATAAAAATACCCTGGAGGGGTTCCCGAGTGGCCAAAGGGATCAGACTGTAAATCTGCTGGCACTGCCTTCGATGGTTCGAATCCGTCCCCCTCCACCATATTAAGATAACCAGCTCACTGAGCTGGTTTTTTTGTATCTAGTAATCTTAAACGAAAAGAAAAGAGCCCTGAAAACAGGGCTAAATAGACAACACAAAAATGGGGGTGATGGCTATTGCCTTTATTTTTCTAGTAGAATAATTCGTGTTTCGTATGGACGCAAAACCTGCTCCATTGACACTTGCTCTGATAAATCTGTGTAGTTACCTAACAAATATTTCGCTTTAGTGGCATCAAATGTCTCAGGTAGACTGCAACTGGCTTCAACCGCATAAAAGTTATTCAAACAAATTAAACTTTGCTTTTCGCTCTGACGCTGATAACCAAAAATCTGTTCATGCTGTGGATAAAGATCTTGATAATTGCCACAGGTAATCACTTCTATTTGCTTACGTAAAGCAATTAGCTGCTGATAGAAATAAAACACTGAGCTGGGATCATCAACCGCCTGCGCGGCATTAATCTCAAGATAATTTTCCGCCACTTCTAGCCAAGGTCTAACCTTGGAAAAGCCAGCATATTCTTCGGCATTCCACTGCATTGGAGTTCTTGAATTATCACGTGATTTTTGCGCCAAAATAGCCATCATATCGTCACTTTTCATGCCATTATGATTGACCATGATGTCATACATATTAGTACTCTCTACATCACGATATTGAGATATCGAACCGTAGCCAGGGTTGGTCATACCAATCTCTTCACCTTGATATATGTACGGAGTTCCCTGCATCATGTGAATTGATGCGCCAAGCATCTTAGCTGATTCGACACGGTATTTTTTATCATCACCGAAACGACTGACAACTCGTGGTTGGTCATGGTTACACCAAAATAGTGCCCCCCAACCTTGGCCATTAAGTCCTGTTTGCCAATGATTAAAAATCTCTTTGAGCTGAATGAAGTCAAACGGCGCTTTGGTCCACTTTTCTCCATTCGGATAATCCACTTTAAGATGGTGAAAATTAAACACCATAGAAAGTTCTTTGTTATCAAGCGAGGAGTAACGCTGGCAGTGTTCTAATGAGGTGGAAGACATCTCTCCTACCGTCACACTGCCATATTTACGAAACACAGCTTGACTGATTTCCTGCAAATATTCGTGTACACGAGGGCCATCTGTGTAGAAACGGCGGCCATCACCAAGATCGTCACTAGGAAAGTCTTGCTGCTTAGAAATAAGATTAATCACATCAAGGCGGAACCCATCGACTCCTTTTTCAGCCCAAAAGCTAATTACCTCTTTAACCGCTTGTCGCACCTCTGGATTTTCCCAGTTGAGATCCGCTTGCTCTTTGGCAAAAAGGTGTAAATAGTATTGACCCGTTTTACTATCAAGTTCCCAAGCACTGCCACCAAACTTAGATTGCCAGTTATTGGGGACTTCATCGTCGATAGGATCTTTCCAAATATAGTAGTCGCGGTAAGGGCTATTTTTATCCCCTAAAGCAGATTGAAACCAAGCGTGCTTGGTTGAGGTATGGTTAACAACGATATCCATGATGATGCGAATATCACGTTGACGAGCCTTTGCAACTAACTGCTCAAAGTCTTGCATAGTCCCAAAATCAGGATTGATAGCGTAATAGTCAGAAATATCGTAACCATTATCGACCATAGGCGACTGGTACACTGGGGTAAGCCAAATAGCATCAATACCAAGCAACTTGAGATAATCTAGCTTAGAGATAATACCTTGGATATCTCCTGTACCTTTATCGCCGCTGTCACAAAAACTCTTAGGATAAATCTGATAGATGGATGCGGTTTTCCACCAATTAGGATCCGTGCTGAATGTCATCGTCTAATTCACTTACCAAAAATAAAAATTACAAAAAGGCCGAGTGTTTGAAAATACTGCCTCGGCCTAAACTATCATTACGCGTTCGCTGGCTCTAACTCACCTTTCATTTGAGCACGCTTATAGAAAAATAACGTCAATGCAGTAGGGACAACAATAGCGACTAACATAGCTAATGCGTAGATACCCCAAAACTGTGGCTGAATGGAGAGGATACCGGGCAAGCCACCTACACCAATACCGTTTGCCATTACACCAGCACTACCACAAATCGCCGCAGCAATCGCACTACCTATCATGGCGCTTAGCATAGGGAATTTATACTTGAGGTTAATACCGTACATAGCAGGTTCTGTGACTCCAAGATAAGCGGATATGGCAGCAGGCACCGAGATATCACGTTCACCATGCTTTTTGCTGATGATGATAATGCCAACCACAGCCGAAGCCTGAGCAATATTTGATAAAGCAATCAAAGGCCAGATAGGTGTTCCACCCAAGTCTTGCATCAACTGCAGATCGACCGCGTTGGTGGTATGGTGAATACCAGTAATAACTAAGGGCGCATATAAAAAGCCAAAGATAGTAGAACCAATAATTGCAAAATCACCTGTCATCGCGGCTTTAGCAGCAAAAGCCACACCATCACCTAAGGTGCGTCCAAGTGGACCAATTAAAGAGTGCGCAAGCACGACAGAAACAATGATCGAAACAAAAGGCACCACAACCAGATATAGGTACGAAGGAACGATACGCTTTAGGTTAGTTTCAATGAAAGCAAGCGCAACACCTGCTAGCATCGCAGGGATCACCTGAGCCTGATAGCCGACTTTTTCAATCGCAAACCATCCAAAATCCCATACTTCAGGCATTTGCTTGCCGATGAGATAAGCATTCATCAGTTGTGGAGAAACTAAGGTAACACCGAGGGTAATGCCCAAAATGGGCGTCCCGCCAAGCTTCTTAACCGTTGACCAACACACGCCAACAGGAAGAAAGAAGAAAATAGCTTCGCCAATTAACCATAAAAAGCTGTGCACTGTTGCCCAGAACTGGCTAATTTGGGTCAAAGATTGCCCATCAAACATCTTGATGTCGCCAATCACATTACGGAAACCTAAGATCAAACCACCGGTAATGATTGCTGGCAGAAGAGGAACAAAGATTTCAGCAAGATGTGAGATACCGCGCTCTAATAGATTCATGTTCTGACGAGCCGCTTGCTTAGCTTCATCTTTAGACGCACCAGATTGCCCAGAAAGCTCAATCAAAATCTTATACACTTCATCAACATCAGTGCCAACGACAACTTGAAACTGACCAGCGTTGGTAAAGCACCCCTTAACTAAAGACAGCGCTTCCAGTGCTTTAATATCTGCTTGGCTGGTATCATTTAAAACAAAACGAAGGCGCGTCAAACAGTGGCTTACACTCGCGATATTATCTCGCCCACCCACATTCTCTATTAGATCCTCGACCTCTTGCCGTAAAATCTTGCTCATAGTTTATCCACCCTGAATTGGACTTTTACTTTACACAGAGTAAATGACTCCGCGCTATGAATATAATCTTTGGGAACATTCCCAATGTGGGAAACATAGTGTCAAATCTATCGACAAATATAAATGGGAACGGTCCCATTAATTGAATAAGATCACAGTATAATTTAAAAATATATAATAATAAGTAAGTTAGCTGAGAATTGGGCTTTGAGTGAGATGTTCTGGGTCAGTCTCTCCATTAATATGAGAAATCAAAAGATTAGCGGCTTTTTCCCCTGCTTTGGCATAACCAGGATCAATACTGAAGACATTAGGGAAAAGGAAAGATAGCAATTCACTGCCTCCAACTCCAGTGACCATGACATCCTCACGACCAAGCTCCTGAAGACGTTTAATGACTCCAAGCGCTAGAGTATCGCTTGCGCAGCTGATAGCTTGAGTCTCTTGGGTAAGGACTTGATCAACCAATTTATACGCACTTTCAAGGTTAAGTTGTCCCGTTTGATAGTTAGCAATGCGTCCGTTTTGGTCACACCAGCTAAGATACGATTCAAGGCGTAAATAACCAGTGGTTTGGTCGCAAGGATCAACGCCAATAAAGGCGATATCTCTGGCACCTTGGCGAGCAAGATGTTCTAGGGCTAAACGGATTACCCCATCATTGTCATAATTAATCGACGAGGTGGCTTTCGTATCCATGGCAATTACGACAGATCTGCCCTGCCAATTGGCTAAACGTTCAACATCAAAGTCACTGAAACCAAAAACAATAATGCCGTCAACATTGCGTTTACCAAGTACATCGAGGTGTTCATTCGCTAAACGGCGGTTCAGCTGGCTTTCCATAATGACAGCATCATAGCCACTGCGATAGAGAACCTGAAGCATACTGCCAACCGAACGATTTTCAGAAGGAGAGTCCAAGCGGGAAATAATAACGCCTACCACTTTTTGACTGCCCCCTCTCATGGCCTGAGCCGATTTAGAAGGAACATAACCGGACTCTTCAATCACACGCTCTACTTTTGCCCGCGTTTCGGGCTTTACCTTAGGGTCGTTGGTGAGAACACGAGATACAGTGGATTTTCCTACACCAGAAAGTTTGGCGATATCAAGGATAGTCAGTTTTTTACTCATAATGGCTTGTGAACAATTCCTTACGGAACATCAAATAGTTAAGACAACTATATTCTACATCCCTTATAAACTTCAGATCCAACTTCCAAGCGTGCATGTTCACCTTTCGTGTGCAATACAATAGAATTAACCTTGGTTTTTTCATCACCAGTTTGAACGTACTTTACCCCAGACCCGGCGGGAACTTGCATCAAAGTGTATTCTTGATTACCAACTCTTAAAACAGCCGACTCATGACCTTTCGTGTAAGCCACATCAAACTCTTTATCTGCTTGGCAATGGTAAGTCACATACGAGGTGCTACATGCTTGTAGCATCATAACCAGCCAAACGCTGCTAAGTACTTTCACATTCATTATTTTTTACCCAATAAAAAGGCCACAATATATGGCCGTTAGCTTATTGCTTTATTTACCTAAGTAGTCAGGAACTTCTCTGAGACTATCCAGCACCACAGAAGCCAAAGCTTGTCCCTTATCAGTAACAGGTTTACCAGTGCGAACCAATATACGAGTGTCTACTCCAGCAGATTGCGCAGCCATCATATCTTCGGCTTTATCACCGACCATCACTGACTTTTCCATATCAATATCAAGATAATCACGCGCCGAAATAAACATACCAGGTTTGGGTTTTCGACAATCACAATCCTGCTGGTACTTGCCTTGACCATGTTCTGCATGATGAGGGCAATAATAGAAACCATCGAATTCGACGCCATTATCAACGAAATTCCAGTCCATCCACTGGGTCAGCGATAAAAAGCGATCTTCGCTGAACTTACCACGAGCAATGCCAGATTGATTAGTGACTAGCACTAACAAATAACCCATTTGTTTGAGTTTTTTGGTTGCTTCAAACACACCTTCAATAAACTCAAAATCATGTTCATCATGCACGTACCCGTGATCGACATTAATCACACCATCACGATCTAGAAAGACAGCAGGTTTTGCCAAAATTAACTTCTCTTTTTTACTATTGCTCACTTGTCTTTCACGCATACATTCTGCTTGAAAGGCCAACACATGCCTGAATTATTGCACGCTTTATTTCATTCAGCACTATCTAATTCCACTTGGTTTTGATGAAAAAAGGTATTTAGACGTCTAGACGTAAAAATATCTATTGACACATTTAGTATGAAACCATAGCATCTGTGATCTGTATGGCGTAGTACCAAACTATCGACTTTTGATTGGGGTTTGCTACCTTTCGAACATAAGCTATGTTCAAACGTCAGTTGACCTTAACCTGAGCGCGGATTTCTCGATGATTGAAATAAATCAAGTAAACAAAGTATTTCTGCAAGGAAACAAAGAAATACATGCCTTAAAGGATATTAATCTTAATATTCCTCAAGGCACCATATTTGGTGTAATTGGCTCATCAGGAGCAGGGAAAAGTACGCTGATTCGCTGCGTTAATATGTTGGAAGCACCAACTTCAGGCTCCATCGTTGTCGATGGCGTCGATTTAACACAATTATCTAAATCGCAACTGAGTGAAACACGCCGCAATATCGGTATGATTTTCCAACACTTTAATCTGCTTTCATCAAGAACAGTATTTGACAATGTTGCCTTGCCACTTGAGCTGGCTGGCAAAGAAAAAGCACATATAAAGAACAAAGTCACTGAGCTGCTTAAACTGGTAGGCTTAGCCGACAAGCATGAAAGTTACCCTGCAAATTTAAGTGGCGGTCAAAAACAACGTGTCGCCATTGCGAGAGCACTGGCAAGCGATCCCAAGGTATTGCTGTGTGATGAAGCCACCAGCGCACTTGATCCCGCCACCACTCAATCAATCTTAGAGCTGCTAAAAGAAATTAATCGTAAGCTCAATATTACTATGCTCCTGATTACCCATGAAATGGATGTGGTAAAAAGCATCTGCCATGAAGTAGCAATTATTGGAGGCGGAGAGCTGGTCGAAAGTGGCTCTGTGGGAGAGATCTTCGCTCATCCGAAGACCGAGCTCGCCCATGAATTTATCCGCTCTACACTTGATCTTTCAATACCGGAAGATTACCAGGCACGCCTTCAGTCAACTCGCGTTGAAGGCAGCTATCCGCTGGTTCGCCTCGAGTTTACCGGTGCGACCGTTGATGCACCAGTGATGAGTCAAATCGCGCGTAAATTCAATATTGATGTCAGTATTCTTAGCTCTGATCTCGATTACGCTGGCGGGGTTAAATTTGGCATGATGGTCGCAGAACTGTTTGGCAATGAAAGCGATGATAAAGCCGCGATTGAATTTCTTCGCGCGCACAATGTAAAAGTCGAGGTGCTAGGTTATGTCCTTTGAAACTCTGTCACAATGGCTAAACCTAAATAGCCAGCTTTTAATCAATGCAACGGGTGAGACTTTATACATGGTTGCCGTTGCTGGTATTGTCGGTTTTGCGCTCGGCATTCCGCTAGGCGTTATCCTGCATACCACCAAAAAAGGCGGATTACTGGAAAATACCAAATTGAACCGTATGCTAGGCGCTATTGTAAACATAGGTCGCTCAGTACCCTTTCTTGTGCTTATGGTTGCCATTATTCCAGTTACAAAAATTCTAGTTGGCACCTTTATCGGCACAACGGCTGCCATTGTCCCACTGACCATAGGGGCTATCCCATTTGTTGCTCGCCTGATTGAAAGTGCATTACTGGAAGTGCCAACTGGCTTGGTTGAAGCGGCTCAATCTATGGGGGCCACTCCCCTACAAATCATTAGTAAAGTACTGCTACCAGAAGCTCTTCCCACTATAGTTAACTCAGTCACGATTACACTGGTCACTTTAGTGAGTTATTCAGCAATGGCAGGAACCGTCGGTGGCGGCGGGCTTGGTGATGTAGCGATTCGCTATGGATTTCATCGCTATGATGTGGTGATCATGGCGGTAACTGTCGTTATGTTGATTGTTTTAGTACAGATTATTCAATCGATCGGTGATGCACTTGTACGCCGTGTCGATCATAGATAAGCATATTTGAATTGAAGTTAAGGAGTAAAGTCATGAAATTTGGAATTAAAGGCCTACTTGCCACGGCTGTCGCCGCCTCAGCGTTGGTATTGGCAGGATGTGGTGACAAGCAAGACAACGCAAATAAAATAAAAGTAGGTGTCATGGCCGGTGCCGAAGCTCAGGTTGCAGAAGTCGCGGCAAAAGTCGCTAAAGAGAAATATGGCCTTGAGGTGGAGCTGGTCACTTTTAGTGATTATGTTACTCCTAACGCTGCGCTGGACGATGGCTCAATTGACGTTAACGCGTTTCAGCACAAACCATACTTAGATCAGCAAATCAAAGATCGCGGTTACAAACTATCAATTGCTGGCAACACCTTTGTTTACCCTATCGCTGGCTACTCTAAGAAAGTGAAATCGGTTGATGAGATTATTGATGGTGATCGTATCGCAGTCCCTAACGATCCAACCAATCTTGGCCGCTCGTTACTGTTGCTTGAGCAACAAGGCATTATTAAATTGCGTGAAGGTGTTGGGCTACTTGCAACCGTTCGCGATATTACCGAGAATCCAAAAAATGTCACTCTTGTTGAGCTAGATGCAGCGCAGCTTCCGCGCTCTTTAGATGATGTAACTTTGTCTGTAATCAATACAACGTATGCCAGCTCTATCAAGTTAACACCGCAAAAAGACGGCATATTTGTTGAAGATAAAGAATCACCATACGTGAACCTAGTGGTAGCACGCGAAGATAATGTCAACGCTGAGAATGTGCAGAACTTCATCAAGTCTTACCAAACTGAAGAAGTCTACAGCGCAGCCTATAAGATTTTCCAAGGCGGCGTAGTCAAAGGCTGGTAATAGCGTAAATAGATTACAGTAACGATGTAAAAAGGGAGCCATGGCTCCCTTTTTGTTTAACTTACTTACATTTATTTCGTGCCGAAAATCTTATCGCCCGCATCGCCTAAACCTGGCACGATATAACCTTTATCGTTAAGTTTTTCATCGATAGCGGCAGTGTAAAGCTCAACATCTGGGTGAGCTTTTTTAAGCGCTTCAATGCCTTCAGGTGCTGCAACCAATACCAAGACTTTAATCTGGTTACATCCCTTTTCTTTGAGTAAGTCAATGGTAGCGATCATGGAGCCACCTGTTGCCAGCATAGGGTCTACTACCAAAGCGATTCGCTCATCAATATTAGAAGCCAGTTTGTTAAAGTAAGGCACTGGTTCAAGCGTTTCTTCATCACGGTAAATACCCACTACGCTGATGCGAGCGCTTGGTACATGTTCAAGCACACCATCCATCATGCCCAGACCCGCGCGTAAAATAGGCACTACAGTGACTTTTTTACCTTTAATTTGATCAACTTCTACTGGGCCATCCCACCCCTCGATGGTAACTTTTTCCATTGCAAAGTCTGAAGTTGCTTCATAAGTCAGCAAACTGCCCACTTCCGTTGCAAGCTCACGAAAACGCTTTGTACTGATATCACCTTCTCTCATCAGGCCGATTTTATGCTTAACCAGAGGGTGTTTTACTTCAACAACTTTCATTTCCATCTCCGAGTATTTAGGTAAAATTTAAACAAACCTGCGGATTATAAATGATTTCGCTGGGTAATTCTTGAGTTAGAACAAAAGAAAAACCCACGCAAACGTTTGCCATATAGTATTGTCCGCTGTTAGAATAGCGCCGATTTCATATCCAATATTAAAACTGAGGACTTGCTTGTGAGTGCTGATAACACTTCTCTTAGCTATAAAGACGCTGGCGTAGATATCGACGCGGGTAACGCTCTAGTTGACCGTATCAAAGGGGCGGTCAAACGTACTCGTCGCCCTGAAGTCATGGGAGGCATTGGCGGTTTTGGTGCGCTGTGTGAATTACCAACCAAATACAAGCAACCTGTACTTGTTTCCGGCACAGATGGCGTAGGAACCAAACTACGTCTTGCATTGGATATGAACAAACATGACACCATCGGCGTCGATCTTGTCGCGATGTGCGTTAATGATCTGATTGTACAAGGTGCCGAGCCATTATTTTTCCTTGATTACTACGCAACAGGAAAATTGGATGTCGATACTGCGGCAGACGTTGTCTCTGGTATTGCTGAAGGCTGTGTCCAAGCTGGATGTTCTCTGATCGGTGGCGAAACCGCTGAAATGCCCGGTATGTATGAAGGCGAAGATTACGATGTGGCAGGATTCTGTGTTGGTGTGGTTGAAAAAGCCGACATTATTGATGGCACAAAAGTGGCGGCTGGTGATGCCCTTATTGCGGTCGGTTCAAGTGGTCCACATTCAAACGGTTACTCTCTGATCCGTAAAATCATTGAAGTGTCTGGCGCAGATACCAGTCAAGAACTTGAAGGCAAAACCATAGGCGAGCACCTTCTCGAACCTACGAAAATTTACATCAAATCTGCGCTTAAAATGATCGAAAAGCATGATATTCACGCAATTTCTCATATTACTGGTGGCGGCTTTTGGGAAAACATCCCACGCGTTTTACCAGAGGGCACCAAAGCAGTGATCGATGGCAACAGCTGGCAGTGGCCAAGTATTTTTGGCTGGCTACAAGAAAAAGGCAATGTTACGACTCATGAGATGTATCGTACTTTCAACTGTGGTGTTGGGCTAATCGTTGCTCTGCCAAAAGACCAAGCGCAAGCGGCGGTTGAACTTCTTCAAGCCGAAGGTGAGAATGCTTGGTTCATTGGCGAAATCGCGGATGCACAAGCCAACCAAGAACAAGTAGAGATCAGATAAACGATGAAAAGTATTGTTGTTTTAGTTTCAGGAAACGGTTCGAACTTACAGGCGATCATTGATGCTTGTGAAGATAAGATCACAACCGGCCGAGTAAGTGCTGTTTTTTCAAATAAAGCAACAGCTTATGGCTTAGAACGTGCCAAAAACGCAGGCGCGGCAGCGCATTCTTTAGATCCGAACTCATTCGACACGCGTGATGCATTCGACCGCGAGTTAATGAAGCAGATCGATGAATACAAGCCAGATGTGATTGTTCTTGCTGGTTACATGCGTATCCTAAGCGGTGAATTTGTACGCCACTATATGGGGCGAATGATCAATATTCACCCTTCACTACTACCTAAATACCCGGGTCTTAATACTTATCAACGTGCGATTCACGCCGGTGATGAAGAGCATGGCACCAGCGTGCACTTTGTGACCGAGCAGCTCGATGGCGGGCCTGTGATACTTCAAGCTAAAGTGCCTATCTTTGAAGATGATACAGTGGAAACGCTCACCAAACGTGTCCAAGTTCAAGAGCACAACATCTACCCTTTAGTCGTCCAATGGCTGGTTGAAGAGCGCTTAACCATGAAAGATGGCAAAGAAGCCTACTTGGATGGCAAGCTCCTTGGCATTCACGGCCACGCACAAGACTGATTTTTAATAAAGTAAAACGGGCTTCGGCCCGTTTTTTTGCTCCTAGATTTATATTAATCTTGTATTCATATACGTTAAGCTAGACTGCTTAAAACCTAGGAGGCATGAATGGATTTAAAAAGTTTACTTAATCAAGCATTAAACTCAGATCTCGCTCGTCAAGGCCAGCAAAAAGTTCAGCAGGCCTCAAGCTCTGGTTCATTAAAAACACTCGGCGCAGGCGCTGTAGGTGGTGGCCTTGTCGGACTTTTAATGGGTTCAAAAAAGACCAAAAAGCTTGGCAAAAAAGTGGGTAAAAATGCACTCAAGATAGGCGGAGCGGCTGCCCTTGGCGCTCTTGCTTACTCGGCATACAATAATTGGCAGTCTAAACAGTCTGATGCTGGAAACAGTGAAAGCTTTGACGGTGAGGATGCGATACACCAACAACTGATTTTAAAAGCCATGATTGCCGCAGCCAAAGCCGATGGGCATGTGGATAGCGAAGAGATGCAACGCATTGAATCAACGCTTAAAGAAGCAGGCGCTGATAGTCAGCTGCAATCTCTCATGCACACTGAGCTTAACAAGCCTCTCGACCCGAGTGAGATTGCTAGACTTGCGCAATCGCCGCAGCAAGCCAGTGAAATCTATCTTGCTTCATTGATTGTTATCGACGAACAAAATTTTATGGAAAAGGCTTACCTTCAAGAACTTGCTAAACAGCTAAAGCTGGCGCCAGAGCTAACCGCTCAACTGGAACTGCAATTGCAAAACTAACCTTAATTCTGCCTACCCAGATCCAAAAATGGGACCGGCTTGGTCCCATTTTTTGTTTGGCTAAGTCCTATTTACTCGGCCATACAAAAGCAGCCCGACCCTGTGGCAGGACAACGCAATACCTCTCCCTCAGGACAAGGGTATGCCGATTCTGATGCACTGACCATAGCCGACAAACAAAGCGTTAAAACCAGTAATATTTTTTTCATTTTTATTCTCCTTATTATGAATCTAGCACTATATGTTATTTATTTGTAAATTCACGCTTTTTGCTAATATAAAGCCTGTTTTTGAGACCATCTGCCCAAATGGAAAAAACTTAGCCATACCACTTGTCTATTTGCGCAAGATCAAAACCGATCTGGCGCTAAGTCATCACTATAGTTATGTTTAAAAAAGATCTAAGCCTAAAGAGTAATAAAGCCATGAAAGTATATGAATGCTGTGATTTAGTCAGAGAGTTCTACGCCCAAATAGGCAGTGGCGATCAAGCTTACATCCCAAAAGCGATTAGCTGCACCTTGCGGGCACTCAATGATATTGCCTCCCAAGCAGACCTGCCTCACGAGGTACGTGAAAAGGCCGCGTTTGCCGCCGCAAACCTACTTATTTCCGATTGTGAAGATACATGATGAGCTTTATCACAAGGCTTTCTAATGGTATTTTTCGACCTAGATTAAGCTAGTATCTTGATAAGGACTAAAACTTGAGCCAATTACCAAGAAAGTACGCCATAACGGGTAATGAAGAAGAGTTAGACACCATCATAAAAATGCTGGAGAAAAACCGCGCCAACGAAATGTGTCAAATCCGAGCCAAAACTCACTCTCTAACCAGCCTTAAACAAATCCTTGGACCCAAACTCTCTGGTATCGTGCTGATTAACTCATCGTCCTATGATGGCAGCCAGCTTGGTCCGTTTCATGGAGTACACTTAACCTCCAAAGATGCTCAAGATAACGCGCTCATTCAAGATATCAAAAAAGCAGGGGCGCGTTATATTGCCGCCTCATGCCACAATCAAGCCGAACTAGAAATTGCCAACCGCATAAAATGTGACTTTGTCACCCTCTCTCCAGTTCATATTGCCAGTTGCCACCCAGAAGCAGCCACCATTGGCTGGCAAGGTTTCTCAAAGCTTGCCAAGTTTGCAATCATGCCTGTCTTTGCTCTAGGCGGAGTAGGCGCTGATGATCTCACCACGGCGCAGCAACACGGCGCCTATGGTGTAGCTGGGGTGAGTAATTTCTGGCAATGATTTGATTTATATAAATCACCCATCCCCCCCCCAAAAAAAGTCAGTAAGCACTCACATTTCTAATCAGCCAATTTCGTCAATATTCTCGCGCACGCTTTACCATCGCCATAAGGATTATGAGCAAGACTCATTGCTTGGTATGCATCTTTATCGCGAAGTAATGTATCAAGCTGCTCTACAATGCTTTGCACCTTAGTGCCAACCAATTTTACCGTGCCTGCTGTTATCGCTTCTGGGCGCTCAGTGGTCTCTCTCATCACGAGTACTGGTTTACCCAAAGCCGGCGCTTCTTCTTGAATGCCTCCTGAATCGGTCAAAATAATATCGGCTTTATCCATTAAATAAACGAAAGGTAGATAGTCTAAAGGTTCAATCAACAAGATATTATCGATACCAGCTAGAAGGCGATTGACTGGCTCTTGCACATTAGGGTTTAAATGCACGGGATAAACAATTTGCGTTTTGGGGTGAGCCTTTGCCACAACCGCTAACGCTTGGCAGATATTTTCAAAACCAGCGCCAAAGCTTTCTCTTCTGTGCCCTGTGACCAAAACAAGCTTGTTATCTGGATCTATAAAATGGAACTGACGTTTAAGGTTGGCGCTAAGCATGGCATCGGAAGCGATCTTATCTTTAATAAGATACAAAGCATCAATCACCGTATTACCCGTGACACAAATTCGCTTTTGTGGGACATTTTCTGCCATTAAGTTGGCTTTTGAAGTTTCGGTTGGCGCAAAGTGATAATGCGCAAATACGCCGGTGAGCCGCCTGTTGGCTTCTTCTGGCCACGGCGAATAGAGGTCGCCGGTTCTAAGTCCTGCCTCAATATGACCAATGGCAATTTTTTCATAAAAAGCGGCCAAGCTGGCAGCAAAGGTGGTGGCCGTATCACCATGAACCAAAACCACATCAGGCTTAAAGGCTTTTAATATCGGCTTTAATTCAACCACAATACGCGCCGTTACCTGATTAAGATTTTGTCCCTGCTGCATCACATTTAAATCATAATCGGGCGAAATTGAGAACACCTCAAGCACTTGATCAAGCATTTCTCGATGCTGCGCGGTCACGCAGCATTTTGCTTCAAAACGTTGATCTTTGGCTAACGCATCAACCAAAGGCGCCATTTTAATCGCCTCTGGCCGAGTGCCAAAGACGGTCAGTATTTTTTTCTTTGCCATCACCTATTCACCATAACTTTGAAATAATCTTGAGTTTTTCACCTCAAAACCGTTAAGTTTTGAGAAGAAAATTGATGATTTAGGCTATAACAGGTGCCCTAGCTGAAGCTTGGACGTTTTAACTTACTTTCTGAGTTTTAATAGGCGATTGGTCATAGGTGGGGGGAGGATAGGTTTAGTTTCACAAGGAGGCGAATATTGCCTCCTAATTTTAAGCTTTTGCTTAATCGTTAACAATGCCCACATAAACTGGGCCGTTAATAAAGTACTGAGCCATACCTTTACAGCCCTTGCACTTGTCTGCACTTAAAGCAGGAACCGAAGTAAAAGCTAGTAAAATAAGTAGTAAACAGTTCTTTATTTGTTATTCCTTGTTGTGGAATGACTAATTCTTTGGTGCGTAATACATGTAAAGCAGGTCTTCTATGCCTCCATTAGATTTATACAATTTACAACTATCGCGACCATGAATTGTTACAAGTGCACCGGTTGTAAAGGCAACCGTTAATTGTGAATAGGTAGCCTTTCCTGCTTCAGTGGATAAATCTAGGACATAATGCCATGCTGTATAGCCATTGCAGCTAGCTCTCGTTAAATTTCCACCACTTACCTTTACGACTGCACAATCATTGGTATCGATACACTCCTCGCCGTAGTAAGGCCCAGTACCAATAGATGCCACTTTACAGTTTTTACAAGTACCTGCAATGCTGCTAAATGTGCTCAATGCTAGTAAAAAAAAGAGTCCTAAAGACTTCATAAAAATCTCCTAATAATAAATCAAAACACGCTACTACAATACGAGGCTGACATATATAAGCCCGTTTATTCTATGACCTCGTTTATCCTTTTATTTCGGCCCTTGAACAAGGTAATCGTTTCCAACCCAAAAGGGGTCATATATGACCCTGTTTATTTTGTTTTCGGTGCATTACCACGAGACGTCACATGATATAACGCACCAGCAAATTCAACCCTTAATGGCCTACTCATTTTTCCTCCCCGAAAAACACTTAACCCAATACCTAAACTGCCTTACCTAAAATTCAAATAAAGGGGCAAAAGGCAAGACCTGACCCTGTTTACGTTTCATTTATATCTGGGTAGGTGCATTCCTATAACTTGTCTCTACATTTACATGACCTACAGCGTAAACGTACACATTTTTAACTTTACCTATACATGGAAAGTAATTTGCCGATACCGATGAGCTGGCGAATAGCAACCCTAATGCGATTATTTTTTTCATAATTAACCTAGTTTGGTTTTAAGATTGATGTTAAAGCCCCCTTGGTACCAAGGGAACATGGTTTGATTTTTTAACTCGCGTTTCGAACGCAAAATTATAAGGTTACTTTTTTGGCCACTGGCTCTATAAACAAAGTAAAGTCTTGCTCGTCTAGATATATAGGTTGCCGTGCATTACCACGAGACGTCACATGATATAACGCACCAGCAAATTCAACCCTTAATGGCCTACTCATTTTTCCTCCCTGAAAAACACTTAACCCAATACCTAAACTGCCTTACCTAAAATTCAAACAAAGGGGCAAAAGGCAAGACCTGACCCCGTTTATCTTTTTTCCTAATTCACTTCTGATCTCCAGTTTGGCCCCCAGTAATAATCAGCACAGAAAAATTCGCTGTCGTCATTTTCAACATAATTAAGCATGTCTTCCTTGTTTTCTTCTAACGAAAATTCAAATATACGTTCCAATCTATCCAAATCTCCGAACGCGAATAACATATCATCTGAAGCCACATAAAATATAGTATCTAGACTTTGATTAAAAACTAAAAAGCTATTCAATAAAATACCTGAAAGATCATAATAAGATTCGTTATACATAGCCTCATCGGTAAAATAAAAAGGTAGTACTTCGGTACTATTGCCATCGCTGTCATTCGGCTCGGGACAAAAATAAAATTTCTCATTATACGTTTCATTGAATATTTCAAAAAAATTACCGAGAAACTCGCTAGCTCCTTCTAAAGATATCATCACTGAAAGTCCTTGTGATTCAACCCAATTTCTAGGTACATAATATTTGTACCCACAGAAAATAGCAGAATCCTTGTGGTTTAACTTAAGTATATCTCTACTGAGCTTCTGTAACGCTTCATATTCTTTAGTCTGCTTTAGTTTTTCTGGGTTCATATCTAATTTTATCCTTACCTTTAGAAACTGTGGGTGGACCATCATAACCATCTTTGGAAGTGTCCCCTCTGCTTTTTTCTCTGTAGGTTACAGGGCGTCTATCTTTCTTGTCTAATCCAACTTTTTGTTCTATTCCTTCTTTACTTATATCTTTTTCTGTACTTGGATCAATAGCGTTTCGAAAGTCTTCTTTTGCATCATTTACATCACCATCTTTTGTATATTGCTTTGTTTTTCTAGTTTTTCCGACATAATCAGCTGATTTAACTATCTTATCAAAGCTATCAATTTCATCATCCCTACCATCTTCATCCTTAGCATCCAGTGCGTTTTTAGCTTGATCTTCAGCTTTGTCTTCCGCTTTCTTACTAAAAACAGAACTAGGATTAACCACTGCATTAGCAAATGTAGCAGCTTGGTCATCACTCGCCCCAAGGGTTTTAGCCATACCATAAGCCATTCCAGCCCTAACTTTATTAATGGCATCTATAGCATCATCAATATCACGATTAGTGACTTTGATATTACCATTATAAGCCCCCCCGATACCTGCTGCTGTGGGCGCTGCCGACGCTACCATCGCAATATAACCCGTTGGATCATTGTACTTAATTGGGTTATTCCACACATAAGCATATCGATTGTAGCTGTTGGTGACATAAGGCGCCTGCACCAATGGATCGGCGCTAATAAACCGCCCTAGCTCTTGGTCATAGACCCGGCCATTCATATGCACCAGACCGACTTCAGTGATCTCTTCATGGCCAGTATAACCACGGTTGGTGATCACCGATTGCACCACATCTTGCGGGCCCTCTTCGCGCCAAGTCACTTTGCGCTGCTCGCCCCAAGTGTCGCAGCTGCGGCGTTCAACTACATTACCGTAACCATCGGTGATCATATCCACCGAGTTAAGCGCATCATAATGTAAATAGCGGATTTGCTTATCTTGTAGCTGGTTATTGGCATCCATACTTTGGGTATTAAGCGCAATTAACTTGCCATCGGCGTAAACAAAGTGTTTGTGCTGAGTGATCCCTGTATTGCTATCGGTAATGCGCTCGTAACTCTTACCAAAGTAGAAGGTTTCGATACCCTCGCTGTTTTTCTTGAGATAGCGGTTATGGTTGGCATCGTAGAAAAACTCCACAGTGTTACCGTTACGCATTATCTTGCTTGGCTTGTTAAAGGCCGTCCATTCCAGCTCACGCTCATTTTGCGCGCTGCCATCAGCTCTGGCTCTTAGCATATTGCCGTTCGCATCGTATTGGTAATGCAGGCCATTAGCCTTAGTTACCGCATGTGGCCCAGCATCACGGCCACTGTAGTCGTAACGGCCAATATCGCTCTTGTATTTGATATTACCGAGTTTGTCGTATTGATACTCAAATGGTCCGGAAAAATCTGGGTTATTCACCCCATGTCTGTCTTTGCTAACCAGTGAGACCTTATTATGCACCACGCGATCAAGCCCATCGTATTGCCAAGTATCGGTAATACCTAAGCTTTCATCGTAGCGGTAGGTGACATTATTATGATTATCATAACGATACTGAATAAAGCGTACATTGCGCCCTTTGGCTGTGCTTTGGCGAATGCTTGGGTCAAACAACACACTCGCTTTATGGGTGGTAATATAGTTAGGTCGCCCCGTATTGGCATCATGGCTGTAGGTATTAACTAAACCATTACCCAAGGTTTCCGCAAGGGTGTGATCGTAAGCATCGGTTTCTCGCCTTTGCCAATAATACACATAGGCTTTATTTTGGGTTGAATCGGCCAACTGAGACTGAGTCAAAATCAAGTTAAGGTGATCGGCTTGACTCGATTGTTGGCTGTTTTGGCAACTAGAACGGTTAGCACTATCAATTTGATTACCACCCAACTGGTTCGCGTATTGACAGTATTGACCGCTAAGCTTGGCCACTTGCTCAGAAAGCTCAATCAGCTCACGGGCTAAGTCGGTGTAGAATTTATAACGAGTACTCGCTACGACCGCGGCTTTTTCTAAATCATCGGCGCTAAACAGCAGTTCTTCACGGGTACTAGCATCCGCATTGGCAATATAAATATCTTGATTACTCATCAAGTCTTTTACGCCGTTACCGTCGTAATCTGTTAGCAAATAATCGTGTGCAGGGCTTAGGTTTTGCCCGTCAATCTCACTTTCTGGCACAGAGTGAACCGTGGCATCATAATAGCGAATGCCGTTGCCCGTGCGGTTAGCCAGCGCGGTATTTAAACGATAGATCGCCCCTTCCAAAGTCACATCAATAGGAATGGTGACATCATCATGCAGCATCACCCAAGTGCCAGGCCTTAGGTAACACTCCCCTTGCTCATTACACCACTGCTTGTAGCGATAACCGTCTTTAAGTAGCGCTAGCGAGCTGGCATCTAAAGTATGAACATTAACGGTTTTGGCATTGTATTGCGCCGCTTTATCGCTAAAAAACGAAGTTTGCTGAGAGTAGCGCTCGGCTTTGGCTAGATATTGCTCGGCTTGCTGCTTGGCAGCATCCAGTAGCTTGGCAATATCATCGCGAAATTTACTGCTGGTAAACACCTCATCGGCGTAGGTTTTCGGGCTGCGCACCGCAGATTGATAGCCATAAGGGTTATACACATACTCAATCGCTAGTCTGTCTTTTTTATTGGCCGAGCTAAGCTGTTTTGCCGCATCAGCCAAGGTGGTCGCCGCGCCATTAGGGCGCACTTCGCGCGTCACACGTTCAAAGTCATCGTAGTAATAGAAGGTGCTAAAGATTTCGCCTTTTACTTTAACCGCGACTTCTTCACTTAAACCCGACGCATTGTAGTAGTAATCCGTCTCACTGCCATTACCGGAAAAGCCCGATAAAGTGCCCAGCGCGCCGCGCTCATCATAGCGCCAAGTTGACACTTTACCCGCTTCAACCTGTTTGGTTTTACGGCCTAAATCATCGTACTCGGTTGTGGTGACTGTTCCTTTAGCGTCGCGCTTATAAATCAGCTCTCCGGCGGCGTTATACACATAATGCCACTTGCCCATATCTGGGTCATCGAGATAGCGGCGATGGCCTAAATTGTCATAGCGAATATGGGTTGTATTACCAGCAGAATCCGTGCTGGATTTTAGCTTGCCATCTGGATAGTACAAATAGGTTTGATAAGCGCTGTCTGGCTCTTCTTTGCGCAGAATATGGCCCATCACGTTGGTTATGGTGCTGTGGGTAAAACCGCGCGCGTCTTTGACGCTGGTTTTATAGCCTTGATAACGCGTCGTAAAGCTAGCAATGCCGCCACCAGCTGCTGGCTCTTGCTTACTAATTTCACGATTAAGCGCATCGTAGCCAAACGTGACTTTAGGGGCTGGCGTGCTTAAGTGAGCATACTGCGGGCGAGTAACACTGAGTTTGCGCCCATTTCGGTCCCACTTGGTGTCGACCACCACCAACTGACCGCTAAAGCCAGTATGTAGCTTGCGAACCTCGCGACCCGCATAATCAAACAAGGTAATCACTTTACCACCTGCGCCTAGTGTGGTGGTTACGCAGCTCACGGTTTGCGCTGTAGCGTATTGTCCACATGCCGATCCGAACTGATATTCAGTCCGGTTAACGTTGCCTTTACCTGGTAAGGTCTCAGTTTTTAAGCGGCCAAACACGTCATAGCTAAATTCGCTGGTACGATTTTTAAGTGCGCTAATGGTTCGAACGGGAAGGCCCTGCGCATCATACTTCACTCGGCTGCGATGACCTTCAGCGTTCGTATCGGCAATGGCAAACAGGCCTTGCTCATCAAATGTTGTACTTTGCTCACGGCGCTTTAAATCGCTGCCTTCGATACTTTCACTGGTGACATTACCCCAATTATCATAGCTATAACGCTGGGTAACAAACTTCGCCGACTGGGCAACTTCACCACTGGAGTCATAGTCAGAACTGGTCATACGATCAGAGACCATAAAGCTGGAAGCATTGTACTTGTAATCATTGGCAACCGTGCGCTTTAGCCCAGTGCTATTATCAACAATGGTGGATATCGCTCGCTTTATCGCACCGATTTTCCAAAAGTTTTCGCCTGTTTCACCAACAGACTCAACTCGGGTACGGTTTGCAGTGGTAAACTCCAGATTTCCGTCGCCGTCGTAATCATTGTAAGAATAACTGCCGCAAGCCTTAACATCAGCTGATGCAAGCTCACCGGCATTACTATTGGCGAGTTGGCCTTGATAAATGGTTAAACCGTCAAGATCGACACTGTAGGATTTGGTTTGGTATTTAAAATAACGGTTATAGCGCTCCAGCAGTATAGGGGTATCAACCTCACCGTGGATCAGCACAAAACGATCGTTCGGTGAGAAAAATACTTCGCCATCGGCGCCACAATAACGCGTCATCCCAGCTTTAAAACTTTTAAGCGTCTGATCAAGGTTGTCGATATTACTGACACTGGTAATATCATAAATATAGTGATTTTGATTCAGCCCTGTTGACACATATTTAAACTGTGCATGACTGGTAAACTGACCAGCGCCTTCCAGTTCACTGGATATCACTTTGGTCTCTTCCATCAAGTTACCAAAGCTGTCTGTAGTGCGTGTGATCGTCTCTTGCTTCTCAATAGCATCACTGCCCAGTGAGAACTCTTTTCTTACTTCATTTTGGGCATAAACCTGATAATAGTTAGCATTATAGCCTCGGCGTGTGTTGACCTTATATTGATAGTCAATGTGAGAAACTTTATGCCCATTTTTGCTTGATTCAAAAGAAGAAATCTTGCCTTTTAACGCCAGAGGTTGCTGTGCATAAGAGGTTTTGGTCACTGTTACCACATCGGCGGTTTCAGTTTCTGTAATGGTTTTAAAGCCTAGGAAGCCACCTCCTTTTAGGTGACTCTTTGCACCAGAATAGTGGTAGTCATAGGTAATTGGCGCATAACCTTTCGGTTGCTTGGTTACTTTGGAGACAAGGTAGGCAGTCGGTGTAGTATTTGCAAAAGGGAACTGGTAATAACGTTCCTGTGTATGCACACTCGTATCGCTTGCCACTTTATAAGTAACACTGTATTCAACGGCTAGCTCTTCAATTTTTGCTACTTTATCGGTTGGATAGGGGCTTGAGGAAACAAGATATAGCTTTTCATTATCTTGTTTTACAAAGTCTATATGGCCATCAGAGTTATAATCAAGCGACCGCTGAATATTAGGCGTGAAAGGACCGACTTGCTTAGAAAAATCTATACGGCCAAATCTATTTTTGTAAAAATTGCCAGCTATATTAACTTCTGGATAGCCGTCGTTGTCAAGATCAACAACCTTTATTCCCCCATAGTTGCGTTTATAGCTCAAATTGGAAACCCTACTATGACTAACAAATTTATGGCCATCAAATAGATAGCTTTGAACATTCAGGTGAGAAGGGCTAATAGATCTTATTGAAACAAAGTCTTTATAGCCATCATTATTTATATCGGATATCACAAAATAGGAGTTATGCGGTATTTTAAGCGTAAACTTACGATATCCTTTGCTAGATAGATAGAAATCAATATCAGAGTAGTGCCTTCGTCGGAGATAATAGTCGTCTCGACCATCATTATCTATATCTGTCGCGCCTAAAATAGGTGAGTCTAACCCTTCGGGGGAGGATATAAGCGTTTGCTTACCATCCCCATTAAGATCAACGGGAGTTTGATCAGAAAAGTAGAGTGAGAAAACGCCATTTGCATTAGGCATGTATGAACGAATCGTTGTTTTATACTTCATACCTGGTTTACGATTATCAAGATAAGCCAATGTTGGTTTATCAAAGGTCCCCGACAAAGCGTATACTCTTCCACCTATTTTCCCATCAGGCCCGACAGAAAATAACCCTCCCCCGTTTAATGGATTCACTAGGGTACCGTAAGGCTCACTTACGCCGTTTCTATCAGCATCCCAAAAGTCGACAAATTTAAAATCATAATTATATGGGTGTGGGTAACCATTAATACCACTATCGCTATAATAAAGTTTATGAGAACGCTTTGTATTCGGGTCAGTATGATTCCAAGTAAACTTAATCTCTGTACTACACTGGCCATTGCTGCAATAGTCTATTGTGTTTACTAGGCTTCGAGATGAAGTAGCTGAATATTGGTAGTTAAGGTTATAACTGCCGATTTGAATATCATTAGCATCAAATGTACTGATTGTCTTCAGACGCTCATTGCGTCTGAGCAAGCCGCCAAATAGATACTGTGAGACTTGATCACTCCTGGATTCATAAAAAAATTTTACCTTACCGCCTACATAATTAATTTCGGCAAGCTTATGTTTACCCGCAGCATTGTCTTCACTGTAAACAAAATTAATATGATTTTGCTTGCTGCTGTCGGTAATTTTATTCAGCGCCCATTTGTATGCGTGCGCCTGAGCAGGCAGTTCAACACGAGCATCTTGAGTCACGCCGTATTCGTATACCGAGCCATCTTTGTACCAGATTTTAAAGCTGGCAGGGCCATTGCCCGCACGGCCAAAAGAAATAATTTTCGAGTAGCCATTGTTTTCCAGTCGATACTCGGTTAAATCTTCTCCATCACGACCAGAAACGGCAATTAATCGCTTGCCATCAAGACAATATCTATCATCGCCGTTAAAACGCACCCCGCCCCAACGGCCATCTTTATTAAGGTTTTGGCCACAGCGAGAAATGGCAGATACACCGCCAATGCTCCAGCCCATCCCTAACATGCCATTGGGCGAGTCACTGCGATATTCAAGGCTTAAAGAAGGTTGATGCCCTGCTCGACCGGGCGAGACAGACAAAGGAAGGGAATAGGTTGCCTCACCACCAGAGGCGGCAAATTCACCGGATAATTCGATACTTTTTCCCGCACCGGAGGTCAGCGCGAATGCCGAAGAAGCCATGCCTCCGAGACACAAGCTGGTAAGCGACAAACGCAAAGCGCGCGTCAAACGGATTGATTTCATAGGTGCCACTGCTAATTATTCTAAATAGGTTGTAAGCTAAGTCTTTGCTCAGCCTTAGTTTAATTTTTACTTAATGTGATTTTCACTTGGTGCAATTGTTATGGCTTCGAAGAGGGCAGCTTGTTTAGCCGCTGCTTTAAGTCTTCTAACTCTTGGGGTGAGGCATAGTCCTCGGTTATGTTAGTTTGTGAAAATTGGTTTAACTCGCCACTGAGTAATGGCAGCTTCGTCTTTTCCACTTCCACCATGCCATGAGCAAGGGTTTGCGCAAGCGCAATAACCGGAGAAGGGAAATTGGCTTCACTGCTCAATGTCACCGAAGGCAAGCCCGATACATTGGCCTCGACAGATATCTCTTGTTCAAGAGGCTTTGGCTCTGGGCTAGGTGCTGAAAGAAAAAAGATCGCTACACCAGAAAGTACCAGTGCAACCATTGCTATTAGGTAAGGCTTTTTCGCCATTTCCCACTCCGTATAAGATGGCCGACACCGCCATCAACTTGCTCTGTATCAGTAGATAAATTGACACAATAATTACCAGACTCGGATTGTAATTTACATTTATATACATTCAATAAATCAATTTTATGATTAGAGATTGCTCACAATAAATTTATTGCTTTTATATATTGATTCAGTCACTTACATTGTAACGATCTTAAATAAGAGAATTTTTTAGCCACCACTTCATCCTGAGCGGCCAAACATCACAATTCTCTCCCACTACACTTTGGCCGGATAGGTAAACTTGTTGTCTTAATATCGAAATCTTGCCAATGATGGTTTCGGTAATCTGTATCCCATCCATAACGATGAGGAGAAAAGCAATGGACAATCAAACAATCGCTTTAAATGCGCTGCAAGTGCTGCTGACCAATCCAGAATTTGATGTAGCTGAAATTGAGCAATACTTTGCGCCCAGTTATCGACAAACCGTCAATGGTTTAGAATTAGGCTACGATGAATTTGTCGCGCATGTGGCTAAGCTGAAAGAAGACACAAAAAATAGGCGCGTGGCTATACTTGCCTGCGCAGCCGAAGGGGAGCATGTGTTTACTCACCACCAAGTCTCTGCTGATAAGGCGGATGGAGATAGTGTGAAATTTGAGATACTTGCCCACTTCACTCTTTTTGAGGGAAAAATTGTGCGCTGTCAGGAACTGACACGGATGATACAAGGGCAAGCGCAAGATGAAGATTTAGGCAGCCGCCATTAAAGGCGGCTAAAGGCTTAGCGAAACTGCTTGGCTTCGGCTAAATATTCAAACCCCGCTTTGGCAAGCTTTTCCACCAGCTTGGTTTTATCAATATCATAGAATGTCACCAAGCTGTCTAAGTCGCCAAATTCATCGCGAAGTTTCATGTTCACCATACTAAGTAGGATAAAGGTATCCATGGTCTCAAAATTTTCTAGGCTCATTGGTTTTCCTTAGCGTATTAACCTGCTTACTATATCAAAAACAAGTTGTTTTTCTAATCACCGACATTTAATGAAACAAAAAATAAAGCGCAGGCCAATGACCTGCGCTTTATGTTTCAGTGCTAAACGCTTGCTCAGTTAGCCAAGATTTTTGCGCGCATTTTGGAACATGCGCATCCAAGCGCCGTTTTCACCCCAACCTTCTGGCGCCCATGAGTTCGCCACCGTGCGGAAGACTCGCTCTGGGTGCGGCATCATGATAGTGACGCGGCCATCTTGAGTGGTTAACCCTGTAATGGCATTTGGCGAACCATTGGGGTTATTCGGGTATTGCTGAGTCGGTTTGCCGAAATTGTCGACATAACGAACCGCTACTGTGCCTGATTGCTCGATCGCCGCAAGGTGATCGCTACCAGAAACTTCCACTCGTCCTTCACCGTGTGAAACCGCGATTGGCATCCGAGAGCCTGCCATGCCGTCAAAGAAAACAGAATCAGACTTTTGCACTTCAACTAAGCTAAAGCGCGCTTCAAAACGCTCCGATTCATTGCGAACAAACCTTGGCCACAGCTCTGCGCCCGGGATCAAACTCTTAAGGTTCGACAACATCTGACAGCCATTACATACACCAAGTGAGAAAGTATTTTCACGAGTAAAGAAGGCTTCAAATTGCTCGCGAGCCGCATCGTTAAACAAGATAGACTTCGCCCAGCCTTCACCTGCGCCTAATACGTCACCGTATGAGAAGCCACCACACGCCACAAGACCGTGGTATTCATCCAGCGCTGCTTGACCTGTCAAGATGTCGCTCATATGAATATCGGTAGCGTCAAAACCAGCTCTATCAAAGGCTGCGGCCATTTCAACATGGGAGTTCACCCCTTGCTCGCGCAAGATAGCCATTTTCGGCCGAGCGCCAGTGGCAATGTAAGGAGCGGCTATGTCTTGGTTAACATCAAAGCTTAACGACACATTCAAGCCAGGATCATTATCATCTTGCTTAGCTGCAAACTCTTGGTCAGCACAGGCTGGGTTGTCTCGTAGCGCTTGCATCTTATGCGTAGTTTCCGCCCAAATAGTGCGAAGTTCAGTGCGAGATCGATCAAGAACTACCTCATCACCGGATGTAATCACAAACTTATCTGATGCCTCTACGCTACCAATTACATGAGTGCAATTTTCAAGGCCGTGAGCCGCTAAAGTAGACAGTACCGAGTCAAGCTCATCGCTGCTCACTTGCACTACAGCGCCAAGCTCTTCGTTAAACAAGGTCGCCAAGACGTCTTGCTCTGATGTATTGCCAATATTTGCAACATCAACCTGTACGCCGCAATGACCGGCAAAGGCCATTTCAGCCAGAGTGACGACAAGGCCACCATCGCCTTTATCATGGTAAGCCAGCAGTTTATCTTTGCGAACCAAAGTCTGCATCGCATTAAAGAAGCCTTTAAGCTGCTCTGCATTATCGACATCGGCAGGCTTATCGCCCAATTGCTTGTAAACTTGCGCAAGTGCGGTCGCGCCAAGGCGGTTTTGGCCGTTACCCAAATCGATAAGTACGAGTGACGTTTCACCTAGCCCTTCAGAGGTCGCCGGTGTAAGCAGCTGCGGCGTCACGGTTTTACGCACATCTTCTACTCGGCCAAAGGCGGTGATCACCAAAGATAGCGGTGAGGTCACTTGTTTATCTTCACCTTTATCCTGCCACTGGGTTTTCATCGACATAGAGTCTTTACCAACAGGAATGGTCAAACCAAGCGCCGGACAAAGCTCTTCACCGACGGCTTTTACCGCTTCATATAAGCCGGCATCTTCACCTGGGTGGCCCGCTGGCGACATCCAGTTAGCAGAGAGTTTAATGTGCTTAATATCGCCAATATCAGTGGCAGCGATATTGGTCAATGACTCTCCCACGGCTAAGCGAGCAGAAGCAGCAAAATCAAGTAGAGCGACGGGGGTGCGCTCACCCATTGACATGGCTTCGCCGTGGTAGGTGTCATAACTTGCCGCTGTGACTGCGCAGTTTGCTACAGGCACCTGCCAAGGACCAACCATTTGGTCGCGAGCAACTAAACCTGTGACCGTGCGGTCACCTATGGTGATGAGGAAGGTTTTCTCAGCAACCGCAGGAAGGCGTAATACGCGATCAATGGCTTGGCTAAGATCGATACCTTCTCGCTCTATTGCAGGGCTATCGACTTTAAGCGTGGTCGCATCACGATGCATCTTAGGTGGCTTGCCAAGTAAGATGTCCATTGGCATATCGATAGGCGTGTTATCAAAGTGAGCATCTTCTAGAGTCAGATGGCGCTCCTCTGTCGCCTCACCAACCACTGCGTATGGCGCACGCTCTCGCTGACAAATGGCTTCAAAAACAGGCATGTATTCTTTCGCCACTGCCAATACGTAACGCTCTTGAGATTCATTACACCAGATCTCAAGCGGGCTCATTCCCGGCTCATCATTTGGCACATCACGCAGCTGGAATTTACCGCCGCGCTCACCATCGTCAACAAGCTCAGGCAAAGCATTCGAAATACCGCCAGCACCCACATCGTGAATAAAAGCAATAGGGTTTTTATCACCTAGCTGCCAGCAGCGGTCGATCACTTCCTGACAGCGACGCTCCATTTCTGGGTTTTCACGCTGCACTGAAGCAAAGTCTAAATCTTCCGCTGATTGACCAGATGCCATTGACGACGCGGCGCCACCGCCAAGACCGATATTCATCGCAGGGCCGCCGAGCACAATCAGGCTCGCGCCGACTGGGATCTCTTTTTTCTGTACGTGCTCATCGCGAATATTGCCCATACCACCAGCGATCATGATTGGCTTGTGGTAACCACGTACCTCTTCACCAGCGTGTGAGGTCACTTTCTCTTCATAGGTACGAAAGTAACCTAGTAGGTTAGGACGGCCGAACTCATTGTTAAACGCAGCCCCGCCAAGTGGGCCTTCAAGCATAATATCTAGCGCGTTAACAATGCGGTCAGGCTTACCGAAATCGGTTTCCCAAGGCTGCTCAAAACCTGGAATGCGTAAGTTAGAAGTGGTGAAACCTACTAAACCCGCTTTAGGCTTGCCACCAATTCCGGTTGCGCCTTCATCGCGAATTTCACCGCCAGAACCTGTCGATGCACCTGGCCATGGAGAAATAGCAGTTGGGTGATTGTGAGTTTCAACCTTCATCAAGATGTGCGCATCTTCATGATGATAAGTATATTGACGCGAGTTTGGATCAGGGAAGAAGCGGCCAACTTTTGAGCCTGTCATTACCGCAGCATTATCTTTATAAGCTGATAGCACGTGCTCAGGCGTTGTCTCATAGGTGTTTTTAATCATCTTAAACAGAGACTTAGGCTGCTCAACGCCATCAATCGTCCAATCTGCATTAAAGATTTTGTGACGGCAGTGCTCTGAGTTTGCCTGAGCAAACATCATAAGCTCGATATCATTGGGGTTACGGCCAAGCTTGGTAAAGTTTTCCACCAAATAATCGATTTCATCTTCTGCTAGGGCCAAACCAAGCGACACGTTAGCTTTTTCAAGCGCCGTGCGTCCGCCCGAGAGAATATCCACATCCGCAACCGGTGCAGGCTCTGCAACTGTAAATAGTGCCGCAGCCGATTCAAATTCAGTAAACACCACTTCCATCATGCGGTCGTGAATAATGGCTTTGACTTGGCTTACTTGAGCGTCAGACAGCTGACTTGATGCTTGCAGATAATAAGCCGTACCACGCTCTAGGCGTTTGATTTTTTCTAGGCCACAGTTATTGGCAATATCGGTTGATTTAGAAGACCAAGGTGAGATGGTACTAGGGCGCGGAGTAACCAAAAGTAACAGACCTTGAGGCGCATGCTCTTCTATCGTTGGCCCATAAGTCAAAAGCTTTTCAAGTTTCTCAAGCTCAGACGCGTTTAGGTCTTCAGTTAGATCAGCAAAATGCATAAACTCAGCGTAAACTCCTATAATAGGCAAGTCTTGTTCACGGCAAAGTTCGAGTAGTTTGTTAACACGAAACTCAGAAAGAGCTGGGGAGCCACGCAAAATTCTCATGTGCTTAGGTCTCTTATATTAAGGTAATATGGGAATAAATTCAGAAGGTTATATCAATACCTTGCAAACTTATGCCGATGCTACCTCTGTGTGACGAGCGCATTATAAAGGATTTATTTTTGTGATGTAACACTAAAAGCAACCGTTTGCGTCATTTTTTTCAGCAAATTTGAATTACCGCAACAATCGTAATTTCAAATCTTTCGTCGCAACGGGGCCTGATTGGCTTGCCTTGTCACGACACTTTGATATAAATGCTCATAATGGAAGTATGAGAATGTGGTCAATGAAGAAGCATTACTTAAACCCTATGACATATCTTGGCGCACTGCTGTTTTCTGCCTTGATGCTGTCTGGCTGCCAAATCGAATCTGAGCCTAAAAGCGACTTAGACCAGATCCGTGAACGCGGCGTCTTGCGCGTCGGAACATTAAACAACCAGATTTCTTACTATATTGGTCCAGATGGCCCTGCTGGTTTGGATTACGAATTGGCGCGAGAGTTCGCCAATGAACTCGGCGTTCAACTTGAGATGAAACCCGCGTATCGCATTCCATCCCTCTATCCTGCCCTTGAGAAAGGAGAGATTGACATCATAGCAGCAGGGTTGATTTCATCCCCTGAGCGCACGGAACGTTTTAGACCGGGTCCTGCTTATTACTATGTCAGTCAGCAAGTTGTTTATAAAAAAGGCAACTGGCGACCAAGAACGCTGGAGCAGTTGGTCAGTAGACATGATGTTGATGGTGAACAAGAAGCTAAGCTTAAAATCGTCAGC
This sequence comes from Vibrio aquimaris, assembly GCF_009363415.1. Taxonomy (NCBI): domain Bacteria; kingdom Pseudomonadati; phylum Pseudomonadota; class Gammaproteobacteria; order Vibrionales; family Vibrionaceae; genus Vibrio; species Vibrio aquimaris. The sequence goes on along the minus strand of NZ_CP045350.1, from coordinate 733,465 downwards.
GACTCGCATGTTAAAAAAACACTCAATACACTAAGAGAAAAGGACCACCCAGATTTTGTGTTCGAGGTTGATCCCGAAGCTGAAGTCAGTGATTTACTCAAACAAGTCGCCCAAGGTCAGCTGATGTTCACCGTCGCCGATTCCGTCGAATTGTCACTGTCACAACGTGTTTATCCAGAGATTGCCGTGGCGTTCGAGCTTACTGAAGATCAACCGATTTCATGGTTTGTACGCCGCTCTGAAGACGAAAGCCTTTACGCTCTGCTGATTGAGTTTTTTGGCTACACCAAACAATCTGGCCACCTTGCGTCTCTTGAAGAAAAATACATTGGCCACATAGGTAGCTTTGATTACGTCGATACCCGCGCATTTATCCGCGCTCTCAATTCTAAATTGCCGCAATGGGCACCGCTGTTTAAGCAATATTCGGATGAATTTGACTGGCGATTAGTCGCAGCATTGGCTTATCAAGAGTCTCACTGGAACCCGAAAGCAAAATCGCCGACCGGAGTACGCGGTATGATGATGCTGACCTTGCCTACAGCTAAAAGTGTCGGAGTGACTAACCGCCTTGACCCTCAACAGTCGGTACGAGGCGGCGTTGAATATCTGCGCCGCATGGTGTCTCGCATCCCCGACTCTATTGCGACACATGAAAAAATCTGGTTTGCTCTCGCTGCCTACAACGTAGGTTACGGGCATATGATGGATGCAAGAAGACTAACCAAAAAACAAGGTGCCAGCCCCGACTCTTGGGTGGAGGTTAAGGACAGATTGCCCTTATTGAGACAGAAGAAATACTTTAGCCAAACCAAATACGGCTACGCAAGAGGGGACGAGGCGAAAAACTATGTCGAAAACATTCGTCGTTATTATCAAAGTATCATAGGCCACATTGATCAAAAGCCAATCGAAAAAAGTGACAATAACGTTGATGATATTGCAGTGATTGAACTTCCAGACGCTTCACTTTCCAATGCAAGTGAGACCCTTCCACAACCAGTATCAGAGCAAACTCAAGAGTAACTAAAGCTTCATAATTCAAGTGCCCCTTGGCACTTGAATTATTGCTCTGCGCCCATACATAGTAAGTTGTGTTTATTTCAACCCAAATAGGAGGGTGTTTTCATGCGTAGACGCAAAGTTCAGTCAAGACGCCTAAGTAAAACTGTTGCAGCTAATCGTCGTAAAAGAATGCTAAGCAATAATAGGAAAAAAGTTATCGCTCGCCACAGAGCGTTTATGCAGTTAATCTGCGCCTAGTAACTCTATATTATTACCCACTACATAGAGTCTGTTACCCGTATACGCTAGCTAGTGATAAAAAGAAACAGACTCTCATACCCAGAATTTTTATTCCTTGGCTTGTTTTAGTGCTTTTTTCTCTTTGCGGCGGCGCTTGAAAAAAGCTTGCAGTTGCAACCGACATTCTTGTTCTAATAGCCCCTGCTCTACCTCGGCATAATGGTAGGCTGCTTGATGCTCAAATAGATTTAGCACTGTACCCGCTGCGCCTGATTTTAAATCTGATGCACCAAAAACTATCCGCTTCACTCTGCTATGCAGCAAAGCGCCCGCGCACATGGGGCAAGGCTCAAGCGTGACATAAAGTGTGGTATCAAGTAGTCGATAGTTTTTAATTGTCTGGCCTGCTTTGCGCAGTACTTGCATTTCCGCATGAGCCGTCGCGTCATGATGAGCAATCGATTGATTCCAACCTTCGGCAATGATCTCGCCTTCTCTGACCAATACTGCACCAACAGGCACTTCTCCTTCTTGCTCAGCCAGCTCAGCCAGCTCCATTGCTCTGCGCATAAAAAGATGATCTTGTTCACTAAATTGAGGCTGTGACAAAAGCGCTCCTAACTATTTCATTAACGACGGGTAATTTTACAGTTAACGCAAGATAAGTAAAAGTGCGTCGATTGACACAAACTTTCTTTAAAACTAGGAGGTTTAAGGCAGCAGAGCAAACAAGGTATCTAGTGTGACCGATTGTTTGTGTTTATTTCGCTCTTGCCAGCACACTTCCACTAGAACTTTGTTCACTTGCGTACCATCAAGGATCACAGGTTCCATTGTGCAATGAATCTGAAAATAGCCATTTTCAGGTGCGATACATTTAGATGCTAGGTGGCAATCTCTAGACCAAACTCTATTGGCTGCAAACCTTTCTAGGTGAGACTCTGCCAGATTGAGCGCCATAAGCCGTTGGTTAGCCGTTTCGCTTTTAACTTCAACATCAACTTGGAGCTTAGCCAGCCCAATTGCACCAAGGGCAACTATCGCAAGCACGATTAAAACCTCAATAAGACTCATCCCTGTTTGATTAAAGATCATACCAACTACCTTGGGCCCAGTTTAGCGAATGAAAATACTTGGCCACTGACTCGCTGATACTCTGACTGTATTTAGTGCTCAGTTCACCGTTAGCCACGGCATAATAATTAGGCGCATCTAGGATCAAACCTCCAAGCGGATAAAAGCGGCCATACTGAAAATAACTGATTTGCTGTTTGCTAAACTGAGCTGTCGGTAATTGCGCTAAGGTTTGGCTTAAACGTGAAGGTGACTTATCGTTTGCTGTTTTGGGCCAATCGGTAAATTGTATATTTTCTGATGTCACTAAGTGGTAGATAACCCCATTAAGAGGCTGCTGCGAAGAGATAGAGACAATGCCATTATGTAACACCAGTACTAGACCCGAATCTAAATAGCGTTCAATGGCAAGGTTAATAGAAGCGATATCCTGCTCCAAAAGCTCACATCCGCCATATACCCAAATCAAATCATGAAACGATCTGATCAAAGTGACTATTTGACTGGCGCATGAATCGTTAAACCTGGGTTTTGGAAGAAGATCAGCTTTGGGTGGCAACGCATTGGTCAAAGTTATTGGAACGTGGGCAATTCTCGAGGTATCAGACATTATCGTAAACCACTGGCTCCGGCCAAGATTAAACACTTCCTTAAACGGATCTATTTCTGGCTTAAAAATAAAGTCTTTTTGGGTATCTTCAGGCTGCCATGCCAAGCGAGTATAATGTGAATCTGCACATTTTGGGTCATTGAGAGCATCGGTATGGGAAGTATTTGGTTCACTCACTTGCTGCAACATAAGGGGGCTTGTGGAAAAGCTAAGTGCATATAAATCTCCAGTATAGCGAATCGAATAACATTCCCATTCGGCGCTATTTATTCTATCTCCCACATGAGGACTGACTTTGAAATTGCCATTCACCAACAAATGTGAACGAGTGGTGATTGAGCTTTTAATTTGTAGCCTCGGCAAGTAAAAAGCTTTGGATAAGGTCACAAAGCCACTGCGTGAATAAATAATGTTAGGGCGTCCTTGCTCAAGGCTTAACTCATCTAAATCAAGTAATTCGATACAACTTCTAAAATCGTGTGTGAGCTTTCGACTGGCTAGCATCTTGGCGTATGCACATTCAAGTCCTCCTTCTGCTCGCCAGTAGGAGCGACGGCTATCTATTTGATTATTACTGTCCTTAAGTTGATAAAATATCCCCTTAGCACTGGTCATCACAAACACAAGAATGAGGCTCATCATTAAACTAGTCATTATAACGCTTGTTGCGCCAGACTGAGTCTTCATCTCATGAGTTTCTCGGGTGTAGAACAAACGAGACAGATAAACTTTGCTCTGGCGAATCGGTAAGAGCGGTTGTTATTGATACCGAGAGCAAACTAGATGAAGGCAAGCTAGATAGAATGGTTTCGCTTTTTAAATCAAACTCTGTCACCATTATTTGCTTAATGTCAAATAATGTATTACACCGATTGCCAAAGTAGGCATTAAAGTTGGCAGCTTCCGTCACTGATATCACCCTAGGTAGCTTAACCTCACAGACTCTAAGCTGATTTGGGTAGTGATTATTACGTTGATAAACCACATTCACGTAAGCTTCCTTTGAGCCTAGTTCACCAGCGAGGTATGCATAACCGATGAGGGAAGTCACCGGGTTTTGCAGCCAATGATACACATTGTCGGCGCCCGAGATTTTAATCACTCGGCCTAGTTCACCACCGTAGCCCGCGCGATATAAATCATGCTTTATCATTTGGCTAACACTGTGAGTGCTCTGTTGCAGTAGTCTTTGCTTAATACCCGCATTGGCTATTTGAGCATTGTGCAGCAGTAAACTCATTAGTGTCGCCATCACTATCAGACTAATTGCCACAGACACAAGGCATTCAATAAGGCTCATTCCCTGGCAATAACTTTTGGGGTTTAACATAGGTCATAGCCTAAATGCGCAGTGCTAGGCGCACATACGCGAACCATTGCTGAACGAAAATGGGTTCTCAGTTCAAGACTAAGTTCAGGGCTAAGTGACGGGTAAAAAACCAAGCTCCCACTTTTAGGCCTTCCATGGCTAGCATCAAAACTGATCCGATTAGCACTGTGATTTGAAAAAAGAGAAGTGCCTTTAAATGACAAGCCTGAGAGCTTTGTGATTAACCTTCCTTGTGTTCTATCTTTATCATCCGTGAGCCTTAACTCCCAATTTTGGCCTGACTGAAAAATATGAACCCATAGAAGCTGCCTTCGTAATTTCGCTTGTGATTTAGCCTGAACTATAAATCCATATAATTCACTGGCAAGGCGAGTCATTTGGGCCGTTTCTGACACTGAGCGAAAACTGGGGATTGCCCATAAAAGAGTCATGCTTATCAATCCGATGACAATCGCCAGCTCCAATAAGGTAAATCCACGAGTCATTTCTCAACTTCTCCTGCAAGCAGTCAGGTGCTCAAAACCATACTTGGTTTGATGCTAACACTGCTCAACAATAACTCATGTTGGCTAATAGATAGGATTCGAGGCAATGCTTGTAAATCACTGCAAATTGAGTAAGAAAAGTGTAAAGGCAATGACGTTAATCGAACTCTTGTTTGTTGTCGCCTTAGTGAGTCTACTCGCACTATTTGCTTACCCCAATTATCAGCAACAAATAAGGGCAGCGCACAGAACGGCAGCCATTAGCGATCTTACTAAGCTGCAACTAGAAATAGAGCATGGTTATGATCAGGGTTACCATTGGGAAAGTTTAATCTCTAACGGAAAATGTCTCATGTGTCGCTCTGAGCCAGAACGCTTCATATTTGAAATACAGGCAAGCGCTGATTCGCCCTATGTCATAAAAGCGATTGCTCAAGAGCAGAGCCAGCAAACTCTTGATGACTGCCTTATCAGCAATAATACTGACTATCTTAGTCTTGACGCAAATAACAGGACGTTTCCCCAAGATTGCTGGCAATAAAAAAGCCTGCAATCTATGCAGGCTTTATAATCAGGCTAATGCTTAGCTAGTCAGATCATCAAAAAACTTTTTGACGCCATTGAAAAAGCCTTCTGATTTAGGCTTATGTTTGGTTGCGGCTTCACCGCCACAAGACTCTTCAAACTCTTTCAGCAAATCTTTTTGGCGATTGCTTAGATTCACTGGCGTTTCAACTACCAACTTCACAATCAAGTCGCCTATACCGCCGCCACGAACGCCTTTAACACCTTTACCGCGCATACGGAACATGCGGCCAGTTTGCGTTTCAGTTGGGACTTTGAGGTTGACACGACCATCAAGAGTCGGCACTTCCACTTCACCACCTAAAGCAGCCATTGCAAAGCTCACTGGTACTTCACAGTAAAGGTTGTTGCCATCGCGTTCAAAAATATGGTGTTCCTTAACATGTACTTGAACATACAAGTCACCCGCTGGCGCACCCATTTCTCCTGCTTCGCCTTCACCAGATAAGCGAATGCGATCGCCAGTATCTACACCTGCAGGGATCTTAACATTGAGTGTTTTGGTCTTCTGTTTACGGCCCTGACCGTGACATGCATTACATGGGTCTTTCACTACCTTGCCTTTACCATGACAAGTAGGACAGGTTTGCTGAACAGCAAAGAAACCTTGGCGCATCTGCACCTGGCCATGTCCATGACAAGTACCACAAGTTTCTGGTGCTGAGCCTTTTTTCGCTCCGCTGCCGTCGCAAACATCACAGTTAACTAGGGTCGGAACTTCAATTTCTTTAGAGATACCACGTACAGCATCTTCCAGAGACAATTCCATGTTATAGCGCAAATCGGCACCGCGCTGCGCACGTTGCTGACCACCACCTCGACGACCACCGCCAAAGATATCGCCAAACACATCACCAAAAATATCGCCAAAGTCAGCACCAGCTCCGCCGCCACCGAAACCACCGCCACCCATGCCACCTTGCTCAAAGGCAGCATGACCATACTGGTCATAAGCTGCTTTTTTCTGAGGATCAAGCAGAATTTCGTACGCTTCTTTTACTTCTTTAAATTTTTCTGCAGCAGACTCATCACTCTGATTACGATCGGGATGGAATTTCATTGCAAGGCGCTTGTACGCCTTTTTAATATCGCGCTCTGATGCATCACGGCCTACGCCTAATACTTCGTAAAAATCACGTTTTGACATTTTCTTCGTCACCAATTTATTACTGCAAACGACTTATTGTCGCTTGGTGTTTATATCACTCTAGATAAAAATTCGAGATCACAGTTTCGGGAACCATTATCTAGACTGACAAGTCAATTACAAACAGACGGGCGCATGAGTTACCCCAAACGCCCGCAATTATGCATTAAGCTAAGTCCGAGTTAAAACTTATTTTTTCTCGTCTTTCACTTCTTCAAACTCAGCATCAACAACATCGTCTTCTTGCTTAGGCTGTTCACCAGCTTCCGCGCCTGCTGCTTGTTGTGCTTGAGCTTGTTGCTGAGCGATTTCCATTAACTTTTGAGAAGCTGTCATTAGCGCTTGAACTTTCGCATCGATCACTTCTTTATCGTCGCCGCCTTTTGCTTCTTCAAGCTCAGAGATAGCCGCTTCGATTTTCTCTTTATCTTCTGCAGGCAAAGCCTCGCCTGCTTCTTCAACTTGCTTGCGAGTACCGTGGATCATTTGGTCAGCTTGGTTACGTGCAGTTGCTAACTCTTCGAACTTCTTGTCCGCTTCTTTGTTTGCTTCTGCTTCTTGAACCATTTTTTCGATTTCGTCATCGCTTAGACCGCCAGACGCTTGGATAGTGATCTTCTGCTCTTTACCTGTCTGCTTATCTTTAGCAGAAACGTGCAAGATGCCGTCCGCGTCAAGATCGAAAGTTACTTCGATTTGAGGCATACCACGAGGCGCTGGCTGAATACCTTCTAGGTTGAATTGACCTAGAGACTTGTTGTACATAGCCTGTTTACGCTCACCTTGAAGAACATGGATAGTTACCGCATTCTGGTTGTCTTCTGCTGTAGAGAAAACTTGGTTCGCTTTCGTTGGGATAGTCGTGTTCTTTTCAACTAGTTTAGTCATCACGCCACCCATAGTCTCGATACCTAGAGACAGAGGTGTTACGTCTAGTAGAAGAACGTCTTTAACATCACCCGCTAGAACACCACCTTGAACTGCAGCACCCATAGCGACTGCTTCGTCAGGGTTCACATCTTTACGTGCTTCTTTACCGAAGAATTCAGCTACTTTAGCTTGAACCATTGGCATACGAGTCTGGCCACCTACTAGGATAACGTCAGTGATGTCACCAACAGAAAGATCCGAGTCAGCCAGAGCAACTTTTAGAGGCTCAAGAGAACGTTGTACTAGGTCTTCAACTAGAGATTCTAGTTTTGCACGAGTCACTTTAACGTTCATGTGCTTAGGACCAGTCGCATCAGCAGTTACGTAAGGTAGGTTTACGTCAGTTTGTGAAGTAGAAGAAAGCTCAATCTTCGCTTTTTCTGCCGCTTCTTTAACACGCTGCATTGCTAGAGGATCGTTCTTAAGATCGATGCCTTGCTCTTTCTTGAACTCGTCAACCAAGTAGTTGATCATGCGGTTGTCAAAGTCTTCACCACCTAGGTGAGTGTCACCGTTAGTTGCTAGTACTTCAAATGTTTTCTCGCCTTCAACTTCATCAATCTCAATGATAGAGATATCGAATGTACCGCCACCAAGGTCGTAAACCGCGATAGTGCGATCGCCACCTTGCTTGTCTAGGCCGTATGCTAGTGCAGCAGCCGTTGGCTCGTTGATAATACGTTTTACTTCTAGACCAGCAATGCGACCTGCATCTTTCGTTGCTTGACGCTGCGCATCGTTGAAGTAAGCAGGAACTGTGATAACAGCGCCAGTCACTTCCTCACCAAGGAAGTCTTCAGCTGTTTTCTTCATTTTTTTCAGTACTTCAGCGGATACTTGAGGAGCCGCCATTTTTTGGCCTTGAGCTTCAACCCAAGCGTCACCGTTATCTGCCTTAACGATTTTATAAGGCATGATTTCGATATCACGCTGAACTTCTTCATCTTCGAAGCGACGACCGATTAGACGCTTGATAGCGAATAATGTGTTTTCAGGGTTGGTTACCGCTTGACGTTTTGCTGGCTGGCCTACTAGAGTCTCGCCATCAGTGTATGCAATGACCGACGCCGTTGTACGCTCGCCTTCTGCGTTCTCAATAACGCGAGGCTTGTCACCGTCTAGAACAGCAACACAAGAGTTAGTAGTACCTAAGTCAATACCAATGATTTTACCCATCAGGTTATCTCCGAATAAATTCTATTTTCGTTTTGCTATATCCCCTATGTGGGGATGGAGAATAGGGATTCAACCCTTATCCACAAACTAAAATAATTTTGTTTGTTTCACTTATGCCAAATAGATAGGGGCGCTAAATGTCTTTTCAAGGGGGATAATAAAAAAAAAGTGCAAAAAAATTGAATATAAAAAAACGAGGCTGTTAGCCTCGTTTTCTGAATAAGCATAGTTGATCAAGCTTTAAACATTCGCTTGCGCGGTTTCGACTTCCTGCTCTTGTTTACCGATTTCACCTTCTGTTTTGGCAACTATGGTATTAACTGCCGTATCACCAACAACATTTGATGAAGTACAGAACATATCATTGATACGGTCTACCGCTGCAATAATAGCTAAACCTTCTGGTGGTAAACCCAATTGGTGCAGCAAAACACCAATCATAACCACGCCGCCACCAGGAACGCCGCCAGCACCGATAGACAGGAGAAGAATCGTCAAACCAAGAGTAAAGACATCTGTGGTATTAATTGGTTGACCAAAAGCGTTGGCAACGAAAATAGTCGCAAGCGCAATGTAAATCGACACGCCAGACATATTCATGGTAGCGCCAAGTGGCACACCAAAACCTGCAACCGATTCCGATACTTTTAGTTTCTCGGTCAAGGTTCTCATTGTGACAGGGATAGTCGCATTCGAGCTTGCTGTTGATAGTGAGAACAGAATTTGCTCACGAGTTGCACGAAGGAAAGTCTTAGGAGACGTGCCTGTTGCAATGCCTACCGCCATTGGATAGAACACAAAGATCCAGAACACCAGCATGGCAATCACTAACGCCACATAACTCGCTACCGAGGCTAGAGTGTGTGCATCCAATGTCGCACCTAGTTGAATCATAAGCGCAAAAACACCGTATGGCGCAAGGCTCATTACCAAGCCAACCAATTTCATCATGATCTCATTGGCTAGCTTAAACGTGCGAATGGCTGGGCCACCTCGTGAATCCAAAGCTTGGATTGCAAGACCAGTCAGGATCGCCATAAAAATGATTTGCAGCATGTCACCATTAGCAAACGCTTGAACAGGGTTGCTAGGAACAATATTAACAACGAGGGAGAAAATATCTGGAGTCTCAGTGGTGGTCAGCTTAACCGACTCCGAAATTGTACCCGCCAAATTAGCATCCGCACCAGGCTGAACAAGTAGACCTACCGTCAAGGCTGCTGCAATAGCGATAATGGTATTGATAATATAAAGTGCAAAGGTTTTACTGCCCAAACGGCCAAACGCACTAATGTCTTTCAGATCAACAATACCGCATACAATAGATACGTATACTAGAGGAACAACAAGAAGTTTAATCAATGAAACGAACATCCCCCCTGCACCTTCCGCTGCGCCGAGCAGATAAGTATCAAAAACAGCGACTCCGCTAAACAGATACTGAATTGCAGCACCTATGAGTAGGCCTGCGAATAAGCCTACGAAAATTTTGCTCGATAGAGATTTGTCCATCATGTATCTCCGAGATGTTGTGTATGTATTTTATGGTTTTATAATTTAATCCGACAATTAAAGTGACGGAAGTCGCATATAATACACAAAGAGATAACAAAATAAAGCCATTGTTTACGTTAATGTTACATATATCCAATAGGAAATTTATTTTCTTGTCATTGGCTACCAAGAAATAATTCAATAAATCAATACATTCGATGCTTATCTTGCCAGTAATCTAGGACAATAAAAAAAGAGAGGCATGAGCCTCTCTTTAAAATAACAAACATAAGTATTAGTTATTATTTAGACACCATCACCATAGCCGGACGAATAACTCGACCATTCAGCTCGTAGCCTTTTTGCATCACAAACATAACCGTGTTTGACTCATGATCTGGGCTTTCTTGAATCGACATAGCTTGGTGCATTTCAGGGTTGAATGTCTCACCTTCAGGATTAATTTCCTTGAGGCCAAATTTGCCCACAGCATCAACAAAGGTTTTATGAGTTAGCTCAACACCTTCAATAATTGGTTTAACCGCTTCATTTTCAGCATCTGCTGATTGAATAGCACGCTCTAGGTTATCGATAACAGGAAGTAATTCTTCAGCAAACTTGTTTAACGCATATTTGCGGGCTTTGTCGATTTCCGTTTCAGTACGACGACGCATATTTTCAACTTCAGCCTTAGCACGCAGTACAGAATCTTGCTGATCCTTTAGTTTAGCTTCACTAGAGAGCAGAGCCGCTTCAAGTTGCGCAACCTTTGAATCTTGCTCAAGGTTTTCTGTCTCTTCGTTCCATTCGATATCAGCTTCACTACCTACAACTTCGGCTTCAATATCTTGCACCGTCTCTTGCTGCTGTAGTTCATCTTGGTTAATTTTGTTTTCTTCGTTGCTCATGATATCTCCAGAATCTAATTCCATCTGTATCTAAAGCATCACGTTTATCACTCTTTAGATACATAAAAATTCGCATAAATAGCTAACTTGCCATTATTATGGGGATGAAGATTGTCGAATCAAGCCTATTTAGTGCGGAAAACCTATGAAAAAGCCTTTTGAAGTGATCGCCATCATTGGTAAACCCAGAAATCAGCAAGCAATTCAAACTCATAGAGACTTATATAATTGGCTCAAATCCGAAGGGTATAAGGTTTTTATTGACGACCGACTCGCCGATATTCTCAGCGATATACCACGAGAAGATTTTTCAAGTCTGATTGAGCTGGGTAAAGCGGCTGATCTGGCGATTGTCGTTGGTGGTGACGGCAATATGTTGGGGGCGGCAAGAGTACTATCTCGATTTAAAATTTCAGTTATTGGGGTTAATCGTGGCAGCCTAGGTTTTTTAACCGACCTCAACCCTGAAGATTTCCAAGCCGCATTGAAAAGTGTCTTAGACGGTGAGTTTATTGTTGAAGAACGCTTTTTACTTGAAGCGGAAGTGCATCGCCACGGCCAAGTAAAAAGTCACAATGCAGCATTAAATGAAGCCGTACTTCACCCTGGGCAAGTCGCCCATATGATTGAATTTGAAGTGTATATAGATAAAAGCTTTGCTTTCTCTTTACGGGCGGATGGATTGATAGTGTCGACCCCAACAGGTTCGACCGCTTATTCTCTATCTGGTGGAGGACCGATTCTTTCTCCAAGCCTCAATGCGATTTCTCTGGTGCCTATGTTTCCACATACGCTTTCCAGTCGGCCTTTGGTTGTTGACAGTAAACGCCGAATCAGACTTGTAGTGTCACCGGAAAATAGAGGAACTCAAGAAGTGAGCTGCGACGGGCAAGTGTCTTTACCTGTATCACCGGGCGATGAGATTCATATTTATCAAAGTCCCAATACGTTAAATTTAATTCACCCGAAAGATTATAGCTATTATCATGTACTGAGAAACAAACTAGGTTGGTCAAGCCGATTGTTTTAGAGGGCTAATTAGATAAACAACCAAGGTTAGTATATTCACTAACCTTGGTTGCAAATAATCGTTATTTAATCACACCACACACAATTCTGGCGCCACCACCACCAAGAGCTGCTGGATGATCAGAATGGTTATCACCGCCCGCGTGAATCATAAGCGCACGATTTTTTACATCAGTCAGTTGTACCCGTGGAGCTAACACTGGCTGAGTTGCCATACCTTTACTGTCAACGTAGAGCGCTGGCAAATCGCCAAGGTGATTATCGTCAGTCCAAGGCGTTCCATGCTTACCAGTTTGTTTAGGATCGTAGTGACCACCAGCTGCGCCGCCTAACACTGTCTTGCCATCTTTACTAATGCTGTCACATGAAGCGTTAGCGTGAATATGAAATCCATGTAAGCCTGCTGGCAAGTTGCTCAAATTGGGCGTAAAAACCGTTCCGTAAGCTGTTTGCTCAAGTGAAACACTACCGACGGATTTGCCCGAATTGAGATCGATCATTTCTACGTCAGTGGTATTGGCCAAAGCAGTAGCTGAAAACATCATCATCAGCGCAGCAAGTTGTGTTTTATACATGAGGTATTCTCCCATTTTTTATTTGTGTAAGGCAAAGCGACTTTGCTCATAGGCTATTGATATAAACTTCACCGACTATAACGCCTGCACCATCAGCTTGTGAAATCAAAACCACCTATTAATAACATAGGCAACAACAATGGCCCTGATAATGACAAAACGAAAATAATTTGATTTACTCCTCTTTACTGTATAAAGAAACAGTATATACTGTTTCTTTATACAGTATTATTAATTCAAACAGGTGTGAAAGATGCTGGCTCATTTAAGTGTTAATAACTTTGCCATTGTTAAGTCGCTACAGCTTGAACTTTCTAAAGGCATGACAACCATCACAGGCGAAACCGGCGCAGGTAAATCGATTGCTATCGATGCGCTTGGCTTATGTTTAGGCGGTAGAGCAGATGCCAGTATGGTGAGACAAGGAGAAGAAAAAACCGAAGTCAGCGCAGCCTTTACCCTAGAAGATAATATCAACGCAACACGCTGGCTTGAAGATAATGATTTACTTGATGGCAATGACTGCATCTTGCGCAGAGTCATCAGTAAAGAGGGCCGCTCAAGGGCTTTTATTAATGGCAGCCCTGTTCCTTTGTCACAGCTTAAAAGTCTCGGGCAATTACTAATCAACATTCATGGCCAACATGCTCATCATCAATTAATGAAAGGTGATCATCAGATGGCAATGCTAGACCAATATGCTGGGCACGGAAATCTATTAAAAAATACTCGTAATGCTTATCAAATTTGGCGCCAAGCAGATAATCATTTAAAACGGCTCAAAGAAAATAGCGCAGCTAACTTAGCGCAAAAACAACTCCTTGAGTATCAAATCAAAGAGCTTAATGAGCTCTCTCTTGACGAGGGTGAGTATGAACAACTCGAACAAGAACACAAGCGACTGTCCAACAGTGGAGAATTGGCCACCATTTGCCAACAAGCCGTCGAACTTATATACGAAGGTGAAGAAGTTAATGCGCTTGGTATTCTCCAATCAGCCAACCACTCCTTAGTTCAGCTGGCCGAGCTAGATAATACGCTTACTCAACTTCCTGATATGTTATCAGAAGCTATTATTCAGATTGAAGAAGCGAACCGAGAGCTGCGTAGCTACATGGATAACATTGATGTGGATCCAGCGCGAATGAACTACGTCGAGGAGCGTTTTTCAAAAGTCATGTCAATAGCACGTAAGCACCATGTTCTACCGAGTGAGCTCTATCAGCATCATCAAGATTTACTAAGCCAAATCGCTGACCTTGATTGCTCAGATGAAAAGCTGGATGAATTGCGCCAAGATGTTGAAGAAGCTTATCAAGGCTTTGTTAAAAGCGCAGAAAAGCTCAGTAAGTCTCGCTGCCGCTACGCCAAAGAGCTCAACAAGCTAATTACCACAAGTATGCATGAGCTAAGCATGGAAAAAGCACAGTTTTGTATCCAAGTTGATAAACAAGATATGCATCCCTCACCACTTGGCATCAATACTGTTTGTTTCTTGGTATCAACCAACCCTGGTCAACCCCTAGAGCCGATTGCCAAAGTCGCATCAGGCGGAGAACTATCACGCATATCACTTGCCATACAGGTCATTACCGCGCAAAAAGTCGATACTCCAAGCCTGATTTTTGATGAAGTGGATGTAGGGATCAGCGGCCCAACAGCGGCTGTGGTTGGCAAAATGCTGCGCAAGTTAGGAGAGTCAACTCAAGTTCTCTGTGTCACTCATTTACCGCAAGTAGCAGGCTGTGGCCACCAGCAACTCTTTGTTGCTAAGCAGACCAAAGCAGGTAAAACGGAGACACAAATGCGCGCATTGGATAACGATCAAAGAGTCTCAGAACTCGCCCGATTACTCGGTGGTAGTGAGATCACCGAATCAACCATTGCCAATGCGAAAGAGCTTCTGATAGCAGCTTAAGCTCCCCACTCAAGGTAACAGTGCTATGGAAATTTGGAACGAGTTTGCAACTTAATTCAAAAATCGCGGTCTGAAACAGTTCAAAACAAGATGAGCTTTTTACTTTAGCGCTCAGCTTGTTTATTATCAGCCCAATTAAAGAAATTTCCGTTACAAGAATTGATTCATATGCAAATAAAAAAGTGGCTTGTTATTGCGCTTCCACTCTCAATGACACTGTTAACAGGCTGTTCTTTACTAGAGAAGCTTGTATACCGGATTGACATCAATCAAGGTAACTATGTAGAGCAAAAATCCGTTGATAAATTGAAATTTGGCATGACCAAAGAGCAAGTTCGCTTTGTGTTAGGCTCGCCTATGTTAGTCGAAAATGGTTATCCAAATACTTGGTACTACATTGATCATCAGACCGAAGGCCACCAAGATTCGGTGCAAAAAAATCTTATCGCCCGCTTTAACGATGAAGGTAAACTGGTCAATATTGACGGTGACTTTGCGCCAAACTCAGACTTCTTTGAGCAAATACATTAAGCTCATCATTTAAATGACTCTGAAAATAAAAGGGTTGAAGTATAAACTTCAACCCTTTTACCTTAAATAAGATTAATTGGCTATTTTGCTAAGCACAATATAGTTATGACTCAGGTGCACTTTCTTTTCTCAGTGGGTTTTGTTTTCCACCCGTGACAGGATCGGCATTACCTGCTTGTTTGGCTTGCTCTGCTCTCTTGCGGCGAATATCTTTCGGGTCCGCAAGAAGAGGACGATAAATCTCTATTCGATCTTTATCTCTTACCGTCGAGTCAAGCTTAATATTACGACTAAACACACCAACTTTATTCATCGACAAATCCACTTCAGGATACTGCTCTAATACCCCAGACTGGCGAATAATCTCTTCAACCGTCATCGCGCGGTTAACTACCAAGGTGTAGACACGCTGCTCGTGTGGCAAGGCATAAACCACTTCCACATGGATCATTTCAGACTCAATACTCATAGCACGAATACACCTGTTTTGCGCGCTGGGTAAATGCATTAACCATATTATTGGTCAACTCACTAAAGACTTTACCAAACGCTAACTCAACCATCTTACTCGAAAATTCAAACTCCAGTTTGAGTTCGACTTTACATGCTTTTTCATCCAAAGCTGTGAAAAACCAGCCCCCTTTAAGGGTTTTGAATGGCCCATCAACAAGGTTCATTAAAATAGCTTCACCCGCAACCAACTGATTTGAAGTCGTAAAGGTTTTACTTATTCCCGCTTTTGAAACATCAACAGAAGCTACCATTGCAGATAAACTCGACTCGATGACCTTAGATCCCGAACATCCTGGTAGAAATTCTGGGTAACTGACCACGTCATTGACTAAATCAAACATTTGCTGTGCACTAAATGACACCAAAGCCGAACGACTGACTTGCTTCATATAGATTCCTCGTCATACATGCCAAAACAGCTGGCATATATCAATTTTACTTTTATTTTTGCCCTTAGCGCAAATAAAGGGATTTCTTATCTTAGCGCCTGACCGTATAATGGCTCCATTATGGCAAAGAAAAAATCAAAACAAAAAGCGGGTAGCAATACCATCGCGCTCAACAAAAAAGCTCGCCACGAGTATTTCATTGAAGATGAAATCGAAGCTGGCATGGAGCTACAAGGGTGGGAAGTGAAAGCCCTTCGCCAAGGTAAAGCCAATATTTCTGAAAGTTACGTATTTATGCGTGACGGTGAAGCCTTTGTGAGTGGCATGACAATCACTCCTCTTAATCAGGCATCGACGCATGTTGTCGCCAATCCGACACGTGTGCGAAAACTTCTTATGAGTCGTCGCGAACTGGATAATTTACTAGGACGCATCAATCGCGAAGGCATGACATTAACAGCACTCTCGCTTTACTGGTCACGCTCTTGGGTGAAGATCAAAATCGGTGTGGCTAAGGGTAAAAAGCTTCACGACAAACGAGACGATCTGAAAGACAAAGATTGGCAGCGCCAGAAAGCTCGAGTGATGAAGAGCTCACTGCGCTAATCTTAACCACTTAAACGCATAGCGCTAGACAGTACGCCTGTTTCTGGTACTATGCAAAGAACACTTTGGGGCTGATTTAGGATTCGACAGGAATTTTGCAGTCTAAGGTGCATGCCGTGGGGCGGTTGGCCACGTAAAAAGCCGCAAAAAAATAGTCGCAAATAACGACGAATATAATCCTGCTGCAATCGCAGCTTAAAAGTAGACTAATAACCTACTAGGATGTTCTCACCCTAGCTTCCGCACGTAAGACGGGGAATAATGAGGATTTAAACCCAAACGCGCTAGCCCGGATTCTCCCGCCTGAGAGATGAACGGCGAAATTTAATTCAGGCTAGTCATTCATTCGCGTGTCGGTTCGCAGGTGGGTGGCGAAATTAAAGATCGACTAAGCATGTAGTACCAAAGATGAATGGTTTTTGGACGCGGGTTCAACTCCCGCCAGCTCCACCAAACGTTTGGAAAGGCCCAACTCACCAGAGTTGGGCCTTTTTGTTTTCTATATCGATTAGAATTTATTTAACCATTTCCCAATATTCGCGCTTTTATAACGGCGACTCTAAATATCCTCTAGTAGGGATAAAGTGGAAATTATCCCCACTAGGGGATATACTCTGCTTTATCCTCACTAGAGGATAATAAGCAGTAGCCTATTTATAGAGGTCTGGCGCCAATGATATATAGTCCAAAACAATTAGCAGACATAATGTTACTCACCCGTCAGAAAAATGGCTGGACACAATCAGAACTTGCGAAAAAAGTCGGCATCAAGCAAGCAACGATCTCAAATTTTGAGAATAACCCAAATAAAACCACGCTTTCTACCTTCTTTAAGCTTGCTCAAGCAATGGATCTCACATTAAGTATCCAAGAAAAAACGCAAGTAACCTCCTTAGATAATGATGAGAGTTGGTAATGCAAAAGCTAATCGCATACATGAATGGTGAACGGGTTGGCACCTTAGAGAAGCAAACGAATGGGGCTCATACTTTCCAATATGACCAAAGCTGGCTAAACAATACGATGACCCGACCAGTATCCTTGTCTTTAAAGCTTCAATTACGACCTATCACTTCTGACGCCGTGATAAACTATTTTGATAATCTCCTGCCAGACAGCCCTCTCGTCAGAGACCGGATACTTGCACGGTATAAGGCTTCATCCAAACAGCCTTTTGACCTCCTCAAAGAAGTCGGAAAAGATAGTGTGGGTGCTATCACCTTACTTCCCCCCGAACTTCCCTATAAAAAAGAGCCACTTCACTATGAAGTACTGGATGAGCAAAAACTAGAGGCGGTTCTTTGTGCCTATCAGTCTAATATTCCCCTCGGAATGATCGAGGAAGAACAGGACTTTAGAATTTCTGTTGCAGGCGCTCAGGAGAAAACGGCGCTCCTATTAGCCAATGGGCAGTGGTGTATCCCAAAAGGGAACACGCCTACTACTCACATTATCAAGCTGCCAATCGGTGAAATACAGCAAGCAAACGCAACACTCGATCTGAAAGACAGTGTTGAAAATGAGTATCTTTGTATAGAACTAGCCAGAGCACTCGGGTTCGCAGTTCCCAACATCGATATAATCAAAACTGGCAAGATCAAAGCTTTAGCAGTAGAGCGATTCGATAGACGCTGGACTAAAGATCACACTAACTTGCTCCGTCTACCTCAAGAGGATATTTGCCAAGTGTTTGGGATACCGTCATCCATGAAGTATGAATCTCAGGGTGGCCCAGATATATCACAGATCATGGCGCTGTTAATGGGGTCAAGCAATGCATTAGAAGATCGACATAACTTTATGCGCTTCCAAGTCTTTCAATGGCTCATTGGTGCGACAGATGGGCATGGCAAAAACTTTTCTATCTATATTGATAAAGGTGGAAGCTATCGACTCACTCCATTCTACGATATTTTGTCTGCCTACCCATTACTGGGCGGAAAAGGGCTCAACATCCGAAAACTAAAACTGTCGATGGGTTTGAAAGCAACAAAAGGCAAAAAATATGAAATCTATAAAGTCCTACCTCGCCACTTTTTAGATACCGCCAAAGCAGTTAATTTCAGTCAAGAGACCATGCAAGAGATACTCAATGAAATGAAAGAGGCATTACCTCAAGCTATCTTAAAAGTAAGCTCTGCGCTACCAGAAGATTTTCCTAAACATATTGCAGACTCCATTTTTGACAACAGCCAGAAAATAGCAAACAAGATTTAACGCCACAGCGCAAGCAACGATTTTAGTGGGCACTTTAGTCTGTGCTGCCGCGTATCGCGATTGAATGAATATGGATGTTCTTTTTTCCTATTTGGGCTTATGTCTCTTCTGTTGTACTTGACGATTACTTTGATTTATTAAACAACGCTTCGAAGTGGTTTCAACCTAGCTATAGTAAACATTGCTTTATGCCAAAACGTGTTCAGCCATTCCATTCAAAACTCAACTCAGGGAAGTGGGTTTGGATTTCGTCGATAAAACGAGTGGTATTTGGGAGTCCCCAGTTCCTTGCAACATAGTAGCTTTGTTCTTGGTAGACAAACTCAGGCTCTAGATGAGTACGATATTTTTTGTATTTATCTTCAGTCCCTTTTATTTCATCAAATTTCTTTAGTAGCTGAAACGAGCACGTTTTGTTATATCGAAGATATTGAAAAGCCTCTTCGTCAATAAGATTATTCTTCGCTAGTGCTAACACTGTATGCAGGCCAATATCCGACTTTTTAAAGTCCTTTTCAAACAGCTCGCCATTGACAAATAAGCTCAAGACCGAACGATCTTTGCTGCCACTGCGGGCAGCTCTCTCTTCTCTCTTCTTGTGTCTCACTTCAATTTGATAATCTAAAGCTTCGGGGAGGGGGATGATTTGCTCAACGTTCAGTAGCAAGCGTTCTCCCAAACGATGAGGATTGAGGCGGACGCAAGTTACGTCCAGCCCCATATCATTCAGCCATAATACAGATGTTGTTATTTCCTTAGAAAAATTTCTCGCAGCAAGAACAATCCGCGTTTCCTTGCCAAAGTCATCTTCTTGTGGTGCGTCCCAATCCAGAAAATCAAGCAGTGAGCTTTGCGCATCTATATCCTGCTCAGTCTGAGTTAGAAAATCTGCATAGGCACTTACCGCTTGCTCCCACGTCAGATTCGCTACCATAGCAGCATATCTAATAGCTTGAAGCTCCATATGGCCACCATCGTCATCTCGCTTTAGCTCTACGACGACTAGATTGGCATTTTTATCGACTGCCAATAAATCAACACGACGGTTCGAATCAACAAAATGTCCATATTCTTCAGCAATAACCAGACAATCCTCTAGGATGACACCGATGTTAGCTCTTAACAGGCGCTGTATATCCTGCCTTTCTCTGAGCTTTTCTGCTTCAAATGAAGTACTCTCTATTCGAATGAGAGTATCGCTAGCCAGTTCATAAATCGCCATTACTTCACCCCACTTAACATATCAAAGATAACCCTAGCAAAGTCCCTAGCTTTATTCGGATCTGACAACAGCTGCATCATTTGCTCTTGATGGGACTCATTGCTATCTAAAATCGCATCATCAATCGCACGAGGAAAGTCACCTAACATGGCTTGTTCACGAGTATTATTTGCGATTTGGCTCATGACAGTGTCATTCTCGGTAAGCTTATCACGCACGGTAAAAGCATAATTGAGCATATCTTTATCGGTAAGATTATCGATGATAAATATCTCGTTCAATCGCTCAATTACACGTGACAAAAACTCTTCTTTCTTGTTCTTTGGTTTTGCGGTACCAATGTCATTACTTGGCTGAATTTTGTACCCCACTTCATTTTCTTTAAGCCTAATATCCTGTTGGCGGATTTTTGATAAACGGTAGTGGCTCATCACGACATTACTAAGGTCTAACTCATCTTCCTCGATTGCTTGCTCACGTAGCATTGGGCGAAGCGTGCGTGCATACAGGCTCAGCTTTTCTAGCTCTTTATCGTCGTAATCAACAATCTGTGACATAAACTCATAAAAGCGTACAAAGCTGGCTAAATCCTTTTTGAAGATTTCAAGACGGTCTTTCTCTTGCTTGCACTCTTTAAAACTGTTTTCCGCATTGGTAATTAATACTGCATCGCCGGTTTTCTTGGTTCGTTCAAACACCGTCTTAGCATGAAGGTATGCTTCTACCGCAGAGGTATAACGCTTACGCCAACGCTCAATGGCAGGCTTACAGATATTGCTGATCGCGGCGTTAGATTTATTCTTGGTAAAGAAGGCAGCAACAAACTGCTCTACCTCTGTCCATAAGAAAATGCCACTGGCACGCAGCTTCTCTGAGAGATCAAAAATCTTGTCAGGATCAGACACATCCTCAAGCTCTGCTACTTGGTAATATGGCTGAAAAGCGTCGAGGATGTCTTGCGGATCATTGTAGAAATCAAGCACAAAGGTGCCACACTCAGCTTTACCTTGATAAGTGCGGTTTAAGCGCGAAAGGGTCTGCACACACTCAACACCAGCCAGCTTCTTATCGACGTACATAGCGCAGAGTTTCGGTTGGTCAAAACCCGTTTGGAATTTATTCGCGACCAACATGACTTGGTAATCATCGCTATCAAAGGCTTTGCGTAACTCACGACCTTTGAGATCAGGGTTCATGTTGTGCTCGGTAAACTTCTGATCCAGTAATGCAGCGCTATCTGGATCAGTATTGTGAAACTCAACTTCACCAGAAAACGCCACCATTGCTCGTATACCCGCGTAGCCATGCTCTGCCACATACTTATCAAAAGCAAGCTTATAGCGCACCGCTTCTTTACGTGAGCTAGTGACCACCATCGCCTTAGCTTGACCGCCGAGTAATCCCATGATGTTCTTTTTGAAGTGCTCAACAATCACTTTGACTTTCTGTGAGATGTTGTGGTCATGCAAGCGTACCCAATTATTGAGTTTCACCTTGGCTTTTCCTGAGTCCACTTCTTTATCTTCTGTTTCCAGCTTTTGTTTAAGCTGATAAATCACCTTGTAATTGGTGTAATTCCTTAACACATCAAGGATAAAACCTTCTTCAATCGCCTGACGCATTGAGTAGATATGGTAGGCTTCTGGTAAGTTACGTTTGGAAGGCGGCATGTCAGGATCTGGGCATCGCCCAAATAACTGTAATGTTTTAGCTTTTGGGGTTGCTGTAAAAGCGTAAAAGCTGATGTTTGCACTTCCCCGCCGCGCTTCCATAGCATTGTTTAGACAATCCTCACTATCAAGAGGAGCTTCACTATCAAGGTCATCTTTCATCAGCACCTCTTTCATTTTTCGAGAGGTAGAATGGCCTTGTGACGAATGCGCTTCATCAGCAATAATGGCATAGCAACGCTGTTTGAGAGACGCTGAATGTTCAATCGCTTTTAACACGTGTGGGAACGTTTGGATCGTCACTATGATGATTGGCTGAGAGCTTTCCAGAGCCGCTGCTAATTTCTCTGATTTCGATCCATTGCCTTCTTTGTGGTTGATGCGCCCCACCACACCATCCGCATGTTCAAACTGATAGATGGTGTCTTGCAGCTGATCATCCAGAACGGTGCGATCTGTCACCACTATCACAGAATTAAATTGTTTGTTGCCGTTGGCGTCATACAGTGTCGAGAGTTGGTGCGCTGTCCATGCAATCGAGTTGGACTTGCCCGAACCTGCACTGTGCTGGATCAGGTACTTATTACCAGTGCCCTCTTCAATCGCGGCATTAACCAGCTTGGTTACTACATCCCACTGGTGGTAACGCGGGAAGATCAGGGTTTCTTTCTTGGTTTTGCGCCCCTCCCAATCTTCCTTTTGTTCAATTTGCAGATGGATAAAACGTCCAATGATATTAAGCAGGTTATCTGGCGTTAATACTTTATTCCACAGGTAGTCGGTGGCATAGCGGTTTGCATCATCCGGAATATCGTTGCCCTTGCCACCATCATGGGTGCCTTGGTTAAATGGCAAGAAGAGCGTCTCTTCACCTGCAAGCTTGGTTGTCATGTAGACTTCATACTGACTTACCGCGAAATGTACTAAAGCGCCACGTTTAAAAGAGAGCAGCGGCTCTGGCTTTTTGGTCGCAGGGTCTTTCGCTAAACGGGTCAGTTTGTACTGCGCAATGGCATTTTCTACTGCTTGTTTGAACTCAGATTTCAGCTCAAGGGTCGAGACGGGCAAACCATTAACAAACAACACCAAGTCAATACGCCAGCGCTTTGCTGTTTTCTCGCTCAAGGCTGTCGCCTTCTTTCCTGTTTCTTGTTGCTGCTCTTTTGAAATATGGGGGCTGTAAACTAGCTCTGGCACAATACGGCAGATATTACGTTGATAACGCGCTAAGGTTTCTGGGTTAAGGCTGTGCTCTGGCTTAAATTGACATAATTCAAAACGGGCATTGCGGATTTTTAAACCGTGGCGTAAAACGCCTAAGGTGCCAAAGGTGCGTGATGCGCGATCAGTAACATTCTCATCGGCTTTTTTTAGCTGCGTGACCAAGGCATCAAGGAAGTGACGCTCAGAATCTGTTGGGAAGACTTTGCAGAACTTCTGCCACTCTTTCGGCTGCGTCTGTTTGATAAAGCTCAGCACATCTGCTTCATAGAGTGCGGATTCGCGGTTGTAGCCCTCGCCAGAGCCTTGCACCCAGCCATTAGCCAACATCTGACTGATGATGTCGTCTTGAAATACTTTTTCTTGTGTGGTGTCTTTCATTATTTTGTTCTTATTATTTTAAGTTAGCCAACTGAAATAAAACGCCACTCTGCTTTCTTAATCCAGAGTGGCAATAGGTTTAGGCGGTCTGTTCCATTGCCTGATGTTGAGATATTGGTGCTTGCCCGTCTTTCAAGGTAAAGTGCCGAACATCGATTTTGCCTGTGACTGCGGCTGAGATTAGTGCGGTGCGGCGTTCTTTTAAAAGATTAACTGCATCATTGGCATTGCTATCCAACTTTGAGAAATACTCTATTCGCTGCCTAATGTATTGAACTATCTGCTGTTGTTCGCTCAATGGTGGAAGAAGGCAGTTGATACTTAAATAGTCCTCTTTTGCAATATTCTGCATACTGCTACTCGCCCCCTCTGCTGCGAGAGAAATCTGAACCCGAAAACCCTCGACAGTCATAAAATGAGCTAAGTATTCAGAATCCAAATCAACCTCTTGATTAAAGTTTGTTTGCCACAATCGATCAGGCAAGTAGACATTTGAAACATCTTCGTTGACGAGTGCACTAGCTCCAACAAGTTCAGGTGTATTCATTCGGCTAATAATAATCGCTCCTTTCCTAACAGGACACTTCACGCGTTGTAGGTCTTCTGGCACAACTGTCTTGTTTTCTTCAGCCCTAAATGTACGCGTATATACACAACTAGTTTTTAAAACACCAACTTCTTTAGTGCGAGCAGGAATATCAGCAGCGTTTACACTAACTCCTGATTCTAATGATTCAATTAAATGCTTTAGACGCAGCACACCCCAATGCTCTGGCACTTCCCCTAACCACTCCACACCTGAATCTTTCATTGGTGCTTGTGGGTTTAGACCTTTAGTCACCGCATGGCTGATCAACGCTTGGCGTTTTTCTTTCAGCAGCTTAATCAGTTGCTGCTGCTTTTCGATCAAGGTATCAATCTTGGCGGTTTCGTGATCGAGGAAGTTAGCGATTTGGGTTTGTTCTTGTCTTTGGGGTGGTATAGGTAATTTCAAATTCCCCATTTGGAATTCATTTAAAGACGGTATTGCCCCCGGATTTACAATGTAGTCAAATTTAATCTCATGCATTGCATACTTTAAGAACTTGGCGTCATATTTCTCATTAACGATCAACCCCATCATGTTATTGTCAATACAGGAAGCTTCTGTCAGGGAGCGGATCCTGCTTAGTAATAAGGCCGCCCCAACTTTGGCAAACACGATCGAAGATGGTGGGAAAACGAATGCTCCCAAGCGCTTAGCCGTTGCAGCAGAGATAGAATTATCACCGCGTTTTAAATTGCCTGTTCGATCCGCTTTTCCTAGCGAATTTACTTTATGGAAGCTCAACTCAGCATCAATAATGCCTTGTTCTTCATGAGGAAACCCAGCTCCCCCTTTTAGTATTCCAAGGTGCTTTATCTGTTTTGTATTCCAACTGACTGGAATCGAGTCAACCTGTCGACTTCCTGACAATTTGTACTCAGGATATGCCTTATACTTGCCCATTACGAATGCACCTCTTGCAGTAGCTTCATAATATCGGCACTCACAGCATCCAAATCAGCGTCAATGGCTTCCAGTGTGCGTGGTGGTTGGTAGACATAGAAGTGACGGTTAAATGGGATTTCATAACCCACTACACCAATCTCATTGTCTTTGTCATCGCGCTTATCTGCGTTAATCCACGCATCGGCAACGTGTGGCTGTACTTCGCGCTTAAAGTAGCTTTCGATCAACGTTGAAGTGCTAACGCTTGGATCTAGCGGCACGTTCTCGTTATCACGCAGGTCGCCATCCTGCTGAAACTCAACAACCTTTCCTTTATAGTCAAAAGCACCGTATAGTGGCTGTGCGTCTTCTTTAAGCACTTTTTTGATCACAGGTTCGGCGTCTTGGTTCTTCCATGTAACCGCATCAATAAATTGCTTCTTCTGCTTGACATCAAACTTGATACCAGTGGCCTTAAACGCACCTTTCAGAGTCAGTTCAAACTGGTTAAAATCGTCAGATTGCTGATACTTACCACCAAGAGCCTGTCCACCAGCATTTTCATCAACAGCAACTTGCAGGACTTTGGCATCATCCATCAGGGCTTTTTGGCTTAGCCACAGTTTGCTGTCCAGCACGTCTTTGATTTGCTTTTCTTTTAGCTCTGGGAAGTCGGCTTTGATCAAGACACGAACTTCTTTTTCCAAATCAGTTAGTGAGCCGTACGTGTCTTCCGTCCACTCCGAGCCAAACTGCTCGTATAACGCCTGCATTACTGCATTAAATGGCTTAGGTGCAAATCGTAGTGATTCCACCGCTTCATCGGTGATTTGTGCTGACAGACGCAGCGGGCGCTCAATAGTCAAACGACGGTAGCCAAACTGATAAGTATCAAATATCTTGCTGGCAAAGTGTTTTTGGTTGTCCGTCACACCATCTTTGGTCAAGGTGTCGATTTCTTCAAAGTCACCAAAGTTTTTGGTAATAGTGCGAATTTCTTCATCAGTTAAATAGTGACGCTTAGAGCCTAATGACTTACGCATTTTCGTACTTAAGTTAGCGCCATTAATCAATTGCACCTTGCCTTTACGTGCAGGGTCTTTTTTATTGCTCAGTACCCAAACATAGGTCGCAATGCCTGTGTTGTAGAACATGTCGGTTGGCAGCGCGACAATGGCTTCAAGCAGATCAGCTTCTAAGATATAGCGACGAATTTCACTTTCACCGCTACCTGCGCCACCTGTAAACAGCGGTGAACCATTAAGGATGATGCCGATACGACCACCATCGACTACTTGGTTATCGACATTTTTCTTGTCACGCATCTTGCTGATAAGGTGCATCAAAAACAGCAGCGAGCCATCAGAAACACGCGGCAAGCCTGCGCCAAAGCGTCCATCAAAGCCGTCTTCGAACTCTTTCTTGATCTCTTTTTCGATCTTTTTCCAATCGACACCAAAGGGCGGGTTAGACAGCATGTAGTCAAATTTATCGGTAGGAAGTTGGTCATTCGATAGGGTGTTACCTAACTTGATACGGCTAACATCTTGCCCTTTGATCAGCATATCTGCCTTACAGATAGCATAGGACTCTGGGTTTAGCTCCTGACCAAACGCACGCATTACCGCTTTCGGGTTGAGTTCATGTACGTATTCCATACCAGAAGAAAGGAAGCCGCCTGTACCTGCTGTTGGGTCATAGATGGTTCGAATAATACCCTCTTTGGTTAGAGCTTCATCGTCTTCCATAAACACCAAAGAGGTGGTTAAACGCACGATGTCACGCGGAGTAAAGTGTTCACCTGCGGTTTCATTTGAGCTTTCTGCAAATCGGCGGATCAGCTCTTCAAACACCAAGCCCATATCGTGATTAGAAATGCGGTTTGGGCTAAGATCTGTGGTAGCGAACTTGTTCACCACTTTATAAAGCAAGTTGGCATCTTCCAGCAAACCAACAAATTCATCAAAGTTGAAGTGTTCAAAAATTTCACGCGCATCACGAGAAAAAGACTGCACATAGTGACGAAGGTTTGCTTTGATATTACTCTGCCCCATCTTGCCAAGGTTCATTGGCGAGGTATTGAAGAAAGACAAACCATCAGGTTGCTCTGGTAATTTTGTTGCACGCAGTAAGAACTTTTCCTGCACGTCTTCTGGCAGATTCGCCGCTTTAATGCGCTCATGTTCGGCAACTACGGCATCTTTGCTTGGCTTAAGCACACATTCAAGACGACGAAGCAGTGTAAAGGGCAGGATAACCCGACCGTATTGAGATTGTTTGAAGTCACCACGAAGCAAATCAGCCACCGACCAGATAAAGGCGGCGGTTTGGGAGAAGTTGTTATTAGTCATAAAACCTAGCGCACTACTATATAATTGGCGCTAGTATACAAAAAATCAGTTTCGTCGTCTGTGAGTTCAGCACTAAATGTCTTTACTTAAGCACTTTGTTTGCATCTTATTTGTTACACAAAGAGCAGTGACACATTACCCTTTTACAAGCTTAAAATCGCTGCTTAGTTGTTGCCAATGCTGCCTAAGTGCTGATTTATGCTCAGCTTCCATCGGAAGTTGTTGCAATAAGTCAGGCCAGTTTTTTCTCGCGATTTCCATCCATTCTGTTCATCAACAAATTTGGCTTACAGCCTATGAGTAATTATTTACGCATAAAGTATCTACTCAACCAAAAATGAGCAAATAATTACTCATTATTTGAAAAAAAAACAATTTACGAGTAAAATTTTACGCATTGATAAGTAGAGGTGTTGTCGATGGAAGAACTAACCGTACAAGCTTTTATCAAAGGTGAATGGATAGATATTGGTATCATCTCATTTCCTAAAAGTCGCCAACATAATTTCCGAGTGACTGAACTCAACTACCTCAGCGACTATGCGCTAGAACATCACGATAAAGATGACTTCCACGCTGTTTCACTAAACTATCCTATCTCGTTCTTTTTTGATGATATGGGTAAACCTGGATGGCTAACGTTTCTAGACGATATTATGCCTAGCGGCGCTAGCAGACGCTACTGGGTCAAGCACCTAGATATTGAAGACCTTAGTTCAGATGAACAAGACTATGTTTTACTCAAATTTGGCACAATGTCGCCTATTGGTAACTTAAGAATAAAAGACTCTCTTCCTGAGCGCTACGAAGTCGCAGACAACCTCTATTTCTCTGTTGATGATGTTAAAAATCGAGCAGGTGATTTTCTCGACTATGCACAGCAAAGAGGAGCAGCCGCAGGTGGTGCAACTGGGGCTGGAGGTGAAGCGCCCAAACTGATCCTCCGATGTGGTTTCGATCATAGCTCTAGCAGCGAAAAAATATGGATTGATCCGTACCAAGATGACAATAGCAACCACGACTTACATTACTTAGTAAAGTACCCTAGAGGCTCAAGAAGCACCATCGACTGTAATATTCTAAGAGCTGAGTTCTACTTCTACCACGAGCTAACTGAAATGGGCGTTGAAACGATCTCCACCGACGGTATGCGCTTGGAAGAAGGGTTAAACTACCCTTCTTTATGGCTTCCTCGATTTGATGTTCAAGTTATTGAGCAACAAATAGAGAGAGTTGGCATGGAATCTGTGTATTCCATTTTGAACAAAGGCGCAGGGGTCACTCTTGATCACGAAACAACAATCCGAACTCTCATAGAAAAAATTACTGAAAGCAATATGGTTAAACACCAAGGGTATAGGTTTGATACCCAAGCTTTCGTCATTGAATGGGTGAAAAGAGATCTACTCAACATCTTATTTGGTAATAGTGATAACCACGGCAGAAACACGTCATTCTTAAAAGGTGATGGAGTCATAAAGCTTGCTCCCATTTACGATTTCGCACCAATGAAAGCTGATCCTGAAGGCATTCCAAGAACAACAAAATGGAAGGCCCCACTAGAGGTTGGCGGAACTTACGACTTCGTCAAAATTACGGACACCTTATCTGATCTCGTGCCAAAGGAAGTGTTATTACAAGAGCTAAAAGTAACGGCAAGTAAATGCATCGACTTAAAGCAGAGACTAGCGTTACGAGGAGTACCAGAACAAATCTTGGAGATGCCTGCCACTGGACTTAATCATATATCAGAAAAGCTCACTAAATGGGGGCTACTATGAATAAGCCAAACAATAAAGAGTCCGTACAAGATACGGTGGCTCGTCTAAGAGCAAACCGAAATCAACATCAGCCCAAGACTGGGACGAATGCAATTCATTCGACCAAAGAACGATCGCAACTTTATGCTCCGACTAGATCGAAAGCCTCAAAAAACGCCAAGGCAGTAAGTGCAGCAGAACGCAAAACCGAGGCAAACAAAATCATCAAACACTTATTGCTTGGAGAACTAACGCAAGGCCAAGCGCTGAAAAGTTTACGCATTAATATACTGGGACTCAAACAGGATGTGTTCGCAAGACTTGTCGATGTCTCAAGAAAAACACTCTCAGATATAGAGAATGATCGGGGCAGCTACAATACAGAGATTCTCAACAAGGTATTCAAACCATTTGGCTTAAAAGTCGGACTGCTCCCCTCTTCTCCCAATACGTTAAAGTCGCTATTAATGGATGGTGAGGATTGGTAAAATACTCAGTATCAGCGCTATTGCTTTAGATTAAATTGCTATAACAAGCTAGCATTTTTAAATGATTTAGTAATACATGGACGCGGGTTCAGTTGAATAGCCCTAGCTATACCTAACTCCTTGGCTGCTACTATCCCTCATCAGCATTCCACTAACACTAAATGGGTTTACTTAAGTACTTTGTTTGCATCTTATTTGTTACACAAAGAGCAGTGACACATTACCCTTTTAAAAGCTGAAAATCGCTGCTTAATTGTTGCCAATGCTGCCTAAGTGCTGATTTGTGCTCAGCTTCCATCGGAAGTTGTTGCAATAAGTCAGGCCAATTTTTTCTCGCTATTTCGATCACATCGATTAAGTGAGGTTTAATTGCCACCCATGGTGCTGAGGCTTTCTCTGCCCACACTTCAAAGTGCCTCATGGAGACTTCAGACCATTGCTTGGTTCCTACCATATTGAGCGCAAGGCTGTCATTTTCTATATATGCAGAGGTGAATAGTACGTCATAAAGAGGTGACAAACGCGGCGAGAGGGCATCAGGATATATCAAAGTCCAGTTTTTAAGGTGTGCATCACCGTTTCCAAGCAAGATGTTTATCAGTAGTCTTCTTGCCATTTGCTGAATATCTCTTAGGCGTTCAGAGCTTGATTGATAGAGTACGTTAGCTAATTGTTCATAATTTACTTTTTGGTATTTGTCCGAAGGATACAGTTCGAAAACCTGTGCAAAATCTTCAGTATGGATACGCCCCTTGTCATTACGGTCGAATCGCTTGATGCCATAGGCATATTGCTCATCCGGTAATTTAATTTTAGGTAGCCCTACTAGCGCCTTAAGTTCGATTAATCGAATTTCTGGAATCTCCGCTCCCGCGACTTCCGCAAGCTTCATGCAGGTATATTCATTGACAGGCACACCTTTATGGACGGTGGATGGAGTTTTAATAATCCACATGTCCTCAGAGATTTCCTGATCAATATGATATCGGCCATCTAGATGTGACGAGGAGAATTTCATCTGCACTCCTGCCAGCGAAAACTTGGTATCTGCATGTTTAACATTGATTTGCTGAGGCTCAGTTGATAAACGATGCTCTAGCGCCCAATCAGGCACATTACCAGCTTTTATCGGCTGAGCAATGAGTGCGCCTGGCAAGTTGGCACCCAAGTAGGCAAGGATAGAAAATTCATTGTTTACGTGGCACTGGAGCGCTTTGGCTGTCAGTTCCCTCAATACGCCTTCTGGCAACAGGTTAGATAAGACAGGTGAAATCTTTTCAGTCCGAATCTGGGGTTTACTTAAATAGTTTGGATCTCGCAGTTGCCTCAAAGTAAAAACTGGCCGTTTATTTGTTGGCATAGCAACAAATTCAGGATTGAAGGTCAGTATATTTTTGCCACCAGCATAGTGCGCAATAACAGCAATATCGACTCCGTGTAACTGGATGTTTAAGCCTTCAACTTTCTCGATTTGCTTGCTCATGATTTACCTTCAGAGCCAAACCAAAAATCAAGATCATCTGAGTCATCTTCAAGATTCGTTTCACTTATGCCAAGTTGACTTTGCCTAATGACTTTACTCTGGGTTGGAACAGACATTATCTCCGCTCTTTTAGGCGCAATGACAAGTTCTAAATCCAGCCCTTCCAGCACTCTGAGCAAAGTCGATAATTTTACGTCACTGCCCGCCTCAATACGTTGATACTGTTGCTGCTTCATGCCAATTCGCATATACATATCTTTTTGCTCTATGCCTAGCCTTTTACGTTGCTCAGCGATCAACCCCGCAATTTTATCAATTTCCTTCATTATACACCTCAAACAACTTGTTAGTTGTATCAACCTCTATAAACAACATATTAGTTGTAAATATACCAATAAACAACTTTTAAGTTGTACAATGTAAAATATACAACCCCAAAGTTGTATTTGAAACAAATAACAACTCCTAAGTTGTAATTTAGAGGCAAATTTAAAAGGCAAGACTAAAAACTCAGTCTATTGAGGGAAACTCGGCCACTCCAAACCTACTGCGAATACAGCTGCCGAATCGGTTCTGGCTCGATATAATCGATCAAATCATTGGCTTCGAGCTGTTTGAGCTTATCTTCGGTGCCTGCTACCACTAACACTTGAAGATCATCGAGAGAATCGAGGATGTCTAACTGTTTGGTTTGCAAAAGCTCTCGAACTGGCTGCTGCTTTCCTTGGTGATATTTGACGTAAAATCTCGACGGCTCGCTTTCTATCTTTGTCAATTGGCTGTCTTTAGACATTGGCTCTTGGCCTGCTGCCAGTGTCACCACTGGCAGACAGAGCGAGATGAGAACACAACCTATGGTGCGTATTGTGACCATCCTATTTCTCATATTCTCTCCTTATTTAGCAGGAAAAGCCTCAAAAGATAGGGCCCAGCGGTTAATCTTCCCGGTATGCCAAGAAGAATTATCGACCGCTTTTAGCTTCCAAGTCCCTTGTGAATCTGAGCCAGTAAAGTCTTTTTGATACGTCTCTTTAATTGCTTCAAGAGCGCCTCCGGTTTTACTGTGTAACACAACTTCTTGACCAGAGGGAGACTCTAACGTGAGCTGTAAATCACCAATATAACCATGGCTGATATCAACCTCGATAGACACTAAACCCGCATCGCCCACGCGCTCGACATCAATCTCACTGCTAACGCCCGCTTCACTTTGATCCGGAATATCCATGACCTCTTCATTGCTATAATATGTGGGCGCTGTGTCGGTCGAGTCTTGCCCATTATGAGTAGCGAGCAAAGTCACCCCTTGATACGATTTGTAGCCGTATATCAGTACTTGGTATGTACCAGCTTCTTTCACATCTAAAGAGCAAGCCTCGCTATTGCCCTCTTCAATTGATTTACAATCATTACTGCTTTTTGTCGGTATACCGCTACGACGCACATACATATCAACATCGCCCGTGCCACCACTAAGCTCAAAAGTTACCTCTGTTGCATTCTCTGGAACGTCAAAGGTGTATATTTCGCTGGATTTACTCTCACCAAATAATTCCTGCTTAGCCACACCATTAACCAGCACTTTATCGCCAGCATCAGGGCCGTTACAACCTATATCCAAATACTCCTTAGCGGCTTGTGCGTTCACTAACCCATAGCCAGTTTGGTTGTCTCGGCCTTGGGCTTCAAGATCGGTCGCTGTGACCGTAAGCGCTCGTCGCACTTGCTGAGCAGTACATTGCGGGTGATAGCTCCATACCAAGCCTGCGATACCCGAAACATGAGGCGCCGCCATAGAGGTGCCATTGTAGTATTGGTAATCCTCACCTGTAGTAACCTTGAGCGTCACATTCTCACCCACTTTTTCTGCCAGCTCTAACCCAAGTTGGCGATCGACAGTCACTGACACCATACGATACTCATCATCATCGTCGAGTAAAAAGGGATTTTGCAGTCCAGAAAGCGCTTTATTACTAAACACAATCGCCGCTTTGGAGCCTGACTGATAACAAGCTTTCACTGGCTCAACCTCAGGCCTTACCTCAGGAGTTTGGTTAACAATACGCTCGGTAAGACATATTTTGTCAGACATATCACCACAATCGTAGCTGCCAGAGGACACATCACACAGTGCAAGAGGCGCGGTGACACTGCCTTCAATAGGATCGGGTCTGTATGGGTCAAGCGGATTGGCTGGAACTCTATGTATCTTACGGTTATGAGGTACAACGCCTCGCTCAAAATAGTGACCATCACTCGAACGAATATCGGCAAGCACGCCCTCACCCATGGTAACTGTCGATAAGATAGCAACGCCTGGCGCCGCGATATCGACTTGGTCGGTGGCTTGTGAAAATGCCGCATGATGATTTTGATTGTCCACTGCCGCAATCGACATCACAGAATCGTAAGATGCTGGGTAGCTGTGAGCGGTATTGCCGCCATTGCCAGATGCTGCAATCAAGAGTACGCCATCATCATACAGAGATTGCAGAACATCACGCTCGGTTCGGCTGGCAATACTGCCTCCTAAACTCATGTTCACGACATTGGCGCCATTGTCAGCGCAGGTTTGAACCGCTTTCACAAAGCTTGATGAATAGCCCCAACCAGACTCATTAAAGACTTTAACAATATGAAGATTCACATTTTGGTTGGGAAGTATGCCTTTCACTCCCTCACCATTTGCCATTGCGGCAATGATGCCAGCGACGTGAGTTCCATGCGCATTACCTGTCCCCGGGGATTTCCAAGATCCTGTACCGCTATCATCGGTGCCGCTGACTCGGTTGCCACTAAGATCGTGATGCGTCATATCGTAGCCAGAATCGATAATGCATATGGTTCGATTACCAGCATTCTCATCGCTCAACACCTGCGCATTAACCGCGGTGTATCCCCAAGGTATGGTTTCACTGAGCAAGTAACGAGGTGGGTCGACCTCAACATAATCCACTTGCTTATGCTTTTCTAACTTAGCAACTTGCTGTTGATCCATTTCCACACTAAACATCGAAGCGCCAATCAAGGTTTCAATTTCTCGCGCACTGGCTTGCTCAAGTACCGCTTGATTAGACTGAGTAGCAGTGCGGGGAGAAAACGCCATTCGCATCGGTGAGGGATGATTTTCTTTAAACTTAACGATGTATTTTGTTGGAAGACTAGCCTCGTTAAGCTCCGCCACTTCTGCTGCTGCATTAAATGTGAAGCCTGCCATTGCCACCGTCATTGATGAAAGGAAACACATTCCTTTGTTTATGTTTATCATGTTGTGCATATGCTCTGATCCTTTTGAGCTATTTTTATTGTTTTAGTCTCTTGAATAGTCCGTTTATGAACATATCAGGAGATTCCTAGCTATATAGGACGCTCACAAAACAACCAATACTTTATAAAATTTGAGAGCCATAAAACGCTAGGTAATCTATAAAACAACTGAATTAGTTAACATCAAACCATTTAACATCAAAAAAGTGAGACATAAATCAACAAAAAGTGGATAATGGCAACAATAAGTCGAGCTTTTATTCCATAAATGAGTCACTAGGTTTCTCAAAAACAAACCAAATCACAGCTCTACTTTTGCCTTACAAAGGCCATGTTTAAAACAAACTCGCTTAGAAATACCCTAATGTGGTTAAATAGAGCCTAAGTGATAGCTGCCCGATAGATACTTTAAGTGTGCAGCGTTTATATTCGATGAGGAAAGTCATTTGCTTGCTATTATTCGCCTGATATTGGCTGCTGTATTTATTGTCTTTACGACACTATTTGCCTTTGTCTATTGCTTGTTTAGCCCAAGAAATCCAAAGCATGTGTATTTTTTCTGTCGCTGGTTTAATCAGCTACAAAGAATTGTTGGCGTAAAGCTCATTCATAGAGGGCTCGAGAATGCGCCAACACCAGAGAAAAGCGTGTATATCTCCAATCATCAAAGTATCTATGATTTTGTTACAGATCCTGGAATGTTAAGGCCAAGAACCGTCTCTCTTGGTAAAAAAGATCTGCTTTGGCTGCCTTTCTTTGGCCAGCTGTATTGGATAACTGGAAACATCCTTATCAATAGAGAGAACAAGTCTCAAGCGAGAGATACCATAAAACAAGTCGCTGAGGCTATCCATCAAAGAGATTTATCGGTTTGGGTCTACCCAGAAGGAACTCGTAGTAAAGGCCGAGGTTTATT
The DNA here is from genome assembly GCF_009363415.1 of Vibrio aquimaris. Taxonomy (NCBI): domain Bacteria; kingdom Pseudomonadati; phylum Pseudomonadota; class Gammaproteobacteria; order Vibrionales; family Vibrionaceae; genus Vibrio; species Vibrio aquimaris. The sequence goes on along the minus strand of NZ_CP045350.1, from coordinate 698,473 downwards.
GCCGTTTAAAACAGGCGCTTTCAGAATGGCCATTGAAGCTGGCGTGCCTATTACACCAATGTGTGTCAGCACAACACACAATAAGATTAACCTTAACCGAAGAAACAACGGCATTGTGATTGCCGAGATGCTAGAACCAATTGATGTGTCCAATTACAAATTGGAAGATGCTCGCAAGCTCGCACTGCATTGCCACCAGTTAATGTCAGCCAAAATAAACGAGCTGGACAAAGAAGTTGCCCAGCTCGAAGCAGAAAAGTCGCGTAGCGATAAAGCCGTTACTTTAAAATAAACTGATCCATCAGGGCCACCATACGGCCAATTTCAGGTTTGGTTAGGGTGTCATTAGCACCCAAAGCCAACGCTTTTTCTCGGTTATCATCACTCATTAATGACGAGAACATTACAATCGGCATTTCTTTGTAAACATCCGAGTCACGTAATCTCTTCACTAAGTGCATGCCATCCATACGCGGCATTTCCACATCACTGACTACCGCGTCGACGAGTTCACTGACGGGGACATCTTCTTTTTTTGCAATTTCAGCAAGTTCTGTTAGCTTGTCGTGCGCTTCACCACCATCTTTACAAGCAATGGTGTTGTAACCTGCTGAGCTCAATGTTTCTAGAATGAGATTTCGAATGAAAGCAGAATCGTCCACTACCATAATGGTTTTCGCATTACGTTTGGTGATCATTTTTTGGTTAAGATCAACACTCTTATCCGCAGTAACATCGTATTTTTCCATACTCAGTTCTGGGTTGATGTCAGCGATAATCTTTTCAAAATCGAGGATCATGATGAGGTTTTGATCTTTACGTACTACGGCAACAACACAATCCTGCTCGCCGGCTTCTAAGAACTGACTGGGCGATTCAACATCGTTCCAAGAGATCCTGTGGATGCGACTGATGCTGTCGATTAGAAATCCATTGGTCATACGGTTAAAGTCAGTAACAATCACAAACTTCTTGTCAATTTCTTTACTGGTTGGCACACCGAGCCAGCCTGCTAAATCGACCAGAGGAGTGAGTATATCTCGGGATGAAAATACCCCTATCATGTGCGGCTGAGCATTAGGATAATCCGATGTCTCGGGAACTTGAATAACTTCGCGCACTTTGGCCACGTTAATGCCGTAATAACAGGTTTTTTTCGAGCCATCTGGCATCTGTTTTTCCAAATGAAACTCAATGATCTCGAGTTCATTTGTGCCACTTTCTGTAAGAATTGTACTGCTTGAAGTGCTCATAATGGGTTTTACTCATTCTCGGTATCAATTACATGTACGTTGGGTCATCTCAAGCCCACGTAACTACCTTCATTGTGCTACTCCACCATTTACCCCGCAAATAAGTGAAGTAGAAGTAAACTATCTCATCTATCACTATAAATACTAGAATATTCCATCAATATCGTCGCAAGCTCCTGCCTCGCTCACACTATGAAGATATATTCGTTTCTTCTCAAAGTATAAGCCGCGCTTGAAAAACTTTCACCAGTGACATAAATCTGCTTTTTAATTAGCAAGTTAAAAATGCAAACCTGTGCATCTGATGCCTAACTCATCAAATAAAATGAAAATCAGCGCGTCATTTTCTTAACAAATACCACCACAAATAATGCCATAGTAAAGCTGCCAAGAAAGGCTTCAAAAGCCGCGATAAACCTCGCAAAACCCACTGGTGAAATATCTCCGTAGCCAAGTGTTGTGAAAGTCACCACACTAAAATATATCGAGTTTAGGAACTCAAAAAAATAGAATTGCCAACCGCTTAGCTCTTCATATATCGGGTGTGCACTTGTTGTATCGAGGAAAAAGTAGGCTAAGGCGCAAACTAAAATCAAAAAGATAGAAAATCCGACCACCCTCATCGGGTCTTCCCCATAACCACAAAACAAGTCAACGGTCTTGGATACCACACGCTTAGCACTTAATCTTGGCATCTGGTAGCGTCTAAATCGCATTTCGCGCTTAAAGAAGTCGCCAGCAATCTCAAATAGCCCCTGTGTTTCACATTGTTTCCGAATGTTACGACACACTTCTTCCGCTTCTTGATACAAGGGCCCAACTTTATCGTATTGGCGAGCCTTGCGCGCCTCTCTTACTTGCTCTTCTTGCTTTATGAAACGGCCCCAATTGACATTTTCTAGCTTAGCTCTTTCTAGGTCAGCTCCCAGTAAATTGCAATTATCTAATTTAGCGCAGTGTAAGTTCGCTCCTACCATTTTGGTTTTCATCAAAGATGAGCCCCGTAAATCGAGACCAAAAAAGTGAGCGTCTGTTAAGTCTGCACGATAAAAATCTACGTCACGGCACGAATAGCCATCTTTGTTACCTCGATTTACCAAATTAATATCTACTAAGTTTGTTCTTGCCAACTGAAATCCGTCTAAAGGTTTACCTTCTGCAGCCCACTTTTCAACCTTGTCTTTAATGTCATCTTTGCTCTTATCGACTTTTGGATCATGCCAGTAACATAGACCGGACTCTCCACACGGTTGATCGCAGCACCAGCCATCAGGATTTTGATAGCTGCATTGGCCTTGAGTCGATTCCATATAAACTGCCCTGTAAGCACCTCAGTAAATGCACGCTTATTGATAATATTAATTGTAGTGATGAGTTAGGCTCTGGCAAATGATATTTGTCCACTATTCCATAACCACTTGTTGTTTCAGCCAACTTTTAAAAAGTTGCGTCTCTGATGCTTCACAGTGAGTAATAATAAAGTACCCTGCATTAGCACCAATGGCGGGTAAGGGAGCAACCAGTCTTTTCTGCTTAATTTCATCATTTAACAGAGCTTTACGAGCAAGAGCAACTCCAACACCAGCCTCGGCAGCCGCCATGGCCATATCGGTTCTGTTAAAGAAATGGCCCTGACTTACGTCCAGCTCAAGTTGATGCTTTTGGGCCCAATATCGCCATTCTTGATCCTTCTGTGCCCCTTGCCAAGGCATAGCATCGTGGAGCAAAGTAACACTCTCCCACACCAATTGGGGACCTGTATTCTGAGTTTTGCATACCTTATTGAAGTAATCTGGACTCATCACAGGAATAAGGCATTCTTGCATCAATAGCTCTGCATCACCGAGCTTGTAGGGTATTGGCCCATAATCAATTGCGATATCAAAATCACGGCTACTACTATTGACCAACGCCCCTTCGGCAAATACTTGCACCTGGATATTTGGGTGGGATTTTTGAAAGTCATCCAGACGTGGTACTAGCCACTTATAGGCGAGAGAAGGCGTAAGTTTAAGCCGGATGGGTTTGCGACTTGCCTCTTTGCTTAATTTCTCAATCGCTTCTTCAATGGCAGTCAAATGTGGGTTAACTGAATCTAAAAGCTTACGCCCAAGATCAGTTAAACGTATACCTCGGGCATGACGTTCAAACACTTCAAAACCGAGTCGTTCCTCAGCCAATTGCAACTGCTGACTCACAGCACCAGTCGTGATGTTTAAATTGCTTGCAGCACTCGATAAGCTTTGATGCGGGGCAAGAATACTTACAAGGTGAACACCACTCAATAAAGATGACTTCATATTTAGGTTTTAGTTTTTTTATAAGGTAATGTTAATTCTTCTCGATTGTTAACCAAATGTAAATCATTCAGAGTAAGATAAGGTTGATAAAAAGGAGGAAATCACGGTGAAAGTCATTGTTCTAGGTAGTGGTGTGATAGGCCTAACCAGCGCGTGGTATTTGCAGCAATCAGGATGTGATGTGACTGTGATAGATAGACAATCTCGATCAGCGCAGGAAACCAGCTTTGCCAATGCAGGGCAAATTTCTTACGGTTACTCCTCTCCTTGGGCCGCACCTGGTATACCACTTAAGGCATTAAAATGGCTGATGGAAAAACACGCGCCTTTGAAAATAAAACCCAGCCTTGATCCAGATTTATTCAAGTGGTCAACCAAGATGCTATCCCAATGTAACTTAGATCGATATCGCATCAATAAATCGCGCATGCTCAAAATCTCACTTCATAGCAGAGAATGTTTAGAAAAGTTAAACAAAAAGTATCAAATAAACTACCAAGGGAGAAGTAAAGGTACCCTACAAATATTCCGCTCAGAAAAACAGCTCAAGGCGGTAGAAAAAGATACTTTGTTACTGGACGAAAGCGGCACACGTTATCAGTTATTAAACAGTGCAGAATGTCTGAAACAAGAACCTGGTCTCACTCACATGCAGGGAAAACTGGCTGGAGGATTATATCTTCCTGACGATCAAACAGGTGACTGCCATTTATTTTGCCAACAGCTTCAAGCACTGGCTCAAAAAGCGGGTGTGAGTTTTATATTTGATACAGAAATCCATAAGCTAAATCTGAAGGGACAACAAATCGATAATATCGAAACCTCCCAAGGCCGATTCACCGCGGACAAATTTGTCGTTGCGCTAGGCAGTTACTCAAAGCATTTTTTAAAACAAATTGGCATAGATCTTCCCATCTACCCCGTAAAGGGCTATTCACTCACTTTGCCCATCATAAATGAAGCTCATGCACCTAACTCAACCATTATGGACGAAAGCCACAAAGTAGCGGTCACTCGGTTTAATAACCGCATACGTGTCGCGGGTACGGCTGAACTTGCTGGCTTTGACTCTTCCCTTCCCAATAAACGACTATCAACATTAAACCATGTTGTCTCTAACTTGTTTCCTCATGGCACGGAACTCTCAAAAGCTGAATATTGGACAGGTCTTCGACCTATGACACCAGACGGCACACCTATTATAGGAAGAACCCCAGTGAAAAACCTTTACACCAACACAGGTCATGGCACCTTGGGCTGGACAATGGCTTGCGGCTCTGCCGACATACTTACCCAGATCATTACTCAGCCATCGATAAAACAGCACGAACAGCTAAGCTTGCATCGATATACAACTGATATAAATGAATATTCCCACATTTAATCAACACCGAAGTGCTAATAAAATGTTTTCAAAAAGCATAACAACATCATTGCCAATGATTTAAAGCGACTTAGCCACGAAGTATTTGACTGGTTTTAAGATTAAATTCTGTTTAAAAACGGCACAAAATCAATAATTAGTAACTAACAGACACCAAAGAAAGCAATATGGATCATATAAAATATATCCTTTGTTTCCCTCAACTTCCTAACACTATACGGTTTAACGTTTGCGTCATGTTTTGTGTCTGAGTTCACGCAAACCAACTTTAGAACACAAAAAATTTAACAATAAAATTACAATAAGGTTAATATCCAGAGTGCAAACCACCAATCATAATAAAACAGGGAAAATACTTATGCAGTCATTAGTTGATTTTCTGAATGGAATTATCTGGAGCCCCGCATTGATTTATCTGTGCTTGGGAGCAGGGTTGTTCTACTCAATCATGACGCGATTTGTCCAAATTCGCCATTTTAGCGAGATGTGGCGATTACTTCTTTCAGGAAAAAGCTCATCTAAAGGAATTTCATCTTTCCAAGCGCTTGCGGTTTCATTATCGGGAAGAGTGGGTACCGGGAATATCGCAGGTGTTGCCGCAGCTATTGGCTTTGGCGGACCTGGTGCAGTTTTTTGGATGTGGGTTGTTGCGTTTTTTGGCGCTGCTACGGCTTATGCTGAATCAACCCTAGCTCAAATCTATAAAGAAGAAGATAACGGCGAGTTTCGCGGTGGTCCTGCCTACTATATAGAAAAAGCCATGGGTCAAAAATGGTACGCATGGGTTTTCGCAATCGCTACTATATTCGCTTGTGGTTTTCTACTACCTGGTGTGCAATCAAACAGTATCGGCAATGCCGTTGAAGGCGCGTTTGGCTCAGGAGGCATGGTTGAAACAGCAATAGGCACCTTTAGTTTTGCTAAGGTTTTCACTGGTACCGTCATCTCCGTCATTCTTGCATTCGTCATCTTCGGCGGCGTGAAGCGAATTGCTAACTTTACCCAAATCGTTGTTCCTTTCATGGCACTCGCGTACATCATCACAGCGTTTGTGATTATCTTACTCAACATTGAACAGGTCCCTACTGTCTTTGCAATGATCATTGGCGATGCCTTTACTCCAATGGCTGGTGTAGGCGCTGCCATCGGTTGGGGTGTAAAGCGTGGGGTATATTCTAATGAAGCCGGCCAAGGAACAGGGCCTCACGCAGCGGCAGCAGCAAGCGTTGATCACCCTGCTCAGCAAGGCTTAGTACAATCATTCTCTATCTATATCGACACTCTGCTTGTGTGTTCGGCAACTGCATTTATGATCATCATAACAGGTGCGTATAATGTGCATGGCGCTGAAGGATTCTTAGTACAAAACGTGGCAGCCGACATCGCAGCCAATGGCCCAATGTTCACACAAATGGCGATTGAAAGTGCGCTTCCAGGTATAGGAAAGCCGTTTATTGCTGTTGCTCTGTTCTTCTTCGCCTTCACAACTATTCTTGCTTATTACTACATCGCAGAAACAAATGTGGCCTATATCCGTCGCCACATCAAACTTAATGGATTGATGTTCATTCTGAAAGTGGCGATGATAGCCGTTGTGTTCTACGGTACAGTAAAGACAGCCAACTTAGCATGGGCAATGGGTGATGTAGGTGTTGGCCTAATGGCATGGCTGAACATCGTCGGTATCTTGATCATTTTCTTTATGGCCAAACCAGCGTTGAAAGCGTTGCATGATTATGAAGAACAGCAGAAGCAAGGTGTCACCGAATACACATTCAACCCAGTCAAGCTTGGCATTAAAGGTGCTGATTATTGGGAAGATAAATACCGTCGTAAGACAGGTAAAGAACCTGCATCAGAGGTCGAGTCTAAGTCAGTAGAGCAACCCTCGACCTAACAATATTATTTAAGATAAAAAGCAGTGGTTAAAAAAAGGGGTTAGCAATACGCTAACCCCTTTATATTTCCTGAATTAAACTAAGGGCATTGAATTTCATCCCAAAACCAATTTGAGCCAAGAGGCGTGTCCCAAACTCCAGGTCCATTTTTGGCAATAAAGCATTTTCCCTGATGAGTTACCTTATCACCATTGTTCACTTGGGTAACGCCTTCTTGCCACGGTATGAATTCACCTGGGCTAGGATTTGTGGGACCATCTGATAACCTTTGCCAAGGCCCACCTAAATCTGGCCTATCTCCTTTTGTCCACCATTTTGCTTTATAGGTAATTTGCTTGTAAGTGACCTCTTCACCTGCCATATATTCCTTATTGGCGTTCCATTCATTTCCTTTGTTTGGATCGGGGTCGTCGAGCTGGTCAACAATACGAACTTCAGGCCACTGAGTATGAGACTGATAGAAGTTAGTCACACACTTTTCATAATCCCCATCGACAAGTGCTGAATACGCAGTTTGAAATCCCACTAAGTCACATTCAAAGGAATAACCTTCAGGGCGATCAGGGTAGTATTTCCAATTACCATCCCAATTGGTGTAAAGCACATCCTCTGCTCCATCAAGATTAAGGCTGCCGTAGGGGATTTGCTGCCAGCATGTATCTTTTTCATTTGGGCTAAGAGGGATCTGATAGTGAGAAGATAGGCCTCTCCAGTACTTTATTCGATTAACTGGCTGACCTTTATTTTTATTCTGCGCACCGCACTCTATTCCTCCATTAATAATATTGATTGTGGTGCCAAAACCATAACCTATACCCGCATCCAGCTCTCGCTGAGATGGCTGCCAAGTTCCATCAATCACATGCAACATGGCAGGTTTGGGCGCTTGAGGAGTGAGGAAAAACCAGATAGCGGAAGCCAGGTTAAGCCATGAATCTGCGACTAAGCCGGGGTTGTTAAGTAACACTGTCGCATCACCATCAAACATCACCTCAGAAAAGGCACCATAGTTAAAGTGATAAGATAGTTGCTTGGCTCCTCGCCCAAAATACCCTTGCCCCACACCACACGGCCATTTTTTATTCTGCCAATTATTCTCGCCGCACCCTGTGGTGTAGCCAGTATCACCTTCAGACCATCCCATCTCTCGCACATGAACTAAGGCTTGCTGCCACTCTTCTAAACCAAGTGGGTTATCCGAGGTGTTATCTTTGGCAATATGTCCTCCTGTTTCCTGAGCAAAATGAGCAAATGCCGTGATGATAGAGCGCTTACAAATCGCATCTGCGTCCCGATTATCCGCATATTGACCACAAAATGCCGGAAACTTTCCTATTGCTCGCAAAAAGCGGGTATAGCTGTATTCAGGTGCTGCCATGTGAGTGAGAAAATCCCATTCCTGTATAGGAAAGACTCGTTCTGCACGCTTAACGTTACTCGGGTTACTATTTAATCCTGGACTGATAGCTTCAACAATCGAATTAGGCGCTGTCCTGAGCGCTTGGGACCAAACTTGGTACATTGGACTGGAAGCTTTGGCTTGCTCTACTTTTTCAATATCAGAACGTTTAATAACGTATCCCGTTGGATTAAGGGGATCAGGCTGAATATTCATTACAGCCCAGCTTGGAGAGATGGCGAAGATACATAAGGTTGCAGCTAAATAACTTGCGTTTCTCATCACACTTTTCCTTGTCATTGACGGCAAGAAAAGATTAGAGAAGGCCAAACAAATATTCATTGCACTAGCATTAAGCAAGCTTTAAGTTGCGAGTGGCTTTGGAGTTATAAAGAGCAAAAAAGAGCTGAGGCCATAAAAAATGCAATATGGCTTCAAAAACACTCTAGTGCTAATGAGATGAGTAAAATTAGCTCAAAGACAAGAAAGCCAGCATAAAGCTGGCTTTGAAAAACAAATTATCTGGCGTTATTCCCACTCAATCGTCGCTGGTGGTTTGCCCGAGATATCGTAAACCACGCGAGAGATCCCATCAATTTCGTTGATAATGCGATTAGAGACTTTACCCAAGAAATCGTATGGCAAGTGGGCCCAATGCGCGGTCATAAAGTCGATAGTTTCTACCGCTCGTAGTGACACAACCCAGTCGTACTTACGGCCATCGCCCATTACACCGACAGAGCGAACAGGTAGAAATACGGTAAAGGCTTGAGAAACCTTATGATACAAATCTGCTGCGTGAAGCTCTTCAATGAAAATAGCATCGGCTCGACGAAGCAAATCGCAGTATTCTTTTTTCACTTCACCCAGTACTCGAACGCCAAGGCCAGGGCCTGGGAAAGGATGACGATAAAGCATGTCATATGGGAGGCCAAGTTCTAAACCTATCTTACGTACTTCATCTTTAAATAGCTCGCGAAGTGGCTCGACAAGCCCCATTTCCATATCGTCGGGTAAACCACCTACATTGTGGTGTGATTTAATTACATGCGCTTTACCTGTCTTAGACGCAGCAGATTCAATCACATCCGGATAGATAGTACCTTGCGCTAACCATTTCGCATTCTTAAGCTTCTTTGATTCCTCATCAAAGACATCAACAAACACATGACCTATAGTCTTGCGCTTATCTTCAGGATCTGCTTTACCCTCAAGTGCGGACATAAAGCGCTCTTCTGCATCCACTTTTATGATGTTAAGGCCGAACTTATCGCCAAACATGTCCATGACTTGTTGGCCTTCATTCAATCGCAGTAAGCCATTATCAACAAATACACAGGTTAACTTATCGCCGATGGCACGGTGAACAAGCATAGCAACAACAGAAGAATCAACGCCACCAGACAAACCAAGAATAACCTCGTCACTGCCTACTTGCTCTTTAATGCGGGCAACGGCATCTTCAATGATCGATTCTGAAGTCCAAAGACGCTCACAACCACAAACGCCAAGCACAAAGTTTTCCAGCATTTGTAGGCCATTTTTGGTGTGGGTTACTTCTGGGTGAAATTGAACACCAAAGTATTTTTTCTCTTCATTGGCCATTGCAGCGTAAGGACAGGTTTCAGTCTCACCTACCTTAACAAAGCCTTCTGGGATTTCGACCACTTTATCGCCATGGCTCATCCAAACATCTTGAGTTGCTTCAAGATCTTTAAAGATTGAGGACTCTTCAGAAACTTCTACAGCAGCATAACCAAATTCACGTTCATCAGATGTAGCAACCTTACCGCCCAACTGCTCGGCCATGGTTTGCATCCCATAACAAACGCCAAGCACAGGCACACCCGAATCAAACACATATTGAGGTGCTCGTGGTGAGTTGTCTTCAGTCACGCTCTCTGGGCCACCAGAAAGAATAATACCATCTGGGTTAAATTCACGAATATCGTCTTCATCAACATCCCAGCTCCACAGCTCACAATAAACGCCTATTTCACGAACGCGGCGAGCAACAAGTTGGGTGTACTGGGAACCGAAGTCCAAGATCAGAATTCGTTGGTCATGGATATTTTTAGTCATTTTGAACAGTCTTATAAGCTTTATATTAAAACTGAGGCGAGCATACTCGCCTCTTAATTGATTCGTTAAGCTAGGGCTAACATTTTAGGTTGTGTTACTTGTGTTTTGGCAACTTGAAGATTTGAAAAGCAATCGTGGTTGCTCTCACCACCACGACTTTCTGATCATTTTTCAAACGGCCAATCAGCGACTATTATCCTAAACGGTAGTTTGGTGCTTCTTTAGTAATTTGCACATCGTGCACGTGGGACTCTTTCATTCCCGCACCAGAGATACGCACGAACTCAGCTTTAGTGCGCATATCTTCAACCGTCGCACTGCCCGTTAAGCCCATGCTTGAACGTAGTCCACCCATTTGTTGGTGAACAATTTCTTTCAAACGACCTTTATAAGCAATTCTGCCTTCGATACCTTCAGGCACAAGCTTATCGGCTGCATTATCCGACTGGAAGTAACGATCCGAAGACCCTTGAGACATAGCACCCAAAGAGCCCATTCCGCGATATGCCTTGTAGGAACGACCGTTGTAGAGAATAACCTCACCAGGTGCTTCTTCTGTGCCCGCAAACATAGAACCGACCATGACACATGACGCGCCAGCCACAATCGCTTTACAGATATCACCAGAAAAACGAATACCACCATCAGCAATCACAGGAATTCCATATTCATTTGCTACTTCTGCAGCATCAGCAATCGCTGTAACTTGAGGAACACCTACACCAGTTACAATACGCGTTGTACAAATAGAGCCAGGGCCAATGCCTACTTTAACAGCACTAACACCTGCTTCGATAAGCGCCAATGCGCCAGCGCCAGTAGCAACGTTACCACCAATAATATCGAGATCAGGATAAGCCGTTCGAGTTTCTCGAATACGATTAAGTACACCTTCAGAGTGGCCATGAGACGAGTCGATTAATAAAACATCGACCCCAGCTTCAACCAATGCAGCAACGCGCTCTTCATTACCTGGACCTGCGCCCACAGCGGCACCAACACGCAAACGACCTTGGTCATCTTTACATGCGTTTGGTTTACGTTCTGCTTTGTGGAAATCTTTAGCCGTGATCATTCCAGTAAGTTGGAAATCACGGTTAACAACCAGTACTTTTTCAACGCGCGCTTCGTGCATTTTCTCTTGCACTTCTTCGCGAGTGGCTCCTTCTCTTACTGAAGCCAAGCGCTCTTTTGGCGTCATAACCACTTCAACTTTCTTAGATAAGTCAGTTACAAACCTAACGTCTCGACCAGTAATGATACCAACCAATTCATTAGTATCTGTTACCACGGGGAAGCCAGCAAAGCCGTGTTTTTCGGTCAGTGCGATAACATCAGCAATGGTTGCGTCTGGGTTAACGGTTACAGGGTGAGACACCACACCAGCTTCAAAGATCTTCACTTGATGAACCATCTGAGCTTGCTGCTCTATGGACATGTTTTTATGAATAAATCCAATACCGCCCTCTTGAGCAAGCGCAATCGCTAAACGCGCCTCAGTGACCGTATCCATGGAGGCCGAGATCATTGGGATATTCAGGGTAATATTTTTGGTCAGCCGAGTGCGAAGATCAGCTGTGTTTGGGAGAACGGTGGAGTGTGCTGGCACTAGCAATACATCGTCGAATGTCAGCGCTTCTTTGGCAATTCTTAGCATTTGCAATATCTCACAATAAAAGGAGTAAAAGGACAATCCAACCTCATCGTTTCGCATAATGAGTGCAGTATAGTGATAAAACTTTACTACATTTGGATTAGATATTGCGGACGGATTATACGGCTAACGCAATCGATTTACTACAATTTTTTTTTATTTTTTTCTTGCATTACCCCCCTTGATATGTATTATATTGCCGCTAATCTCCATACTCACGCCCACGAGACTAGCAGTGTCATCCCTGACTAACCAAAATATTTTCACCGTCTCACGCTTAAATGCTGAAGTTCGCCTTTTGCTCGAAAATGAAATGGGCATAGTCTGGCTAGTGGGCGAAATATCAAACTTCTCTGCCCCAGTTTCTGGTCATTGGTATCTCACTCTCAAAGACTCACGCGCACAAGTTAAATGTGCAATGTTTCGCGGTAACAATCGGCGCGTCACCTTTAAACCTCAAAATGGTCAGCAGGTACTGGTTAAGGCGCGCTTATCACTTTATGAACCTCGCGGCGATTATCAATTAATCATTGAAAGTATGCAGCCTGAAGGCGACGGGCGTCTGCAACAAGAGTTTGAAAAACTGAAACTCAAGTTAGCCGCTGAAGGGCTTTTTGCTCAAAGCACTAAACTAGCGCTACCAGAGCACCCTAAACGTGTCGGCATCATTACCTCAAAGACAGGGGCAGCACTGTATGACATTCTTGATGTACTGAAACGCCGTGATCCTTCCTTAGAAGTGGTGATTTACCCAACTATGGTTCAAGGTGAAGAAGCATCGATTCAAATAGCTCAAGCTATTGGATGCGCCAACAGCCGCAATGAATGTGATGTATTAATTTTAGGTCGTGGCGGCGGGTCTCTTGAAGACTTGTGGTGCTTTAACAATGAAATCGTCGCCCGCACCATAGCTGCAAGTCAAATTCCAATCATAAGTGCGGTTGGTCACGAAGTAGATGTCACCATCAGTGATTTTGTTGCCGATTTACGCGCACCGACCCCTTCAGCAGCCGCCGAACTGGTTAGCCGTGATAACAGTCATAAATTACAAACACTCAATAACTTGATCAACAAGTTACAAGCAAGGTTTAGTCACTACTTAACTAAAAATAAACAAGTGATCATTGGGCTGCTGCACAGATTAGAAAGGCAACATCCTACTTATCAGCTTCAGCAACAGAGCCAGCGACTTGACGAACTCTTTATACGCTTAAATAGAGCAATGCAAAGCAATCTAGCGGCGCAGAGCCAACATATTGAACGCCAGCAGTATAAGCTGCAATTACATACGCCAAGTCACTATATTCAAGATCAAAGATCAGCACTAGAAAGGCTCGAACAAAAGCTCATCACATCAATGGATAAAAACCTTCTAAAAGCTCGTCATCAACTCTCACTGGCGGGTGAAAAACTCGATACGGTTAGTCCTTTAGCAACACTTAAGCGCGGTTACTCTATCAGCCAAACAGAATCTGGCCAAATCGTTACTCGTTCAGGTGATGTAAAGTCAGGCGATATCCTAGTGACTCGCCTCAATGATGGTGAGATTCGATCGACAGTCTCTTAAAGGTTATATCTTAGCAAGTACGAACCGCACTTTAGATTTGGACTTTAACTCATTACACTGGTTGCAAAAATAATTACTTGCACCGCAGGCCAAAAGCTTTTCAAGCTGAGCTTGGCAGTCTGGGCAATAAGCCTGTTTGTCAAAATCCATTTGGCACTGCTCACAGTGATATTTCCCCTTCCATTTTAGCTCAACATCACAGTCGGGACATTGAATCATAGCTACACCTTTAATCTTGTCTAATCACCATTGTTCATCTTAACCTCAAAGATTAATCTACAGAATGATCCATATCACGCAAAGATTGGATCCTTATCCGATCGTAGGCTAAATCCATTTTGATCAGCGATCTGGCCATAAAAGAATATTTATATCACCACACACCGAAAGCATAAGTTACATATCCTGTTTTTGAATTCTAAAAAGAACAAAAAACCAAATTAAACATAATAAATAATAGATAGCAGAATATTACAAAAAGATCTGATAATTACTAAGTGAAAGTTACGTGTGTGAGCATTTCAATATTTTGTTCGTCTACTTGGGTTAAAGTCACTTGAATCTGCTGATATTCCCGTAAGTTTCGTACATGTGTACCTCCACAAGGTATCTCGGCAATATTATTCTCACCTAGATCGCATTGCCAATAACGAGAGTCTGTCAAAGTGTCACCACAGCATTTCATGCTGATATCAGCTTTAAGAATTAGCCATTGTGCTATTTGGTGGTTTACTGCTGCTTCAATATCTTTAAGATTGTCGAGAAGCTCTGCACTATTTAGCCCTCTTTTGCGTAACGTCTTGCCCAAACGATACGTATCATGACACTGCCCTGGTGTGACAAAACTTGATTGCTGCGCGTAACTATTAAAATCACAATATCCATGAGTATCTTTACGTTCTGCATCTTTACGCCAATACCCTTGCATAGCGAGAGTTTTATTAAGAGCAAGAGAGGCAAGATGACCCGCACTATGTCCGCGGCTAAGCGTTTGCTGATACGCTTTATCCACCTTTAACGACACTGACTGACCTATGGATAAATCCACCCTATTCTTTTCCAAGCAATGAACTACAACAAAACTCCAGCCATCTTGGTCACGTCGTACAGGTATCTCAGTGCCTACAAATAATTCTCCGCTCGATGAGTCAACCGCTCCAACAAGACAATCAACAACCGGATATTCTTCTAACCACCCTTTGTCTGCTGGGTGATCAGGCCAAATATGGCTGACTGGATGGAAAGGTGTTGCTTGGGTTATGACGTAGCAATAGTTTTCATTACTTCCTATCATCTGAACCGCTGAGCTCAAATTCCAAATATCATGGCAAAAGCGAATGACTGTGGGTGTAACTGACATAGGGTCTCCTAAATGAAAAAAGCGCCTGTTATATTAGGCGCTTCTCACTATTTCTTGCGATTTTTCATCATACCCACTAGGCGTTTGCGTTTACGCTCTTGGGATAATGTCATCTTATTCGATTTACCCTCGAAGGGGTTTTCACTGCTTTGAAACTGGATGCGAATTGGCGTACCCATGATCTCGAGTGACTTACGGTAATAATTCATCAGATAACGTTTGTAAGAATCAGGCAGTTCATTCACTTGGTTACCATGAATCACAACTATCGGTGGGTTGTATCCGCCTGCGTGGGCATACTTAAGTTTTACTCGACGGCCTCGAACTAAAGGCGGCTGATGATCTTCAGTTGCCATCTTCATGATACGCGTCAATACTGAAGTTCCGACACGTGTCGTTGCTGACTTGTAGGCTTCTTGAACTGACTCGAATAAATGCCCAACGCCCGTACCATGGAGTGCAGAAATAAAATGAATACGTGCAAAATCAACAAAACCTAAACGGCGATCAAGCTCTTTTTTCACATGCTCTTTCACATCCGATTCTAAGCCATCCCATTTGTTTACTGCGATAACGATTGAACGCCCAGCATTTAACGCAAAGCCTAGTAAACTTAAGTCTTGGTCAGAGATATTTTCACGCGCATCAATAATCAATAAAACGACGTTAGCATCTTCTACGGCTTTCAAGGTTTTAACCACAGAGAATTTTTCCACCGTTTCATTGATACGCTTGCGACGGCGAACACCTGCCGTGTCAATTAAAACGTATTCACGGTCATCACGCTCCATCGGGATATAAATCGAGTCACGAGTCGTTCCCGGCATATCGTAAACAACCACGCGTTCTTCACCCAAAATACGGTTAGTTAGAGTCGACTTACCTACATTGGGGCGGCCAATAATCGCTAACTTTATGGGCTGATCTTGAAGGCGTTTAAACTCTTCTTCTGCCTCTTCTTCGGTGTAATCCAGCTTCTCTTCATCTTCGTCGATAAAGTCAGTAAGATCCTCTATTTCCCCGTTTGCTTCCTCTGCCATTTTTTCTGCAAATGGATTTAGAGCACGGTCGATCAAAGCCCCAACCCCACGACCGTGAGCTGCTGCAATTTGATACATTTGTTCTACACCGAGTTGCCAAAAATCAGCCGAAGCAGCATCAACATCGATACCATCGACCTTATTAACTACTAGCATTGATGGCTTTTCAATTTTTCTCAAATGGTTTGAAATAGCAATGTCAGCCGGGGTTAAACCAGCTCTACCATCAACCATAAACAGCACTACATCAGCTTCATCAATGGCCGCTAGTGACTGCTCAGCCATCTTAGTTTCCACGCCTTCTTCAGTGCCATCGATACCACCAGTATCAATCACAATAAATTCGTGTTCACCAAGCTTGGCTTGCCCATATTTACGGTCACGAGTTAAACCAGGGAAATCCGCAACCAAAGCATCGCGAGTACGAGTTAGTCGGTTAAACAACGTTGATTTTCCAACGTTTGGACGCCCTACTAGAGCAACTACAGGTACCATAACAACCTCTACAATATTCTTTTCTTTATGTAGTTATAGGTAACAACTCAAGGTCAACATCTTCAATGAGACTGTTACCTATAACCACATTAATCTACCAATCTCTAAAACAAACAAACGGCTCCAAACTGTCGCCAGAAAGGAGCCGAATGTGAATTGTATCACATGATCACTTGGTCAGGGTCAGTTTCTTTACTTGACCATTTCTAGTCACAACAAGATACCCGTCATCAACCTTAATCGGTGCCACAGCAAAGCCACTACTATTGATTTTCTGCTGCGCAACAAATTCTCCAGATTCTCTATCTAGCCAGTGCAAGTAACCTTCGGTGTCACCCACAACTAAGTAGTTTTCTATGATAGCTGGAGCCGTTAATAGACGGTTTTCCAGCTGTTCATTGGTCCATAATTCAGTACCGCTTCTTGCATCCACAGCAACAAGATGATCTTTGGCCGTAACTAAGTAAATGCGCCTTGTGTCACTCGCTAAATCAGTTGATGAAGAGTACTTACGTTTCCAAACTGGTTTACCCGATCGTAAATCCAAAGCCGTCAATTGGCCGTTATAACCCACAATATATAAGGTGCTACCCAAAATAAGTGGTGATGCATCCACATCTACTAAACGATCAATTTCTGTCGCACCTAAAGGCGTGCCTATAGGCTGCTGCCAAATCAATTGGCCTCGCTCTACAATCGCAGCGGCTAAACGCCCACCAGCTGTCCCCCAAAAAACACCACCGGACACAGTCACAGGCTTACTATTGCCACGCAAAGTCAAATTCGGCACTTCAGTACTTATCGTCCACTTTACATCACCCGTTGATTGTTCGAGGGCGATCAGCATGCCTGTCGTAGTATGGACCATGACTAGGTTGTCATCCGTTGCAGGAGCGGCTAATACTTCCCCTTCTACATCGACTCGCCAGTTTACTGCACCGGTTTCTTCATCAAGCGCGATAACTTGACCATTTTCACTACCGATGAAAATTTGGCTGTAACCAGCAGTAATTCCACCTGATAAGCGAGCTGGTACCTCTTGCTCGAGATCTTGCTGCCACAGAGTACGGCCATTTTCTGGGTTGAGTGCTTTTACCAAGCCCTCTCGACTGGCAACAAACACCTTGTCATAAGCGTATTCAGGAGTAAGTTTAGAAAAGTAGTGTTCAACACCATCACCAATACTGGCACTCCAAAGGTTTTTAGGAGTAAACTCACTATTTACCTTAGGTACTGGCGCCATTATGACAGTATCTTCTTCACTAGCACAACCAGCGAGGATGCCGACAATTGCTGCAGATGCGATTGCCCGCTTAAGCATTTTTTTCATGCATTGATCCTTATTTCGCCAGATCGTCCAGTTTCATTTGTAATGTCTGGCTAACATCTTCAGCCTGCTGAGCTTCTACATAGGCCGTATAAGCCCCCTCAGAATCACCTTTACGAAGCAGGATATCTCCTTTTAGTTCAGCCACTCTTCCAGACCAACTTTCATCGGTAATGGAAGAAAGTTCAGCCAAAGCAGCATCAAAATCACTTTGCTCCAACTTTAAACGGGCAAGACGAAAGGTAATCACAGAAGATAAAGCTTGGTCTTCTGTCGCTGATTTAGCCCACTCCAGTTGAGCCAGAGCCTCATCGAATTCTCCCGCCTCTACTTGGACTTTAGCCAGTTGAAGCGCTGCTAGAACTGCGTATTGGCTTTCGTTGTTGGCATCAATGAAAGCTTGTAAGGCAGCTTCACCTTCAGTATTGTTCTCTGCTAACTGCTGAACAGCTTTGGAATAACTCTCAGAAGCAGTCTCTTGCGCAGTTGTCACTGAGTCTTGATAATAGCGCCAACCAAATAGGCCACCCAGACCAATGACTGCGCCTAAAATGACTGATTTTCCATTCTCTTTCCACCAGTCCTTAATCGCTTCAACCTGTTGTTCTTCAGTATCGTAGAGTTCCACTTCCTGCCCTCATAAATCTAAAAAATGGCGACATCAGCCGCCACTTTTAATGTGAAATTGTATTTAAATTAGCTCTGCCAATTTAGCAGCGACATCACTTTGCTTACATGTCTCTTGAGTGCCGCCAAGTAAATCTTTGAGAACAACGGTGTCTTCTGCTACTTCATTCTCACCCAGAACTAAAGCAACCACAGCACCGACTTTATCAGCCCGTTTAAACTGCTTCTTAAAGTTACCGCCGCCAAAATGGGTCATCACTCGAAGACCATCAATACGTTCGCGAAGGTTTTCAGCAAGCTTCAAACCCGCAACCATAGTCCCTTCACCCGCAGTGACCATATAGACATCGACAGCACGACGTACATCCGTAAGCTCAAGTGTTTCTAACATTAGAACCAATCGCTCTAATCCCATAGCGAAACCAACGGCTGGAGTCGACTTACCGCCTAACTGCTCAACAAGGCCATCATAACGGCCACCAGCACATACTGTTCCTTGAGCACCCAGATCCTCGGTTACCCATTCAAATACGGTACGGTTGTAATAATCGAGTCCACGAACCAAACGTTCATTGACTCTGTATTCGATACCTGCCGCGTCAAGAAGTTCACACACACCTAAAAAGTGTTGTTTGGATTCATCACTTAGATAGTCAGACAGTCTTGGAGCATCCGCCAACATCGCTTGCACTGCCGAGTTCTTACTATCCAGCACTCGAAGTGGGTTAGTATGCATGCGGCGCTTACAATCGTCATCTAAAACATCGATGTTTTGCTCCAAAAACGCGACCAAAGCCGTACGGTAACTTGCGCGATCTTCTAATGAACCAATTGAGTTAAGCTCTAAACGTACATGCTTATCAATACCTAATTCTTGCCATAAGCGGGCAGTCATCATAATGAGTTCAGCATCGACATCAGGACCGTCTAAACCAAAAATTTCCACACCACATTGGTGAAACTGACGATAGCGCCCCTTCTGCGGTCTCTCATGGCGGAACATTGGCCCCATATACCAAAGACGCTGTTCTGAGCGGTCAATCAAACTATTTTCAATACACGCTCTCACACAACCAGCAGTCCCTTCTGGACGAAGAGTCAGGCTGTCACCATTACGGTCATCAAAGGTATACATTTCTTTTTCAACCACATCGGTCACTTCGCCGATTGCTCTACTAAAGAGATGCGTCATCTCAACAATTGGCATACGTATTTCAGTACATCCATAAGAGCTAACGACTTTCTTGACTGCGTTTTCTAATTTTTGCCACAACGCAGACTGGGTCGGAAGGCAGTCATTCATGCCTCGAATTGCTTGGATTTTTTTTACCACAATATTTACCGTAATTTAGGTGATCTGAGATTAATCTTTGACTTTCACATCAATGCGATTTTGTGTATCCATAACAGAAGCTTTGGCACGAATTTTTGCTTCCAATTGATTAACTAAATCATCGTTATCAAAGCGCTCTTTTTGACGTTTTCCGTCTTCGTAAAAGGCACTTTTTTTGTTACTACCTGCAAGGCCAAGATGGGAAACTTCTGCTTCACCTGGTCCGTTAACTACACAGCCAATAATGGAGACATCCATAGGTGTAATGATGTCCTCAAGTCGCTCTTCTAATGCATTAACCGTGTTAATCACATCAAACTCCTGACGAGAGCAACTTGGACAGGCAATAAAGTTAATGCCTCTGGAGCGAATTCGCAGCGATTTAAGTATATCAAAACCCACTTTGATCTCTTCGACAGGATCAGCAGCAAGAGAAATACGTAACGTATCGCCGATACCTTCGGCTAACAGCATCCCCAGTCCAACAGAAGATTTTACCGCTCCCGCTCTAGCACCACCCGCTTCTGTAATCCCTAGATGAAGCGGCTGATCGATTTTTTTCGCTAACAAGCGGTATGAATCGACTGCAAGAAAAACATCCGATGCCTTCACACTGACTTTAAATTGATCAAAGTTAAGACGATCTAAAATATCCACATGACGCATGGCTGACTCCAGCAATGCTTCTGGCGTTGGCTCTCCATATTTCATTTGGATATCTTTTTCTAACGATCCGCCATTGACACCAATTCGAATAGGAATATTTTTATCACGTGCACAGTCAACAACGGCTCTGATGCGGTCTTCCTTGCCAATATTACCCGGGTTGATGCGTAAACAATCCACACCATATTCTGCGACTTGCAAGGCAATGCGGTAATCAAAGTGAATATCGGCAACTAATGGAACAGATACTTGCTGCTTTATCTGTTTAAATGCTTCCGCCGCTTCCATAGTAGGAACCGAAACGCGTACAATATCTGCACCCACATTTTCCAGTGATTTAATTTGGGCAACAGTCGCTTCAACATCTGTTGTTCTTGTGTTTGTCATCGACTGAACAGCGATTGGAGCGCCATCACCGATGGGTACATCGCCCACATAAACACGAGTGGACGGGCGACGTTTGATAGGAGATTGGTATTGCATAGTTACTTCTAGTGTAAGGTGAACCTTGCTACTTTACCAGAAGTATACCCAGAGAGGTCAATAGGTTCACTTGATAAAGTTATTGATACATTTTCCGGCGCTCCCAAAATGACTTTATAAGGAGGATTGCCGCTGAGCCGGATGCCTTGGCCTGCTTTTTTAATGCCAGTTGCCAGCGTCTTGCCAGTTGAGTCTTTGACTTGAATCCAGCAGTCATCACTAAAAGACATTTCTAGTAAGTTAGCGACTATGTCAGCTGCCTCTTGCTCTGGCTGGAGCTGCTTTTCTTGTTCCTTAGAGGAAGTTTTTGCCGTTTCCAAGGTATTAGTTTCAGGTTTAGAAGATGTCTCTACTGCTGTGTTAGGAACGACTGACTCAACTTTGCTTTGTTCTACAGGAGTTTGCTCCTTCGAGCTTTTGACTACCTCGACGACTCTCTCAGGCTGCTCTTGAGAGGCCACTTTAGTGGTTACCTCTTCTAAGGGCTGCTCGACAAGCTTTGACTCTTGCGGTTGAATTTCACTTGAAGGTTGTGATTCAACCACAGCAAAGTCCAATTCATTTTTTTCCGCCAGCTCTTTTTCTATTTTTTGTTCTTGTTCAGTCGTCGAAGTCAACTCAACTGCCGTATTTTCTTGATTTTGCCACCACCAGACACAGGAAATACCGATAATAATTGCAGAAATACCCCATGTCAGTATCATTATTCGATTATCGTGCTTCTCTTGACTAGTTTTTTGCGAAAAACTTTGCATTTCATGCTCTTGATGTTGAGCTTCTCCATTATCATCAAGAGCACATAACACAACGGATTCTTCTATGCCGACGACGCGCGCATAAGAACGTAAATACCCGCGAGTAAAAGTCGCAACCTGCTCACTTTCAAACTGATTCGATTCAATATTTTCAATAATTGAACGTCGAAGACGTAATCGACTAGCAACCTGTTCCAAGGTTAAACCAAGCTCTTCCCGTTTTTGCTTTAAAATGGTACCCGCTTCAAGTTTTGTCTCTTCTTCCATTTGGGGTGTATGTTCAGCACTCATTGTATAAACGTCTCTTTTTGCAGGATTCCACGCCAAACGTACATTTATTCTTTTTCGTTAGTTGCACAGTCTTTAATGAAAATCTTATATTCAGAGGAAAATCCCTCACCAAAATGTGTAAAGCACTTCACCTAGCTCTTAGAAATATTATCTCTAAAGCACTAAAGTTTAATTCTAATAGATATCAGAGATGAAACAACATCGAAAACACGTATAATTCACAACCAGCTCAAGGTTTTTCCATATTTTGACATTATTTAGCTCAATCAGTTTAAAAAAAACCAGAGCTGAGCTCTGGTTTGCTATCGACAAAAAGCGCATTTAAACCGCTTTAATCGCTATTGTATCACCTTTCGCTGCGCGAATAGCCGCGGTGCGTTTTGTCCGGTCAATCACATCTCCTACTAACTGACCACAAGCCGCGTCAATATCATCGCCACGTGTTTTGCGCACGGTTACCGTATGTTCATACTGCATTAACGTCTTTTGAAAACGGTCAATTCGCGAATTGCTTGGCTTTTTGTACGGAGAGCCTGGGTACGGGTTGAATGGAATCAGGTTAATTTTACATGGTGTGTCTTTTAGCAACTCAGCGAGTTCTCGGGCATGATCCATATCGTCATTAACATGATCCAGCAATACATACTCAACCGTAACTTTGCCTCTATTAGCATTAGAAGAAGCAATATAGCGACGAACAGAAGCAAGAAAATCTTCAATATCCCAACGGTCGTTGATCGGCATAATTTCACTGCGCAACTTATCATTCGGTGCATGCAGTGAGATAGCAAGTGCAACATCTATCTGGCCAGTCATTTGATCCAAGCCAGAAACAACACCAGAAGTTGAGACAGTCACTCGACGTTTTGACAAGCCAAAACCAAGATCATCCAACATAAGTTCAAGAGCAGGAATCAGGTTTTTCATGTTGAGTAGCGGCTCGCCCATCCCCATCATAACGACGTTTGTAATTGGACGACGACCCGTTTCTTTTTCTAATCCGACTTCCCGTGCAGCGCGCCAAACTTGGCCAATAATTTCAGACACTTTGAGGTTACGATTGAAACCTTGCTGCGCAGTTGAGCAAAATTTACATTCAAGAGCACAGCCCACTTGGGAAGAGACACACAATGTTGCCCTATCATCTTCAGGAATATAAACCGTCTCAACATCCTGATCGCCTACCTTCATTGCCCATTTGATTGTGCCATCGGAAGAATGCTGAGCTTCAGCCACAACAGGGGCTTTAATTTCGCAGCGCTGCATGAGCTTTTCACGCAACTTTTTATTAATGTTGCTCATATTTTCGAAGTTATCGACACCAAAATGGTAGATCCACTTCATCACTTGATCGGCACGAAATGCTTTTTCACCAAGTTCCTCAGCAAAAAGTTTACGCATTCCTTTACGATCAAAATCGAGTAGATTAATTTTTTCAGTGCTCATGGTGCCTCACGAAACGACGTAACATTATTTAAGGGCGCGAATTGTACAGCCTTTACTCAGCAACAACAAGCGCTCTAACACCCTGTATTTTATAAGGCATTAATATCATTATGATTAAAAATTAACCAAGATTAATTTTCTCGGCTGATCTGCTTAATTTGCTCTACGATAGCTTTTAGACCATTACCGCGAGAAGGGCTAAGGTGAGAAATGAGGCCCAAACTGTCAAAGTAATTCTCAAGATCAAAATTTTGAATCTGCTGCGAGGTTTTGCCATCAAAAGGAGTTAATACAAGCGCAATAAGCCCTCTGACAATACGAGCATCAGAATCAGCACTGAAATGCCAAACATCATCAACCTTTTCGCTCACTAACCATACTTGGCTTTCACAACCCGAGACTTTTACTTGTTCGGACTTAAGGTTTTCAGGCATGACAGGAAGCTGTTTTCCCCACAGAATCACTTGACGATAACGCTCTTCCCAGCCTTTTAAATTCTGCATTGTAGCAACTATATCCGCGACCGTTATTTCGCTACCGAATGGTGATTTGGGGAAAGAAGACATAACAAGCTCCAAAATTAACACTTACTGGCTGTATTTTTGTATCAGCTTTTCAACAATACGTGAAACGGCAACAAAACCGAACGTCGCTGTAACTGCAGTCGCCGCCCCAAAGCCTGTTGCACAATCCATACGTTTTGGCCCCTCAGCAGTCGCTTTCATACTGCACACTGAGCCATCTGGCTGTGGATACTTTAACTGTTCTGTAGAAAAAACACATTCTATACCAAACTTTCGTTGAGGATTTTTAGGAAAGTTATGATGGCGTCGCAGCGTATCTTTGATTTTCTTTGCCAAAGGATCCTGAATCGTTTTGGTTAAATCGGCAACTTGTATTTGGGTCGGGTCAATTTGCCCGCCAGCACCACCAGTAGTAATGACTTTAATCTTATTGCTGCGGCAATAAGCCAGAAGTGACGCTTTTGCTTTCACACTATCGATGGCATCAAGCACATAATCAAAGTCTTTAGTCAGATACTCATGCTGGTTATCAGGCGTAATAAAGTCATCAATCACATTAACCTGACAATCAGGGTTGATGAGCTTGACTCTTTCTGCCATCACGTCGACTTTGCTTTGACCAATATTACCGCTCA
This sequence comes from Vibrio aquimaris, assembly GCF_009363415.1. NCBI lineage: Bacteria > Pseudomonadati > Pseudomonadota > Gammaproteobacteria > Vibrionales > Vibrionaceae > Vibrio > Vibrio aquimaris. The sequence continues at coordinate 673,954 of NZ_CP045350.1, read as the reverse complement.
AAGCATGAATTTGACGGTTAACGTTGGTTACACATATATCATCCATATCAATCAATGTTAATTGACCAATACCTGTTCGAGCCAAAGCTTCAACCGCCCATGAACCCACCCCACCAATACCGATCACACACACGTGTGCCGCGCGGAGAACTTCAACTTGTGAATGGCCATAAAGGCGCCGAGTTCCACCAAAACGTTGGTCGTAGCTGTCTGAAGCTGGTGTATCAAGTTCACGCATGATGTTTTGTTCCGCTAAATGAGGGTTAAACACAAAGAGTGCGTTTTATACGCACTCTTTGTTAAAAAGTCTAGCCAACAATGACTATTCTAATTTTTCTGGCGGCAGTGCCCACGGAGCCTGAGTTGCCGAGTTCTCGAGTCCTAACTTCCATACACGGCCGAAATGCTTGTAATGGCCTGCTTCGGTTCCTGCTCTAGGGCCCATTCCATGATACAAATCTAAATGGTTCTGCTTAACCGCTCCCCCGGTATCAAGGACTATCAATAAACGCAGTTGATGCGCGCCACTCCAGCTGCCATCAGCATTGAGTAATGGCACCTCGGCAAGGATTGGTGTTCCCATTGGAAAGAGTGCAGGATCGCCAGCTACCGAAGCCATTGGTAGTAATGGAATACCTGCAGTGCCTGTCACTGGTGCATCCGCTCTCGGTTCAAAAAAGACATAAGATGGATTTTGCTCTAACAGCTCACGCACAGTTTGGTCATCATTGGTCAGAACCCAATCTTTAATCGCTTTTAGTGACATTTTCTCCCGAGCGACTAGACCTCTTTCAATCAGTACCTTACCTATGCTGACGTAAGCTTTGTTGTTTTTTCCGCCATAAGCAAAGTATTCCAGCGTATCGTCATCTTCAAAATGAACAAAGCCACTACCTTGCACTTCCATCATAAATGGATCGATCATATTGGCAGAGTAACCAAGTTCCAGCCCTAAGCCATTTAATGCTCCATCATAAATTTGCGCGCGAGTTGGGCACTCTGCTTCACAATCAGGTTTGGCATACACTGGGTAGCGATACTTATCATCGGGCTCATGACGAAGTTCCATCACAGGAGAAAAATAGCCAGTAAATAAGACATTACCTTTTTTATCGCCTCCACCCAATTGAGCTGCCTGAATACCAAAATTCTCCAGTTGAGCAGGATCTCCACTTTGTAACGCCCATTCATTTAATTGATCGTATAGCGGCTGATACAAACCTGCCATTGAAGGCGAGTTTTCAATAACTTGCTGCGATTGCTTAATAAATTCTGTGAAGTCCTTAGGTTTATTGGAGGCAATCGTCGTACTTTTATTGAGAGTTGCTGAAAATTCACCATCAAGGTACTGCTGGGCACGATCGGTAGGCTGTGCACAACCAAACAAAACACTGGCGGCAACAAGAGGAAGATATTTTTTAAACACGAGAAGAATTCCTTATTGAACTGTGACTAAGGATGACAAACTCCAACGACAAGCGCAATCAAGTATGTGTGTAGAAAACGTGATTTTTAATCGCTTCTGACAACTGGACCTGTGTGCTTGAAAAATCAGTAGGGATTCAAGCAATAAAAACCTTGAACAAGAAAGAATATAAATGCAATATTAAGACATATAAATTCATCTCTATATAAAATATGAAAATACGCAACACAGATTTGGTCAAAGGCTTTCGGCAATCTGCTCCATATGTAAACGCTCATAGGGGTAAAACTATGGTCATTATGCTTGGTGGTGAAGTCGTCGCAGATGAAAACTTTTCAAACATTATCAATGATATTGCTCTACTTCACAGCCTAGGGGTCAATATTGTTGTGGTCCATGGCGCCAGACCGCAGATAAATCACATGCTGGATCAAGTAAAACATGTTAGCCCATACCACAAAGGCATTCGAATAACTGATCAACAAAGTCTGAATATTGTTATGCAGGCATCAGGTCAACTTCAACTGACTATTACCGCTCAATTGTCGATGAGTCTTGCCAATACGCCGATGGCAGGCACTCAACTCAATGTAGTGAGTGGTAATTTTGTCACTGCGCAACCATTGGGTATCGATGAAGGGGTTGATTACTGTCACAGCGGCCGCATTCGACGTATAGACAGACAGGGAATCAACCGAGCCCTAGAACAAGGTTCCATTGTTCTACTTGGCCCAATTGCTAGCTCAGTGACAGGGGAGTCGTTCAATTTGCTCTCTGAAGAAGTGGCAACTCAGGTTGCGATAAAACTTGGTGCAGATAAGCTGGTCTGTTTTTGTTCTGAGCAAGGAGTAATCGACGCCAATGGACGTGCTGTTGCTGAATTGTTTCCACGTGATGCAGAACAGATCCTCGAGCAATTAGAACAAGCAGGCGAAGATAGCTCGGGGACACAACGTTTTTTAAGAGCAGCAACAGCCGCATGCCGTGCTGGAGTACCTCGTAGCCACTTAATCAGTTATAAGCTCGATGGCGCATTAATTCAGGAGCTCTTTTCTATCGATGGGATTGGTACCCAAATATCGAAAGCAAGCACAGAACAAGTTCGTCAGGCTCAAATCGACGATATTGGCGGTATTTTGGATTTAATTCGCCCTCTTGAACAACAAGGTGTGCTTGTCAGACGATCGCGAGAACAACTGGAACAAGAAATCCACCAATTTACCATTATTGAAAAAGACGGCCTGATCATCGGATGTGCCGCCTTGTATCCCTATACTAATGAGAAAATGGCCGAAATGGCTTGTGTCGCCATTCACCCAGAGTACAGAGATGGCAATCGAGGCATTCTATTGCTTAAACACATAAAGCTGCAATCGAAAGCGCAAGGAATAAAGCATATTTTTGTCCTTACTACGCGCAGTATTCACTGGTTTCGTGAGCAGGGCTTTGAGGAAATGTCCGTTGAATGTTTACCTTCACAAAAACAAAACCTGTATAATTTCCAACGTAAATCGAAGATTTTATCTATTGAGCTATAAGCCTGATTTTTGATAATGCCCAGTAAAATGGGCATTATTCGGTAAGCCTATCAACTAAACCACTGGCTCTTTGAGTGCGAACTTTTATACCGCGAGCCATCACTCTATCATCAACAAATAAACTCAACTTCTTCTTCGCTCGAGTTACACCAGTGTAGATCAGCTCACGGGTCAAAATAGGGTTAGGATCTGGTGGTAGCACCATCAAGGTATGTTCAAACTCGCTGCCTTGGGATTTGTGAATCGTCATCGCATAAGCAGTTTCATGCTCAGGTACTCGGCTAGGCAGCACTGCTTTGATTGAACCATCTGCAAGCTCAAAAAATACTTTCAGTCTCGCCTCTCCTTCAGATCTATCAAGCAAGCACAAACCAATATCACCATTGTAGAGGCCTAGTGCATAATCATTACGCACTATCATTACAGGCCTGCCATGATACCAAAGCTCATCTTGTACCTTGATGAGTTTACGCGCCTTAAGTGCTCGTTCCACACTATGATTGAGTCCAGTAATACCAAAGTCGCCTTCTCTAACGGCACAAAGCAAACGACAGTGAGAGAAAAGCTGTAAAGCTTCTCTTGCAACATCATAAATTGGCTCGTCATCAATCCCCTGCATTGCTGGCTTAATACGATTTAAGTAGTGGCTATATTCTACCACTAAGGTTTGTATCATCTGCCGATAATGAAGGGCATCAACGGGAAAGTGAGCGATATCATCGAAGCCTTTTTGCCAAACAAGATCAACCTTGGTCTTAGCTCCAGAGTTGATGGCCTTAGCTAATTGACCTATTCCTGAGCGGGCGTCAAAACGATAGCTTTTTTGTAACATGCATAAACTGTCAGCAATACTAGCAGACTGACTATTATGGTTGTTCAAGGATGAAAAACCCGTTAACTGACTTATTAGCTTGGCTTGCTCAAAGCTATAGCCATGTTGATTAAAAGAGCAAATATCACCAAGCACAGCGCCCGCCTCTACAGAAGCAATTTGGTCCTTATCACCTAGTAGTATTAATCTTGCGTGCCTGGGTAGAGCATCCACCAGCTTATACATCATAGGCAGATCAACCATTGACGCTTCGTCAACAACAAGTATGTCCAGATGAAGAGGGTTTTGTTGGTTATGACGAAACTCAGCGCTGTTTGGTATAGCACCTAGCAAACGATGTAGCGTGCTCGCGCTGCTTGGTATTAGAGCTTTGATACTCGGCTCAACAGGAAGCTTAGCAACAGCTTTTCCTATAGACTCAGTTAAGCGTGCAGCAGCTTTTCCCGTTGGTGCCACCAATTTAATCACTGGCGATTGACCAGATTGTTGAGCCTGAACATTTAACGCAGCAAGCAGCTTAGTTACCGTGGTTGTTTTTCCGGTTCCTGGCCCACCAGAAATCACGGCAAAGCGTCTTGTTAAAGCCACCGCCGCTGCCACTTTTTGCCAATTCACACACATAGATAAAGGTACTAGTTCATCTAACACATCAAGGTGCGAAACTTTTGCAGCACTCAAGAGCTTTTGGTCTATGGTGTCCCAATCAAGCCCTTCGCTACTGACTACATCAAGATGGTCGCAGACAAGTTGTTGTCTAGCCACCTGTGGTGCTAAGTCAGATTGCAATGAGGCTAAAGCGCTGAAAAGGTACCGGTAGTCTCTAGCAAACAGATGATTTAACCATTGAGCAAGCTTTTGACCATCAGTAGGCTTTATGATCATGGGTGACCCTAAGCTCTTCAATCGCTTCGCCAACACAGATTCGTAATGCCAATAGCGATGAAGATAAAGCCTTTCACCATCGAAAATCATAGGTAAGCTCTGGTCAGTCGTTCCAACAAAAGAAGTGTTCTGTAACTCGCTCAACCAATCTATTTTGCGCAACACATAGTTAAGTTGGTCTGCGAAATCACCAAATACACCGAGTTTGACTACCAAATCAGATGGCTGACCAAATTTGTCGATTAAAGGCAGGCAAATATGGCCATGTCCTAACTCACAGCTCACAATTGCAGCAATAAAGGCAATATTGTCATTGCCACTTTGTTCACGAGCAAATCGAGCAAATTGGTAGTCGATCTGCCGAATTACGCCTTTATCGACAAGAGGCTTTAGGTATGAAAACAGACTTTGCATAACTAGGATCCTATATTAACTCCATCTGTCCTGAATCGGTTTGTTTTGGTTCGATCGAATGCCCGTCAATTAAACTGTCTAAATCATTCAAAAGAGCCAACGAGGGACGAGCATAAAAAATCCCATGTTCGCTTTGACCATCCATACCACGTAAAAACAAGTAATAAACACCACCAAAATGAGCATGATAATCATAATCGGGCAAACGAGAGCGCAAGAATCGATGCAATGCCAAAGCATAAATTTGGTATTGCAAATCATATCTATGCTCAGCCATCGCGTTGTTTAACGCATCCCCATGATAGTCACTGACGCTGTCACCAAGATAATTTGATTTCCAATCGAGGATAAAATATTGGCCTTGATGCTCGAACACTAAATCGATGAAACCTTTAAGCATGCCTTGTACTGAATGAAAGCCCAGATCGCCCGCTTTGGCAGATAAAGGATCATAACGCTGAATAACGCGATTTAAAGCTGGCGCGGTAAGTACCTCAATTGGAAGTAAAAACTCCATTTCAACAAGGCGCGAAGATGAACTTTTTTGATTGAGTTTCAGCTTTTTACCATCTAGAGGGGTGGTCAACACTGTCTCCACCAAGCCCTGCAATACGGGTAACCATCCAGAGTCTAATTGCTCACCTTCCATCAAATCAATAATGACTTTAGTGTTAGTAGAACTTGTCGCCGGCTCGGTAAACTCGATATCTTCAAATACAGTATGTAAAAAAGTACCGGCTCTCGCACCTTTAGGAAAGGTAAAGATATTCTTTTGAGGTTCGAGTTCGTTCTCAACCTCTTTATCATCAAAAGAGTCCAGATCTAAGGTCAATATGTCTGTTGCAGCCTCATTAAATGCGCGACTAGCCCCTTGCTTAACCAGCCCTGAATAACTGGTAATTCGCCAGTTTCGGTCAATGCTTGCTTGTAATTCTTTGGCTGTTAACTTTACTTGCTCAACTTGATTAGTGATCAACTTTTCGCTATTAAATTCAGGTAAAGAGACAAGCTTGATACAAGTCTGGTTATTGACTTGTTTCTCGATTGCTGCCGTCAACTCAGCCACACCTGCTTGCTGACCATTTTGCAATAGATGACCTATAGCACTGTGATGAACGCCTGTAGGCTCTTTACTGGAACGACCATCTCGAATTGGTGCCGCGCCAACAAAACAGCTGTAGACAGCTCGCGTCAGCGCAACATAAAGGAGACGTAGATCTTCGGCTAACCGCTCTTTATCAGCTTGTTGAAGTGACGCCTCCTGCGCCCTGATATCGAGTATAGTTTGATCCAGTTGACTATCATAATACTTGGCTTCACTGGCCTTGCGATAAGAAAACACAAATGGCAAAAAGACTAGGTCATATTCCAACCCTTTGGATTTGTGGATAGTAATGATTTGTACCAAGTTACGCTCAGATTCCAAACGCTGAATCTGTTCTTCACTGCCGCCAAAGCCTGCTTCAGCATCAGTGATGGATTGGGCTAACCAACGTAAGAGCGCATGGTCACTATCTAACTCGATACTCGCTTGTTGCAGTAACTCACCAATGTGCATCAAATCAGTTAGAAAGCGCTCGCCACTGTCTTCCTCTAATAAACGCTCTGCAATATGCCGTTTACTAATTACGCTGCGAAGCATGGGCAACACACCACGCTGCATCCACAAATGCCGATATTCTCTAAACTCATTGACGATATTTTCCCATTCAATTTCATCATTATTGAGTTTATCTAGTGATCCTGCGTCTAATGCAAATAACTCCGAAGCAATGCTAGCTCGTAGCGCTCGTTCATTTTCTGGTGTCAGTACGGCTTGCAATAAACGTTGAATATCTTGCGCAACCGATGAAGTAAACACATTATCACGGTTTGACAGATAGACGCTGGCAATGCCCTTCGCCGCTAATGCTTGCTTGATAAGACGTCCTTCACTGCCAGTTCTTACCAATACAGCGATATCTCCAGCTTGAATACCATACTGAGATTTCCCATCATCAAATACCGCCTGTGATTGCTGAGCCAAGACTAAAATATGCTGAATTTCTTGCGCGCATGCTTGCGCCATTACTTGTTGGTATTCGCCCTTAGTAATAGGGGTGTTTTCGGTTTCTTGTAGCCAAAAAGTCAAAGCAGGTTGTGTTTTGCCATTTAACAACCACTGGCGTTTGTCTGCTTCTGGGCTAGTATCAACGGGCAAAAAAGGAATATCATCATCGTATATAAACGGGCAATCTGGCGTATCAAATAACTGGTTCACCGCAGTGACCATGTCTTTACTTGAGCGCCAGTTTGTTCCCAAAGTGAAATGAGATGACACCTGATTACGGGCCTTGATATAAGTAAAAATATCGGCCCCTCGAAAACCATATATCGCCTGTTTAGGATCGCCAATCATAAACAAACCACATTGTGGTTCACTCAGATAAATACGACTGAAAATACTATACTGCAGCGGGTCAGTATCTTGAAACTCATCGATCATCGCAACCGGATATAATGTTCGTATCCGCGAAGCAAGCTGTTCGGCATCGTCATCATCTATCGCGGCCGAAAGCTGAGTCAGCAAATCATCAAACGACAACCACTGTTTCTGCTGCTTGGCTTTGCTCAGCATTTCACGGCATTGGTCTATTGCATGAGCCAATATCGGCGCTTCTAAACTGATGGGGCTGGAGAGAAATTGCTCTATCGCAACAAATACAGGGTGGCAAGGCACATCACCACTCGGCGTTTTTTGTTGCAATACATTTTGGGAAAACTTTTCCAGCTTATCGGGATAATCGTAGCCAGTTGTGTCTGTAGATGCCCAAGCATCGACCGTTTCAAGCCATGCGGGCAAAGATTTTTTACTGTAGCTGCGTTTATTAATTCCTGAGTCACTAATTAGGGCGAGATAATCATCCTTACCAGACAACCAAAGCGCTTTAAGCTTGTTGACTTTATTAATATTTTCAGCATGGAGTTCAGCTAAGCTGCCTTGCATAACAGGGACAGAAATTCGCAGTGGAGAACCAGTCAAATATGGGCTGATTTTCCTTAATAACTCACTAGGATTGCCCCAAAGACGGCGAACCTCTCCCGCTAAATTCAGCGGTAATGGATAAAAGTTGCGTCGCCAATAATCCGCAACTACCTGAGCTTTGAGCCGGCTTTCATCAGTAATAAATTCGTTGTCAAAACGACTGCCCGATTCAAATGCATTTTGAGTGAGCATTCTCTGACAAAAGCCGTGAATGGTAAAAACTGCCGCTTCATCCATTTGTCTTTCGGCTTGCAAAAGAATCTCCGCAGCTTGGCGATGATCATCAACTTGATTCAATAAGGGTGCGATAACAGGATCAGTGCTTTTTCCTCTCGAAAACGCGATCCTCGCATCATGAATACGAGCTCGAATACGATCGCGCAGCTCAGCCGTTGCCGCTTCGGTAAAAGTGACCACTAATATTTGGTCCACGGTCAATGGCTGCTGATGTTTGGTTTCTGCGCTACCATGACCAAGAAGTAGCCTTAGGTATAAGCCAGCGATAGTAAAAGTTTTTCCGGTTCCTGCAGATGCCTCAATTAAGCGAGCGCCATGGAGTGGAAAAGTCATGGTATTAAGCGATGTAGCTGCCGGTCTAGATGTCACTATTTTCCACCTTTAACTTGCACATAAAAGAGCCGCGCAGACTCGTGATAATTGACATTATTAAACACCTTCACCGGTTACTTCTCGTCATCGGCCTGTACAGCTAATCTCGGAGCTTGGATAACCAAAGCCGCTAACTCCCATACTTGACTTGCAAGCTCATCATTCCACTGGGGCCAAATCCTATTAATATAAGTGTTCGCCCCTTCACCTTTGCTGAAATAACCATCGTTGAACACTTCGGCCATCTTCTTAAACGACTTTTCTTGATTATCAGACCAACTGCCTCGACTAAAGCCAGCTTCGACACAAGCTAAGGCGGTATTGGGAAAATAAGCTAAGGGCGTGGTCATTCCTTGATAATACAGTCGAATCAACTCACCAAGATGAGATTGAGCCAATGACATGTCAGCGATTGAAGGAAAGCTTAAGTGTACAACACCCTCTTTACGATCATAACCAAGCAGATGGGAAGGCTGGTTTTGGCCCATGGCATTGATGGCTAGATGATCTATCCAAGCGGATAAGTAATCTTGAGCTCTTATGCGACCACTGCGAAAGCGCACCAAACCTGAACGATAGTTTTGTGTTAACCAACCACTAAGTTCAACAACTCGTCCCTCACCTAATACGTCAAACGACAACTTTACTTCATGATCTTCTTTTTCGTCACAACAAAGCCAAGCTAGCTTTTCGACTAACTCCTGCGCTTGGACCCGATTGGTTTCAAACTCAATATCCCCAAAAGCGCCCACTGGTAACTTTCCTTGAGCTCTTTGCTCTGCAATAAAATCGTCGATAATAATTTGTTGCTCAAGATCCCCTTTATGTTGCGCCTCAAGTAAAACTTCAAGCAAGCTATCTCTCATTTGATAGCTTTCTAGACCACTAAGGGCAAAAGGTTCCTCGTCTTGGGTTACGGGCAAAGGGGGTTCAAACACCACTTTTAAACGCCGATTAAAGAAGTATCGCACCGGCAATCGCCAAAAGCGTTGTAATTCAACTAAATCCAAATCAAGCGGATAGACAGCATCAAGCAAATAATCACTTAGCTGGCGATTAAACTCACCACTGCTATGGCCTTGACGATTAACAGCCGGAAGCCACTCTTTGGCATAGCTAACATTACCATGGGTAAACGCGTTGACGCTAAAAGGCACCATGGGATGTAAACGCCGTATCCATGCTAATAATTGTTTGCCAGATTGATCGGAGTCCAAGCCTTCATCCCCCGCCAAGCAATAGTTGTGTTGGCAATATTCCATAAGCTCGGAGACCAAAACTGAGGGTACTCGTTCAGTGTTATCTTGAATTGAGCGACCAACATAACTGATGTAAAGCTTTTGTTGTGCAGACAACAAAGCCTCTAAGAAAAGATACCTATCATCATCACGGCGCGAACGGTCCCCAGGTCGAGATCTACCATTCATAAGATCAAAACCTTCTGGCGCGACGGTCCGCGGATATACACCATCATTCATTCCTAATAGGCATACGATGTGAAACGGAATTGATCGCATTGGCATCAAAGTACAAAAGTTGACCTGCCCTGCAAGAAAACGTTGACTGACTCGAGTCGTTGAAAGCTTCTTTTTGAGGTACTGTGAGACAATATTTGGCGTCAAGTCTTGCTGATAGGCTGCCTCTTTAATCTGCTCATGTAACCCAGATAAGGTATCCCGTATTGACTTAAGTGCCGCTTCTCCCTCTATATCTACCATAAAGAAATCATCCAAGGCTAAGGTCAATACTTCACGCCATTTATCAATCGGCTGAGATACAGATAACTTGCTGCGATAATCACTAACCGTTTGAATAAAGTGAGCCAATTTTCCCGCAAGCTCGGCATTCATGCCTTGAACTTGATTGTAAGGGGCAAGCAAACCACTTTGAGTTTCTAGTAATCCAGCGGAGTCAGGCATTGCATACCCAAGTAACATACGCTGGATACCGAATTGCCATGTATTTTGCGCCGTTTGAGGCAAATCGAATTCTTCTCCAGTACTGAGGTCTAGTCCCCAGCGAATACCCGACTCCTCTACCCAGAGTTTAGCTTGCACAAACTCCTCAGCACTGAGGCCGAACCGAGCAAGTATGGCGGGTATTTCCAAAAGCTCAAGTAACTCCGAGGCAAGACAACGGGTATTGGGTAAGTTCACTACTTGCATGAAAGAATGCAAAATAGGACTTTCTTGATCTGCGGTTCTATCTGATATCGAATAAGGAATAAATCGCTCTCCCGGCGCATTACCAAATACAGCTTGAATCGCTGGACTATAGGCATTGATATCCGCCACCATAACGATAATGTCGCGTGGCTTTAAACTCGGCTGTCGATCAAACATAGACAGTAATTGATCATGCAACACCTCGACTTCTCGCATTGCGCTGTGGCAAACATGCAAACTGATAGAGTCATCTTGAGGCTCAATCCTATGCTTGTGGGCACTAGAATCAATCAATTGATCATTGTGCTGCTCTTCAAGATTGAGAATGTCTGCTTGCACATTATGTAGCAGAGAGTCTCTATCGATATCCACAAAGGCTTCAATTTCATGGGAGTCGAGCTGTGATAGCAAAAACATATTGTCTCTGCCAAGTTTCCCCATAGAGGCAAGCAAGCTATTGCCAATCGCATTGGTGTGAAGCTCGTCATCTAAGTTTTGTTCAATATCCCCTTTAAGCTGATGCGTTTCACCTTCAAGTTCAGAATGATCCTCTTTCCACACCAAATGTTGGCGGTGCCTAGCAGCAAGGCGAGCAAGATATTTTCGATCACGAACTTCGCCCCAGTAGTAACGACAAGGATTAGTAAACATTAAATGCACATCAATGTGCTTACCCATGGCTTTGAGCGCGTCCATATAGCGCGGTGGCAAAGACGTGATACCAAAGACAAACAAACGCTTAGGTAGCTGTTCAAAATGAGTACTATTTTCTAACTTAGAAATAAAATCTTGATAGAGATTTGCTCTATGATAGGGCGATTGACCTAAAGAAGTGGTGTGCTCATATAAAGCTCGCCATAAAATAGACTGCCAATTGTGCTCCCCCTGTAACTCAAGCACCTCTTGTTCCAATTCCCAACTGGCAATCCATTCGGGTCGGTAGACAAGGTAGCCATCATAAATATCTGCAATTTTCTCCGCGAGCTGGTAGAGCTTGCTCTGATCGTCATCACCTTGCAGATAGTGTTTTAGGGCAGAAAACTCTGCATTATTTAGCAACCGAGGAAGCGTTTGCATTAACTTCCAAGTCATCGCCTCTTTGTTGAATGCGCTGCGCTGAGGGACATCAGGCAGAACTTGGGTAAACATATCCCATATAAACGTTGCGGGGAGTGGAAAAGTAATATTTGCCGCAACACCAAATTCTTTAGCTAACTCTATTTTCAACCACTGGGACATACCAGGGCTCTGAACCAAAATCTGTTCTTGTTCAAAGGGATTATCTAAAGGGTTCAAGCGAACCAATTCGACAAGTAAGGACTTTAAGACATCAACTTGGTTGGAATGGTAGACAGTAAACAAAGTGCACTCACACTATCATTGCCGCAATTGGCTTCAGATTAGCATAAGTGCATTGCTTTCTTGAGCATTAAACACAAATCAATCCACCAAAAGGTTATGCATTACGCACTATCACTTTATGAGGTTGATAAAAGTTAAAGTACCTGATTGCCACATAGGCAATAACACCTGTTGCAACAATCAACTCAAACCCTGCTAGCGTATGAATTTGATGCACATACTGACTATCTAATCCAGACGTTTGCATCCAGTTGGCAAGCTTAAATAACGCCGTTGCTCCTATTGCCATAGGGAAAGTAAAAGCGGCATAACCAGGGCTAAAAGGCAGTCTCAATAATTTAAAGAAAGCGAGGTAAATAATGGCGGTCATTAACACACCAATACCAAATAGCAGCCCCACAATAACTGGTGAAGGTTGAGACACCACAGTTAAATAACCGGCTAGGGAAAGGCTGGCAGGAGCCGCCATAATTGCAAGCGTTGGTTTAGCAGCATCGGGCACTTGATGAGTAAACATAAAGCGATAAATCATCATAGGCAGCATGACAGCATAGGCAAGCATACCAAATATTAAAGTGCCATTAGCAATGAACAATAAATCTGGGTTACCCGAAAAAGACACATCAGCAACGATAATACCTACTGGCGGAACGAACCAACTCGGCACCATATGATGTAGCTCAAACTCTTTTGCTCTGTGGTACACAAAACTGACAAGGAAAATAATATGTAAACCGACAGCTGCAAGCCAGAGCATGTCACCAAGCATGGGATAAAAATGACCAAGAGAGTTCGACACCACCATGGTGGCCATTGCAAAGGTAGGTACCACACTGCCAACGACTGGGTGAGCAAGATCTTGCCCAAGCAAATGACCGTGAAAAAGAAATTTTACTGCCAATACCACCAGTAATACACTTGCGATAACAGCACCAAGTAGCTGACCATAACCATGCAAAGGAGCGAAATTCTCCCAACACCATCCTAAACTGGCAATCCCTAGCGCTAATCCTGCCATTGGTGTGGGTGCTCCCATCACTTTTGCTTTTGTCGCTTTAATCATCATTGCCTCACAATCTTTTTCTGTTTCCTAATAGAAATAATACGCTTGATATTCGTTCGAATATATCTGATTATTTAAAACATACGTTCAGATTAAATTAACAAAAATCTTATGGCCGCCAATATTTCTCTTAAGCAACTGAAAGTATTTATATCCATTACTCAGCACAACACGCTTACCGCAGCCTCACAGGCGCTGTTTTTGTCAAAAGCGGCGGTAAGTATGGCGCTTTCCGAGCTTGAAAAGCAGATTGGCCATTCTTTATTTGATCGTGTTAATAATCGCCTCATTCTCAACCAAGAAGGACAAAAACTCTTGCCTCTCGCTGATGAGTTACTGCATCGTGCTCAGGATATTAATCAGCTATTTGATGGAGGTAAAACTCTAACTGGAGAACTGCGTATTGGAGCTAGCGATACAGTTGGTAATCAGGTCGCTCCTTATTTACTAAGTGATTTTCGCAAGCAAACCATGCACAAATCTCAGAGCCTTTTTATATCTAACTCTGCTTTGATATGTGAAAAACTCATCGATTATGAACTCGATATTGCGCTCATCGAGGGAAAAACCAATCATCCTTTATTGATTTCGAATCAATTTAGCCAAGATGAAATGTGTGTCATTTGCTCTCCAGATTCACCTCTAGTAAAGAAAAAGCAAATCTCTTTGGATACATTGGAAGGAAGTGAATGGGCTTTACGAGAACCGGGATCTGGCTCGCGAGAGTTCTTTCTTCGCACCATAGCGCCAAGAATCGAACAATGGCAGGAAAGCTTTCAACTCAATACAACGGAAGCACTAATTAATAGTGTTGCAGCAGGCTTAGGCCTAAGCTGCCTATCCCGCCTTTCTGCGCAGCCCGCCATACAAGATGGTCGAGTCGTTGAGTTAATACTTCCTCTGGATATGAAAAGACGTTTCTGGCTTTTGCTGCACAAAGAAAAATATCAAAGCCCTCTACTAAAATCCTTTATTGATTTTTGTCATTCATGGCAGAAAAGCAGATAGTTTTAAACTTTAAACTCATATCCAATCTGGACTTAATAGAGTAAAAGCTGTATAAAAAGACAGTAAATAATTCAACTAATTTTTTGAGCTAGAGGACCAACCATGGCTGTAATCGTCAAGTACGTGGTAGAACGTAATGGAGAAGAAAAAATGACTTTTACCTCTAAAGCGGAAGCTGATGCCTATGACAAAATGCTTGATATGGCTGATGAGCTTTTTGAGCTATTAGGTAAAAGCGAATTGCTAGAAGATGAAGCTAAGCAAGAAGACTTAGCCATGTTCTTAGCACAACACAAAGAAGATCTGCTATTCGCTCTTGGTGCTAAACGCAAACCAGCGGCAAAGAAAAAAGCGGTAGAATCAATCGAAGAAATCAATGAGGCGCCGGCTCAAGACGACGCAGCCTAAGTATTCTTACTTTTCTATCATATGGCCGTGTTGACTTAAGTCATTGATATTTTTAGTTAACACGTCCTCTCCTCATGACTACATCTGCTTTGGGGAAAACGCATTTCGCTATTTTTACCCTAATAAAATCCTTGCGCTTCATTTATCATGGTGACTCGATTTTGAGTTTGAGTCAGTAACCATGAGCTATGTTGTTGAAGTTTGTATCGATAATCTTGAATCTCTCCACAATGCAATAGAAGGCGGCGCAACGCGCATAGAGCTATGTTCCTCTTTGGCTCTCGGTGGTTTAACCCCAAGCTATGGCATGATGAAGCAAGCAGCTAAACTATCCAATATTCCTGTTTTTGCCATGATACGCCCTCGTCAAGGAGACTTTCTCTACGACCAAGATGATATTGAAAGCATGCTGATAGATATAGAAGCCGCAGCACATGCCGGAATGAACGGCGTAGTATTTGGCGTCTTAAACTCTGCAGGACATGTAAACATGGAGCATAGCCGTCGACTGTTCAATAAGGCCAAGCATCACGAGTTAGAGGTTACTTTTCATCGCGCTATAGATCAATGCGTGGATTATCGACAAGCTATCAATGATATTGCTGAACTTGGCTGCGAACGAGTGCTAACATCAGGTTTAAGCGCCAACGTTGAACAAGGTCTTGATACCTTATGCGACATGGCAAAGCTCGCCAAAGGAAGACTAACCATTATTGCAGGTTCGGGACTAAACGCAGACAATGTCAACACGATTGTCGACAAAGCTCAAATAACCGAAGTCCATTTATCAGGAAAGTCCACTCGCACCAGTAAAATGCAAAATTTCTCAAACAACGCCAGAATGGGTCAGCAAAGCTTGGATGATTTTGTTGTTCCTATCACTAACTCGCTCGCGATTGAAAAGGTAGTAAAAGCTCTCAATTCTTAGTTTCCATTCTCTTGCGCCCATGCTCTAAGTGATAGCCTTTACTGAAAAGGCAACCTCATGGACGACGATAAAATGAATAAAAAACTCTATAAAAAAGAGCTCGCTAGGCTTCAAACAGAATTGGTTAAACTTCAAGAATGGGTCAAACAAGAAGGACTAAAAGTCGTTGTTATTTTTGAAGGTCGCGACGCTGCTGGCAAAGGCGGCGTGATAAAACGCATCACTGAAAAGCTAAACCCACGTGTATGCCGAATCGCGGCACTACCCACGCCGACGGAAAAAGAAAAAACACAATGGTACTTCCAGCGTTACGTTGCTCATTTACCCTCGGCAGGAGAAATCGTCCTCTTTGACCGAAGTTGGTATAACAGAGCTGGAGTTGAGCGTGTAATGAATTTTTGCACCGAAGAGCAGTATACGGAATTTCTGCGATCGTGCCCTGAATTTGAGCATATGTTGCAGCGTTCTGGGATTATCTTAATCAAATATTGGTTTTCGGTTTCTGATCAAGAACAAGAAAAACGCTTCCTTGAAAGAATTCATACTCCCATCAAACGTTGGAAATTTAGTCCGATGGATCTTGAATCACGCCAACGCTGGGCAGAATATTCACAAGCCAAAGATAAAATGTTTGCTCACACAGATACTGAACATTGTCCATGGTGGGTAGTGCCGTCAGACAGTAAGAAACAAGCCAGATTAAATTGTATTAGCCATCTGCTTAATCAGATTGACTATCAGGCTATTCACTATCCCGAAATTCTATTACCTGAGTTAAAAAAAGCTGGGTATGAACGCGCTCCCATCGAGGCACAAACCTTGGTCCCACAAACATACTAGCGCGTTGAGTCATCTAACGCAGGGCATCATCAATGCTTTGATCACCCAAGTGGCGTACATCTTTACCCTTAACAAAGTAAATAATGTACTCACAAATATTTTGGCAGCGATCGCCCACACGTTCGATCGCACGAGCAGACCACATAACTTGCAGTATATGAGGAATATTTTTCGGATCTTCCATCATATAAGTCATTAACTGGCGAATCACAGCTTCGTATTCAGCATCAATTTTATCATCCAATTTATGCACCTCAGCAGCCGACTCGACATCCATGCGCGCAAAGGCATCAAGAGCCTGATGCAACATCGCGATTGCCTGGCGACAAAGAGGTTCCAAGGATATTTGAAACTGGCGCTCTTTCGATGACGGGCTTTCAATTGCAACATAAGCCATGCGAGTCGCCACATCACCAATGCGCTCAAGGTCAGTGATGGTTTTGATAATCGCCATGATTAAACGTAAGTCTTTTGCTGTCGGCTGACGCTTGGCAATAATGCGCGTGCATGCCTCATCAATCGACACTTCCATTGCGTTAACTTTGTGATCATCTCGCACAACTTTTCGCGCAAGCTCAACATCTTCTTTGTGCAACGCTTGCATCGCAAATGAAAGTTGCTGTTCAACCAATCCCCCCATAGTGAGAACATGGGTACGAATAGATTCTAGCTCGACATTAAATTGACCGGATATGTGACGTCCAAAGTTCATAGCAATCATTTCACTCCAATACTACCCGTAACGGCCAGTAATATAATCTTCCGTTTGTTTTTGGCTAGGTGAAGTAAAAATTGAGTCTGTATCAGCATACTCGACCAACTTTCCCATATGAATAAAAGCAGTATGATCACTCACCCTAGCTGCTTGCTGCATGTTGTGAGTGACAATGACCACCGTATACCTTGTTTTAAGCTCACTGATCAACTCTTCAATAGTCAATGTTGATATGGGGTCCAATGCCGATGTCGGTTCATCAAGAAGTAACACTTCTGGCTCAATGGCTATCGCTCTTGCAATAACTAAACGTTGTTGCTGACCACCTGATAAACCAAATGCATTCTCATGGAGACGATGTTTAACTTCATCCCACAAGGCAGCAGCCCGAAGGGATGCTTCCGCCGCATCATCTAGAGTGCGGCTGTTTTTAATTCCTTGCAGGCGTAACCCGTAAACCACATTTTCATAGATAGATTTTGGGAAAGGATTCGGCCGTTGAAATACCATACCAACTCGCCTACGCAAGGTAGGCACATCGACTTGGGAATGATAAATATTACTACCATTCAGTTCCACCTTGCCTTCGACACGGCACCCTTCCACTAAATCGTTCATTCGGTTAATACAACGTAATAAGGTCGACTTACCACACCCAGAAGGACCAATAAATGCGGTAACATGTCCCTTCGGGATCCGCATAGAAATATCCATAAGTGTCTGCGTGTTATGGTAAAAAAGATTTAGCTTTTCAATACTAATTGCGGTCTGCTCATCATTGAGGTTATTCACATCAAGCGGCGCCGGATAGCCTAAAGTCTGATCAACTGAAAACATAGTTTAATCTTGCCCTAATGTTCGATATTTCTCGCGCAAACTATTACGAATACTGATCGCGGTTAAATTCAATCCTACGATCACACACACCAGCAAAAACGACGTGGCATACACCAAAGGTCTTGCACTTTCTATGTTAGTCGTTTGAAACCCTACATCATAGATATGGAAACCTAAATGCATGAACTTTCGATCCAAATGCAAAAATGGGAACTGGCTATCAAGGGGCAAACTCGAAGCCAACTTAACAACACCCACCAACATTAAAGGCGCCACTTCGCCTGCCGCTCGAGCAACAGCTAGAATCAGCCCTGTGAGAATCGCAGGGCTCGCCATGGGCAGTACAATTCTCCACATAGTTTCAAACTGGGTTGCACCCAAAGCAAGTGATCCATTGCGCACAGAATTGGGGATTCTAGTCAGTCCCTCTTCGGTTGACACAATAACAACCGGAAGTGTCAGTACAGCGAGAGTCAATGCCGACCATAATAAACCTGGCGTACCAAATGTTGGAGCAGGTAGCTTTTCAGAATAAAACAAATCGTCAATCGAGCCCCCAAGGGTGTATACGAAAAATCCTAAACCAAATACCCCATAAACAATCGAGGGCACACCCGCAAGATTAATCACAGCAACTCGTATTAATCGAGTTAAAGTATTGTTCTTGGCATACTCATGCAAATATATTGCTGCGATGACACCTAACGGCATGACGATCATCGACATAATTAAAACCAACAACACAGTGCCAAATATAGCGGGAAACACGCCTCCCTCGGAGTTAGATTCTCTTGGTTCAGTGGTTAAAAACTTCCATACCTGATTAAACCAATGATGAACTTTTTGCCAGATAGACATCTGATTGGGATACCAAACATCTAAAATCTCACTCAGTGAAATTTGGTATTCTTTACCCTTCATGTCCTCTATAAGCAGGCCTTGCTGTTCTAGCTCTTGCCTAAGTGCATCTAACTCTGCTTCCATTTCTATAAGTTGTTGGCCAAATATACGAGACTGATTGTCGTAACGTCTAATAAACTCTTCATCAAGCTGACCACTTATTTGACGCTTTTTCTTCTCCAGCTTGAGCTTAGAGTACTGAGCGCTGATCACTCTGATTTGTTTTTCAACCAAGCGATCAATTTTCAATCGCTGATCTTTGGCAAAAATCAGGGCTTGCTCGATAGTTTCTTCAACATTTGAGGTCACCATGTTCTGATTGGCTAAAGTGAAGTAACCTTTGGGTTTGCCGTAAAAATCTCCCCCTTGAGTACGCTCAACCACGGCCCACATTTTAGGCATTGATGGTTGAAGTAGGTCTTTTGACAATACAGAAATAAAATCGGCGGGATAAATATCGCGGTTGGCAATCTTAATATCCAACCTCACGATATCACTCTCCTTTTCCATATCAAGCGGCAAATCTGCGTTCATCTGCTTTAAATTGTTAATCGATATTGATTCACGAGCGTAAAGCTGGCCGACAATCATCTCGCCTTGCTGATTGCTCCATTGGTATAGTGGAGAAGGCCAGAAATAAGATAAGCCTTTCCAGCCAATAAAGAGCAGTAAGCCAAGTACTGATAGCAAACTTACACTAACAGCACCACTTGTCAGCCATATCCATGGGGATCCAGATCTGAACCACTTAAATTCCATCAAATATCCCTAACTGAAAGCATTTATAACGCACGGTATTTTTCTCTCAACCGTTGGCGAACCCATTCAGCTAATGAGTTCACAACAAAGGTAAATACCAATAAAATCAGAGCAGCTAAAAATAGAATTCTAAAATGAGAACTGCCCACCTCGGACTCTGGCATTTCAACTGCTATGGTGGCTGACAAAGTACGCATGCCCTCAAGAATATTCCAGTCCATGAGCGGAGTATTACCTGTTGCCATAAGTACAATCATAGTTTCGCCTACAGCCCTACCCAGTCCCATCATAACCGCAGAAAAAATGCCTGGGCTCGCCGTTAATAGCACAACATGAATTAAAGTTTGCCAAGAGGTAGCCCCCAATGCCAAAGAGCCATCAGACAAATGCTTGGGAACAGAGAAAATAGCATCCTCCGCAATCGTAAAAATCGTTGGTATAACCGCAAATCCCATAGCAAAACCGACCACCAGAGCATTACGCTGATCAAAACCAATTCCCTTCTCGGCAAGGTAAACCCGAATATCGCCATCAAATAACCACCACTCGATAGTGGTACTATGATTCCATATCAAAACGGTAAGCAACACCATTAACGGCGTTAAAATCAGTACATGTAACCCATTTGGCAATCTTGAAGTCCAAACATTAGGAAGCCTGTTCCATAACCCGCCAACCATTATGGTTGAAATGGGGAGTACAAGGATCAGTGCAATGACGGCAGATAGGTGGCTTTCCACCATGGGAGCAAACCAAAGGCCTGCAATAAAGCCAATAATCACTGTGGGCAGAGCTTCCATTAACTCTATCGAAGGCTTAACGACTCGGCGCATTGTCGGCGTCATAAAATAGGCGGTATAAATAGCTCCTAACACGGCTATGGGTACTGCAAACATCATAGCAAAGGCAGCAGCTTTAAGAGTCCCAAATGCAATAGGGACTAGACTATACTTGGCTTCAAATTCATCGTCAGCAGATGACGTTTGCCAAACATACTCCGGCTCAGGGTAACTCTCATACCACACTTTTTGCCAAAGCGAAGACCATGACACCTCTGGAAATGCATTATCAACATAAGCTAAACGCAATTCGTTGCCAGACAGAGTTAATAAATAAGTTTCATTATTAGACATGGCGGCTAATTGCGGCGATTTGTGATAAATCCGCTGGAAAATAGCCAGTTTCTCACTTGTCGTATAATGGCTTTTTACCGTTCCATTGGCGTAAAAACTGTAGAAACCTTTACGATACGTGTCGGGAAGCAAGAAAGTCAGTTGAGAAGCTAATTGAAAGTCTCGAATATGAGTCAAGCCCCGCAGGCCATTGGTCACAGTATCAAACCATTGCGCCACCAAGCCATCTTGATAAGTCACAAGCAAAGAGTAACCACCAGCAAGAAGGTTGATGTTTGTAACTACAGCTTTATCTTGGCCAAGGCTCAAATCTACAACTTCTCGAATACTAAAATCTAAGGCTCCTTTTTTAGCTACCACCAACTCAGAACCGGAACGAAGATAAAGGGTGTTCCCATCAGGTGTCATAATAAGTTGATCTAAGTGTTCAAATGGTTGAGGAAACTGATAGGAATACACATTTTGGTTACTCTCCTGCCAGCGCACTCGTACTCGATGGTCATCATAATAACCTGCTAAGGTAATACTCGAACCAACCGCATAATCAAAGCTCTTCAGAGAAGGTCCGTCGGAAAACTTTAGGTCGAAAGGCTGAGAAATACGGTCAAGTTTAGGCGAAAATACACGTTTTTCGTTTTTAATAACATTGCGTAACTGAGGTTTGTACAAAAGCACGTCACCAGATGTACTTGCAGCACCTAACCAACCATGAGTAAAACGATTTGAGCGATGTAAACGGTAACGACTGCCTAATTCAACGGTTTTGACCGGTGTTATCGAGTGACTGCCTAAAGCCCAAAAGTCCACATAACCTAACTTTGAGACGGCGTAAGCATGCTCTCCATTATCACCAACACCAAGAATTACTGGTTTTTCGGTGGTTATCGACTCAATCGATACATTTGGCGTTATTTTCGCATCAGAAAATAACGGAATAACGACAGATAAAAGGTAAATAAATAGTAAAACCAGAGCCGCTAATACAGTAACTCCGCCAGCCGATACCAGCCAACGAGCAAATCTGTCTTTCATTAGTCGCTTGCGATCACGTTCTTGCAATGAAAAATCGGCTTTGGCCATTTCACTCACTTATCTAGAAGTCCCCAGATGTATAATATTTCGATTAGATGACAATTATATTACATAGCGGATTAAACAACTGAAAACAATGTATTAACTCAATTAAGGCAGATCCCTTATCTCCTTAAGTTGCACTTCTTCAGAGTATGACTCTTTAAGTCAACTTCGTCAGTCGGTCAATAGGAAAAATCATGAGCACAGAAAAGCTGTATATTGAAAAGGAACTCAGTTGGCTTTCTTTCAATGAACGTGTTTTACAAGAAGCCGGAGATAAAAAAGTACCACTCATCGAACGGATTCGATTTCTAGGTATATTTTCCAACAACTTGGATGAGTTTTACAAAGTACGCTTTGCCGATGTTAAGAGACGCATCTTAATCAACCAAGAGCGTGGGGGCAATGGCAATTCCAAACACTTGCTAACTAAAATGCAAAGCAAAGCCCTTAAGCTCAATGACAAGTTTGATGATTTGTACTCCGACCTTATCCGAGAGATGGCACGGCGAAAAATTTTCCTTATTAACGAAGCTCAGCTAAACGCATCACAACAGATATGGATACGAAATTACTTTCGAAAACAGGTCCAGCCTCATATTACTCCACTTCTTTTGAGAGATGACATCGATGTACTGGAGTTTCTCAAAGACGAATACACCTACCTTACCGTTGAACTTAAAAAAGCCGAGCTTAGTCAATATGCACTGATAGAAATTCCCACTGGTCACTTACCTCGCTTCGTCATGGTACCTGAAGATAAAGGTAGAGGTCGAAAAACCATTATTCTATTGGACAATATCATCAGATATTGTCTGGATGAGCTTTTCTACGGTTTCTTTGAATACGACCAACTCAAAGGCTACGCGATGAAAATGACTCGAGACGCCGAGTATGATTTAAGCCATGAGGTAGAACATAGTTTGCTCGAGCAGATGTCTGAAGGAGTCAGTCAACGCCTAACTGCAATGCCGGTACGTTTTATTTACGAAATGGGAATGCCTCAAGCAATGTTAGCTTTTCTATGCGACAAGCTTAGGATTTCCAATTACGACAGTCTTATTCCCGGAGGGCGTTACCATAACTTTAAAGACTTTATCGACTTTCCAAATGTAGGCCGAGATTACCTCGAAAACCGCCCTTTACCCCCATTACAATGTTCTGATTTCGATGGATATGCCAACAAATTTGACGCCATCAAGCAGCGGGATATTTTACTTTACTATCCCTACCATACATTTGAACACATTACAGAGCTTGTGCGTCAGGCTTCGTTTGATCCCAAAGTATTGAGTATTAGAATTAATATTTACCGAGTAGCCAAAGACTCTCGCTTAATGAACTCACTCATCGATGCTGTGCATAATGGCAAACAGGTATCAGTCGTTGTCGAGCTACAAGCCCGCTTTGACGAAGAGGCCAATATTGAGTGGTCAAAAGTACTCACAGAAGCTGGCGTTCAAGTGCTTTTTGGCACTCCGGGGTTAAAAATTCACTCTAAGTTACTTCTCATCAGCCGCAGAGAAAATAATAGTGTGGTTCGGTATGCGCACATTGGCACTGGCAATTTTCACGAAAAAACCGCTCGAATCTATACTGACTTCTCTTTGTTAACCGCGGACCCTGAAATTACTCATGAAGTACAAAATGTGTTTGCTTACATCGAAAATCCGTATCGGCCAGTTAAATTTGAGCATCTTATCGTGTCCCCTCGAAACTCACGGATAAAGCTTTACCATCATATAGATGAAGAAATCACCAATGCCAAAGCAGGTAAGCGAGCAGCCATCACTCTCAAAGTCAATAACTTGGTTGATAAAGCCCTTATTAATAAGCTTTATGAAGCAAGTAATGCTGGGGTCAAAATTAAAATGGTGATTAGAGGCATGTGCTCATTGGTTCCCGGCGTAAAAGGTGTAAGTGAAAATATTCGCATCATCAGCATAGTTGACCGTTTTTTAGAACACCCTAGGGTACTGATATTCCATAATAACGGGGCTCATAAAGTCTACATATCTTCAGCAGACTGGATGACTCGAAACATAGATTACAGAATTGAAGTTGCTGCACCTGTTCGCGATCCTAGGCTCAAACGACGCATTATTGATATAATCAACATTCACTTCACTGACACTGTAAAAGCACGACTCATAGACAAAGAAATGAGCAATAAATATGTACCACGCGGTAATCGCAAGAAAATCCGTTCGCAAATAGCCATATACGACTATCTTAAAGAAGTAGAAAAACAGACAAGAAAACGTAGGGAGCAAGTCCTTATTCATGAAGAAGTCCTCACAGAATCGTGATATTGCCGCTATCGACCTAGGCTCAAACAGCTTCCATATGGTGGTCGCTCGCGTAGTCGAACAGGGACTACAGCTTATTAGTCGCCACAGACAAAGAGTAAGATTAGGTGCTGGCTTAAAAGGGCAAAAATACCTCGATAATGATGCTATTGAAAGAGGGCTTGATTGTCTCGCTATGTTTGCTGAGCGGCTGCATGGCTTTGACCAAGATAACGTGCGCATTGCAGCAACCCATACATTACGTCAAGCAAGTAATGCTCATCTTTTTCTACTGCGGGCACGCGAAGTGCTGCCATTTCCCATTGAGATTATTCCTGGGGTCGAAGAAGCAAGATTAATTTATCTCGGCGTTGCCCATACCCAACCCGAATCAGATTCAAAACTTGTGGTCGATATTGGTGGAGGAAGCACAGAAATTATTATCGGCCGAGGTTTTGAGCCTGAGTTAATCAACAGTAAACAAATGGGGTGTGTCAGCTATACCAAACAATATTTTTCTAAGGGTAAGCTATCACCGAAAAACTTCGCCAAAGCCATATTGGGCGCTGAGCAAAAGATGGAATCCATAGCCTACCACTATAAGAAAAAAGGTTGGGATATCGCCTTTGGTTCATCAGGAACGATTAAAGCAATACGAGAAGTATTAATCGGTATGGGCTTTGATGATGGGCTGATCACTTCAAGACGATTAGATAAATTAGTCGACACTTTGTGCCAATGGAACCGAATTAATGACATCAAACTCACCGGGCTCACAGCAGAGCGTCAATCCGTATTTCCAGCGGGTGTTGCCATTCTAGCAGCTATACTCGCGAGTCTTAGAGTCAGCGAATTACACGTCTCAGAAGGCGCTTTGCGAGAAGGCCTTTTGTTTCAAATGGAAGACAGCTTCCAGCGCTCAGATATTCGTATGAGAACAA
Organism: Vibrio aquimaris; assembly: GCF_009363415.1. Taxonomy (NCBI): domain Bacteria; kingdom Pseudomonadati; phylum Pseudomonadota; class Gammaproteobacteria; order Vibrionales; family Vibrionaceae; genus Vibrio; species Vibrio aquimaris. The sequence continues at coordinate 648,807 of NZ_CP045350.1, read as the reverse complement.
CTGAAAACCTCGCCAGTAAGCATGCGGTAGACTTGGAACATGCAGATAGAATAAGAAAGCAAGCCACTTTGTTTTTACAGCAGATACATCAAAATCTCGGCATCAAGAAACATTCTGAGCTCTTCGATTTACTCCAATGGGGAGCCTTGCTGCATGAGGTGGGGCTCAGCATCAGTCTACAAGCTTTTCATCGCCATTCCGCTTATATTCTTCGCCATACCTATATGCCTGGTTTCAACCGAGAGCAACAATCCGTGCTTGCTACTTTGGTACGCTTTCAGAGAAAGGCTCTCAAGTTACATGAGATGGAAGAACTTACCCTGTTTAAGAAGAAGCATGTAGTTAGCTTGATTCGCATATTGCGGCTTGCCATCTTACTCCATGGTCAACGCAGTAACGACCCCCTTCCTTTATTGGAACTGTCTACCGATGGCCCGACTTGGACCTTAAGTTCACAAGACAGGAGCTGGGTGAGTAACAATAAGTTATTACATGCAAACCTGACAACAGAGCAAAAACATTGGCGGAATGCAGGTTGGGATCTTCATTTCTAAAAGAGAGGTCAAATGGTTAGTTAATGCTCAAAGTGTCAATTTTATTCAATTCAACACTTGCCATCTCAGCTGATACTGGGACATAACCCGCTTTTTTGACTATGCTCTGCCCTTGCTCAGAGTAGATAAAAAGAATGAACTCTTTCATGATGTTAGACAAAGGCTTCGATGGATTCTTATTAACGTAAAGATAGAGATAACGCGACAAAGGGTATCGACCAGATACTATATTACTCTCACTGGGATAAACATAATCTTGGCCTTGTCTCGCGATAGGAATAAGCTTGGCTCCAGATACTTGATAACCGACCCCCGAATAACCAATCGTATTGATGGCGGAAGAGGTCGCTTGAACAACGGAAGCAGATCCTGGTTGTTCATTGACATTATTTCTAAAATCACCGCCACATAAGGCCACTTTTTTAAAGTAACCATAGGTACCTGACACAGAATTACGGCCAAACAGCTGCATGCTGCGCTTTGCCCACTGATAATTGAGTCCTAAATCGGCCCATGTTGAAGCTGGCTGAGTAGAGCCGCAACGCAGAGTCGAAGAAAATATACTGTCTAGTTGCTCAAAATTAAGCCCTGTTATTGGGTTGTCTCGATGAACAAACACACCAACTGCATCAATCGCAATCCGCAGTTCTGTTGGTCTGTAGCCATGTTCACGTTCGAAGGCTTCAATTTCTCGTTGACGCATTGGCCTACTCATAGGTCCGAACTGCGCTGTCCCTTCCGTTAAAGCCGGAGGCGCTGTCGAAGAACCTGATGCCTGCACTTCCCCATTAACGCTAGGATATAAATGTTTAAACGCTTCTACCCACAAAGTGGTGATTCCCGCTAACGTATCTGAACCAACCGTAGTCAAACTACCGCTCAAACTTGCTACTTTGTGATAGTGCTGATGACGCGCGTTAGTTTCTTGAGCCGATACAGAAAATGTGAGCAGAAAACAAACAATGGCAGCGCTAAACCTCATCTATCCACCACTAAACGTTGAGGCAAAATAAACGAAAATTTACTCCCCACACCCACTTCCGATTGAACTTCTAAATGGGAATCGTGATGGGTCAGAGCATGCTTGACAATCGCTAACCCAAGTCCACTTCCTCCTGTATCTCTTGAACGCGCTTTATCTACTCGGTAAAAACGCTCAGTCAACCTGTGCAAATGTTGAGGTTCAATGCCTTCACCACTGTCTTCAACTTCTAGACACGCCCCTTGAGCAGATAAATACCAGCGAACTTTTACATCAGCACCAGCAGGCGTGTATTTGACAGCGTTATAAACCAGATTAGAAATCGCACTACGCAATTGGTCTTCATCACCAAGCACCAATAAGCTACTTTCGACATCGAAATTAAGCTTGTGCTGTTGCTCGCCACTCAAACTCTGAGCTTCTTTTTCAAGCACATCCAACATAGCAGGGACATTCACCACATCTTCCAATTCATGCATTGGCGCGGCTTCAATCTTTGATAAGGTCAATAACTGATTAACCAAACCATTCATACGATTAAGCTGCTCGGTCATAACACCATGCGCTTTGGTCCACATAGGGCCAACGACCATATCAGGGTCTTCTGTCATTTCAAGATACCCTTGTAATACCGTCATGGGCGTGCGAAGCTCATGGGATACATTGGCAAAGAAGTTACGCCTCATCCCTTCCAATTGTTTTAATTGGGACACATCACGAACCACCATCAAGTGCTCTCCTTCGGTATAAGGCACAATACGAAGTTCAAGCATGCGTTCGACGTTGAGTGGAGAGCGTATTTCTAAAGGCTGAGAAAAGTCGTTTTTATTGAGGTATTTAATAAAATCTGGCGTGCGGAGTAGATTAGAAATAGGCTGTCCAGAATCATCTGGCCAGCGAAAACCAAGTAGGTGCTGAGCTAACTTGTTGCACCATACAATATTCCCCTCCCCGCGAAAAACAACCACGGCATCAGGAAGCGATTCCGCACCATTACGGAAACGGCGGATCAAACTACTCAGTTCTTTGCGTTTACTACGATGACGTTGCTGCAAACGATAAATACCGTTAAACAAAAACTCCCAATGACCCGAGCCAGAAGGGGGAGTTAAACGCTTTTCATCCCATAGCCAGGCTGAAAGACGCATTTGATTGTGCAGATGCCATACGAGCTGCAACACGGTTGCAGCCAACAAAAGCCATGACATATAGCCAAAGATCCATCCGACAATTACCCAAGGGGTGTAAAAAAAAACTAGCTCTTTGGCTAGCTTTTTCCATGTTAACCGTTCAACCACTTACCTCTCCTGATGGTAAACTTGATTCAGGCTTTAGTCGAAAAGCGATAGCCTGCACCGCGCACCGTTTGAACTAACCTATCATGTCCTGCACCTTCAAGCGCTTTTCTCAGACGGCGGATATGCACATCCACGGTTCTGTCCTCGACGTAAACATTGGTGCCCCAAACGTTATTCAGTAGCTGCTCACGGCTATAGACGCGCTCTTGATGAGTCATAAAAAAGTGCAGCATTTTAAACTCTGTTGGTCCCATCTCAAGTGCTTGGTCATTGGCCGTCACTCGGTGAGATACAGGGTCAAGCCTCAACCCTTGCACATCAATCACATCTTCTAAAGCGGTTGGAGTCACTCGGCGAATCACAGCTTTAAGACGTGCCACTAATTCTTTGGGAGAGAACGGTTTTGTGATGTAGTCATCAGCACCAACTTCCAAACCACGAACCTTATCTTCTTCTTCACCACGCGCGGTAAGCATCACAACTGGAATATTGCGAGTCAGCTCTTCTCGCTTCATATGTTTAATAAAGTTAATCCCACTTCCACCAGGCAGCATCCAGTCTAGAAGAACCAAATCTGGGAAAGGTTCGGAAAGCTTGGTTACCGCGCTATCATAATCTTCAGCTTCAACCGCATGATAACCTTTCTGTTCAAGGACAAAGCAAAGCATTTCGCGAATGGGCGCTTCATCTTCAACAACAAGAATCCTTCTCGACATAATTGAATCACCTTTGAATAAGTGGAATTTAATCGTGCATTGACCAAGGCATTATCACTATCAATTATGACACTTTTGTGACCCTTGAAAACAAATTTTAATATAAGTTTCATCTGAATGATGAGTTGTTGCAATGGGACAATCTCACTAAAAGTCTTTATGATGAGCAACCAAAGTTTAAGATCAACAGACCCTAGGTATAGAGAAAGCGTATGTGGTTTAAAAACTGTCTAGTTTACCGTTTTAATCGAGATATTAAATTCCAAGCAGATGAATTGGAAAAACAACTGACTGAATTCCGTTTTACTCCCTGTGGCAGCCAGGACAAACAAAAATTCGGCTGGGTAACCGCAATGGGCAAGCATGGTGACATGATGACTCATGTCAGTGAGAACCGCATCCTAATCTGCGCAAGGAAAGAAGAAAAAATGCTACCCGCGTCTGTGATCAAAGATTCACTGAGCGCCAAAGTTGAAGCCATGGAAGCACAGGAAGGAAGACCTCTTAAGAAAAAAGAGAAAGATACCTTAAAAGAAGATATTGTCATGGACCTGCTGCCAAGAGCCTTTAGCCGCAGTAGTCATACTCATGTCCTTATACTGCCTAAAGAGGGCTTTATATTGGTCGATGCCAGTAGCTATAAAAAAGCAGAAGAGGTATTGGCACTCCTGCGTAAGACTATGGGCAGTTTACCCGTTGTACCCGCCATTCCCGAAAAAGCGCTAGAAACCACATTGACCGAATGGGTCAAAACAGGCGATACCCCTGTTGGGATGGAAATGCTTGATGAAGCAGAACTAAAGTCGGTTCTTGAAGAAGGTGGCGTAATTCGCTGTAAAAAGCAAGAGCTTACCGCTGATGAAATCCGCAGCCATATCAAGGCTGATAAAGTCGTCACCAAACTCGCTTTATGGTGGCAAGAGCGAATCGAATTTCTTCTTGGCGAGGATGGTAGTATCAAACGGCTTAAGTTTTCTGATGAGCTGAAAGATAAAAATGATGATATTCCAAGAGAAGACCAAGCAGCTCGATTTGATGCCGATTTCTCGCTAATGTGTGGCGAACTTAGCGCTTTCCTTCCAAACTTGTACCAATCTCTTGGTGGTTTGTCTCACACAAACGCCTAAACTTTCCTCGGGTGCTTAACCTAGTTAAGTACCCACTGGTAATTACCACACTTACCTCATGGACTTTTTCCTAGTCACAACTCACGTTTTAGCGTAGAATTTTCGCCCCAATTCCATTAGGTGGAATGGACCTGACTTGAGATCAGACTGAGAGAATGAAAACATGACAACTGAAAAAGCATTTGTACCTGAGCTATTGTCCCCTGCGGGCAGTTTAAAAAACATGCGTTACGCTTTTGCCTATGGAGCAGATGCCGTATATGCAGGACAGCCTCGTTACAGCTTGCGTGTACGTAACAATGAGTTCAACCACGAGAACCTGAAAATAGGGATAGATGAAGCTCATGCTCTGGGCAAAAAACTTTACGTAGTATGCAATATCCAACCGCATAACGCTAAGCTCAAGACTTTTATCCGGGATCTCAAACCCGTCGTTGAAATGGGGCCTGATGCCTTGATAATGTCAGATCCAGGTTTGATCATGATGGTGCGTGAGTCCTTCCCAAACATGCCAATTCATCTTTCTGTTCAAGCCAACGCTGTAAACTGGGCAACGGTTAAGTTCTGGGCTGCGAATGGGGTTGAACGCGTCATTGTCTCTCGCGAGCTTTCTTTAGAAGAAATCGAAGAAATTCGCCAACATTGCCCTGAAACTGAGTTAGAAGTGTTTGTTCATGGTGCGCTTTGCATGGCTTACTCAGGACGCTGCTTACTATCAGGCTACATGAACAAGAGAGATCCTAACCAAGGCACCTGCACAAATGCCTGCCGCTGGGAATACAAAGTCGAAAAAGGCAAAGAAGACGATTCTGGACAAATTGTAGAAGAGTTCGACCCGGCGCAAGCACAAACGATCGAGGTTCAAAATGAAGCACCTCAAGCAACTCTGGGCCTTGGTCAACCAACCGATGAAGTGGTACTTCTCTCAGAAAGCCACAAACCTGAAGAGAAAATGGCCGCATTCGAAGATGAACATGGTACCTATATCATGAATTCCAAAGATCTGCGCGCGGTTCAACACGTTGAACGCCTTGCAAAAATGGGCGTACACTCACTTAAAATTGAAGGCCGTACTAAATCTTTCTACTACTGTGCACGCACCGCTCAAGTCTATCGTAAAGCCATTGATGATGCTGTTGCTGGAAAAGCATTTGATCAAAGCCTAATGGGAACCCTAGAAAGTCTTGCTCATCGAGGTTATACCGAAGGCTTCCTACGTCGCCATACGCACGATACTTATCAGAACTACGACTATGGTTATTCTGTCTCCGACGCTCAACAATTTGTCGGCGAGTTCACGGGGAAACGTCGCGGCGACCTTGCTGAAGTTGAAGTGAAGAATAAATTCCTCTTGGGCGATAGCCTTGAGTTAATGACGCCAAAAGGCAATGTTGTTTTTACTCTTGAAGTGATGGAAAACAGAAAATCCCAACCTGTTGACGATGCAAAAGGCAATGGCCACTTTGTGTTTATCCCCGTACCACAAGATATGGACTTAGAATACGGACTCCTGATGCGGAATCTCAATAGTGGTCAGGACACACGCAATCCAACAGGCAAATAACAATGGCACTGTTAATCACCGACAAGTGTATTAACTGTGATATGTGCGATCCGGAATGCCCTAATGGGGCAATTTCGATGGGAGACACTATCTTTGAGATCGACCCAGATCTCTGCACTGAATGTAAAGGCCATTATGAAAAGCCGACTTGTCAGTCAGTATGTCCAATCACAAAGTGTATTATCACAGACCCTAATCATGTGGAAACAGACGAGCAGCTATTGGAAAAGTTCGTCATCATTCAAGGGCTGGCCTAGCCTGATTGGATTAATAAAAGCCGCTGACTAATTAAGCGGCTTCTTTTTATCTAGATATTGTTTAGCATTTTCCGACATTGCGCAGGCATCACCTTAGGCTTTTTTTTGCTCGCTTTTTGCGATGCTTTGGGCTTAGGTTGAGGACGCCAACTGATTAACTCGGCCCCACACCCATCGCCCTCAGGCGGCGCTGCTTGAGTACGGCAAGAGGTACTCTCATAAGGACACTTTAATCTGACATGCATGTGGTAATGATGTCCCCACCATGGTCTAACCTTCCTTAACCATTCACGCTGCTCTTGAATTTCATCGGCGCAGAGCTTCTCTTTAATCACAGGGTGGACAAAAATACGCTCTACTGCGGGATCATAAGCGGCCATCTTGATCAATTCAAAATGCCTCGCATCCCAATTTTTCTTTAACACTTGATACTGCTTGATATTGACCACACTAATAGGGACAGGTTTTTGTAGCTGGTGCTCTGTGAGTCTTTCTCGAGTTAGCCTAAGCCAGATATCGATGTCCAATCCTGTTTGGTGGCTAGTATGGCCTGAAGAGAAACGGCCACCTTGCGGTAAAGACAAATCACCAACCAGTATATGCGTATTAAGATATTGCTCTGACATTTTGCCCAAACGCTGAACAAAACTCACTGCACTCGGGTGACCATAATATCTCTGACGATCGCTTCTAAGAACCTGATACCCTGCTCCCTCAAGTGGTAATGCAGAGCCACCTGCTAAACAGCCATTTGCATAGCTGCCGATTGCTTGGGGAGAGTGCGTTGAAGGAGTATTAACCTTCTCCCAAGGGCTAGCTGTAGCAGAAAAGGTTGGGCAGAATGAAACAGCCAAGAACAATATGCGCCATTTCCAACAATCTAGCATCTCCCACACTCCTATCAGTAATCACATCATGTGTTTACCTTTATGAGAGAGGCTCAACACATATTAATAATGCTCACCATTATCATAGTAGGCATTCGCTTCAAGAGCGGTAAAGATAACCGCAACATCTACATCCGCTTCCAAGATATGACGAACGTGCTCAGTGATAAGATCAGCCACTGCGTCCTGAGTCTGCTGCCCTCGGTCAAACCACAATACCTCGACAAAAGGATAGGCTTGGCTTACTTGCCCTTCATGATAAAAAGTCGTGTAGACATATTCGAATGTAAAGTCTTCTCTTGGGCAGTCCATATGAGGCTGCAAAGCATCAATTAAAGACTTAGATAAAGACTGAACACTTTGTGGCTCCATGGCGCGAAAACGTAAATGTGGCATTAGCAGCTTCCTAATAATTAGGTTTTCACCATAATACCAAGTTAGCCAATAATATCTCGATTATTTCTGCTTCAAGCTTTTAAAGATGGATTAAAGAAAAAAACCGCTGAGTTCTCAGCGGCTTTTATTTTATTGAGGTATTTCATCAAACTCAGCACCTTCTTTTTCCACCTGAGGCGGCATAAGGTGCTCTTTAGTTATCCCCAACTTGAGAGCGAGTGCAGAGGCAACATAAATAGACGAATAAGTACCAACAGTGATACCCAATAGCAGTGCCGTAGCAAAACCATGGATCATGGCACCACCTTGAACAAATAAAGCGATAACAACAAACAAGGTTGTACCCGAAGTAATAAGAGTACGGCTCAAGGTTTGAGTAATAGAGCAGTCCATAACTTCTGCCGGCTCGCCTTTGCGCATCTTGCGGAAATTCTCTCGAATTCGGTCAAATACCACTATGGTATCGTTAAGTGAATAACCCACAACCGTAAGAAGCGCCGCTACAATAGTCAAGTCGACTTCGATTTGCATAAACGAGAATACACCAAGTGTAATAATGACGTCGTGCGCAAGGGCAAGCACGGCACCTGCCGCCAGACGCCATTCAAAACGAATGGATACGTATATCAAGATACAAATCAAAGAAACAATGATAGCAAGCCCGCCAGCCTCTGTTAGCTCATCACCAACATTAGGCCCAACAAACTCAATACGGCGCATTTCAACACCTTCACCGGTGCCAGCTTTAATAGCACTGATAATTTCATTGCCCAGCGTCTCTCCAGCAACGTCCTCACGAGGACGTAAACGAACCATGACATCGCGTGAACTGCCAAAGTTTTGCACCGTAGCATCGCCAAAACCTTTTGCATCGAGCGCGGTACGAATTTCCTCTAAGTTGGCAGGCTGTTCAAAGCCGACTTCAATTAGGGTTCCTCCGGTAAAATCCAGTCCCCAATTCAGCCACTTAGTCGATAAAGTAAAGATCGAGGCGCCAATCATCAAAATCGATAAAAGGAAGGCGAATTTTGACCAACGCATAAAGTCGATCATTTTGTCTGCTTTTAGAATCTGAAACATAATCATCTCCAGCCTTAGATCGACAATTTATTGATGCGCTTTCCGCCATACATCAAGTTAACAACACAGCGTGTTCCTATGATGGCAGTAAACATGGAGGTCAAAATACCAATGGAAAGCGTCACGGCAAAACCCTTGATCGCTCCTGTACCGACGGCAAAGAGAATAATCGCCGTGATCAGTGTAGTAATATTGGCGTCCGCTATAGTACTAAAGGCATTGGCATAACCTTGATGGATCGCTTGCTGTGGATTTCGACCGTCACGAAGCTCTTCACGTATTCGTTCAAAAATCAGCACATTGGCATCCACCGCCATACCAACTGTCAGAACGATACCTGCAATACCAGGAAGCGTCATGGTCGCACCAGGTATCATAGACATTACCCCTATGATAAGAACAAGGTTCACCATCAGCGCCATATTAGCGATAAAGCCAAACTTGCGGTAGTAGAGCAAAGTAAACAGCATCACAGCAACCATACCCCAGATACACGCCATCACACCCATATCTATGTTCTGTTGTCCCATAGAAGGGCCAATGGTACGTTCTTCAACAATTGATATTGGGGCAATCAAAGCACCAGCGCGAAGCAATAGAGCAAGGTTGTGCGCTTCGGCGGCAGTATCGATACCAGTAATACGGAAATTACGACCAAGCGCTGACTGAATAGTGGCTTGATTGATGACTTCCTCATGTTTACTCAGAATCACTTTACCTTCAGGCGTACGTCGACCGCTGTCTTTATACTCAGCAAATACGGTTGCCATAAGCTTACCAATATTCTTTTTCGAGAAAGACGACATCTTACTGCCACCCTCACTATCAAGTGAGATATTGACCTGAGGTCGACCATATTCATCAGTACCAGAGCTTGCATCGGTAATACTTGAACCCCCCAAGATCACGCGCTTTTTCAAAACGACAGGGCGTCCATCGCGATCTTGTTTGATCTCACTACCTGCTGGCGCTCTACCACTTGCAGCCGCAGCTAAGTCCGCTCTGTCATCCACTTCACGAAACTCAAGCGTTGCAGTAGCACCCAAGATTTCCTTGGCACGAGCGGTATCTTGAACACCTGGTAATTCAACGACAATACGGCTTGCACCTTGACGCTGAACGAGAGGCTCAGCAACACCAAGCTCATTAACTCGGTTACGTAAAATGGTAATGTTCTGCTCTACCGCATAGTTGCGGATCTCAGCCAGACGTTGCTCAGTAAATGTCGCGGTAAGAGTAAATCGACCACCAGCGTCTGAGTCCACAAACGTCATATCAGGATGATTTTGGGTTAAGAGTCGCTTAGCATCGGCAAGTTGCTCTTCATTGCGGAGTAAGACTTCAACCGAATCTTGCTCTTCGGGGCGAATTGCTCGATAGCGGATCTTAGCTTCACGCAGCTCGCTACGAAATGCTTCTTCCTGTTGACTGACTAATTTCTCCATCGCAGCGTCCATATCAACTTCCATCAGGAAGTGAACACCGCCACGAAGGTCAAGGCCTAATTTCATTGGTGCAGCACCAATAGCATCAAGCCAATCCGGTGTCGCAGGAGCAAGGTTTAAAGCAACAATCTTGTCTTTACCCAAGGATTCATTGATGACATCTCTGGCACTTAGCTGAGTATCTGTATCATTGAAACGTACAAGAATGGAGCCATCTTCAAGGGCAATGGATTTTTGAGATAAGCCCTTTTCATTCAGAGCTTGAGTGATAGAGTCCAGCGTCGACATATCGACAGAGGCGCCACGCGCCCCTGTAATTTGAATAGCTGGATCTTCACCATAGATGTTTGGAAGTGCGTATAAAGCAGCAATGGCAATGGTTAGCACCACCATCAAATACTTCCATAATGGATAGCGGTTAAGCACAGCGAGGATCCTTTAGCTGTTTATAGAGATTTCAGCGTACCTTTTGGCAACACTGCAGTCACAAAATCTTTCTTGATAACGATTTCGTTGTTAGCGTTGAGTTCAACAGAAATATAGTCGTTGTCTTCTGCGATTTTGGTAATTTTTCCTACCAAGCCACCGCTGGTCAGTACTTCATCACCTTTGCCCATCGATGCCATTAGGCTCTTATGCTCTTTGACACGCTTAGCTTGTGGGCGGTAAATCATGAAGTAAAAGATAACCGCAAACATACCTAGCATGATCAGCATTTCAAAACCACCGCCTGCGGGTGCGCCATCTGCGGCATAAGCTGGAGTAATCAACATTAAAACAATCCTCTATTTACTTTTATTAAATATCCAAGTTGGGCTTGAGCATCAGGGTTTCAAGAGACACTCAAACATTTAGAGAGCCTAGTCTCAAAATTCCCAAGAATTTGCCTAACTAATTCATAAAAGCCTTTGGCACAATGCCAAAGGCTATTCATCTTTACTGCTCTTTTGCCAAAGGTGGTACTTCACGATTTCGGCGAGCATAAAACTCTTTAACAAACTCATCAAAGCGATCTTCATCGATGGCTTGACGAATACCTTCCATCACTCGTTGATAGTAACGAAGGTTATGGATGGTATTGAGGCGAGCGCCCAAAATTTCATTACAGCGATCAAGGTGGTGCAGATACGCTTTTGAATAATTCTGGCAAGTGTAACAGTCACACTCAGGATCCAGAGGGGTTGTGTCGGTTTTATGTTTAGCATTACGGATCTTGATCACACCACCAGTCACAAACAGATGTCCATTACGGGCATTACGTGTCGGCATCACACAATCAAACATATCGATACCACGGCGAACACCTTCAACTAAATCTTCCGGCTTGCCAACCCCCATAAGGTAACGAGGTTTGTCTTCTGGAAGTTGTGGACAAGTGTGCTCAAGTACACGATGCATATCTTCTTTCGGCTCACCAACCGCGAGTCCACCAACGGCATAGCCATCAAAACCGATGTCAGTCAAACCTTTGACCGATACATCACGCAAATCTTCGTAGACACCGCCCTGTACGATACCAAATAGGCTATTGGGGTTTTCTAATTTGTCAAAATGATCACGTGAGCGCTGCGCCCATCGCAGTGACATTTCCATCGATTTCTTGGCTTGATCGTGAGTCGCAGGATAAGGCGTACACTCATCGAAAATCATCACGATGTCTGAGCCTAGATCTTGCTGAATTTCCATCGACTTTTCCGCATCCATGAAAATTTTATCTCCGTTTACTGGATTACGGAAATGTACACCTTGTTCGGTAATTTTACGGATATCCCCCAGACTAAAGACCTGAAAGCCCCCTGAATCGGTTAAGATAGGTCCCTGCCAATTCATGAAATCATGCAGGTCACCATGCATTTTCATGACTTCTTGTCCTGGGCGTAGCCAAAGGTGGAAAGTATTACCAAGCAAAATCTCTGCTCCAGTCCCTTTTACCTCTTCTGGTGTCATGCCTTTCACCGTGCCATAAGTACCAACTGGCATAAAAGCAGGGGTTTGCACGCTACCACGTTCAAATGTCAGCTGACCTCGACGTGCCGTGCCATCTTTCTTTTTCAGATCAAATTTTAATTTCACTAAGCCTCCCAATGTCAGAAATACAGTCTGACCAAAAGTGCCGAGTATTCGCATCAAAACCAGCGATTACACTAGCCAAAAGCGGCTTAGTATCGGCCGCTTCATGCACCGCGAACACTCTTAAATTTTTATTTAACGCTCAAACGTTCTCTTACTAATAAACATGGAATCACCATAGGAGAAAAAGCGATACTTGTTCTCTACTGCATGTTTATACGCGTTCATTGTATGCTCAAAACCAGCAAACGCACTCACCAACATAATCAAGGTTGATTCTGGAAGATGAAAATTTGTTATCAAGCAGTCAACCAATTGATATTCATAACCCGGATAAATAAATATTTCCGTATCCCCAAAAAAGGGAGCCAGTTCTGTGCCTTTTTTGAGCGCATCTTGTGCAGCGCTTTCTAAAGAACGAACCGAAGTCGTACCCACGGCGATAATTTTACCACCACGAGATTTGGTTTGGTTGATCGCATCGACCACCTGCTGAGGAACTTCCACATACTCGGCATGCATATGATGATCGTGAATATTATCAACTTTTACTGGCTGGAAAGTTCCTGCTCCGACGTGCAGTGTTACATAGGCAAGCTCCGCGCCTTTCGCCTGAATCTTAGCAAGTAAAGCATCATCAAAGTGCAGTCCTGCGGTCGGCGCAGCCACAGCACCTGGTTTTTGGTTATAAACCGTTTGATAGCGTTCTTTATCCGAGTCTTCGTCTGGTCTATCGATATAAGGAGGTAAAGGCATATGACCGATATGCTCTAAAATCTCTAATACTGTTTTATCTGACTCAAACTTTAACTCAAACAAAGCGTCATGCCGAGCCACCATCTTAGCTGAGTATTCATCGTTTTCGCCCAGAACTATGGTCGAGCCTGGCTTAGGAGATTTAGAACAACGAACATGAGCCAGTATACGCTGCTCATCTAGCATTCTTTCTACCAAAACTTCTAATTTACCACCTGACTCTTTGCGGCCAAACATACGTGCAGGAATAACGCGCGTATTATTGAACACGACCAAGTCCCCTGCTTGAATCTGGTCTAAGACATCAGTAAATGTGCCATCGCAAACTTGACCTGTATTGCCATCTAACTGAAGTAGTCGGCTAGCAGTACGCTCTGGTTGAGGATAACGAGCAATAAGCTCATCAGGTAAATCAAAGTGAAAATCGGATACTTGCATCTTACTAATCTTTTGTCGTGGTTTCTCTTGCTGTGATCAAAGCCGAACTGATTCTGTCACAAACAGACGACGAGTTTTTCGCAGCCGACTAGTATATGCTGGACGTACTCAATAGCAAGGATTGAGGTGTGAATATTTGTAATCATTTTGATTTGGTCGTTAGCTGTAAAGTTGAATCCTATGACTGTACATAATTTACCACATCGATTTTATTGAGATAAAACCAAAAACCTTGCCACCTCTCAAACTCTCTTACTGAAAGCGTCTATAGTAGAGAAGATAAAACAACAACTCAGGAGGCAGCCATGATAAAAGTTGAAGACATGATGACACGTAACCCACACACTCTGTTACGCTCGCACCAACTTTCAGACGCCAAACATACCATGGACGCACTGGATATTCGCCACATTCCTATTGTCGATGCTCATAAACAGCTGCTGGGCGTAGTATCACAACGTGATGTGTTAGCCGCGCAAGAATCCAGTCTACAAAACATACCGGAAAACCAAGCCTTTACTCTGAATACTCCGCTCTATGAAGTCATGAAAACCGATTTAATGACAGTTGCACCACAAGCGGGGTTAAAACAAAGTGCGCTCTACATGCAAAAGCACAAAGTTGGCTGTTTGCCTGTGGTCGAAAAAGGGCAACTCGTGGGGATCATTACCGATACTGATTTTGTGGCCATCGCAATTAACTTGCTGGAACTACAAGAAGAAATGGAACCTGAGGAAATCGATTAAAACAGCGCACTTTTAATCTTTTGAAAATTAGCGAGTCACCAAACAAGCAGTGACTCGCTGTTGTTGGCTAGAATTGATCTTCTTCGGTCGATCCTGTCAAAGCAGTGACGGAAGAATTTCCTCCCTGAATAGTGTTGGTCATTTTATCAAAATAACCCGTACCGACTTCTTGCTGGTGCGCAACAAAGGTATACCCTTTTTCTGCCGCTTTAAATTCTGGGCGCTGAACTTTCTCAACATAATGACGCATTCCCTCACCTTGGGCATAATCGTGCGCGAGTTCAAACATGTTGAACCACATATTGTGGATCCCCGCTAAGGTGATGAATTGGTATTTGTACCCCATATCCGATAGCTCTTGCTGGAACTTAGCAATAGTCTCAGCGTCAAGGTTTTTCTCCCAGTTAAACGACGGAGAGCAGTTGTAGGCAAGCAGCTGCTCTGGATACTGAGCATGGATTGCCTTAGCAAACTTGCGCGCTTCTTCTAAACAAGGCGTAGCGGTTTCACACCAAATAAGGTCGACATAAGGGGCATAAGCAAGGCCTCTGGAGATCGCTTGGTCAATACCAGCACGCACGCGATAAAATCCTTCTTGAGTGCGCTCACCTTGGATAAAGTCTTTATCATACGGATCGCAGTCTGAGGTCAAAAGATCCGCCGCATTAGCATCGGTGCGAGCAATAACCAAGGTTCTTGTCCCCGCTACATCAGCAGCCAAGCGCGCTGCAACCAGCTTTTGCACTGCTTCTTGAGTCGGTACCAGCACCTTACCGCCCATATGACCACACTTTTTCACTGAAGCAAGCTGGTCTTCAAAATGCACTCCAGCCGCGCCAGCATCGATCATGGACTTCATTAACTCGTAGGCGTTTAGTACTCCGCCAAACCCAGCTTCCGCATCGGCAACAATTGGTAGGAAATAATCAATCCCACCTTCATCATTTGGTGACTTGCCGTTTGACCATTGGATTTGATCGGCGCGGCGAAAAGAATTGTTGATCCTTTTCACCACAGCAGGTACAGAATCGACTGGGTATAAAGATTGATCAGGGTACATAGACGATGCAGTATTGTTATCTGCGGCAACCTGCCAGCCAGATAGATAAACCGCCTCAATGCCCGCTTTAGCCTGCTGCACCGCTTGCCCTCCAGTGAGCGCGCCAAGACAATTGACATAACCTTTCTTAGCATCGCCATTGACCAAGGACCAAAGCTTGTCTGCTCCACGCTGAGCTATGGTATTTTCCGGTACCATGGATCCACGTAAAGTGACCACCTCTTCTGCACTATAGGGGCGTTTGACATTTTTCCAACGCGGATTGGTTGCCCAGTCTTTTTCGATTGCCTCAATTTGTTGGCGGCGAGTTAAGTTTGTCATCGTTATTTCCTTCTATTGATGAACCAATATTGCTGTTGTTATATCAGCGGTACTTCCTTCTCCGCTGTTTACGCTCGATGTTACTGACGATGTTGGTGATTAATCTAGGTAGTCATATCCTGGAATGGTGAGAAAATCGCTTAGCTCTTCACTGGTCGTGAGTTTGGCCATCAAATTCGCCGCTTCTTCAAAACGACCAGCTTGATAACGTTCATCACCGAGCTCTGCTTTAACCACATTAATCTCTTCATTTAAGTACTGTTCAAACAGTGCTTTGGTAACAACTTGCCCGTTATCTAGAGCTTTACCATGCTTGATCCACTGCCAAATGGATGCTCTTGAGATTTCCGCTGTCGCTGCGTCTTCCATGAGTCCATAAATCGGCACACAGCCATTGCCTGAAATCCAAGCTTCAATGTATTGCAGCGCCACTCTGATGTTATGTCTCATGCCTTGCTCGGTTCGCTCACCTTGGCAAGGTTTAAGTATATCTTGAGCTAGGATGGGAGCATCATCTTCACGAGTGACATCAAGTTGGTTGCTTCGCTCAACCAACACATGGTTAAAGACTTTGATTGCAGTCTCTGCCAACCCGGGGTGAGCGACCCAAGTACCATCATGACCATTTTGCGCTTCCAATGACTTATCGGTCTGAATTTTATTGAGCACTTGTTGATTCTGCTCTGGATCTTTTGAAGGAATAAATGCGGCCATTCCTCCCATAGCAAAAGCGCCGCGCCGATGACAGGTTCGAATAAGCAAACGAGAGTAGGCATTGAGAAAGGGCTGATCCATAGTCACGCTCTGCCTATCAGGTAAGATACGATCGGGATGATTCTTTAGTGTCTTGATGTAGCTAAATATATAATCCCAGCGTCCACAATTAAGGCCAACGATATGCTCTTTAAGGGCAAACAAAATCTCATCCATCACAAATACCGCAGGGATGGTTTCAATTAAAACCGTCGCTTTTATCCTTCCTGTCTCTAAGCCGTAATGCTGCTCAGTAAAGTGGAATATTTGACTCCACCACTGAGCTTCTTGATAAGATTGAAGCTTAGGTAAATAGAAATAAGGGCCGCTGCCTTTTTTGATTAAGCTTTGGTAGTTATTATAAAAATAAAGTGCGAAATCAAACAAAGCACCCGGAATCGGTTTGCCATTAAAAAGCACATGTTTTTCTTTGAGGTGAATCCCTCTAACGCGACAAATCAGCACCGCAGGGTCGTCTTTAAGTCGGTATTGCTTTCCACTTTTCGGATCATGGTAGGAAATAGTGCCATTTATTGCATCGCGTAAGTTTATCTGACCATCTAATAATTGCGCCCAATCGGGCGACATAGAATCCTCAAAGTCAGCCATAAACACTTTTACCTTAGCGTTTAATGCATTGATGACCATCTTTCGATCCGTTGGTCCCGTGATCTCAACTCGGCGATCTAAAAGGTCGTTTGGAATTTGGCTTATCTTCCAATCACTGTCTCTGATTTCTTTGGTATCCGGTTCAAAATCAGGTAAAGAGCCAGCATCAATACGAGCCTGATATTCTTCACGGGCCGCCAGTAATATTTGGTTTTGACCAGCAAATTTCTCACATAAGACAGACAAAAAGCTCTGACACTCATTAGAAAAAATCGCTTGATGCTCTGGTGATAGGTCAGTGGTTATCTCTAAGCTGCCTTTATTCACACCATTTTCTTGTGCTTGATTAACTGTATTTTCTGTAGCTGAAGTCTTCAAAAGCATTCCCTTTACCTTCCTTGGTTAACAATCCAAGTATGGCGCTTGTAACTCATACAAAGACAGTCAACAAAAATTACACCTGTAACTATAAAACAACAAAAACACTGTGCTACCTGTACTGTACGCTGGACCAAATACAGCCCCGAAATATGACTAACACATAGCATCAAAAAACTATCAGATTCTGATTAAACTATAACAATTAAGGATTAAATAAAAAGCTCCCAAGAGCGTAAAAAACAAAATTCAACATTTTATCTTTTTGACTTTAAGTTATTGATTTTTCATTGGCTATGAAATTTAATTTCGTAACAAAATTACCAAAATCAATTAACCAGAAGAAATTTCAAACAAGCGTTTAATTTATTTCAACAAGGAGTGGCACCCTATGCTTTGATGTACAAGCACAGCGGATAAAGTCACTTTAAACAATCAAGGTGAAAGGGATTGTAAAATTGACACTGTTAAATTTCATTATTTAATGAAACCTTCGCCAAGAGATGGCTGTGAAATTTTACAAGTTAAACTTCACCAGCAGAATAAAAAACCATTAAAAACAGAAAAACCAGTCAGTAAAACTGGTTACAACAAAGAATAGATCATAATCACTACACTTAAAGTAGCTCAGAAACGACTTGTGCTAGCTGATTAAAGGTGTTGACTCTTGAAGAACTGGGTCTCCAGACCAAACCAATATGTCGGTGGGCTTGTTGCTCTGGCGGATCGACAACCACCAAATTTTGATTTTCAATCAACCCATGGTCAATCGCCATCTGAGGGATAAAAGTGGTGCCCATGCCATTCGCCACCATTTGAACCAAAGTATGCAAACTTGTGGCAGAAAATGGATTAATCTTTTCTTTTCTGGTTAGCTGACAGGCTGAAACCGCGTGCTCAGTCAAACAGTGCTCTTTTTCAAGCAGAAATACAGATTCATCGGGAAGGTCATCGTATATAACTGGAGTACGAATGGTATTCGCCTGATGGCGACTAATGATCATTTTAAACGGATCATTGCCAACAATTTTGCTCTCCATTCCATCGAGTTCAACGGGCAAGGCTAAGATCAATATATCCAATTCACCATGACGAAGCGCGGCCAACAAATTATTAGTGGTGTCTTCTCTTAGCAAGAGATTAAGCAAAGGGAAGCGTTGGTTCACTTCTTGGACAAGATCACAGAGCAAAAATGGCGCAATGGTGGGGATACAACCTAGTCGCAATTGTCCTTGCATTTCTCCTCCTTGACACTGCCGGCCTAACTCAACCAAATCTTGGCCTTTGGCCAATAACTCACGACCTTGTTTTACCACCTGCTCTCCCGCTAAAGTAAAAACAAGCGGCCCCTTTTTGTCTTTCTTTTCATAAAGCGGGCAACCAATCAAATCTTCAAGATTTTGAATCCCCTTACTTAAGGTTGATTGACTCACAAAGCACTTTTTGGCGGCTTCGCTAAAGTGGCGAGTTTCATATAGTGTGATCAGATAATGTAACTGTTTAAGATTCGGCCATTTAATCATAATTTTGTTTTTTAAATGTCTCAGTTTGGTGAACGGCGCATAGATTTTAATCTATCGTTTTTTTCGATTAACTTAATCTATTTATTTCGCTTTTTTCAATACTACAATCTGTACTATAGTTTGTCTCGCACAAACACGGACCAAACCAAAATTACTCAAGATGGTTTGGAACTAACCATACTTTTTAGGAGCAAAAAAATGGTACTAGTAGGTCGTCAAGCCCCTGACTTTACTGCGGCAGCTGTTCTAGGTAACGGTGAAATCGTTGACAACTTCAACTTTGCAGAATTCACTAAAGGTAAGAAAGCGGTTGTTTTCTTCTACCCACTAGATTTCACGTTCGTTTGCCCATCAGAGCTTATTGCATTCGACAATCGTCTAGCTGACTTCCAAGAAAAAGGCGTTGAAGTAATCGGTGTTTCTATCGATTCTCAATTCTCCCACAACGCATGGCGTAACACGGCTATCGAAGATGGTGGCATCGGTGAAGTGAAATACCCACTGGTTGCAGATGTTAAGCACGAAATCTGCAAAGCTTACGACGTTGAGCACCCAGAAGCAGGCGTTGCATTCCGTGGTTCTTTCCTAATCGACGAAGAAGGTGTTGTTCGTCACCAAGTGGTTAACGACCTTCCACTAGGCCGTAACATTGACGAAATGCTACGCATGGTTGACGCGCTTAACTTCCACCAGAAGCACGGCGAAGTATGTCCTGCACAATGGGAAGAAGGTAAAGCTGGTATGGATGCATCTCCAAAAGGTGTTGCAGCATTCCTATCTGAGCACGCTAGCGACCTAAGCAAGTAATAGGTTTAGTCGCAACTGACGAATAATCAGTTAATGCGAAAGATACTTTGCAAAGAGCTCAAACCATGTTTGGGCTCTTTTTGATTTTCATCTACGCTATATTGAGCTAACCAATATAGATAAAAAGACAGAGTGTCGGTAAAAAGACAAAAAGTATCGACCTTCAGACGTTATCCATTGCGGTGCTTTAAAGACGAAAACACTCTCCTTATGATGAACACAAACCAAGCTTAGAAGGGAAACTCGTTTTCCTTTACCCAACGGAGATTCAAAACATGGCTACTTTCTCTCTCGCTTTCGGCACGGCAACGAAAAACCGTGATGGAAAAATCATCGAAGCCTTTTTCCCCCATCCGGTACTAGCGCCCGCTGATGCACTGGTCGATTCACTAGCAGAAGTCACGGGCTACCAAGAAGGCAACCAAGTTATAGAGGTGACTGCGAGCCAAAGTGCACAGCTTGCTAAAGCATTCGAAACCAACGGTGATAGCAATAACGCCGCATTTGCAGCCAAAGCCGCCGAGTCTGAGCAGCCGCTAGTGCTTGTTATTCTCAAAACGGATGAAAAGCCCTCTTCTGTTGCAGAAGGCTTTCTGAAACTGCAACTTATCTCTAACCGTTTAGTTCTGCCTCACGGCACAGTGCTCGATGGCATTTTTGGCCTGCTGCACAATATTGCTTGGACTAACGAAGGTCCAATTGATCTGCCAGAGCTTGCTGAGCGTCAAATTGAAGCTCGCTTGACGGGGCGTCATTTGTCGGTTGATTGCGTTGATAAATTCCCCAAAATGGTCGATTACGTGGTACCTGCTGGCGTTCGCATTGCGGATACGGCTCGTGTTCGCCTTGGCGCACATGTGGGTGAAGGTACAACGGTAATGCATGAAGGCTTCATCAACTTCAATGCGGGAACCACTGGCACAAGTATGGTTGAAGGCCGCATTTCCGCTGGTGTTGTGGTTGGTAATGGCTCTGATATTGGCGGCGGCGCTTCAATTATGGGCACGCTATCTGGCGGTGGCTCCGTGGTAGTGTCTATTGCTGAAAGCTCTCTTCTTGGCGCTAATGCTGGTCTTGGTTTCCCACTTGGCGATCGCTGCACTGTTGAGTCTGGCTTGTATGTCACTGCTGGCTCAAAAGTTCTTATGCTAGACTCACAGGGTAATGAGGTTGAGACGGTAAAAGCGCGCGATCTTACTGGCGTATCCGATTTACTCTTCCGTCGCAACTCAGTCACAGGTCAAATTGAGTGTCTCGCTAACAAAACCGCGGTAGAGCTCAACTCAGAGCTACACAGTAACAACTAAATTTTGTCGCTACTTACTGAAAGGCTGATTATAAACCATCAGCCTTTTGTTGATTCCTACAGCTCCATTATCTCTAAACACCCTACCCTGGATGTCCATCGACTCTGGCTGTCACAAGCATAAACCCAAATTTAACTAGGTATATCGTGAAGGCTAGTACCCATAGAAAGCCGCTGATATCGAGCAGTAAAATAAGCTTCTCAGGCCAAAGTGTTACCCCTACACTGCGCACAATCGCTGCTATCATCAAAGCAGCAAAACCTATCGCCATACTAGGACCTTGATAAATAGCGCGCCCAGTATGTCCCATTGTCACTCGAGTTACCATAGACAAAATCAAACCGCCCAGCGCACCAATCACGAATAAGTGCAGCATATTATGCGCTGCAAGCATATGACTTAGCTCTGCACGCAGAATCAAACTCAAGGGAATGCAAAAGTAAGCCAGATGCAGCGACCATAGCAAAGGCTCTCGATAGGTGCGCCAAGGCTGCCATCTGATGACGATAACCAGATGCGCTACTCCAGAAACCAGCATCATCACTTGCTCCAAATGTGCGAATTCTGTCGGTAAAAAGCTAAGATTAAACAACACCAGTAAAGGAAAAATAGCCAAAACCTCAAGCCAAAGGATTGAGGAGGGCTTGGGCGTATTTAACCGGTGAGCAGTAAAAAATGGGATAACTCTTGCGCCCATAACTGAGAGCAAAATCGTAAACCACCACAACATCGCCAGCCAAACATCAGATGAAGGAAAAGGCCCAATATCTTGTAGCGACGCATAGCTGATTAAATTAGCCAACAAAGCCAAGACAAATAAAGGGATAAAGAATGCGTTGTGCCATCCTTTGGCTTTGATGACCCGAACACCTGTTTCATAAGCGACCATGGCGATAAATACGCTTTCAATGGCGGCAATCAACCACAAAGAAGACTCAGTCCAAAACAATAATCGCGGCAAAATCCACAAGCTAACCAATAGGGCTAATCGATAACTTTTGGTGCCATTGATCCCTGTCCAGTTCTGCACTGCGGTCAAAACAAACCCAACGACGATAGCCATGGAAAAGCCAAATACCATTTCATGCGCATGCCACCACAAGGCAGGTACTTGCAACATTGTGGGCTGACCCGTTTGAAACATCCACACCCATACCGTGATAGCAATCGCCGCATAGCTTGCCCCAAGGAGGAAAAATGGTCGAAAAGCCAGACGAAAAACAGGTACAATGGCATCTTCTATTCTTTTATCGCTAATATTGATCACTTATGCCCCGTAAAATAAGCTAAATACAGAAAAGTAAGCAATATTTATTCCTGAACTCAAGCCATTGTTTTATATGCAAATAAAATCAAATGAAGTCATTAAGACTCCATATAACCAATGTCATAATTACTCCTTATTGTCATATTGACACAACAATCAATCATGCTGTGGATAAGCTCTAATTGGTACCTTAGCGATAAAAAGGGTTATATTTGCGGTAAAGCGTTAGAGACTGCAAATCACAAAGGGAGAGATAAGTGGCGACGTATATATTCGGTTATGGCAGCTTAATAAACTCAGCATCAAGGCAATTGACCGGCGCAACTGGCCTTGCGCACCCAGCGGTTATTCACGGGTTTAAACGCATATGGGGAAAGCTGGATACAAGCTATACCCTATCGCCTTTAGTGGTACAAAAAGGGCAAGGGCTAGTCAATGGGGTGTTAATTGAAATTGCTCAAAATGAGCTAAAAGAGTTTGATACTAGAGAGCGCAATTACCAGCGCATTCAAATATCTCTCTCTGAGATAGATACCACTCATTCCCTTACCTCAAGCGATAATATCTGGTTGTATATTAATGATGACGCCAAGCAGCCCTGTGAACAAGTGCCTATCATGCAAAGCTATGTCGATACCGTACTCGCCGGCTGCCTCGATATTTCAGAGTCTTTTGCCAAACAATTTATCGAGCATACCTTAGGTTGGCAATGCCCACGTCAAAACGATCGCCATACGCCAACATACGCCCATTTGGCCGGCGTGCAGCAACATCACTACTGTTTGATAGATAAATTATTAAAGGGAGCCTAAGCTCCCTTTACTATTAACACTTATTTAGTGATTAGAACTTGTAGTCTAGACCTGCAAATATCGTTTTCATATCAAAATCAACATTATCGAGTTTAGCAGTTGTCGTTCTGTAGCCAAGATTAACGCTGAATTCCTTGGTAAAGCTGTAACCTATCTCAGCGCCTATTATGGCAGAGTCACCGGACGCTGTAGAGCCAAAAGAACCAGAATTCATGGTGTCGTTATTAACGTTAACAAAACCAATCCCGACGATACCACCCAAATACACAGCAGAGCCTGCAATGTAATACTTAGGTTTTAAGTTCAAATTCAATGCGGTGAACTCTAGGTTTTGGACTGGCATAGATATCAGTCCGTCAAGTGCGACATCGAATTAGCCGTAATACGCATACTCTAATTCGACACCTAGCGAAAAAGGTTCAGCTAATTTAAAGTCATACCCCACCGCAGCGGCAAAGCTAGATGATGATACATCTGAAGCAGAATTAAATGAACCCTGATTTCCTGTCCAATTATTTGCGGATAACTCGGTATCAATCACATCAAGACCAATATACCAACCGTGATTTACATATTCAGAGCCAACTGCTTGAAACAAAGCCGCTGCAACAAGTGCGGCTAAGACTGCTTTTTTCATTTTTAATTCCTATTATTCTACTTGTTACACAAAAAACTGGCGAATAATAGAGTGAAAACAAGAATAAAAAAACAGCTGATAATATGCACATTGACTCTCATTACAATGATTTTTATTAGTTCTGTAAATAACAAAAAATGCAACAGTAAAAAAATAATATATATGTGAATATATTAAAGATTCTCTTTTTTAATACATTACTCTTAAGATAGGATTATGTTTAGTATGGTTAGGGAAACGCTTGGTGGGGTGCAAAACTACTTTAGTAAATTCCATGAGGCATTATCACTCACAAACGTGCCCTTTAATCTTCATTAATGATGACAAAATCATTAAATTGTCATCATTCTGCTGTAATGTTTCTGCGTTAGGTTAACGATTAATGAATTGGCAAGTTAAGCATGTTTTCTATTTTTAAAACTTTTTTCTGGTTAGGTTGGATAAGTTTCGGCGGACCAGCAGCCCATATCGGCTACTTTCGCCATACCTTTGTTGATAAGCTTGGATGGTTAGATGACCAAGAGTACGCCCAGCTTGTTGCCCTAAGCCAATTTCTGCCTGGGCCGGGATCAAGCCAAGTCGGGTTTGCCATTGGCTATCAACGTCAAGGTCTATTGGGTGCCATATTGGCCTTCATAGGGTTTACTCTGCCTTCAGTATTGATCATGCTTTGCCTTGCATTGCTTAGTCATAAATTCAATCAGAGTCCTTTATTTGAAGGAGTAGTGCACGGTTTAAAACTCTTGGCTGTTGTCGTGGTTGCCGATGCCACATGGGGAATGTACAAAAGCTTTTGTAAGCAAAAGCTAACCTCTGGTTTATGTTTGCTTACCGCCGCTGCGCTTCTTCTTATACCCAGTATTTCAACTCAAATTATCTTATTGCTCTTCGCTGCCCTGATCGGTTGTAAATACTTAGCTTCAAATCAAAGCAACACACATCAGCGCTTTACGCCCAGCATTTGGCCACTGATAACCTTTGGCTTGCTTATTTTTGCTCTGCCTCTGATGACATCAGGCCTACCGCTTATCAAGCTGTTTAGTGATTTCTTTCAAGCCGGAAGCTTAGTTTTTGGTGGCGGGCATGTGGTACTGCCACTATTGCAAAATATCGTCGGAGAACAAATCTCTCAGGATGCTTTTCTCACTGGCTATGCCGCCGCTCAAGCGGTTCCAGGACCCATGTTTACTTTTGCCACCTACATTGGCTATCAACTTATCCCTCAAGCACCTATTGCGGGCGCGTTAGTGGCAACATTGGGTGTTTTTCTACCGGGATTTTTGCTCCTTCTTGGCGTTCTAAAACATTGGCAACACCTTGCTCACGTGCCAAAAGTGTCAGGCGCTTTAAATGGTGTGAATGCTGCGGTTGTCGGCTTGCTGTTATCAGCTCTCTATCAACCGGTATTTACCAGTGCAGTACTTAACCCAAGCGATCTTGTTTTTGTGCTTGTTGGCTTTTACCTACTCAAACAACTGCAGCTTCCTATCATAAGCATTGTGATAAGCTTTATCCTACTTGGCGTCGCTAGTAACTGGATAGTTTAATCGTATTGCTAAGTTTTTAGATGAAATACCCGCGGATGACTGCTCGCGAACTAAAACCAATGCCCGTTCTAAGTTTTCATTCGCTACCTTGTAGTAAGAGGATTTACTATTAATCGCTTGCTGTAAATACGGAATCGCTTTGTCGGGCTTACCTTGTAAGATAAGAAAGTATCCAACATTGTTAATCGCCTCGGGTTTAACTGAGTAAGGCAGCCATTAGAGTTAGTATTTTTGCACCTAGAAAGCATATAACCCACTATCTAGATTAGTAAGAGTTAAGAAAAGAGCTTTTTATACCAACTTGCTGGTTCTTCTTTTCCTAAAATTAATGAAGTGATTTTCCTTTTAACTGACTTGGTGATTAAACTGTTGTGTTTTACTCGAATGCAAGGGCGTCCTAAATTAGCACTCTCTCGGGCTACTTTAAAATCATTAGGTATAGTATGGACTCGCACATTTCCGATAATATTCACCACATCTTTCAAGCTAGTCGATCGGCGTTTTTCGTACCGATTAACAATCACTTCAATCTGTTCCCTCGCGACACCAAACTCGAGCACCAACGCCTTCATTAGTTGGGAGGCATTTTTTAGTGCAACCAAACTTTGCTGACTGACTAAAAATATCTTGGTTGCAGGAGAAATAACCGAAGAGAAAATCCGTTCTAAACCTCGAGACATATCGACAATTACATAAGGATAATGCTCCAAGAGTATAGGGATAAGCCTATTCAAATGCTCCGCCTTCTCATAGCTGTCTTTGCTGTTTTCTCGTTTAAAACCAATGGTATGCAGTCCCGATTCATGTTTAGTCACCAAGCTCGTTAAAGACATCTTGTCCAAATCATCGACTTCGGCTAACAGATCGGCCAATCCATATTGATGAGATTCATCAATATTTAGATAATCTTCAATGGCGCCAAACTGCATGTCTAGATCCAAAAGTAGTACTTTATTAGGGTATTGCCTTGCCAACATAACTCCTGTATGCAGGGCAATCATAGATGCTCCAGATCCTCCTTTAGTATTCATAAAAACTAGTAATTCACCGAGGTGATAATTGGCAACTTTTGCTTCCGCAATATTTTTTAATAAAGGCGCTAATTCATCAAGTAATGCCTTATCAGAAATAAAATCGCTAGCACCGACGCGCAGCGCTATCTTAAGCGCACCACTATCATTTTCGTTACCAAACACAATAAGGGAAGCGTCACGACCTAAATCATGAAATTCTGGTCCTTCAAACTGCTGAAGTTCGGTAATTTTTTTTGCCCAATTAGGCCCTGCCTCAACAAATATTAAATCAGGCTGTGGGAGATGTGTTAGGTTACTTATAGTCACTCCATTGAGTGGAATCATTTCGAAGCTTAAGTTTTCGCACTTGGAAAGTTCTTGGTTAATATGCACTTGAAAAGAATCTAACGAATAAAAGACCCAGATCGTTAAGTTGGTCTTCAGTCGAATATAACACTCCCCATTTGATGATATCTTGACTTCATTTCCCATCACTTTCTCCTAGACAACACAGACAAATTATCTGGGTGTGTTGACGTTGTTCTAAGATAGATAATTTCAATATCAGTAAACGCCTACATACATATAGAGATTAAAAAATAGAACAAGCACGCGAATTTACATTCAAAATTAGCCTTACACACTAACGTATTTAATTGTAGAAAAAACATCAACACCTGTCAGAGTGCTGATGATATTATCTGAGGTCTCAATGTATTCATGGTTAAATTTGCCACTGCCAGATACTTGCACTAAACAGCCAAATGGATGATTCCAAGTCGCTTCATATTGTGAAAATCGTGAAGAAAAATTTCTTTTGTTGCCTTCCAATGCGGATATAACGACGTCTCTTATTTCTCTAGAATATTCAAAAAGAAGACAGGCTTTAGCCCCGCAATTTATAGACAAATGCACTAGTTTTCACATTCTGGTCACAAGTTCTCATCCCGACTTGCCGCTTTTATTATTCTCCATGTTAAAATTAACACGCTGTTAACAATAACAATGACAAAACTTTGCTAATAACATGGAGTTAGAAAATGATTCAGCCTAACGAGTTACGCAAAAGCACTTGTACTCTTCCACCACCGAATGAAATGATACTTCATTGGGCAGAGGAACGCTCAAATGAAGTGTACTTAAAGCAAATTATAAACCGTCAGTTTGTCGAATATACCTATTCAGAAGTTGCCGATAAAGCCCTAAAACTCGTTTCTGCTCTGCAATCACTTGGCTTACAGCCTCGTGATAAAATCGCACTTGTATCTAAAAACTGTGCGGAATGGTTTATCTGCGATCTTGCTATGATGATCGGTGATTTCATCAGTGTGCCTATATTCCCAACTGCAGGCACTGAGACCATAGAGTACTGTATTACTCATAGTGAAAGTAAAGCGATTATCGGTGGTAAGCTTGATGATCCAACCGCGACGCAACACGTATTAGATAGTATTCCAAGCTTAATAAGCCTTTCTCTACCCTATGATAGTGCGCCTAATTGTCAGCATACTTTTAACGATTTAATAGAGAAGTCACAACCTACTAACTATCGAGCTCAGCACCAAGACGATAAACTCATGTCCCTTGTCTATACATCTGGTACCTCAGGATTACCAAAGGGCGCCATGCTCACATACGGAGCCTTCAACTGGTCAGTACAACAATTAATTAATCACATAGGCATAGAGCGAAATGACAGGCTGTTTTCTTATCTGCCTCTCGCTCATATCACTGAAAGAGTGTACATCTTTGGCTGCTCTATTGCTGGAGGAGTCCCCACTGCGTTTCCAGAATCGCTCGATACATTTATCGAAGATGTAAAGATGCACAGGCCAACACTATTTATTTCTGTGCCTCGCCTTTGGACTCTATTTCAGCAAAGAATTCAAGACAAGCTGCCGCAGAAAAAGCTCAATATTCTACTCAAAATACCCTTTATTAACTCCATTATCAAAAAGAAACTGGCTGATGGCCTAGGGCTTGATCAAGCCCGTGTATTAGGATGTGGCTCGGCACCCGTATCACCAGCTTTGCTCGAGTGGTATCACAGTATAGGTCTTAACATCACCGAAGCTTGGGGCATGACAGAATCTTTTGCATACAGTACTCTAAACTATCCGTTTCGCGCAGACAAAATAGGCAGTGTTGGTAACGCAGGTCCTGGTATTGAACTCAAAATTGCAGAAGATGACGAGATATTGGTCCGCGGTGAAGGCTTGTTCTCAGGTTACTACAAAAATGATATTGCTACCCAAGAGTCATTCAATTCAGACGGCTGGCTGCATACTGGGGATATAGGCTCAATTGACAGTGAAGGTTATCTGACCATTCAAGGCCGTAAAAAAGATACCTTTAAAACCTCTAAAGGAAAATTTGTCGCGCCTGTTCCAATAGAGAAAAAACTATTTGAGTACAGCCGAGTTGAAATGATGTGCTTAATCGGGCTCGGTTTGCCCTATCCGATACTTTTAGTCGTTCCTCATGATTTCCCTAATTTCGACAGAGAACGCTATGAAAGGACAACCAAAAAAGTCATTGCGAAAATGAACGAGTCTCTAGAATCGCACGAACAAATTAAAGGCGTGTTAATGATTAAAGAGCCTTGGAGTATTGAAAATGGTATTTTAACGCCAACTCTTAAAATAAAGCGCCATATCCTTGAGCAAATGTACCATGAAGTGGGACAAAATTGGCCAAAAGACAAACTCGTTGTTTGGGAAGAATAGGTTCTAAAACACTCTAACTTCAAGAATCAAACAAATTAGCCACAGTCAAGGAGAGCACAAGCTCTCCTTTTGCTTTTTAATAGAAAAGATTATTATAACAGAAAATACCAATAAAGAGAGTCTATGGACGCACGCTTACATCACCTTTCAGGCCTTAGATACTTTGAAGTTGCAGCCAGATTAAGTAGTTATAGTAAAGCTGCGGAAGAGCTATTTGTCAGTCAAGCAGCTGTGAGCCAAAAGATTCGCCAGCTTGAAGATGGACTAGGCTGTAAACTCTTTATGCGAGACGGTCGAGAAATGCGTCTCACTGAACAGGGAAAAATCTTATATAGGCATGTCTCTAAAGGGTTCGATCATATCGTCACTGGATTAAATCAGATTCAAAGTGAACCGATTGAAGGACTGCTTTGTGTCAGTTCGACTCCCTCATTTGCATCATGTTGGCTTTTACCCAAACTTTGGCAGTTTTCCTCTCTGCACCCCAACATACCAATTAGGATTGAAACAAGCTGTGACGAGCCAAAACTTAAACAAGGCGACGTTGATCTGGCAATATGGCAAGGTGAAGAGCTTGCAAATACAACTGGGCTCCATAAAGAATTTTTATTCGAGGATCCTATCTATCCCTTTTGTTCCCCCCATTTAGCAAACAACATCGATTTATCGCGACCAGAGCAACTGCTTAACACTTGGCTAATACATTACCAATCTGGCGGATACCCATGGCAAACTTGGTTTGCAGAAGCGGGCGTAAAAATGGATAAAGAGTCGGTACAATGGACAGAAGTGCGTACCTTTGATCACGCAATGAATGCGGTGATTGCTGGCCACGGTGCTTGTCTTGCCTCAGATTCATTGGCCAATGATCTAGTCAGTAGGGGGCTGCTAATCAAGCCTTTTGAAATCGCTATGCATCCTGGCATCCAATTTAATGTTTTTTACGATCAGGAGTCACCGCGACTAAAACGTATTCTCGCTTTCACTCAGTGGCTACAGGGTATAATCGAAGAATAACGATTAACTTTGTGCAGTTAAAATAAAAAACCCGTAACAAAAGTTACGGGTTTTTATCACATAAGACGATAAGAATTACTTCTTAGCTTCACGCTCTTTAACTTCTGCAATAACTTGCTCAGCAACGTTAGCTGGACAAGGTGCGTAGTGTGCAAATTCCATAGAGAACTGACCACGACCAGAAGTGATAGTACGTAGGTGACCAATGTAACCAAACATTTCTGATAGAGGTACATCAGCTTTAATACGAACGCCTGTAGTACCAGCTTGCTGGTCTTTGATCATACCACGACGACGGTTAAGATCACCGATTACATCACCAACGTTGTCTTCTGGAGTGAAAACATCAACATTCATGATTGGCTCTAGAAGCTGAGCGCCCGCTTTTGGCATAGACTGACGGAATGCACCTTTCGCTGCGATTTCGTAAGCAATAGCTGAAGAGTCAACTGCGTGGAAACCACCGTCGAATAGTTCAACTTCAACATCTAGTGTTGGGAAACCAGCAAGAACACCTGTTTCCATCATGCTGCCGAAGCCTTTCTCTACTGCAGGCCAGAACTCTTTAGGTACGTTACCACCAACAACTGATGATGAGAACGTAAAGCCAGAGTTTGCTTCACCTGGTTTGATACGGTAGTCAATTTTCGCGAACTGACCAGAACCACCAGACTGCTTCTTGTGCGTGTAGCTGTCTTCAACTGGCTGAGTGATAGTTTCACGGTAAGCTACCTGAGGAGCACCTACTTCTAGCTCAACGCCGTAAGTACGCTTAAGGATATCTACCTTAATGTCTAGGTGAAGTTCACCCATACCTTTAAGGATAGTTTCACCTGAATCTTCATCAGTCTCTACCTGGAATGATGGATCTTCTGCAACCATCTTACCAATAGCGATACCCATTTTCTCAGTGGAACCTTTATCTTTAGGTGCAACTGCGATTGAGATTACTGGTTCTGGGAAGATCATCGCTTCAAGCGTACATTCGTGCTTAGGATCACATAGAGTGTGACCAGTTTGAACATTCTTCATGCCCACAACTGCGATAATGTCACCTGCTTGCGCTTCAGTCAGCTCGTTACGCTCATCAGCTTGCATCTCACACATACGACCGATACGTTCAGTCTTGCCAGTTGCAGAGTTAAGGATAGTGTCACCCTTCTTCATACGACCAGAGTAGATACGGATAAAGGTTAGAGCACCGAAACGGTCATCCATGATTTTGAATGCTAGTGCTTTTAGTGGCTCATCAGCAGATACTGTAGCAACTTCACCAGTAGGCTCACCTGTTTCAGGATCAGTTAGAGGCTGAGGTTCAACTTCTGTTGGTGCTGGCAGGTAGTCTACAACTGCGTCAAGAACAAGCTGAACACCTTTGTTTTTGAATGCAGAACCACAGAAAGTTGGGAAGAATGCTAGATCGCGAGTACCTTTACGGATACAAGCTTTTAGCTGTTCGATAGAAGGCTCTTCACCTTCCATGTACGCTTCCATTAGGTCGTCGTCTTGCTCTACAGCAGTTTCAACTAGCTCTTCACGGTATTGCTCTACATCGTCAACCATATCAGCTGGGATATCTTGAACTTCGTAGTTTTCTGGAAGACCTGAGTCATCCCACACGTATGCTTTACGTGTTAGAACATCTACAACACCAACGAAATCGTCTTCACGACCGATAGGCAGAGTCATTACTAGAGGGTTAGCACCCAGCACGTTTTTGACTTGGTCAACAACGCGGAAGAAGTCTGCACCCATACGGTCTAGTTTGTTCACGAAGATCAAACGAGATACTTCTGAATCGTTCGCGTAACGCCAGTTAGTCTCTGACTGAGGCTCAACACCACCAGAACCACAGAATACACCGATACCACCGTCTAGAACTTTAAGTGAACGATATACTTCTACTGTAAAGTCAACGTGTCCCGGAGTATCGATAACGTTCAGGCGGTGGCCGTTCCACTCACAAGTAACGGCAGCAGACTGGATTGTGATACCACGCTCAGCTTCCTGCTCCATGAAGTCAGTTGTAGACTCACCGTCGTGTACTTCACCAGTTTTGTGGATTTTACCAGTAAGCTTAAGGATACGCTCAGTGGTGGTAGTTTTACCCGCATCAACGTGCGCGAAAATACCAATGTTTCTGTACTTTGATAAATCTGCCATTGTCTTACTCTGTTAATAAGGTATAAATTGCGCGCAGAGTATATCACAATCTGTCAAGACTGATAGCTTTGCGTGCATGTGTGAATAAAAAAACTTATGTCGTGAAGACGATCACCTGATAGTACTGCTTTCTTAAGGAAGAAAAATATAAGAGACGACTACTTTTCAGCAAGTTAAGGTAATATTTAACTCAAGTAAACATGCTGATTAAAAAATAAAACCAATATGGAGGTAAAGATTCTAACTTTATGATTTTCATAAGATCAATAACAAGACTCATCAACTAAATTGATAAACCATTTGTTAACCACGATAAGATATCTACCTAGGCAAAAAAGAGGTGATAAAAGGCGCTACCAATGTCAGCAGCACCCATATTAGATATAGAAGTAAACTAACCGCGAGGGCAAATTTCAGCAGCGGGGAAGAAAAACTCTATTTCTCTGGCTGCCGATTCTGGGCTATCTGAGCCATGTACCGAATTAAGACGCATGTCTATCGCGTAGTCGGCACGAAGAGTACCACAAGCCGCTTCTTCAGGGTTAGTCTTACCCATCAGCTCACGATATCTAGCAATAACGTTTTCTCCCTCAAGAACCTGAACCATAATTGGCCCTGATGTCATAAATTCTTTCAGTGGTGGAAAAAATGGCTTGCCTTCATGCTCAGCATAAAAACCACTAGCCTGCTCCTCAGTCAACTGCACCATTTTTGCTGCTACAATTTTAAATCCTGCTTTTTCAAAACGATTGTAGATTTCGCCAATCAAGTTACGTTCTACTGCATCAGGCTTGATGATAGAAAATGTTCTTTCTAGAGCCATAGGTATACCTTTATAATATTTGCGATTGAGCGTTAAGACGCCACTAAAATTACTGATTTGCTTGCTGGATGAGTAAACCAGCTAAAGTACGTACGCCAACTCCAGTTGCCCCTGCAGCCCACATATCCGTTGCAGATTTACGGTACGTCGCTGCACAATCAAAGTGCAGCCATCCTTTATGATAATCTTCTACAAAGTAAGATAAGAATGCTGCTGCGGTACTCGCACCTGGTGCGTAATCCCCACTACTGATATTAGACAAGTCCGCAAAGCTTGACGGTAACATATCTCGGTGACAACTGGCCAGAGGAAGCGACCACAAGCCCTCTTTTTCTTCTCGAGCAACAGATAAAGCTTGCTGAGAAAGAGACTCATCGAAACTCATTAATGCATGATAGTCGTTACCTAGTGCATTCTTGGCCGCTCCAGTTAAGGTTGCACAGTCAATAATCAATTCAGGCTTATGCTCACTGGCATAAATCAAACCATCAGCTAACACTAAACGTCCTTCTGCGTCAGTATTCATAATTTCAACTGTCTTGCCATTTTTATAGGTAATAATATCACCGAGCTTTAGCGCTCTACCTGAAATCATATTTTCAGCACAGCAGAGAATAAGTTTTACCCGTTTGTTAAGACCACGCATAATCGCCAGAGCAAATCCCCCAGTAATAGTACCCGAGCCACCCATGTCTGCTTTCATCGCCGTCATAAAGTTTGATGGCTTAATGCTATAGCCACCAGAGTCAAAGGTTATCCCTTTACCAACTAAGCATGCCCACACAGGTGCGTTCTCATCGCCAGTAGGGTTATAATCCAGCTGTAACATAGCCGATGTTCTCTCCGAACCACGCCCGACAGCATAGATACCTTCCCAACCTTCATCTAACAAATCTTTGTCTTTTACGATACGGACTTTCACCGAACCTTCTGGTGCAACAGACTTAATAAATTCAGCCGCCATAGTCGCCAACTGTCTTGGGGCAACTTCCTCAGCCGGTTTATTGATGATATCGCGGGTAAATTCAGTCGCTTTAATCCGTGCTTCTAACTCGGCTTGAGCAGCGTCAACAAGTTCAGGCAAAATTAAAGCATTGTTTTTCTTCGGATTACGATATCCCTGATGAAATACCCAAACTGTTTCTAGATCCCAACCTGCTCCTTGAAGTGAAACCGATGCTATACCCTGAGAGTCTAGTTTTCGAGCAGCCCGCTGAACGACTTCTTGTTCATTACCTTGTCCTAAATGAATCGTTGCACCTTGCTCTGAAAAAGAAAGGATTGCTTTTTCTCCCCAATGGGCAGGCGCTGATTCGGTACTCAAAAATACTGACATTTGTTCGGACATGGTTTCTCCTTGTCTTTATTACTGGCGAACTCTACGCCTGTTTGCTCAACCTAGGGATGTTAGCATCTTAAAAGCTAAAAATGTTAGTTCGATAAAAAAACGGCCGATATCGCCCGTTTTTTTAATCAGAAATGTTAACTTCAAAAGTTTTTACGCTTCTCTCTAGTCAATCTCATCCATCCAGCATAATATCACTGCTTCTAGGATTTTTTCATTCGAGCGATTAGGTTCATCATCAAACTCATCTAACTCGGTGATCCATTTATGTAAGTCAGTAAATCGAACTGTTTTAGGATCAAGCTCTGGAAACTTATCACAAAGCTCTATCGCGATGTCCCGTGAATCTGTCCATTTCATTGCTCACTTTCCTTCTCATTTTTGGTTAGTTTATAACACTCGTTTTTTAATGATCTTCAGAAGCGTGGTTGAGTGTATACTTAGGTATTTCTACAACAAGATCTTCATCAGCAACTTTAGCTTGGCAACCTAAACGTGACTCAGGCTCTAGACCCCATGCTTTATCTAGCATGTCATCTTCGAGTTCATCGCTCTCCTCAAGAGAATCAAAACCTTCACGGATCACGACGTGGCATGTGGTACAGGCACAAGATTTTTCACACGCATGCTCAATGCCAATGCCATTTTTAAGTGCGACATCTAAAACTGTGTCACCTGTGCTCGCTTCCAAAACCGCACCTTCAGGACATAAATCTTCGTGCGGTAATACAATAATCTTAGGCATAACTGTTTCTCTTAAATATCATCTACTGATTGACCTGATAACGCAGATCGAATCGACTTATCCATACGGCGTGAAGCAAAATCTTGACTCGCCTTGTCAGCATCTTTAATGCCTTGTTCAATGGCATCAGCACTATCACCGTTACGAAGCTCAATTAAGGACTCAATAACCTTGACTAAGGTTGCTTTTTCGTTCTCCGACAGAAGATCATCACCATCTACTTGGATGGCGACCAACAATCCTTCAATCACTCGATCAGCTTCTACTCGCTGCTCAGCCAATGCACGCGCTAACATATCCTCTTTAGCATAAGTCATAGAGTCAAGCAGCATATTCGCCACTTCATCGTCACTCAAGCCATAAGAAGGTTTGACCTGAATTTCAGATTGAACCTTAGTACTCTTCTCCATGGCATTCACAGAGAGTAAACCGTCGGCATCAACTTGGTAAGTGACTCGTATATGCGCAGCTCCTGCTGCCATTGGAGGGATTCCTTTGAGAGAGAATCGAGCTAACGAGCGGCAATCATCGACCATTTCTCGCTCTCCCTGCACAACATGCACACTCATCGCAGTCTGACCATCTTTAAATGTGGTGAACTCTTGCGCTCGCGCGACGGGAATAGTCGTGTTACGTGGGATTATTTTCTCAACCAAGCCACCCATAGTTTCAATACCAAGAGAAAGAGGTATTACATCCAATAACAACATCTCAGTATCCGGTTTATTACCCACTAGGATATCGGCCTGAATACCTGCACCTATTGCTACGACTTCATCAGGATTAATACTGGTTAATGGCGTGCGTTGAAAAAACTCACCCACCATTTCACGGACTAGTATGGTTCTCGTAGAACCTCCAACCATGACGACTTCTAATACCTCTTCGACATCAACTTGCGCATCTTTTAACGCTCGGCGACAAGACATGAGAGTTTTTTTCACCAGAGGTTGCACCAATGAATCAAACTCTTTTCTAGATACCTTCCCTGTCCAACCTAGAACCTCAACATCAACAGAGTCTTTCTCGGATAATTCAATCTTAGCTTCAGTGGCAAGATTCAATACTGTTCTGTGCTGCTCTGGAGACAATGGCGCTTTAACACCAGCTTGATCTAATAAATATTCCGCCAAGAGATGATCAAAATCATCCCCACCTAGTGCCGAGTCACCGCCTGTAGCAAGAACCTCAAACACACCTTTTGATAAACGGAGAATAGACACATCAAATGTACCACCGCCAAGGTCATAAACGGCGATGATTCCTTCTTGTCCGGAATCGAGACCATAGGCAATCGCAGCTGCAGTGGGTTCATTTAATAGGCGTAAAACATTAAGGCCAGCTAACTTAGCCGCATCTTTTGTACCAGCGCGCTGGGCATCATCAAAATAAGCTGGCACGGTAATGACAACCCCTGACAAGTCACCACCAAGTGTCTGCTCAGCTCGCTCAGATAACGATTTCAGAATATCAGCGGATACTTGAATTGGATTTTTGTCACCCGATGCCGTCTCGAACACAGGTAAACCATTGTCACTTTCTTTAAACTGATAAGGTAAATTAGGATATCTAGCCTGAATATCTTGCAGTGACCGCCCAAGTAAACGCTTAACCGAAATCATGGTGTTTTCAGGAGCCGATTCTGCCTTTTGTCTCGCCTCATAACCCACGATAGGTTCTGCTTGGGAGTAGTTAACGATGGAGGGAAGAATACTCCTCCCTAATTCATCTTTTAACGTTGAAGCGTCACCACTGCGTACAGCGGCAACAAGCGAATTAGTCGTACCTAAATCAATACCTGCTGCTAGCTTATGCTCATGAGGTGCTGAACTTTGTCCAGGTTCGGCTATTTGGAGTAATGCCATGCTTGGTCCTTATCATTCACTAGCCGAGGAGTTTCTCTTCCACTAGCTCTATTTCATTTTTCAGTTTGGTGATAAACTTGATCTTACGCACAGTATCGGCCGCTTGAGTCCACTGGCCTGCGTTCAGTTCTAATTCGACAGCTTGAAGATATTGCTTATGGGTTTTGCTCACCTCAGCATCAAAGTCAAACAGCGCAGCCTCTGGTTCAGGTTGAGATGGGATATCTTCAAGCTTTTCTCGCAGCTCCATCTGTTCCATGAGAAACATTGAATCGCTCATGGTCTGCTGTTCATCACGAATATCAATCCCATTTTCGGCAAGAATATATTCTGCTCGAGAGAGCGGACTTTTAAGCACGTGATAAGCATCATTTATTTCTGATGCTTTTTGTACCGCCATCAAGCGATCACGCTCAGATGCAGTAGCAAAATTATCCGGGTGGAAGCGTTTTTGTAGCTCACGAAACTGCGAAGAAAGAAGGCTACCATCCAGTTGAAACTGACTTGGTAGCCCGAATAGTTCAAAATAATTCATTAAGAGGTCGGTCCTTAAATAACTCAGGGCCAAGTGGCACTCATCAGTTATACATTAAAGCTTTCACCACAGCCACATTCACCTTTGGCATTCGGGTTGTTAAACTCAAAACCTTCATTAAGCCCTTCCTTAACGTAGTCAAGCTCTGTGCCGTCAAGGTAAACTAAACTCTTTTTGTCGATAATGACTTTAACGCCTTGATGCTCAAATACTTCATCTTCTTCATTAAGCTGATCAACAAACTCGAGTACGTAAGCCATTCCAGAACAGCCAGTCGTCTTAACACCCAAACGCAAACCGACGCCTTTACCTCGGTTTTCTAAGAATGTTCTAACTCGACTTGCTGCTGTTTCTGTCATTGTGATGGCCATACTGCACCTTAATTAATTTGTTAACTCGTGAAATGGGGGCA
The DNA here is from genome assembly GCF_009363415.1 of Vibrio aquimaris. Lineage (NCBI taxonomy): Bacteria > Pseudomonadati > Pseudomonadota > Gammaproteobacteria > Vibrionales > Vibrionaceae > Vibrio > Vibrio aquimaris. Next base: position 610,826 of record NZ_CP045350.1, on the reverse strand, counting down.
AATACCCCCATTATATACAGACTGCTTATTATTGGTGTTTTTTCTTGTAATCAGCAACGGCTGCTTTAATTGCATCTTCCGCAAGAATTGAGCAGTGTACTTTTACCGGCGGAAGTTCAAGCTCTTCTGCAATTTCTGCATTTTTAATTTCTGCAGCTTCATCTATGCTCTTACCTTTGACCCACTCAGTAACGAGTGAGCTTGACGCGATGGCACTGCCACAACCGTATGTTTTGAACTTGGCATCTTCAATAATGCCTTCTGGCGTCACTTTAATTTGTAGCTTCATCACATCACCACAGGCTGGAGCTCCAACCATACCGCTGCCCACATTTGGGTCTTCTTTATCAAAAGAACCAACATTTCTTGGGTTCTCGTAGTGATCAATTACTTTTTCGCTATATGCCATAATCTTTTCCTCAAATCCTCTATAACAACTTTTGAAGCGTAACTTAGCAAGTTAGTGGTGCGCCCACTCGACTGTGCTTAAATCCACTCCTTCCTTGTACATATCCCATAGAGGAGACATGTCGCGTAGCTTCGTCACTGCTAAACGGATTTGCTCAATCGCATAATCAACTTCCTCTTCGGTTGTGAAACGACCGAAAGAGAATCGAACTGAGCTATGTGCTAGTTCATCATCTAAGCCTAAAGCTCGTAGTACATATGACGGTTCTAAACTGGCTGAAGTACACGCGCTGCCTGAAGAAACCGCAAGATCTTTCAGTGACATCAGCAAAGATTCACCTTCAACAAAAGCAAAACTTATATTCAAGTTATGAGGCACACGCTGTTCAAAAGAACCATTCACAGTCACAGCTTCAAGGTCTTTTACGCCTTCAAACAAGCGGTTACGAAGAGCCAATGCATGCTCATAGTCTTTCTGCATGTCTTCTTTAGCAATACGGAAAGCCTCACCCATGCCAACAATCTGATGAGTTGGCAAAGTACCAGAACGGAAACCACGTTCATGACCGCCACCATGCATCTGAGCTTCTAAGCGAATACGTGGTTTGCGGCGAACATACAAAGCACCGATACCTTTAGGACCATAGGCCTTGTGTGCCGATAACGAAATAAGGTCAACTTTCATTTCTTGCACATCGACTGGCAATCTACCTGCTGATTGGGCGGCATCAACATGGAAAACGATTTTACGGCTACGACACAAATCGCCTATTGCCGCAATATCTTGAACTACTCCAATCTCATTATTCACATGCATTATAGAGACTAGAACAGTATCCTCGCGCATTGCTGCTTCAAGTTTCTTTAGGTCAATAATACCATCGGCTTCTGGCTCTAAATAAGTCACTTCAAAACCTTCTCGTTCTAATTGACGACATGGATCAAGAACAGCTTTGTGCTCTGTTTTGCAAGTGATAATATGCTTGCCCTTCTTCGAATAGAAGTGAGCAGCACCTTTGATCGCTAAGTTATCAGATTCAGTCGCACCAGAAGTGAAAACAATCTCTCGCGGATCTGCATTTAATAAATCTGCAATCTGTTCACGAGCAGTGTCTACGGCTTCTTCCGCCTGCCAGCCATATCTGTGTGAACGAGATGCTGGGTTACCAAACGTACCGTCCATAGTCATGTACTGAACCATTTTTTCAGCTACCCGAGGATCAACTGGGCATGTTGCTGAATAATCAAGATAAATAGGCAGTTTCATTCTCTACTCCAATGTAACAGGCAAACCGCTTTATGAGCGGAAATTTATACCGATGGGTGCGGTGTTAGAATTCTTTTTAGAAAACCCATGATTAGTCGCAAGATCAAGGTCTTGTCGATCGGATACTTCTAGAACATCATTATCTGTCATCAGCTCACCAAGAGTGATGTTGTTTAAAAAATCACTGATTCTTGAGCTCAAATCGTGCCAAAGTGTATGAGTTAGGCAACGAGTTCCACCTTGGCAATCACCTCGACCATGGCACTTTGTCGCATCGACAGATTCATCTACTGCGGCAATAACCGTCCCTATTGCGATGGTGTTGGCATCAGTACCCAAACGATAGCCGCCTCCTGGTCCACGAACACTCGCGACCAGCCCAGCTTTTCGTAGTTTGGAAAAGAGTTGTTCCAGATAAGAAAGTGAAATACCCTGGCGCTCTGAAATATCGGCCAGTGGTACGGGATTTTGCTGTGAGTGCAGAGCCACATCTAACATGGCTGTAACTGCGTATCTTCCTTTAGATGTAAGTCTCATATAACACCATATCCACATCGTTTATGTGTTATAAATTCTTTCATACCCGACTAAAATAGTCAAGTATTTAACCAAGTATTTTACTCAAGTATTAGTTGTAAAAATACTTAGGAAAGAATTAAGGCAGTTTTTTTTCCACTGCAGTTAAAATACCACGTAAAATATTTAGCTCTTGAGCTTCAGGGCGAGCTCGAGTGAATAAACGACGCAGCTTATTCATCACTTTTCCAGGCTGCTTATCGCTAATAAAATCAATGCTCTTTACTACACTCTCCAAATGCGAAAAGAACAGCTCTAGTTCTTTATGCCTAGGAAATTCACATGTTTCAGCAGGTTGATAGGTTGCTTTTTCATGATCTAAATACGCCATGCGAACTTCGTAACTCAACGTCTGGACTGCCATAGCAAGATTAAGTGAGCTGTATTCAGGGTTGGCGGGAATACAAACATGAAAATGACAAGTTTGCAGCTCCTCGTTTGTTAAACCCGTCCTCTCTCGACCAAAAACCAACGCAGTTGGAGAAAATGAAGCTTGTTCAATAAACTTTCTACCACATTCACGTGGCTCTAACATCGGCCACTCCAAAGTACGTGAACGTGCGCTAGAACCGACAACCAAACTACAGTCCGAAATAGCTTCGGTGAGACAGCTAACAATTGATGCGCTCTCGAGTATATCGGTCGCACCTGATGACATTGACATTGCTTGCTGATCAATTTCACACTGAGGTTCAACAAGAACTAGGTTAGACAAACCCATAACTTTCATAGCTCGAGCTGCAGAACCAATATTTCCTGAATGTGAGGTCCCAACAAGTACCACTTTGACATTATCTAGCATTGGGTTTTCCCAGACCGTATGTTTGAACCGCGCGATATTAACATATTCAGAGTTAAAAACATCACACCCTTTTGACTGATAGAACAAAAAAACACCCGCTTCCATTTAGCGAGTTATCTGGTATACTCCCGTCCGTTTTTCTGTTCTTTAAAATCCGTTGGGAAATTTGTATGCATCCTATGCTTAACATCGCTATTCGCGCAGCGCGAAAAGCAGGCAATCATATTGCTAAATCTTTAGAAAATGTCGATAAAATTGAGTCTACACAAAAAGGCACCAATGATTTTGTCACTAATATTGACAAAGAAGCAGAATCTATCGTTATTGATACCATCAGAGCCTCTTATCCAGATCACACAATTATCAGTGAGGAAGCTGGCCTACTAACAGGTAAAGACGACGAAGTTCAATGGATCATAGACCCTCTGGATGGAACAACAAACTTCATTAAAGGTTTCCCACATTTTTCTGTTTCAATCGCAGTACGTCTAAAAGGCAAAACCGAAGTTGCTTGTGTTTACGACCCTATGCTGAATGAACTATTTACTGCTCAACGTGGTTCCGGAGCTCAGTTAAATAGTGCCCGTATCCGTGTAAAACAAGTTAAAGATATGCAAGGTGCTGTTTTAGCGACGGGTTTCCCATTCAAGCAAAAGCAACATTCTGAATCCTACTTTAAAATCATGTCTGCCCTTTTTGTTGACTGCTCTGATTTCAGGCGCACAGGTTCTGCGGCTCTAGATTTATGCTACCTAGCAGCTGGGCGTGTTGACGGCTTCTTTGAGTTAGGTCTTAAACCTTGGGATATTGCGGCAGGTGAACTTATTGCACGCGAAGCAGGAGCAATAGTAACAGACTTTGCTGGCGGTACAGATTATATGAAGTCAGGTAACGTCGTCTCTTCGAGTGCTCGCGGTGTGAAAGGACTGCTAAAACATATCCGCGAAAACGGCAACGATGCCCTCTTAAAATGATTCAGCAATGATACTTCTAGCCCACTCGATTGAGTGGGCTTTTTTATGTATGAAGCTTTCATAAAATAGGCATAAAGACGAATATCAATAAATCTTCATTTAATGATATGCTGAAAAATATAATACCAATCTGAGTAAAAACATGATCGAATTGAGTCTGTTACTTCTTTATGAAAAAAGACGCTATGGACAGTCTCAATAACATTGATTTCAAAAAACTTGCTAGCCAACAAAAATCTATTCAAATGAAGATGCGATTACTCGCATTGGCCCATTTCAAAGATGGTCACTCTCGAACCCAAATTGCTAAGTTCCTTAAGGTAAGCAGAACCAGTGTGAATAAATGGGTACAAACGTTCCTTGAAGAAGGGCTTGAAGGGTTGCAAGAGAAACCAAGAACGGGTCGCCCAGCATTTCTTAACGCGATGCAGCGAGAAGAATTACGTCAGTATATAAAGGCTCGAGCGATGGATTCGTCTGGCGGTCGATTAACTGGTAACGATATTCATGCTTATATCGTTAATAAATTTGGCAAACACTACCACCCAGATTCGATCTACTACTTGCTCAACCATATGGGCTTTTCTTGGATAACTTCACGCTCCAAGCACCCTCGTCAATCCCAGCCAATCCAAGACGATTTTAAAAAAATTCAAAATTGAAACGATCCTTAAGATCCCCGGTCACATGGGGCTTGATAACGTCGATGTCTGGTTTCAGGATGAAGCAAGGTTTGGCCAACAAAACACAACAACTCGCCTATGGGCTGAAAGAGGAACCCGCCCAAGAGCGGTAAAACAGCAGCAGTTTGAGTATGCGTATTTATTTGGCTCAGTATGTCCCGCTAAAGGTATTGGTGAGGCGATGGTCGTTCCTTGGGTTAACAAGGACATTATGGTTGAACATCTTAAGCAGATCTCCGCGGTGACTGAAACAGGTCGTCACGCGGTGGTTATCATAGATGGAGCCGGATGGCATACCAATGATATTGCAAAAGAGCTCAATAATGTCAGCATCATAAAACTTCCACCCTATTCCCCTGAGTTGAACCCTATAGAGCAGGTATGGAGTTGGTTGAGGCAGCACTATCTAGCCAACCAATCGTTTACCGATTACGACGATATCGTTGCCAAAATCTGTGCTGCATGGAATCACTTTTTGGATAGCTCGAAAAGAGTCACTAAGATGTGCTCGAGAAGATGGATAGAGCTGACCAGTTAATTTTCCAGATTGGTATCACACAGATCTCTGTCAACCCTGTTACCACTCAAGACACAAAAAACCCGCTCAATGAGCGGGTTTCGTTCTGCATAATTATGCGATTTGTAATGGCAGGGGTGGAGAGACTCGAACTCCCAACACGCGGATTTGGAATCCGCTGCTCTGCCAATTGGAGCTACACCCCTGTGGATATCTGAAAAAACCTCGCATTAGCGAGGTTTCTAAATAAGTGGCGGAGCGGACGGGACTCGAACCCGCGACCCCCGGCGTGACAGGCCGGTATTCTAACCAACTGAACTACCGCTCCGCACTGGTTAGACCTAAGTCTAAATATAAAGCCTGGCGATGTCCTACTCTCGCATGGGGAAGCCCCACACTACCATCGGCGCTATTGCGTTTCACTACTGAGTTCGGCATGGAGTCAGGTGGGTCCACAATGCTATGGTCGCCAAGCAAATTCTTTCTCTCTATCTCTAGAGAATAACTTGGAAAGCTGTTTTCGTTCTTAACACATTCAATGTTCTAGTTGAGTCCATCAAAACCCTTTGGGTGTTGTATGGTTAAGCCTCACGGGCAATTAGTACAGGTTAGCTCAACGCCTCACAACGCTTACACACCCTGCCTATCAACGTTCTAGTCTCGAACAACCCTTTAGGACCCTCAAGGGGTCAGGGAAGACTCATCTTAGGGCTCGCTTCCCGCTTAGATGCTTTCAGCGGTTATCGATTCCGAACTTAGCTACCGGGCAATGCGTCTGGCGACACAACCCGAACACCAGAGGTTCGTCCACTCCGGTCCTCTCGTACTAGGAGCAGCCCCCTTCAATCTTCCAACGCCCACGGCAGATAGGGACCGAACTGTCTCACGACGTTCTAAACCCAGCTCGCGTACCACTTTAAATGGCGAACAGCCATACCCTTGGGACCGACTTCAGCCCCAGGATGTGATGAGCCGACATCGAGGTGCCAAACACCGCCGTCGATATGAACTCTTGGGCGGTATCAGCCTGTTATCCCCGGAGTACCTTTTATCCGTTGAGCGATGGCCCTTCCATACAGAACCACCGGATCACTATGACCTGCTTTCGCACCTGCTCGAATTGTCATTCTCGCAGTCAAGCGGGCTTATGCCATTGCACTAACCTCACGATGTCCAACCGTGATTAGCCCACCTTCGTGCTCCTCCGTTACTCTTTGGGAGGAGACCGCCCCAGTCAAACTACCCACCAGGCACTGTCCTCAACCCAGATAATGGGTCTAAGTTAGAACATCAAACATACAAGGGTGGTATTTCAAGGATGGCTCCATGCACACTGGCGTGCACACTTCAAAGCCTCCCACCTATCCTACACATGTAGGCTCAATGTTCAGTGCCAAGCTGTAGTAAAGGTTCACGGGGTCTTTCCGTCTAGCCGCGGGTACACTGCATCTTCACAGCGATTTCAATTTCACTGAGTCTCGGGTGGAGACAGCGTGGCCATCATTACGCCATTCGTGCAGGTCGGAACTTACCCGACAAGGAATTTCGCTACCTTAGGACCGTTATAGTTACGGCCGCCGTTTACCGGGGCTTCGATCAAGAGCGTCGACTTACGTCTAACCCCATCAATTAACCTTCCGGCACCGGGCAGGCGTCACACCGTATACGTCATCTTACGATTTTGCACAGTGCTGTGTTTTTAATAAACAGTTGCAGCCACCTGGTATCTGCGACTCTCATTAGCTCCATCCGCGAGGGACTTCACCGACAAGAGCGTACCTTCTCCCGAAGTTACGGTACCATTTTGCCTAGTTCCTTCACCCGAGTTCTCTCAAGCGCCTTGGTATTCTCTACCCGACCACCTGTGTCGGTTTGGGGTACGATTCCTTACAATCTGAAGCTTAGAGGCTTTTCCTGGAAGCATGGCATCAATGACTTCACTACCGTAGTAGCTCGACATCGTGTCTCAGCCTTGTAGAGAGCCGGATTTACCTAACTCTCAAGCCTACGCACTTGAACCTGGACGACCGTCGCCAGGCCCACCTAGCCTTCTCCGTCCCCCCATCGCAATTGTAAGAAGTACGGGAATATTAACCCGTTTCCCATCGACTACGCCTTTCGGCCTCGCCTTAGGGGTCGACTTACCCTGCCCCGATTAACGTTGGACAGGAACCCTTGGTCTTCCGGCGAGGGGGTTTTTCACCCCCTTTATCGTTACTCATGTCAGCATTCGCACTTCTGATACCTCCAGCATGCTTTACAACACACCTTCAACGGCTTACAGAACGCTCCCCTACCCAATACGATAAATCGTATTGCCGCAGCTTCGGTTTACAGCTTAGCCCCGTTACATCTTCCGCGCAGGCCGACTCGACTAGTGAGCTATTACGCTTTCTTTAAATGATGGCTGCTTCTAAGCCAACATCCTAGCTGTCTAAGCCTTCCCACATCGTTTCCCACTTAGCTGTAATTTGGGACCTTAGCTGGCGGTCTGGGTTGTTTCCCTCTCCACGACGGACGTTAGCACCCGCCGTGTGTCTCCCGGATAGTACTTACTGGTATTCGGAGTTTGCAAAGGGTTGGTAAGTCGGGATGACCCCCTAGCCTTAACAGTGCTCTACCCCCAGTAGTATTCGTCCGAGGCTCTACCTAAATAGATTTCGGGGAGAACCAGCTATCTCCAGGTTTGATTGGCCTTTCACCCCTAGCCACAAGTCATCCGCTAATTTTTCAACATTAGTCGGTTCGGTCCTCCAGTTGATGTTACTCAACCTTCAACCTGCCCATGGCTAGATCACCTGGTTTCGGGTCTATATCCAGCAACTCGACGCCCAGTTAAGACTCGATTTCTCTACGGCTCCCCTAGATGGTTAACCTTGCTACTGAATATAAGTCGCTGACCCATTATACAAAAGGTACGCAGTCACAGGACAAGCCTGCTCCTACTGCTTGTACGTACACGGTTTCAGGTTCTATTTCACTCCCCTCACAGGGGTTCTTTTCGCCTTTCCCTCACGGTACTGGTTCACTATCGGTCAGTCAGTAGTATTTAGCCTTGGAGGATGGTCCCCCCATATTCAGACAGGATATCACGTGTCCCGCCCTACTCGATTTCACTGAACACGCGTCGTCAACTACGGGACTATCACCCTGTATTGTCGGACTTTCCAGACCGTTCGTCTAACGCGTGTAAAGCTTAAGGGCTAATCCAATTTCGCTCGCCGCTACTTTCGGAATCTCGGTTGATTTCTTTTCCTCGGGGTACTTAGATGTTTCAGTTCCCCCGGTTCGCTCTGTTAACCTATGAATTCAGTTAACAGTAACTGCTTATGCAGTTGGGTTTCCCCATTCGGAAATCCCAGACTCAAATGGTTTTTACTACCTAATCTGGGCTTATCGCAAGTTAATACGTCCTTCATCGCCTCTGACTGCCAAGGCATCCACCGTGTACGCTTAGTCACTTAACCATACAACCCCAAAGGGTCTTAGATTAAACAACCAAAGTTGTCTGCAATTATTTAAACATGATGCAGACTCGATTTTGCCGGACTCAAATATAAACAACACACTAAGGTGTTGTTTCCAAGAACACTTGAATGTGTTTATTGGTGTTTATCTTTCGATAAACATTGAGAACTTTACAAACAATCTTATTCACAAAGAATCAAGATTGCTTTGTCAGCTTTCCAAATTGTTAAAGAGCAGATTCATTAAAGAACCATGTTTAAGAACACTTAAGACTTTCTATTTCAAAAGAAATGCGCTTAAAGATGGTGGAGCTAAGCAGGATCGAACTGCTGACCTCCTGCGTGCAAGGCAGGCGCTCTCCCAGCTGAGCTATAGCCCCATCAGGTGATACTGTATGCCACGTCTTATTGGGAATAAGATTGGTGGGTCTGAGTGGACTTGAACCACCGACCTCTCGCTTATCAGGCGAACGCTCTAACCACCTGAGCTACAGACCCAGTATCGTCTCTAAAACTTCTAAACCATCAATCTGTGTGGACACTTGTCTTAATAATCATCGTATAAGGAGGTGATCCAGCGCCAGGTTCCCCTAGCGCTACCTTGTTACGACTTCACCCCAGTCATGAACCACAAAGTGGTGAGCGTCCCCCCGAAGGTTAAACTACCCACTTCTTTTGCAGCCCACTCCCATGGTGTGACGGGCGGTGTGTACAAGGCCCGGGAACGTATTCACCGTGGCATTCTGATCCACGATTACTAGCGATTCCGACTTCATGGAGTCGAGTTGCAGACTCCAATCCGGACTACGACGCACTTTTTGGGATTCGCTCACTTTCGCAAGTTGGCCGCCCTCTGTATGCGCCATTGTAGCACGTGTGTAGCCCTACTCGTAAGGGCCATGATGACTTGACGTCGTCCCCACCTTCCTCCGGTTTATCACCGGCAGTCTCCCTGGAGTTCCCACCCGAAGTGCTGGCAAACAAGGATAAGGGTTGCGCTCGTTGCGGGACTTAACCCAACATTTCACAACACGAGCTGACGACAGCCATGCAGCACCTGTCTCATAGTTCCCGAAGGCACCAATCCATCTCTGGAAAGTTCTATGGATGTCAAGAGTAGGTAAGGTTCTTCGCGTTGCATCGAATTAAACCACATGCTCCACCGCTTGTGCGGGCCCCCGTCAATTCATTTGAGTTTTAATCTTGCGACCGTACTCCCCAGGCGGTCTACTTAACGCGTTAGCTCCGAAAGCCACGGCTCAAGGCCACAACCTCCAAGTAGACATCGTTTACGGCGTGGACTACCAGGGTATCTAATCCTGTTTGCTCCCCACGCTTTCGCATCTGAGTGTCAGTATCTGTCCAGGGGGCCGCCTTCGCCACCGGTATTCCTTCAGATCTCTACGCATTTCACCGCTACACCTGAAATTCTACCCCCCTCTACAGTACTCTAGATGACCAGTTTCAAATGCTATTCCGAGGTTGAGCCCCGGGCTTTCACATCTGACTTAATCATCCACCTGCATGCGCTTTACGCCCAGTAATTCCGATTAACGCTCGCACCCTCCGTATTACCGCGGCTGCTGGCACGGAGTTAGCCGGTGCTTCTTCTGCAGCTAACGTCAAATGAGTATGCTATTAACATACCCACCTTCCTCACTGCTGAAAGTACTTTACAACCCGAAGGCCTTCTTCATACACGCGGCATGGCTGCATCAGGCTTGCGCCCATTGTGCAATATTCCCCACTGCTGCCTCCCGTAGGAGTCTGGACCGTGTCTCAGTTCCAGTGTGGCTGATCATCCTCTCAGACCAGCTAGGGATCGTCGCCTTGGTGAGCCCTTACCTCACCAACTAGCTAATCCCACCTGGGCATATCCTGACGCGAGAGGCCCGAAGGTCCCCCTCTTTGAGCCGAAGCTATTATGCGGTATTAGCCATCGTTTCCAATGGTTATCCCCCACATCAGGGCAATTTCCCAGGCATTACTCACCCGTCCGCCGCTCGACGCCGTTATCGTCACCCGAAGGGTCAGATAACTCGTTTCCGCTCGACTTGCATGTGTTAGGCCTGCCGCCAGCGTTCAATCTGAGCCATGATCAAACTCTTCAATTTAAAGTTTTGATTCCCTAAATAAATAGGGGAGGCTCAATGAATACTGAACATTACATAACGTAATGTTTGAATTGACTGTGCTCTTATTGGTGTTCACTTTTGAAAAAGTAAAACAAAACAGCTCAAGGCTGCTTCCCAATTCGAATGGTCACTTCGTATCATTGAAACCTAAATTGTTTCTAAAGAAACTATTTGGATTATCATCAACGAGTGCCCACACAGATTGATAGGTTTAGTTTGTTAAAGAGCGTTCTTCTTTAGCTTTATTTACTCTCTAAAGAAGAGTCGGCCATTCTAGCGATATAAAATAAAGAGTCAAACACTTTTCTTTATTTTTCTTTTGCTTAGCCTAGTAAAACCAAGCTGACCGATGTATCAGAGCTTTTGCCCTGACAACGAGAGCGGATTATAGAGAAGAATTCTAAGAGCACAAGAGCAAAACAGTAAAAAGTTCAATTTACTGTATCGTTCGCTCACAATTCACACTAAAGGAGTAAAAACCACCCGATAGTAGAGCAAAGATGTACTCTACTATCAGGTATAAATCTATTGCTGAGCAACTATCTGATCTTTACTCACTGATAGTTTAATCGGCTTGTCTGGTATCACCTTACCAGCAAGGATTGCTTTAGCTAGCGGATTCTCGACACTTTGTTGAATGGCTCTCTTTAACGGTCGAGCACCAAATACAGGGTCAAAACCAACTTGAGCAATGAGATCTAGCGCTTTATCTGTTACTTGCAATTTATATCCACCGTCTTCCATTCGCTTGGAGAGTCGATCCAACTGAATAGAGGCAATAGATTTGATATGCTCTTGTGCGAGTGGATGAAACACCACACTCTCATCGACTCGGTTAAGAAACTCAGGACGAAAATGCTTGTTAACCACTTCCATTACTTCTTCCTTTATACCCTGATAATCCAATGAACCAAAGTTTTCTTGGATTCTTGTTGATCCAAGGTTGGAAGTCATAATAACAACAGTGTTGCGAAAATCGACGGTTCGACCTTGGCCATCGGTGAGTCTTCCGTCATCTAGAACTTGGAGCAATATGTTAAACACGTCTGGATGAGCTTTCTCAACTTCATCGAGCAAAATAACTGAGTAAGGCTTTCTTCTGACTGCTTCAGTGATATAGCCGCCCTCTTCGTATCCAACATACCCTGGAGGAGCGCCTACTAGTCTGGCAACGGAGTGTTTCTCCATAAACTCTGACATATCAATACGAACCATGGCGTCTTCGCTATCAAATAAGAAGTTAGCTAAAGTCTTACAAAGCTCTGTTTTACCTACACCTGTTGGGCCGAGGAATAAAAATGAGCCAATGGGTTTATTGGGGTCAGATAGCCCCGCACGGCTGCGACGAATCGCGTTGGATACCACTTCAACCGCTTCAGTTTGACCAATAACACGAGTGTGGAGAACTTTTTCCATCCTAAGCAGCTTTTCTTTTTCAGCCTCGAGCATCTTAGATACAGGAATACCTGTCTGCTTAGATAGCACTTCGGCTATTTCATTATCCGTGACCTTATTGCGAAGCAGAGTCATTTCCTGCATCTCGGCTTGGGTCGCAAGGTCTAGCTGCTTTTCTAGTTCAGGAATACGCCCATACTGGAGTTCTGACATTCGATTAAGGTCACCAGCTCGGCGAGCAAAGTCCATATCCAATCGCGCTTGTTCTAATTCACCTTTTATGTGTTGTGTACCCGATAGCGCTGCTTTCTCAGCATTCCAAACCTCTTCAAGCTCAGCAAAAGCACGCTCTTTATCTTGCAACTCCTCATTGAGGTTAAAAAGACGCTTTTCACTCGCTTCATCATGTTCATTGGTCAGTGCTTGCTGCTCGATCTTAAGCTGAACAATTTTTCGTTCAAGTTTATCCAATGATTCTGGTTTAGAATCTATTTGCATTCTGATACTGGATGCCGCTTCGTCGATTAAGTCTATTGCTTTATCTGGTAACTGACGATCCGAAATATACCTGTGGGACAAGCTCGCTGCGGCAACAATCGCTGGATCCGTTATCTCTACATGATGATGAAGTTCATAACGCTCTTTAAGGCCGCGTAGTATTGCCACTGTATCCTCTACTGAAGGCTCATCAACCAATACTTTTTGGAAACGGCGCTCCAGTGCTGGATCTTTTTCTATATATTGACGATATTCGTCTAGTGTTGTCGCACCAACGCAATGAAGTTCACCTCTCGCTAAAGCCGGTTTGAGCATATTGCCCGCATCCATTGAACCCTCACCTTTACCAGCTCCGACCATAGTATGAATTTCATCTATGAAGAGAATGACGCTGCCCTCTTCTTTAGACAGCTCACTAAGTACGGATTTGAGACGTTCTTCAAATTCTCCTCGATATTTTGCACCCGCCACCAGAGCTCCCATATCAAGTGAGAGAACTCGTTTATTTCGCAGTCCTTCTGGGACTTCATTATTTATAATACGCTGGGCCAAACCCTCGACAATAGCCGTTTTACCGACTCCAGGTTCACCGATAATGACGGGATTATTTTTGGTACGTCTTTGCAAAACCTGAATAGTGCGACGGATTTCATCATCACGACCGATAACAGGATCCAATTTACCTTGCTCAGCCCGCTCTGTTAAATCAATAGTGAATTTTTCTAGCGCTTGACGAAGTTCCTCTGCATTCGGGTCATTAACCGTTTGACCACCTCGAATTTTATCAATTGCAGCGCTCAGTTTCGCTTCAGTAAGGCCCAACTCTTTAAGTAACTCACCTAAAGGCCCTCTGTCTTCTATTGCTGCGAGGAGGAAGATTTCCGATGAAATATAAGCATCTTTGCGCTTTTGTGCGACCTTATCACAAAGGTTAAATAAGGTTCCCATTGAACTTGATAGTTGTACATCGCCACCAATCCCACTCACTTTGGGCAAACGATCAAGGATTTCACTTAATTTGGATCTCAGGTGAGTAACATCGACATCGAGCGTGGTAAGCAACGGACGAATAGGACTACCGTTTTGGTCCATTAAAGCAACCATAAGATGAACGGGCTCAATGTATTGGTGATCACGTCCTAACGCCAGTGATTGTGCGTCAGATATCGCGATTTGAAATTTGCTAGTAAACCTATCAAGACGCATATCTACCTTCCTAACCTTAACGAAGAAAACTCTTTTAGTCAGTATGATAGATGGATGCGAAAGCAGCGACTTTCAAGGGGAATGTATTGAAAAGTATTATTTATCGATCCAGATAAAAGTAGCTTGTCGACCTGTTATACCATCTCGACGATAGGAAAAAAAACGCTCAGGATCAGAATAAGTACACATGCCGCTGTAATACACATCGCTAATGCCTATGCTGTTCAATCTTTGAGTGATGAGTATGTTCATATCAGCTAACCATTTCAATGGTGAGTTCGTCGGATAGAATGCCTCACAAGCTGAGGGATTTTTTGCGACAAAAGCTTCTACTACGTCCTTTCCTACTTCAAATGCTGATACGCCAATCGCAGGGCCTATCCAAGCCATTACTTGGTTGTCAAATTGTGCAACCGCGTTTTCAACGATCCCATTGGCTAAACCTCGCCATCCCGCATGCACAGCTGCCACTTCGGTACCAGAGCTGTTTGATAGCAACACAGGAAGGCAATCAGCTGTCATGGCAGAGCAAACCACACCCACATGCTTGGTATATAGACCATCTGCATTGAGTACTTCCTGAGTTGGCGTGGAGACTTCCAACACTGTGGTTGAGTGTGTCTGATTTAACCAAATCGGCGCACTAGGCATCGACGATTGTTGAGCTAACCAAGAGCGATTGCTTTCAACGTGAGTGATATCATCCCCAACATGACTACCAAGGTTTAACCCTTGGTATTTGCCATTCGAAAAACCCTGCTTACGAGTCGAAGAAAAAGCTTTAACATTTGCAGGCACAGGCCAGTTGGGAATAATCATCTCCACCTTATATGTCTTCCTCAATGCCATGTTCATGAACGTCTTGGCGCAAAGCTTCTGTCATCGATACCATATCTTCGGGTACAGGTGCATGAAACTCTAACTCCTCTCCAGAGATAGGGTGTTCAAACTTAAGCATCACGGCATGTAGGGCCTGACGATCAAATTGGCGTATCATGTTCGCCAATTGTTCAGAAGCTCCAGCAGGAATTCTTGCCCGTCCGCCATAGGCAGAATCACCAAGCAATGGATGCTGAAGATAAGCCATATGAACACGAATCTGGTGAGTTCGGCCAGTTTCTAACCTTAACCGAATACGCGTATGCTCTCGAAAATGTTCAGCAACGCGATAATGCGTCACTGCTGGCTTACCCATAGGACTAACCGACATCAATGTGCGTTTTGTAGAATGACGACCGATAGGCTGTTCAACTCGTCCACCAGCTGTCATACGACCAATCGCAATAGCTTCATATTCCCGAGTAATATTGCGTTTTTGTAGCGCTCGAACTAAACGCGTTTGCGCTGGCACTGTTTTGGCAACAACCATTAAACCCGTTGTATCTTTGTCGAGACGATGGACAATTCCAGCACGGGGAACTTCGGCAATATCTGGGTAATGATGCAGCAAAGCATTCAATACTGTTCCATCTGGCGTACCCGCTCCCGGATGAACGACAAAATCCCTCGGTTTATTAATAACGATAATGTCGTCATCTTCGTAAACGATGTCCAACGCAATATCTTGAGCTTCCCAACGCTCTTCATCCTCTAACTCGGCTTGAACGATTATAATTTCACCACCCATAACTTTGGTTCGAGGCTTAATGACAACTTCTCCATTTACCTGAACTTTGCCATCCAATAACCATTCCTTAAAACGAGAACGAGAAAAATCGGCGAATAATTCTGCGATTGCCTGGTCAAGACGCTGACCCAATTGACTATCTTTTACTGTATTACTTAATTCAATCTGCTGAGCCATATCGAACTTTTTCAAAAACTGTGGGACTAATTGCCACTAGTGTGGAAGAATATTGCTCCATTGTATCTGCTCCCGACCAGAAAGTAACGGAAGCAACAAAATATTTATCTCGAGGAATCGAATCCTGACATGAAAAAGCATACTTTATCTGGCTTATTAGCATTATCTGTATTAGTCGGCTGCTCTAGCAGCGATGAGATTGTTCCGGATATCCCACCTTCCGAATTATATTCTGAAGCTCAAGTATCTTTGCAAAGTGGAAACTGGTTATCGGCAATTGATAAGTTGGAAGCTTTGGATTCTCGATATCCATTTGGTGCTTATTCAGAGCAGGTCCAATTAGACCTTATCTATGCTTATTATAAAAATGATGACTTAGCTCTAGGATTAGCAACCATAGAGCGCTTTTCCCGCTTAAATCCAACGCATGAAAAGCTTGATTGGGTATTGTATATGCGTGGCCTTACTCACATGGCACAAGATCGTAATTTTATGCATGACTTATTTAACGTAGATCGTAGTGACCGAGATCCAGAACCTGTGAAAAAGGCTTTTGCTGACTTTAAAAAATTACTCGAGCGTTACCCAAATAGCCCATATGCAGAGGACGCTCACAAGCGCATGATTTCACTAAAAAATCGCCTTGCTGATTACGACCTGGCAACTGCAGATTTTTATCTTCGCCGCGAAGCTTGGATAGCCGCAATCAACCGCGCACAAGAGTTACAAAAAACTTACCCTGACACTGAAGCCGCATTAAGATCGCTTAAAATTCAGCTGGAAGCATATCAAGAGTTAGGCCTAAAAGATGCTGTAAAGCACACTCAACAATTAATTGATTTGAACGATATGTAGATTGTGCTTTTGGGATATCGTGTTAACAACAAGACACTAAACGTATCCCACAAGTGCTCAGATAACATTGGGGTATGTTTTTTTAAGTCGAGGGGATGCACTAAAAAGTATAGACTTTTTAGTTTGTTACACCAACAAACTAGCAACTCCTCATTTCTTCACAAGTCTTTTCTTTCATCCAAAAGTTCAATTCTAGATATCGATCACGTTTAAATTGCCTATCTCGAAACATAAATCGAATATTGATCCAGATCACATTATTTTGGTACTAGATAGGTAATCTGAAGTTAATCCACTAAGGGTGCTACAGAGGAAGAACATCTATGAAAGTAAACATCACTGGTAAAAACATTAACATCACCTCTGCTATCCGAACTCATATAGAGAGTAAATTTAAGAAGTTAGAAAAGTGGCAAGTCGATATTATCAGCTGTCAAGCCTGCTTTAGTGAAGAACCAAATAAACAAATGAAATTTGAGGCAGTAATTACCGTACCTAAAGGTAAATTGGTTGCTTCTGCTGTACACGAAGATCTTTACGCCGCTGTTAATGAGGTGGAACAGAAGCTTGAGCGACAACTCAACAAACTACGCCATAAGCCCGAAGCTCGGCGTGCTGAGAAACTAGAGCCCGAAGAAATCGAAGCTGAATAAGCTCTATCTGAATCAGTTTGGAATGACTAGTTAGAAAATAGCGCCTTGTGCGCTATTTTTTTGCTTGACGCTGATTAACCGCTTGCTTATTGTGTTAGCGCCATCACAACTATATTGATAGATATGATTCTAAACTACCTGTTCTTTTTTGACTTCTTTTTTCTCCGATAAACCTGGAGGCACTCTCGTTTTCGAAAGATAAGTCAGAAACGAACAGGAAGCCTCCCATTTGGGAGGCTTTTTTAATGAGGACAACAAGATGACTGAACAAAAATACTCACTCGATGATATTCGCTCACGTTTGAATGAGTTAGACGACGAACTGTTAAAGCTCTTATCTGAGAGAAGACAAATGAGTATTGAGGTAGCCAAAAGTAAGGTTCAGACATCTAAACCTGTACGCGACGCAGCTCGTGAACAGCAACTTTTGGTAAAACTAATTAACGCAGGACGTGATAAATATGAGCTGGATGCCCAATATATCACAAAGCTATTTCATACTATCATTGAAGATTCGGTCTTACTTCAACAGTCTTATCTACAGAACCTCGCTAACCCTGACCTCAGTCGTAAGCCATTAGCTAGGGTCGCATTTTTAGGGGCAAAAGGGTCATACTCTCACCTTGCTAGCCTTGAATACTTCAGCCGAAAAAATACCGAGTTAATCGAGCTTAATTGTCAGCATTTTAAAGAGGTCGCTCAAACGGTTGAATCTGGCCATGCTGACTTTGGCGTTCTACCAATTGAAAATACAAGCTCAGGCTCAATTAATGAGGTGTACGACCTACTTCAACATACGACTTTGCACATTGTTGGAGAAATTGTTCTGCCAATAGAGCACTGCCTAGTTGCTACGTCGGACGTTCGAATAGAAGACATCAAAACGCTTTACTCACATCCTCAGCCCCATCAGCAATGCAGTGAATTTCTGAGTCGATTTAAAAATATTACACTCGAGTCGTGTACAAGTACTGCAGATGCAATGAAAAAAGTAAAAGAAATAAACCAAAGCGATGTCGCTGCCATTGGCCATGCTGCAAGTGGAAAGCTGTATGGTTTACAATCTATACAGACAAATATTGCGAACCAAACAGAAAACCATACTCGCTTTATCATTGTTGCAAGAAAGCCAGTGGAAGTCTCGAGTCAAATTCCAGCGAAAACAACATTAATCATGTCAACTTCTCAGGAAGCAGGATCATTAGTTGCAACCTTACTCGTATTGCAAAAATATTCAATTAATATGAGTAAACTAGAGTCTAGACCTATCATGGGAAATCCATGGGAAGAGATGTTCTATGTAGACTTGGAGTCTCATCTCGAATCTGAGCAAATGCAAAAAGCACTGCAAGAACTTACAAAGCTAACCAAACATCTCAAGGTCTTAGGATGTTATCCCAGTGAAAATGTGTCACCCACAAAAATAAAAAGTGAATAAAAAAGGAATATAGATCAAATAAATAATCTCATATGACTGACACTAATAAGAAAAATATTTAACATGCCAACACCAGTTGCATATGAATGTAGTGTCAGTCATTTCAGACATGTCATTTTGAGCGAATTTATCGGAGCATATGGAGCTTCCCGTTTGACATGAAATCGCTATTTCTCCTTTTACTCGCGTTCACCACGCAAAGCTTTTCAGCACAAACCAAAGCACCTATAAACATCTACATGTGGGAAGATACTATCTCACCTTACGTCGTTGAAGATTGGGAATCATCAACGGGCATGCCTCTCAAAGCAACCCATTTTGATAATGATGATGAACGCAACCTGTTGATGATGAAAAGTCTTCAATTACCTTTTGATATAGTGATTTTAGACAATGTCTCAGCCCAAATTTATGGCCGTTTTGGGGCTTTTAAAGATCTCAGTACTCTCAAAAATCGGCACCATAATGGAAGCAAATGGTTGCAAGCTTGTGGTGATTACGCTGTCCCCTATTTCTGGGGTACAGTCGGAATAGCATATAGAAAAGATCTAGTCCCAACCCCACCTTCAACATGGAGCGAGTTTACTTCCCCTCCGAAGGAACTAGAAGGGCGTATTGGAATGATCAATGATACTATTGAAAGCTTTCTTCCTACATTTTATAGCTTAGGTTTGGCTCCTGATGAAGGTACCCCCTCTGCCATCAAAGCTGCTTATCCTCAACTACAAAGTTTCAATGAAAAAGTATTAACATACGAATATATATTGAGTTACGTAAGGGGAACAGAAAATCATAACGATAAGCTTGCCATGGCTCTAGCCTACAGCGGAGACCAATATTCTCTCAACCGATATTTCGTTGGGAATAAATGGGCGTTTACTATTCCTGATGGTGAAATATTCATCTGGCTTGATTGCCTTGCTATCAATAACCGCTCAACTAACCCTGATGGAGCAAAAGCTTTTCTGGAATATTTGATGGACCCAGATGTGGCTGCAAAAAATGCAATATTTATCAAGGCTTCAACTCCCAATCTTACGGCATTAAAACAAACACCTGATTGGTATAAAAATGATGCATCATTGTTTCCATCACAGAAAAGAATAGATCAGGGTCGCGTTGATGTAGAGCTATCCCCTGAAAACATAAGTTTACGAACTAAAATACTCAACCGCATTCTAAAACGTCATGAAACTCAGTACTAGAGTACTGTTGCTAGTATCGCCAGTCATTCTAATTAGTGCTGCATTTTCTAGCTACGGTATATATAACAATCAAAAAGATGCGTTAGTAAAACGCGAAAATAGTTACCTTCAATTAACAATGGAAAAGCTGGCAGGGCATTTTCGTCAGTCTGTAGCTATGTTAAATAGTTACTCTTTGACTCTAACGAAAAGCGATATCATACGCCATTATTTCATCAAGGAAGATAACCCATATCGCGAGATGGAACTCATAGATACACTGCACACTACGCTCTCTAGCCTTCAAGTAGATAAAAATAGCGATGTGGCAATAGCGATCCTTGATCACTCTCGTACTCCCTTGTTTTATGCCGATAATCAACTTGACCCGTTTTCAACACTCGATAAAAAGGTGCATAATTTCGTCGAAGCTAATTATCGGTTGACTGGAAGTAATTCTTTTATCGGGTTTACCCAAAACCATCAGGGTCAAAGTGTCCTAGTCCGTTACGATGTCCTCGATATTGACACTTTAATGTCACCACTTAGTTATAATAGAGATCATTTCTTCTTTGTTGTTGTCTATTTATCCTTAGACAAGTTTGATCAGCTCAAACATATTATTGAGTTTGACAATGACACCAGTATCTATTTCAGTGATTACCCTATTGTAAAACCAGGTTTAACTCAATCGGTTGAGCTGTTATCAGATATTTATGCTGTTTTGGATCCTGCTCAATATTTGCTTACAGAGCAACTTTATACGATAAAACAGAGGCTGCTCCTTTTTTTTGGCGCTTCCACCGTGGTCACTATTTTTATTCTACTCTTTCTACTACATAACCGAGTTATCAGCCCGATTACTTTTCTTGATAAACAGCTACAGCAAGTAGAGCAGCGCCAAAGCTTTAATATTCAGCGCCTTAACACTAGCGATGAGATTGGACGACTATCAACTAGATTCTACGACATGTATAAGGAGCTCAGTTCGATCTATCAAAAAACCAAGGCGATGGCTGAAAATGACCATTTAACCCAACTCGCGAATAGATACCAATTTCAAATATGTGTAAACCAAGCAATAAGAGATAATATTCTATGTACTCAGGCTTGGATTTTGTATATTGATTTAGACAATTTTAAATACGTTAATGACAAATATGGTCATCATGTAGGTGACTCTCTCCTAATCGATTTCGCGGAGCATATTCGTACAGTCAGCCATACATATGAACAGAAACAAGGCACAAAATGCCTCGCATCAAGATTATCTGGCGATGAGTTTGCTATTTTTATCTCCTCTTCAACAAGCAGTGATTATTCTTATCAACTCGCCGAAGATATCCTAGAGCCAATACAAAACTCTCAAGGATCTCCCTTAGGCAATTTTCCAATCACTGCCAGTATAGGTATCGCAACCTACCCTGATGATGGCCAAGATCTGGAAAAACTGCTTTCCAATGCAGATACAGCTATGTATCAAGCCAAACGAGCAGGAAAGAATCAAATTGCGCGATACTCACAAGAGCTAGATGAAGTTGTACGACGTAGAAATCAAATAGAACAAGCACTGAGAAATGGGGAGTTCGATGATGAATTTTCATTGATGTACCAACCCTACTTTGACCGTTCAGGTGGAAAAATTGTGGGTGTTGAAGCATTACTGCGTTGGTTTTCCCCAAACATGGGCAAAGTCAATCCTGCAGAATTTATCCCCATTTCGGAAAAAACTGGCCTATTTGGTAAAATTGATCGTTGGGTTATTCATCAGGCATTCAAAGACTTCCAAGCATTGCAAGAGTGCTTCGAATACCCTCTTCAATTGTCTATTAATTTATCCTCTGCTGAATTGGACTCTCAACAGTTAGCAAGAGACATACAAACGGCAGCTCAAAAGTATCATGTAAAGCCCAGTTTAGTTGACTTCGAAATTACTGAAACTTTTGCGACTGACTCACAAAGCTATCCTCTGCTGCATGAACTTTCTTTAATGGGCTTCAAGCTAGCTATTGATGATTTTGGTTCAGGTTACACCTCTATCACTCAATTAGTGGAGTACCCCGTACAGAAGATCAAACTCGACAGAGAATTTCTGACCACATTGATAAAAACCCAAAATCAAAAAGTCATCAAGCCATTGGTAGAACTATGCCACTCCCAATCAATGATAGTAATCGCTGAAGGAATAGAGTCTGTATCTATGTTAAACTGGCTCACCGACAACCATTGTGACTATATGCAGGGTTATTTCCTATCTCCTCCTCTATCACTATCAGAATTAAAAATTCTTAATCAACCAGAACATAGGTGTAAAGATGTCAATACAGAAAGTTGTTATCACTTCTCTTAACCCTGCGAAGAAGAAGGCTGTAGAGAGTGCTTTTGAGGCTGTATTTGGCTCTCAACGTTTTGATTTTATGACGATAAAAGTACCAAGCGATGTTGCAGATCAACCTATGTGCGATAAAGAAACTCGTAGAGGTGCTATTAACCGAGTAAAAAATGCAAAAAAAAACCAGCCCAATGCAGACTATTACGTGGGCCTAGAAGCAGGAATAGAGGGTAATTCTACTTTTGCATGGATGATAATAGAGTCAGCGACACAGAGAGGGGAGTCCCGCTCGGCCAGTTTAATACTTCCCCCTCTGGTATTAGAAAAACTGCTCGATGCAAACGAGCTTGGTGATGTGATGGACGATGTGTTTGGCACCGAAAATATTAAACGAAAAGGTGGGGCAATTAGCTTATTAACCCATGACCGCCTTACACGCAGCAGTGTCTATCATCAAGCCTTGATATTAGCACTGGTTCCATTTACTAATCCTGAACACTTCCCCAACAACCTCCTAAATATCGATTAACCTTATTTGATATTTAGGAGTGAGAGTATCTGAGCTCTTTCTGTTGCTGATTTTGATTTTAACTCATTAGAGCCCCGAGTGATTGTCGCGACCCCCACACCCAATTTATTGCTTATCTGCCTTTGAGAAAGCTCACCTTTAAGTAATTCACAACAAATGTTTACTCGCGCAATCAAAGCCTCTCTCTCATCCGCAGTCAGTAACATAGTAAGCAGCATTTCGTGTTGATTAGCTTTAGTGCTACTTTTTATTAGATCTAAGATTTGTTGCCACTCATGATATTCGGTTTGTGTTGCCATTTATTGTACAGTTCCAAGAATTCTTAAGACAGATAGGGCTTGCTGGCCCTTTGGGGTTGAATAGTAGCCAAGGTAAAGGCACTTTAATCAAGTAAGATATTCAAATATGATCTTTTAATGTTTAAACACTAATACCTAGTTTCAATCTCATGCTGGTTTAAAAACGCACCATCTACTCCTAACAAGTCACGGTAATATGTCTCGAACATCAAGATATTTTGGACATAGCCACGTGTCTCTTTAAATGGGATAGCTTCTATAAAAGCATAGGCATCGAGCCGGCCTTGAGTACGTTTTCGCCAAGTCTTAACTCTATGCGGGCCCGCATTATACGCCGCAAGAGCAAAAACTCGATTATTATCGTACCTTTCTAGCAAACCTTTCAAATAGTGACTGCCAATTTCAATATTTTTTCCGACTTCATACAAATCATTACTGCTGCGATACATTAATTGATATTTACGTGCCGTATATTTAGCCGTAGACGGCATGACTTGCATAATGCCTCTTGCACCAACAGGAGATCTTGCTAGAGCATCAAGTGCACTCTCCTGCCGAGCCAAAGACATCAGCGTAATAGGATCAATACTATGCTTTTCGCCATAAAAGTCGAACCACCACTGATGAGCCACGGGAAAACGCAGCTCGATATTGTCCCACATTTTAGCCTGAATACTGGCTTTGACAGACAAATGGGACCATTGCTTATTGGCAGCATAAGCGGCTAACATTTCTTTTTGTTCGTCATTAGCTCGGTCAAGTAACCATTGCCATTCATTTTTTGCGACTGCAATTTTATCACGTTCGATCAACTCTTCAATTCTAATTAAAGTAGTTCGAAACGGTTGTACTGCCTCTTGCTGAAAAGAAATAGTAGAGACAGGATAGTTAATTGAGCGCTTAATCTCTTTCGCTGCAGCAACACTGTAAAAGTTTCTCTGACCAACAATTTTCTCTAAACGTTGACTCCCCTGCTTAACTTTCCCCTTGGCTAATTCACTTCGCCCCAACCAATATTGCCAGCGTAAACTTGCTTGCTTACTTTCTGGAAGTAAATCAATCCAATTAATGACTCCCTGCCAGTCGGCATCCTGTATTGCAAGTCGTATACGTCTTTCTATCAGCTTGTAGTTGGATGAGGTGGCTATTTTTTTGTCACGCCAGTGTTGCTGCAGCAGCGAATCTGTATTGATTAATCGAAATGCTAGGTAATCCGCTAAATCCTGAACTTGTTTCTTCGACATTTTCTTGGCTGAAACCACTTGCTCAAAAACACTAAAAGCTTTTTTACTATTTTTGCGAGCAAGTTTTCTTAAAGCCATTGCTGTCAAGGTTCGATACCAATCATTATCTGGCTTCTCAAACGCAAAATCGAGTACCTGTTCAGGGTGATTGAATAAAACTTTCATTTCCTTCGCTTGCTGCTGGGCTTTTTTCGTTCTGAGCTGCTTTCTCAAAAAATTCATCAAAGAGCCATTACTTGTTTCGAATACAAGTTGCATTCGATCTAGAATATCTTGATCTGTTCTCACTCCTGATTGATCCCAAGCACTAAAAAGGCCATCACAAGCGTCAGAAACACTCTCTCCTGATAGCCATAGCTTACTGGCTCCGATAAAGGCTTTGTCTTTGTGTCCCGATTTGTATAAAGCGTAATAATAATGACATTGATAGCTTTCTCCTCTAGGTTCAACCCTTTGGAATTCAATTAGCTTTTTCCACTGTTTTTTATGCACAAGGCTATCGATATAAGGGGCTCGTATTCGGCCAGAAAAAGGCACTGTTTTGTAATTTTCAATAAAGGTATCAACTTCTTGTGGCGTTCTATCGCCAATGTTAATCAAAAAGGCTCGGTAATCTGTATAGGGAGTGAGCGGATAGCCGTCTATTTGTTCACGAATACTAAAATACTGAGATACCTTCCCTGCATCCAATAAGCGCTGAGCTTTATCATAAATGCTGCGTTGCTGTTGAAGATCGCCAGCTAAGACAGGTAAGACAATTATTGAGCTGCAAACCATTGCCCCTAACGCAAGAGACAGTGAATGAATGCGATGCAGCGACTTAGGAAACATTAGTGTCATAAGTTCTCATCCCATAGAGAAATTAAGGTTTAGTTCGCGGTTATTACGATTACTACAACAATCTGATACACGCTAGAAGAGAGCGTGTTGGTCTACTTTCAGCTCAGCCGAACTAGGCTGTTATCATTCTATTTCTTAAAACTCTGTTTAAAGGATAGCCATAAAAACAAGCTATGCATCACAAAAAAAACCAATAGGCTTTTTCTCAAATTAGAAAAAACAGTGTGTTTAGAAATCACTCCCAACGTATCCCCATTCTAAACAGAACAGTCCGCTTACTAGATATAAATACTAATAAAATCATATCAATGTGAAGCTAGTCGATAAAAGCAATCTAATTAAAAACAAAAAAGTCAGAATAATTATCCCTTGCTTGGACGGTAACAAAGCGTCTCGTCTTAGTATAAAATAGCCTTTTATTTCAATTCACAGTCTAGGGACAATCGGCAATGTCTGAATACGTATATACCATGTCTCGGGTGAGCAAAGTTGTGCCTCCGAAACGTCAAATTCTCAAAGATATCTCTCTTAGCTTTTTTCCCGGAGCAAAAATCGGCGTTCTAGGTCTAAACGGTGCGGGTAAATCCACTTTACTGCGTATCATGGCCGGTATTGATACTGATATAGATGGCGAAGCACGCCCTCAGCCTGGCTTGAATGTCGGTTACTTACCTCAAGAGCCGGTTCTTGATGAGTCAAAAACAGTACGAGAAATTGTCGAACAAGCGGTATCTGACGTTGCTGGAGCAATGAAACGACTGGATGAAGTTTACGCTGCCTACGCAGAGCCTGATGCCGACTTTGACGCGCTGGCAAAAGAGCAAGGAGAGCTTGAAGCTTTAATACAAGCTAAAGATGGACATAACTTGGAAAATGCTCTTGAACGAGCGGCAGATGCATTGCGTTTACCTGAATGGGATGCACAGATTAAACACTTATCTGGTGGTGAAAGACGCCGAGTCGCCATTTGCCGACTGTTACTTGAAAAGCCTGATATGTTACTGCTTGATGAACCAACTAACCACCTAGATGCAGAATCTGTAGCCTGGCTTGAGCGCTTCTTAGTTGACTACACGGGGACGGTAGTCGCAATTACCCACGACCGTTACTTCCTCGACAATGCAGCGGGCTGGATTCTAGAGTTAGATAGAGGTGAAGGCATTCCTTGGCAAGGTAACTACACGTCTTGGCTAGAGCAGAAAGACGCACGTTTACAACAAGAAGCGTCTCAAGAAAAAGCAAGACAAAAAACCATAGAAAAAGAGCTAGAATGGGTACGTCAAAACCCTAAAGGACGCCAAGCTAAATCAAAAGCTCGTATGGCTCGATTCGAAGAGCTTCAAAGTAACGATCACCAAAAGCGTAATGAAACTAACGAGCTGTTCATTCCGCCAGGTGAGCGCTTAGGTGACAAGGTTATCGATGCAAAGAACATCTCCAAGTCATTTGATGGACGTGTATTAATTGATGATTTGTCCTTCAGCATTCCCAAAGGTGCGATCGTAGGAATCATAGGTGCTAACGGTGCTGGTAAGTCAACACTATTTAAGATGCTAAGTGGCGTGGAGAAACCTGATTCGGGAAGTATTGAAATGGGTGATACCGTCAAACTTGCTTCTGTAGATCAGTTCCGCGATAGCATGGATGATAAAAAATCCGTCTTTCAGGAAATTTCTGAAGGTGCTGATATTATCAAAATCAACAACTTTGAGATCCCAGCACGAGCATACTGCTCTCGCTTCAACTTCAAAGGCAGCGACCAACAGAAAATTATTGGAGAGTTATCAGGGGGCGAACGTAACAGAGTACACTTAGCCAAGCTATTAAAAGCTGGCGGCAATGTATTACTACTTGATGAACCTACCAACGACCTAGACGTAGAGACTCTCAGAGCTTTAGAAGAAGCACTATTGGAATTTCCGGGCTGTGCCATGGTTATCTCTCACGACCGTTGGTTCTTAGACCGAATTGCAACCCACATTATTGACTATCGTGATGAAGGTCAGGTCAACTTCTATGAAGGTAACTATACTGAATACATGGAATGGCTGAAGAAAACGTTAGGGCCAGATGCGGCGGAACCTCATCGAATCAAGTATAAGCGTATTGCCAAATAAATTTCGCTTATCATTCGTAGTAAGGCCGCTTAACTTAGCGGCCTTACTTGTTTCAACGCCACAGCAAACAAAGCCATAATCTCACCTTGTTGATATTAAAGGCTAAATGGTAGTTATTCCTGATTGATAATCATTGAATATTAAGTACCACAGAGAGAGACAGTCATGATAGAACGCAGACAATTTTCGCGTATTATTTACCAGACGCCCGCAGTGTTATCTCAAAATAATAAGGTAGTAGAATGCTTTATTTGCGATTTATCTCTACACGGACTGCTACTCACGTCTGATAACGCAGACGAGTTAAGCCTGAATACCATGGTAGATGTAGAATTTTCGCTTCAAGACACTGATATTGTGATTGAACTTGTCGGACAAGTTGTTGGCCTCAACAGCAATGTAATACGCCTGAGTATCGACCACATAGACATCGAAAGTATTGGGCACCTAAAAAGGTTGATCGAATTGAATGTGGGAGATGATGAACTTCTCCACAGAGATATAGAACACTTAACCGATTTGGGAGAATATCACTAGCTGTAAGCATACAAAACAGGTAACAACTCATAGGCCAGCATATAATTCTGACCCAATACCAGATACCTGAATTGCACCTCGGGGCACCAACTAATACCGGATACATTACTCTCTGTGGATGGCATCGTTCGCTTGTTTCAACAAATTTTGGCTCTCATACAGAAAATGCAGGGAGTACTCACCAAACCACTCACTAACTTTATCAAAGCTAGCAACAAAAGCTTTCTTATCTCGGTCATCAAGTATCTTAATCGCTTCGCCAAAACATTGATGAAAGCGCTTAATCATCTGGATATTCTCATCCGATGAAAGAATAATGTCAGCATATAGGTTAGGATCTTGTCCGAATAAACGTCCTACCATTGCCAATTCAAGCCGATAAATAGGTGAGCTAAGTTTAAGAAGCTTATCAATGCTTGGGTTCTCTCGGCTCAAATGTAAACCGTAAGCAAATGAAGTGAAGTGACGTAACGCTTGAATAAATGTCATACCATGATCATGTTCATAAGCTTCCATGTCACACAAACTTACGCCCCAGATAGAAAACTGTTTCAATAGCCATTGATATTGCTCTTCACCTCGACCATTACAACAAACAATGACTTGCTTGGCTAAACTCGGCACATCAGGTCCGAACATAGGGTGAAGCCCTACTACAGGTCCATGGTGAATATCTAGCATGGCCTGCAACGGCGTAGCCTTAATCGATGTCAAATCACAAAGAATACAGTTTTTAGGTAAATTACCCAGTTTACTGATCACCTCTAGTGTGAGATCTATTGGTACAGTAACAACCACCAGACCAGCGTTAGCCAGTATATCATCGGCTTGCTCCCAGTCATCACTACCAATGACTTCAACTTGATAGCCCGATAAGGTAAACATTTTACCAAACAGCCGTCCTAGCTTACCTTGACCACCAACTATTACCACAGTACCCAACTCAGGCTTCAAACACTTAAAGCCAGCGTCTTTCTCACTTGCATAAGATTCTCGCATGGTACGGCGTAAAATATCTTCAATCAGCTGAGGAGGTACACCTATCTTTTCAGCTTCTTCACGGCGTGACGTTAACATGGCCGCTTCACGATCGGGAGCGTAAATGGGTAAACCATGAGTGCTTTTCACTTCACCAACCTGCTCCACCAAGGATAAACGTTGTGCCAATAAATCAAGAATTTTCTTATCGACAGCATCTATTTGATCGCGCAATGCGTTCAGTTCAACAGCCATGCGTATTCCTTTTTTAGTCTTCTAACCTTTAACTCTTTGCACCAAAAATGGCACCAACTCACTATGTGCTCTACGTAATAATGCTTCAGTGTCATCCCAATTAATACAAGCATCGGTAATTGAAACACCATATTCCATTTGATCAAATGGGATGTCCGAAGCTTGATTTCCTTCGTTGATATGACTTTCAATCATCAAGCCTATAATGGACTTGTTACCCTCTCGGATTTGGTGAATCACATCTTCAGCAACCATTGGCTGGCGACGGAAATCTTTACGAGAGTTGGCATGACTGCAATCAACCATCAAGGATGGGGACAATCCTGCTTTTTCCATCTCCTGCTCGCACTCTGTCACCGATACTGAATCATAATTGGTCTGCTTTCCACCACGCAAAATCACATGGCCATCCGTGTTCCCCTGGGTCGTTAGCAATGCCACTTGCCCTTCACGGCTGATCCCCATGAATCTGTGACTCGAAGAAGCTGCTTGCATAGCATTTATGGCTGTAGATAGGCTGCCGTCTGTACCATTTTTAAATCCGATTGGCATTGATAGACCACTGGCCATTTCACGGTGAGTTTGAGACTCTGTCGTTCTCGCACCAATTGCAGCCCAGCTAAAAGTGTCAGCAAGGTACTGAGGACTTATAGGATCGAGAGCTTCAGTAGCAAGAGGAATCTCCATTTCAGCCAAATCCACCAGTAGTCTTCGGCCGACATGCAACCCTTGTTCTATATCAAATGAGCCATCAAGTTGAGGATCATTAATCAAGCCTTTCCAGCCCACAGTGGTTCTAGGCTTTTCAAAATAAACTCGCATTACAAGGTAAATATGATCATTTAATTGCTCAGAAAGTGCTTTCAAGCGCCTCGCATAATCTTTGGCAGCATCGATATCATGAATTGAGCATGGCCCACAGACAACCAACAAACGATGATCTTTTTTATGAATAATGTCCGATATTGTCTGACGAGACTGTTGAATAAAATGGCGAGCCTTTTCACTTAGCGGTAACTTTGCTTTAAGTTCCTCAGGAGTGATAAGCACCTGCTCTTCGGTAATATTTATATTGCTCAATTCACTTTTTTGCATATTCACACTTTTGTACATTTAAATTTACATCAATTCACCTCAAACCTGCCAAGGCAGGACAAACATACCTTATCAGTGTTTATTAAAAACTCAAAGTGTAAATCAAAAAAAACATTATGTAATAAATTATTTACACCATCAATCAAGAATGTATTTCATCGCCTCTGATGCATTTTTCCATTCTTGACTACGACGAAGCTCGTCAAGTT
The DNA here is from genome assembly GCF_009363415.1 of Vibrio aquimaris. Taxonomy (NCBI): domain Bacteria; kingdom Pseudomonadati; phylum Pseudomonadota; class Gammaproteobacteria; order Vibrionales; family Vibrionaceae; genus Vibrio; species Vibrio aquimaris. The sequence goes on along the minus strand of NZ_CP045350.1, from coordinate 580,529 downwards.
TAAACGATTGCTTCTTAACCAAACCCGTAGCCTTTGTAACCTGACTAATTGGCAAAGTATCTAACACCTCGACTTGAGCATCACGTTGGTTACAAACAAGTACCATGTCACAGCCTGCGGCTAATGACTTTTGCGCACGCTCTGCAACATTGCCCATGACTGCCGCACCTTCCATGGTCAAATCATCAGAAAAAATAATCCCTTTAAAGCCTAACTGTTCTCTTAATACTTTCTGCAACCAATACTCTGAACCACTCGCCGGCTTGGGATCATAATGAGGAAAAATGACATGAGCTGGCATCATGGCATCAAGCAAATTGTTTTTTATCTGAGCATCAAAAATTGCCATGTCCTGATCAAAGATTGACTCTCGATTATCGTGAGGTGTTTCAAGGTGAGAATCCTCTGTTACCCCACCATGACCTGGAAAATGTTTCCCTGTTGTCGACATTCCCACAGACTTCATTCCGCGCATAAATGCGCTGCTATGGCGAACTATGGTATCAATACTTTCACCAAAAGAACGACTTCCTATCGCTTTTGATTGGTGACCTTTATCGAGCACCGGAGCAAAACTAAGGTCGATATCATGAGCAATCAATTCAGCGGCCATGAGCCACCCTCCTTGCTCAGCTAATTTTTCACCTTGCGTCTGTTTAGCATAGAGCTCTGCTGCTGGAATGTTAGAAAAGCCCTGTTTAAAACGCTGTACTCTTCCCCCTTCCTGATCGACGCCAATTAAAATAGGCCTCTTAGCGGCGGTTCGAATAGACTCATTCAGCGCTATAAGCTGTTCATTATCATAATAATTTCGAGAAAAGAGTATGACACCTCCTACTGTCGGATGCTGTAGAACTTCTCTATCTTCCGCCGTCAATTCACATCCTTCCACATCAAGCCATAAAGGTCCCATACCGTTGTTCCTCATTATTTAAATAACTAGCAAAGTATTATCGTAGAAACGAGACAAAGATAATAACAAGATCTCGACACTATCGGCAGAGCATTTTCTTTGATGCCTCTCTTGCCAATACCAGATTTGATTGAACAAACACGCAGCACTCTAACTCATAGATAATAAGCCTATATAACTCATCAAATAACACCTTATCTATCGCTTTTTCCTTCTGTATCATCGCATACTATGTACTAAGAGTGTTCTAGGGAAGACAGGGATCTATGAAGAAAGAGCAATACATTGGCATTATGTCAGGTACCAGCCTAGACGGCATCGATGTGGTATTAACGGAAATATGTGATGACAAGGTGGTATTGATTGAGGCTAAAAGCTTTGAATATCCGGATGTAATCAAGCAACAAGTCTTAAGTGTATCCCTTGGCCAAAGTACAGATCTACCCAAACTCGGTAAATTAGATAATCAACTAGGTCACCTCTATGCTGAGTCCGTTCTGGCGCTTCTGAAAGAAACAGGAGTGAATAAAGAAAGAGTCACTGCCATTGGTAATCATGGTCAAACGGTTTTTCACCAACCAACAGGGAAAGCGCCGTTTACCATACAACTGGGTGATGCCAATATCATTGCTGCGAGAACAGGAATTACTACCATAGCAGACTTTAGACGCAAAGATATCGCACTGGGAGGTCAAGGCGCGCCATTGGTCCCAGCCTTTCATGACGCTCTATTTCGCTCACAAGAATTCACCACTGTGGTGCTGAATATCGGCGGCATTGCCAACATTTCTGTGCTGAGCCCAGAGCAACCTTTGCTCGGTTATGATACGGGCCCCGGCAATCTACTAATGGATGCTTGGTGTGTGAAACATAAAGATTTACCTTATGACAAGGATGCTGTTTTTGCCTTGCAAGGGAGTGTATACACTCTTTTATTAGATGAGCTGCTAGCAGAACCTTACCTGACAAAACCATCTCCCAAGAGTACCGGGCGTGAGTTGTTTAATCTGACATGGCTAGGCAAGATATTAGACAAATACTCATGCTCAGCTGAAGATGTACAAAGAACTTTATGCGAATATACAGCTCAAACCATTTGCAATGAAGTTAAAAAATACGATAACAATAGTCGGCAAAGGCTCCTAGTCTGTGGTGGTGGTGCTAAGAACCCTTTATTGATGGAACGATTGAAGGCGCTTTTACCGCTCTGGTCGGTTGAGTCAACAGAATCAGAGGGAATCGATAGTCAAAATATTGAAGCGATGGCGTTTGCTTGGCTTGCCTATCGCCGCATGCACAACCTACCAAGCAACATACCACAAGTCACGGGGGCAAGTCGCTTGGCTTCTCTTGGTGTCGTATATTTTGCCGATTAGACCTAGTGATATATAAGGAAGACCATGACAAACGACACATTGATTAACGCACTTTCTCATTTAATATCAGAAGGTCGTAATCCAGATACCATGGACATTGATACCCTTTCATCATTGGACATTGTTGAGCGTATTAACCAGCAAGATAAACTAGTACCTTTCGCTGTCGAGAAAGTTTTAGCACAGATAGCACGAGCCGTCGATAAAATCACTGACGCCTTTAAAATTGGTGGCCGACTGATATATATGGGCGCGGGAACAAGCGGTCGTTTAGGTATATTAGATGCCTCTGAATGCCCACCAACCTTTGGCGTTTCTGATGATATGGTGATTGGATTAATCGCTGGTGGTAAAGAAGCAATATTAAAAGCTCAAGAAGGAGCAGAGGATTCACCATCATTAGGAGAGCAAGATTTAAAAGGTATTAAACTTTCCCATCAAGATGTACTAGTTGGCATCGCGGCCAGCGGGCGCACTCCATATGTCATTGGCGGGTTAGACTACGCCAATAAGGTAGGCGCAACAAGCATTGCATTATCTTGTAATCCAGAATCTCCGATTGCCAATATTGCCAATATCGCGATATGCCCAATTGTTGGACCAGAAGCATTAACCGGATCCACTCGCCTAAAATCAGGAACGGCACAAAAGCTCGTACTCAATATGCTGACAACAGCAAGCATGATACGCTTAGGCAAAAGCTACCAAAATTTAATGGTCGATGTGAAAGCGACTAACGCCAAGCTTGTTGCAAGAGCCACACGCATTGTCATACAAGCAACCGATTGTAGTCAGCAACAGGCCCAAGACACCCTTAAAAAAACCGACTATGACGTTAAACTCGCTATTTTGATGCTATTAACTGGCCTAGACAGAGATGCGGCTAAAGAACAGTTAAACCTTCAAAATGGTTACTTGAGGAAAGCTGTCATTGAACAAACAAACAGAAGTTAGCATAAGTAAAGCGCCCAACTTTAAATCAGGCGCTGGTTGTCTTGGTGACTTAGTAATCTAAGCGTTCAATATGAGTAATACCTACATTACCATCAAGATCACTAAACATATGAACCATTGCTGGATAGGGCTGCGCTCCAGGGGAAACAACTTCTGCATTACAGAAAAATGCATAATTTTGTCCAGCAACGACTTGAGTTGCTACAACTAAAGGCGAGTATTTAACACCCACAAGCCCTTCAATACCTTTAGCAAATACTTCTTTATTTTCTTCTGTGAGTTCATGAAATGGACTCCAGCCACCAACCATATGCGTTGACATAATATTATTCCTTGTTTTATGCTCACCATTGAGCAATATGAACATAGTTCAATAATATTATTTTGCCATTTTTATATTAGAATTTGTTAAGACTCCAAAATACCGTTGTCAATTGGAATACTCATTCCAGCCACGCTGCCATTCCATACGAAACTTTTGTGCACCTTCAGTTCCTTCACAAACACCCTCATAGTGCTGACCTGTAAGCCCTATTTGGTAGGCATGATTAGGATTGCAAAACTCTTCTAAGCCAACAATATAGCCTTGTTCATAGTCACTATGCTTTGTGCTTCCTAATTTAGAAAGCTGGTTTATAGTACGCTGATTATTACCTCGAATACCATCTTGATAACCTATCGTGTACCAATCACCTTGTTGGACAAGCTGCTCTGTCGTCGCCGCACACGCGAATAACGTAGTTAGGATCATGAGAAGGGTCAGTTTTTTCACGATTTATCCTTGTTTGTTTATCAAGTATCTAACGGGTGCAGAGAGATAATGTCAATTGCCGACGTTTGCGTCAACACCCGCTATTAATCAACTTTCTAAATCCTAAACAAAGTAATAAAAACGGATTTATTGAGAACAATAACCGAGCTAACAGAACCTACTGGCATAGATATGTATTATATCAACTCAATAACTCACTTATCACTGTGGAGCAAGTATCATGATTTGGTTTTTAAGCTGTGTTGCAGCACTCATTGGAGGCTACTTCCTCTATGGGACATTTATCGAAAAAATTTTCCGTATTAACGTCGAACGTCAAACTCCAGCACACAGTCAATCTGATGGCGTTGATTATGTGCCCATGTCAACTAAAAAGGTTTATCTAGTTCAGTTACTCAATATCGCAGGTGTAGGCCCTATTTTTGGTCCAATAATGGGAGCCTTGTATGGTCCAGCAGCCATGCTGTGGATAGTGATTGGCTGTATTTTTGCGGGCGCTGTACACGATTATTTCTCTGGTATGTTGTCGGTACGCAATGGTGGGGCATCTATACCGACAATTACTGGTAAATACCTGGGCAAAAGCGCCAAACACTTTATGAATATTTTTGCGATTGTCTTGCTGCTACTGGTTGGTGTTGTATTCGTGTCAGCCCCTGCTGGTATGATCACCAACCTTATCAATGACCAAACTAACCTATCGGTTAGCATGACAACAACTGTGATCGCGATCTTTATTTATTATATTATCGCTACCCTCGTCCCTGTAGATAAAATAATCGGTCGGTTTTACCCATTGTTCGGTGCCTTACTCCTTTTCATGTCTATCGGTTTAATCAGTGCAGTTACACTATCAAGTGAACACACGCTAATGGGGAGCTTTCATGTCAAAGACATGTTTACCAATCTAAATCCAAACGATATGCCTCTATGGCCAGCATTATTTATTACTATTGCTTGTGGTGCTATATCTGGCTTCCATGCGACTCAATCGCCACTCATGGCTCGCTGCATGGAGAATGAGCGCAATGGACGATTTGTCTTTTATGGTGCAATGATTGGTGAAGGGGTCATTGCCCTTATTTGGTGCGCACTTGCTCTGTCCTTCTTCGACAATTTAGAGGCTCTATCACAAGCGGTAAGTACCGGAGGACCCGGAAACGTTGTCTATAGTGCGTCTTTTGGCTTACTAGGGGTATTTGGTGGCGTCATGGCTTTTCTGGGAGTGGTCATTTTGCCAATTACCTCAGGGGATACTGCCTTTCGTTCAAGTCGTCTGATATTAGCTGAATACTTCAACATGGAGCAGAAAACACTCAGTAACCGACTGATAATAGCTGTCCCACTCTTTATTATCGGTGGCATACTGACTCAAATCGATTTTGGGATCATTTGGCGATATTTTGGGTTCGCGAATCAAACCACGGCAGTGATGATGTTATGGACAGCTTCAGCTTACTTAGTCCGTCAAAATAAACTCCATTGGGTAACCACTATTCCCGCGATCTTCATGACAACGGTTGTGATCAGTTTTATTCTCAATAGCAGCACTCTTGGATTGGGTCTTGCAATAAACATATCAACCGCCGTTGGTCTCATCTGTTCAGTTATGGCAACTCTTTATATCACTAAGCTTCCAAAAAAGACTCAGCAAGATAAAGGTGAACAAAGCAATACTGAAACCGAAAAACTAGCATAATAGATAAAAAAGGCTCCGAGGGAGCCTTTATATGTGTAAAGGGAAAAGTGCTGAAGAGCGGCAAGATAGACTAATCAACTTGCTTGATTTGCAGCTCTTTCGGTACTTCGAAGAACATATTTTCTTCTCTACCTTGTACCTCTTCTACCGTTCGGGTGCCAATCAGGTCTTGAATTCGTTCGAGGATCTTGTTCACAAGCTCTTCCGGTGCAGAGGCTCCAGCGGTAACACCGACTTTTACTTTGCCTTCTAACCATTCAGGCTCGATATCTTCAGGGCAATCGGTCAAATAGCTAGGTGTACCCAATTTTTCAGACAATTCCTTTAATCGAGTGGAGTTAGATGAATTTTTCGACCCTACGACAATCACAACATCAACATCAACTGCCATATCTCGCACGGCATCTTGGCGGTTTTGCGTGGCGTAGCAAATATCATCTTTGCGAGGGCCTTGGATATATGGAAAAACCCTACGAAGCTCTTCAATCACATCCGCAGTTTCGTCAACAGACAAGGTTGTTTGGCTAACATAGTGTAGGTGAGTAGGGTCTTTAACTTTGTCGACAAGACCAATAACATCTGCTGGTGTTTCAACCAAATACATACCACCCTGATCACTTGCGTATTGTCCCATAGTTCCTTCGACTTCAGGATGTCCAGCATGGCCAATCAAGACAACTTCCATATGCTTACGGCTCGCGCGCGCAACCTCCATATGGACTTTGGTTACTAGTGGGCAAGTTGCATCAAAAACCGTTAAATCTCTCTCTTTAGCTTCCTTTCGAACTGCTTGCGAAACACCGTGAGCAGAAAAAATCACGATATTATCATCTGGAACTTCGTGCAACTCTTCAACAAAAACAGCGCCTCTTTGCTTCAGCCCTTCCACAACAAATCGGTTGTGAACGACTTCATGACGGACATAAATCGGTGGCTGATAGAGCTCCAATGCACGCTCGACAATACTGATTGCACGATCGACACCTGCACAAAACCCACGAGGGTTAGCTAAAAGAATTTTCATTTCATCGCTCATAATGAGTCTATTATTACTTCAGTTCATTATTCTACTGACAAAATCTCAACTTCAAAAGTCACATCTTGACCAGCTAGAGGGTGATTAAAGTCTACCGTTACTGAATCACCTGCGATTTCAGTAATGATTCCCGGAATTTCCACGCCATCGGGGCCGGAAAATGCCATAACTGTTCCAATTTCCACTTCTGCATCACCGACAAACTTAGCTCGGTCCATATGGTGGACATTGTCTGGATTTGGAGCACCAAATGCATCTTTAGCTTGCAGCTCAACGGTCTTCTGATCCCCGACCTTCAAACCCAGCAAACATTGTTCAAAGTTTTCACTCAGACTGCCATCACCCATAACGAACTTAGCTGGTTTGCCCATGTTATAGGTACTATCTGCGACAGAACCATCTTGAAGTTTGATCGTAAAATGCAGGGTCACTGCAGATTGTTGGACAATCGTCGTCACAATATTATTTCCTTGATACTATTTAGATTTCTCAATTTACAGAGAGCTCAAGCATAAACGCATCACTTATTTACCAGAAGTAATAAGCGTAAATTTAATCCGTCTCTTGACCTTTCTTGTTACGAAAGCCATCCAGAATAATCATTACTGCGCCAATACAAATTGCACTATCGGCAAGGTTGAACGCAGGCCAATGATAACTTCCCCAGAAGAAGTCCAAGTAGTCGACCACAAAACCATGTACAACGCGATCAAATACATTACCGACTGCTCCGCCAATGATTAGAGCATAAGCAATGTTATTCCATTTCTCTTTGGCAGAAAGTTTACTCATCCAATAGGTGAGTAGACCCGTAACCCCAAAAGCAATACCGGTAAATAACCAGCGTTGCCAACCCGCTTGATCACTTAAAAAGCTAAATGCAGCCCCATAGTTATGAACGTAGAGTAAATTAAAAAAAGGTAACACCTCGATTCGATTAGCCCAACCATATCCCATGGTATCCATGACTAAGAGTTTAATACCGATGTCCATCAGAAAAATAACCATGGCAACCCACAGCCAGCGCACTCCTGAATTTTTAAGAGTTAATGCTTGTTCGTTCATACCATTCCTAAAACTAGCCCCAGTAAAGACTGGGGCTATAGACTGACTAAAAAGTTCCAAGTGACAGTAATATTCGCTTGTTAAGCGAATTTACGAACTTCACCCTCTCCTTCCACGTTAGATACGCAGCGACCACAAATTTTTTCATGGCCCTCAATGCTGCCTACATCAGGTGAATGATGCCAGCAACGATCACACTTTTCTGCATCTACCACTGACACCTCAACAAATAGCCCCTCAATATCGGTAGCCTGTGCTGCATCAGATTTTTCACTGATAGGTCTTACAAGCGCTGCTGAAGTGAGCAACACAAAACGCAACTCGTTGGCCAGCTTGTTTACTTTATCTGCAATAGCATCATCAGCGTATAAAATCACTGAAGCCTGCAATGCACTACCTATGGTTTTGTCATTTCGAGCGGCTTCTAGCAGTTTATTTACTGAGCCTCTAATAGTCTGAATGTCAGACCAAAATTCATTATTTAGTGCTTCACCATCGGCAAGGCCAAACAAACCATCAAACCATTCGCCTGTAAAAACAAACTTGTCACGTTTACCTGGCATCTCGTTCCAAATTTCGTCTGCAGTAAATGACATAATAGGTGTCATCCAGCGAACCAGAGCTTCAACAATATAGTAAAGCGCCGTTTGACAGCTGCGCTGAGCATGCCCGCCACGCTTGGCTGTGTACTGGCGATCTTTAATGATATCGAGGTAGAAAGAACCCATTTCGATCGAGCAGAATTGCATTAGACGCTGTGTTACCGCATGAGTATTATACTCATCGTAAGCTTTAACGATTTCTTCTTGGGCTGCAAGCGCACGCCCTACAGCCCAGCGATCTAACGCCACCATATCTTCTGCTGCAACAATATCCGTTTCAGGATTAAAGCCACTAAGGTTGGCTAAGAAGAATCGAGCTGTGTTACGAATACGGCGATAAGCGTCCGCGCTGCGTTTTAAAATTTCATCAGAAACGGCCACTTCGCCAGTATAATCCGTTGATGCTACCCATAAGCGCAAAATATCCGCACCGAGCTTGTTAGTCACATCTTTCGGAGCAACAACATTACCAATAGATTTAGACATTTTACGGCCTTGACCGTCAACCACAAATCCATGGGTTAGAACTTGTTTGTATGGCGCTTCCCCCTTCATCGCTATCGACGATATGAGCGACGACTGGAACCAACCTCGGTGTTGGTCAGAACCTTCAAGGTATAAGTCTGCGCTATGACCATTGTATTCTTCACGAGCATCAACAACAGAATAGTGAGTCACGCCTGAATCAAACCATACGTCGAGCGTATCTAACACTTTTTCGTACTTGGCTGCATCATCACCGAGTAAATCTGAAATTTCCAGGTCCCACCATGCTTGAATACCTTTTTGTTCAACTAACTTGGCAACTTGTTCAATCAGCTCTGATGTATTTGGGTGAAGCTCAGCCGTTTCTTTATGAACAAACAGTGCTATCGGCACACCCCAAGTACGTTGACGAGAGATACACCACTCAGGACGGCCTTCAATCATGCCTTCAATACGGCTCTGTCCCCATTCAGGCATCCATTCAACGCCTTTGATAGATTCAAGCGCTTTGTTGCGTAGACCAGCTTGATCCATAGAAACAAACCATTGCGGTGTCGCGCGGAAAATAATAGGGGTTTTATGGCGCCAACAATGTGGATAGCTATGTTCATAAGCATGGTGATGAAGTAAAGCGCCCTTTTCTTTTAGCGTTTCAACAACAGCATCATTGGCTTTAAACACATGTTGACCAGCAAACAGCTCAGTATCTGGAAGGTAAACACCGTTAGAGCCAACAGGGTTTGCTACTTCTAAATCATATTTGTTACCCACTGCAAAGTCTTCTTGACCATGACCTGGGGCAGTATGAACAACACCTGTACCAGACTCAGTGGTGACATGATCACCAAGGATAGCCGGTACGCTAAAATCATAAAAAGGGTGATCAAACTTAGACAGCTCAAGATCACTTCCTGTAGCAAAGCCTAGGTTGTGATAATGCTCAACACCAAAGCGATCCATGACGTCTTTGGCAAGCTCAGAAGCCACTATGATTCGCTCCGGGTTGTCCCCTTCGACTTGCACTAGAACATACTCAAGATCATCACGCAGACATACTGCTCGGTTTGCAGGTAGAGTCCAAGGTGTTGTGGTCCAAATAACGATGGAAATATCACCTTTGCCTTCATGCCCTTCAGTCAATGAAAACTTAGACAGTAGAGCCGCCTCATCGCTGGCTTTAAAACGCACGTCGATAGATGGGGAGACTTTATCTTTATACTCAACTTCTGCTTCAGCGAGTGCACTACCACAGTCTGTACACCAATGAACGGGTTTAAAGCCTTTTAGCAGGTGGCCATTGTCGGTAATCTTACCGAGTGCACGAATGATATTAGCTTCAGTCGCAAAATCCATGGTGCGGTATGGTTTATCCCACTCACCCATAATACCAAGGCGCTTAAAGCTCTCTTTTTGGCCTTCCACTTGGCCTGCCGCATACTTACGGCATTCTTCACGAAATTCAGCTGAAGAGATTTTTTGTCCCGGCTTGCCTTTCTTTTTTTCTACCATTAGTTCAATTGGTAGGCCATGACAATCCCAACCGGGAATGTATGGCGCGTCAAAACCAGAAAGTGTTTTGGATTTAATAATAATGTCTTTAAGAATCTTATTTAGTGCGTGGCCAATGTGAATGTCACCATTCGCATAAGGGGGGCCATCGTGTAGAACGAAAGATTTTTTGCCTTTCTTCGCTTTACGGATTTCACCGTAAAGGTCTTCTTTGTACCAACGCTCAAGCATTTCTGGCTCACGATTAGCCAGATTGCCACGCATCGGAAACCCTGTTTCAGGAAGGTTCAGGGTATCTTTATACTCACTCATCGATTCTTAATTCCGTTGTGTTGGGTGACAGTTAGACATTATGCCAAACAGCGAACTAAACCGCTTGGTCTTTATACCGACGCAGCCACACCCTTGCTGCTTCAGCATCCAATTTAATTTGTTGTTTTAGTAAGTCAAAAGACTCAAATTTTTGCTCATCTCGAATTTTATTCAGCAGAACAATTTCAAGCTGTTTGCCGTATAAATTCGCATCAAAGTCAAACAGATGCACTTCTAGTTGCTGGCGAATACCCTTCACCGTTGGTCGAGTACCTATATTTGCAACACCACCTATCGGCTGCTCGTCTAGGCCAAGAACATGAACCGTATACACTCCTGCGACTGGTGAGACGCAGCGTTTAAGTGGAATGTTCGCGGTAGGAAAACCTATGGTTCTGCCTAGCTTTCTCCCATGAGCGACTCTGCCACTGATGCTGTAATTTCGCCCCAGCATCTTTGAAGCGAGTGGTAGGTTATCACTCGCTAAAGCTTCTCGTATTGCCGTACTGCTGATACGCAGCTGCTGCAGACAAAAGCTATGGGTATTCACCACATCGAAACCATGTTCCTTCCCGGCTGCTTGTAACATTGCAAAGTTACCTTGCCGCTCTCGACCAAAGCAAAAATCATCTCCAACGACCAGAAACTTAACACCCAATCGCCTTACCAACAAGTCACTAATAAAGTCTTGGGCAGTTTGATTAGCAAAACCATGGTTGAAATTGACACACAGCAGGCGGCTAATATCGAGTTTATCTAATTGAGTAAACTTATCTCTCAAACGAGTTAATCGAGCAGGCGCTTTATCTTTGGCAAACAGCTCCAATGGCTGTGGTTCAAACGTCATGACTGTCGAGGGCAAACCGATTTCTTTCGCCTTATCAGATAGTTTATTCAAAACAACCTGATGGCCAAGGTGTACTCCATCAAAGTTACCTATCGTCAGAACACACCCCGCATGATGTGCTTTGATATTGTGGATACCTCGAATCAATTCCATTCAGCGCGTCTAAGTCCTATTGGTTTCAAATTTAATACTACGTGAAACCGACAGATTATATACTAATCATCATTGCTATGTCGCGGCTTTTAAGTCTTTTAAACGAAGACCCATAATCAAAAGCGAAATGACATAAACCGCAGCGCCTGCGCCGATCAAAAGGAATAACCAAATAACTCGATTAGATAAGCTCCAATTTAACCAAACTGAAATATCTTCTAGTTGCCATAAAATAGCACCAGCCATCAAACCACCAGCAATGATCGATTTGACAATAAAAGCCATAGTTCGTCGAGTCAATTGATACACTTCAGCCAGATGGAGACCTCGATATAACAAAGACATATTCACAAAAGCAGATAATGCCGTAGCAATAGCTAGACCAACATACCCATAAAACCAAGCGAATATAGCGTTAAACACCATATTGGTTACCATGGCGATAATTCCGTACTTAACAGGTGTTTTAGTATCTTGGCGCGAGTAGTAACCCGGAGCGAGAACCTTAATCAGCATAAAATTAAGCAGGCCAGAGGCGTAAGCCATCAAAGACATGGAGGCACGTTCAACGTCCATAGGACTAAACTCACCACGCATAAAAAGGACCATTAGCATAGGCTTAGCTAGCACCATCAAGCCCAACGTGGCTGGAACACCGAGCAAGACGACCATGCGAACTCCCCAATCCATAGTCTGAGAAAAGCCAACACTATGAGAATCTACGTGCTTTCGCGACAAAGCAGGTAAAATGACGGTAGCAATAGCGATACCAAACAAGCCTAAAGGGAATTCAAGTAAGCGATCTGAATAATAAAGCCAACTAATTGACCCCGTTTGTAAGAAGCTGGCAATAAAGGTATCAAACAGTAAATTTATCTGACTGACCGACACACCAAATAGAGCGGGGATCATCAGAGTCCGAATTTTAACCACTCCTGGATCCTTCCACCCCCAAGCAGGCTTAACAAACACCCCAGCTTTAACTAAAAAGGGAATTTGAAATAGAAACTGCACTAGGCCGCCCAGAAAAACACCAATCGCCAAGCCTACCTCAGGCTGAGAGATATTAGGCGAGATATACCATGCCGATAAAATGATCATTACATTTAGGAAAACAGGCGAAAAGGAAGAGACGGCAAATTTCCCTAAGGTATTTAAGATCGCGCCTGACAAAGCAACAAAGGTAATGAACCAAAGATAAGGAAAAGTGATCTTAAGCATAAAGCTCGCCAATTCAAATTTTCCGGCAGAAGGGCCACCATTAACCCAATCAAGAAACCAGCCAAAGCCAAATAAAGCGGTCACAGCGCCTGAGCATAAAACGCCTAAGACGGTGACGATAGACACTAAAACACCTAACGTGCCCGCAGCTCTCGCTATTAACTGGCGAGTTTTATCCATATCACCGGTTGCATGATATTCCGTTAATACGGGTACAAACGCCTGAGAGAAAGCGCCCTCTGCAAATAAACGACGCAGAAAGTTGGGAATTTTATTGGCAAAAAAGAACACATCCGCACTGGCGCCAGCCCCCATTAAATTGGCCACAACGACATCGCGTACCAAACCCAGCACACGAGAGACAAAAGTCATAGCACTAACAATTAGTCCTGATTGGAGTAGACGTTTACTCACAGCTACCTCGAAAGTCCTGTAATACTAATAATTGACCTCCACTCTATAACGCGAATGTCAGCGCTAGAGTAGATTAGTATTAGCAATGAAAAAAAAATACTGATAGAATCCCCGCCATCTTAACCGTGAAGACCCCTCTGATCCAAAATTTGTTTGGCTTCGATTGGTTTTTGCACAAATCATTTGACATTTAAGCGCAAATAGGGGATATTCCTCGCCCTTAAATTGTCACCGAACTTAAGTTTTTGGGAGTTAGACCCTTGGCAAATAGTAAATCTGCTAAGAAGCGCGCTATCCAAGCTGAGAAACGTCGCCAGCACAATGCTAGCCGTCGTTCAATGATGCGCACTTACATGAAGAAAACTGTTGCTGCTATCGAAGCAGGCGACAAAGCTGCTGCAACTGAAGCTTTCGCTACAGTTACACCAATCCTAGACCGTATGGCAACTAAAGGCCTTATTCATAAGAATAAAGCTGCTCGCCACAAGTCTCGTTTCGCTGCTGCAATCAAAGCTCTGTAATAAAGCTCTGATTCCTTTAGCGAAAAAAACCGGCCTAGGCCGGTTTTTTTATATCCGAGAAAGCTAAGTTCAGACGTCTGCCGCCTCTGCGCAATATATACTATGCAGAAGGTGTATCATTGACTTAACTTCTTCACTGCTTAACGTGTAAAACACGGTTTGAGCCTCTTTGCGAGTGTTCACTAAACCATCACGACGCAACCATGCTAAATGCTGCGATAATGCCGATTGGCTTAACTCTAACTGACTACATAACTCGCCAACAGAAAGTTCTTGATTATGCAATAAGCATAAAATTTGCAGGCGTCTTTCATTTGCCATGGCTTTGAGTAGTACCACCGCTTTGGCAGAATTTTTTTCCATTTCTTTTAAATTCATCGGCTAGCACCTCTTAAAACACCATAAAATATCAAGCCTGTCATTTACATATTGATACATTCACAAAGCCGATACTAATCTATTTGCATCAAGTAATCTATTTGTTAGAACCAGAAATATTACTACTGGAATAGATCCGTAAAATCAGCATCACATACATTCTTTACCGAAGGGTGTTGAATCATACGTTCCGCAAAAATAACGTAATATTCTTCTTTAAGTTCTTTTACATGCTCTATCAGTCGTAAAGGCAGATCATTCTCAACTTCAGACATATAAAGAGAAGGCGCCAAAAAAATCACATCTGAGTGATAACGTGAGAATGATTTCATTAAGGCCGCATCATCAAACTCTCCTAAAATATTAGGTTGTAGTCCTTGATAATCAAACCACTGTAATACTTTTCTCCCCATTGCTGTTCGACTACCAGGTATCAATAGTTTTTTCTCCTCTAGTACCGCTGGAAACGATAGCCCCCCAGTATCGCCATTAGAGAAAAAACCCATATGACATTCCCCAAGCTTTTTACTGTATAAACCTGGTAGCTGACTTGAATCAACGGGGCAGTCAGATAAAATCATATCGAGCTTATGTTGAGATAATTGCTCAAGCAGCATTTCATGGGTCGATTCAAAACACCGTAAGTGGATACTATTATCAGGTGGCACAGCTGTCATTAGAACCTTACTTACTAAGCGTTTAGATAAAGCATCCGCAACCCCAACATCAAACAACATATTGGCTCGCTGGCTGTAATTAACGATATCTAACATCTCGTAACTAAGACCAAACATACGCTCCGCATATTTAAAAACCAGTTGTCCTAACTCAGTAGGTTCAATGCCTCGGCCACTGCGTTTGGTTAACTTACCTCCCATGCGCTCTTCCAATGCCTTTATTTGCCCGGTTACTGTTTGGGGAGTAAGAAATAGGGCATCAGCCGCTTTTGTTACTGACCCTTGGTTACATACCATCCAAAAGTAGTAAAGGTGATTGTAATTTAAATGCGACATCATCTCTCTCTGCTTTCAATATCGTTATCGGTTATAGCAGAACCGGTTTATGACAACAAGCATTCGAAAAAACCGAAATAAACACGAGAATAAGCATGAATAAGGCGAAGTCTACTTCACCTAGAATGACAATAAGGAGTAACCTGCATCACAAAACTTTGTTTTTAAATTCTAACCAGAGAAAGTTTAAATAAAAATACTCAATAAAATCAATAACTAAAAAACACATAAGCTTCTTAATAAGCAAAAAATCACTGCAACATATAACTGTAATATTAATGACATAATTAACCTCTACTATCGCCAACAGTTTTAATAATTGACCGTAACAATGATTCTGGTCCACGGAGAAAATTTATGAACCAAGCTATTACAACAGCAGCACCTATTTCGAGTACAACTCGATGGTTGCGCTGGGCTAACTTGGCGTTCATGCTGTATCTATTGCTTTTAGCAGTATCTATGGTTGGTAGTGGTTTTAAATGGGCAACAGGCGACCAAGCGAAGGTTTTATTTGAATTTGCTTCGCATCCGGTTGCGGGCTTGATGATAGGTCTAGTTGCCACTGCTCTCATTCAATCTTCAAGTACTGTTACTTCTATTATTGTAGGGCTTGTTGCGGGTGGATTGCCTGTTGAAACTGCTATCCCAATGATCATGGGAGCGAATATAGGAACGACGGTAACCAATACGCTCGTTTCTCTGGGACACATTCGCAATAAAGAAGAGTTCAAGCGCGCTTTTGCCAGTGCCACGATTCATGACTTCTTCAACTTATTAGCCGTGGCTATTTTCCTACCTCTAGAAATGATGTTTGGTATTTTGGAAAAAGTTTCTCATTGGCTAGTTTCACCATTTCTGGCGACAGGCGACATGAGTATGAAGGGACTAAACTTCATCAAGCCTATTACCAAGCCCGTTGTCGGAGCACTCAAGGAGCCATTGAGCACCTTTGGCGATACAATGGGTGGCGTGATGCTTATAGCTATCGGTATCGCAACTATTTTTGTAGCGATTACCGTGATGGGTAAATTGATGAAAAGCCTGATGGTTGGGCGTGCTCGTGAAATCCTCAAAAGCGCAATCGGTCGCGGCCCAATCCATGGCATCTTATCAGGCTCAGTAGTCACAGTATTGGTACAGTCTTCTTCGACAACCACCAGCTTAATGGTACCTCTGGTAGGCTCTGGCGTATTAAAAGTGAGAGATGTTTATCCCTTTACTTTGGGTGCCAATATAGGTACTTGTATTACCGCATTGCTGGCAGCAACGGCTGCATCAGGTGAGTTTGCTGTTTTTGCTCTGCAGATAGCACTCGTCCACCTATCATTTAACATACTAGCAACCGTACTTATTTTTGGTATTCCGGTACTGAGAGAATTGCCAGTTAAGGCTGCAGATATCATCTCGGATATGGCGGTAAAAAATAAAGCGGTTGTCGCTGGCTACCTCTTAGCGGTATTCCTAGTATTGCCCGGCACTATCCTCGCACTCAGTGCATAAGTAAAACCGATAAAACAAAACCCCGCACGTGATTGCGGGGTTTTCTGTTTTAGGGATGCCAGTAAAAGTGTCATTAAACTGAAAATGGGTATTGAATAGGATCGTGATGCTCATACCCTTCAACCCAAAAATCATCCAATGTCACCCATGTTTCCAAATCTTCTAGTGATTTTATCTCTGGATTGATATGAAAGGTGGGGGCTTTCAATGGCTCACGTTTTAGCTGTATATCTCTCATTAACTCAAGTTGATCTTCATAGATGTGAGCGTTAACAATTTTATGATATGCTTGGCCAGCTTTTTTCCCCGTGATCTGAGCCATAACAGCCAGAAACACATAAACTTGCACCATATTAAAGTTTAGGCCCAGAGGCACATCACAAGAGCGCTGAGTACTGTTCAAGTACAAGGTATCACCAAGCAGAGAAAAGTGATGACTATACATGCATGGACGTAGGCAGCCCATGTGAAATTCTCCGGGGTTATAGAAATTGAGGATCTCTCCCCTATCATCAACACCTCGAGTTAAATCATCGACAATTTTTCGCAATTGATCGACAGAGCCACCATCTGGTTTTGCCCACGAGCGTCCCTGAACACCATAGACTCGGCCCATATCATCAGAGCCTTTTCTATATGGGTTATTCAACCAAGCTGAATTTTGGTTAGCGTTTGCATCCCATGTTTTCGTGCCAAGTCTGCGAAAGTCCTCGGCGTTATCATAACCTCGGATATAACCCAGTAGTTCTGCAACCGCGGCTTTCCAAAAACTTTTTCTGGTTGTTACTAAGGGAAACTGATTCTGAGCAACGTCATAAGTGAGATCTGAGTTAATCACAGTCAAGCAGCGTTTGCCTGTACGTTCATTTTTGACCCACTCACCGTGGTCTACAATACGCTGACACAGATCTAAATATTGTTTCACACTTGTTCCTTATTTTATTTCGTCTGCTGTGGGATCACATCTTTATAGTGGCCACGTTTATATGCCCACAACATCATCAAAATGCCACCAACTACCATAGGCAATGACAAAATTTGACCCATGGATATAAAGCCGCCAAATAATCCTAAGTGCGCATCAGGTTCACGAACATATTCAACTAAGAAACGGAATGAACCATAGCCCGCTAAAAACAATCCAGACACGGCGCCAAGTGGACGCGGCTTTTTGATAAACCAATTCAAGATGAGAAACAAAACAATCCCTTCAAGGGCCATTTCATATAACTGAGAAGGATGGCGAGGTAGAGGCCCACCCGTAGGGAAAACCATTGCCCATGGCACATCCGTTACACGTCCCCAAAGCTCACCGTTCATAAAGTTACCAAGTCTACCCATACCTAAACCAAAAGGAACCAGTGGGGCGATAAAGTCAGCAACACCGAAAAACGTACGGCCATTCTTTTTGGCATACCAGAACATGGCGCTAATCACACCCAACAAACCACCATGGAATGACATGCCGCCAGTCCAAACTTTGAATAGGTAAAGAGGATCTTGTAGGAAGAGATCAAAGTTGTAGAATACAACATACCCTATACGACCGCCAATGACGACACCAAGGAATCCAGCAAACAAGAGATCCGAAACCTGTTCTCTTGTCCAACCACTATCAGCTTGGTCTGCTCGTCTATTAGCCAACCATAGAGCAAACGCAAAACCAATTAAATACATCAAACCGTACCAACGAATTGATAAAGGCCCAAATGAGATCAGAACGGGATCGATATTGGGGAATTCAAGGAATCCTTGAGACATAAAACTACCACTCTTTTGGTGTTAAGATAATTAAATGAGAGTTCGTTACCACAGCATAGTTCCCGCGACAAAGAGCAAAAACACCGCAAAGATTTTTTTCAATGCATGAGTCGGTAAAGATGTCGCCATTTTAGCACCAATACGTGTCGTCAACATAGACGCTGATGCAATCGCGAGAAGGGCAGGTAAATAAACATAGCCCAAACTATACATTGGCAGAGATTGTGCCTGATAACCATGCAAGATGAAACCTATCATTCCTGCCATGGCAATAAAACATCCGCACACTGAGGAAGAACCAACAGCCTTGCGCATTTCCACACCATGACGGTTAAGAAAAGGAACTGATAATGAACCACCACCAATACCAGCAAGGCTTGATACCATACCGATACCAGTCCCAATAGAGATAGTCGCCAAGCTGCCTGGCATGGTTTTAGTGCTCTGCCTTTTAATCGAAAACAGCATTTGGATAGCCAAACCTAACACAATAAAACCAAAGACCTTAGGCAAATATTTCGCTGGTAGCCATTCGGCAATATTGGCTCCGAAAAAACCACCAACCACAACTCCAGGCATCAACCACTTAACGACATGAATATCGACATTACCGAGCTTAAAATGATTAAAAGCGGAAGAACCTGAAGTGACAATAATTGAAGCAAGAGAAGTCGCTAGCGCTATTTGCATGCTAATTGAAGGATCGATTCCGGCAAGCGGCAAAAGAAATAACAAAGCAGGCACAACAATTAAACCGCCGCCAATACCAAGTAGCCCTGCCATTATCCCCACAAATCCCCCAAGAAGGACTAGCATAGCTAAAAATTCAATATTCACATCATTCCTTTTTTATTTTCCTGCGCGGATGAAGCCAGAGAAGCCTTTGTCATCAAAGAAGGTTTTCATCATAGTATAAATCTCTTTACCATATGGCTTCATCAAAGCTTGGGTAGCGAGATCCTGTAATTCATGGCTGTCTGTGTGTCGCAGTAAATATTTAATTTTTGCCACGTTTGAGGTATTCATACTCAAGCTTCGATATCCAAGGCCAACCATAAGCAGAGCGCCAATAGGATCGCCAGCCAATTCTCCACAAATACACACGGGTAACTTAAGTTGCTCACATGTTTGATGGATATGCTCAAGCGCCATCACAACAGATGGATGCATAGATTCATAAACATCGGCCACACGAGCATTGTTTCGATCGACTGCCAGCAAGTATTGGGTAAGATCGTTGGTGCCAATTGATACAAAATCGACTTTCTCTGCGATAAGAGGCAACAAATATATCATAGATGGAACTTCAATCATGACTCCAATCGCCGGCATAACGATTCTACTGTCTTGCTTAGCCAGTTCCAAATGAGCACGGTCGATCAATTCCAAAGCACTATCAAGTTCTTGGGTACCTGAAACCATAGGAAGTAAAATACTGAGATTTTGATGATCGACACTCGCTTTCATCATAGCTCTTATTTGCATTAGAAAAATATCTGGATGATCGAGTGTAAAGCGGATACCTCGCCACCCTAGGAAAGGGTTATCTTCCTCTATGGGTAGATAAGGTAATGCTTTGTCTCCTCCTATATCCAGAGTACGCATTACTACACGTTTATCTGGGTATGTGTTAAGGACCGATTTATACTGAAAGACCTGCTCCTCCTCGGATGGGAAACGATGGTGGAGTAAAAAAGAAATTTCCGTTCTATATAAGCCCACGCCATCAACACCTTGATTTATTGCTATGTTAGCGTCAGCGCTAAGTCCGGCATTGAGCATTATTTCAATACGTACATTATCCTTGGTCTGCGCAGGTTCAAGGGCTTTTTGATTGACTAAGGTGGCAAGCTCTCCTTCTTCATCAACCAACTCACCATATTCCCTCAGCAATTGCTCGTTAGGTGAAATAAATAACTTGCCACTGTATCCGTCTACAATACCCTTCTTGCCATTAATTTCCTTTAGGTTTAACGTAACCCCCATCACAGTGGGGATCCCGAGAGCACGAGATAATATTGCAGCATGAGAGTTTGCCGCTCCTTCCAGAGCGACGACAGCAAGTAACTTTTTTCTCGGTACGGACGCAAGCAATGTTGCTGTCAACTCACGAACAACCAAAATCACAGGTTTCTCAAATTCCGGTTGGCACCTCTCAGTATTCTGGAGAAAAAAAAGCAGGCGCTGTCCAAGTTCTTTGACATCCTGAGCTCGTTCACGCATATATACATCTGACATTTTTGCAAAGCGATTAGAGTAGTTCTCGACCACTTGCCTCAATGCCCAATCCGCGCGGTCTCCTTTTTGCACCTGACTTTTGAGATCTTTGCGGAGCATAGGGTCATTGAGCAAATGTGTAAACAGATCAAAAATAGCCAATGCATCTTTGTTAATTTCACCATCAAATTTTTTTCGCATTCTACGAAAATCACTCAGGGCTTCTTCAATCGCTAGCAGCAATACCTCTTGCTCACGTTCGATATCTAGAGTTGATGCAGGATACACCTCTGATAAATCAACTAGGGTGTCGTCCCAACGAAACTCACCAATAGCAACACCCGAAGAAGCGGCAATACCTCTAATCTCATCTTGACCTTTCTCTAAGCGCCATTGGCCTTGGCTATGGGCATGGGCAATAATCACTGCCAGCTGCGCAGCAAGTGTTACCAGAAATGACTCTTCAATTTCATTAAATTGACGGGGTTGCTTTTGCTGCACGACTAAAACGCCAAGCACTTGTCTGCGGTAAATAATGGGAGTGCCAAGAAAGCTATGGTAGATTTTTTCACCAAGCTGAGAAAAATATTTGAAATTAGGGTGTTTTGAAGCTTCTGCAAGATTTAACGGTTCAGCACTGCGCTTAACTAGACCAACTAGCCCTTCACTAAAGCTTATGTGGATTTTTTTTCCCTTAAACTTAAGCCCCTTTGTGGCCATCAGTTCCAAACGCTGCATATCTTCATTGGCAAGGTAAACCGTGCAGCATTCGGTCTTCATTACACTGCACGTTTGCGTAACCAGAACTTTTAAAGCCTGATGAATATCCTCTAATTTGGATACCTGTTCAACAATGTCCCTTAGCTGAGAAAGCATGTCTACCCTCTTCTGTGTTTACGCTTACCTTTCGCTTTACGCTCCTTAAATGGCATAGCCACCGAAGAAAACTCTTTCATTGCCCTGCGATAAACATCGCGTTTAAAAGACACAACTTGCCTGACTGGGTACCAATAACTTACCCACCGCCAACCATCAAATTCAGGGGCATTTCCTCGCTGCATATTAATCCGTGATTCATCACAGTCTAAACGAAGAAGAAACCATTTCTGTTTTTGTCCAATACAGACAGGTTTGGAGTCCCAACGAACCAATCTTTTCGGTAACTTATATCTTAACCAATGACGACTTGTTGCGACGATCTTGACATCTTTACTGGTAAGACCAACCTCTTCGTATAACTCCCTATACATTGCCTGCTCAGGAGTTTCCCCATCATCAATTCCTCCTTGAGGAAATTGCCATGAATGTTGTCCGTATCGTTTAGCCCAGAAGACCTGACCATGGTTGTTACAAATTACTATCCCGACATTCAAGCGGTAACCATCGCCATCTATCACTGGCCAACCTCTAATAAATTCTTAATTACTGTGATTTTTCCACATATCCCCAGATGTAGCAAACATCCTCTTCTAATTGAAACATAAAACATGCAGTGCAAAACAGTTTATGAATAAAAATCCGTCTAATAGATAGTTATTCACATAACAATGAGAGACTCACCACATTTATTCACCTTTTCTGTGTATAAGTATGTGAAGAATTCAAAAAAATGAGAATAGCTTAGTCTTAAGATTAAAGCTCCTATTTAAATCTTTTGACGAGCAAGAAAATAAAATAGCATAAAATCATAATCTTAATAAAAAACACAGCCCCTACAAAAAAAGAGTAAAGCTAAAATTACGACTAAATCTTAGATCGGTCAAAGATCCATCAGGATTTAATTTATCCACAAAAAGATCTTGCCAGATACCTGTTTTTCGTAAAATACAAGCCCTAACTCATCAAAAAAAACCTGTTTATTCATACACTCTCCATTGGCGATGTCCTATGTATCTACATAGTGTGTGGATAACTTGACTGACAGTGATCTTTTCATCTAATAAGATCGACGTTAAGCACTTTTAACTATAAATCCGGTACAATAAAGTCATACCAAAGATCAAATAAAGCACTATGAAAGTTGAACCAAAATCTGAACAAGAGCTATTCCAACGGGCAATGGAGGTTGCAGGTATTAGCTTTAAGGAATTGGCACAAGAAGCCAAGCTGACTGTTCCACCAAACCTAAAAAAAGACAAAGGCTGGGTAGGCCAGCTCATAGAATGGCACTTGGGTGCGCCTGCAGGAAGCAAAGCTGAGCAAGACTTTAAGCACCTGGGAATTGAATTAAAAACCATACCTATTAGTTACACAGGTAAACCATTAGAAACAACCTTCGTCTGTGTAGCGCCATTGATGGGAATCCAAGGGCTAACATGGGAAACTAGCCACGTATGTAATAAGCTTTCTCGAGTACTATGGGTCCCAGTTGAGGGCGAGCGGGAAATACCGCTCGCTGACCGTCGAGTTGGAACGCCCCTAATGTGGACACCGAGTGAAGAAGAAAACGCTCAACTCAAAGCAGATTGGGAAGAGTTAATGGAAATGATCGTCCTTGGTCACGTGGAAAAGATTACCGCCCATCATGGTCAAATTCTGCAACTTAGACCAAAAGCAGCTCACAGCCGCGTCTTGACTGAGGCATATGGGGTTTCTGGCAAACCGATTATGACCTTACCGCGCGGTTTCTACCTTCGTACACAATTTACTTCAAGCATTCTAGAAAAACATTTTTTCTAATGCGTTGTTAGGGATAGTTCAACATCATAATATAATGGACCATCGCCTGCCCCACATTCATCATAGGTATTGTGCAAACGCAAATATGCTTTGTTAATCCCAAGCTTTAATAGTGCTTCTCTAACCATGTCTAGAGATTCGAAATGAATAAGCTCATCCTTTTCTTTGATCGGCTCTAATCTGTGCTTATATTCAACAGCGAGAAGATAGTGAGAAAGATCAGAGCACCCTATCACAAACACTTTCGGCGGCTGATAGTTATCTTTATGATGACCGTGGATCCATTTATCTAGTTGACTTTTTTGCATACTTCACCCCCATGTTAGATTTTAGTTAACATTAACAGTTTTGCGAAATTGTTACCGAGATAGATTTCATCCAACGCTTCGATACCCTATATTGGTATAAAAGCGATTAGTGTAAGGAAGGTTTATGCAATACAACAAGTTACCTCACTCCTCTCTTGAAATCAGTCAGATATGTCTCGGCACTATGACCTATGGTGAACAAAATTCAGAGAGAGAGGCATTTGAGCAGCTAGATTATGCACTAGAGAGAGGGGTGAATTTTATAGATACTGCGGAAATGTACCCAGTCCCACCCAGCTCTGAGAGCCAAGGGTTAACAGAAACATACATTGGCAATTGGCTAAAAAAGTCTGGGAAACGAGAAAAAGTCATCATAGCCACCAAAGTCGCAGGCCCTAGAAATATACCCTACATTCGCGACAATATGAGTCTAGATCGACGTAACATTCACCAAGCGATCGATGATAGTTTAAAACGACTGCAAACCGATCACATCGACCTCTACCAACTTCATTGGCCACAGAGACGTACAAATTGTTTCGGCCAACTCAATTACCCCTATCCAGATCAACAAGAAGATGTGACTTTAATAGAAACTTTAGAGAGTCTCGCCGGTCTTGTTCAGGCAGGAAAAATACGTTACATCGGCGTATCCAATGAAACTCCGTGGGGGGTAATGACACTACTTCGCTTAGCAGAAAAACATGAGCTCCCGCGTATTGTTTCTATCCAGAATCCATATAATCTTCTTAATAGAAGCTTTGAGGTAGGGTTATCAGAAATTAGTCACTACGAAGGTGTAAAGCTATTAGCATACTCACCACTTGCTTTCGGTTGCTTGAGCGGTAAGTACCTAAACAATACTCGCCCAAAAGGAGCGAGGTGCTCTTTATTTGAGCGTTTTGTGCGCTATTTTACACCTCAAGGCATTCAAGCGACAGAAGCGTATGTGAGCTTAGCAAGGGATCACGACTTAATTCCAACCCAAATGGCGCTAGCATTTGTTAATCAACGCCCCTTCGTTGCTTCTACCATAATAGGCGCGACCAACTTAGAACAGCTAAAATCGAACATTGATAGTTTGGATGTGGTGCTTAGCGATGAACTACTCAACGAGCTACAAGAAATTGGAATAACTTACTCTAACCCGTGTCCTTAAACAACAAGCCAGTTAGATAAACCAACTGGCTGCAGTTTGGGGCCAATTGAAGCTCAATTGGCCCGATAAATTACGTCGGTATTCGCGAAGAGAGCACTCGTCGAAGGTGGCGAATACGGCGTTCGGTTTTCACATCATTAGGGACAGTATCTCCAATACAACGGCCACCTTTTTCTAAACCTACATCACGCATAAGGTGCTCATTAGCAAAAGGGATTTGAAATGCAGCACGACGAACTCGGCGCTTCCACTCTCTTTCTTCACGGCGTAAATCGATTTTAACTAAAAAAACAGCAAGCTTTAAATAAACAGAATGACTCATAATGATTCTCCAGTCGGTGCGGCTGGGGAAAGTCAACGATAGAACCAAAGATAGGCTTTATTTTAATTCGCTGCTTTCTCCGCAGCCAATTAAAATAAATAGGCACGGATTAACTAAATTACTTTTTTACTCTTAAAATCACAGGCATCAGATGTGATGCTTTTATCTGAGATAAAGAAAAATTCAAAAGTAGAGGCATTATTAGATGGTACAAATTTAAAATGTGTCATTCTTTGCCTCCAAGTAAATTATTAATCCATATAAAGTAGGTGTGATCTTTTAAATCACATGATGATTATATACATACAGAAACATATATCAATTTATTTCTATCGATAATTCATAATAAGGATTATTAATCTGATATTAGCCATGAGAAAATAAATAGAACACCATATTTCACTTAGGAAAAGTAATTATAGCCGTTTATCTGCTATTACTCGTGCTAACCTATTACAATATGACCACACGAATGAAATATGTGGTCATTCCCGATTAAACCTAGCTAGTAATATCAGCAATCAGATTGTGCTTGTTGAGTAGTCGATACATAGTTGCGCGAGAAACACCGAGTTCCTTAGCTGCCATTGCAACTTGTCCCGAATGTGATTCCAATACTAGCAGTAGCGCATCTCTTTCACTGCTTTCGCGTATACTCTTCAAACTGCGCTTCACTTCACTTCGCTTTGGTAGATCTAAATGCTGCTCATCCAACATCACAGTATCCGACATGAGAACAATGCGTTTTATCTGATTCATCAACTCACGAACATTGCCAGGCCAATGGTATCGAGTTAGATCACGAACCGCTTCTTCAGTAAAACTCCTTGCCTGAGCGTTATATTCTTTAGAATATTCTTGGAGAAAATGACGAGCCAAAATGGCAATATCAGCAGCTCTCTCTTTCAAGCTTGGTACATTTATACGTAATACATTGATGTAATGATATAACTCATCATTAAAATTACCATCCATTAGCGCCTTTTCAATATCACCAGAATTTGCAGCCAAAATACGAACATCTACCTCTTTTGCTCCTTCTTCCGTATCTATGGTACCTTCCTGCAAAAATCGTAGTAGATTTAGTTGCTGAGAATGAGGCAAAGTCAAAATATCATTGAGTAGAATCGTTCCTCCATCCGCTTTCTCTAGGATAGATGGTTCAGATAAATCATCTCGATTAATACCAAAAAGATCACTTTCTAATCTTCTTTCAGACATAGCACGGCAGTTTACCGAAATAAACTCTTTCTGCGAACGAGAGGATGTTTTATGCACTGCTCTAGCAACTGTTTCTTTACCCGTGCCACTTTCACCGTAAATCAAAATACTGACATCAGTCGGCCCGATGCGTTTTATCTGATCCCGCAGACGCTTAAGTGGAATAGAGTTACCAATTAGTCCCATATTGTCATTGCTTCCGTAATAAGGCCATACTTTCTTCTCTAGCTTTAACATACCAAGCTGATGTCCAATGGTACTCAGCAATTGAGCATCGGGTATAGGTGCAGTAAAAAAGTCGATACAAAAGTTAACAATGAACTGGCAGATAGTATCTGAGCTTAACTGAGATTCTCTGATAAATGCTAGCCAACGGACTTGCTTATGATTACTTACTAAATTGGCGATACCATTGAGACTAAACTCATCATGACTCAAATCAACGATACCAATACAAGGCCCTGTCTCACTAAATAATGAATCTGCTTTACGCAAATCTGCACACTGAGTACAGTACCATCCGACCTGCTCTAGGACTGATAACCATGGTTCATATGTCCCGCCTACAACAATAAGTGAACCAGGAATGGAGTCCATTCGGAATTGACTAGCCATGCAATACATCCCTTTTATTTTTTGAATTATAATTATGTGTTCCCGAAAACACGCTGACACAAGGTTACATTATCGAGACTCTTCTAGATAATCTGTCTCAAAATTAAGACTAGTGAGTTAATTATATAATTTAAAGAAAATTCCTCGCCATTTAAAAAATAAAAAAATCAATAAAACTCCACGAAACGAGATATTGAGCCAAGTTACTTATAAGCCTTTGAATGGTATGTTTTTTTAACTTAGTGTTCTCGTGTGATTCGTAAAAGCAATATTATTACTCGTTTAAGCAACTTAAAAATGAATTTAAAAACAAATTTAACGAATAAAAAGTCACAAAGATCATTTAAAACTTACCCAGTTAGTAAGAACATTACTGTGATAAAAATTGCTCTTTCCGTCGAGTTCTATCATCACGTATATCCTTAGCTAACATACCAACAACAAACAAACTTAAAGTTATATTCGACAAAGGGTAAGCTATCCATATACCTGTCATACCGATTAACTTAGGCATTATATACAAGAATGGTAATTGAATGAGCATATTACCCACGGTAACAAACATCGCTTTTGACCCTTTATTAATCGCTTGGTAATAAGCTGCAACGACAACGAGAAAACCATCAAATGCTAGCGCAAACAAGTGTAAGCGAATGCCGATAATCGCATTTTCAATCAATAATTCATTAGTGTGATTAAATACTGATACAAATTCTTTAGGAAATACATTCAACAAGCACACAGATCCAAGCCCAATCGCTACGGTACTTATCATTGCCATTTTTAGTAATTTTCTGACATTTTCTTGGTGATTTGCCCCATGATTATAACTGACTAAAGGCTGCATACCATTTGCGATTCCTTCAGCAATGAGGTAATAAACGGTAACAATATAGCCAAGGATTGCATAAGCCCCAATAACCATTTGATCACCATAATGAGAAAAAAGACTATTGTGAACTGCAATCATAAGTGCGCCATAGGCATACATGAAAAAGCTCGCAAAACCTATGTTAACGATCTTGGGTGCCAAATATAACTTGGGGCTAAATTCTGACAAGCGTAGGCGCAATGTCGCTTTATGGGAAAAAAAATAGAACACTCCGACTAGGCTTACAAACATCTGAGCCAATCCTGTCGCGATAGCAGCGCCGGTTAATTCCCAACCTAGAAAAGCGATGAAAACATAGTCAAAAAGAATATTAAGTAGAGCTCCTGCAATCATCAAAGAAGTGGCAAGACTAGGGCTATTATCATTACGCAGTAAAAACGGCATAGCAATGGATCCCAAGGTAAACACGCAAGCCAGAACAAGAACCTCCAAATATTGCAAACCCAATTCAAGTACGCGCTCTTCAACTCCTTGCCAGCGTAGAAAGTCGTCCGATAACCAGTACAAAGCACTGGCAATAACTGGCATCAATAAAGCGAGTAGCAATAGCCCTGTTGAAAGAACCTGTTTAGCTCCTTTACTATCTTGTTGACCTTGACGAATGGAAATCAGCGCCCCAGTTCCTACGCCAACCATCATACCTATAGCTAGAACAGAGCCAATTACAGGCCATGCGACGTTTATTCCCGCTAAACCATCGGCCCCAACAAAACGACCTATAAAAATACCATCTACTACTTGGTAAAATCCTGAGACTAGCATTGCTAATACTGTGGGAAAGGTATATTTAAAAAACTGGCGATGAATTGATATTTGCATAGAAAGCCATTGTATAAAGTCAGTAGCAACGACGTGAATCACTCTAGGTCACAGTCTAATACCTGTGTTATGTACTGGTAGGTTTGCGTGTTCTCGCAATAAAAAGCCGCAGTTTGACTAAACCGCGGCTTCATACTTAAATGGTTGAGTTAACGAGATGCTTGTTTATCCATTGAGCCAGACGGCTCCCTTTTCTGTATTTGCTCATAGATTCCCTGCAACTCAAGAAATGCGTAGCGATGCTCTACATAATCAAAAACATTAAAAGAAATCGCTAATTTATAGAAAGAAACGGCTTTGGCTAAATCACGCTCAGTTCCTTTTGCCTGATAACGCTTACCTAAATAAAAATACGCTTCCGTCAATCGTTGCGCTCGAACCCTTCTATCTTTGCTCGTACTGTATATTGCATTAAAGGCATCTTTCTCAGACACCTCATCTAGCATGATTGCAACAAGAAACCACCCCCATTGCCTGTCACTATTTTTATAACGTTGCTCAAGCTCTTGTTTTGCAACATCAGGGGAGAACTCAGACTTTACAATATACAGCCATAGAGCCCTGAAAGGGTCACTCGGATCTTGATCATAATGCTTTTGCATATCTTCTAAGGCTAACTCAAACCGATCACCATAATACAAAGCAATTGCCCTATTTCGAGCAGCATACGCATTCTCTGGTGCAAGCTCTAGCGCTGAATCAAACGCATCATACGCGGCATCAAAGTTTCTATTTTCAGTAAAATAAACACCGAGCAAATTAAATAAATCAGCCTGAGCAGGGACAATAGCCAATGACTGTTCGTAGTCTAGTCTTGCTAAGTTTCTCAAGCCTACACTGTCGTAGTAACTCCCTCTTTCAAAATACATCTTAGCTCGAGTTTCATTCGGCAAGTCATTCCTTTGCAGCAATTGACTCAATCTAGCGATTTGCACTTCTTGCTGTAATGTTGGTTGCAGAGCTTCCACCATTGGAGGTAATACCCAATCGGGTTGACGATCAATCAAAGAGGAACAACCCAGATTACCCAACAAAGTCATGCTTAATATGGCAGCTTGAAACCATTTCACAAATAAATACTCCTATCGCTAAAATCCTGATTGCCTAACAGACATAAAAAAGGGAGCTCAATGCTCCCTTTATACCATGCTTTAAGTCAAATTAGCTACTTACTCGGCATCAACAGATGGCTTATCTGCTTCTTCAGCTGGCTTTTCAACTGCTTCTTTCATACTTAAACGCACACGACCTTGGCGATCAATTTCAAGCACTTTAACCTGAACTTCTTGACCTTCAGTTAGGTAGTCAGAAACTTTTTCTACACGCTTCTCTGCAATTTGAGAAATATGAACCAGACCATCTTTACCAGGTAGAATAGTCACAAATGCACCAAAATCAGCTAGGCGAGCAACCTTACCCAAGTAAATACGGCCGACTTCAACTTCAGCGGTGATTTCTTCGATACGACGAATCGCCTCTTTAGCTGCAGTACCTTCTGTAGCCGCAATCTTGATCGTGCCATCGTCTTCAATTTCGATAGTTGTACCCGTCTCTTCGGTTAGAGAACGAATAACAGCACCACCTTTACCTATCACATCTTTGATCTTTTCAGCACTAATCTTCATCGTATGGATACGAGGTGCAAATTCAGATATCTCTTCACGAGCGTCAGAGATAGCTTCATCCATCACAGACAAAATGTGCTTACGCGCGCCTTGGGCTTGGTTAAGCGCAATTTGCATGATCTCTTTAGTGATACCTTCGATCTTGATGTCCATTTGAAGTGCAGTAATACCTGTGTTCGTACCTGCTACTTTAAAGTCCATGTCACCTAGGTGATCTTCGTCGCCAAGGATATCAGAAAGAACGACAAAATCGTCACCCTCTTTAACAAGGCCCATTGCGATACCAGCAACAGAAGACTTAATTGGCACACCAGCATCCATAAGTGCTAGAGACGTACCACATACAGAAGCCATTGAAGAAGAACCGTTAGATTCTGTGATTTCTGATACAACACGTACCGTGTATGGGAACTCTTCTACAGACGGCATGACTGCTGCGATACCGCGCTTAGCAAGTTTACCGTGGCCGATTTCACGACGCTTCGGAGAACCAACAAAACCTGTTTCACCAACACAGTATGGAGGGAAGTTATAGTGTAGTAAGAAGTGATCTTTACGTTCACCCGTTAGCTCGTCGATGATTTGTGCATCGCGCTGCGTACCAAGAGTTGCAGTTACAAGCGCCTGAGTTTCACCGCGAGTGAATAATGATGAACCGTGGGTACGCGGAAGAACACCAGTGCGTACGTCTAGCGCACGAACCATGTCTTTTTCACGACCGTCGATACGTGGGTTGCCAGCGATGATGCTGCGACGCACTACTGTCTTCTCTAGATCATGGAAGATAGTGTGAATTTCTTTTGTATTTGCTTCTGGATCTTCAGCAACCAGCACTTCATTAACTTCAGCAGCAATCTCGTGGATACGGTCGTAACGCGCCATTTTTTCAGTGATTTGGTAAGCTTCAACAAGCTTCGCTTCTGCAAGTTCAGCAATCTTAGTGTTAAGCGCTGTGTTCTCTTCAGGAGCAACCCAATCCCAAGCAGGCGTAGCAACTTCAGCTTTAAACTCGTTAATAGCTTTGATAACCGCTTGCTGTTGGTCGTGACCATAAACCACCGCAGATAGCATTTCTTCTTCAGTTAGATTGTCCGCTTCTGACTCAACCATGAGAACCGCTGATTCAGTACCCGCCACAACTAGGTCTAACTTAGACGTTTCTAGTTCAGTATTGCTTGGGTTAAGAACAAGTTGACCGTCGATGTGGCCAACACGTGCAGCTCCGATAGGACCGTTGAACGGTATACCAGAGATAGCTAGTGCTGCTGACGTACCGATCATTGTTACGATATCTGGCTGAACATCAGGGTTTACCGATACAACTGTCGCGATAACTTGCACTTCATTTTTAAATGCATCAGGGAAAAGTGGGCGAATTGGACGGTCGATTAGACGTGCCGTTAGAGTTTCGCCTTCTGAAGGGCGACCTTCACGTTTAAAGAAACCACCAGGAATTTTACCCGCAGCATATGTGCGTTCTTGATAGTTAACAGTGAGAGGGAAGAAGTCTTGACCTTCTACCGCTTCTTTTTTACCTACAACCGATACAAATACGGCTGTATCATCCATAGTAACCATTACTGCTGCGGTCGCTTGACGAGCAATAACGCCAGTTTCTAGAGTAACGGTGTGATTACCGTATTGAAACGTTTTAACAACTGGTTTTTCGAACATTGTTATTCCTTGATTCTGAGAGATCCAAATTGACTCTCAGAGTGTGTTAAATGACACTCAAGACACCACAAATCGCGACTAGTAAAAATGCACTATCTTGACGCCAGCAAACAGGGGGTCAGTAATGACATTTATAATAGCCGCGACCTTTTGGTCGACGAGGTTGACTGTAATGTAATGAGCTATACCTTGACGAACTCATACAATATGAGAACGCGCGTGCGTAGTATAACGAGTTAAATTTGATTTGGCTAAATTTAGCCAACAAAAAAGGGGCAAAAGCCCCTTTTTCGACAAACTGCTCTATGCAATCGCTAAATTAGCGACGTAGGCCTAGACGCTTGATTAGGTCATGGTAACGATCTAGATCTTTGCCTTTTAGGTAGTCTAGAAGCTTACGACGACGAGAAACCATACGTAGCAGACCACGACGGCTGTGGTGATCGCCTTTGTGTGCTTTGAAGTGACCTTGTAGGTGATTAATAGAAGCAGTAAGTAGAGCTACTTGAACTTCTGGTGAACCTGTGTCGCCTTCGCCACGTGCGTAGTCAGCAACGATTGCTGCTTTAGTTTCTGCATTCAGAGACATAATTCTCTCCTAATAAGAGTAAGTTAAACATTGTGTCAGCCAATCTCTGATTCAGCCGACACGAGAATCGCGGATTATAGGCGATAGGCTTTGCTTAAGCAATAGAAAATTCATCATCGACCCTATCACCCTGTCGAACCATGAATATCATTATTTACCTACGCTTTATGCTGAGCCCAATAAGCGATAGTTCGATTTACTCTTCATTCCTATCTGCCGCATTTCTGTTACACTTAGTGCAACATATCCTATCTTTCTGAAATAACAGGAATCTGCATGAAAATTGGCATTATAGGTGCAATGGAGCAAGAAGTTACTCTTCTTAAACAAGCAATCACAAACATGACACAAGCATCTAAAGCAGGCTGTACCTTTTTCTCAGGTCAACTTGATGGCATAGATGTGGTTCTTCTCCAGTCTGGCATTGGCAAAGTTGCTGCTGCAATTGGAACGACGATTCTTCTAGACGAATATCAACCAGATGTTGTAATCAACACGGGCTCCGCTGGAGGCTTTGATTCATCCTTGAGCTTAGGCGACGTAGTTATTTCTACAGAGGTTCGCCATCATGATGCCGACGTCACTGCATTTGGCTACGAAATGGGCCAAATGGCAGGCCAACCAGCAGCCTTTTCCGCAGACTCGAAATTAATGGATGCAGCAGAAAAAGCTTTGTCTCAAATGGAAGGCAAACATGCTGTTCGCGGGTTGATTTGTACAGGTGATACCTTTGTCTGCTCTAGCGAAAGACAAGCCTTTATCCGTCAGCACTTCCCATCTGTGGTCGCTGTGGAAATGGAAGCGTCTGCAATTGCTCAGGTTTGTCATCAATTCAAAGTACCTTTCGTGGTTGTTCGCGCAATTTCTGATGTTGCAGATAAAGAATCTCCGATGAGTTTTGATGAGTTCCTACCTTTAGCAGCAAAGAGCTCGTCTGAAATGGTATTTAACATGGTCAATCTGCTCAAGGCATAATAACTACGGACGTGCTGATGAACGTGGAAACTCTCTTTAATCAGCTCTACTCAAATGGCGCTTTACTCGTATTGTGGGGCGCTTTACTGTTTCATCTTATCCTTCCTTTTCCACGCGAAGCTCACCCAGCAATTCTATGGCATAAATTTGCAGAGCAGCTCGCCGATAAGGTCAATACCAACTCGAGTTATTCGCAAAGCATGCTATCTGGCACGTTAGCAATGCTACTCATGACTCTCCCCATGCTTGCTCTTCTTATCGCACTTAAGCCACTGGTATGGCAGGCCCAATTATTTGATTTAGCTCTGCTGCTACTCGCGATAGATTGGCGCAATACCGATAAGTTCACCAACCAATTTGTGCAGGCTTTGGCAAGAGAAGATAAAGAACATGCCAAAATGCTTCTGACTCCGATCGTTAATCGGTCTACTCGGTCGTTGTCATTAATGGGTTTGGGTAAAGCAGGAGCAGAAACCCTTATCATGTCTTATGGAAGAAATGTTGTTGCGGTACTTTTTTGGTATGCGTTAGCCGGAGGTATAGGCGCTTTTCTTTATCGTATGACTGTTGAGCTAGCCAGGGCCTGGTCTCCATCGCGTAAACGGTTTTCTCCTTTTGGCCTTCCTGTTATTCGTTTGGTTGCTATCTTAGATTATGTTCCACTGCGCTTTTTTGCTCTCATGATCGCTATTGGTGGAAGAACTCGAGAGGTATTTGCCCTTCTCAAATCACAAGCAAACACATGGCCACTACCAGGCCCTGCGTGGTTACTTGTTTCCGTCGGAGCAAAACAACAGCTCTCTTTAGGTGGCCCTGCAATGTACGATGGAAGTAAAGCGATTCGAAGTAAACTTGGTGGCAGGATTGCTCCCTCTGCGATTCATATTGCTCAGGTGCAACGTTTGCTGGCATGGCGAATGTTTGCTTGGATAGTACTGCAAAGCGTTATCATGGTCGCCATATATCAAGGAATTTAAATGCTGTTTCAGCGCCTAGTTTTATTATTAATTCTTTTCACAACAAATTTATTCGCAGCACCCGTTGAACGCGTAATAAGTTTGGCTCCTCACATCACAGAGCTATTATACGCTGCGGGCCTTGGAGATAAGTTGGTTGCTGTAAGTGAGTACAGTGATTACCCACTACAGGCAAAGCAGATTGAAACTGTATCGAATCATCAAGGCCTTAAATTAGAGCGCATTATCGCACTTAAACCAGATCTTGTGGTCGCCTGGCCAGGAGGAAACCCAGCTAAAGAAATAGACAAACTCAAAGCATTTAATATCAATGTTTATCCTATCAATATCCAATCACTAGACGATATTGCCAATTACCTTGAAAAACTCAGTTTATATGCCCCTGATCCTGATATTGGCCAGCAGGCGGCAAAAAGCTTTAGGCAGCAGCTGTCCGAGATGAGACAAAAGTACCAAGTGGACACTCCTATTCGCTATTTCTATCAACTGAGTGAGCAACCACTTATGACGGTCGCCAAAAATCACTGGCCAAGCGAAGTTTTTTCATTTTGTGGTGGCGTCAATGTATTTGAGAATAGCCCTGTTCCATACCCACAAGTGGGTAAAGAACAGGTTATTTTGAAAAACCCTGATGTGATTTTCGCATCACAATCTTCCTCTGCCACCTCTTTATGGGCAAAGTGGAAGACACAAATGACAGCGGTACAAAACCATCATATCTGGTCTATCAATTCAGACTGGTTAAGTAGACCCACACCAAGAACCCTCAAAGCCATTGAGCAAGTGTGCACTCATTTTGAAACTTTGAAAAAATGAGTTGTTGCAGATAAAAACTTGCATTAAAAAAGGTCACCGAAGTGACCTTTTCTTTTTACATTATTGCTTTGTCACTTGATACAAAACATCTTTAAGCAATTCAAAGTCATTTGCTAAATCTTCTGAGAGTAGCTCCATTGCGGCATGTTTTGCTAATGGACCCGGAAGGTCAATATCTGTTCCCAAGATATCATCAACCACTTCCTTAAACTTAGCTGGGTGCGCCGTGCATAAGAAAAGCCCTGTCTCACCTTTTTGTAACTGCTCACTCAGCACGCGGTAAGCTATTGAACCGTGAGGTTCACAAAGATAGCCTTTCTCATAAAGCTCTCGCACAGACTCAGCACTTTGCACGTCAGTAACGGCCCCTTTACCAAGCGTTTCTAACCCCCACTCTTTAACGCGACAAAGCTCTTCAATACGCGGCCAGTTATTTGGTTGACTCACATCCATTGCATTTGATGTGGTAGCGATTGTGGCTTTAGGCTCCCATTGCCCAGTTTCTAGGTATCGAGGCACAGTATCATTGATATTAGTCGCGGCGATAAAACGTTTTATCGGTAACCCCAATGCCTTTGCCAAAAGCCCTGCAGTTAAGTTACCGAAGTTACCGCTTGGAACGGACACAACTAGGTTTTCACGCTGCTCTTTACTCATTTGAGCAGCGGCTTCAAAGTAATAACAGATTTGCGCCATTAATCGACTGATATTAATTGAGTTTGCAGAGTTTAAGCCTATATCATCACGCAGTTTTGCATCATCGAACGCTTGTTTAACGAGTGCTTGACAGTCATCAAAGTCACCATCAATGGCCACAGTGTGAATATTCTTGCCCAAAGTACAAAATAGCTTTTCTTGTAATGGGCTAATTTTTCCTTTCGGATACAAAATGACAACATTAATGTCTTCCATTCCATAAAAGGCATGCGCAACAGCAGCACCAGTATCACCAGATGTAGCCGTTAAAATAGTGATCTTACCGCCATCTGAAACCGCTGCCAGAG
This sequence comes from Vibrio aquimaris, assembly GCF_009363415.1. NCBI lineage: Bacteria > Pseudomonadati > Pseudomonadota > Gammaproteobacteria > Vibrionales > Vibrionaceae > Vibrio > Vibrio aquimaris. The sequence continues at coordinate 544,102 of NZ_CP045350.1, read as the reverse complement.
ATTGAGCCATAAAACGGCCACCAAAGTCTTTAAAAGCAAGTGTGGGGCCATGAAATAGCTCCAATGCATAAACATCATCGCTTACCCCCGTAATCGGTGCTGGGAACTGAAAAGCCGCATCAACCATGGCATTAACTGTTTCTTGGGATAGCTCGTCACCAATCAACGTAGACAGTATCTTAGTACTACGAGAGATGAAATCTTCAGCTAATAACGAATCAATATCATCAAATGTTGGTAATTCTTGAGGAAAAAATAAGCCTTGATTCCGCCCCAAGCCTTGACGAACAGCTTGAGCAAAAGAGACTTTCTGATCATTTTCTTTAATATTGTAAAGCTTCATAGCTCACTTCCTGTAACTTTGGATCCCTGCTTGTCTAACTGACAAATATGAACGAATCCTTCTTTATTTTGTACGTAATTTTGTTCTAGCCACCGAGCCACTCTCTCGGCAACATCTTTGTCTTTACAAACACTAAACAGTGTTGGACCACTGCCTGATATACCTGTTGCTAAAGCTCCCGCTGTCGCAGCGTACTGCCTCGCCTGAGAAAAGTTTGGTAATAATTTCTCTCGATATGGCTCAGCGACAACATCTTTCATCATTTTTGCCGCCAGTTGTGGCTGATCAGAGTGACAAGCATGAATAAACCCTGCCAAATGGCGACCATGGGCAATAATATCTTGGCGACGATATTGAGATGGTAAAATTTCACGAGCTTCGGCGGTTGAAACTTTAATACCAGGGTAAGCCATAACCCAATACCAGTTATCAAAACAAGGAACTTCTTGACTGATAACACCAAGCTCTTCCAACATTAACTGCACACCACCTAAGAAGCATGGAGCGACATTATCATAGTGGACTCCACCGGATATCTTTCCTTCCATTTCTCCCATCAGTGCAAGCAACTGTGTCTTATCGAGTGGATTACCATGAAATTGATTTAACGCATCTAATGCTGCAACTATCGAGCAAGCGCTAGAACCCAAACCAGAGCCAATCGGCATATTTTTCTCAAGGGTCATCTCTATAGGCTGTAAAGCAACGCCTTTTTTATCCAGCTCTCTAGAAAACACCTGCCAGCAGTGGTAAACAATATTTTCTTTAGGATCGGTTGGCAATTTTGAAACAAAATCCCCAGCTGTTAATAGGCTAAAAGGCTCATCACCGGCCTTTATCATGACTCGATCGCCCAGCAATGTACCGTCAATGGGAGAAACAGCTGCACCCAGGACATCAAAACCAACACTAACATTACCAATCGACGCAGGAGCGTAAACAACGACATCCATACCATTACTCATTCGGTTAAACCCCTAGTTTCCATCCTAATGTGCGCATTACATCTGAAAATACTCCAGCTGCTGTTACTTCTGTACCCGCACCGTAACCGCGCAGGACAAGTGGTATTGGCTGATAGTAGCGACTGTAAAAAGCCAGCGCATTTTCACCATCTTTTATCTTAAACATAGGGTCATTATCATTCACAGCGGAGATGCTTACGCGGCACTGACCTGCGTCAATTTCTCCTACGTAGCGCAATACTTTGCCCTCTTCAGCCGCTTTAGCTGATAACTGTTGGAAATAAGCATCAGCTTCAGGTAACCGAGCCATAAATTCTTCAACATTGCCTGAATCATCAAAACTAGGCGGCAGTGCTTTTTCTACAATGACATCTTCAAGTTCTAGGTTCATTCCAGCTTCACGGGCAAGAATCAACAATTTACGCGCAACATCCATACCAGAAAGATCATCTCGAGGATCGGGTTCAGTAAAACCGTTTTCTTTCGCTATGTTTGTTGCCTGACTCAATGTCATACCCTCATCTAACTTGCCAAATATGTATGACAGTGACCCCGAGAGGATACCACTAAAGCGTTCAAGTTCGTCACCGGCAGAAATAAGATTCTGTAAATTTTCAATCACAGGCAATCCAGCTCCAACCGTTGTCTCATACATCAATTTACGCCGAGAGCCACGGGCTATTTCACGAAGTTGATGATAATAGGCCATACTCGCCGTATTGGCTTTCTTATTGGGTGTCACAACATGAAACCCTGCGGCGAGAAAATCAGCATATTGACCCGCAATCACCTCTGATGAGGTACAGTCGACCAAAACAGGATTAATAATATGGTTACGTTGTACCAAAGAAGTAAGACGGGCAAGACTAAATTCTTCGCTGGCGTCTTTCATGCGATCTCGCCAGTGCTCTAATGGTAAGCCTTGGCTATCAAGCAGTAAGCCTTTGCTGTTGGCTAAACCACAAACTCTTATCACTATACCTTTTGCCGCTAACTTAGCTTGCTGGCGCTGAATTTGATCAACCAATTCACCCCCAACTCCTCCTACACCGACGACAAACACATCTAGGAAATGTTTAGAATTGAACAAGTTTTCATGACACGCCTTAATCGCTTCTGAAATTTTATCCTCAGGTATCACAGCAGAGATAGCACGCTCTGAGGAGCCCTGAGCAATAGCAACAATGTTGACATTCACTTCAGCTAATGAAGAAAAGAACTGTGACGCAACCCCTTTCGATGTGCGCATTCCGTCGCCCACCAAAGTCACAATGGCAACGTTATCGATAAAATCTACAGGCTCAAGTAAGTCGTCTTTAAGTTCCAACTCAAAAGCGTCGTTGAGCGCTTGCTCTGCTATCGCTTTATCTGCAGACTCAATACAAAAGCTGATGCTGTATTCCGAAGAAGACTGGGTGATTAAAACAATCGATACGCCCGCCGATGACATAGCACCAAACACTCGGCTTGCCATGCCCACCATGCCCTTCATACCTGGTCCAGAAACATTTACCATTGTTAGATCGCTGAGCGTTGTAATGCCCTTGATCGATAAGTTATCCTCACCAGTATCTTGACCAATCAGAGTACCAGCACCTTGGGGGTTAAAGCTGTTTTTAATAAGACAAGGAATATGGAACTGAGCAATAGGGGTAATAGTTTTAGGATGCAATACAGAAGCTCCAAAATAAGATAGCTCCATTGCTTCTTGATAGCTCAATGATTTCAGTAAACGGGCATCATCAACTAATCTAGGATCACAATTGTATACACCATCTACATCAGTCCAAATCTCGCAGCATTCGGCACGCAGGCAGGCTGCTAAAACCGCCGCAGAATAATCAGAGCCATTACGACCTAAAGTGACAAGCTCCCCCTTATCATTACCAGCTGTAAAACCAGGCATGATATTGACATAACCTTGCGGTAAAGGGGTTTGACGAAAATTCTGGGTAGACACCTCAACATCGACCAAAGCTTCTAAGTACTCGCCTTGTGCATAAAGGTACTTTACGGGATCAATTAAGCTAGCTGGCTGACCTTTGGCTTCCAATACCGCTTTCATCAGTTGAACAGATATTCGCTCACCCTTACTTATTATCTGTGCATTAACGTTGCTTGGGCACATACCTAATAAGTTTATCCCATGAACAAACTGTCGCAGCTGATTCATCGATGTTTTGACTTGGTTGTCGAAGTCAGAGCCATCTATGCATGGGATGGATTGTTTTATTTCTTGATACAACTCCTGAAAAGAATTCTCTAGATCAGCGATTTGTGTCTCTACCTGACCCGCTTTTAATGCTCCATCAATAACAGCAACGAGTTTATTGGTTGTTTTTCCAGGGGCTGAAAGCACAACTGAAACGTCTTCTTGCTGAGCATTGTTAGTAATAATATCTGCTGCTCGTAGAAATCTATCTGCGTCAGCTAACGATGAGCCACCAAACTTTAAAACGCGCATTCCTTCCTCCAAATGCTTGTAAATAGGTATAAAAAAAGGCCTGTATCTCATGGGATACAGGCCTTTTTTTGAATTTATTTCGCTTAGCAGCCCGCCCCAACATGCGTAATGTCGGTAATAATAATGGTTGTGGTCATTACTGATAGGCTTAAATGATGCATATGCGATTTTTCGATAATAATGTGTCTGCTTCCCCTACGTTTAACCTATTCCCTTATCATGAGTCAACGTTTTTTTTATTTTTTTATTTTACGCTTCCGATTTAGCTTCTTTTAATCCCATCAACAAGTTACATTAGATACAACCAATATTAAATAAATTTCATATCGATTAGTAAATCATTTTATCGCAAATGTGCCTAGCGATGATCGTATTTTATGCTTTAATTGATCCTGCAGTGGGAATTAAAAATGCGGGAGCGAAAAATGAAAAAACAACTATGTCTTATCCTCGCTCTTACGGCTGGTTCAACGTTAGCTGCCGATCTGCCCACTTTGCCCTCTCAAAAGAAAGCATCGCCACACAAGCTTTTTCTGTCTAGCGAAACCAATCACTACGACTTTGACACGTGGAAAATTGATGGCGGTTACTCTTACAACCTCTTCAATAAAATAGATTTCTACGTTGGAGCTCGGATCAATCAAAGCACATCAATCAACGAAAGTGGTTTTTTAAGTGGCGTCAGCTATCAAGTGACTCCAAGGGTATCAGTGCAAAGCAGCCTACACTCCTACCAAGATGACACCAAAACTCTGGGTAATGAGACCATGATCTCCGCCGAAGTCTCAAGCAGAATGAGATTGACAGACAATCTAGACCTGCATGCAACTCTTGAGCACCAAGAGTTACAACAAGAGTTTGAAGTGGGTATTGGCTTTCGGTTTTAAGCCCCACAATCTAAAACTAACTGGGATCAACTCCAATCGAGTAGCTCAGTGGACATAAGCACACCATTCCAGTCCGCGTATACATAATCGCCTGGCTGGATCATCTGATTATGAATCGTTAAGGTTACATTCATTTCACCTGCACCGCGTTTTTCTGTCTTGAAAGGGCTAGTACCTAAGGCCTTGATACCAAAATCCATTTCTGCCATCACAGCGACATCTCGAATGGCTCCATAGATAATGACACCTTCCCAATGGTTATCAATAGCTAGAATCGCCAACTTATCTCCTAACAAGGCTTGTTGACATGAACCATGGCCGTCAACGATCAATACTTTTCCTTTGCCATCTTGACTTAAGGCTTCTCTCACTTTTGAGTTATCGTGATAACAACGAACCGTGACTATTTCCCCCCAAAAAGCACATTTACTACCAAAAGTGTGTAACGGTATGTCCAATAAAATAACTTTGTCTTCATGTTTATCGCATATTTCCGGTGTTATATCTTTCATAATGCCTCCTTTACCTTTGAACATACCTTTAATGACTATCTACAGCGCTGCAGCCAGCTTCCAAGATTGGCTTTCGTTCCATCGGCGAAGCAAGAAAGTAAAAACAGCTCATCTTTTACTACATAGTAAATAGCATTCTGCTGATAATTTTTCCCGATCTCCAAAGCTTGTTGCTCAGATATTGCAACAGCAAAACTGATTTCTGCCCAGCGAAAATCCCTATCCCCAACCAATACCTCACTAAAATAAGTATGACCAAATTCTTTGACTAGGTTGTGATTGCAACGATCATTTTCTAATTTGGACTGCCACTGACTTTTCGGGTTCCACGCCGTGATAATAGCGAATTCATCCAGTATAGGCTGACAAGTGAACTTAAAGTAAGGATCTGAATACTGTTGCCACAAAAATGCATCTATCATCATATTCATTATGCTTTAGTTATGTTATCGACGATTAATTTTTGTTACATTCTAACTCTTGATATAAATCAATAAAGTGAATGGAATTAACATTCTGACATTGTTAGCAGGCTGTTAACATTATAGAATTCGCAGCAAAGACTAATAGAAAAAGCGTGATCATAAGGGATCTCAAACGCGCATTGAACCCAAGGAAGGCGGGCAACCAAAGAAACAATGTACTTTTTCAGCCTTTGGTTTATTATCAGCATCACATTACCTGTATGTTAGGTTTTTGCCTAGAATTTATTCTATTAGCACAATTTTTTCACAAGTTTAGGTACCGCCAATGCAAACCCCGCACATTCTTATTGTCGAAGATGAGCAAGTAACTCGTAACACTCTAAAGAGTATTTTTGAAGCAGAGGGATACGCTGTTTTTGAGGCCAGTGACGGTGAAGAGATGCACCAGGTGCTGTCTGACAATCAGGTTAATCTGGTCATTATGGATATTAACCTACCAGGGAAGAATGGTCTTTTGCTTGCTCGAGAGCTTCGAGAGCAAGCCAATGTCGCACTTATGTTTCTGACTGGGCGTGATAATGAAGTCGACAAAATTTTGGGCCTTGAAATAGGTGCTGATGACTATATCACCAAACCATTCAACCCTCGTGAACTCACAATCCGAGCTCGCAACTTGCTCAGTCGTTCCATGAGCTCTAGCGCTGTAAACGAAGATAAACGCAGTGTAGAAAAGTACGAATTTAATGGCTGGGTTTTGGATATCAATAGTCGCTCACTTGTGAGCCCAAGTGGTGATGATTACAAACTCCCGCGTTCGGAATTTAGAGCATTACTTCACTTCTGTGAAAACCCTGGAAAAATCCAAACACGAGCAGACTTGCTCAAAAAGATGACTGGTAGAGAGCTTAAACCTCATGACAGAACAGTGGATGTGACGATTCGAAGAATACGTAAGCATTTTGAGGCTGTTTCAGGTACTCCAGAGATCATTGCAACGATTCACGGTGAAGGCTATCGCTTTTGTGGTGACCTTGAAGAGTAAAACTACTCAATAGTGGATTAAAAAATGGAGCCGTGGGCTCCATTTTTCATTTCAGTTGAGGGCTTACCCTCTTCCACCTTTGATCGCATCAATAATCTCTGTGGTTGAGCAACCTTCTTCAAAATTGAGAACTTTGACTTCACCGCCGTTTGCTATTACCTCTTTACCACCCGCAATATCTTCAGGCTTGTAATCTCCGCCTTTAACAAGCAAATCCGGTAAAACCTCAGCAATCAGGCGCTGTGGGGTTTCTTCTTCAAAAGGTACCACCCAGTCTACTGCACCTAATCCTGCCAATACGGCCATTCTTCGATCCGTTGGATTAACCGGGCGTCCTGGTCCTTTGAGACTTTTTACTGAATCATCGGTGTTAACAGCAACAATCAAACGATCTCCAAGCTCGGCAGCATGGTTAAGATAAGACACATGTCCAGCATGAAGAATATCGAAACAACCGTTTGTCATCACGACTTTCTCTCCCTTAGACTGCGCTTTTTTAACCGCATCAATTAGGGATTGCTCAGTCACAACACCAAAGTCTGTGTCTTGACTACCGTGAACCGCTTCCGCGAGCTCGATCGTTGATACTGTAGAGGTGCCAAGTTTACCTACGACAACACCAGCAGCAGCATTGGCGAGCGCGCAAGCCTCATCAAGAGGTTTGCCAGAGGCAACTGAAGCGGCAAGAACAGAAATAACCGTATCTCCAGCACCCGTTACGTCATACACTTCTTTTGCTAACGTTGGTAAATGGAACGGCTCTTGTCCACGGCGTAATAAAGTCATGCCATGTTCGCTACGAGTCACAAGGAGCGCTTCAAAATCGTATTCTTCGATAAGCGCTAGCCCCTTCTCTACCAACTCTTGATCATTTTTAACTTTACCAACAACCAGCTCAAACTCAGTGAGATTAGGCGTCAGTAATGTTGCGCCGCGATAGCGCTCAAAATCGGCGCCTTTAGGATCAATAAAAACAGGAACTTTAGCTTCACGCGCTTTTTGAATAAATTGCTGTACGTGCTCTAAGGCCCCCTTATCGTAATCAGACAACACAACCGACTTCACTTTGGGCAGAGCTTGCTCCATCCTGTCTAAAATAAGTTCAGCATCCGTATCTTCAAATTTATCTTCAAAGTCCAAGCGTATGAGTTGTTGACCACGACTCAAAACGCGCAGCTTTGTGATTGTCGGATAGCTGGGCAAAGCGACAAAATCACATTTCACTTTCAGAGCTGACAATGTCTCATTAAGAACTTTAGCGGGTTCGTCAATCCCAGTTAAACCAACAATATGCGCATGACCACCAAGAGAAGCAATATTCATTGCCACGTTAGCTGCTCCACCAGGGCGCTCTTCGTTATTTTCTACTTTTACTACAGGAACTGGCGCCTCTGGAGAAATTCGTCCAGTTGGGCCATACCAGTAACGGTCTAACATAACGTCACCGATAATCAATACACCAGAGTCACTATAGTTCGGTAGGATTGGTTTCATTGCGGATCTCCAAATTCTATTTCGGGCAGAAGTCTAACACAGGCAGGTCAAAGCGCTAAATCTATTCTAACCACTCATGCCAAAGCGTCTTCACAAGCTCGCGCTCTTTCAACAGCTTTTCTTCAGCGACATCGGCTTCTAAATTGAGTAAGTTTCTATGGTGAATATGATTACGCATAGTAGTATAAGCATGCGTTAAAGCCATTGCTGGGGCTTCTTCCATCACACCTTGCGCTATCATAGATTCAAGAATTCTTACGTTATCGCTCCAACGGGTTAACTTTGGGTTATCGTGACTGAACCTTAAAACAAGGTACTGTGTAAGAAACTCAACATCTGTTATCCCGCCAGGGTCCTGTTTAAGTAAAAAACGTCCAGCTTTTTTTCCACCGAAGTGATTGCGCATTTTCTCACGCATTTCAACCACCTCTTTTTTGAGCAGAGATTCTTCGCGAGCTTGGCTGAGAACATGATGCCTTGTGCGAGAAAATGCTTTCTCAAGCGCTGAATCACCATAGATCATACGGGCACGAACTAGCGCTTGATGCTCCCATGTCCAAGCATCATTTCTTTGATACTCATCAAAGGCTTCTGTCGTTGTCACAAGAAGACCTGATGCACCAGATGGGCGCAAACGAGTATCAACGTCATACAGGATTCCTGACGCGGTGCGAGTAGAAAATATATGTATTATTCTTTGTGTTAACCTGAGGTAAAACTGCCGGCCATCAAGCTCTTTCTTGCCATCAGTGTAGCTATCCACCGGGCAATCATGAATAAAGACTAAATCTAGATCTGAATTGTAACCAAGTTCCCAGCCTCCTACTTTGCCATAACCGATCACGGCAAAACCCCGCCCTTCTCGATCTTTAAGATGAGCTGGTTCACCATACTTTTCGACCACTTGCATCCAAGCTTGGTTCACCACTGAGTCAACTATCGCTTCAGCAAGATAAGTCAAATGATCGCTGACTTTCATCACAGGTAACACTCCTGCAATATCCGCAGCCGCAATACGTAAGCTACAAATTTGCTTGAACTGACGCAAAGCTTCCATTTGCTGTTCCATATCATCTTCTGGGATACGGGCTAAATAGTCTCGTAACTCAGAACGATAGCTTTCAAGTGGCACAGGGTTATACAAGTGTTGTGGGTCAATCAACTCGTCAAGTAAAATGGGATAACGACCGAGCTGCTCTGATACCATCGGACTCTCGGTACACAAACGTACTAACTGAGTTAATGCTGCTGGGTATTCATCCAATAATTCTAGATAAGTGGTACGAGTAACTATTCTTTGTAGCAAATGAAGTACGCGCGGCAGCCCGTACTTTGCATCTCGGTGCGCAAAAATCGCACCAAAAACCTTAGGCATCAATCTATTAAGAACTTGTCGTCCTCTTGGCCCCAATGTTTTGTTCGCTAAATCCCGTTTAAAACCAATAATAGTCTGAGCCATTTCTGCCCAATGCTCACTAGCAATATCTTGAGCAAGAATGCCCTCAATAACATCTGGCTTTGCAACCATGTCCCACAGTTCATGATAATGTTTATCAACGTCTAATGAATCCTCTTCATCATCGCCGATTAAGTTAGAAAAAACTTGGTGTACCTTGTGCATATGCAGTTGCGTTTCTTTAAGTAAAGAAGACCAATCCTTGTAGCCCATTGCTATCGAAAGCTGCAATTGCTCTTGCTCGTTATCTGGTAAAATTTGAGTTTGTTGATCAGACATTGCTTGTAGCAAGTTCTCTAAACGTCGCAAAAAATGATAGGCATGCCTAAGAGACGACACTTCCTCGGTGGTTAATAGCTCAAGAGTTTCTATTGCCGACAGGGTTTTCAATAGTCCCCTTTGACGCAGGCTTGGTTCTCTTCCTCCGCGAATAAGTTGAAAAACTTGAGCAACAAACTCGATTTCACGGATCCCTCCAGCGCCCAATTTTATATTGTTCTTAAACCCTCGACGCCTAACTTCACTGCTTATCATTGATTTCATTCTGCGCAGCGACTGAATAGCACTGAAGTCGATATAACGACGAAACACGAAAGGCCTTAACATTTGCCGCAATGCTTTATACTCTGAGTACATTTCACTGCCCATGACACGACCCTTGATCATGGCGTAGCGTTCCCAATCTCTGCCTTGCTCTTGGTAATAATCTTCCAACGCAGCATAACTCATTACCAAAGGACCACTTTCACCAAAAGGGCGCAGCCGCATGTCAACCCGATAGCAAAAGCCATCAAAAGTTTGCTGATCTAAGGCCTTGATGATCCTCTGCGCTAGACGAGTGAAAAACTGGGCATTTGATAAACTTCTTGTTGCCCCTTGAGTATCACCGTTCTCTGGGTAAGTAAAAATAAGATCAATGTCAGAGGAGAAGTTAAGCTCGCCGCCACCAAGTTTGCCCATGCCAATAATCAACATAGGTTGAGCTTCACCTGAAGAGTTACAAGGAGTTCCCCACAACTTGCAGCACTCACCATACTGCCATTGATAGGTTTCAAACAACATCGCCTCTGCCAGCTGCGACAAATGTTCAAAGCTTTGCTCTAAAGTCCAACTACCCATAAAATCCCGCCATGCAATGTATACCATTTCTCGGCGACGAAATTGCCTTAAGATTCTGTGACCTTGAGCTTCATCCGCACAGTCTGCCAAACACTTTCCAAGGCGCGCACGATATTCTTGATGGCGAGACGGCTGTTCTAACATTTCAGGGAGCTGCTGTTGTAAGTTCTGATCTTGGTGTAAAGAATCAACAACAAACTTACTCAAGCCAGCAATATAGTTTAGTTGCTCTCGCCTATGCTCTGGCCAGAGTCCAATAGCATCATGTTCATATAGAAGCTCAAGAGCACTTTGGGACACACAAGCAAGGTTGTGGGGCAGTTGCATTCTTCTTCCTTGGATTAGTAAAAAAGGCTGATAAGAATGTTATACCAATAAAAAACCTTCACTAACAACGAATGAGTGTAGATTGAATGACATTCTGACACTCAAACAGTGAAGGATGTGATCTTAGCGTTGAGCGCTCTCATTGGTATTCACTCGAAGAGGTCTATGCGTGCGCGGATATTAACATCCTAAATTTATCTATTATCACTAAAGTGCACAGAACCGAAGGCTAGGTTATTTGGTAAATCAATAGAACATAAGTGAACGCTGATTTCCATTACCTAACAATGCCGTTTCAATGTAACTTCGCTACTAATTCTTATATAGTTACCTGGAGTTTGGGGGCAATATTGGCACATTGATAACTGCCCTTCACTGTTATCATTGACTTAAAAACCAAGTATTAATCTGGGCCAAATATGAAACAAAGCAATATCAAGGACGATATAAAGCCAATGAGCTTGTTGTCTCTCATCTTGTCATTTATGGCACTATTTGTGATTTCTGCATTACTGTTCTTTCCACTCAAAGAGCCTACACGCCAAGTACTGATCGGCTTAGATTTTATTATTTGTAGTGTTTTTCTACTCCAACTAACTATTGATTGGGTTCGCTCTGACAATCGGCTTCACTATCTAAAGCATCATTGGATTGATTTCCTAGCCAGCATTCCCATGGTGGAGCCTTTGCGTTTTGCACGTTTGTTCCATATTTTGCGCGTGATTTTAGTCATACGCTCTAGCCGCTCCTTAATCAAACAAATCATGGTCAATCGCCGCGAGACAACCCTGGCTTCTATACTCTTACTTATGGTGATATTACTCACCATAGGCTCAAGTTTGATGCTATTTGTTGAAAGCAAAGCACCTGGGGCCAATATACAAACGGGTGGTGATGCAATGTGGTGGGCGTTAGTCACTATCTCAACGGTAGGCTACGGTGACCATTTTCCTGTGACTAATGCAGGAAAGATTCTCGCGTCAGGGCTAATTATTTGTGGAGTAGGTATTTTTGGTATGATTTCAGGCCTTATCACATCACTAATTACTTCACCAACGGAAATTCAGGAAAAACGCTCAGAAAACAAAGAGCGACTGTTACTCGAAGTACTAGAACGACAGCAAGAGATCCTCATACGTTTAGAAAAAATCGAAAGACAGAAAAGCAAAGGTGAGGAGCCACAAGACTCCTCAAAAAAATAAACTCAGCGTTAATCTTGCCAATACGGCTGCGCTTCGATACAAATCACTCGTGTTTGTTCCATAGCATGTAGAATCGAGTTCTCTTGACGAGAGAGCCAACGTTTTAACTGCTCTTGCTCTTCTCCTTCCAATCTATCGATTATCTTGTCTAAGGTCCTGAGTTTCAACAAATCATCGATACCATGTAACAAATCGCGCCACGGCAGTCTAAACCGATTGCGTTCCTCTGCATCGAACAAACTGGCAAAACTAATGCCAGTGTATAGATTGCGCATCAGTCTATACCTTTGATCAATATAGTCCTGACTTATCAATGAGCGTTCTGGAGGAAAAGCTTCTATTAATTCGGCCCATGTACGATCAAGCTGTTTAAAAGAGAAAGGTTCGATGGTGAGACTCATTTTATCTTGGGCTTTATCATCAAGAAATGGCTGCCAACCACGAGTAAGAATCCAGCGACTAAGGTCTAGTAGTAAACCTATATACCTAGCTGAATTAAATAGGGTTAGAACTTCTTCTCTATCCGGCAAGGTGTCTTGAATAAGTTTAAGCTCCTCAACCAAAAACTTACGCGCATCGAGCTTTCGCAGTGCATGTCCTTTGTCATCCAGCAATGCGTCAAGATATTCAAAATCATTGAGCCATTCCAATGACTGCTCTAACCACTTTAATTCTTGGCGAATTAGCGCACTTGCTCTTCGAGGTACTATTCCACCATATACAGTAAGTAACTGACGAATAAAACTAATCGAACTTTTTATTTGATGTAATGCTTCAATTGACTCTCTTTCAGCATAGATTTGTTCGTGGTAAAGCCAGTGGGATAACCCATGCTCAAGGGAATGTACGAAACAAGACTCGACCGTATCCTGCTTATCTGTCGCCACCAAAGCCAAAGGTTTGACCTCGTCGCCTTGATAGTTATCAGCGAGCCGATAACCCTTTGCGGCTTTACTTAGGTTACCTAGGCGCAAGCCTCCATGTTCAGACAAACGGCGAGCTAAGGTAAACAGTGCATCCGCTTGCCCTGATTTCAGCTCTAGTTCAATTTCACAAATGGGCTCTTTACGCTCACCAGCCTCAACCATACCTTGATCAAAAGCCACCTCGATCTGGCTGCCATCGGACATTCCTATCAGCCATTGCTCACGAGTAAAGTTGGTGGAAAATATAGGCTCAAGCTCTGACTGTAAGTCTTTAACATCTTTACCTTCAGGCCAAATATCGGATGGATGAAGTTCAAGCAGAGGCTCATCGCAATCATGCTCAGCATTGTACTCAGGTCTTTGATGCAACCCAGCGACAACACGACCAGAAGTTTTGACCGTCTGAACATAAACATCGTCAAAACGACGAATACGGAGACCAATATCATGAACACGCAACCAATTTTCTTTGGTATCAAAATAAATATTGCCAAGTTTACGGCAACTATGCTGAAGCACTTTTTCTTGTACAATCAGATCTTGTAAAGTATTTGAAAATTCAGGAGAAACAAAAAACTTCAGTTCTATCTCGTTTTCCATAGTGGTCCCTTTTAGCACAGATACAAACAGAATATTGCCAATTTCCAAACCGAGCAAGAAAGAAATATCATCTCAATGATGATCTAAAACAGTTTTAATGATGGATTTAATGGGTTACCATGCGCGCCTTTATAGCCATCGTTCAACATTTCACCATGAATGGTATATGTTATTTTTGGGTTATATAAATAGGTTGAATGACCATGCCAGTGAATACAATTATGGGGTTATTTGCAAAGTCCCCAATCAAGCCTTTGCAGCGCCACGTTGTGTGTGTCAATGAATGTTGCTCACACCTAGTCAACTTCTTTGAAGTAAGTTCAAAAGGAGACTGGGAGAAAGCATCAGAAATTCGCGCACAAATCTCACATTTGGAAAAAGAAGCCGACGTTTTAAAACGTGAAATTCGTCTCAAGCTTCCTCGCGGTTTGTTTATGCCTGTCGATCGTAGCGATATGCTCGAACTTCTCACACAGCAAGACAAACTCGCAAACCTAGCAAAAGACATTGCCGGTCGAGTATATGGCCGACAATTAGTCATACCCGAACCTCTCCAAGAAAATTTTATCGCTTATGTTAAGCGCTGCCTAGATGCAGCCAACCAAGCGCAAAAAGTAATCAACGAACTCGACGAGTTATTAGAAACTGGATTCAAAGGCCGCGAAGTTACCCTTGTAGCCGAAATGATCCACCAGCTAGATGTAATTGAAGATGACACCGATGCTATGCAGATTGATCTTCGCCAGCAACTAATGGCAATCGAAGGCGATCTAAATCCGATTGATGTGATGTTCCTTTATAAAATTCTTGAATGGGTAGGTGGCATAGCCGATCAAGCGCAGCGCGTTGGCGCACGTCTTGAACTTATGCTATCTCGCTCATAAACAATAAGTAACTAAATAACGAAGAGCATTTTAAGCATACCCAACTAAGCGATATACATACAAACGCTAAGGGGTTTTGTTGTGTCTAATATGGCTCCGCTTGTTATCAACAACTAGGTATTACGATGGATATCCTTGCGAATTACGGCACTGTCCTGATTATTATTGCAGCAGTTTTTGGTTTTATGATGGCGATAGGTATCGGCGCCAATGATGTAGCCAATGCGATGGGAACCTCGGTAGGCTCCAAAGCATTAACTGTGAAACAAGCGATTATTATCGCAATGATTTTTGAGTTTGCGGGGGCTTACCTTGCAGGTGGTGAAGTAACTGACACAATTCGTAAAGGGGTTATTGAGACTTCTCTGTTTGCCAGTCAGCCCGATGTACTCGTATTCGGTATGATGTCTGCTCTTCTCGCTGCGGGCACTTGGCTACTACTTGCCTCTTACATGGGGTGGCCTGTCTCTACGACTCACTCAATCATAGGAGCAATCATAGGCTTTGCGTGTGTATCAGTAGGGACCGAAGCTGTCGACTGGGGCTCAGTTAAAGGCATAGTAGGCAGTTGGATAATCACCCCTGTCATCTCTGGATTTTTCGCTTACGTGATCTTTGTCAGCGCGCAGCGGCTAATTTTTGATACAGAGAAGCCATTGTTCAATGCCAAACGCTTTGTACCTGTGTACATGTTCATCACCACTATGGTGATTGCATTGGTAACTATCAAAAAAGGCCTAAAACACGTAGGCCTGCACCTCACAAATGGTGAAGCTTGGATATGCTCTGCTGTAGTTTCTGCCATAGTGATGGTCGGTGGATACTTATATATTCAGAAGAAGTTCTCCAGTCGCGAAGATGATCATGGGTTCGCTGGGGTTGAAGGTATATTCAGTGTGCTTATGGTGATTACTGCCTGTGCAATGGCCTTCGCTCACGGGTCTAATGACGTAGCGAACGCGATTGGTCCTCTTTCCGCCGTTGCTTCCACCATAGAGCACATGGGTGAGATCACAGATAAAAGCACTATCGCTTGGTGGATCCTGCCTCTCGGTGGCTTTGGTATCGTCGTGGGATTAGCCACACTTGGACACAAGGTAATGGCGACAGTCGGTACTGGCATTACTGAACTCACACCAAGTCGCGGCTTTGCTGCTCAGCTTGCAACAGCCTGTACTGTTGTACTTGCTTCAGGTACTGGACTTCCTATTTCAACGACCCAAACGCTGGTAGGTGCTGTACTAGGTGTAGGTTTTGCTAGAGGGATCGCAGCATTGAACTTAGGCGTTGTTCGTAACATCGTTGCTTCGTGGATTGTGACCCTTCCAGCAGGTGCTCTGCTTGCGGTAGTATTTTTCTACGCCATTCAAGCGATGTTTGCTTAAGCAACAAGGTCAATGATGTGTTAACTCACTGTCATTATTGATTCAAATCCACAGAAAGGGAGGCAAAGCCTCCCTTCTTTGTTGCAGTAGAGTCTGAAACTACTTACTATTTGGTATCGGGGCTTGTTAGCCCAGCAAATGATAGAGAAGACTGCTAAAGGATTGATCGTGAAAAAACTGGTTTGCTTGGTTTTAGCTTCAATGTTAGTCGCACCTGCGGCTTTGGCTAAAAACCGTTATATCGCAGATAACTTATTTACTTATATGCATTCAGGTCCGAGTAACCAATTCCGCATTATCGGCAGCGTCGATGCCGGGGATAGAGTCACTTACCTCACTGCAAATAAAGAGACAGGATATACTCAAATCCAAGACAGCAAAGGTCGTAAAGGTTGGGTTGAAAGCCGCTTTGTTACAACTCGTGAAAGTATGGCACTGCGCTTACCTAAGATTGAAAAAGAATTATCTGATGTAAAAGCGAAACTGGCTAAGGCTCGCTCTAATGCCGATCAGGAAAAAGCAGGACTAGCAGACTCTTTAGAAACCAGAAATCGCCAAATTGCTGATCTAGAAAAAAGCTACAGTGACATTAGTCAGCAGCTTACTGCATCACAGGAAGAAGTGCGTAACCTCAGAGCCAAACTAGATACACAAAAAGATGATCTATTACTTAAATACTTTATGTATGGCGGCGGTGTCGCTGGCATAGGCTTGCTGTTTGGTCTTATCTTACCTCACATCATTCCACGTAAAAAACGCTCTCCTTCAGGTTGGGCATAATAACCAGATTCTATGTAAAGGTCGCCTACGCGACCTTTTTTACCCCTTCCAGTCATACAGTGCAGGAACTTGAATCTCTGAGCCATTAAAAGTAATGATGCTATGCTGGGAATCAATATTTTGCAGCTGAATATTGTCACTTATCCAATCTCCCTCTCTGTATTCGGTACCATTAACTTTAACCCAGCGTTTATTTGGATTACTCGAGTAAACGTGCGTTTGAAAGTTAAGAGGGGGCAGTCTCCCCTGCCACTCTCGGCTATTTACAGCAAGATCAGATGCCTGATTGGTTTGGCTAATCGTTTCATTACTCTCAAGGGCTGACTCAACCCGTAATGCAATCTCAGGTGGTAACCCAGATAGGTCCAAGCCTTTTAGCAAATTATCACTTTCTTCTGTAACTATTGCCTCGTCTTGCTGGGTAGGAATAGTATTCAAGTCGGTGTTCGATATCGCAGGCTCAGGCTTAGTGACAGCCAGCGGCGCAAAGTCAAAGGTCTCTCTGAGCTGTCCAAATGAAGGATAAGGCAACACTTGGTATTTAAAAGGGACTTGCTGAACTTGCGAGTTAGGCTGATTAGATACCTGCCATGTCGCTAACTTCTCCGTATAACTTTGGTAAATACCCACTACACTGCTTACCAATGCTGGTGTACAGACAAGGGCCACCAACACCCCTTTTGGTATCATCCGATGGTTTGAAAGACTGGTCTTTTCTTGGGCGTAATAATCAAACGTCTTAAATGTCTGATGATGCTGCTCTGAATGCTCTAATGCCTGCATGACTTTCGACATTATGCCTCTCCCTCTGTAACTCTCAATGATGGTGCCCTATCCTGAGAAAGCCTTTCTAAACGCTGCAAGGTCTGTTGTCCCGCTATCCCATCAACATGTAAGCCCTGCCATTGCTGGAACAATCTCACTTTTCGTATTAAGTCTTTATTGTAAACATCGTTTTCTATTTCAGATTCACCCAAGACTTTTGACACGCGTCGATTCAATTCATAGATTGCTGGTCCAGACATATTGGGTTTAAGAGTCTGGCGCCAATAGTTTTGCCATACTTGATAATATTCCCCATTCCATAGGGTCTCTAGCTTATCAAGCGGCAACTCAACTCTTTGCCCTGCGACCAATAACTGGGCAGCGTCATTACTCAACTTATACAAAACCGCATAACTGCTTATATCTTCACGATGAAGCGACAATAGTACAGGGACATTCGCCTCTTTTAATGTGGAAAGCTTGCCTTGTGATTGAATACAGCTAAACGCACTCTCATCGCCTTGGCGACATAATCGCTCCACGACAGATGCTTTAACCCCCCACACTCGATAGAGATCTTCCATTGCTAACTGAAAATTATTGGACTTGGATAGCACCTGTTGTAACTGAGCGGGAAAAATTTCCTCTTCAACCAGAGTAACAGTTTGAGCAGGGTTATTTTCCACAATATACTGCTGAATCTGATTTTCCATTAGCTGGGGAACAAGCCAATAACTCGCCACGGCAAACGCTAGAGACAAGCTACTGACTTTTAGCCAATTTAAGCGAGATTCTTTCTGCTCGATAGCAACTGGCCGATAGGAGGTCTGAAAACTCATGATCTCTTCACACGCAGCTTCAACACTGGATTGACTTGGCACCGACTCACCAAGGCTATAGGCTCGCTTTAATGCCGCATCACAAATCAAATTAATTAAGCGTGGAATCCCTAAAGAATACTCTGATATGGATTTTAGCGACTTAGCTGAGAATAAACTGCTGTCTCCACCCGCCAACTCCAAGCGATGACGAATATAAAGACTCGCTTCCTGAACATCTAAAGGTAGCAAGTGGTACCGGCCAGTAATGCGCTGGGCTAGCTGACGAAGTTGAGGCATTTGCAGCCTCTGCTGAAGTTCAGGCTGTCCCACCAGTAACACTTTTAATAATTTCTGGTTATCTGTCTCGAGATTAGTCAACAATCTCAATTGCTCAAGTACCTCAGCCGAGAGATGCTGAGCCTCATCAATGACGAGTAGTGTTTGAGTGCCATTTGCATAACTAGTAAGTAAAAAATCATGGATCGATTGATTAAACTGCTTTAGCGTCGCCCCTGAAGGGTAATTTATAGCAAACTCATCGCAGATCGCCTCTAGCAGCTCTATGCTTGAAAAAGTGGGATTAAGGATAAGGCCAGTTTGCGTATCCTTATCCAAAGACTTAAGCAAAGCTCTTACTAACGTGGTTTTCCCTGTGCCCACTTCACCAGACAGCATGGCAAAACCGCCGCCTTCACCAAGGCCAGCCTGCAAACGGAACAAGGCTTCTTTATGCCGCTGGCTTTGAAAGAGAAAACGAGAACTCGGCACGATTGAAAAAGGCAGCTCAGTGAATCCAAAATATTTCTTATACATGTCTCTCGTCTCTGGGAATTTACTGACGAGAAAAGTAACATTGCTGACAACAATAGCCAATGCAAATATCCGAATATAAGAGGAACATCTGTGCAAATATTTTTAGTTGGTGGCGCAGTACGCGATAAATATCTCAATATTGACGTTCATGACCAAGATTGGGTCGTAGTTGGTACCACGCCTGAAGTGTTAATCAGTAAAGGGTTCTCTGCGGTCGGCAAAGATTTCCCAGTATTTTTACACCCAGAGACTAAGCAAGAATACGCTTTGGCACGCACAGAGAGAAAAACGGGTTCAGGCTACAAGGGGTTTGACTGTTATTTTTCACCCGATGTGACTATTGAGGACGACCTTCTGCGCCGCGATCTCACCATCAATGCTATGGCGCTTGATGATAAAGGCAAACTTATCGATCCCTATGGAGGCCAAACCGACCTCAACAATCGTGTCCTAAGACATGTTTCTAGTGCCTTTACCGAGGATCCTTTGCGCGTTCTTCGAGTCGCTCGTTTTGCCGCTAAGCTTCATCACCTAGGCTTTAGCATTGCCGATGAAACTCAAGACTTGATGAAACAGATTGTGGCCTCAAAAGAACTTGAACATTTAACCGCTGAGCGGATTTGGCAAGAGTGGCATAAATCCTTGTCTACTCAAGATCCACAAGTCTTCTTATCTGTGCTTCGTGATTGCGGAGCACTTAAGGTTATTCTTCCTGAGCTTGATTGTTTATTTGGTGTGCCTCAACCAGAAAAATGGCATCCAGAAATAGATACTGGTATCCATAATTTAATGGTGGCTAAGCAAGCCGCTATTTTGACCCCATCGACTAAGGTTCGTTTCGCCGCACAGATGCATGATCTAGGCAAAGGAGTGACCCCAAAAAATGAGTGGCCTAGTCATAAAATGCACTGCCATACAGGCCAGAGCATCATCAAACAGTTATGTGACAGACTACGAGTACCGAATGATTATCGCGAATTGGCTTTGATTGTTTGCAAGCAGCACTCAAATGTCCACAGAGCAGAAGAGTTACGAGCTGAGACACTGCTTAAGGTACTCAACAGTTTTGATGTGTGGCGTAAGCCAGAGCGCTTAGATGAAGTACTAGTCGCTTGCATGGCTGATAGCCGAGGCAGAACTAGATATGAAAACATCGAGTACCCACAGAAAGCGATTTTTGAGCAAGCCTATCAAGCCGCTCTATCTGTTAAAGCGAAAGATATTATTAAAGATGGTTATCAGGGCGCAGAGATTCGTCTAGAGATGGACAAGAGAAAAGTAGAAGCAATAAAACGCTCTCGATGCCCTTAAGTTTAAAGTGATGTCGCTGGACAATAAAGATCGAAACTTAGGTTCTATCAACTGACTATCTAAGAAAAGTGTGACAAAAAGTTTGAAACTCATTTTTGCCCCTTTTCGAGTCAGGAGTCTAAGTTTGAGTAAAGATCATCGGGTAAATTTAATATAGAAAAACTAATGGGTAGCAAGAAGCAAGACTTGACCCCAGAAGTGTTATGACTGGCTTTCAGAGACAAAAATCATGGCTGCATTTTCGAGCAGTTCTTTTTTCCATGTAGAGATTTGATTAGCGTGAAGGTTGTATTTCTGAGCTAACTCAGCGACAGTTTTATCACCTCTAGCAGCATCAAGCGCCACCTTAGCTTTAAATTCGGGTGAGTGGTTTCTACGTTTTCTAGTTATAATCTGTTCCAGTATTTTTAGGTACTATAACAACAGATCAATCACTTAAAGTCATGTCCGAAAAATTGGGGCCACTTCTTTCGGGTCGCGACGGCATTGCCCAGGTGTCACGCCAAATCTTTTCTTGAAAATCTTGCATAGATAGCTGATATCCCTAACACCAACTTCATCTGCAAGTTGCACAAGGTCATGGCTAGAATGCGTCAATCGCCAGTATACATGTTGTAGACGTAGTTCTTGCCAATAATGACGCGCGGAAACTCCGAGCTTCTGCTTAAATAAGCGATCCAATTGTCGTCGACTAATGCCGATGATCGAAGCAACCTGCCCTACTGTTATTGTCTGTTCTAAGTTTTCTTGCATTAAAGACACTGCTCTATCCATATGACGATTCCTGTGTAGCCCTTGCTCTGAAGACTTCAGGCGGTGTCGCATACTGCGATTTTCATCAACCAGCATATCCGCTAAGCCTTTTTCTGCTTTTATCTGACCAACATGTTTTTGCAAAATTGCCACCGCAAGATCGATAGCTGCGCTTCCCCCAGAACAACTTATCAGCTTGCGATCAAAATGATAAAGCTGTTCATCTCTAACGACTATTTTTGGGTAAGTAGCTTTGAATTCACTATGATGTCGCCAATGAACCACGACTTGATGATGGTTCAGTAGCCCTAGCTCCGCAAGGGTAAAGCAAGCGTTATCGATGCTTACTATTGGTATGCTATTTGCGACAACGGTTCTAATAAAAGAGTGGTAATAAGCTGCATGCTGCTGTGATTCAATCGCAGTGTAACTACCAAAGAAAACCACATAGTCAAAATCCGCAAGCTGCACTTCACTGGGAACGATATCAACATTTATTGGGATCCCAGAACTAGAAACAACTAATCCCTTGGTGTGAGATAAAATTTCCCATGAACAATACCGCTGTTGACTGTTATCGGCTTCATCTGCTGAAAAACGGAGTTTATCCAAGAAACCACCAAACGGGAGCATGTTAAAATTATTTAGAGGTATCAATAGAAAGCGGACACCATTTTCTGCATTCATTTGTCGTGCTCCTATGTCTAATTAGTCGCATTATATGTCCAGATAATACCATAAAAAATTTCAGAATTAAGAGATACTAACCCCAACTCAGTTACTGATAATTTGGTGAGTTATGACGTTTGAAATTTGGTGTGTCTTTGCTTTATCTGCTCTAGGGCTTGCTTGTGTACCAGGCCCTAACTCACTTTTGGCACTAAGCCATGGCGCTCGATATGGTTATAAAAAAACAATTTGGACGATATGTGGAGGTATTAGCGGCTTCTTCATATTAATCACGGTAGCAATGCTCGGACTAGGCACGCTACTAGAAAAAAAACCTGAATTGATGATTGGTCTTCAATGGTTGGGCGCATTATACCTCGCATGGTTAGGTTTCAAATTGTTTTTTGCGTCTGCAATTAGCATAGAGCAAACAACAATGGTTTCTATTTTGCCGAGAGAGCTTTTTAAGCAAGGTTATTTCGCAGCATTGTCTAACCCGAAAGTTTTGCTATTTTTTACTGCATTTTTAGCTCAGTTTATCAATCCCGACAAGGCATTTATTCCGCAGTTTCTGGTGATAACAATCAGCTTTCTTTGCATCGAGTTCGCCGTAGAGCTTAGCGTGGCGAAACTAGCTGATAGGGTTAAAACGCTACTTTTGGCCAATGGGCGAATTTTCAATCAGTGTTGTGGTGCGATATTTTTGCTGATAGCAGTAATAGCTATTCTGAATGGCAGAACAGTTCTTTGAGTAAATCAACATTAAAATTGACCTGATCTGCACCAGCGAGACAGGACACTTTAGGAAAATTATTAATGACCAAGTTTTTATCCATTTTTTTTATTTTAATAACGCTGTGTTTCAACTCATATTCAGTGTATGCAGAAGGTACGGAGTACAGTATTGGGCTAGGTGTGGGGAAAACAATAGATGGTGGACAGTACACTGTTGAGACCCATTCGTCCGAAATTGAGTACGATACCCCTGAAGACAACATATTTCTTCTAAGCATGGGAATGATATTTAATAAAAATCATGAACTGTCGCTTGATATTGAAAAACGTAACCTTAAGGTGACTGATGGAGATTATGCAACGGAAGATGCTAATTCATTGATGCCATTACTGAAATACAATTATCACTACCCTATATATGGGGATATGGATATCTACTTCGGTATCAGTGGAGGATATGAGTTCCTCAGTGGAGGATATGAGTTCCTCAGTGGAGGAGGAGCCGACGTAGTCAATGGTATGGTTTTGGGAACCCAAATTGGCGCGCGATATACTATGGATAGATTATATTTCAAAGTTGAATCAGGGGTAAGGGGCAGGACAGAAAAGTACCGAGTCCCCGCCGCTCATGGTGAAGATTCAATAGATTTATCCTATTCAGAAGAAATAGACATTTTAGTGAGTGTAGGATATACGTTTTAAGTTATCTATATCGTAAATACCTAATGGGCTTGGAAATAATTTAGACCTGAATTAACTGAAATTATCAGTTGCTCGCTAAGGCGTACACTCTAACCTTGTTATTGTTCAATAGTAAACGTCCCATAAACCCACGGGGCGATCTTGCTAATGTTTGAAGTTCCAAGGTGGGGATTTGCGCCCATTTCATCGAAAAGTCCAAAGTTTGCTCACAGCCCTTAAATACCTTATTTTTTGTTACCAAATATCAATACAATATATATGGAGGTATTGATATAGGAGAAATTTGACCTTCCATTTATACAGAAGGTGATTATATGTTAATTCGTGCAAGTGCTCGGGGTCAAGTCTTTCATTTTGCCCTAGCTAAATTTATCCAAAAATCCGGCAGTCACCAGAAATCCTAAATGACTTTTGTCCAGAAATCAGCCAGACCCAAAATAAGCAGCCAAATAAACCCCAAAAAGTTTCGATCTTAGGTTTCCTCTGACAGGTGATGAAGAGTACTTTGAATAAAACCATTGACATAAAAAATCGCCTCTAATACTAGAGGCGATGTTTAATAAAGCTAGCTAAACGAGCTGTGTTTACTGACCTTTAACTTCTTTAAGACCATTGTAAGGAGCGCGTTCACCAAGTGCTTCTTCGATACGGATTAGCTGGTTGTACTTAGCAACGCGATCAGAACGGCTCATTGAACCAGTTTTGATTTGACCTGCTGCTGTACCAACTGCTAGATCAGCAATGGTTGCATCTTCAGTTTCACCACTACGGTGAGAGATCACAGCTGTGTAGCCTGCATCTTTAGCCATCTTGATAGCGGCTAGTGTTTCAGTCAGAGAACCAATTTGGTTAAACTTGATCAAGATTGAGTTAGCAATGCCTTTCTCGATACCTTCAGCAAGGATCTTAGTATTGGTTACAAACAGATCATCACCAACAAGTTGGATCTTGTTGCCAAGTAGCTCTGTCTGGTGCTTAAAGCCATCCCAGTCAGACTCATCTAGACCGTCTTCGATAGAAACAATTGGGTACTCTTCAACTAGACCAGCTAGGTAATGGTTAAACTCTTCAGAAGAGAAGATTTTACCTTCACCTTTCATGTTGTAGTTACCCGCTTCTTTGTCGTAGAACTCAGATGCAGCACAGTCCATCGCTAGCGTCACGTCTTTACCAAGCTCGTAACCTGCGAGTTCAACCGCTTCTTTGATTGCTGCAAGTGCAGCAGCGTTTGATTCTAGGTTAGGCGCAAAACCACCTTCATCACCAACTGCTGTGCTCATGCCTTTCGCTTTCAGTACTTTAGCTAGGTTGTGGAAAACTTCTGCACCGATACGTAGACCTTCTTTCAGAGTTTTAGCGCCAATAGGCTGAATCATAAATTCTTGAATATCAACGTTGTTATCTGCATGCTCACCACCATTGATGATGTTCATCATAGGCAAAGGCATAGAGAATTGACCTGGAGTACCGTTAAGCTCAGCAATATGCTCAAACAAAGGCATACCTTTGGCTGCTGCCGCAGCTTTAGCATTCGCTAGAGAAACCGCTAGGATAGCGTTAGCACCGAATTTAGATTTATTTTCAGTACCATCTAGGTCAATCATAACCGCATCAACAGCAGCTTGATCTTTCGCATCTTTGCCAACTAGAGCGTCTGCAATCGCACCATTTACTGCTTCAATTGCTTTTAGAACACCTTTACCTAAGAAACGTGCTTTATCACCATCACGAAGCTCAAGAGCTTCACGTGAACCTGTAGAAGCGCCAGATGGTGCTGCAGCCATACCAACAAAGCCACCTTCTAGGTGCACTTCAGCTTCAACGGTTGGGTTACCACGTGAGTCGATAATTTCACGACCTAGAACTTTAACGATCTTAGACATTGATGATTCCTCTCGTTCAAATATAAATGTCAAACTTAAAAGGCAACAGCACAACTTTTGCTACTGCCTATGTCCTTTTCTACTTCTCAAACTCACCGCGGGAAAATTGACCTGCGGCTTTTACAAAACCAGCAAATAGCGGGTGTCCATCTCGCGGTGTGGAGGTAAACTCTGGATGGAATTGAGCCGCTACAAACCAAGGGTGAGCAGGGTTCTCAATCATCTCTACCAATTTTTTATCCGCAGATAAACCTGACACTTTCAAGCCAGCCTTTTCAATTTTAGGTCGAAGTACATTATTAACTTCATAGCGGTGACGGTGACGCTCATGGATAGTAGCACTACCATATAACTCTCTCGCTTTAGTACCTTTCTCTAGGTGACACAACTGAGAACCAAGACGCATAGTACCACCAAGATCTGAGGTTTCTGTGCGCTCTTCAACTTTACCTTCGCCATCAACCCATTCTGTGATCAATCCAACCACAGGGTACTTAGTCTCTTTGTTAAATTCTGTTGAATGTGCACCTTCAAGACCTGCGACATTACGCGCGTACTCAATCAGTGCAACCTGCATCCCAAGACAAATACCTAAATAGGGAACATTATTTTCACGAGCATATTGGGCAGAGCGAATTTTACCTTCAATACCACGATCACCAAATCCACCAGGAACTAAAATCGCATCAAGGCCAGCTAACGCTTCATCACCTTTACTCTCAACATCTTGAGAGTCTACATATTTAATGGTGACATTGAGTCGATTTTTAAGACCCGCATGTTTGAGCGCTTCGTTAACGGATTTGTATGCGTCAGGTAGCTCGATGTACTTACCGACCATGCCTATGGTGACATCGCCTGTCGGGTTAGCTTCTTCGTAGATGACTTGCTCCCACTCAGACAAGTCAGCTTCAGGTGCGGTAATACCAAAACGAGCGCAAACAAGATCATCAAGACCTTGAGATTTGATCAACTGTGGGATTTTGTAGATAGAGTCAACGTCTTTCATCGAAATGACGGCTTTCTCAGGAACATTACAGAATAATGCAATCTTCTTACGTTCATTGGCAGGGATCATGCGATCGCTGCGACAAACCAAAATATCAGGCTGAATACCAATCGAAAGCAGCTCTTTTACCGAGTGCTGAGTGGGTTTGGTTTTCACTTCACCAGCGGCGGCTAGATACGGAACCAAGGTCAGGTGCATGAACATAGCACGCTCGCGTCCTAATTCCACGGCTAACTGGCGAATCGCTTCCATAAATGGCAAAGATTCAATATCACCGACTGTACCACCGACTTCAACAATAGCGACATCATGGCCTTCAGAGCCTGCAATCACACGATCTTTGATCGCATTCGTGATGTGAGGAATAACCTGAATCGTCGCACCCAGATAGTCACCACGACGCTCTTTACGCAAAACATCGGCATAAACACGACCAGCAGTAAAGTTGTTACGCTTACTCATCTTGGTGCGAATAAAACGCTCATAGTGACCAAGGTCTAGATCAGTTTCAGCACCATCTTCCGTTACAAAAACTTCGCCGTGCTGAGTTGGGCTCATAGTACCCGGATCGACGTTAATGTACGGATCCAGCTTCATCATAGTCACTTTAAGACCACGAGCTTCAAGAATAGCGGCAAGTGATGCTGCTGCAATACCTTTACCTAGAGAGGATACGACCCCGCCAGTAACAAAAATGTAATTTGTCGTCATGTTTAACCTGAAATTGGTTGAATGAGGGAAATGGGTTTTCTTCTGGACGGGAGATAAATATACCAGAAGACCCTTATCGCCACAACGTGAAATCTATCACACTGTCATTTTTTATTTCTTGCTTCAAATCAAATTAGAATAGCGCATTTTTGGCTATGTCGAACTATGACTCTTGCTGTTTGACTTGATTCCAAAACTCGTCAAGCTGCTCTAAATCGTAGTCTTTCAATTGTTTACCTTGCGTCGCAACAATAGATTCTATCCCTTTAAAGCGGCGCATAAATTTATGATTAGCTTTACTCAATGCCGATTCTGGATCTTTTCCTAGATGACGACTTAAATTCACTGTCGCAAACAATAAATCTCCCAGTTCTAGTTCAAGTTTTTCTTCATTTGGCGATACCTGAAGCGCTTCATCCATCACCTCATCAATTTCTTCTCGAACTTTATCGACCACTGGCCCTAAAGAATCCCAGTCAAATCCATAACGGGCACACTTTTTTTGAATTTTATTTGCTCGCGATAATGCGGGTAATGAACGAGGGACAGAGTCTAAAATGCTTTGTTCAGTACTGCCTTTTTCAGCCTTCTCTTTGGCTTTTTCTGCTTCCCAGTTATCTGCAATTTCTTCTTCACTTGAAAACTCAATACTCGAAAATACATGTGGATGGCGACGAGTCAGCTTCTGGTTAACATCAGTAACGACATCGGAAAATTCAAACAACCCCTGCTCTTTCGCTAGCTGGCTATAAAAAATCACTTGAAACAAAAGATCGCCCAACTCTTCTTGTAAATTGGCCCAGTCTCGTTTGTGAATGGCATCAACCACTTCATAGGTTTCTTCAATCGTATGCGGAACAATAGTGTCAAATGTTTGTTGTAAGTCCCACGGACATCCTTGCTCTGGGTCACGTAACTTGATCATTATTTGTTCTAATTCTTCTATTGGGTGACTCATCATTCTTTTCCTTTAAACAAAAAAGGTGAGTGATATCTGCCACTCACCTTAAAATTAAATTGAAAACCAACTAACCTAATCTCTTCACTGACATGACGTCTTTTATCTGCTCCACCCGCTTGGAGACGCGAGATAATACTTCGACATTGGTCACTTCAAGATCAAAGTCCATAATCGATAACTGATTGCGGTAATCAACTCGGCTCTTCATGCTGGTCACCTTTATTTTCTCATTGGCAAATAATGTGGTGATATCCTTAAGCAGGCCGCTACGTTCCATAGCCTCAACACGCACAGTGAGTATATAAGAACCCACATAGCCATTTCCCCATACGGTATCGATGATTCTTTCCGCAGCATGGTGGCGAAGTTCTTCAAGTTGCTCACAATCGGCTCTATGCACTGAAATACCGCGCCCTTGTGTTATATAGCCAGCAATTTCATCGCCAGGAATAGGCTGACAACAACGGGCTAAATGCGTCATCAGATTATCAACCCCTTCAACCACAACCGCATCTTTTTTCGGACGACTCAATACTGGCGGCTTGTTTTCCGCTTCTTGCAGCTTTTCAAGGGCCTGCTGATCTTCTTCTTCAGCGGTAGGCTTGTTCACCAGTGCATTGATATGGTTGATGATCTGGTTAATGCGTAAATCACCACTACCAATCCCGACATACAGTTCATCAGCGCTGTTGACATTAAATCGCTTGAGTGCATATTGCTCAGCATCTTTTATTGTTGCGCCAATTTTATTTAGCTCGGTTTCAAGGATCTCACGACCAGCTTCTAAGTTTTTCTCGCGCGATTGCTTGCGGAACCAAGCGTTAATCTTAGCCCGTGCACGACCTGAGGTCACAAAACCCATCGATGGGTTTAACCAATCACGAGAAGGGTTAGGCTCCTTTGAAGTAATAATCTCGACCTGATCCCCCATAGACAGCTTATGCGTGAAGGGAACAATCCTGCCCGCAACCTTGGCACCTATACAGCGATGCCCCACTTCTGAGTGAATGTGGTAAGCGAAATCGAGTGGCGTAGCGCCCATAGGCAAATCGACCACATCACCACGAGGAGTGAAGGCATAAACGCGATCATCGAACACCTGGCTGCGCACTTCATCCAGCATTTCGCCAGAGTCTGACATCTCTTCTTGCCAATCAAGCAGTTTACGCAGCCAAGTGATTTTCTCATCGTAGCCACTTCTACCGCCACCGCCTTCTTTGTATTTCCAGTGGGCAGCAACGCCAAGCTCAGAGTCTTCATGCATGTCTTTAGTACGGATCTGAATTTCGATGGTTTTCCCTTCAGGCCCGAGAATCACAGTGTGTATAGATTGATAACCATTGGGTTTGGGGTTAGCAACATAATCATCAAATTCACTCGGTAAGTGCTTATACTTAGTGTGGACTACCCCAAGCGCTGCATAGCAGTCTTGTAACTTATCAGCGATGATACGAACGGCACGTACGTCGAAAAGCTCATCAAACGCCAAACTTTTCTTCTGCATTTTTCGCCAAATACTGTAGATATGTTTGGGGCGTCCACTAACCTCTGCATTGATTCCAGAGGTTATGATTTCATTGGAGAGATCGTCAACAAAATCTTTTATGTATTGCTCTCTTACAATACGTCGCTCTGAGAGCTGCTTAGCAATTTGCTTATAAGTTTCAGGTTGCTGATAGCGAAACGCATAATCTTCGATTTCCCATTTAAGCTGACCTATACCTAGACGGTTAGCGAGGGGCGCATAAATATTGGTACATTCTTTAGCTGCCGCGCAACGAACTTCACTTGGCGCCTTCTTCACTTCAATTAAGTTACAAATTCGCTCGGCCAACTTGATGATGACACAGCGAAAGTCATCAACCATGGCGAGTAACATTCTGCGGACATTATCAACTTGAGCAGAAGCAGCACTTCCTTCGATCGTCACGTTCAACTGCCCAAGTGCGGCCATTTCCTCCACACCATCGATCAATTTAATGGTTTCCTTACCAAAGTCTTCAGCCAAGACTTCGCGATCGTAAGTCCCACTTGATACCAGAGGAAACAATAAAGCGGCAACTAAGGTAGCTTTATCCATAGAAAGCGTTGTCAGGATTTCGATCATTTCTCGGCCACGCCACAACAGCAAAGGCCTTTGCTCACTGTGTTCCAAAATGGTTTCGCAACGGAGGTAAACCTCCTTAAGGCGTTTAGCCACCTTGGCATCTTGCTTTAAACTGACTATCCAAGTATCTAAATCAAACTGTTCATCTTGATTCAAATGTGCGCTTCGTACCGCAACCATTCTCTTTATCCTGTTATCACTTTCTATTTTCGTAGGGTAAGACTGCTCTTATCGAGTTAAGTTCTTATTTAGCCTTCACAAATAACGCCATTGATTCTAGATGACTCGTATGCGGAAACATATCCAGCATTCCGAGTCGCGTCAATTCATAGCCCTGCTCAAGCAAACTGCGAGAATCTCGCGCTAAAGTTGCAGGATTACAAGAAACATAAACGATTCTCGTGGCACCAAAAACGGAAATTTTCTCTATGACACCATTCGCTCCAGCTCTTGCTGGATCAAGGAGTATCTTATCAAATTTTTGATTAGCCCATGGCTCACTAGACACATCTTGTTCCAAATTTGCTTGAAAAAATGTCGCGTTCTCTATGTTATTTATTTGGGCATTGTGGGCAGCTTTTTCAACCATCTCATCAATCCCTTCAATACCAATCACTGAATTCACTAACTTGGCCATAGGTAAACTAAAGTTACCTAACCCGCAAAATAGATCCAATACAGTGTCTTGCGACGATAAAGCTAACCAGTCTAATGCCTGCGCGACCATCTTGGCATTAACCTCTTGGTTTACTTGTATAAAGTTATTAGGCTCAAAGGGGATGGTTAGCCCAATCTCTTGGTAGACACCCGACTCCCCATATTTTAGCTCCACATCTTTGGAAGATGGCATCAGGTACAAACTGATTTGCTTAGCGTTAGCAAAATCGATTATCGACTGATGGTCTCGGGCAGGTAATGCTTTGGTATGACGTAAAACGAGAATACAGGTATTGTCCGCTTTGACTAATTCTACATGACCAATATGCTCAGATTGAGAGAAACTCTGCAACAATTGGGACAAATCAGGCAATATTGCATTCAGGTCAGGCTCCAAAACAGGACAATGTGTTAGATTGACAATATTGTTACTGTTTTTTTTGCGAAAACCGAATTGAAGCTGGCGAGTTTTTTTATCTTGCATTACGCTCACTCGAGCACGCCTGCGATACCCTTGGGTTCTCCCCAAAATTGGCAATTCTAATTCAAGAGTTTGCCGCGCAAATTTACTCATAAGCTGACTCAAGGTCTGCTGCTTATACTCCCACTGGTTCTCACTGCTTAAGTGCTGCATATTACAACCTCCACATTCGCTGTAATGTGGACAAAAAGGTTCAATTCGCTGCGAGCTAGCGCTCTGAATCTTAATTAAAGATGCTCTTGAAAACTTGCTTTTGCTCTCTGTCAGTTGAACAATCACCTCTTCTCCAGGTAGTGCGCCCTCAACAAAAATAGGCTTTTTGTTTTGATAAGCAATACCAGCACCATGATGATCAAGTTTTTCAATTTTCAGCACTTGGTGCTTAGTATTCAGTTGAGTTTTCTTTTTAGGTTGGAAGAAACGCGCCATAACTCTGTTCTTTGCCTTGTTACAATTGCTCGATATTCGTATCCAAGTATCATCTTTTCATACTTGAATGATTGTCTGAGCCGAGCGAGTTTATTATGCTTAAGTATTCGACGGCTTCTTTTTGTTTGGAAGTTATTTTCCCATATCCATACCACGATGTTTAGATAATAATGACCAGATATGGCTTACGCGCCCGTGTTATCACTCTTACTTTAGCGCCGACTTTAATTATTGGCTTGCTCCTGAGTGCCTTTTTCTCCTTCAACCGCTATCACGATCTTGAAAAGCAAGTCATCAACTCGGGCTTAAGTATTGTCGAACCCCTAGCCATTGCTAGTGAAGAAGGATTGAAAAACAACAGTCGAGAAGCGGTACGAAGGATCATTAGTTACGCTCACCGTAAAAATTCCAAATTCGTTCGAAGTATCGCTGTTTTCGATTACAACCATGAGCTGTTTGTGACCTCTAACTTTCACCCTAACTTCGAGTCACTGACTTTTCCGCGTAATGAACCCATTCCACTTTTGGTCACATCAGATCTGCAAGAAAATACCCTCATCTTAAGGGCCCCTATTGTTGCAGAATCAGGACTACTTGCAGCAGCTAAGAGCCAAAACAAAAACTCTGCATTAGGCTACATCGCCATTGAACTGGATCTGTCTTCGTTAAGGCTTCAACAATACCAAGAGATTTTTTCTGCGTTTTTGGTTCTCATTTCTGGGCTGGGATTATCGGCAATCTTTGCACATCGACTCATGCATGACGTCACCCGGCCTATCTCACATATGAAAAATATGGTGGATAGAATTCGCCGAGGGCATTTAGACGTCAGAATTGAGGGTAAAATGCATGGTGAGCTCGATACGTTAAAAAATGGTATTAACGCCATGGCCGTATCCTTATCTGAATACCATGTTGAAATGCAGCACAGTATCGATCAGGCCACCTCTGATCTAAGAGAAACCTTAGAGCAGCTAGAAATTCAGAATGTTGAGTTGGATATTGCTAAAAAACGAGCGCAAGAAGCAGCCAGAGTAAAATCTGAGTTTTTAGCCAATATGTCCCATGAACTGCGCACGCCACTTAATGGCGTCATTGGCTTTACTCGCCAAATGCTCAAGACCAAACTAACCAATAACCAAACTGACTACCTGCAAACAATTGAAAAATCAGCTAATAACTTACTGAGCATTATCAATGATATTCTTGATTTCTCGAAACTTGAAGCAGGTAAACTGGCCTTAGAGAATATTCCGTTTGATTTTCAAGAGTCACTGGAAGAGGTTGTCAGTTTGCAAGCCACTAGCGCCCATGAAAAAGGGCTTGAAGTAACGCTGAAAGTCGATCCTAAAATTCCTAGTGGAGTGGTCGGTGACCCGCTTAGAATTCAGCAAGTTCTCACTAATTTAGTCGGCAACTCGATCAAGTTTACCGAACGCGGCAACATTGACATCAGCGTTGAACTACGCTCACAAAAAGAAGACGTTATCGAACTACAGTTTATGGTTCGTGACACGGGCATTGGCATTTCAGAAAGGCAGCAAGCTCAGCTATTCCAAGCATTTAGTCAAGCTGATGCCAGTATATCTCGTCGCTATGGTGGTACAGGCTTGGGCTTAGTCATCACTCAAAAGCTCGTGGGTCAAATGGGCGGTGAGATTAGCCTCACAAGTAGGCTTCACCAGGGTTCTACATTCTGGTTCACATTAAAACTTCACTCAACCGACATGCCAGTAAGCGGACTGCTAGAAACTGAGTCACTCAATCAGCGCACCTTGCTGCTCATAGAACCAAATATGCAAGCGGCATCCGTTATCCAGCAATCACTTGTTCAGCAGGGCTTGATCGTCACTTATCGTTCATCCGTTCCGCTTGAAGAAAGCCACTATGATTATACTCTACTCAACTTGGCACCCAATAAGACGCATTCGCTGGAACAAATCGAACAATGGGTCAAGCAAGCGAAACAATGCTCTCCTCATGTAGTGGTTGGTATCCCAAGTACTGATCTCGCTTTATCTGATCACCTGATTCAAACTCATGATGTTCATTGTATTACCAAACCTTTGTCACGTAGAAAATTGCTACAGATTTTAGCGACAAAGCAACAGACTCTTGCTGCTGTCGAGATAAAGCCTACCTTTAGCAAAAAATTACCGCTCACGGTAATGGCTGTTGATGATAACCCAGCAAACCTAAAACTTATCAGTGCTCTGCTGCAAGAAAGAGTCGAAAAGGTCGTGACGCATACCAATGGACTCGATGCAGTCACCGAAGCCGAGCAGCAAAACTTTGATCTTATTTTTATGGATATTCAGATGCCCCAAATGGATGGGGTGACAGCTTGCCATAAGATCAAGAATATTCAGCGCAACGCAAGTACTCCTGTCATTGCTGTCACTGCCCACGCAATGAGTGGTGAAAGAGATAGGCTACTTAGCGCAGGAATGGATGACTATCTAACCAAACCTATAGAAGAACATGTTCTACAACATGTTTTGCTCAAATGGAGCCCGTCAAGTGTAGGGGCTAGCAAAGCAGAAACCTATCAGCACGATAACAAACAACAATCTGACAATATCCTCACTACAGATAATGCTATGGTTATCGATTGGAAAGCAGCACTAAAACAATCGGCGAATAAAACTGATCTTGCACGAGATATGTTACAAATGCTGATTGATTACATACCGGAAGTCAGAGAAGTGGTTGAGTCTTCACTCTCTCAAGAAAACGACGACACTGATGCTCTACTCCGCCATGTTCACAAACTGCATGGTAGCAGCGCCTATTGTGGCGTGCCTAGACTAAAACAGATTTGCTCCACTATTGAGAAAGGACTGCATTCTGGCTCTAGTATTCTAGACCTAGAGCCAGAGTTATTTGAACTGCAAGATGAAATGGAGAAAGTAACTAAAAGTGCTGCTTCTTATTTGGATTCATAAATGACTGTTGCAACAGCATAATGACGTTCATCAGAAATAGACAGGTGAATATTGTTGATTTGCTTCTGTTGCGCAATCTCTAATGCTTTACCAGATAGCGACAAACAGGGTGCTCCATATTGGTCATTGCTAATAGTAAAATCATGAAAAGAAACGCCTTGAGCAATGCCAGTGCCGAGTGCTTTAGACGCTGCTTCTTTTGCTGCAAATCGCTTGGCTAAAAACCTAGTCTTCTGCTTTAAAGAGTCAAACCGCTCTAGCTCTTGCTCAGTTAAAATACGCTTTGCAAAACTCTCTCCAGAGCGAAGAAATGCTTTCTCAATTCGCTCGATTTCCGCAATATCCGTTCCTATACCAACAATTGCCATAATAGTTACTTACGAGCGTCAACCATAAGCGCTTTCATATCAGCTACCGCTTTGTGAAGCCCATCAAAAGCAGCACGTCCGATAATTGAATGGCCAATATTTAGCTCATGGATCTCTGGAATAGCAGCGATTGGTGCAACATTATGATAAGTCAGGCCATGGCCTGCATTAACGATAATACCCAGATCAGCGGCGTAACTTGCCCCTGCTGCAATTTTTTTCAGTTCATCTTGCTGGTCATCGTCATTTTCGGCGTCAGCGTAATGCCCGGTATGAAGCTCTATATATGGTGCGCCACACGCTTTTGCAGCGTCAATCTGCTCTCTGTCTGCATCGATGAACAAAGAGACCTTAATACCAGCTTCACTCAAAGCCTTTGTCGCCAACTTTACTTTTTCTAAATGGCCAACAACATCAAGTCCACCTTCTGTTGTGAGTTCTTCCCTTTTTTCTGGAACAAGGCAAACATATTCTGGTTGAGTCTTTAGTGCAATCTCAACCATTTCATCCGTGACTGCCATTTCAAGATTCATACGAGTTTGAATCGTTTCACGTAAAATGTGTACATCACGATCTTTGATATGGCGGCGGTCTTCTCGTAGATGGATAGTAATACCGTCAGCGCCTGCCCGCTCTGCAATTTCAGCAGCGTGAACAGGATCAGGATATTTAGTGCCTCGGGCATTACGCAATGTCGCAATATGATCAATATTTACACCCAGATAAATAGAACTCATTTTCCAATACTCCGTGATTTGGAAGCCATGACTTGCATAAATAACTCCCTACTTTTTAATGGTTTCCCGCCAAGATAAGGCTTTAAGGCTATTCGTGTAAAGCGTTTTGCTGCTTTTAACTGCTCTTTAGTAGTAAACCTACGTTCACTAATTGCTATTAGCTCATTACCTAAAAAGGTTAAGTTGTCTTGACGAACCGACGCAATAAAGCCTTTTTGCTCTCTATAGCGGTATGACATCTCTGGTTCTATAAGCTCTCCTGTTCCAGCGCAGTGCATAAAATCAACGCCATAGCCCATCGCAGACAAAAGCGCTAACTCAAAACGTCTCAAAGCTGGCTCAGGGTTATCGCACTGAGCCAGCTCTGTTAAAGCGGCAAGATAATCATGAAATAGAGCTGGCATAGGAACTTCAGCCATCAAGACTCTCGCCAACAGTTCATTGAGATACATGGCTGAATACAAAGTTAGGCCTGAAAGAGGCAAACCAAGGCTGATAGGCTCTGCTTGACGAAGCGTTTTCATCGAACCTTTACCTGACCACTTAAGCAATAAGGGAGTAAAGGGTTGTAAGGCTCCTTTAAGTTGAGAGCGTTTGCTACGAGCTCCTTTTGACATCAAGGTTAACCGGCCATATTCCTCACTGAATACATCGAGGATCAAGCTCGACTCACTGTAAGGACGCCTGTGGAGTACAAAACATCGCTGTAAGCCTTCTGCTATCATATTGATACCCAAAAAATAAGGAGCCAAGGCTCCTTATCTCAATGATGGGGAGTAATAGAAGCCCTCCACAAATTAGAGGTCGTCGATATATCCCAACGATCTTAGAGCTCGTTCATCATCTGCCCAGCCAGATTTCACTTTCACCCAAGTCTCTAAGTACACTTTACGACCGAATAACTCTTCCATATCAAGGCGAGCTTCACGGCCTATAGTTTTGATTTTTTCGCCGCCTTTACCTATCACCATTTTCTTCTGGCCACTGCGCTCAACAAGGATCAAGGCATTGATATGAAAACCATCTGTTTCTGGGTTGTAATCAAAGCGCTCGATCTCAACGGTTACAGAATAAGGTAACTCCTCACCAGTAAACCTCATCAGTTTCTCGCGAACTATCTCAGAAGCCATAAATCGTTGAGAACGATCTGTAACGTACTCTTCTGGGAAATGGTGGGTTGCTTTGGGCAAATGATCACGCACATGTTTACGCAACACATCAATATTCGTGCCATGTTTAGCAGAAATAGGCACTACATCGACAAACTCCATCTTTTTCGACACGTCCATCATATGCAACATAACGTCATTACGGTCTTGAACGTTATCAACCTTGTTCACACACAGAACAACGGGGAAATTGGATTTTTGCAACTTAGTTAAGACCATCTCGTCGTCTTTGGTCCAGTGAGTACCATCGACAAGAAAGAACACCAAATTTACATCACTAAGCGATGAGTTAGCCGCTCGATTCATTAAACGGTTGATGGCTCGTTTTTCTTCAATATGCAGACCAGGAGTATCAACATATATTGCTTGATAATCTCCTTGAGTATCCACGCCCATAATACGATGTCGCGTGGTTTGCGGTTTGCGCGATGTAATCGAAATCTTTTGTCCAAGAATTCGATTTAGCAAGGTCGACTTACCCACATTAGGTCTTCCGACAATAGCAATAAAGCCGCAATGTTGGTTCTCTGGAGTACTTTTCTCGCCACTTGATGCAAAAAACGCATCAATATCAAAATCGTTTTTTTCCGATGAATCAGTCATTATTTAGTTGCTCTAGTGCAATTTGCGCAGCCGCTTGTTCTGCCTTGCGGCGGCTGGTGCCTTTACCTATTACAGGCGTTCCTATACCTGCTACTTCGCACGAAACAGTAAATTGCTGATTATGTGCTTCACCTTTAATATTAGTCACTGTATACACAGGCAGAGGTTTTCTTCGCCCTTGAAGAAATTCCTGCAAGCGTGTTTTAGGATCTTTTTGCGATACTCCAGGCTGAATAGCCTCAAGACGCTGCTGGTACCAACTCAAGATAATACCACGTACCGCTTCAATCCCGCTGTCTAGATAGATAGCACCAATCACAGCTTCAACCGCATCTGCAAGAATAGAGTCACGGCGAAAGCCACCGCTTTTCAACTCACCAGGGCCTAATTTTAAGTAATCTCCAAGTTCAAACTCTCGCCCTAACTCAGCTAAGGTATTACCTCGAACCAAAGTTGCCCTCATACGACTCATATCCCCTTCATTAATGTCAGGGAAACGGTGATAAAGGTCATCAGCAATAACAAAACTTAAAATTGAATCGCCCAGAAACTCTAGACGTTCATTATGTTTTCCATGAGCGCTGCGATGTGTCAGCGCTAATTGAATAAGCTCAGCGTCATTGAAAGAATAACCAAGCTTTTTTTCTAATTTAGATATGGGAGAATTCATGCTCTCTCGATATATTTATTTAATACCACCGATGCGATTAAAGCGCACACCTGTTGGGATCCATGAAGGCAGTATACTATCTGCATCACGCTCAAATTCGAAGCTTATCCAAATCGCAACCGCCTTGCCGACCAAATTAGCTTCAGGCACAAAGCCCCAAAAACGACTATCGGCACTATTGTCTCTGTTATCACCCATTACAAAGTAATGCCCTTGGGGTACCACCCATTCAGTAGTACCACTGCGAGGGTAATACTGCTCAACAGGGTTACGAACCAGCGGGTTAACCAAAACATTATGTGCAACACTACCTAGTTGTTCTGTCATCTGGATCTGCTGAATACCTCTGTCACTAAATTCACTTTGCTCAACATTAGACAATTTTACAGGTTCACACACTGACGTACCCGACTTTTGAATACATAACTGTTTATCACCACTGTAACGAATCAAATCGCCAGGTAAGCCAACCACACGCTTGATGTAATCAATGTTTGGCTGTGGTGGATATTTAAACACAGTGACATCGCCGCGCTCCGGTTTGCCCGTTTCAACTAACTGGGTACGCCATACCGGATCTTTAAGACCATAAGCGTATTTTTCTACTAGGATAAAGTCCCCGACAAGCAAAGTCGGCATCATAGAACCCGATGGGATTTGAAATGGCTCATAAATGAACGAACGCAATACAAGCACGACAGCAATAACCGGAAATATTGATACACAGTTTTCAATCCACCATGGCTGCTTAACCACCTTTTCTGTCACTGTGGCATCAAGCTGTTGGGTTTGAGCTTCGATTGTCGCCAGTTGAGCATGACGCTTTTTAGCAAACACCAACTTCTCCAGTACCCAAACAATACCGGTTACCAAAGTGACAATAACTAGGATCAGTGAAAATGTATTCGCCATTGACTTCCCTTATCTCTTAAAACACGAAAGTGAAAGGGCTGTTACCCTTTCACTTAGTCATAGGTTAATTTATCAGAAAACGATTATCTAATCTTTACCAACATGCAAAATCGCAAGGAAAGCTTCCTGAGGCAGCTCCACATTTCCGATCTGCTTCATACGCTTTTTACCTTCTTTTTGCTTCTTCAACAGTTTCTTCTTACGGCTAACATCACCGCCATAACATTTTGCAATTACATTTTTACGCAACTGTTTGACTGTTGAGCGAGCAATGATGTGATTGCCTATTGCTGCTTGAATAGCAATATCAAACATCTGGCGAGGAATAAACTCTTTCATCTTTTCAACAAGCAAGCGACCACGGCTTTGAGAATTATCTTTATGTGTAATCAATGCCAAAGCATCAACCTTATCACCATTGAGCAATACGTCGACTCGCACCATGTTTGACGCTTCAAAACGCTGGAAGTTGTAATCCAGTGACGCATAACCACGAGAGGTAGATTTCAAGCGGTCAAAGAAATCAAGCACCACTTCTGCCATAGGGATATCATAAGTTACCGCGACTTGATTGCCGTGATAAACCATATCAACTTGAATGCCGCGCTTTTCAACACATAAAGTAATTACGTTACCTAGATAATCAGAAGGAACGAGAATATTACAACGAGCAATCGGTTCACGTATTTCTTCAATATCGTTCACTGCAGGAAGTTTGGCTGGGCTATCCACATACAGAAGTTCACCGTCTGTTTGCTTAACTTCGTAAACCACAGTCGGCGCTGTAGTGATAAGATCTAAGTCATACTCTCGCTCAAGACGCTCTTGAATGATTTCCATGTGAAGCATACCAAGGAAACCACAGCGGAAACCGAAACCTAATGCAGCAGAATTTTCAGGTTCATAGAATAAAGACGCGTCGTTGAGGCTAAGTTTGCCCAAAGCATCACGGAAGTTTTCGTAATCATCCGACGAGACTGGGAAAAGACCAGCATAAACTTGTGGCTTCACTTTCTTAAAGCCAGGCAAAGGTGTTTCACAACCATGTTTTGCGAGCGTCAAAGTATCACCAACCGGAGCACCAAGGATATCCTTGATTCCACATACAACCCAACCTACTTCACCAGTGTTAAGCTGAGTTGTATCCTCTTGCTTAGGCGTGAAAATACCCAGGCGGTCAACACCCCAAACTTGTCCTGTGCTCATGACTTTGATTTTGTCATTCTTCTTCAGCACGCCATTTTTAATTCGTACTAGAGATACAACACCAAGGTAGTTATCAAACCAAGAATCAATAATAAGCGCCTGCAATGGAGCGTTTTCGTCACCTTCTGGCGCTGGAATCGCTGAAACTATATTTTCCAGTACCTCTTCGATACCAAGTCCGGTTTTTGCCGAGCAACGGGTTGCTTCCATCGCATCAATACCAACGATTTCTTCAATTTCTTCGGCAACACGCTCTGGATCTGCTGCTGGCAAATCAATTTTGTTTAAAATAGGAACCACTTCAAGGTCCATCTCAATCGCCGTGTAACAGTTTGCCAAAGTCTGTGCTTCTACGCCTTGGCCAGCATCAACGACCAATAAAGCGCCTTCACATGCAGCGAGAGAGCGAGATACCTCATAGGCAAAGTCAACATGCCCAGGGGTGTCGATAAAATTCAGTTGATACGTCTCACCATCTTTAGCTGTGTAATTGAGTGTCACACTCTGAGATTTAATGGTGATACCGCGCTCACGTTCTAAGTCCATAGAATCGAGAACTTGAGCTGCCATTTCACGGTCACTCAATCCTCCACAGTCTTGGATCAAACGGTCAGATAGGGTCGACTTACCGTGGTCGATGTGGGCGATTATCGAAAAATTACGAATATGCTTCATGATATGGTGTGACTAAACTCTTAAAAATAGGGACATAAAAAGGCCGCGTTTTCGCGGCACTTCGATCAAGTTGGCAGATTCTAACCAATTTCTAGACAATTCGCACTAGCTAATTGGTTTACCTAATACGCGCAGCAATTTGACATCTGTTAACGATCCTTGCTCAAGTTTCATCACTAGCCGTTTGGCGCAATAGACTCCGATAACCGCACTAAGAACAGATGATAAAATAACTAAGCCTTCTCCGTAGCCTAATATAGGCTTTAGCAACCACTCTCCTAATAGCGCTCCGAAAATCATGGCAAATAGTGGGACTAGGTAAACCAAACTCGCTGATTGTATAATGCTTCTCTCTGGAAGACCGATTTCAACCACTTGACCTGCTTTCACTGGCTCAGAAGTATTTAGTTGCCAATGTAATAATTTACTACCTACTGCTTTAGATACAATCCCAGTACCACAACTTTTTTGAGATGAACACTTAGAGCAACTGGTTTGTTGATCGCAACTTAGTTCGACAATAAAACCGTCTGCATTAGGAGTAACCGAGGTAACCGTCGCCAGAGCCGTCATCATTGTGCTGTGCCCATAGATTTTTTAATGGTCACCGACTGGGCAATTCTTTTCGCGGTTGCGGGTGGAATATCACCAACCACA
This sequence comes from Vibrio aquimaris, assembly GCF_009363415.1. NCBI lineage: Bacteria > Pseudomonadati > Pseudomonadota > Gammaproteobacteria > Vibrionales > Vibrionaceae > Vibrio > Vibrio aquimaris. The sequence continues at coordinate 502,542 of NZ_CP045350.1, read as the reverse complement.
GAAATTTCTTTATCACCTTTAACATAGCTGTGCAGTGTGCGGCGACCTTGTCGAACAAGTTGACCTTTCAATGAGTAGTCATCGCTTTGTGAGACATAAACTGAGAAACTAAACAGACCATCGCTGAACATTTGCGTTTCCACCATACGCTCAGTGCTTCCCATTCTATAACGATTCAGCTCCGTGGATTCAAACCCCTTGGGAATCCACCCCACAGTCCAGAAACTGTCCTCTAATGCACCTTTGGGTAAAGACAATACGCCAGGTAACTTTACCGTATTTAGCGCACCTAATATCTCAGATATATTGTCATCAACACTGTATGAAATGGTGCGATACTGCTCGAGCACTTCACCCTCTCGGTCAACGAGATCCGCTCTGAGTGGCAATTTAGTCTTCTCATCAACCCACAATATATACGAGTAACGAAGGCCGTCTTTGGAAGCAACTCTCAAAACTTGACAAGCCACACCAGCCTCTCGAGCACGACCAACCTGAATAAAATCATAAAATCGACTTAGCTCTTCCACATCACTATTTAAAAGTGGGATAGTGGGTGCAACTATGTTGCCCGATTCGATAGTAAAAGGCTCAACGCCAGGTTCAATATAACTAACCTCACTACCACGTCTTATTACTTCCCGACTTGGACCACTGAGATAAACGAGATGAGCAAGCTGCTGATTATTATTGCGAGCATGGCGGTATAAAAGAGGCTCAATACTATTTTTCTTAATCAGAATATAAGAAAGTTCATAGCTGAGGTGCTGACTGGCCTCGTTCATTTGATGCAACAACGCCTCTGCAGTTCTTTCTTCTGCAAAGGCGAGTGGCGAACTCAAACTGAACAGTGCCAGTACACTGGTCAGAATTTTTTTCATTCAACTACCGTTTCTGGATTGTCATTATGTTCTGTAACATCGCTATTGAGGCGTAATTGCAACTCATAATCCTGCAACATAGCATTAATACGTCGTCTCTGTTCCTGAACATTGGATGTATTTGATGCAGCTGGATGCTCAACTGAACTGCGAGTCAAACTTACAGGCTCTGCACTACCCGAAAACGGGATAGTTTGCAAAACGGGGAGCTGTTCTAGATCTGCCTGTCCAGGTTCACTACCGCCATATTGTTGTACGCCAAGGATTACCGCCAAAGAGACGCAGGCAGCAACTGCAACTTGGCCAAACTGATTCAGCCACGCAGGCAGTTTAAGCCTTGCTTTCACTGGATTGGGCTGCTCTATAGGTGAATGAACTTCTGTCACACCTTTCACAGATGCTCTGGAATGAGCCGGTTCTTTTTCCAGTGCAAGCGCAACGCTATCGGCGATATCCCACTCCATTGTTTGGGGAGACTCACCTCTCATCACATCACCAATCAAATGATAATTGTTCCAAGTTTCTTGGCTCAATTGATCTTGCTCTAATTCGCTAATTAGTGCTTTATCAACCAATTCTCCATCCATGAGTGCTGAAATTTTCTCTTTGTCAGCCATTCTTTTCACCATTAACCTTTTTGGCATTAGCGTTGCAAAAGAGGTTGAATCTTCTTCTCAACCGCTTCACGAGCCCGGAAGATACGTGAACGTACCGTTCCTACTGGACATTCCATTACCGCAGCAATTTCTTCATAACTCAAACCATCCAGTTCTCGTAGCGTCATTGCCGTTTTTAAATCATCAGGCAGTGCTTCGATCGCACCAAAAACCACTCGTTTCAATTCTTTGGACAACGTTAAGTTCTCAGGGTTCGAAATTTCTTTCAATGCACTACCTGTTTCGTAGTATTCAGCTTCTTCAGTATCTACATCTTGCGCTGGTGGCCTACGCCCCTGAGCAACAATGTGATTTTTAGCAGTATTAACCGCTATCCTATACAACCAAGTATAGAAGGCGCTCTCACCTCGAAAACTTGGTATGGCACGATAAGCTTTAATAAATGCCTCTTGTGCTACATCAGGTACGTCACCAGGATTATTGACGTAGCGAGAGATAAGGTTACAGACTTTGTTTTGGTATTTTACCACCAAGAGATTAAAGGCTTGCTTATCTCCATTCTGAACTCGCTCAATAAGCACTTGATCGGTCAGCTGCTCGTTCATTCGAGCCTGTACTCCTATTGTTATCGACCCCTACCTTACAGATATGAGTATTAATTATTCAAAACGCAGTATTGACACCACCGCTTACTTGAGCACTATTGTGACTCAGTGATAAATATAAAGTTCAAACTTTTTGTAGATTTTATCTAACGAGCGATGATTCGATAACTATATAATCAATGATTGTGGGGACGAAAGCACCCAAAAGCAATGCTATTTACAAAGAATTGCATTCATTGAAATGTTAGTATTATCGATGTACTCCACTTCTGAGAGCTTGATGAAAGTAATTCATTCAGCTTAGTGAACAACCATATTTAATGACTGATGCCCTGCATCTTCCATGGTGTCAGCACTATTTTATTCAGGAACTTAAAAGTGTTATGAACACAAACCGTGAGCATCAATGCGATGTGTTAGTGGTGGGCAGCGGCGCAGCGGGTCTATCGCTGGCGTTACGTGTGGCCGAATACGGCAAAGTAATCGTATTGAGTAAAGGACCAAGAAGTGAAGGTTCGACTTACTATGCACAGGGTGGCATAGCTGCCGTATTTGACGAATCTGACAGTATTGATTCGCATGTACAAGACACTCTTATTGCTGGTGCAGGATTATGTGAACAAGAGACGGTTGAGTTTATTGCCAAAAATGCAAAAACTTGCGTCCAATGGCTGATCGATGGTGGCGTACCTTTTGATCGAGAAGAGGGCGATAGCGATGATAAACCTCGTTATCATTTAACCCGAGAAGGCGGGCATAGCCACAGAAGAATCTTGCATGCTGCCGATGCCACTGGAATGGCGATGCAAACATCACTTCAAGATAATGCTCACCATCATCCTAATATCACCGTTTTAGAACGTCACAATGCTCTCGATTTAATATGTGAAGATAAAATTGGTGGTGATCCTGCCAAAATCGTCGGCGCCTACATATGGAACCGTAATCAAGAACGCGTTGAAACGGTTAGAAGCAAGTTTGTTGTGCTTGCGACTGGCGGCGCATCAAAAGTATACCAATACACATCTAATCCAGATGTTTCTTCAGGAGATGGTATTGCCATTGCTTGGAGAGCAGGATGTCGAGTCGCCAACATGGAATTTAACCAATTCCACCCAACATGCTTGTATCACCCAGAAGCAAGAAATTTCCTGCTGACTGAGGCCTTACGAGGAGAAGGCGCATTTTTAAAGCGTCCTGACGGCACTCGGTTTATGCCGGACTTTGACTCGAGAGAGGAACTTGCCCCACGTGATGTCGTCGCAAGAGCAATTGACTTTGAAATGAAACGTCTTGGGGCAGATTGCATGTACTTAGATATCAGCCACAAGCCTGCAGAGTTTATCGAAAAACACTTTCCAACCATTTATAGTCGGCTTATCGAATTGGGCATTGATATGACCAAAGAGCCGATTCCCGTGGTCCCTGCCGCCCACTATACCTGTGGTGGTGTTATGGTCAACAAACAGGGTGAAACTGACTTATCACGACTTTATGCTGTTGGCGAAGTAAGTTATACAGGTCTTCACGGGGCCAACCGCATGGCTTCTAACTCTTTGCTTGAATGCGTTGTGTACGCCTGGTCTGCGGCAAACGACATAATAGAAAAGCTTGCCAACGCGACTATGCCCCCCCCACTCCCTGCTTGGGATGAAAGTCAGGTTAGTTGTTCTGACGAAGAAGTCGTGATCCAACATAACTGGCACGAGCTGCGTTTATTTATGTGGGATTACATGGGGATAGTGCGCACAGACAAGCGCCTTGAACGGGCCCTACGGCGCATCCAATTACTCCAACAAGAAACGCACGAATATTACAGCAACTTCAAGGTATCGAATAACTTACTAGAGCTGCGTAACCTACTTCAGGTAGCAGAACTTATGGTACGCTGCGCCATGGAAAGGAAAGAGAGTCGTGGACTACACTACACTCTCGATTATCCTGAGCTAGCACCAAATAGCGGCCCAACGATATTGTGCCCTGAAAAATTGCTCTAAATGATTTAAAGGGGAGTTTGTCGCTCCCTTTTAAACATTGATAATAACAACCGGTAGTCCTTTTCAGACACACTGTCGCGCCACAAAATGTGCCTTTCTCCACCATCAAATTGCAAAAGCAAACCAAGTGCTGGTAGCAGCATTACTTTCTTTTTGACCATGAACTCGCGACCATTCAATTCACCTAAACCAGAGTTAGATATGGTCAGATTACCTTTGAGGGCATTGACTAACCAGCCGGAAATACAATGATGTCTATAGACACAAGCAGCAAGATAAAGAGTTAATGGTAGTGGAAGATTCGAAGCCGAAAAGACACTGCAGGCTAAAATCAAGATAGTGAAATTAACCTGACAAGCGATAAATGACGTTGACGCAACTAACCTAACGTACTTTACTGAGGTTGTGAGCAACGATTTTGTCAACCATAGAGGCGTGACCTAAATTATCACTACGCCCGTGCCCCATTATCCAAGTAAATAAATCTGGATCATCACACTCTAGCAGTGCAACAAAGTCACGCTGTTCCTCTTCTTGTAGCTCTTCAAAGCATTCTTCAAAAAATGGCATAATGACCACATCGAGCTCCAACATACCTCGACGACATGCCCATTTAATACGAGCTTTTTCTTCCGGAGTATACAATTTAATTTCCACCTTTTAGGTTGTTTTTCGCGAGTGTAACAATCAATAAATCGAACCACCACTAACTAAGTCACAATCCCGAGTGAGCTAACAGATTTATAACACTTCCCATACTGGTTGAAAGGTTGTTTCCTAAGGTCGTTCAGCGCTAACATAGCTAACAAACTATTGCACTCAGGTAAAGAACATGAATTGGCAAAACGACTTTAATCAACTCTCATTATCCAGTACAGACCCGCTTCCAGAATTGTCATTAACTTATTTAGCATCATGGGGGATGATTACTGCTGAAGGTGATGACAAGAAATCTTACTTACAAGGTCAAGTTACATGTGACGTAGTCAAACTTTCTGAAGATGAAAGCACCCTAGGCGCGCATTGTGACGCGAAAGGAAAAACATGGAGTATATTTCGTTTATTTCACCACCGCTCTGGCTACGCAATGTTTCAACCAAAGTCAGCCATGGAGAAAGAACTTGCTGAGCTAAAAAAGTACGCCATTTTTTCTAAAATCGAATTTCTTTCTAGTACCGATGTACTGCTCGGCCTAGTAGGTAAAAATGCCATCAATACAATCAATAGCTTATCATCACAACCAGGTTCAGTTCGACCCATAGATGGGGGCACCGCGGTACAAATAGATGAGCAAAGGTGGTTACTCGCGGTCGATAAAGATACTGCGTCCAAACTCTGTCAATCTATTGATGCGCCTAAAATCTCTGAAGAAATTTGGACATTATTAGACATTCAATCGGCGATACCTATCGTAAGTGAAGATGTGCAAAACGAACACATCCCACAAGCGTTAAACCTGCAAGCTCTTCGAGGTATTAGCTTCAGTAAAGGGTGTTACACTGGTCAAGAAACCGTCGCCAGAGCCAAATATCGAGGCATGAATAAAAGGTCTTTACAAATCGTATCAGGTGACTACTCCGAAGCACTATCAGAAAACCCAGAGCTGGAACGTTCAGTGGGTGAAAACTGGCGCAGCGCCGGTGATTTAATCGCAAGCTACTCGTTTAACGACAACAAAGCCCTAGGCCTTATTGTTCTGCCTAATAATCTTGACGCTGATACTAAGCTTCGTCTATCAAGCCAACCAGATTCTTCTTGGACAATACAACCGCTCCCATACTCACTCGATGATGACCAATAGCCTTGATACCAATATTACCCGCTACCTGAACGCGCAGCGGGTTTCGTTTCGCGTACTTTCTCATCAATCTCCAGCTACTACTATTGAAGACGCTGCAAAGCAGAGAGGGATTTTACCCGAGCAAATGGTTAAGTGTATTGTTCTGCGAGATATGGGGAATTTGTATGCGCTGGCTTGTATCCCCGGCGATCGCTTAGCGGATCCAAGAAGGGTGCGGAGCCTATTAGGCTGCCGACGCATGACATGTGTCGATAAGTCCGACATAGAGAAACTGACTGGATACCAAGTAGGTACAGTCACTCCTTTATTGTTGCCAACCAAGATGCCCATCATTTTCGACCATCGACTAATGCAACAAAGCGAGGTCACTATCAGCAGTGGTTCTCTACTTGCCGGTATTGCATTACAGATCGATGACTTGTTTAACCTATGTAATCCTGTCTTAGCGGATATTTGTCGCTGACCTATGTCTAACTGGCAAAGCTCAAGAACCAAACATCTAACATTTAAATGTGAGTCAATACTCAATAAAAGATAAAAGTCAGGGCATTTATATTCATATAAACGGCATTTGAAGTCATTTACCACATCATGAATTACACTTGTATTGTTAGGAACATTCATGCCTGTGCCTGGTGGTAACTGCGATGTCTATCGTTGCAATGCCCTTTGGTTACGGTTACTAGGCTAAATGTCTAACCACACAGTGAGACCACTGAACACATCAGTGATTTTTCTCTTGTGTAATGCATCTGTGACTGTTTGCCCGCGATATGCGGGCTTTTTTTATGCAAAAAATTTACCTTAAATTGTCACATAAAAAAAATATTATACTATTCTTAAAACTGTCATAAATCTCGGGTTTACTATTTGGTGACTAAATAGTACGAGATGATTTCCATAGACAGAGCATAACTTAGGGAAAACATCACATAGAAATGGGTATCTATCTGTAATCTTGCTTGATAAAGCACAAATACCCAAAAGAAACTCATTTTACTGCATAAATTTCCATCATAATCACATTAATATTGAGCGGAAAATTTTAAACTTGCGGTGCTTGCTACATATAAGGATCACTCTATGAGACTGTTTAAGCGCTACATGCCAGGTATGATTGCTAAACATGTAAGTCGATTGTTTAAGGGAAGGATTTATATTTGTGGAGTTGGACGATTTGAATTCGATAACGGAAAGCTCGTGCTACCAGAAAGGGCAGAAAAGCGTCACTTTAAAACGGTGAAAGAAGTTAATCAGGAAATAATGCGTCTACGCTGCGCATACATATAAAAGTTTTACAGGGGGCTGGTCAAAACCAGCCCTTTTCATTACATCAAACTGCTTCTTGCTCTAAATACTTAGCTAATACAGGTAAATTCCCTTTAAGTCCTAGCGCTCTTTTCATGATCTCATCTTTGGCACCTGGTAACTGGCCAACCAAAGTCATGCCCAGCCCCCGAACTAATTTCTTAGCAGGATTATCACCGGAGAATAAGTCTTTGAAACCTTGCATCGACGCGATCATTTTCGCGGCTTCCGATTTGCGCCAGCGTTCATAGCCCCGCAAATGCCGACGACTACCAATATCATGGCCTTTACGCCAACTGGTTTGAACTTCTTGAGCGAGACATGCCGCATCCAGCAACCCCAAATTCACCCCCTGCCCCGCTAAAGGATGAATGGTGTGCGCAGCATCACCAACTAATGCGACTCTATCCGCCACAAAATCCCGTGCATAACGCATTTTTAATGGGAAGGACGCACGCTTACCAACCACTTCGCATAATCCCAGTCTTGCATCAAATTCAGCTGTCAGTGTTTTGTTGAATTCTTGGTCGGGTACTGATACTAAATATTCAGCACGCTCAGGTTCTGTTGACCACACGATGGAACTCATATTACTCTGAAGCATGGGCAAAAACGCAAGAGGGCCTTGTGAAGTAAATACTTGACGGGCGACTTTGCCATGTTCCTCAGCAGTCCAAACATTCGCGACTATCGCACTATGACCATAATCCCAGTGAGTGAGCGGAATATCCAATTGTCTGCGTACCCAAGAGTTAGCGCCATCTGCACCCACCACGAGTTTTGCTGTGAGCCCTTGCCCATTCGCAAGGTTCAGCCATACTTCACTTTCACCAACCGCCATCGAATGACACTGAGCAGGTAGATGAAGGCTTACATTCTGCATTTGCTTGACCCTGTCGAGCAGAGCCAGTTGAATCACTCTATTTTCCACAATATGTCCGAGATCCGGTTGAGCGAGCTTCTTTGCATCAAACTCAATACGAGCAAAACTATCTTGCTCCCAAACTTCCATTGCCGAGTAAGGGGATGCCCTGCGTTGAACTATCCCCTCCCATGCACCTAGATTACGTAAAATGACTTCACTCGAACGGCTGAGAGCAGAGACTCGGACATCAGGGAGGTCATTGATTCCACACTCTGGTATCTGACTTTCAATTACCGCTACTCGCAAGTCAGTGTCTTTGAAAGCAGCGGCAAGCGTCAGCCCTACCATGCCTCCACCAACAATTGCGATATCAACGCTTTGTATCATCGAACCCTTCCTCACTCAGATTGCTACCTAGCAACCAAACCTAATGTTCTTGTTAATAAAGGAGCTTTAAGCATGGTCGCATTGTCCATTGCCGCTAACCCCAGATTACGAGCAACCCTAAAACTCAGATAATCATTGGAAAAAATATGAACCAGCGATGAAGTCAATGATAGTGTCATGGACCTATCAAGCTCTCGACGACTCTGATATTGACTCAACACGGAGTAATCACCTGGGTCTTGAACATGAGACATTATTGATTCTGCCAGTGTCGCAATATCTCGAATGCCTAAGTTGAATCCTTGTCCGGCAATTGGATGAAGGGTTTGTGCTGCGTTACCAATAATCGCTAATCGATGTGAAGTGTTTTGCTGGCGAAAGCTTTGTTGCAGTGGATAACTGCTTCTGTGGCCAATAGTTTGAAATTTCCCTAGCCGCCAACCAAAAGCCGCTTGCAATGCCTGTTTGAATTCTGAATCATCTAGAGACATTATCTGCGTGGCTTGATCGGGTTTAAGGCACCAGACCAAAGACATTCTTTGCTCACTCATAGGTAGAAGCGCCAAAGGCCCTGATGAAGTGAAGCGTTCAAAAGCTTTACCTTGGTGAGCTTGAGCAGTTTTAACGTTTGCTATAACCGCCACTTGTTCAAAATCATGCAACTCTGACTCAACCTCCAATTGTTTACAGCAAGTTGATCTCGCACCATCGGCAGCAACCAACAGTTTACTTGCTAACGATTGACCATCATTGAGAGTAACGCAAACTTGATGCTGCAACCTTTCTATCTGGCTCACGCGAGCAGGGCACAACAGGTGAATATTGTTATGCTCGCTCAATTGTTCACTGTAGTATCGTCCGACGTCAGTAAGCTCAACCACATAACCCAGTGCGTCTACTGGTATGTCTTGGTGATCAATGTCTGTCATACCCGCATGACCCCGGTCAGACACATGGATGTGCTTTATTGGCGTCGAAAACTCAGCCATACCTTGCCAAAGATCATACTGTTTAAGAATGTTGACCGTACCAAGCGATAAAGCAATGGCTCGCGAATCAAATCCTGGATGAGCGTCATAATCAGCCTGATAAGGTTCAACGACAGCAATGGACAGTGAACCACCCGATAACTTACTCACCGCCAGCGCCAATGTCATCCCTGCCATTGCACCTCCGGTGATGACAATATCAAACTGCTTCATGAAATATCCTACATTAATGAATGGTCGGGGCCTTTGGTTTCTCAGGTTTCTGACCAAACTCAGCATGTATGGTTAATACACAAACCTTGATGTGTTCAATCACTTGCTCAAGCAATTGCGCTTGTTCTTCAAGATCATCGTCTTCGTCAATACCTAATTTGGCTATTTCTTCTAGGTCTGCCAACGCCTCTTTGGTGTCCTTGGATGCTTGCCTAAGTTCAGCGCCCACTAAACCAAGTCCAGAAATATAGTGATTAACCCACTCAGCAACACCATCCGCCATATCAAATAAGCTAGCGCTCGCCTCTTCATCAGGGAGCAAGATTGAGATATTCATGGCGGAGCTTGTAAACTCAGCAACTGTCGCCTCTAATGTAGTTTGAGCCAGTTGCAGTGGTTTAGCAGGCCACCCCATGCCATCATTGGTATAGTCAAAAATCATCGGCTGCCAACTTTTGTCTGTTAGGCTCAAACCGCCACTTAACATACCAGCCATTAATCCGTGTAACTCAGCAGGATTCACTGCTAAACCAGCGGTTTGAAGTTCACTTGCTAGGGTCAAATAGGCTGGCAACTTATGTTCGCTCATACAAGCATCCCAAAAATAAGTAAATAATACCGATTCTAGCATTTACTTGAGGTAGCGAAAACGAACGATTAGCCGATTGTGAGTGGCTTTTATACAATCTGGTTAATTAGTGTAGTTTTGCATGGGAATTTACACTGTCGAGAGGGAAAAGCTTGAATCTTAACAAGCCTTTTTCTATAGTTTCTTCCTTGGTGATCATCTACATATCACACCCAACTAACGTATTCAGGGTCGCTATGAGTAATCAAGCAGTTGAAGTTGAAATTTTAGGCAAATTAACTCGAGTAAACTGCCCTGCTGGGCAAGAGGAGTCGCTACGCAATGCGGCTCAGCAACTTGATGAACGTCTAAAAGATATGACTTCTAAGACAAAAATCACCAATGAAGTACAATTACTCACCTTTGTGGCATTGAACGTCTGTCATGAATTGGAAAGCCGTGATACATTAGAAGTAGAGCAAAAAAAAGCGCTCGACAATAAGTTGGAACAACTAACCACCTTATTAAGCGATGCGCTTGGTCAAGTAAAGCTGGAAAAGCAATAAGCTTTTTGGCCAACAATAAGAATTTACCCTGGAGTGTTCGTTAGGGGATTAAGTCCCTGAGCCGATAAGCAATACTTAAGGGTTGGTACTTGATAGCTATTGAGCAAGCTCGGCTTGAACCGAGAAGCCTACGGTTACCATTGCCGATCCGCCTTGAACCTGCTGGTTCAAGGGTCCCAAATCTCCAACGGCACTCTGGGGTACCCTACATCTCTTCATCAGTGGCATTCTTATGACTCTTTCGCGGCAGGACTACCGAAAACTCATCCGTCAAAAACGCAATCAACTGAATCAAGATGAGCAAAGTCAAGCTGCCATCGCATTGACAAGTCATTTCCTCAATTTATCTGAACTTGAACAAGCTCAGCATATTGCCTTGTACCTGTCTGCCGATGGTGAAGTCGGAACCTCTCTTATTATTCAAGAGCTTAAAAGGCTCGGAAAAGATGTTTATCTCCCTGTTATTCATCCTTTTTCATCTGGCCACCTGTTATTTCTTAGCTATGACGAGAATACGTCCATGGTCTCTAACCGCTATAACATCTCAGAGCCTAAGCTTGAAAAAAACAAAATAATACCAGTTGAGCAGCTAGATATTATCTGTACACCGTTAGTGGCCTTTGATAAACAGGGCCATCGCCTTGGTATGGGTGGGGGTTACTATGATCGTACGTTAGAGCCTTGGTTTCACTCTCAATCTGGGCCAAAACCAATCGGTCTTGCTCATAATTGTCAAGAAGTTGAGCAGCTGCCAGTCGAGTCATGGGATGTGCCTTTACCCAAAATCCTTACTCCTAAAAAGATCTGGGATTGGGAATAGTCTCAGATTGGATATATAATCGCGCTCCAGACGCATAATTTAAACCCAGTTTAGGAGACGGGCATGACGCAAGATGAAATGAAAAAGGAAGCCGGTTGGGCAGCACTTGAGTACGTGGAAAAAGGCAGCATAGTTGGTGTAGGTACAGGCTCAACAGTCAATCACTTCATCGATGCCTTAGGCAGTATCAAAGACGATATCAAAGGCGCTGTATCTAGCTCTGAAGCCTCCACTGAAAAGCTTAAAGCCCTAGGCATTGAAATCTTTGACTGCAATGATGTTTCCTACTTGGATGTCTATGTAGACGGCGCTGATGAAATCAATCCATCACGCGAGATGATCAAAGGAGGCGGCGCCGCTCTGACCAGAGAGAAAATTGTTGCTGCTATCTCAAATAAATTTGTTTGTATCGTCGACGGCAGCAAAGCGGTCGAGGTTCTAGGGGAGTTTCCGCTTCCTATAGAAGTTATCCCTATGGCGCGTTCCTACGTGGCTCGTCAACTGGTTAAGCTCGGGGGTGATCCTGTTTATCGAGAAGGGGTAACAACGGATAACGGCAACGTCATATTAGATGTACATGGTCTTCGCATTACCAATGCGAAACAATTCGAAAACGACGTTAATGCCATTGCAGGCGTTGTCACGGTCGGCTTGTTCGCTCATCGAGGAGCAGATGTTGTGATCACTGGGACACCACAAGGTGCCAAAGTCGAAAGTTAGTTTTATCTATTTCAGACACTTCATTGCAAACAGCACCATTAGGTGCTGTTTTTTCATCTATCTTATTAAAAATTATTCCATATACTTTTATTTTCTTACCCAAAGCTAAACTTTTTTGTTAATTTAATGAGCAGAAGATGCGTAACGAAAACGTTTGCGTCAATAAAAAAACTCAAGTAATGTTGGCTTTAATACAGTTACAAGACTTGTGCACAACTTAAGCCCCCAAATTTAATTTTTTAAGGACGAACACTATGGCCAGAGTTTCACTGGAAAAAGATAAGATTAAGATTCTACTTCTTGAAGGGCTTCATCCTTCTTCCGTTGAAGTATTGCAAGCTGCTGGTTACACCAATATCGAATATCACAAAGGCTCTCTTTCAGAAGAGGCCCTCCTTGATGCGGTAAAAGATGTGCACTTTATTGGTATTCGTTCACGCACGAACTTATCACAAGCCGTTATTGATGCAGCTGAGAAGTTAGTGGCCATAGGCTGTTTTTGCATCGGCACCAATCAGGTTGATCTCGGCGCCGCTGCAGCGAGAGGGATCCCTGTCTTTAATGCACCTTTTTCAAACACAAGAAGTGTTGCTGAATTAGTACTTGGGCAAGTATTACTTCTGCTGCGAGGCATTCCAGAAAAGAATGCACTGGCTCATCGCGGAGTATGGAAGAAAAGCGCTGAAAATTCTTACGAAGCAAGAGGAAAAAGGCTCGGGATCATAGGTTATGGTCATATAGGTACTCAGCTTGGCATCATCGCTGAAAACCTAGGCATGAGAGTGTACTTTTACGATATCGAAAACAAGCTGTCCCTTGGTAACGCCACCCAAGTACACACCATGGCAGAGCTCCTCAATAAATGCGACATCATTTCTTTACATGTACCAGAAACAGCTGGAACCAAGAATATGATGGGCGCAGAGCAGTTTGAACTAATGAAACCTGGCGCTATCTTTATCAACGCCGCTCGTGGCACTGTGGTCGATATACCTGCTTTGTGTCAGGCCATGGAATCTGGGCATTTATCAGGCGCTGCCATTGATGTATTCCCAACAGAGCCAAAAACCAACGCAGATCCTTTTGAGTCTCCACTGCAAAAGTTTGATAACGTCATTCTCACGCCTCATGTGGGTGGCTCTACACAAGAAGCACAAGAAAACATTGGCGTTGAAGTCGCAGGTAAGCTCGCAAAATATTCAGATAATGGTTCAACCCTATCGAGTGTTAACTTCCCTGAAGTATCCTTGCCAGAGCACCGTGATTGCTCTCGCTTACTGCACATTCATAAAAACCGCCCTGGTATTTTGACCCAAATTAACACCATCTTCGCTGAAGAAGGGATCAATATTGCGGGTCAGTATTTACAAACTCATGCTGACATTGGCTATGTGGTTATCGATGTAGAAAGCGATCGTTCTGAAGAAGCGTTGAAAAAGCTCAAGAGTATTGAAGGCACCATTCGCGCTCGTATTCTGCATTAACCTTTATTTGGTCGCCGTTTTCCCAAAGCGGCGGCTTTATTCTCTCCCTCATTCGTTTTTCCTAACAAGCTCAAAAGCTGCGCTTTACTGCATCCAGATCCAAGTTCTCCAGATTAGATTACTTAATTTCATCAATATTTAACACTTATGTAGTATTTATCACAGAAATCGCTTTTATTATTCATACAATTCCGAACACTTTCGAACGAAATCACTTTTGCTCGTTCTGTTTTCATTTTTATCACCATCGCACAAATATAATGAGGTCCTATGTTTGGAGTTTTCAAACCTAAGGCGCATATCGACCGGCTCACTTCTGGGCTGATAGATAGCACTTATTCACGCTTACGTTGGCAACTTTTTATTGGCATTTTTGTTGGCTATGCTGGCTACTACTTAGTACGCAAAAACTTTAGTTTAGCAATGCCTTATCTGATTGAACAAGGCTTTAGCCGAGGCGATCTTGGTGTTGCTTTAGCGGCTGTCTCTATCGCTTATGGCTTATCGAAATTCTTAATGGGTAGCGTGTCTGATCGCTCAAACCCGCGCTACTTTTTAAGCGGTGGTCTTTTGATGTCTGCACTGGTCATGTTCTGTTTTGGCTTTATGCCATGGGCAACAGGCAGCATTACTGCCATGTTTATTTTGCTGTTTCTCAATGGTTGGTTCCAAGGCATGGGCTGGCCAGCCTGCGGCAGAACCATGGTTCACTGGTGGTCACGTAAAGAGCGGGGCGAGATAGTCTCGGTGTGGAATGTGGCGCACAACGTAGGCGGTGGTCTGATTGGTCCTATGTTCCTACTTGGGCTTTGGGCTTTCAATGAAGATTGGAAAGCTGCATTTTATGTTCCAGCATTCTTTGCCACACTCGTAGCGATTTTCATCTGGATGACGGTGCGAGATACTCCGCAATCCTGTGGCCTGCCTCCTATCGAAGAATACAAAGACGACTATCCGGATGACTACGATAAGTCACATGAAAAAGAGATGACAGCCAAAGAAATCTTCTTTAAGTATGTATTCTCAAACAAACTGCTGTGGTCTATCGCGATTGCTAACGCCTTTGTCTATTTGATTCGCTACGGCGTATTGGACTGGGCACCAGTGTACTTAAAAGAAGCTAAAGAGTTTACCGTTGATAAATCCTCATGGGCCTACTTCCTATACGAATGGGCGGGCATTCCGGGCACCTTATTGTGTGGCTGGATATCCGATAAGCTCTTCAAGGGTCGCCGCGCACCAGCGGGGATCTTATTTATGGTATTAGTCACCGTCGCTGTACTTGTCTACTGGTTTAACCCAGCAGGTAATCCTGCCATCGACATGGCTGCATTAGTTGCCATTGGCTTCCTAATCTATGGCCCTGTGATGCTAATCGGGCTTTATGCTCTTGAACTCGCACCGAAAAAAGCTGCAGGAACAGCCGCAGGTCTTACAGGTTTATTTGGCTACTTAGGAGGTGCTGTCGCCGCAAATGCTGTGTTGGGCTACACCGTCGATCATTTTGGTTGGGATGGTGGCTTTATCATCCTGGTCGGCTCATGCATTACCTCCATAGTGTGTCTCATTTACGCCTTCTTAGGTGAAAAGGCGCACCATGAACAAAAACAAAAAACCGCGCTTGCTTAAATCAATCACAAAGGCAGCTTAGCTGCCGCTTTTTTATCAAGGACGATAACAATGAAATCTATATCTTTCACTACTACTTTTTTAACTCTGAGTTTATCTGCTGGTGCTATCGCTAAACCTCTTGTTATTGCTCACCGTGGCGCTTCTGGTTACTTACCAGAACACACGCTAGAAGCAAAAGCCCTAGCCTATGCGATGAAACCTGACTATATAGAACAAGACGTCGTCATGACCAAAGACGATCAACTGGTTGTGCTGCATGATCATTATCTAGACAGAGTGACAGACGTGGCAGAGCGCTTTCCAGACAGAGCGCGCAAAGATGGTCGTTACTACGCGATTGACTTTACTCTGGCAGAAATCAAAATGCTTAAAGTCACTGAAGGGTTTAACATTGATGACAAAGGCAACAAGGTAGCTGGCTACCCGACACGTTTCCCAATGTGGAAATCTGATTCTAACGTACCAACACTTGCCGAAGAAATAGAGCTTATTCAAGGCCTTAATAAAACGCTTGGCTACGATATTGGTATTTACCCAGAAGTCAAAGCACCTTGGTTTCACCGCCATGAAGGTAAAGACATCTCCTCAGCAGTCCTGAAAGTGCTTAAGCAATATGGTTATGACGCTCAAGATGACAAAGTCTATTTGCAATGTTTTGACGCTAACGAGCTAAAACGTATCAATGATGAACTGATGCCAAAAATGGGTATGGATCTCAAACTGGTTCAATTGATTGCTCATACTGATTGGAATGAAACCATGGTTTATCAGGGCGATAAAGCAACGCCTTACAGCTACGACTGGATGTTTAAACCCGGCGCCATGAAAGAAGTTGCCAAGTACGCTGAAGGCATTGGCCCATGGAAACCTATGCTGGTCGATGACAAATCCACTAAAAATAACATCATCATCAAACCGATGATGAAAGAAGCGAAAGACGCTGGGTTAGACGTTCACCCCTACACTTTCCGCGCCGATCCTGGTCGCATCCCTGCCTACACAGATAGCTTTGAAGGCATGATGGATATTTTCTACAACCAAGTAAAAGTCGATGGTTTATTCACTGATTTTCCAGATAAAGCGGTTAACTTTTTAAACCAATAATAAGATCAAAAAAGCCTTAGTAATTTTACTAAGGCTTTTCACTAAATGACCTATACTCTATGCTTTGAGCGCTCTTTCACCGCGTGCAATACCCACGACACCACTTCTTGCGACTTCAATCACTTCGGTTGCTTCCGAAATGGCTTGGATGAAAGCATCAAGCTTTTCACTGGTGCCCGCTAACTGAACTGTGTATTGTGAAGCGGTGACATCAACAATCTGGCCGCGAAAAATATCGGCAGTACGTTTGACTTCTTCACGAGCCATACCGCTAGCTCTCACTTTAACCATCATGAGTTCGCGTTCAACATGATCAAATTCCGTCACTTCCTGAACTTTTAACACATCAATAAGTTTATTGAGCTGCTTTTGAATCTGCTCTAACTGCATGTCATCTGAAATCGTGGTGATGTTCAAGCGTGAAAGGGTTTCATCATCGGTCGGCGATACGGTTAAAGACTCAATGTTGTAGCCACGCTGTGAGAACAGACCTACTACCCGAGATAATGCGCCCGGTTGGTTTTCCATTAGCAATGAAATAATATGTCTCATTTTAAGTTCTCTCCGTCTTGCTTAACCACATCTTGTCCATACCCTCGCCTTTGATCTGCATTGGATATACATGCTCAGTCTCATCAACATTGATATCAACAAATACCAGTTTGTCTTTCATCTCTAATGCTTGTTTGAGTCCTGACTCGAGTTGATCTGGTGTCTCGATCCTGATCCCCTCATGTCCATAGGCTTTAGCAATTGCGACAAAATCAGGCACAGAGCTCATATACGAGTTCGAGTGTCTGCCTTGGTAGACAATATCTTGCCACTGCTTAACCATACCTAGGAAGCGGTTGTTAAGATTAATGATTTTGACGGGAATGTCATATTGCATTGCTGTCGACAGTTCCTGAATGTTCATTTGGATACTGCCATCCCCCGTTACCACCACTACTTCTTCTTCCGGTTTGGCAAATTTCACACCAAGACCTGCTGGAAAGCCAAAGCCCATAGTGCCAAGACCTCCTGAGTTTATCCAGCGACGCGATTTATTGAACGGATAGTAAAGCGCCGCAAACATTTGGTGTTGACCAACATCAGAGGCCACATATGCATCACCATTGGTCAACTTATAGAGAGTTTCAATGACCTGCTGAGGTTTGATACGCTCAGAAGAGGTGTCATAAGACAAACAATTACGATCGCGCCAAGTTTGAATATCATCCCACCAGCTTTGCATGGCTTGATGATCATTGACTGCGCCTTGTTCTTCGAGCAAAGACAACATGCTTGCTAAGACTTTTTCTGCTGAGCCAACAATAGGTAAATCAGCCTGCACATTCTTAGAAATCGAAGACGGATCGATATCTATGTGCATCACTTTGGCATTGGGGCAGTACTTTTCTAGGTTATTGGTGGTTCTGTCGTCAAATCGTACTCCCACACCAAAAATAAGATCGGCGTTGTGCATCGCCATATTGGCTTCATAAAGCCCATGCATGCCCAACATACCAAGAGAATTTTTATGCGTGCCAGGAAAAGCCCCAAGCCCCATAAGTGTGCTAACTACAGGTAGGTTCAGCTTCTCTGAGAGTTGCAAAAGGTATTCATCGGCTTGAGATATGACAGCTCCGCCGCCCACGTATAAAACGGGTTTTTTCGCGGCAAGCAGCGCTTTAAGACCTTTTTTGATCTGGCCTTTATGCCCAGTCGTGGTCGGTTTATAGGAGCGCATCGACAAGTTAGCAGGATACTCATAAGGCAGCTTATTAAGGGGATTCATAACGTCTTTGGGCAGATCAATGACCACTGGACCTGGGCGACCTGTTGTAGCGATGTAAAACGCTTTTTTCATGGTGTCTGGGATGTCTTTCGCCTCTTTAACTAAGAAGCTATGCTTCACAATAGGTCGAGACACACCAACAATATCACACTCTTGGAACGCATCATTACCAATTAGGTTATTAGGTACATTACCAGAAATGACAATCATGGGTATCGAGTCCATATAGGCGGTAGCGATACCTGTTACCGTATTGGTTGCACCTGGCCCCGAACACACAAGCACCACGCCTGGCTTACCTGTAGCACGTGTATAACCATCTGCCATATGCGTTGCAGCTTGTTCATGGCGAACAAGTACATGTTTGATTTGATCTGTCTTAGCGTGCAGAGCATCATAAATATCCAGAACGGAACCACCAGGATAACCAAAGATTTGTTCCACACCTTCCTCGATCAGAGATTGAACAACCATCTCTGCACCGGACAACATTACTGCCATATTTTTCTCCTCGCCAACTCTCCTATTGATAAGGTCAATCAATAGGTGCTGGGTTTACATAGTCTAGGGCTTATTCGTAGCCTAATCGAAATACTTCCACTTTTTCGGCTATGCCTTGCTGTGATGTAACACAAAACAAGTTCGAGCAACAAATGTAACGTTTTCTTAAACAATGATCTAATCAAATTTAGATCTCACTTTAAACAAGATGCTACAGATTGAGGTGTGGGCAGTGAATCAAGCTAATCAGTTATCAGTATTTAGATGGTCATGTCAGACTATAAGTATATTTAGACAAAAATTTTATATTTTGTGTTTGAGTGAAACGTGTCCTTTAGTCTTGGATAAGCAGATTTTTGTGAAATAAATGGATTATTTACTCCACTGGCAAAGCGTTCACTTTATTCAACTAGGTCTCATGTTAGAGTGTCTACAAGCGATAACTCACCACTAAGAATCAAGCATGGCCTCAGAAACAGCACTCAATGAAACCATCGAGAGACTTATCGAGCAATATAATCAAGGTCAAGTAAACTTGGTATTAAAACAAGCTCAAGCACTCTCTCTACAGCACCCGAATAACAGCATGATTTGGAATATTCTAGGTGTGGCAAGTAAAAGTGTGGGAGAGATGGATCAGGCTCTTGAAGCATTTGAGCAGGTTATCGACTTATGCCCTGAAAATGTTGGCGGCTATAATAATTTAGCTGTCGTGCTTAGAGATAAAGGTAAACTTCAAGAAGCACTTGGGTATTATCAAAAGGCATTGGCACTCAAGCCTGATTACGCAGAAGCGCATAACAACAAAGGCGTGGTACTTAGAGACCTTGGCAATCAAAAAGACGCTGTAAAAGCTTATCAGCAAGCGCTTACAATAAACCCAGATTATGCAGAAGCGCATAATAACTTGGGCATTATCTTTCAAGAACAAGACAAGCTAAAGCAAGCGTACGAATGTTATATGAAGGCTTTATCACTGAAACCAAACCACGTTGAAGCCTATGATAACTTAGGAGCGGTACTTGAAAAACAAGATAAGCCAGAGCTGGCGGTCATGGCATATCAAAAAGCCCTCACCTTAGACCCACACATGAAATCTGTAAGGCTAAAAAAGCTATATCAACAAGCAAGGCTTTGCGATTGGCCCGCCATGGAGGAAGACATACCTAAGGTTGAAACTCTCGGCATCCAAGGTAAAGCCGTCTCTCCTTTCGCAGCACTAACCTTTGAAGACTCACCACTAAGACATCGACTTCGTTCTGAACAATTCGTTAAATCCAAACACCTAGTGTGCGATTTACCACAGATAGCCAAGCCGAACCAAAAACCCAGTCGACTTCGCATTGGCTATTTCAGCGCTGATTTTCATGACCACGCCACCATGCATCTCATGTCTAAAGTCTTTGCCCTGCACGACAGAGAAAAGTTCGATGTCTACGCTTATTCTTTTGGCCCTAATACGGGTGATGATATCAGGAAGAAAGCGCCTGACTTATTTGATGTTTTTCATGATGTAGCTAAGTTAAGCGACCTAGAGATCGCAAAACTTGCAAGAAAAGATAGGATTGATATTGCGGTTGATCTTAAAGGCCATACCCGAGATGGGCGTTTAGGTATTTTTGCCAAGCGGCCAGCAGCGTTGCAAATCAGCCATGTTGGCTACCCTGGCACAACTGGTGCTGACTTTATCGACTATCTCATCGCCGATTCATACCTTATCCCGCAAGAGCAAAGGCCCTATTATACCGAGAATATTATTTATCTACCCAACAGCTACCAACCCAATAATAACACTCGCCTAATCCCTATATGTTCATCGACTAGACAAGAGTTGGGTTTGCCCGATAAAGGGCTCGTCTTTTGCTGCTTCAACAGCCCATATAAACTCTCCCCCAAAGAATTTGATATCTGGATGAATGTATTAAAAAAGGTAAAAGGAAGTGTTCTTTGGCTGTTTAGCAACAATCCCCATGTGCAAAGAAATCTAAAGCAGCATGCCGAGCAAAGAGGTGTAAATAGTGAACGCTTGATCTTCGCCAAGCCTTTGCAACAAGAGGAACATTTAGCCAGATATCAACATGCTGATATTTTCTTAGATACCTTCAATGTCAATGCTCATACAACGGCAAGCGATGCGCTTTGGGCTGGTGTCCCTGTCGTCACCAAATCAGGACAAGGCTTTGCTGCCAGAGTCTCGACAAGCTTGCTGCATGCTGTAGGATTGCCTGAACTTGTCACACATACAAATGAAGAGTATCTGCAGGTAATTTTGCAACTCGCTAACAAGCCTGAAAAACTTGCAGAAATCAAACAAACTCTTACTAGCCAACCAATGTCTAAACCATTATTTGATACTGAGCGATATACTCAAAATTTAGAGAAAGCTTATATCATGGCTTATCAAGATTATTTTGACCAAAAATCTTACACAGATATTTGGGTGAAGGAACAATAGTTTATAAGACAAAACAAAAAATCCCTCAAACACAAAGTTTAAGGGATTTTAAGATTAGTAAGTGTTCATGATTGGGAGGTTTATTTTTTCACCACATCATCACGGTACATCTCTTCAATCTCATCTTGGTATTTCTCGTTGATGACTTTACGACGAAGCTTTTGCGTCGGAGTCAGCTCACCGGCATCCATTGAAAACGCTTTAGGTAGCAACTTAAATTTCTTTACCTGCTCAAATTTTGCTAATTCCTTTTGCAGATCATTTACCCTACGTTCAAGCATTTCAACAACTTGGTGATGCTTGATCAATTCGATACGATCTTGGTACTTAATGTTCAGCTCTTTCGCATACGCTTCAAGGCTATCAAAACAAGGCACAATGAGAGCAGAAACGAACTTACGAGTATCAGCAATAATGGCCACTTGTTCAAAGAAATGATCCTTGCCGATCGTCCCTTCGACAAGCTGAGGCGCAATATATTTACCACCTGATGTTTTCATTAGCTCTTTGATACGATCGGTAATAAACACATTACCTTCATCATCTATGTGGCCCGCATCGCCCGTTTTTAAAAAGCCCAACTCGTCAAATGACTCTGCCGTTTCCTTGGGCATTTTGTAATAACCGCGCATCACCATTGGCCCACGAACCAAAATTTCATTATTGGTTCCAATTTTAACCTCAGCACCTGGCATGGATATGCCTATTGATTGTGGGTGGAAACAATCATCAGCCCAACAAGAGACGGTGGCGGTGGTTTCTGTCATTCCATAGCCAAGCTTTATATTAATGCCAATTGCATGAAAAAAACGACCAATCGCTTCATCTAATTTGGCCCCGCCGCATGGCATAAAATTGATCTGGCCCCCCAGCAAAGCACGCAATTTAGACAACACCATACTATCTGCAAGCTGATGAAACTTTCGCAGCATAAAGGAGGGTGCTCTGCCCTCTTGATGACACAAGGACATCTTAGCGCCCATATTTACAGCCCAAGTAAAGAGCAGTTTTTTAGTCATTGGCGCTTTTGATACCTTGTCATGAATGGCAGAAAATATTTTCTCATAGAAGCGAGGGACTGCGCACATAACCGTTGGTTTGATATCACTCAAGGCTTCACGAACCTGCATTGTATCTTGCAAGTAGCAATTGGTCGCTCCACGGTACAGAGTATAAAAACTCCAAGCGCGTTCAAAAACGTGAGATAAAGGAAGAAAGCACAGTGAAACATCATTATGGCTGAGTGTAAGCCTTTTATCGTGACCTTCGAGTTGCGAGGCGACATTACGATAATCTAGCATCACACCCTTAGGCTGCCCTGTCGTACCTGAGGTATATATAAGGGTAAGTAAGTCATCCAAATTGGCTTCGGCCAAACGCTGCTGAAGTTGTGCCTCGGGTGGATTTTGAGGACGGCCAACAAACTCCTGCCAAGTACAAGCAAAGCCATATTGGCCAAGATCGATGCCTTCTGACATTGTCACTATTAATTCTAATTTAGGACACTGGTCAAAAACGCTGACCGCTGCATCAAACTGAGATTGCTCTCCAACAAATAGGATGCGCACATCAGCATTATTGAGAATATAGCCTGCTTGATTGGCGGTATTAGTCGGATAAATAGGCACTGTAACCGCTCGAATTTGAAGAGAGGCGAGATCGGCAACGGTCCAATTAGGCATATTGTTAGCAAAAATACCAATCTTATCCTGAACCTCAATACCATGATCCAGTAGTGCTAGAGATAAGCTATCTAATTGAACACCAAACTCAGTCCAGCTAATACCTTGCCAAGCATCGCCCGATTTGTATTTAAGAGCGACTCGATCACCATTTTGACCTAACTGCTGACGAATTCTTTTAACAATATGAAAATCTATATAAGCCATATTCCTACCTTTCGCTTACGTATGTAAGCTTTCAGAGCGCACAAGTGTACATTTAGGTAAAAAAAAGGCAACTAGGGGGAATGAAAGTTGATATTTGAAATGTAAAGAACCTTGAATGGCGACAAACCATTCAAGGTTTTTAATGATAGTTAATTAGGCTTTTGCAACCACTTCGCCACAAATCATCATTAATTGGTCACGAAGCCAGATATGACCTTTGTCCTTCTCACTTGACTCGTGCCAGCTCAAGAAACCGCTGATTTTGGCATTTTCAAATGGGAAGTCGAGAATTTGCAACTGCTCTTTATTAGCTGCATTTTCGACCATCCAGCGAGGAGCGATGGTAACCAGCTCAGATTGACCCACTACATACAAAACATTGCTTAAGCTAGTTCCTTCGTAATATGCCTGTACGTCTAGGTCGCGGTAAGCTTGCTCTGAAAAACTGCGTTGCCCATGTACACGAGATAACTTAGCATGGCGTTCTTCTTTAAGCTGCTCTGCCGTGACACCTTGTTGAATACGAGGGTGCGATTTAGACACAACAACAACCAACTCATCTTGGAAGATTTCAGTGCTAGAAAAGCCTTGCTCATCGAAGCGAGCATAATCAACGACAAAATCAATTTCTTGGTAACGCATTCTTTCAGCCAACTGACGATCAAACTCTGCGTCTAAGTGAAGTTGTACATT
Organism: Vibrio aquimaris; assembly: GCF_009363415.1. Lineage (NCBI taxonomy): Bacteria > Pseudomonadati > Pseudomonadota > Gammaproteobacteria > Vibrionales > Vibrionaceae > Vibrio > Vibrio aquimaris. The sequence continues at coordinate 478,670 of NZ_CP045350.1, read as the reverse complement.
AGGTGCCTGTTCATTAATCGTAGACATGATCTTCGGCGCAAAACGCATATCACAAGGGCTACAAATCGCCAGTTTGAACAAACGAGTAGAAGTTTCAGGAGAAAAAATAGAGCTTGGCAGTTCGTTACGGATTAATTGAAGTGCCTGACGAACGGGACCAAACAGTAAGCGCGCACGCTGGGTTGGTTGAATACCGCGCCCCTGACGCATAAATAGTTCATCGTTAAACATCACTTTTAGTCTGGCAACTGCGTTACTTACTGCAGGTTGTGACATACCTAAATTGTGTGCGGCGCGGGTAATATTTTGCTCCTGCATAACCGCATCAAATACAGTTAAAAGGTTTAAATCTACTCCACGGAGAGTACTTTCCATCCTGTAGCTGGCAATAGCACTCATAGATTCTTTTTTCTCAATCATCACGCAAGCCTCTTGTCTTGTATTCGTCAATGTAAATGTTTTTAAATCAATGTTGGTTGGGAATAGATAACCAGTTTTTCATTATATTTGCCCGTCCGATGTTTCACAGCGGAACCTTACTATCAACGAATCATTTATGTATTGGCAACCAGATTGATAATTAATCAGCATTTTTCACCTGAATGATAATTAAACCCAAACAAATCATATAGTTAAACAAAACATAAAAAAACATAAATTAGTATAAGTATAAAATTTTGAGTAATTAATTAAGTGGACCAATAGGTACTAAGTGACAAAAAGAATCATTTACAAGAAAAATAACTAAAGTTCAAACTACAAAACTAAGATTAATATTTGGTGTGATGACGCGTGACGCTTTGACAAAATAGGTAACCTTGTTTGGTTCTACAAATTAACTTTTACTCAAGTGATAGACACATTTCAATCACATCAGTTGGATGTCGCTCAAGTAGGCATGTTTCGGTCACCCTATCTCCCTAAAGTAGTTATAACCCTCAAACCATTCAGGAGAAGAATCGCTTAGCGGAAACCTAATTTCTGAAATTTTGTGTAACGCGAATCAAGGGTATTTATTCTAGGGTTAGTTAATAAATGCTATTTTGGGGGTTGACGTGTACATCAGAGTGCGGTACTAATTTGTTAATTAAATTTTGTGGTTAATTTAACGCCCTAAAGGATCCGTTAACAATGTCTAAGCATTTTTCAATTCTGCTGAGCCTCCTCCTTATCGTGACCAAATCGCGCGGGTAGGCTGTGGAAGAAAAATAACCACAACAAGATTTAAAAGCCCGCATCGAAATGCGGGCTTTTTTGTAGGTCGATACCGGAAGAAAACGATTCACTGTGTGAGCATAACAATATCAGGAAGGAAGCAAACATGAATGATCAGGTCATTATTTTCGACACCACGTTACGTGATGGCGAGCAAGCATTGTCAGCAAGCTTGACAGTTAAAGAAAAACTGCAGATTGCTTATGCGCTTGAAAGGCTAGGTGTCGATGTTATTGAAGCTGGCTTTCCAGTCTCCTCTCCCGGCGATTTTGAATCCGTACAAACCATTGCAAAACACATAAAGAATAGCCGAGTTTGTGCACTTTCCCGCGCAGTCGCCAAAGATATTGATGCAGCAGCGGAAGCGTTAAAAGTCGCGGACCAGTTTAGAATTCACACGTTTATTTCTACTTCAACAATCCATGTCGAGGACAAATTACGTCGCAGCTATGATGACGTCGTAGAAATGGCGGTAAAAGCCGTCAAACACGCTCGCCAATATACTGATGATGTCGAGTTTTCTTGTGAAGATGCCGGCAGAACACCGATTGATAACTTATGTCGCATGGTTGAAGCGGCAATCAATGCTGGCGCGAGTACAATCAATATACCCGATACTGTTGGCTACACAGTTCCAAATGAGTTTGGCGGCATTATTCAAACCTTGTTCAACCGTGTCCCCAACATTGATAAAGCCATTATTTCAGTACACTGTCATGATGACTTGGGCATGTCTGTAGCGAACTCAATTGCCGCCGTTCAAGCAGGTGCTCGCCAAATAGAAGGGACCATCAATGGTATTGGAGAGCGCGCGGGCAACTGCTCTCTAGAAGAAGTTGCTATGATCATTAAAACTCGTCAAGAATTGCTTGGCGTTCATACGGGTCTTAAACATGACGAGATTCACCGCACCAGTAAGCTCGTCAGTCAGCTTTGCAATATGCCAATTCAAAGCAACAAAGCCATTGTAGGAGCCAATGCATTTAGTCACTCTTCAGGCATTCACCAAGATGGGATGCTAAAAAATAAAAATACCTATGAAATTATGACGCCTGAATCTATTGGACTAAAAAATCAAGCGCTAAACCTAACTAGTCGAAGCGGCCGAGCTGCAGTGAAAAGTCATATGGACAGCATGGGCTACAAAGAAGACGAATACAATTTAGATGCTTTGTATGAGGACTTCTTGAAATTGGCTGACCGCAAAGGACAAGTGTTTGATTATGATCTAGAAGCTTTAATGCATTTCTCTAATCTTCGCGAAGAAGATGACTTTTTCAAACTTAACTATCTAAGCGTTCAATCTGGCAGCGTAATGGCAACGACTAGCATAAAATTGCAATGTGGCGATGAAGAAAAATCAGAAGCCGCCGTCGGTAACGGCCCTGTCGATGCGCTTTATCAGTGTATCTACCGAGTGACTGGGTATGATATCGTGCTAGACAAGTTTGACCTTACCGCTAAAGGCGAGGGTGAAGACGGTCTGGGTCAAGCGGATATCATTGCCAACTATAAAGGTCGTAAGTATCACGGCACTGGCATGTCAACAGATATAGTAGAAGCATCAGGACAAGCTTTACTTCATGTGATCAACAGTATCCACCGTGCGGATCAAATCGAACAAATCAAACAGAAAAAGATCGCCACTGTATAAATAAAATCTAGGGGTCTAAGTCACCCCTAGCAATAAGTATTAATTTTAAGGAAGCTCATGACAAACAAATCATACAAGGTCGCCGTTTTATCAGGAGACGGGATTGGACCAGAAGTAATGGCACAGGCCAACAAGGTGCTAGATGCCATCGAGAAGAAACATTCGATTACTTTTCATCGTTCCGAGCATGACGTCGGTGGCATTGCTATCGATAATCATGGATGTCCACTTCCAGCAAGTACAATCAAAGCTTGCGAAGAGTCAGACGCAATACTGTTTGGTTCCGTAGGTGGCCCTAAATGGGAACATTTGCCACCCAACGATCAACCTGAACGCGGCGCCCTTCTTCCCTTGCGTAAGCACTTTCAGCTATTTTGTAACTTGCGCCCTGCTCAAATACATCAAGGTCTAGAGAACTTTTCTCCACTACGCGCTGATATTTCACAGCGTGGCTTTGATATCGTCGTGGTGCGCGAGCTAACCGGTGGTATCTACTTTGGCCAACCTAAAGGCCGAGAAGGCGAAGGAGCCAATGAGAAAGCTTTCGATACCGAGGTTTATCATAGATTCGAGATTGAACGTATCGCTAAAATTGCTTTTGAGTCAGCTCGCCTGCGCGATAAAAAAGTCTGCTCTATTGATAAAGCGAACGTTCTACAAAGCTCTATCTTGTGGCGCGAAGTGGTTGAAGAAGTTGCTAAAGATTACCCCGATGTCAGTCTATCTCATATGTACATCGACAACGCGACCATGCAGCTAATCAAAGACCCATCACAATTTGATGTGATGCTGTGCTCTAACATCTTTGGCGATATTATCTCGGATGAATGCGCAATGATCACAGGTTCGATGGGAATGCTACCTTCAGCGAGCTTAAATGAAAGTAAGTTTGGTTTGTACGAACCCGCTGGTGGCAGTGCTCCTGATATTGCGGGTAAAAACATTGCTAATCCCGTAGCGCAAATCCTGTCTGCCGCTCTAATGCTCAGATACAGCTTAGGTGAAGAAGGCGCGGCCCAAGACATAGAGTCAGCGGTATCAAAAGCACTCTCTACTGGCGAGCTAACGGCCGACTTAGCCGGTGACAGGCCAGCTCTCTCGACTGCAGAGATGGGCGACAAAATAGCAGAGTACATTTTAAATTCATAAAATAATTATTCGCTCCTGATAAGCCGTTGTCAGGAGCAAAAACAGGAAAGCAATGATGGGCAAAACACTGTACGAGAAAGTCTACGACGCACACGTGGTCGTAGCAGCAGAGGGTGAAAACCCAATTTTGTATATTGATCGACATTTAGTTCACGAAGTGACCTCACCTCAAGCTTTCGATGGCTTACGTGAAAAAGGGCGCCAAGTGCGCCAAGTGAGTAAAACGTTCGCCACCATGGACCACAACGTTTCGACTACAACTAAGGACATTAATGCCTCTGGTGAAATGGCGCGTATCCAGATGGAAACGCTTTCTAAAAACTGCAAAGAGTTTGGCGTAACCCTTTATGATATTAACCACAAATATCAAGGTATTGTGCATGTTATGGGCCCAGAGCTAGGTATCACTCTCCCTGGAATGACCATTGTATGTGGCGACTCCCATACTGCAACTCATGGCGCATTTGGTTCTTTAGCCTTTGGTATAGGTACGTCTGAAGTCGAGCATGTACTTGCGACTCAAACACTAAAGCAAGCTCGCGCCAAAACCATGAAAATTGAAGTCAAAGGTAAAGTTTCTCCTGGTATTACTGCAAAAGACATAGTATTGGCCATCATAGGAGAAACCACGGCGGCTGGCGGCACAGGTTATGTGGTTGAGTTCTGCGGAGAAGCGATTACCGACCTTTCCATGGAAGGCCGAATGACAGTTTGTAACATGGCCATCGAACTGGGCGCTAAAGCTGGCTTAATTGCACCCGATGAAACAACATTTAAATACATCAAAGATCGTAAGTTCTCTCCGCAAGGCGACGACTTTAACGCTGCGGTAGAGTATTGGAAGACTCTTAAAACCGATGATGATGCCAAGTTTGATGCCGTAGTTACGCTTAACGCGGCCGACATCAAGCCTCAAGTTACCTGGGGGACAAACCCTGGACAAGTAATTGCTGTCGACCAACCGATTCCCACACCGGACAGTTTCGCTGATCCTGTTGAAAAAGCCTCTGCCGAAAAAGCACTCGCCTACATGGGACTAACAGCAGGTAAGGCTTTGTCCGACTACTCGGTTGACAAAGTCTTCGTTGGATCTTGTACCAACTCACGTATCGAAGACATGCGCGCAGCAGCAGCGGTTGCTAAAGGCCGCAAAGTTGCCTCTCACGTTCAAGCATTGATTGTACCGGGTTCTGAGCAAGTTAAGGCACAAGCAGAAGCAGAAGGTTTGGATACTATTTTTAAAGATGCAGGCTTTGAATGGCGTCTTCCAGGCTGCTCTATGTGTCTGGCAATGAATAACGATCGTCTAGGACCTGGGGAGCGCTGCGCGTCTACATCAAACCGAAACTTTGAGGGTCGCCAGGGCCGTGATGGTCGAACCCACTTAGTCAGCCCAGCAATGGCAGCAGCAGCGGCCATCGCAGGTCACTTTGTCGATATTCGTGATTTAGATTGAGGAGAATCTTAAATGTCAGGTTTTAAACAACACACAGGCGTAGTGGTTCCTCTTGATGCGGCCAATGTCGACACAGATGCGATCATCCCAAAACAATTTCTGCAAAAGGTGTCTCGCCTAGGCTTTGGTAAACACCTTTTCCATGATTGGCGATTTTTGGATGATGCAGGAGAGCAGCCAAATCCTGAATTTGTCATGAATCAAGCTCGATATCAAGGCGCTTCAATTTTACTGGCGCGTGAGAACTTTGGCTGTGGTTCATCAAGAGAGCATGCCCCTTGGGCTCTGGCGGATTACGGCATCAAAGCTATGATAGCTCCAAGCTTTGCCGACATATTCTATGGTAACTCAATCAATAACCAAATGGTTCCAGTAAGACTTACTGAGCAGCAAGTCGACGAGATTTTCCAATTCGTAGAGGAAAACGAAGGGGCGCAAGTTGAGGTTGACTTAGAGGCCAATTTAGTTCGAGCCAATGATAAAGAGTATTCATTTGAAATTGATGAATTTCGCAGACATTGCCTGCTAAATGGACTCGATAATATCGGCTTGACCCTGCAACATGAAGACAAGATTGCTGATTATGAGACTAAGATACCCTCATATCTAAAGTAAGCTTCTGCCTATAAAAGCTGGTTAACGCCAGCTTTTTTCTTTTTGAAAGTTCTTAATCAGATAGTCGGTCTTAACTCATATCGCTGTGATTAATAGGACTGAACATGAAATTCTTTCTTCCCTTACTTCTCGCTATCGTATCTTTTAGCACCTTTAGCGCGCCTAAATCAGAACTTTGGCCTTATTGGAACAAAAGTAATGAGTCCAGCGCTGCGGTCATTGATCATCAAGCTTGGCAACAACTTCTCGATCAGTATTTAGTCAGTAAAAGCGACTACACCCTATTTAAATATTCATCGGTCAGCGAAAGAGATAAGCAAGTGCTTACCAATTATCTTGAAAGATTGTCCAAAACAGACCCTCTTTCGCTCAATAAAGCACAGCAATATGCTTATTGGGTCAACCTGTATAATGCGATTACCGTTAAGCTGATATTGGACGACTATCCGGTCAAATCGATTACCAAACTTGGCGGCTTGTTTAGTTTTGGGCCATGGGGTGATGATGTGATCACCATCAATGGGAAAACTCTAACACTAAACGATATCGAGCACCGAATTTTGCGCCCTATTTGGCAAGATCCTAGGACTCACTATGCAGTGAACTGTGCAAGTTTAGGCTGCCCTAACCTGCAACATAAAGCGTTCACAGCAGACAACACGGAAACACTGCTAGAACAAGCAGCGAAAAGCTTTATCAATAGTGATAAAGGGGTACTACTCAATGACAATGGTGCTCAACTCTCTTCCATCTATGATTGGTTTAGTGAAGATTTTGGCGATAAGTCTCAGCTTATCAAACATTTGAGTCAATACAGGCCAGATTTAGGCACCTTAAGTGGCAAGATCAGCTACGACTATGATTGGTCACTCAATGAAGCCAAATAGGACTAAAACGGATTGGTAGTGCGCCTACCAATCCTTCACGCAGGATATCAGGTGGTTATCCAGTTGAACGTTATTTTTCCAAAATAACAAAACGCATATTGTAAGCATTTTTCTCATCTGCTAGGTAAGTTTCAGAGTAAGTTTCTTTAAAGTCATGGCTCCATTTAGGGAAGAAAGTATCTCCTGATAGCTCAGCTTCAACAAAGGTGATATAGAGTTTATCAGCCAAAGGCAAACACTCTTTATAGATACTACCGCCACCAATAATCATCACTTCATGACAATCACTGGCTTCTGCTAAGGCGCTATCGAGTGATGACACTATGGTCACACCATGCGATGAAAACTCAGGATTTCTGGTGATCACAATATTACGGCGATCAGGTAAAGGCCTGCCAATAGATTCAAAGGTTTTGCGGCCCATAATCACAGGCTTACCTATGGTGTGCTTTTTGAACCAAGTAAAATCAGCAGGCAAGTGCCAAGGCATTGCGTTGTCATTGCCTATAACGTGCGGACTATCTTTTCCAATACTACTGTTGCCCGCGAGAGCAGCAATCATGCTAATAACCACAATCAAATACCTTAAGAACTAAAGTGAGAAAGGATTATACCTTAATAGAATGATAGGACAATCTCCGATATAAAGTAGTCACACTGTAGACTTACGGAGATAAAACAACAATCCCTTACACGCTAAGTCAATAAATAAATGGACAGGAAGTTCTCACAAAAAAGCCGCCATGTCAGCGACATAGCGGCTTGATAATGAAACTTGGGTTAATCTCGAACATAGACGACATGGCCGTCGTCATCTTCGTCGTCCCAGTCATCCAAATCGTCGTCATCTTCGGTGATCACATTTTTACCGGCCATGGCATCTTTGTGGTAATCATCCCACATGAAATCGACTTTTTCTTCCTCACTCACTTGCTCTTCTTCGCGAGGTAATTTCTCCATAAAGTCAGCCAGCTTGTAGCAAAGCTCTTTAGTACCTTGTTTATTCACTGCTGAAATTTTGTAGTAATCCTCTTCCCACCCCAAGGCGTCAAGAATGTTTTGGATAATTTCATCCGCTTCTTCTGCAGGCATAAGATCAACTTTATTGAAGATCAACCAGCGAGGCTTATCTGCCAATTTCTCACTGTATTGCTCAAGCTCATCGATAATAGTCAGTGCATTCTGCACCGGATCAGATTGATCAATGGGCATAATATCGATCATATGCAAAAGAACACGGCAACGCTCAAGGTGTTTTAAGAAACGGATCCCAAGACCAGCGCCATCTGCTGCCCCTTCGATAAGACCTGGAATATCAGCCACAACAAAACTTTTCTCTGGGACAACACTCACCACACCAAGACTTGGGATCAAAGTGGTAAATGGGTAGTCTGCCACCTTAGGCTTAGCAGCAGACACAGCACGTATAAAGGTTGATTTACCTGCGTTAGGTAAACCTAACATACCGACATCGGCTAAAAGCAGCAGCTCTAACCTAAGCTCTCTGACTTCACCTTTGGTTCCCAATGTTTTTTGACGAGGAGCACGATTAACGGAAGATTTGAAACGAGTGTTACCCAGTCCATGCCAGCCACCTTTAGCCACCATCACTTTTTTACCGTGCCCCGCCACTTCGGCAACAATTTCATTGGTATGTATATCAACAGCGCGCGTACCCACAGGAACACGCAATACCTTGTCTTTACCACGCTTACCAGTGCAGTTGCCGCCGCGACCATTTTCTCCACGCTCTGCTTCATAGAAGCGCTGGAAACGGTAATCAATCAAAGTATTAAGGTTCTCATCGGCTTGAATGTATATATCACCACCATCACCACCGTCACCACCATCGGGGCCACCCTTTGCAACAAATTTCTCTCGCCAGAAACTTACCACACCGTTACCACCGTCTCCGGCTTGAACCTTAACTACCGCTTCATCAACGAATTTCATCTCTTACTCCGCCCACATGCTACATCTCGTAGTCGTGTTGCAAACCTCATCCATAGAGTAAATTGACCCAATATGAATGATATAAATTCTAGCAGATGACGATCTGGGAACGCTTGTGCGCACTCAAGTTGCTTCTGCTTATCAGGAAATATACTAAGGCACTTTAGAAAAAAAACCTTAGTATCAACTCCCTAACACCATAAATAAAAAACCCCGCCAAACTGGCAGGGCTTTTGAATTCAGCTAGAAACCTAATTCTTGCTCTTAGCGAGATTACTCTGCTTCGATGCTTACGAACTTACGGTTCTTAGGACCTTTAACTTCAAACTTCACTTTACCTTCAGTAAGAGCGAATAGAGTGTGGTCTTTACCAATGCCTACGTTTGTACCAGCATGGAACTTAGTGCCACGTTGACGAACAATGATGTTACCTGCAAGAACAGATTCACCACCGAAACGTTTAACACCAAGGCGTTTGCTTTCTGAATCGCGGCCGTTACGAGTAGAACCACCAGCTTTTTTGTGTGCCATTGTTAAGCTCTCCTAATCAATTAAGCGTTGATACCAGTGATCTTCACTTCAGTGAACCACTGACGATGACCCTGTTGCTTACGAGAGTGCTTACGACGACGGAACTTAACGATTTTAACTTTATCGCCACGACCGTGTTGTACAACTTCAGCAACTACCTTGCCGCCCTCAACAAGAGGAGCGCCAACTTTAACGTCTTCACCGTTAGCAACCAAAAGAACCTTATCGAACTCTACAGTTGCACCTGTTTCTACGTCTAATTTCTCTAAACGAAGAGTTTGACCTTCGCTTACACGGTGTTGTTTACCACCAGATTGGAAAACAGCGTACATATCTTACTCCGCTTTTTCCGCACAGCCTTATGCGTATTTTATGCATTATGGGTGTGCGCTAAACTAATCATCAATAGGGCGCAGATTCTACAGAAGAGATGCACCTATGACAAGCCATATTTTTAAAAAGTTGGCGAAAAGCTAATCGCCAAATAAAAGTGGGGCAATCATGCCTTTTAGACGTGTATTTATCAACGTTTTTTAGTGTATCATCCAGCGATAAAAATAATAAAAGACCTTAAAGATTCTAACTTCACTCGGATTTACAATGGATTTTAAAACTATCCAAACACTCACTGCCGACGACATGGCAAAAGTGAATGAAACAATTCTGGCCCAGCTCAATTCTGAAGTTTCCTTAATCAATCAGCTTGGGTTCTATATCGTAAGTGGTGGTGGCAAACGCATTCGTCCTCTTTTAGCCGTGTTATCAGCCCGTGCTCTGGGCTATCAAGGACAAGATCACACAACTGCTGCAGCCTTTATTGAATTTATACACACCGCCACTTTGCTCCATGATGATGTGGTTGATGAGTCAGACATGAGACGTGGCAAAGCGACAGCAAATGCTGCTTTTGGTAACGCTGCTAGTGTCCTAGTCGGCGATTTTATTTATACCCGCTCTTTCCAGATGATGACAGAGTTAGGCTCGATGCGTATCCTCAAGTTAATGAGCGATGCTGTGAATATCATCGCCGAAGGTGAAGTGTTACAGCTGATGAACTGTAATGATCCAAACACGACCGAAGATTCTTACATGCAGGTTATCTACTCAAAGACTGCTCGTCTATTTGAAGCGGCTACCCAAATAGGAGCCATACTCAATAGCGCGACAGATGAAATAGAAATCGCCTTGAAAAATTATGGCAAGTATCTGGGCACTGCATTCCAATTAATCGATGATGTGATGGATTACACCTCTGATGGAAAAGAGATGGGCAAAAATGTCGGAGACGATCTCGCTGAAGGTAAGCCAACCCTGCCACTCATCCGTGCAATGAGTATAGGTAATGGTGAGCAAAGAGAAATGATCAGAGAAGCCATCGAGAAAGCCAATGGTATGGAGAAACTCGATGCGATCATGGAAGCACTAACCGAGACGGGAGCTTTAGACTACACAAGGCAGAAAGCTTATCAAGAAGCAGACAAAGCCATCGCGGAGCTAAGCGTGCTACCTGACTCCCCCTACAAGCAAGCATTAGTGGCGCTTGCACATATGTCGGTACATCGCACAACATAGTACAAATGTAGATAACGGGAACATAACGTTCCCGTCTTCTACTATACTAAGCAGCAATGCGAAGGTTTACTGACTAGAGGATGCTAACTTTAACAAAGTCTTTGCCTTGTTTTGGTTAGTAATACATCTTCCCCCCGCTTTTTTCAAATTAGCAGCAAATTGATTGCCGATAAAATGCGGTAGGATATTTTGCGAGCAAACTATTTGTTATGTCTAGCAACAATGAAGCGTTTCACCGTTAACCTTTAATAAGTCACAAATAATTTACCCACCATTACTTTATTGTTCAAATGGGTACAGTCAGATTGTGATTACCCAACTCAAAGTACTCTCACCGCATCAACGTCAATCTTAGTGGCACCTATTAGCTTTTTATCGACCTCGCCGGAAATCTGCACCTGAGTCTCGGGTGTTGCCTTTTGACCCAACCATTTATCATGGTCAATCTCGATAGAAATTTCCGCAGTACCATCAGTGAAGGTATACATTTCCCCGCCTAACGAAGCTTTTATTTTTCCAGTTAAGGTTACTGGAGTATCATCACTGGCATCGATCGCTTGTTGAACAGTTGAGATACCTTGATTAGGACCACTAAATCCTACATTACTTTGCGGCCCTTCAAAACCTTGAGCATAGAGAGTGGCAGATGCCGAAAGTGCCAAAACAGAGATAATTAATTTCGTTTTCATTTTTACTTCCTACTTTGTCATAAGTGTGTTCAATCTAACTTTCAATGACTGAATGGAAGATGAATAACTCTGTCATATTTGACTTATTTATCATTTTACTAGTGAGACCATATTAGAAAGGTGCTCACTTTGGCATCCCTCATCTGCTTACTTACTCCTTTAACTTTGAAGTTTTTACTCAAAAAAATTGAAAACACGGATAAAACTGACAAAAACAATCACAAAAGACATATAAATCAACAAAAAACAAAACAGAGAGAATCAAATTACATTAATGTTCTCTTTTTGAGAACAATAAATATTTATAATGTTGTTTACATTATTGATATATATGTTAGCTTGCAATAAATGAAAGTTATCAATTAATGGTGGATTTAATAGGTAGAACCAATCAATCTGTAAAGAAATTTAACTTTACAGGCTCCATCAGAAACTATTGTAAGGTGTTGTATGCGCGATTTTTATTACCATAATTCGGTCAAAGCAAGCTTGATCATTTTTGCAACATTACTGATGCTAGTAAAAAGTCATGCGGCTACTCAACCGCTCAGTACTAAGATCGATCAAAACAACCGTCGCGCGCTACAAGAAAACCAACGTCAGCTAAATAAGCAATTACAACCAAAACCAACACCGGGCACTTCGGAAGAAGGACTTAAAGAAGTTACTGCTGAGGGAAACCCAGTATTACAGGAAACTTCTCAGTGCTTACCTATAACAGGTGTTTATGTTACTGAGACAAAACTCCTATCACCAAAAGACTTTGCCAAACTTACCCCAATAGCTAGTGACTGCATCATGGCTGAAGACGTTAATCGCTTAATACGCGAGTTGACAGGCCTTTATATTAGCAAGGGCTATGTCACTGCTCGTATAGTACTTCTTCAACCTGGTATATACGGTGAGCTCGGATTAGAAATTATTGAAGGTAAAGTCGAAGGTATTATCGGCGCCAGTGAAACGGTTAACATTGATACTCTTTTCCCTGATTTAGTCGGTCAGCCTTTAAACCTAAGAGATTTAGAACAGGGTCTTGACCAAGCCAATCGCTTGCAAAGCAATAAAGTTTCAATGCGTTTGCTACCTGGTGAATACCGTGGTGGAACGGTTGTCGAGTTAATCAACCCACCCGCTTCTCGCTGGAGCAGCAGTGCCAGTATTGACAACTATGGACAAAAAAGTACTGGGCGAGAAGTATTCCGCGCATTAACTGTATATTCAAGCCCATTTGGCATGTCGGACTATATTAGCTTCAGCGGCTCTACCACGATGGAATCCAATCCCGAGGTTTATAGCCGATCAGTATCAGCGCTCTACTCTGTCCCTTATGGATACTGGACTCTAAGTAGCTATGGTTTTTATTCCGGCTACTCTACAGAAAGTAAGGGAACTAACGCTACCATTAATCTTCATGGCTGGTCTTCAATGTTAGGTTTGCGCCTTGACAGAACCATAAACCGTGACGGTAACCAAATAAATACGGTTAGTGGACAAATCAATTATAAGCAAGCCAAAAACTTTGCAGAAAACATCTTGTTTAAGATCAACTCTCAAGATCTTACGGTTTTATCACTTGACTACTCCCACCTACGAATTCTGTCTGCTGGTGTAGTTAGTGCAGGAGTAGGGATTGATAGAGGAACGTCTCTTTTCGGAGCACAAACCGAAAGTACAGCAGTTGATGAACACTTTACGAAACTGCGAGGCAATATTACTACCTCTTATTACTTCAAGATGTTGGACAACACTTATCTTTATCGAAACCGTCTTGTAGGGCAATTCTCTTCGCACAAACTCCCCGGCGTAGAATGGATAGGCATCTCAGATAGTAGTGCAGTGCGTGGACTGGATATCAATAATTTGTCGTCAGCTGATGGCTGGTACTTACGTAATACCCTCTCGCGCGATATTAACGTGACAGAGTGGACACTCACTCCACGTCTCGGACTGGATTATGGTCAAGTCGATACGGGTATTGACCAAGGTGGGTTCGATAAAGCCGTTGGTGTCAGTGTTGGTCAACGCGTGACATATCAACAAGCAAGTTTTGATTTGGAGGTTAGTAAAGCTTGGATACTTAATTCACCAGAATACAAACAGGAAAGTGTATTGGTGCTTGCTCGTCTCGGGCTGAAGTTTTAGACCTGCATCACATCGCAGTTCTATAAGAGATTTACGAGGTAATATCATGAAATCAAAGCAAACATTTAAACTTTCCTGCCAAGGTTTACTTAAATACTCCATCACATTGGCGCTATTTTCGTTGCCAGTAACACCAGCTTTAGGTGCCATTGTTGAATCTGGCACGACGAACACAACGGTGAACCAAGTTAATAATACGCCAGTGGTAAACATTGCGGATCCAACTGGCAGTGGCATTTCATATAACCAATACAATGAATACAATGTGACATCAGCAGGTGCTGTATTAAACAATGCACTAGCTGATGCACAGTCTCAAATTTTGCAACAGATTGTGGCAAGTAACCCTCATCTCACCCAAGCGGCTGCATCCACGATATTAAACGAAGTGATTTCTTCTAACCCTTCATTACTCGAAGGCTATCAAGAGATACTCGGACAGCAAGCTGATTTAATATTAGCAAACCCGTACGGTATAACCTGTGACGGCTGTGGTTTCATCAATACCAATGCTGCTTCTCTTGTTGTAGGTAAAGTAGAAGAATTTGCTGAATCAGGGCTAAAGTATAATACCTTTAAGAACCAAAACCGCCTTACTATTCTAGAAGGCGGGGTTAGAGGTGCGGAAACACTCAACCTTATTGCACCATCTGTCGATGCCAATGGCCCAATAGAAGCAAAGCAAGAAGTTAGAGTTGTTTTGGGTAACAATATTGGCGATCTGAAAACTGCAGCAGTCGAGCAAGTTGAAGAAAACACAACTGGCCGCGCTATTGATAGTTACTTACTGGGTGGCATGATCTCTGGACGTATCCATTTAGTATCCACCAATATTGGCAGTGGCGTCAATATCTCAGGAAAAGTTAGAGGTAATGAAAACATTAATAACGAGATTGTCGATATTAATGTTAAGGGCGATCTAAATATAATAGCAGCACAAGTTGGTGAGCAAACCACGCAAAGGGTCAACCTAAGTGGTCAAAATGTGACAACCTCTGGCACAATCGATACCCAAACAGAATCATTCGAGGATAGTGGTAACAAAGGAGGAAGTCTGTTTCGTCATGGAAAATATGGCTCAACATCGACAACCACCCAAACGCTCAACCGCACACAAATCACCGGCAAAAATATCAATGTTGGTGCGCGTAAAGGTGCCTACTTAAAAGCAACCGAGATACAAGCGACAGATGTTGCAGTAACTGGCGAAAAGGTTGAGTTAACCAATCAAACCGTCACTAACACTCAAGAGAGAACCGACAATAACTGGTATCTGTCTTGGAGAAGTGACTATAACCGCACTGCAAGCCAAGAAAAGTCGACAGGAACTGAGATCAATGCTGCTAACGTCTCTGTTAAAGCATCAAGTGGTGATGTGTTAGTAAAAGGCAGTCAAATAGATGCGACTCAAACTGCAACGGTTAACGCTACTAATGGTGACGTCAAGTTAGTTGGAGCTGTAACTCAAGAGCAAGTAAAAGAAACGGGCTATAAACGTAATGATGGCGCTGAACTGAGAACCGGCAGTTGGGGGACTAACAAGGTTGAACAGACCTCCAATGCATCCACTATTAATGCTGGTAGCAAGGTTGACATCAGTGCAACGGATAATGTGACTACGCGTAACGCACAAATCTCTTCCACTAGAGATGTTAACATCGCAGCTGGACAATCTGTTTCTATCGGAGCGGATAAAACCACAAACACCCGTTCTAATAAGGACGATCGCACTTATTGGGGCGGGATCGGTGGTGGCTCAGAAACCGACAACAACCAAAATAATCAAATAGCCAACGGCAGCCGAATTGATGCGCAAAACGATCTTGAGATCCAAGGTAATAAATTAGAACTGAATGGCTCTAAAGCACTTGGAGGTAATCAAGCTAACGTGACCGCTCAAAAGGTGAAAATCGATGGTGCTATCACCCAAAATACTACTAATAACACCTCTCGCACTGGTACCGTATTTAATATCACTAAAGACAGCAAAAACATTCAAGACAAGCAAAGCAGTGTGCGTTCGAGTGAGCTAAGATCTCGAACTAACCTCACCGTTCGAGGACAAGAAAGCGTGAGCATATCAGGTAGTAATGTAGCTGCTGATAATAACTTAACGATTGCATCAGAGGGTAACGTCACTATCGCAGAGCAGTCTGCAAAAAGCACCACAACCACGGATACCACATCGCTAAGGCTCAACCCTTACGCGAAAGAAAAATCAGACAAGCAATATGCTGCGGGTATTAGACTTGAACATGAGTCTAGCACTCAAACAGTCACCACTGACGCCAATACTGCATCATCTGTAAATGGTGGAAACGTAAACATTTCTTCAGGGAAAACCGCGACTGTTGCAGGTTCTACTGTTGAAGCAACCAATAAGGTGGCGATCGATGGTGAAAATATCGATATTGTCAGCAGCTATGATAAGACTCAAGATGATACCCAAACCACAAAAGTCGGTGGTGGTTTCTATTACACAGGTGGTATTGATAAACTTGGTAATGGTGTCGAAGTCAGTGTTGATGATACCAATACTAAGGTGACCACATCTACTGCCAACACTTCGTCGATTAAGTCAGGTGGCGATATTAATATTCAAGCGAATAACACCCTGATCAACGAAGGTTCAGCATATGACGCCAGTGGCGATGTAAACTTAGCCGCAAAACAGATTGACAATAAAGCGGCACTCAACACCAGAACTGAAACGACAGATGCCGTTAACGTGGGTATCGATGTTGGGGTCAATGCTGATTACAGCAGTGTAACTCGTCCTATTGAAGATGGAATAAAACAGGTAGCTGAAGGTGGTATAAAAGCGGCGCCAGGAGCAATTGCTTCTGCTGTTGGTGGCATAGACACTCCAAACGTTGGTGTAGACCTTGGCGCAGAGGTATCCAATGGCACCACCACTAAGACAACCACTGAATCGCAAGTGAGTTCTATAATTGGCCAAAATATTAATGTTAACGCTGGCCAAAGTGCTAGTGATCAAGGCACTCAATATAAAGCAACACAAGGTGTCAATATCGCAGCGGATCAATACCAAAATACCGCAGCAGTGAACTCAGAAATTACCACTAGCGATATAACTAAAGGTTCTGGAGATGTAAGAGCTTACACAGTTACTGGTTTTGATGGTGCAATTGATGCAAAAGCACAAGGCGGCAATACCAAAGAAACTCAATCTACTGAAAATGCAGTAGTCAGTAACATCCAAGCTGGAAATGGCACTTCAATTGTTTCAAACCAAGATTTGAATCTAAACGGCACTGTAGTCGATGCGGGAGCAGGCAAAGCGCAACTCACATCTCAATCTGGAAATGTCAACATTACCCAAGCAACAAACCGCTCATCACAAACTTCGACCGCTCATGGGGCTAATGCTGGCGTGAAAGTAGGCTTTACTCCAGAGAAAAGTAGCGCTGCTACTGGCGGTGTTACCCTTGGTGGTAGCGGCGGTGGCAACTATAAGTTCAGTGAACAAACTGAGACACAAGCGGTTACTGCTACTATTGCTGGCCAAAATGGCGTAGAAGTTACTTCTGCAACAAAAGACGTAAACTTGCAAGGTACGAATTTAGTTGCCAGTCAATCTGGAGATATCTCTGTGACCGCAGGCAATAACGTCAACTTCAACCAAGCTGAAAGTACCAAATCATCTACGACTAGGGAATATTCTGGCAATCTAGAGCTGAATCAATCTAGAGCTGATAGCGGCAAGTCAAAAACATTTGGTGGCAAAATAGACGGTGTTTACGCAACCAATGACCAAAGCAGTACCACAGGTCAAGCTGGCTCCATCACTGGCGCGAATAATGTTAACGTCAACGCTGGCAACGATATTTATCTGCAAGGTACCCAAATTGGCAGCGCAGATAGTCAAGTTGGTAATGTCGCACTTAATGCTGGCGGTGATGTCACCTTTGACGCGCAAACCTCAAGCGAAAAGCAGAATGGCCTAGATATTCGAGGTGGAATTAATGCAAGCCTCGGCAATGTGAGTAACGATACAACCAATACTAAAAGCCGAGGCGCTGGTGCGAACCTTGACGTAAGCTATGTGGATGAAAACAAGTCTGAACAGACTGGTGGTGGAATTCAAAGCAGCGGCAATGTTTCTATCAATGCACAAGGTACAAAAGGCATAGAATTGACAGGGACCAAAGTAGAAGCTAACTTGGCCACAATAGCTGCAAACAATGGATCAGTGTTACTTCAATCAGCCCAAACTTCAGAGCAACGCAATAACTATAGTGGGAATATTGGGCTCAATACCAGCCGTACAACAGACCAAAATAAAGGCGGTAGCGTCGCGAACAGTGCAAATGGAGTGAATGCTGGTTTCAAAGCTGATGTAAAAGACAGTCTAACCAATGACAATGCCAAAATTGAAAGCCAACAAGCTTCGGTTTCTAGCAAAGGCAATGTCACCTTATCAGGAGCAAACATCAAAGCGGATAACGTCGATGTTCAATCTGAGCAAGGTGGACTTGTGGTAGAAAGTCGCCAAGACAAAGATGTCGCCGTCAAAGTGGAAGTCGGTCTAGGCGTAGAGAAAACTACCAAGCCTACAGAAAAAACTAAGTTTGACAGCTTGAAAGACGACATAAACGGTCTACCTGGTGGTGAAAAAACTAAACCATATAAAGACAAAGTCACTAAATTTGCAGAAGATAAACGCCGTGATTTTGCTTGGTGGTACGACGGCAAAAAACAAGGTATCAAAGATAGCTACAACAAAACTGCAGACAGAATTAACCAGGATCGAGAAAACAAGGCTCACAAAACACCATGGTGGGATAAAAAGGCTCAGGGTGTAGGCAAGAAAATTGATGAAAAAGCCAAAGGCATATTTGGTTCAAGAGAAGAAAAAATTGTCGATAATACGGACAAAAAAGCAAAGTTATCATTACAAGTTACTGATAAATTGAAGGTTGAACAAGAATCTGGTATATCTGCTACGCAGAATATCTCGGTTCAGTCAGCTCAAGCTACCCAACTTAAAGGCGCTAAGCTTGAGTCTCAAACGGGTACTGTTGATACTGGTTCTCAACCTGTAATCACAGAAGCAATTTCCGATAAAGATGTGTCTGTGAGAGCCGATCTCAACATCAGTAAAAAAGAACTTGCTAAGCAAGCGTTCAGCGATATTAAAGAAGGGCAAACGCCCCTTATCGGAGTTAAGGTTGAATCGGGCACATCAGAAGGAAAAGTAGTTCAGCCTCCAACGACTGAAACGTCAAATTAAGTATAAAAGCGCGCTGGAAACAGCGCGCTTTTTCTATTATCTATACCTATCCTTGCGAGGGTTTTGTCTATTTATTGGTTAGCAATCTGATTGGCTACTCGGATACCACTTCTTACCGCGCCTTCAAGATAACCTACGTACTCAACGGCGGTGTGTTCACCAGCAAAATACACCTTACCTGCTGGCTCTAAAAAAGCGTTCCAATGGCGAGTGATTTGCTTTGGCCCGTAAGCGACAAAGCCTCCCATAATATAAGGATCATTGTGCCAAGCATGAACACTACCATACTCAAAATACTGACTAGAGTTAGGGAACATCACTTCCATCTGTTCAAGCCGATTATCTATAATCTCCTTATCCGTCCAGGCTTTTTGCTGGCGGGCAAAGTCACCAGATGTGAACGCGATAAGCACTCCTCCTTCTCCTTTTTGACGCTCAGACCCTTCCCAAACCCAGCCGATAGGTAACTCAGAAATAACATCGCCTCCCATCCCATTCTCTAACCAAAACCTCTTACTGTATTTGAGTAACACTTTTACATGAGAGCCGTAATTGATGTCATTCACCGCCTCCTGTTTTTCTTGGGGCAGTTCTGGCCGAAATTCAATTTTATCCAATACTGTTAGAGGAACCGTTACAACCGCAACATCGGCCTTAAACTCTTTATCCTGCACACTCACCATGACGCCATCGTCACCTTGACTGACTTTTGTTACAGGATGGTTGAGTAACACGGGGCCTTTAATATGCTCAACAAAGGCATTGGCAAAGGCGCGAGTACCTTGCCAAAAGCGCTTAATTTCTTTTTTATCATCATCGACATTTTCATAGACTTTCGCTTGATGAGATAGCCAGAGTAGCGAGATATTTTTTGGCTCGTCATACTCACCGCGTATAGCGTGTTCTGCCAAAACTTGCGCGGAGGGCAACAGATCCAAACTCTCTATCCATTCTTGGGCTGTCATTTTATCCAAACGAGCAGCTTCAGGTGCTAAAGCTGGGTTGGTCGAGTCTGGTATGTTGTCAGCCAAGTTATCGAAAGCTATATGAAAGCGTTCTAAATCTCTACTTACTTCAGGAGGATAAGCTTTTTCAAAGTCACTATAGTGAGTCAACTTATTGTCTAGAAAGTAAGCCCCTTTTTCGACTTCGTCACTGTAGCCAACATCGACAATCTCTACGTCAAACATTTCCGCATAACGAAAGACTTCTGTGTGTACACTTTTATCATCGAGAAGCTCTCCTCCAGTTTCCGCATGCTGATCACCCATATCAGCGGTCGCCGTTCGACCACCAACACGATCTTTAGCTTCCAAGACAGTAACTTGATAGCCCTTGCTCTCGAGTTCGTAAGCTGTCGTTAATCCAGATAAACCAGCTCCAATCACTATTGCTTTTTTGTCGTCACTAGCCATGGAATGAAAAGAAATAAAATAACAACTACTCATAATAATGAGTTTTTTAAATAAGGAAGAAAACATATAACCAACCTATTGCATATTAAGTTCATCAGCAGAATATTGGCAGTCAGTTTGTTAATTAATCAAATTTAGCTTGTTTTGTGATCAAACGGGCCAGCAGTGGACCAAAACCAGATCAGCTTTCAACTTACTAGTTCTAGCATCGATAAAAAGTTAAGTAGTGCTTTACCTCAACCTAACTTTAGGTTTTATGCTACTCCTTGTCGATAACGAAAAATCAAGGAAATCACTATGATTCAGTTGGAACACGTTAATTTAGTAGTAAAAGACATTGCAGAAATGCTGAAATTCTATCAAGCCGCATTTCCACATTGGAAGATCCGAGATCAAGGGCAAGGCACTTGGTCTGGAAAACCTAGAAACTGGATGCATTTTGGTGATGATTATCAGTATTTGGCGTTCAGTGATCATGGTGAGGGGGAAAACCGGGATTTATCTGGACACCAAGTAGGGTTAGCACACTTTGCCTACGTCACTAATAATATTGATGCAGTTATTAGCCGGTTGCTCAAAGCTGGCTATCCGATAGCAAAAGACGGGGCTGATGATCCTTATCGCAAAAATATCTATTTTCTCGACCCCGCAGGGTTTGAAGTCGAGTTCGTTGAATACCTCAGCGACGAGCCAAAGCTGCGTAATTTATCGAGCTAAGCCATAGCCAGATGACAAGTAGCGCAGAGGTCTATTCTCTGCGCTTTAACCAAGATAACTTGTGTTTAAAAAGTCTAACTAAGCGATACCAGCGGAGGCTGAGGCTTAGGACCTTCCACTTCAAAATAGCGCACCTTCCCCTCACGGCGCAGCATATCCAAACGCCAACATAGGAAACTATCAGGAATAAGTCCCTCCTGCTCTCCCATCACTTCACCAACCGCTTGAGCAACGGATTCTTTACCGAGTTGCTCGACTTTGGCTAATAGATGGTGGTCCCAATAGGTTTCGGCATGCTGGACAAGCGTGCCATCATTATCCAGATCTCGATAACCTCTCTCTAGCAAACGCCAATCACTCCATAAAGAAGCAAGTTCCGCACGTTCACTCTGGCTAAGCTCTTTTGGTATCAGTGGCACAAGTTCCTTGGGTTCACACATAGCCACCGCATACTGGCCTAAATACTCGCCCTTAACCTGATGGGTAATATCGGCTACAAACATTGGGGTTTTAGGGGCTGCATTATAGGCCAACATAGCTAGCATCAGCCTATCTTGAGCGGAATTTCCTACCCAAACCACAATAGGTGTTTGCTGTTTTAAAATCTCAAGGATAGTTTTCTGGCAAGTTAAACCTGACTCTGCAATCGCATCATCATCCCCTTGTTCATACCACCACTGAGCCTTCCAAACTGTCTTCCACCAGCCAAGACGCTTTTGTTCACCACCTTCAAGTCCTTCCATAGGACCAAAACGTAAGTCATCAAAAAATGGATAAATTTCATGGTTCTGCGAAGTCAGCTTGTTACGCTGCTTAAGAGCGCCAGCAGCACTATCTCCCCAGCAGATGTAGCGATATGGCATTGTTTACCTCACAAACCATTTAGACAGATAAAGAATAACAAGAGCAACAAATGATAAGTTAAATAAATGTCAAAGTTTATAAGGTCTAACCCCTAGTTTTTAATGGTTGAATAGCCATTTTTTATCTTCTATCTTGTTGGTTCATACACTGTGAACTCAAGGTTAGGACGCAAGATGGCATATTCACAAAAACTCAAAGCAGGCGCTACTTTCCCCAATATCCAAGTAGCAACATTGGATGGTCAGTTGGTCACACTCGGCCAAGCCGCAGGTGATACTAAGTGGCAAGCTGTATTCGTCTACCGAGGCAAGCACTGTCCACTCTGTACCAAATACCTCAATGAAATCGAAACCTACAGACAGTCCTTTGTAGATGCAGGGGTCGATATTATTGCGGTTTCAGCAGACTCTAAAGAGCAGCTAGAACAGCAGTTATCAAGCCTAACGATAAGTTTTCCAATTGCTTATGGTCTTAGTGAGCAGCAAATGAAAACTTTGGGTCTTTATATTTCTCATCCGCGCTCAGACCAAGAAACAGACCATAATTTTGCAGAGCCTGGCCTATTTGTTGTCAATGAAGAGGGAAAACTTCATGTTGTAGATATTTCCAACAACCCCTTTGTTAGGCCTGAACTCGGTTCACTTACTCGCGGACTCGCTTGGATAAAAGATCCAGAAAACAATTATCCGATTCGCGGCGCATTAGATTACTAAAAGGCAGCTCAAACTCGATAACTCTAATGACTGGAGTCATCAGCTAAGTTATCTCTCTTTGTCTGTTGATAACTTTCAAGCCGCTCTGCGATATCATGCTGCTGCATAGAGATAGAATCAAGCGCGCTGGCGGTGGTTTTTATCGCCCCAGCCATTGATGACATATTCTGAGTTACCTGCACCAATGATGCTTGCATTGGCCTTAAAATGCACCAGCCAATAGCAGCAATGATCATTATGATGGCTAGACCAACAGCGCTGATGGTCAGTAAGATCTTGAACTGCAAATCATCCAAAAAAATACGACTTTGCGCAGCCATTGATTGTTGTGACTTTTGGAACGCGCTTGGAAGCGACTCCACTGATTGCTTAGACACATCCACAAGCTGATGAAGGCCCGTTATGGTTTGCGTGAGAGTTGCTTTTTGCTCAGGCGTTAAGTTATCGCTACGGGCAATTTTATCAAGCGCATCACCAATATGTTCAAGTGACTGATTGCTATCACCCAAAGCCTTCTCAATCCCATCAAGCTCTAAACTCATATTAACATTGATAAACGCATCGGCTTTGCCGTCGTCAACTGGCTGCGCGGCCGCAAAGCAGCTTACAAGAGTAAAGATGAAAACTAATGGCCAATTCATAGAGATTCCTAGAAGCGATTATACCTATTTAACACCAAGGGCCAGACAACATGACTTATCTAGCTTGATACACCTTTATAAGATAATACCTTAATACATAACCGTGAGAAGAGTACAAAAGTTAAATAGTAAAACTAGCCCCAACCTTTATTCAAAAACAAATCGCAATGTATATAAGTTTGTCGATGTTACCGAAACTTATTGATGCATGTTTTTCAAGAAACAATTCACTAAGTGTCATTTCATCGTGATATTTTCTGATTAATTGCTCGTTCAAGATCAGAAATTTTACGCACAACATCTTTCGATATTGGCTCTATTTGCTCAAAGACTCTATTCGCATCTTCGTGTTGACCTTGGTCTATCAATTCGAGTACATCCTTAATGACACCATGTAGTTTCGCATGAGGTGGTTCTAGCGCTTTGAATGTGGCCTCAGAACCATAAAGGCTTTTCCCTTCTCCGTAGTACCATTTGCCCAATGCACAGAAATGATGGTCACAGGCGACTTTTTTGTCTAGTGCTTCATGATCACCATTCAAGTACGAACGAACCTTCGTTTTCCAAGCTAAGTGGGCGTTTTTAATATCAGTGAAATCAATCCGTTTAACACCACTCAGTTTAAAGTCTGCTAATTGTTCTCTTAGTTCTAAGGCTTGCTGACTTAAAGCTTTGGCTTTGTTCTGAAGATGAAGGGCGCTCTCTTCAGTGTGAACACTTTTTTCGCTAATGACTTCTACCGACTTGTTCATATCTTGAACGACTGTAGATTGCTCTTCCGATGCCGCAGCTATTTGCGTACTCATATCATTAACATGGCTGACTTGATGAATAATATCGGAGAAGGTTTCTCTGGCTTTAGAGACACCTTCATAGGCATTCTGAGCAAGAGTGTTGTTTTCAGAAATTCTTGTCGACGAGTCTTGAACGCCTTTCTGTAGGCTTTCTAGCATCGAATTAATGTCTTCTGTCGCGGTTTGTGTTCTCTGCGCCAAACTACGCACCTCATCAGCTACTACAGCAAAACCACGTCCTTGCTCTCCCGCACGAGCAGCCTCAATGGCAGCGTTCAATGCCAGTAGGTTGGTTTGCTCAGCAATCTCACTTATCGTTTTCGTCACTTGCCCTATACTTTGGCTCTGTTCAGACACGTGTGCTATCTGAGTAATGGTTGCATCTAACTCGACCAAGAAGTTGGAAAGCTTCTCTAAACCTTGCTCTATCAGCTCATCGCCAGCCTGGACATTTTTTTGCGTTTCGAGCGCTGTGTGCGAGGTTTGGATGGTATTTTCCGTCACTTGTTGCACGGTTGCCGCCATTTGTGTCATTGCACTGGCGATTTGAGAAGTGTGGGATGATTGTGAGGCCATCATCTGCTGCATGTGGAAACTGTCCGACGACACCTTATCTGAGTCTTCGACGACTTTTTGTGACGCTCCAACAACTTGGCTAAGAATCGCTTTATAACGTGCTTGCAGCATTTTGACTGATTGGTTTAGACTGCCGATCTCGTCTTGTCTGGACAAGTTGATTTTCGTAGACAGATCTCCTTGAGACATTTTTTAATCAGATCTTCAGTCTCTTTCACTGAAGTTAAGATTCGATATCGAATAACGAACCAATTGAGGGCGGCAATAACCGTTAAAATCACCGCGGCCAAAGCGTTGGTCAGGTGGTCTGAGAAGAAAGATTGGCCGGCAAAAATTGCCCCACCGAGCATCAATATCAGATGAGAGAGTGAGAAAAACTGGTTGAATGTCATTCGCTCTAGCAGTGTTGGACCAGGAAGTTCAAGAGAGGCGTTACTGCGCATTTTTTTGTATAAGGCTTCCGCATCAGCCACCTGTTGTTTCGACGGTTGTGAACGGACCGACTGTATACCGACCAGCTTACCCTTCTTCATGATCGGAGAGACGAAAGCATCGACCCAGTAATGATCACCATTTTTGCAACGATTTTTGACAATGCCTCGCCAAATTTTACCTGCTCGAACGTTACTCCATAAACTTTTAAACGCGGCTGGCGGCATATCTGGATGCCTGACAATATTATGGTCTTTCCCAGTCAACTCTTCTCGTGAAAAACCACTAATGGACACAAAGTCATCGTTAACGAACTTTATTTTTCCCTGAATATCGGTGACCGAAACCAAATCGTTTCTGTCATCAAAGAACACTTCCCTCTGAGTAACGGGTCCATTGTCTTTCATAGTGCTTTCTCCAAACGACTGTGCTGTTGAAAGCCAACGACAAAATTAGTAATAATTATCCAATTATAGTAGACCAAATACTATGCATAGGGTAGCTCCTGCAGAACAATGAACTCTATCGCATGTCCATAGAGAACAATGCGAACAGGATCAGGGCTTAGTTTTACCGAGCCTTACTTCTTGCATATAAGAACTAGCCGACTTTCTATTAAAGTACTTAGAAGCGCAACAAACTTTGGGACAGAAATGGAGCCAGCGCAGATCTCGCTGAGTCAAAGGTGGACAAAAGGCATTTAGACTGGTTGTTCTAAATTACTGCTACCAGATTAGAAAAAGTATCTTGAAACCTTAAACGTTTGTATGGGAAATTGTCCCTCTAAATCGACCAGTTTCGGGTAATGTGAGACCCAGGCTTTAGCTGCAACTAAAGCTTTCCATGTAGTAGTTCGTTTAAACGCTGGCTCCTCTGTTGAGAGACCGATAACAAACATGAACACTACATAGGACTCCAAGCATAAACCTCGAATAGTCGACTGGGTCTCGAACCCGCATTACGCAAGCAAGAGTTAGCTCATTATGAATAATAAATTGAAGCAAAACATCAACGTCGGAGTTGATACCGGGAAAACACAATTAGATATCCACATCAGACCGTTAGACATATTTTTCTCAGTAGAAAACACAGACAAAGGTATCAAAGAAGCATTAAGAATCATAAATAAATACAGTCCTGAACGCATCGTAATTGAAGCTACAGGCCGCTTAGAGATGCCATTTGTGCTAGCATGCGCCGAGGCCAATTTACCTATTGTCCGTGCCAACCCTGTACACATTAAACGCTTTGCTGGTGCTATTGGTCGAAGAGCTAAAAATGATCGTTTAGACGCTGAACTCATTGCACACTATGGTGAAGCCATTAAGCCTCAATTAACTATCATAAAAGCAGAAAACATAAGATTAATGAGTGACTTAGTCATTCGAAGAAATCAGTTGCTATCAATGCAGACAATGGAAAAGAACCGTATACAAGTACTGCCTAAAAATCTGCATTCAACAATCAAACCAATGCTTACAGCTATGAAGAATCAAATTACCAAGATTGAAAGTAAGCTTGTTAAACTCATTGAAGATAGTCCTGAATATCAGGCTAAAAATACAATTCTACAAAGCGTTCCAGGCATCGGAAACATCGCAGCAGCATCGATAATCAGTAATGTACCTGAGTTAGGTTACATCACCAATAAACAAGCCGCTT
Source organism: Vibrio aquimaris (assembly GCF_009363415.1). Lineage (NCBI taxonomy): Bacteria > Pseudomonadati > Pseudomonadota > Gammaproteobacteria > Vibrionales > Vibrionaceae > Vibrio > Vibrio aquimaris. Next base: position 451,739 of record NZ_CP045350.1, on the reverse strand, counting down.
CTCTCATTGGCGTTGCCCCAATAACGAGAGAAAGTGGGCGCTACAAGGGCAAGCGAGTAATCCAAGGTGGACGTACACAAGTTCGGACAGTTCTATACATGGCTATGATGTCAGCAATGCAATGTAACCCCGTATTCAAGGCCAATTACACAAGACTTGTAGCAGCAGGAAAACCCAAAAAGGTCGCTATCATTGCATGTGTTCGCAAGATGGTAGTGATCTTAAATACGATGCTAAGAGATGGCGTCATGTGGGATAGGAACATAGCTAAAAATTAGTTATTGACGCCATAGTCGTTTGTTAGCTGATTTTCAGTGATGTTGGTGTCCCTTAGAACTATAACCTCGTAACTTGTTGTATTTATGTACTTGGTGTGGAGTAAGGAGCGCTTTTTGTGCTAAATGTGCGTTTACATGAACCGCTCGTAATTTGCCTTCAATTAAAGCAATATTTTGCATGCTACTCGTTACTTTACTCTCAGAGACCACGCCAGAAACAAAGGCCATTTCAAGTTCTTTCTCCGCTGCAATCAAATCAGAGCCAAGAGCCTTAGCGTTATTTTGCATTTTATTAAAGAGTTCTTCAGTCTGCTCGATTTGCTCCTCACTAAGTTGTAGTTCCTTAGACAACTCCAAAACATGTACAGGACCAGGATAGCCATTGAGTTCAGCTACTTTTGCATAACCCAAACCGTTTCCGTCGAGTAAACCTCGAATTTTTTCTTGCGATAATGCCTTAATTCCTCTTAATTCTTGCCCCACGTAAGACGATGTACTATCCGCTACAGTGATAGCACTAAAGCATGCCAAAATTGATAAAATAATAAGTTTACGCATATGTGATAATCCTTTTAAATCAGCTAACGCTTATTAGACGACAAATTGTCGTCATTAATTCCTCGATAATGCATTCATCTTCATATTAACTAAACGAACAATCAATACGTTATACCACATAAAAGCAAGTTAGACTGCAAGATGTCGCCTAGTAACGGGAGTGATGAGTTATCAACGCAATCGAATAATTTTTAGTAGGGTAAACGCACGCCCTCTGAATTATGTAGAGTATTTAATCTAAGTAGCTTTGGGGCCAAAACCAATTAGTGCAAGTTTTGTTTTGCATCAACTGGTCGTTTGGTATATTGATGGACAAAAAGTGAGTTTGAATAGAAAATTGTTGGAACAACGCATGACCTCCCAAAATCGTCGTTTCAAGCATAGAGATTCGCTACTTGCAACGCATCAAATAGTTGGGACAAATACATGCCGCTAACCGAACAGACTGAAATAATCTTCTTTTAGATATCAAAGCCTCTGAGCTCAATAATCGTATGATTGACCTATTATTTTTCTTAGCTTTAGCTGTCTATTTTCTATTTTGCTCTGGAAGTGATACCAGCAAAAAACAAGCATCTATCGCCATGTTGGTTTACCTTGTCTACCTATTTGTTTACAAGGTTATTCCTCCTTTTCCAGCAATGACGACCAAGTATGATGGTCAGCTCTATGGCTTTATGCCACTTGTTTCTTTAGGCGCTATTTTGCTCCCCCATTTTAATGGCCAATCATCTGAAGTAGTCACACGAGCATTAGGCTGGCTAGGAATGATTACCGCTATTTTCGTTATGCTCTGTTTTAAGTTCTACGTCTGGTAGTCCTAAATGTTAAGCTCATTCAGCTAGTCTTTGGTTTTGCCTCAATAGTTAGCACCTATTGGCCGAAATAAAAAACCTACCGAATATACTAAAAGTAAATTTAACCAACTGTTTTAGTTACTCCCTGCATAACCGATGCTCTGAGCGACAGAAGTTGAGAGATCAATAAAAAATGAAAATTCATACCACTCTATGACGTTACCAGCCAGACAAGCCTTTATATTTTTATTGTTCTTAATCATAATTGAAAATTTATTTTTTATTGAATGTATTGTTTTGGTTTAAATAAATTTGAATATTTTCAAGGGACTCTGTTGTTGCACTACCTTGCTCTTTCGAAAGACTTAATGCCCATTTCCCAAGAGAGCAGTAAACATCCGAAAGCATCCCATCATCATTTTTTAAAGCATCTAAATGTTTCTTTGCGGTCTCGGAGTCTCCTCTAGCTATTGGTCCTGTCAATATACAAGTCAGCTTGCTCCATATCAGCCAAGTCGGTAATAGGAGTTCCTTCGCCAATAAATGCAGCCGATTTTTCAGCGTTTAATCTGGTTCTGTTATAAATCGAACCCACATGCACAACTCTAGTATCGACAAGAAGTTTTCCAAGTGTTTGACCAACACGACCTGCCCCCACAATATTTATTCTCATACTTATTCCCAAGCTAAATAATTAACTGACACAATCTAAATATAGATATAATAATCAATAGATTAATAAGAAATTCATGAACACATTATCGGGGAAAGAGAGTTAATTCAATACTCGCTTGTATATTGATGAAGGGTAGTTTTCTGGGTATTTTAGATTTAGAAATGGCAGCGTCTCGATATCAACGCTGCCATTTATTATGATACTTTATTACTCTCTCACATAAACTGTAGGAGAGGAATAAAGTTTCATACTAAGAACCGTGTCAGGCTAGGTTCTACGGTACTCAACAGAGGCTTAAAAAAAATAAAGTATCATACTAAATCGTAGTTACTCACTTCAGAAGGGGATATTACGAGTATTAAAGTTTCATACTAGAATCAATTGTCCAGCCATACTTTAAACCATCCAGCCCACTTATCGATATCAGCAGGATCAATGAAGCCTTTATGCTTGCATGATGGGTGGGAGATTCCTTTAAAGTTGCCCTCACCACAAATTAACGAGATGTAGTCACGCGGCCAAGATAGTGATTTTTTCAGCAGTCGTATTTCTAACTCCCCAATTTGCTCCTCTAAAGCACTATTATCCTTCAACTTTAAGACCATGGTCGAAATCGATTTTTTTGCATCCGACGTATCCACTTCAATCAAATGAAATATTTCTCCCTTATAGGTCACTTTAATGACGGCCATACATCTAGGGTTCAAGTCATCTGCCATCATATGTTTAGTGCAGCGTGCAAGTTTAGGCAACTTTCGTATCGGATAACGATAAATTTTGCATTCATGATTTGCTTCTAGTCTATCAACCACCTGAAAGAAGATGTCAAACTTACTCGCGTATAAATGAGCATCGTCACTTTCATCATTAAGAACATCATAATCAGCTCCTGCAATTGTCCCCTTTATACTATCACCATTGGGGGATAGCTTATTAGGGATATTCTCCCCAGGTTCATTTTCGTCCGGTTTGCCACGGCTGGCATTTCGAGTTTTATCGGTCACTCGATTGGTTTTGAATGGGTTTAGAAATGATAAACCAACCGACTCGGTATCAAGAGAAACCCGTTTTTTATCAGGATCGGCATCTTCTTCATCGTCAAGTTCATGCTCCTCTGGGCGCTGAGGCTTGCTTGAGAAAGTTCCCCCTCCCTGACCTGTAACTTGTCTTCTGAAATCTGGGTGATAGAAATCCAGTTCATCAGGCATTGAAGAAGGAAGGTCCTCTACTCTTCTAATTTCCCACACAAAAAAGCTGTCGCTGCTCCAGTCATGCCATCCGGTAACTTCGATTTTTGTTCCGTTTAAAGAGGGAGGAGTAAAAGAGAAATCCCAGAATTGATACTGCCCCCGATTCGTATGCTCCCTCATCATGGTTTGATGAATACTTTCAAAGGAAGCTCTAGCCTCAGCATCGATCAATATCCAACTCAAAAATCGCCGAGAGCGCTCATCGTTATAAGCTGCTATGGGATATTTAGAACTTGGCATTACATTAATTTGCCAATGCTCCCCCAAACTAGTGATATTAAAGTCTGATGATAGTTTACCGTGCTCCAAGCATATTCTAGACATGTAGTTGTCATGCAAAAAAAGAACACGAGCCAGTTCAAGTTGCGGGAGAAAAACCGACGTCCCATCATCAACAGAAAACTCAAAGCACCACTGCTGAGGGTCTTTGGCATTTGTCATAGAATGAAAAGCTGGGCACTCATTTAAACGCTTTCGCTGCCAGCGTTGAGCATCATTAACAGTAAAACTAAGCCGCTTTCCTTTTACCTTATTCGACTGTTTATAACTCAATGTTTTATACCGCCGAATCAAGGGGACTCCTGCAATTGGAATCGACGGACGATCTAATTTTTTTGAAAAACTGAGGTTAATTCCCCAAAGAACATTACTATTTTTCTTAAATAAAGAGCCCACTCCCATTATAACTGCGTCTTCAGGGATGTGTTTAAATCTATAGTTTCCCATACACCTTCCATTAGCATTGATAAAAAACATTGAGCCAATAACGTCAACCGCTCTTCACTAAGTCCTGCTGATCGTAATAAACGCCACCTCTGGATCTCAGTATTCTGTAAATAAAAAGAAATGTACTGGTTGGTCAATCGGCGAATTTGATACTGCTCTACTGATTCTGAATACCTATCAAGAAATTGTCTGGTCAAAGGTAGTTTCCCCGATATTCTGTGAGACCATGTTCTAAGACCAAGCCTTGATAATAAAAACGTACTTGAACGACGCGGGGAATAATGATCCTCTTCAAAACTATCGAGTAGCTTAGAAAGTTTTCGAACAAACAAGCGATCTCTTTTGTTCCAATTAACACGGTTATTTATATATGTCATGGGGCGTTGATATCGTTTATTAACTCTCATCAACCAAATGTAGTCATGTCGGTACAGCCACATGTACAAGGCTAGATAACCCCTCGACTTCGCATGAGCACATCCGAACTTCTTCAATACTGTCAGCCATTTAGAACGCTTCTTTCTGTTTATCTTCTGAGACAGAGGAACCTGACATACTGCTTTACTTTTTTCAGGATATTGCTTTACCTGAGTTAATACCTCAGAGAACGGAACATATTCATCAGAAAGGCTGGACTGAATAATCATATGCTGAATAAAGCTGAATGATTTACGATGTTTCCTTAAAATGCTCTTCACCCAACAGCTTTCTTTTTCACTTAGCGCTAAGTGGTTGTAAAACAACCAATCTTTGTGCCAGAGCGAATATATACGATCGCAAACTTCACCATAATTTAAGTTTGAGCCTCGATTACAGCCTGAAGATACAATCAAATCTCGGTAATAACACGTCCATTGGTGAACGGTGGGAGATTCTTGAGGTTCAGTTTCTAGCAACTGTTTAGCCATAATACTGCACCTCAAAGATTCCCTCTTTAGGTCATGAAGCTGTCTATCCTTCACAGAACGACTTGCAGCATAAAATTCATGTCGATGTTCATAGTTCAGTGGGATGGAAAATTCATACAGCGGTATTTGGTGTACTGAGCACCACGTAGCGCCTGGAACTTGCCAATTCCGTTTCCAGTACCTCTCACCATATTGTGCGATCTGCTCATCAAAACACTTGGGACAATACCGAAGTTGATTGGGCTGCTTGACTAACGATGCAGCAACCCCAAAACTTAGATGAATTCTCCCCTTAGACTGATTTTCCATCCAACGGATACCCGCTAGTCTTCTCTTTTCTTCTATAAAAGGGGCATATAAAGGAAACAAAGTATGACGATATATCAGTAAAGGAACCGTGATGTTTAAAGCTACCGAATATTGCCTCGATATTTCAGCTAGGTGACTGGGTAAATCAACTGTAGCGATAAGGTTTCTATCTGCATAAATTTCATCGAGTAATCGTTTAGGTGATGTAATACCACTATGAACTTTGGCTCTTGCCACTAAGCTATATATCAATTCATTTGGATACAGAATGGGTAAGCCAAGCATTTAGCTCACCTTTTTTAAATCCAAGACAAGATGGCAGTCCTTCATTGCACTGTACATATCTTCTTTTTGATCGAGTTGTGAATAAACAAAGCGCAAGTCACTACTATCAAGGCATGGCCAATCAGATCGTTTAATCAATGTCTGTTTACGTGCTTTGATCATCGATTTTGGTTTCTGTTTATCCTCATCATACCAATCCAATATCAAAGGCATCATTTCACGCAATGTTAACGTAGGCTGTTCTCGGAAAATTTTCTCAACAAGTGGGATAAGTATTTTAGATTGGCACCCTGTTTGTAGGAGCAAATTATATAGCCGCATTGCTTGCTCGATATGACCAAAAGGTAATTCAGGCTCTTTGGGGATCTGATTAATTTTCTGCTGTAGGCTAAGTAGGCGCTTATCAATATCTTCCACTCGCAAATCAGAATATTTAGCTATTAAATCTGGACTTCCTTGACGGATCGCATCTAGCATAGGATGAACGGGCTTTAGTTCATCGTCGTAAACTGACCGCAACAGTTTAACCGTAATGCGTTCTAGTTTTGAGGCAATGGCTCTGAGCTGAGCCAACACAAACAGCTTAACAACAATATCCAAAACCCCTTGAGATAATTCATACCAACAATCTCTGATTTCATCGGTAAGGACTTCATCACGCCGATTGAGCCACTGGTATTTCCAGAGTTTATTCGTAAAAGCAACCCATTCGCTTTTGGTGTTCGGATTTTCAGGATATTGGGGCATGGGCTGCCAATAAAGAGAGCCTATACCCGTGGTTCGTCTTGCCGATTGTAACTCAACTTCAAACAATGGTCGGGCTTTCGGTGTACCAACCAATATCACCGGTATCCCAACCGTGTTCACCAGTTCAACAAAAAATTCCAGCATTTGCTCTCGCCCAACGGCCTTGCGAATTTTCAAGCGTTGAATTTCATCAATGACCAGTACACCAATAGCGCGTTCATTCGCAACCTGACTCATTAAAGCCAATAACGTTGGTATCCCGTGACGCCTGCGACCATGAGTATTCTCATAATTTGTCCCTAACCTCCGATCGACCTCTCTAAAAAAATTAAGGCACAAGCTCTGCTGCGAACCATTGTTAGGGCACTCGATTTTTAGATAGCTCAATTGGAAAAAATTATAGTTTTCGTGATAAATAACCTGAGGATATGTCGCTAGGATTCTATCAAGAGTTGAGCTTTTGCCACTGCCAGAACAGCCAATCAGAGACAAACAGGTTGCTGTTGTTAGCACATTCCTAAACTTATAACTTTGTAGGTCACCACTCATCACTCTCTGATAACCATTTTGCAGATGTTCATTGAGCGAACCATCTAAAAGGTTTCGACTGACATAACCACGGCGTACCATGATTGAAATACGCTCTTCCAATAATACATGCTGAGATAGTGGCTGAAAGAAGTCATCCAGTAACGCTGCGACCATATGCGCTCGCTGTCGAGGTTTATCTTGCAAATGCTTTAATGAAAAATCGACTTTACCTTCCAACCCTTCTTTAAGTTGCCTAATTTCCATAATAGGAGGCAGTGCTTCGATGAAAGGATTCCCCCTATATGAAGGATTGCCAGTATCCTGATATTGCGCTGTTACGTACTCGATAGGCAAACTCACTCGCTATCATCCTCTTCGTCGAACAGCTCATCAACATAGCTCGGATAGCTATAATCATCCTTGGGACTATCGTGCAAAAAAATCACCTCTGCCGTGTCTTTCACATCAACTTTAGGTGTAGGCTTTCTACCTTCCCGTTCTTTGTGCAACTCAGCTTTTCGATTTGAGCGAATACTGGAAAGGCGTTCACTATTAGACGTTTTTGATGAATCAGGGCTCAACTTTTCCGCATCGTGTATTTTTTCAGCGACCCTGCGCTCATGTTCACGTTTATGCTTTTCAGCCCGCACCTTACTTTGAGCAGTGGTGTGTTTTTTCTGTTCTTGACGTTGCCATACTTCCCAAAAGGAACAGTTAACGAACTCTCTAGACCGTGCAGATAGTTTACACAGCCAATGTTCGCGACTGCTTTTCCATGGAAATAGGTAAACCTCATCCACTAAACTAGGATCGTATGCCACCAAGATTTTCTCTGGTCGAGACACTTCTTTAGCCCGATGCATCCAGCCTTCTGCAATAGCTTCTTGGCAGGTATAATAGATACCAAATAGACATATTCCCAACGTGGAGACCGTAGCTTCGATTCTGGGGAGCAAACTCAACCTAACTGATTGTTCAGGAGCAGAGCGCAAACGACCAGTACGATTTTGAATGCCCCAATTCCACAACTCTAGTGGTATTGAAGGCAGCTCAACAGGCATATCAGCAGAGCGGTCATATTTCTTCAATACATCGTATTGATTATGATAGAGAATTGATGAAAGAATAATTTCTTTAAAATCAGAAATGGATAGCTTGGCATCAAGACGATAATCCTTACCACCACGCTTTTTGACTTTATTTCCTGTTACGAACCCAGGAGCAAACGGGGTGAAATCGGCTTGCAACGTTTTGAAGTTACGCTCAACGATTCCTTTAGCATCTCCCCGAAACGGCGGTGTATTTTCAAGTCTGACAGAAAAGCTTTTTTCTAAGTATTCTATCTGATACCCCAGTAGCTCTCCTCTATCAGCCAAAATAGCGTCTGGCAAACCAATCGCGGGCCAATCTTTAGATTCAATATCTAAATCAAATTGACTACACAAGTCTACTTTATCGGTCATCGCAACTTGTAATGCTTGCATAGCCGCGACATAGGACGGATTTTCAAAACCAATGTAGAAGCCAACAATTAATCGACTGAACACATCAATGACAATGTAAACCACAGGCCGCCCAACTATCCAGCTTCTGTTTACATCAGAAACGACATAAATGTCTGCTATCGTTGCATCAATCTCAAAGCGAGAACCAGGCCCCAGAGCATTCATGGTGGCTGTTCCTGTCAAAGGACGAAAGTCTTTGTTATATACGTTGCGACTGGATCGGTTTTTTATTTTTTCTACTTGCGTATATTCACGCTGATAGAAGTATTTCATTTGCCAATTGGTTGGAATTTCTTCCTCTGAAACATCAGGAAAATAAGTCTGGTATCGATCTTTAAAGCGCCGATGAGCGTATGGAAAAGAATAACCCTTGTCGGTCAACAAATACTTCTGAATAGCAATTCTGAACAATTTTTCAATAAAGCTATCAACATTAACCCCAGTACCAGGCTCATACTTTCTGGGGCGCCCCAATTTCTTGTCTTTCGCTGTCCGCCTTTTGCCTTTCGCTCCAGAATTTTTATAATCAGGAAGAAGGGCATTCGCAGTTTGTCCACGCTGCCAATATTGGCGGATTAAGCGATATAGTGTTTGTTTAGTCGTTTTGTGATTGCTCATCACAAAATCTATCGCTTTCGCTCGTTGTTTAGGCTGATAATACTCTTCAAGTTGGATAATAGGACTGATCATTTCATAATTTTGATCTCGTTTTACTTGAGCAATGCTGCCTTCTTCAGGGGAAAGCATCATGAGATAGGCATAGGGGTCGTCCACTCGATGTAGTAATTCATCCTGAACCGCCAAAAGCAAAGAATTTAAGTCAATAATGCTTGGAAAACCACTTTTATTGTCTATCGATATCCAAACAAAGTTGTCACCATAACAACTCAAAATTCTGTACCTTTGTTGCTCATACTTCAGAACTTCATTGATTCGAAACATCACGAGATCCTATCAAGTTCCCCATATTTTCTACCATGAAGTCCTGGCCTTTTAACAAGTGAAACGGCTGGGACATATCAAAATAGAAACAACGGTTAGCTAATAACTGTCTGATTTCATAGATAGAAGAGCCTACAGGTTGGTTATATGAGCTATCAAGCTGTTTACAAATATCAGTAACAGCTCTAGTCGGGTTTTGCAGAAACAATTCTCCGTAGAATGCCGTTCTTTCTAACAAAACGTCATCATCTATCTCATCTCGCTCAGCAGGATATAACCAACTGATGTTCTGCGTAAGAATTGGAGAAACATTAAGCTCTGTCACCAGAAACCAAGGGATTTTTTTCAGTCGCCAATATCTGCGCTCAATCTCCAACTTTTCAATAACACGTGGATCAGCTAAAAACTGACTATATTTAGCTTGGATAACATACTGTTGGCGGCTGGGATCGGAGCTGTCTATCACAAAGTCTGATGACATATACAAGTTTACACCTGCTTGAGTGGGATGTTTTATACCATTGTCCAAAGCAATGTTAAGCGTATCTTGGCGTTCTAAAGGAAACTGCTCTCGAATATCTTTGGTATCAGAACGCCATTCAAGAGTGAGAAAGACAGCAAGTTCCAAGTCTGAAAGCAAATGGTGGGTACGTTGGCTCTTATGACCAAAAACACGGTGAGAGCGGCCATCTGATGGAATATCTCTTACTGTTATCCAAGGAAGATAGTCGATACCATGACCGTTTCCTCTGCCCTCTTTTATCCAGCGTTTATATTTGGTTTCAGAGGGAGAATACTTGTTCTTTGCCATACAAACTACTACGTAATATTTATCAAACAAGCATAAACACAATAAATTTAGTATGCAACTTTATTACTTTATTGAAAAGTTCCTCCAATGCACAAGATTTACTCTATCTGAATCCAACAGCATTTATCTGATATTCAATCGATATCAATTGGGCACTTTTATTCGGCCGTACATAATAGGAAGTTCATGCTCTAGCTCAAGAATGGTGTCTAATCGCTCTTCAAATGATTCTGGGCGCTTGTCTATGCGAAAATAGGTCCTTGGGCGCTCTCTCGAAAAGTGCTCGCCTGTGATTAACGCGCTTTTGCCTTTATCCATATAATTGAAGAGTTGAGCAAAGAAATAGTCGTTATCTTTCTCTCCATTCAATGTCACCTTGCCCGTAGGCTGGATAAGGATGGGCTGAGTACAGTAGCCAATTTTACCTTTTTTGTTTTCGCAATAAAGGTACAGTTGCAAGCCTGTTCTATGTTCTAAAAAACCTAAATTCTCAAACCGACAAGCAGCGACACGGCCAAAAAACCAAGTGTAAACAATCCCTTTTTTACGATCGAAATAGATATCAGCAGGTCTTGGAGTATTAATAAAGAAAATGCTAAAGAAAATTGCCAAGCCTAGGGAAACACCAGAAACAACAAAGTCTTTTATCAGAAATTTTTGCTGGGTTTCTGTTCCGTAAGAAAATACAGCTTGGCTGTAACTCCAAAGAGTATAATTACCATCCTCATCAAGCATGGTTTTGTAATAGGAATAACGGTTACTGTGAAATTCATTAAATTCATACCCCATTGATTCTTTGACTTGATAGCTAGTCAGAACTTCCCTAGCATGAGCCAGCGAGCTGGGACCTAAATCACTTGAAAAGGTGTATACTAAAAACCATAGGGCTATAACTAATGGAGCAAGAAACGGCAGCCGCAAGTTATCTCTTGCGCTGCGCACGGCAAGCACATCATCTGTGACCTCCATAAAAGGTTCAAGTGGATCATCTTCAGGTTTGATTGAAGTGATCTTGGCAAATTCTTGTCGCCATTTCACTAGCTTTTGTGGGTATTGATACCTAAATAAAAAACCATGGCTGTTTTTTCTTTTCATTCTAATCTCTGCTAAATATTGCTTGGTTTATCATCAATCATTCCATAATACGTTTTTTCAAGAACGCCGTCCGACGTTAGCATACGTTTGGGGACAATAATATCTGGGCTTTGTTGGTAGTACCAATGCAAGTGCAGCTCTTCATCTGGCTTATTTTCCATCTCAACCGTAAAATTCAAATATAAGGTTCCGTTAATCATTTCAGATTGGAAAAAGTCCTCACTATTGGCCGCCGCGCTCAGCGCTTGTTTAAATGCTTTTGTCGCGGCTTCATCTTCGACCCATTTACGATTGACTGGCTGGATATAATCCACAATTTTTTTGCTGCATACCATACCAATAAGATTGGATTGCCCTTTTATATAACTGGGCAATGCAATGCGATAACCATAGACTTTTTTGGTCCGTGATAGATCTTCCTCAACCCAAACTTTTAACTCAGGACGCAATAATAAGTTCTTAAACTCTTGTTGTTCTATTTCCATTGCCAACATAAATTTTGGGTCGTCATAGATATTTGAGCTGTATTCCAATCGTTTTGAAATATCAAACTTACCACCAGATTCAAAATACCAAAAAGCATATTTATCGCTGTTCCCCCAAAAACACCGAAAGAGCAAGTTTTCCAGATCAGTTTTGCCATACTTTAGTTTCATTGACTCAGCCACAATCAAAAGGGAGAAACCTATCAAAGCAAAATACCCAGAGCTAATAGTCGCTGAGGAGATATTTCTCAACGCCAAAAGGGGCCCTGTAGCAAACATGGAATAAGCTATCATAGAGTTGATGTTGGCATACATCAGGCCTGTATTTCCCGTCTCATAGGCATCTACAGCATCGACCGCTGAGGAGGCAACAAGTGCTAAATTCGACGCCCCAATCAAGCCTGACATAATCTTAGATTGCACTAGCAATGAAAGCTGCTCTAATCGATGGTCAATTACTCGAGTAGCCGCGTGTGCGCCTCCTTTTGTTATCGCGCCAAGCAGCCCAGACAAGCCAGTGTATACAGCTTGATAGAATTTCTCTGAGTTCAGGGCTTTCTTTGCCAATAGCAGTTGCGCTCTTTGAACCGCACTATGGTCAACAATCGCGGCCGATAACGCGGCAACTGCCAACGCATAATCTTGACTGGCAGACAGCCAATCGTGACTTTTAGTCGGGTCCGCCTGTTCAAATTGATTGGATTGAGTCAACTGCACTAGCATATCGATGTTGGCTCTTAAAGACAGCATAGAGATGGCTCCATCGGCTGTTTTACCCAGCAAATTAGCCGCAGTGTCTGCGTCAAAATTAGCAAAACGGTGTCCGTACTTGGGCAGCTTTAAATACGCAACAGCTTTATTGTCTGCCTCTGTCTCTAGCCGAGGGAGCGTGGTTGTTTTTTCTACACTAGCCCATTTGATTAATTTGCTGGCTGCCGGCATTACCGATTGCGTTCTAGTCATTTTGAAATGACTTTTCCCTACGGAATCTATGTGCTCGGCGAGTATTTTTCCGAGTTCCTCCAGAGTAATTCTAACGTTGCCACCTTGCTCAACAATACCAAAACCTTTTTCAAAGAAATCGGGGATAAAGTTGAGTAGCCCAGAATAGGCCGCTGGTTTTAAATTTAAGGCGGTCTTAGCCACCGTATCGGAGCCATAGGTGGCGAGCGCTGACACCCAGCTCCAGAAGAATTTTAGGAGATTATGCGTTGTATCGGCGAGTGTCGCAGCCAGTTCAGCCCAATCAACAGTACTTTGGCATTGAAGCAGGATCAGCTTGAGCTTTTCTTCGTAAGTCAGGTAAATATTGTTTGCACCTTGCTCATAAGCCAAGTTAATCATATTAATGGCCGTATCATGACCTTCCTTAGTGCCCTCAAGACCATCCATAACACTCGACATAATGTGGTTGAGCTTCTGAACTTCTTTAAACGGATCGGTAGACTCCTCGGAGAAATACATATCGAAATAAGTATCAAGGGCACCCAATGATCCGTCTGCTAAATCTTCAAACGCGAACATTGAAAACAGCTTGAGTATTTCAACTCTTCGCGCCTGAAAGTCTGAAAACAGTGCTTCTCTCTCATCATAGAAACTGGTCATTGCCTCAACATTGATGTTTTCTTGCACTGCTTGTTGGATCTCAGGATCTTTATCGGGTTTCATTAGCTCACGAATTATGTCACCGATAACTCTAGGGTAAGTATCCGTGTTATCAGCCGCTTTTTCTGTCGTAACCAACAGTGATAGCACAAAGGACATTTCCGCCTGCCGCCCGACAGGATCAAACAAGGCGACAAGAGTACCGTCTTTTTGTTCACTGTGGCTTTTTTGCATGGTTTCAACCAGCTCATCAGCAGCAAGGTAGTAGTTTTTAGCCGTGGTGAACACATCCAAGCCGTATTTACTGGGCTTGTCTTTGTTTTGATCCGCTAGCCATTTCACATCATGGCTGCGGTAGTCTTCCACCAAACTACTTAACGTATCTTGAGTGGCAGTGTCGCTAAAGTCATCGCTGGCGATCATGTCAACTTGCTGCATGGCTTTGGTGCGCCATTCTTGGTCGCTGTTCATCTTATCTATGATGTCGGCGGCCCATTCGTGCTCTGAGTAAGCAATCGAGATTTTTTGTGTGCCATTGGTGACAAAAGCAAATGGATAGAAAGTCGCGCCGGATGAGATATCCAGCGTTAAGCCGTCTTGAGCGTTTTCTTCGTTGGTGAAATAGTATTTCTCAAACTTTTCAATCACGCCGGTGGCGGTTTCGGTTTGCGCGTAGCGGAAGATATGGATCTGCTGATTATCGGCTTTTCCTTCTTCCTCTTTGATGTAAATCCAGCCTTCACGCAACAGGCGCAAAATATAGCCGCCAGTTTCATTAAGGCCTGAAGCGCTGGCCATTTCTGGCAGAGTGGGCGGCGCTTGGGCGGGCATAATGGTGTCAAAGAAGTTGGCATAACCATAACGCACTGGGTAAATGGGCAGCACATCGGCAATTTTACCCGCCACTTCGTTCATAAAGGGCTCGACCAAGTCGATGGTTTGCGTGGTGTTAACCACTGCCTTAATCACTCCAGCTTCAGCAGAATACACATTATCGCTGGCTTTAATTACCTTAACGTTGGCGGTGTTGCTCATCAGCATAGACACTCTAAGCTGCATTTTTGCAAATACGCCTGCAATAAGTTCAGGTAAACCTTTTAGATAGGCTTTAATGGTGTTGATGTGCTTGTTAAATAGCTCATCGGATAAATAGGCGTATTTAAGCTTGCTGGCTTGGTCGCGCAAAAACTCCAACCTAGATTGAAGCTTTTTCAGCAAGCTGTCGAAGCTCTCATTCACGGCTTTTTTCGCGGCCGCCCAATCATAATCGTTAAGGTAAGATTGCGGGTTCCCCTCACCACGGGCGCGAATGAAAGCCAGCAAACGATCTGTGGTTTCATACGGCGCAAGGCGAAGTATGGCCGAGAGTATTTCACCCTCTTCCAGTATCATCGGCATGCTATAGGCGAGCATGGCTTCTGTGGTGTGTGGCAGTGGCATATTTAGATTGCCAACCAAGGTCTCACAGGATTTTTCTAAGCTGAACTCGGTTGCTGGGTGTAAGTGGGTATAATGCAGGCGCGTTTCTAGCCCAACAATATCTTGAAAATAGCGGTCGGTAGTAAGCTCATGGCCAATTGCGCCCCATGGCGCCAGCCCAGTTTCTACCCTTGTTGGTTGCCAAAAGCCTTGATTACGTTTGCGCGCCTTATCGAAAAAGTCATCGTCACTGATTTCTTCAATGCAATGTGGATTGGTGCGCCGAACTGGGGAGAGACAAAAAGCATCTTGGCTCTCTTCCATCATCAGCTTGATTTTGCCTGGTTTCAGCCCAGAGACATAAGACTCGCCAGTGCTGTCTAACATACCTCCCCCAACAGGCGTAATACCTTCATTGGTCAATGTAAACAGTGCATTCTTAACCCGCTTGCCATTGGGGTAACGCACACATACTTCAACACTGCAAGGAATATCCAACATAGGATCAACCGTCACACAGGGGTTCTGCACCCCAGCCATGCAAGTTGTGTTGCCCTTGTTCATGGTCATTTGGTCGCTCAGGCGCGCCACGCCTTTACCCTCGATGAACACATTGGCTGAGGCAGAAATAAACTCGGCTTCATCTTCAATCGTCCCAGACGAAATGCCTTTTTGGTCACCATCAGCGTCGCCAGTACTTTTGGCAAATTTACTGCCTTTAATGGCAATGCTGTTGCCACCGTCAGCGCTGACTGTCGTGGTACCATCAACAAGATCGGCCGATTTCGCATTATTACCATAAGGAATCGGCACAACTGCGGGACCAACAGTCGTTAAACATACATCAGGAGAGGTTGCATTGGCTTCACCGCCTGACCCTTTGTGAACGATACTTAATCCATTGGCGTTGATAGTAACTGGCATACTCTATTCTCGTATTTGGAAGCGATTGATAATGAAAGTTTGATAACTATTGAGCGAGGTTAATTTAAGTTGATTTTTCTGGCTTTAATCTTGTGACTTTTTACCGCTTCTGTGGTGATCGTCTCTGCTTGAGTCGTCACTCGGCCACTGCGCCCATTGTAGTGGGTAAAGGTATCTTGGCTTTTTACCGTGACTTCCTTTGTCCCTTCTAAAACCATTGTCTCTGCCTTGAGCGTCAGCGACCTTCTATCAAGACAGGACACAAGAATGTCCTTTAATATGGGGAGCGAAGGGTCCATGTTCATAAACTCAATTTTGCAATCAAGCTGATTATCAATGGCAAGCTCAAACTGCTCAGACGTAAAATCACCACTCGTGCTTGCCCATATAGGCTCGTCAGTGGGGTTTCCCTCAAAATCAATCAGGACTTGTTTGTTATCAGAATGTACCTGTTTAATTTGCCCAACACGCGCACAACGAAATGCGTTGTTAGGTCCCTGCTCTGTGGTGCTCATTGCAATGATACTCATATAATGGTTACAGATAATGGCGAATCTACCATTGCTTGAGAAGAAAGAAAAATGTCGAAATAACAGCAACAAGTGTCAAAATCACCAGAGAAAGGCACGTTTTGAAATGTTAATTTGGGGCATTTGAATAATGTCCATTAAATTCGCCTGTTAAAAAGCCTATCTAAGGAAGAAAATTAATTTAAAAGGCAGCAGAAGTTCACATTTTTTAATGGCTTAAGTATGTGAATTGGGTGCGAAACATTATATGACTCTTGTGACAAGTGGATGTTATCTAACTTCAAATATCTATGAAGATAAGCCATTTAAAATAACAACATTAAGAAAAGCATGACTATCTAAAGTACTCCACTAATTAACTGACTAAAATCAGGCTCTAAGTGGTCAAACGTTGCTGCTAGTTACAATATTTTATGAAGCCGTTGATTCGGCTCCATAAAAAGACTGTGGCTAAATGAATTTACTTTGAAATTAACGCTTGGATCTGCTGGCTAACATTTCGACCCTGCTTATCTTGTTTTACTGCCATAATAAATAGACACTGCCCATCGCTAAGCTCTGCCCACTTATCTCCGATAGCACGTTTTTCTGCTGAATCGTCATTTGTTTCGCTGTTTTTACCTTTATACTCAACAACCAACATTCGCCCGTCTTTCAATTCACAAATGAAGTCTGGATAAAACTTGTTATGAGCGAGTGGAAGCCAGAAAGATGCGTGATCTCGGCGTACAAGATTTCGAATCCAATATTTCACTTGATGTAAGCCATCAATGGCGACGGCACAATCGAATTCTTCACCGTCAGCCTTCAAGTCTTCAATCAAATTTTGTGGGAAGTAGTGCTTAGTGAACTTATAACGACCAGAATAGTATGGTGGTCGAGATGGATAGTGTCTCGGCTCGAAGTGATACATAAACTCATCAGATACACATGCTGTGCTATCAGCACCGAATAAACTCGCTTGATATCCTATTTGTTGAGCTTGTTTTCGGTGAAGGCGGATAAGGTCTCGAACAGCACGTGCCAACGGGAATTTGTTGCGAACTAAAGCAGTCAGGGTCAAATTTGGCTTTTGCAGCAAGTTTTTAACTAGACGCCCCAAGAAACCAACAAGTTGATGCTGAAGTACATCTGGTTGGCGTAGTTCCCTATCTAGCCAGCGGACGAGATCCTGCTCTGTAACGTCAATAAAGCCTTGGTTGAAAGCGATAACTTCCTTTTGGCTGGCAACCTTGTAGGTTAGCGATTTACCATCCATGTCAATCGCAAAGCTATTGCTCGTCTCATTCATGGCAAAGTTAGTCAACTCCGCGGGGTAGCTAAGAAGATCCCAACTGTGCGCGTGAATAAAAACTTCCGATTCAACGAGTTCCAGCTCACCTTGTTCCATCATACATAAATAAGGTAGTGAGCCAAATTTTTCACCCCGTTCCGACGGTGCTTTCGTCGCTTCAATTGCCTGATTATGCACTCGAATATCACGCTCAAAAGCTTTACGCTTCTTACCCGCTTTTACATGCTTCGTTAAGGCTTTTTGTATACTTGATGAAACTTCACCAGTCACTTTAACTACAGCGGTATGAGTTTGCTCATCCCGAGTCATCGTGATCTGTTTCTTCTCTGACTCGGAAAGCTCGGTTAGATCTGGCAGATCCTCAACCTCTACTATAATGGCAGGGGGTAAGGCCTGCTTTATAGGAACTTGTTCCTGTTGATCACCAAAAAGGTCTACTTGACCTCCCGCAGGGGCTTGTTCACGTAAAAATGCGGCTATTTCCATTTCCTCAAAGCCCATAGCAATAAGCTTATCAGTCAGCTCTTGAGCTGCTTTTGCGAATTTCGACGTAGCAAGATGTGCATAAGCACGGTTTAAGTCTTCAATCGTTCGACGGCTGGCATACGGCATACGCAGCACACGCCCAAGTAGCTGTTCAGCATCTTTACTAGAAGAGACTTGTTTGACCGAGCAAAATACATAAGCAAAAGAACAATCCCAACCCTCTTTGAGTGCCTCAATCGTGATGATGTATTCTATAGGGCAGCTTTGGTCAAATAAATCGATCCCATCCAATTCTCTTTGAGTACCCGTTGCAACAGCAATCTTATCTTCATCAATATTAAGTTGGTTGATCAAATGCCCTTTTAGAACATCAACTGTGACTGCACCATGCCTGTTCTCCGCCTGAAATAAAGCGATTGGCCGAATGTAATCTTGATCCTTTTGAGCATCAACCTGAAGCTTGTTACGGGTAATGACAGCATCTTGAACTGCATCCTGCCAGTTCTGATGTTCGGTCAAAACAATCGGTAATTTTATCATTTCTTCGGATTTAAGCTCGGCCGCCGAGACATTAAATAGAATGTTACTACCATTAGCATTTGTCGTGTTTGGTGTGGCAGTAAACTCTATAACAGCAGCAGGATGCACCCGTCGCAACGTATCAAAAGTCAGAGTAGTGCGAGCATTGTGTGCTTCATCCACAATCACCACTGGTCGATACAGTGCTAATAGGTTGGCAAAAGAAAATTTGATGTTGCCAATCTCACGAATGCTCAATCCATTTTCTTGTACATCCGCGTCAGAAACCCTCTCCAGAAGTGGTAACGAAGGATGGTTTGCTGGTATTTTTGCAAAGTGCGGCTCAAAGTTTTCGTGGTAAGCGTAAACCTTACGTCCAGAGGTATCAGAAACTCTCAAGTTAGCGAGAGTCGATACCACCACGATGGCTTTGTTGCCTATATCTTGCGGGCGAATTTGAGTCACTTCATCAATATCGAGCACCAGTACTTGGCGATTAAAAGCCGTATCCAGTTTTTCACGATAGGGATGGCCTGGTGTTTTCAATGCTTCGACCGTTTGTTGGCGGATCGTAATACTTGGGACTAACCATAGTACTATAGGAGCCTCCGTCTCTAAATAATGACGTGCGGCGACTTCTACAGCATGTGAACCAAGAACCGTCTTACCACCACCTGTTGGAATACGCATACAGAAGTAGGGCACTTGCTCAAAGCCATAATCTCGATAAAAATGTGGGGGGAGTTCTTGTTCTTCCAATGCCAACTTGTACGCTGCTTCAACATTTTCGCTGCTTAGACAGTGAGAAAGGAAGGACTGCATCACATCAACGGCACGTTGTTGATAACCTTTTAGCTTAAACATTCTGTGGATTCCTTATCAAAGAGTGCCGACGTCATAAGGGATTTGCTTGAAAGTGATGTTCGCTTGCTTCAAGCGAGCCTCACCTAAACGGCTTGATTCACCGTAAATCACGATGCGATCATGCTTGTCGATGTCTGGTAAGTTATTAAGCACTTTGCTTGTTAGTACATTGCCACCTGCCGGACGACGATCACCTAGTATGCCGTTATAGAGCAAATAGTATGCGGTATCGTTATGAACACCCAGTAACGGGCTATCCATTGTATTACCGAGTGGTGTTTTTGTTTCCAAATACCAGATATGTGATGCCAATGTTGGGAACTTAATATCGGTATTGAGGCAACCATATTCGTCGAATACAGCTTCGCCTAGTTTATAGAAGCGGAAACCGCCACCGCCTTGCCAGTTATTGGTTACAGATATGCCACCCTGCTCTCCATCAACAACCTGCTTCAGACGCTTTTGACAGTGAGTTTTAGCATGGTCACCGATTTCTATACCTATGTATTTGCGTTTCATTTTATGCGAAACAGCAGCAGTAGTTCCTGAACCTAAGAATGAGTCAAGTACAAGGTCGTGTTCATTTGTGGCTATCGTAAGAACACGTTCAATAAGTTTTTCTGGTTTAGGAGTAATAAAACCTGAGTCACCGAATAATGCTAAGATTTCTCGCTTTGCATCTTGGTTGCCAGAAACTTCCTTGTATGTCCACCAACTCCTAGCTATCACCCCTTTCTTTGCTTCACTTAGGTAAGCTTTTTTAGTGGGCATAGCATCCCCTTTTTTACCGAAATATATTTCGCCGTCTTCTACAGCTTTTTGAAATGATTCTAGGGGGAGTGCCCAATGTCTACCGAGCGCTGGTTTTACCTTTCTACCTGATGGCAACGTTACTTCGTACCTATATTTTTCTCTTCTAGCACCGTCTTCAGTTCTCACATCCAGCGGATAGGTTCTCCAAGGTCCTTTAGGATCGTGATCAGGGTTCTTAAACCGTCCTTTTTGTTCATCAGACCTTGGTACTAAATTCCATCCATCCTTAAACCAAGATTCTGATTTTGCGTACACTAATACATGATCGTGGTCTGAACTAACAGCTCTTCCGTTATTTTTAGGTGTGTAGACCTTTTCCCAAACAATATTTCCGACGAAGTTTTTTCGCCCAAAAATTTCATCACATATTACTTTAAAATAATGTGATTCATTATCATCTAGCGTAATCCAAATACTCCCCTTTTCTGTAAGCAACTCACGTAATAGTTCTAAGCGTGGATACATAAGTGATAACCATTTGCTGTGCTCAATATTATCATCGTAATGTTCGAAAGCAGACTTAGTGTTATATGGTGGGTCGATAAATATACATTTCACTTTACCAGCATAGTGAGGTATCAATGCTTTAAGTGCTTCAAGGTTATCACCTTGAATCAACAAGTTTTCATTATCGATATCGCCATATGAAAGTTCAGGTACTTCTTCCAGCAACCTATATGTACATTTTTTAGACGTTGCTATCGCTTCGTCTTTGTTAAGCCAATTCAAAATGGGCATCTTAGATTCCTAAATCTTATCTACGTCTAAGCCAGCTTGTTTCAATCGGCTGGTAAGGTTTCTCATTTTGCTAAATTCGGTGCCATAACTTGGCTTGAGACCGACTTCTTCGCAAAACTCTTTCGCGGTGATGTTTTGAAGCTCATCAGCATATTTAATCGACTGCAAATGCAGCTCAGCCATAAAGCCGTTCCGTGGAGCTAAGGCAAGTGCTTTCTTAATTTCTTCTCTGATCATTTTGTTCATAATATAATCAACAGGATTCATAGAGCTCATCATAGTAGCAAAATTAGCTAAAAAAGCTAATTGGCCGTCGGAAGAATTGGTACTTCTTATTCGTTATTCCGAACTGCAAAATGAAAAAAGCCTAGATTGGGGTAGTAATGGGGAAAAGTGCGTTTATCTCGCAAAAACGAGACCTAGGGTCTTTGAATCATTCGGGTCAACACCAGTGGTTGAAAAACATGTAACTATTGAGGGGTTCTCACTGTTGCGCAATAAACAGTGTACAGCTCTATCATATTAACTAACTCTATTGCCAGTACTTTACTTTCTGAAATTTGAAAGCGAAACACCATTATCATGGGGGGAGGCGGTTTTGGGGCAGAGGTTACACATTAACCCGTTTTAGTTGGAACTAAAAGAATTTGGCATTTCGGATCAACGAATGACAGCGTACCGATATGAACGCCGCCATTTTAGTATGATACTTTAATACTTAGTATGACACTTTATTACTTGGTATGATACTTTATTACTCTCTCACATAAACATCGGGAGAGAATTAATGCCCTATTCCACTGTCACTGATTTGGCTAAGTTACGTGGCTGGTCGACATCGGTACCTTTGATCAAGGCAACGTAGTACGAAAGTAGCTGTAGTGGCAAGGTATAAACGATAGGAGCAATAAACTCATCACAATGAGGCACGTTAAGCACCTTCATCGTCTCATCACTTTCAAATGACGCTTTATCATCAGCAAATACGTACATCAGGCCGCCACGCGCACGCACTTCTTCTACGTTAGATTTAAGCTTCTCCAACAGCTCGTTGTTAGGCGCAACAACGATAACAGGCATTTCAGCATCAATAAGTGCTAATGGTCCGTGCTTAAGTTCACCAGCAGCATAAGCTTCAGCATGAATATAGGAGATTTCTTTTAGCTTTAACGCACCTTCCATTGCAATTGCTGATTGCTCTCCGCGCCCCAAAAATAAAGAGTGATGTTTGTCAGCAAAATCTTCCGCTAGAGCTTCGATAGACTCAGCCATTGCCAGTGTTTGTTCAAGTTTAGCTGGCAGTGATTGCAGTGCAGAAACCAACTTAGCTTCCTTTTCTACCGCCATGCCATTGTGGTGGCCAATCGCCCCCGCAAGCATAAGTAAGCCTGCAAGCTGCACAGTGAAAGCTTTGGTAGAAGCAACACCAATTTCTGCTCCAGCCTTCATCATATACGCCATATCAGATTCACGTACTAGTGAAGAGCCTGGTACATTACATATGGTCAAACTCGCCACATAACCCATTTCTTTGGCAAGGCGCAGCGCTGCAAGCGTGTCGGCAGTCTCACCAGATTGAGAAATAGTAACCAGCAAAGAATTTTCAAACACATGGGACTTTCTGTAACGAAACTCAGAGGCAATTTCGACGTTACAAGAGACACCAGCCCACTCTTCAAGCCAGTAACGTGCCACTAAACCTGCGTGATAACTGGTACCACAAGCAATAATTTGTACATGTTTAACTTGGCTTAAAAGCTGATGTGCATTGTCACCAAACGCCGATGAAACCACTTGACCATTGGCAAGGCGTCCTTCTAAGGTGCGTTGAAGTGCCACTGGCTGCTCATGTATCTCTTTTAACATGTAATGGCGGTATTCACCTTTATCACCAGCATCATGAGACACTTCGGTTTCTTTTATTTCCCGTTTAACGCTCTCACCATTTGCATCAAATACACTGACTTCACGGCGGGTGATCTCAGCAACATCGCCTTCTTCAAGGAACATGAAACGGCGAGTCACATTCAAAAGTGCGAGTTGGTCAGACGCAAGGAAGTTCTCTCCCACACCAAAGCCAATCACAATCGGGCTACCAGAGCGAGCTACCACAATACGAGAAGGATCCTTGCGATCCATTACGACTGTGCCGTAGGCACCTTCCAACTGCTTTGCCGTTTTTTGCACCGCTTCAACTAATGTACTTGCTGAGCGCAGTTCCCACTCAACCATATGAGCGATGACTTCAGTATCCGTTTGTGATTCAAACTCATAACCACGAGATTTGAGTAGCTCACGCAGCTCATCATGATTTTCAATAATACCATTGTGAACAACGGTAATATCACCTGACATGTGGGGATGAGCATTGATTTCAGAAGGCTCGCCATGTGTTGCCCATCTGGTGTGAGCAATACCCGTACCACCCACAACCTTGGCTTCATTGACAGCATCAGCCAACTCTTGAACTTTTCCTAATCTTCTAATACGCGTAAGGCTCGAATCTGTATCGACAATTGCTACACCCGCTGAGTCATAGCCACGGTATTCAAGACGACGAAGGCCCTCAACTAAAATTTCTGCTACATCTCGTTGTGCTACTGCACCGACGATTCCACACATAAGTAACTCCAATTAATTCATTCTGATAACCAGCAATCAAGCTGACTTAATAATTAAAGGCTCGACAAGCTCTAAGCTAAGCCGTCATTAGCCTATTGTTCTTAGGCACAAAGTACTTGAACACCTTGAGACTCAATACTTAGTTTCAACTCAGGGGCTAAATCTTTGTTGGTAATGAGGATATCGATAGAATCCCAAGACAACTCTAAATTGGGAATTTTCCGACCAATTTTTTCAGACTCAACCATAACAATCACTTCACGCGAGACCTCAGCCATCACTTTACTAAGGCCAACTAACTCGTTAAATGTGGTGGTACCACGCTCGATATCCACACCGTCTGCACCAATAAATAACTGGTCAAAATCATAAGATCGTAGTACTGACTCAGCAACTTGACCTTGAAAAGACTCAGAATGTGAATCCCAAGTCCCGCCAGTCATAAGTAGAGTAGGCTCGCTTTCTAACTCATTAAGCGCATTAGCCACGTGCAGCGAATTAGTCATGACAACAAGACCTCGCATTCCATCAAGCTGCTTAATTAATGAGGCTGTAGTGCTACCACTATCGATAACAATTCGGTTGTGCTCACGAATCAACTTGACTGCGGCTTGTGCTAATTCACTCTTACGAATCGAAATATTTTTACTTAGCTCATCGTTGACAACTTCTTTTGGTAAAGCTATGGCACCACCATAGCGACGTAAAAGCTGGCCATTTTTTTCTAAAGAAGCCAAGTCCTTTCTAATCGTGACTTCAGAGGTTTCAAACTGAGTAGATAGTGCTTCTACACTGACCTCACCTTGCTCATTCACCAAGTGAGAAATTGCATGTCTTCTTAGTTGAGTGTTTCGTTTCGACATTTAATCTGCACAGTAAAGTTTCAAATCGAAATAAATTATAGCCAGTTCGAAAGAAATAAGTCTATTTATTTTTAGATGAAAAATAAAAAATAGCACCAAAAGCTTGTCCTAAGACAATTGTTAAGCAGTGATATTGCAATAAATCAATGGTAGAATTTGCCACCGAAAAGAAAAAAAATTACAGAATTGAACGTTAGTTTTATGTGACGATTCACATATATTTTAAGGTAATACGGAATTCAGCGTGTATTACCACAGAAGTTTGGTCATAAAATGACTAAACAAATTGAAAGACTTTCAGTTCTATAGTCGACGATAACATTGATGAGCTCTAAAAATTTATAAAGCTACTCAGGCCAAGTAAATCTTCGACGTTAACCAGATAAACGAAATTTCAAATTGTAACTATTACTAACCGGAGAATATCTTCCATGAAAAAGACCAAAATCGTATGTACGATTGGCCCCAAAACTGAATCAGTAGAAAAACTCACTGAGCTAGTTAGCGCGGGTATGAATGTCATGCGCCTAAACTTCTCTCACGGAGATTACCAAGAGCATGGTACTCGTATTGCCAACTTCCGTAAAGTAATGGAAAACTCTGGTAAACAACTGGCTATTCTACTTGATACTAAAGGACCAGAAATCCGTACGATAAAACTAGAAGAAGGTAAAGATGTTGACTTAACCGCAGGTCAAGAGTTCACGTTTACAACGGACACTTCGGTTGTCGGCAACAAAGAAAAAGTGGCCGTCACATACTCAGGTTTTGCTGCCGATCTTAATGTGGGCAATACCATCTTGGTCGATGATGGCTTAATAGAAATGGAAGTAATAGCCACAACAGCAACGGAAGTTAAGTGTAAAGTACTTAACAATGGTGCTCTTGGAGAAAACAAAGGCGTTAACTTGCCGGGCGTTTCTGTCAATCTGCCAGCATTGTCTGAAAAAGATAAAAATGATCTTAAGTTTGGTTGTGAGCAGGGCGTGGACTTCGTTGCGGCATCATTCATTCGTAAAGCGTCTGATGTCAAAGAAATCCGTGCTGTACTAGCCGAGCATGGCG
Organism: Vibrio aquimaris; assembly: GCF_009363415.1. NCBI lineage: Bacteria > Pseudomonadati > Pseudomonadota > Gammaproteobacteria > Vibrionales > Vibrionaceae > Vibrio > Vibrio aquimaris. The sequence continues at coordinate 426,094 of NZ_CP045350.1, read as the reverse complement.
GTGAAGATATTCATATTATCTCTAAAATTGAAAACCAAGAAGGCGTCGATAACTTTGACGATATTCTTGAACAATCTGACGGCATCATGGTTGCACGCGGTGATTTAGGTGTTGAGATCCCAGCTGAAGAGGTGATCTTTGCACAAAAGATGATGATCGAAAAATGTAATCGTGCTCGTAAGATGGTGATTACCGCAACTCAAATGTTGGATTCTATGATCCATAATCCACGTCCAACTCGCGCAGAAGCTGGAGACGTTGCAAACGCGGTAATGGATGGCACTGATGCTGTGATGCTATCTGGTGAGACAGCCAAAGGTAAATACCCTGTTGAAGCGGTAACTATTATGGCTCAAATCGCAAACCGCACTGATGCAGCTCTAAAAGCAGAACTAGGCTCTCGTCTAGATAGCCCTCGTCTTCGTATCACAGAAGCTGTATGTAAAGGAGCTGTAGATACAGCAGAAAAACTTGCCGCACCGCTTATCGTTGTTGCAACTGAAGGTGGAAAATCTGCGCGCTCAGTTCGTAAATATTTCCCAACTGCCAATATTTTAGCCTTAACTAATAATCCAAGAACTGCTGCCCAGTTAGTGTTAACTAAAGGTGTTAGACCTGTATTAGTTGAGTCAATCAATAGCACTGATGCTTTCTATGTACTAGGTAAAGAGCTAGCGCTTGAGTCTGGCCTGGGGGACAAGGGAGATATTGTCGTGATGGTTTCAGGGGCTCTGGTGGCATCCGGTACAACAAATACAGCTTCGGTACACGTTTTGTAATCACTAGTTACAAACTCATTATCGCTAAAAGGGGGGGCTATCGCCCTCTTTTTTATTTTTCGCTCTTGTCCCTATAATCAGTACACTGTATTATCGCCCGCAGTTTTGCATGCTATGAAATTTATTATATTTTTCATAGTGTTGTATCTATGCATGTAAGGATAGGAACGTGTCTAGCCCAACCTTGACTGATAAAGTCTCGAGAATGATCTATCAAGACATCTTGAGCGGAGAATTTAAGCCCTGTCAAAAACTCGTAGTCGCTGATTTAAAACACCGATACCATGTTGGTGCCTCACCTATCAGAGAAGCCTTAGTCCAACTTTCATGGAACAAATATGTTAGCTTAGAACCTCAGAAAGGTTGTTGGGTTTCTCCTGTATGTCTAGATGAGCTGGTAGATCTTTACGAGAGCCTTCGCACCGTAGCACCTGTGTTAATAAAAAAATCAATACGCATGGGCGGAGAAGAATGGGAGCTCAACGTACTCACTTGTTATCACAAACTATCTCGCCTCAACCCTGATGATGAAAACTTTGATTGGCAGCAGTGGGAAGAACGACAACATGAGTTTCATATCGCGCTTCTTGAAGGCTCCAACTCGCCAAATATGATTGGATTTTTTAACGATCTGATCAATCAGATCAAACGCTATCGTTATTTTGCTCGTAATAATGGCCTAGATGTACACCAATTTGAAATTGAAGAGTATAAGAAGATTCTAAAACTGGTGATGAATAAAGAGGCAGATCAGGCGGCAGAGCATTTTGATCGCCACCTTCACTGCTCAATGCAGAAAATTCAAGTCAGTATTGAAAAAGCTGCATAGTAGACTGTAAACTAAAGCACCTTACAGATTAAGATAGAGTTGCTTTAATCCAGCTTATAGATCACATCGACACGATCTCGGATAACGATCGTCGAGTCTTGATAGGTGTTAGATTCGGCTCTCGCATCCATGGCCATAGAGCGCATCAACACAGGCTGGTTGTTAGGTGCATTGTAATCAATACGCCAAACACCACTAATTTCTTTATCAAAGCCTGACGCAAGTGACTTAGCTTTAGCGTTGGCATCCTTGATCGCAGCTTGTCTTGCTTGCTCTTGGTACTTAGCTTGTTCTTTTACCTTTAGTTGCACATTTTGAACCTGATTAATACCAGAATTCAATGCGATATCTAGGTATTGATTAAGATCAGGCAGTTGATTAACTGTCACGTTTACTGTTCGAGAAGCTCGATAGCCAACGAGCTCAGGTTGACCGCTTTTGGGATAATGGTACTGGGGTGCAATATAGAGATTTGAACTGCTGACATTATCATCACTCATACCCTGCTCTTTGAGCTGAGCAAGAAAATCGGTAACAACTTTGTCCACGGTTTGCTTGGCTTGTTCAGCAGTCATGGTTGTTTCAACCACTTTCACTGTAAACTCTGCCATGTCAGGAGTAGCACTAACCTCCCCATAACCAGTGGTTTGTAAATGTGGGAAGTCTGGCGTACCCGCATAGACACCAAAACCAGCCAAACATAACGTAACGATAAGTAGGCGAGAGATCATCTTCATTATTATTTTTCCTTAATTAACTCGTTCAACCTATCATAGCGCGTAGAAACGGCTTGAGGAGTATTGGTCAATCTTCTGACACAATCTTGACCAATACTCCCTAGACTAATCAGCTTACTTATCAATCCAAATTGAACGTTAAAGCCATGCTAATACTTTATGATAATCAATCTATTCAATTAAAAGTCCTCTGGTTTTGTAGGTTTAGGATTCAACTTTATTGAGATGGACATCCATTTGCGGAAAAGGTATCTCTATACCTTCTCTATCCAAACCTTCTTTGATCGCCTGCATCAAATCAAAATAAACATTCCAGTAATCACTGGTGGCAACCCAAGGACGAACAACTAGGTTCACAGAAGAGTCTGCTAATGCATGGACACCCACTTTTACCTCTGGGTCTTTAAGAATACGGGGGTCAGCTTGGCATATTTGGGTCAACAAGTGCTTTGTTTTTTGTAAGTCAGCTCGATAGGAAACTCCTATGACCAAATCAATTCGTCTAGTTTGATGACGAGAATAGTTAGTAATAGGTCCACTGATCACGCTGCTATTGGGCACCACGACCATTTTATTATCAGGGGTAGTAAGAATTGTCTGAAAAATCTGAATCGATTCAACACTGCCGCCAACACCCGCTATTTGAACATAATCTCCAGATTTAAATGGCCGAAAAGCAACAATCAATACGCCTGCGGCAAAATTTGATAGCGAACCTTGTAGTGCTAATCCAATCGCTAAACCAGCAGCACCGATAACCGCAACGACAGAGGCAGTCTGTACCCCTATTCGACTAAGAGCAGCTATTAGCACCATGATAAAGAGTAAATAACGAACCATGGTGTGGATAAAGTCAACCACTGCTTTGTCCATTCTTTTCTTCTTCAGTACCTTAGAAACACTATTGGCTACGACTTTAACAACAATATTGCCAAAAAATAGTATCAGAATGGCGGAAATTAGATTCACACCATATTGTATTAAGAGCTCCGAATGCTCATTCACCCAAGTTCCAGCGACACCTAAACCATCAATAATTGGAGTTTCGATCTTCCCAGCACCTTCTGACATAGTCTATTACCTCCAGCAATAATGCTTTTGTTACAGTTGTTTATGAGATAGAAACAAATATTAGTCCGTTAAACTTATCTAATGGTGACTCGTTTCGCCATTCTTTTTAGTGCGCTCCATCTCATTGCTCAATTAAAGCTAGAAGAAACAAAAAAACCTGCTCATTATGAGCAGGCTTTGGAATGTAAACAGAGTATCGAAATGGGTCTTTATTATAAAACGTTGACAGCGTTTAGATCTGCGAACGCTTTTTCTAAACGCTTAACCATTGACTCCTGACCTTTACGTAACCATACGCGTGGATCATAGTATTTTTTATTCGGTGCATCTTCACCAGTTGGGTTACCGATTTGACCTTGCAGGTAATCGTGGTTATCAGCTGAGTACTGACGAATACCATCCCAAGTTGCCCACTGAGTGTCTGTATCAATATTCATTTTGATAACGCCATAGCTAATAGACTCTTGAATTTCAGCTTCTGAAGAGCCAGAACCGCCATGGAATACAAAGTTAAGCGCATTTGGAGCAATACCAAATTTCTCCGCACAGTATGCTTGTGAATCACGAAGAATTGTCGGAGTCAATACGACATTACCTGGTTTGTAAACACCATGCACGTTACCGAAAGAGGCCGCAATTGTGAAACGATGACTAACTGCCGTCAACTTTTCATAAGCGTAAGCAACATCTTCTGGAGAAGTGTATAGCTCAGATGCGTCCATATCTGAGTTATCAACACCGTCTTCTTCACCACCAGTACAACCTAGTTCAATCTCAAGCGTCATGTTCATTTTTGACATACGCTCAAGGTACTTGGCACAGATTTCGATATTTTCTTCTAGAGATTCTTCTGATAAGTCAATCATATGAGAAGAGAAGAGTGGCTTACCTGTTTGAGCAAAAAACTCTTCGCCAGCATCAAGAAGGCCGTCAATCCATGGTAAAAGCTTCTTCGCAGCGTGGTCCGTATGAAGAATAACAGGTACACCATAAGCCTCAGCTACAGTATGAACATATTTAGCACCAGCTACAGCACCAAGAACTTGGCCACCTTGACCTTCAAGTTTTACGCCTTTACCTGCAAAGAAAGCAGCGCCGCCATTTGAAAACTGAACCACTACCGGAGCTTTTACTTTAGCAGCGGCTTCTAATACTGCATTTACTGAATCAGTACCAACCACGTTTACCGCTGGAAGGGCAAAATTATTCTCTTTTGCTACTTCAAAAACTTTCTGTACGTCATCACCAGAAATCACACCTGGTTTTACGAAATCGAAGATCTTAGACATGGCTGTCATCCTATTTATCTATCGTTTTAAAACAAAACTTATTCGTTTAAATTTTTGCAAACGTTTGCCACAATTGGGCCTATTTTAACAAAAAAATGCCTTATATGCAGCAAACAAGAAAGCGGGGAAATCCCGCTTTCAATGAATTATTTAGCGCGAGCTTCCAGCATTTCTACTGCCGGAAGCACCTTACCTTCAACAAATTCAAGGAAAGCACCACCACCAGTTGAGATGTAAGAAACATCAGCCTTGATACCAAACTTGTCGATAGCAGCTAGAGTGTCGCCACCACCAGCAACTGAAAAGCCTTCAGATTGGGCAATAGCCTCAGATATACCTTTAGTTCCAGCCTCAAAGTTCTTAAACTCAAACACGCCTACAGGACCATTCCAAAGAATAGTCTTAGCATTTTTAAGAAATTCTGCCAGCTCAGCAGTTGAATCAGGGCCTAAATCGAAAATCATATCGTCATCAGCCACATCCGCGACGTTTTTGATTTGGGCTTCAGCGTTCTCATCAAAAGCTTTCGCACAAGCGACATCCGTTGCGACAGGGATTGCACACTCATCCATCAATTTTTTCGCAGTGTCAACTAGGTCTGCTTCGTACAAAGACTTACCAACATTATGTCCAGCCGCTGCAATAAAGGTATTGGCAATACCGCCACCAACAACCAACTGGTCTGCCACTTTTGACAATGACTCAAGTACGGTTAGTTTGGTAGAAACCTTTGAACCACCGACAATCGCTACCATTGGGCGAGCTGGTTTATCCATTGCTTTTGCCAATGCATCAAGTTCATTAGCCAGTAGAGGACCAGCACAAGCGATCGGTGCATGCATGCCGACGCCATGAGTAGACGCTTGCGCTCGGTGAGCGGTACCAAAGGCATCCATCACAAAAACATCACAAAGCGCAGCATAGGCCTTAGACAATGCTTCTTCGTTCTTCTTTTCACCTTTGTTGAATCGCACATTTTCAAGAACGACTAATTCACCTGCATTGAGTTCTAGCCCATCAAGGTAATCTTTGGCTAATTTAACCTCGCAATCTAGAGCGTCATTCAAGTAGTTAACCACAGGTTGTAGAGAGAATTCTTGCGCATATTCACCTTCTGTAGGACGACCTAAGTGAGATGTCACCATCACTTTTGCACCAGCTTCAAGACAGTGCTTGATTGTAGGTAAGGAAGCTAGAATACGTGCGTCAGAAGTCACTTTGCCTTCTTTTACTGGTACATTAAGATCTGCACGGATAAATACACGTTTACCGGCTAGATCCAGGTCAGTCATCTTGATCACAGACATGATGTGTCCTCTCAAATATTAAAAATAAATTTTTCGGTTCAGCATCTGAGCTCAACCTAACAATTTTTCAAACTTACTTAGATATGGAGATTATCAATATTTATTTCAAGGTATAAAATAAATATATCTCCACTCCGTATTGAGTCTATTGTGCCTTATGCATTTCGAGTGCTGTATCTAACATTCGATTGGCAAAGCCCCATTCGTTGTCACACCAAACCAACATCTTCACTAGATGGTTATTACTAACTCGAGTTTGTGTACCATCAACAATGGCACTGTGTGGGTCATGATTAAAGTCAATCGAAACAAGCGGAGCTTCAGTATAGTCAACTATTCCTCGTAATGTACACTGAGATGCGTTAACTATGGTTTGATTTATGTCATTAACTTTCACATTTGTATGAACTGTGACACTTAAATCCATCGCTGTGACATTGACTGTTGGAACTCTGACCGAAATAGCTTCAAATTTGTTGGAAAATTTCGGGAATATTCTTTCAATCCCTTTATGCAATTTAGTATCTACCGGTATGATAGATTGACTTGCTGCTCGGGTGCGACGCAAATCAGTGTGATAAGCATCAATGACTTGTTGATCGTTCATCGAAGAATGAATAGTTGTTATCGTGCCAGACTCAATTTCAAACGCATCATCCAAGGCTTTGATAATCGGAACGATACAATTGGTGGTACAAGAACCATTAGAAACCACCCTGTGTTCTGCTTTGAGAGTGTGGTGGTTAACCCCGTAGATAATCGTATTATCAAGATCATGGGCGCCAGGATGTGAGAAGAGAACTTTCTTTGCTCCAGCCTTAATATGCTCTTGGCCATCAGCTTGTGTGCCAAAAACACCTGTACAATCTAGTACTAAATCAACCTCAAGATCTCGCCAAGGCAATAAGTCTATCTCGGCAAGGTGTAGAATACGAATCGAATCAAACTCGCCCGTACCTTCGTATGGAGCATCATGGTGGATATATATGTGCTCTTGATCATTAGTGACTTTTCGACCAAATCGACCATGACTTGTATCATATTGCAGTAGATGTGCCATCGCATCGGGTTGAGCCAGTTCATTAACTGCAACAACCTTAATTTGCTGATTTTTCCCGCTCTCGTATACCGCACGCAGCACATTACGACCGATACGTCCAAATCCATTGATCGCAACTTTTAACATGGCTCCATCCCTTACATCATTTTCGTATCACGAATACTACCTGATAGATATATAAAGCGCATTAGATTATACCTACAATCATCGCTTTTAATTCATTTTACGGTTTATAGCCGAAGGCTAATTTTCTCGAACTAACATCTATCCTATTGATAAAAAATAAACACTAGGATCCAAGCAACATTCTGACGCTTAAGACCGAAACTGTGTCCACTGGTATAGATTACTTAGGTACAAACCTTGATTTGGTAGATGGCTAAAATGATAAAAGCCGGAAAGATTTCCGGCTTACAAACCAATACTCCATTGGAGCACTCTCTCTAAATAAAAAAGCAAACTCTATCGTAGGATATTCATATGCTCCAGCATGTATTCTAGAACTTCGTTGCTAGAGTCAAGGAGGTTTTCTATCACGTCAAGATGATCGCACTTACTGGCAAGGAAAATACTGCACTCCTGCTGATTATTGAGGACTGCCGCATGATATTCCTTAGTTTGTCGAAAAAACTCAGGGGTATCAAACTCTGGTATAATCAGGTGTAAATGACTTAGAGTCTGACTCGGCGGAAAATCACTCAATAATGGGCTAACCTCCTCTGATGATTCTTTGGTCATTTTAATACTGTCGTTAACGAAGCTGTTTACAAGAGGCCGAATATCAAACAGCCCTGCAATTGAAAATACATCCTTCAGTTTTTGTCTTCCTTCTTGTGTGACCCCAAGTTTGCTCCAGTCTGTTTTATGAAGCATAGAAACTAGCTGACCACCAGCTGAATGCCCCACTAAATAGACAGCAGGAACTCTATTTTTAGCTGCAAAGGAAAGGACCTCTGCGACTGCGAACTGCATTTGTTTAAGGATCGATTCCATAGGAGCATCGTTTGCCCAATCCGTGGCCATTCGATAACCTGGCATATAAACACTAAACCCTTGTTGATTGAATGGTTCAGCAATAAACCCGAATTGCTCTTTAGAAAACCATTGCCACCAACCGCCATGTATGTAAACAACGATTGGAGCATCTTCAGAAATACCTTCAGTTCTATATACGTCCATGGTTCCCAAAAACTCTCCTTCTCCGTAGTTTATCTGGCTAAGCCCAGATCCTACTCTCGCTCTATAACGGTCGCTGTTTTGGGTAGTAAACTCAATATGTTTGGGCAACAATTCCTCAGTAGGTAACCTTTTAGTCCACAACGTGGGATTGTATTGTTCATCTGCCAGCTCACGAGTGAAATATTGTGCCACGGATGTTAAGTGTGTCTTAGTCATTGATTATTCCTCAGAGATTGATTAAGCACATTATTAATGATTTCATTAAGCAACAAAAGAGAGCTAATTTGATACTAACTGTGTAATATTTTTAAACTATGAATAAATTTATGCGTCACATGATCATCTTCACTAAAATAGTTGAGACAGGATCCATTACCGCGGCTGCTCGTGACTTGGGAGTCGGTAAATCGGTAATTAGCCAACATCTAAAGGCGTTGGAAGAAGAATTAGAGGTCTTGTTGCTAAGACGCTCAACACGTCAGCTGCTGCTTACTCCAATAGGAGCAGAGTTTTTTGAGCGGTGTAAAAGAATAAGCGCTCTTGTTGATGAAGCATGGGATGTCGCACGAGTGAGTCAAATTGAGCCAAAGGGAAGCGTTAAGATCAGTTCACCTCATGCGCTAATAGAGCCAGTTGTATCGCCCGCTATTGGACATTTGGTAAGTATTTATCCAGATTTAGTTCCAACTATTTTGGCTAATGATGGCAGTGTTGATTTGTTTGAAACAGGTGCAGATATTGCGATCCATCTCGGAGGATTGCCATCAAGTGATTATAAACAACGCCGAATTGGTAGCTTAAAAAAAGTTCTTTGTGCAAGCCCTACATATATTCAAAATCACGACTTAAACATAACTCAACTCATAAAGAACCCTTCACTACTACACAAATGTGACTATGTCGCAAATATCTGGGAGGGTAAATCCATTCATTATACGTTGGAGCATTCGTCTTCAAGCCATAGTATTGATGTGTCAATGAAGGCTAGTCGCTTTAATGACTCTGTACATTCAGTCATTGCAATGGTTAAAGCTGGCGCAGGCATGGCGCTGATTCCGGAATTTATGTTCGAAAATTTTCAACGTAAAGGTGAGTTAGAAAACGTGTACCCTGGGTATACGCTTTCAGCAGTTCCTGTGTATGCAGTGCACAATTATGGTAGCACGCCTCCTCTGAACACGACAATTTGCACAGACTTTATTGAGAGGCAACTAAGAAAAATCACATAGACACTATGTGTATAGTTATACCATCATATAGGCACAAACTCTGCAGAGGAAGGCTTATTTATTATGTAAATACACCCCATAATAGCTCAGCATTCGGTACAATGATATTCTAGATGAGATGGTTAATGCCCAATCAGCCAATCTCAATACCTTTCTCGCAAGCCTATTTGATTCGCAGCTAGCAGATACTTTTTTAGAAGCTCCGAATAACGATCATATCTCTGTGAAAGTTGAAAACAGCGGCTTGCTCCTCATACCATAAAGCCCCGCATCGCGAGGCTTTGTTTAGCGCAAGATGAATTAATCGAGTAATTCTTTCGCTGTGTTCAGCACATTTTCAGTGGTAAAGCCGAACATCTTAAATAGCTCGCCTGCTGGTGCTGATTCACCAAAGGTTGTCATACCTATGATGCGGCCGTCAAAGCCAACATACTTGTACCAGAAGTCAGCAATACCCGCTTCAATAGCCACACGCGCTGTCACATCTGATGGTAGAACGCTTTCGCGGTACGCTGCGTCTTGTCTGTCAAAGGCATCAGTCGATGGCATAGACACCACGCGTACTTGTGTACCTTGCGCGCTTAGCTCAGCGGCAGCGTCAACTGCAAGCTCTACTTCGGAACCTGTGGCAATTAAAATAAGCTCTGGCTGGCCTTGGCAGTCTTTTAGGATGTAACCACCTTTGGCAATGTTCGCCACTTGCTCTGCGCTGCGCTCTTGCTGCGCGAGGTTTTGACGAGAGAAGACCAGAGCAGTTGGCGCATCTTTACGCTCAATCGCCAGTTTCCAAGCCACAGCAGATTCAACCTGATCACACGGACGCCATGTGTTCATGTTTGGCGTCATGCGCAATGAAGCCATTTGCTCAACAGGTTGGTGTGTTGGGCCATCTTCACCTAAACCAATCGAGTCGTGCGTGTAGACTTGAATGTTTTGGATCTTCATCAATGCGGCCATACGCATCGCATTACGTGCGTATTCCATAAACATAAGGAAAGTCGCGCCGTAAGGGACAAAGCCGCCGTGCAAAGCAATACCATTCATGATGGCTGTCATGCCAAATTCACGCACGCCGTAGTGGATGTAGTTACCTGATGCATCTTCCGCCGATACTGACTTAGAGCCAGACCACATAGTGAGGTTTGAAGGCGCTAAGTCGGCAGAGCCGCCCAAAAATTCTGGCAGCATTTGACCAAAGGCTTCCAGCGCGTTTTGCGACGCCTTACGTGAAGCAATATTGGCAGGGTTAGCTTGCAAATCTGCGATGATTTGGCTGGTTTTTTGTTCCCACTCAGCAGGCAGTTCGCCATTTAGACGGCGCTTAAGCTCTGCCGCTTCTGCTGGGTAAGCTGCAGCATAAGCGTCAAATTTTTCATTCCACGCTGCTTCTTTGGCTGTGCCAGCTTCTTTGGCATCCCACTGGGCATAGACATCCGCAGGGATTTCAAATGGACCATGTTCCCAACCCAATTGCTTGCGAGTAGCCGCAATTTCATCAGCGCCAAGCGGAGCACCGTGACAATCGTGAGAGCCTGATTTATTCGGTGAACCAAAACCAATAATGGTTTTAGTACAAATTAATGTTGGACGAGGATCGGCTTTCGCAGCTTTGATCGCCGCATCGATCGCTTCAGGATCGTGGCCATCAACCGCTGGAATAACATGCCAGCCATAAGACTCAAAACGCTTAGGCGTATCATCAGAGAACCAGCCTTCAACGTGACCATCGATTGAAATGCCGTTGTCATCCCAAAACGCGATAAGCTTACCAAGACCTAGTGTACCCGCCAAAGAACACGCTTCATGCGAGATCCCTTCCATCAAACAGCCATCGCCCATAAAGGCGTAGGTGTAGTGATCGACAATGTCATGGCCTGACTTGTTAAACTGCGCCGCTAGCGTTTTTTCCGCAAGGGCCATACCGACTGCATTGGTAATGCCTTGGCCAAGAGGCCCCGTAGTCGTTTCAACACCTGGTGCGTAACCATATTCTGGGTGACCCGGGGTTTTAGAATGCAGCTGACGGAAGTTTTTCAGCTCATCAATCGACAACGCGTAGCCTGAAAGGTGCAACAAAGAGTATATCAGCATAGAGCCATGGCCGTTCGACAGTACGAAACGGTCACGATCGGCCCATTCAGGGTTTGCTGGGTTGTGATTTAGATGTGAGCGCCAAAGAACTTCAGCGATATCCGCCATGCCCATTGGGGCGCCTGGGTGACCAGAATTGGCTTGTTGTACGCCGTCCATGCTAAGGGCACGAATAGCGTTAGCTAGGTGTTTGCGGGAAGACATGTTTGCTCCTGAGTGCATTAAGCGAAAAACAGATTTGAATGTCTTTTATTCTCTCAAAGCGTTCAGGCCACTGCAAACGTTTTACTGACTAATACACACTCTCTAGTAACTTTAAAAACTAATATAATAATCAACAATATCTGGATAATAAAAGCAAACAATTGAATATGAAATAGTAAAAAAAGCTTGAAATTAGCACTAGCAAAACTAAAATAGACGTCTAGAAGTAGATACACCTACTATTATTGAACCTATTCTATACTAGTGAATAAGCTCATTCACTATCCCAAATTAAAGCGGAGCTATCATGGCTAAACACCTGTTTACTTCTGAGTCAGTATCAGAAGGTCATCCAGATAAAATTGCAGACCAAATTTCTGATGCAGTGCTTGATGCGATTATTGAACAAGACCCCAAAGCTCGCGTTGCTTGTGAAACTTATGTCAAAACTGGCATGGTGATGGTGGGTGGTGAAATCACAACCTCAGCATGGGTAGATATCGAAGAGTTAACTCGTCAAACCGTTCGTGAGATTGGCTACATCAACTCAGAAATGGGCTTTGATGCTGATTCTTGTGCCATTCTAAACACCATAGGTAAGCAATCGCCAGATATTAACCAAGGTGTCGATAAGAGCGACCCTAAAGAGCAAGGCGCCGGTGACCAAGGCATCATGTTTGGTTACGCAACCAATGAAACCGATGTGTTAATGCCAGCTCCTATCACTTACTCTCATCTTCTGGTTCAAAAACAAGCCGAAGTACGTAAAAACGGCACTCTACCTTGGCTAAGACCTGATGCTAAGTCTCAAGTTACGTTCCAGTATGATCAAGGCAATATCGTAGGTATTGATGCAGTTGTACTTTCAACTCAACACAGTGAATCAATCTCTACACCTGAGCTTCGTGAAGCGGTAATGGAAGAGATCATCAAACCTGTTCTTCCTTCTGAATGGTTAAACAAAGATACCAATTACTTCATCAACCCAACAGGCCGCTTTGTTATCGGTGGACCTATGGGTGACTGTGGTCTAACGGGTCGTAAAATCATTGTCGATACTTATGGTGGTGCAGCCCGACATGGCGGTGGTGCATTCTCAGGTAAAGATCCATCTAAAGTAGACCGCAGTGCTGCATACGCAGCACGTTATGTAGCAAAAAATATTGTTGCTGCTGGACTAGCAGAACGCTGTGAAATTCAGCTTTCTTACGCCATAGGCGTTGCCGATCCAACGTCGATTATGGTGGAAACATTCGGCACAGAAAAAGTGTCTAAGGAAGTCATTGTCGAAGCGGTTCGTCAACACTTTGATTTGCGCCCATACGGTCTCCAAGAGATGCTTAATCTTCTTCAACCAATTTATAAAAAGACTGCAGCCTACGGTCACTTTGGTCGTGAAGAATTTCCATGGGAAGCGACAGATAAAGCAGTGCTACTGCGTGAGTTTGCAGGCCTAAATTAATCTAATTTACCTATTAACAAAGGACTTCTGGATATCCAGAAGCCCTTTGTTTTATGCCACAAAAAGCAATAAGCAAATTTGTAATTTTTTGTTAAGGGGTCAATAGTTAACAAAAGGTTAAGAAACGAATGGTAATTTCTTAACCTACAAGTTACAGATGCGCAGCTTAACCAGCGGTCGCAAAGCCGAGCATCGTGTTCCAACACGCCACTTTCAAAGAAAAGTGGTCTATGACTGAGAATCGATCAAGGAGGATATATGCCTCGTACGGTGAACCAACAAGAAGATATAGATCAAAAACAACAACCCGTGCCAGACAGTGAATATGCGCGCACAATCCCATGTAATGAACTCAATGTATCGGCGCCTTTTCATTGGTTATCACTCGGTTTACAAGATTTTATACGTGCTCCTCTAATTAGCGGATTTTATGGTTTATGTTTTATGGCCGCAGCAATAGGAATCGTATTACTTGTTCAGTGGCAAGGTACACATCTGGTCGTAATGCCAAGTTTAATTGTGTACGGATTGATAGGTCCCTTCCTTGCTTTAGGACTCTATGATGCAGCTTGGGAACTGGAAAAAGGTCACAAGCCAAAGCTGTTACACTCAATGAAAGCCATTGGGCGTAACTCTTCGTCACAATGGGCGTTTGCTGTATTGCTCGCAGTATGTATGATTTTCTGGATGCGGATTGCTGCCCTTCTTCATGCTCTTTATCCCTCTGTCCAAGGTGCCCCTATTACCGATTTTCTGCCTTTCCTTGTCATAGGTTCGCTTGTTGGATTTGTCTTAGCGGCCATCGTATTTAGTATTTCAGCCTTTTCCATTCCGCTGATGATGGAGCGCAGAGTCGACATGATGACGGCAGTGTTTACCAGCTTTAACGCTGTCAAATCTAACATTCCAGCCATGATTGTCTGGGCTGGTATTATTTGTGGTGGGATTTTAATTGGATTTGCGACCTACGGGATAGGCATGTTTTTCACTATACCCATTCTAGGTTACGGAACCTGGCATGCTTACCATGATGCAATAAGGAAAAAGCACCATTAGTACTCTTGCTTTGTTCGTTATACTATTCGCCCCATGACTTGGGGCGAATTTATTGGGAGTCGATGTGGACAAAGAACTTAGCTATCGCGCACAACAAATTATGGCAAAGTATGTAGTCATAGCTCAGCAGCACTTTCAGCACTCCTTTGCCATGCCAACAATCAAGTATCGACTCAAAGGCAAAGCAGCGGGAAAAGCGTACTTACAGCTAAATGAAATCCGTTTAAATCCCATTCTTTTCATAGAGAACCAACAAGCCTTCTTACAGGAAGTGATTCCACATGAAGTTGCTCATCTTATTACCTATCAGGTATATGGCAGAGTCAAACCCCATGGAAAAGAGTGGCAGAACATAATGACATCCGTATTTGGTGTCAGCGCCAACACCACTCACGATTTTGCTCTAGATTCAGTGCAAGGAAAAATCTATCAATACCAATGCGGATGTCAGATCCACCCACTCACCATACGTCGCCACAATAAAATTCAGCGCAATCACAATTCGTATAGCTGCAAAATCTGCCAACAAACATTAATTTACATGGGGTCATAACTATTTAACGCTAGTTATCTACTTGATGACGCTAAGCCCACTGCAAAGCCAACAAAAACCCCACCGCTAACTTTGTTCATTCTCAGCTTATTTTTTTCCGTTGAAAGCTTATTCTTAGCCTTGTGCGCAATAAAAGAATAAACACTGTGAATCAAGACTACGAGACAACTGAATGTCACCGACATTACAAGCAACTGAATGGTGTGATCTTTTGATGCATCTATAAACTGTGGAAACACCGACATAAAAAATACGATAGCTTTAGGGTTTGAAATAGAAACCAAGAATCCTTCGCAAAAACACCGAGAATAAGAATGATGACTAGAACCAAGCGTAACTTCAAATGAAGGCTTTGCGCGCCACGTTTTCACGCCTAAATATAATAAGTACATAGCACCAAAAAACTTAATTAGGCTGAAAGCAAAAGCAGATTGAGTCAATATCACGCCCAGACTAGTCGCAGAGATAGCAGAAATAAAAAGAATCGCGGTCGCTACTCCAAATATTCCACTCAATGCTTTTTTACGACCTTTTTGTACCGAGTTATTGAGCGTAAGCATGACAGCTGGTCCAGGCAGAGATATAGTCGCTCCAGCTAGGCACACATAAAGAATATAACTTTCCATATATTACTCATATCAGTTAGCAATGATTGCAACACCCGTAATCAGCATCACCCATTGCTTAAATTTACGTCTTATTTTTATGTAAAGCCATTGAAATTAACAGACTTGATATTTAAATATTTGAACTACCACTTAATCGATTGGTTTTGTCATACTGGATTTAATGGCTAAAGGAAAGCCATGTTTTTGTATAGCTCGAGAATAAAGCTATCCCTACGGCTCCTATTTCTACGCCCTTCCCCCTTGTTTTTTACTTCTAACGCATCCATGTTAGGAGTTAAATTACTTCTTTTCCGGATATTTACCCTGATGCGAATCCCACGAATTTATCACCCTCAAGCAATCACTCAGCTCGGAAACCTAAACCTAAGCGAAGATGCAGCAGGCCATGTGGGAAGAGTTCTGCGCATGAAAACCGAACAGCAAGTGACACTCTTTGATGGACTAGGGGCAGAGTTTCCCGCTGTCATCACAGAAGTCACCAAAAAGGCCGTTCAAGTAGAGCTTACTGAGCGCATCGAGCGAAGCAGCGAATCCCCACTTAACCTTGATTTGGGGCAAGTGATATCGCGTGGTGATAAGATGGAATTCACCATCCAAAAGTCGGTTGAACTCGGCGTCAATACCATCACTCCGCTAATATCGGAAAGATGTGGGGTAAAACTCGACCAAAAGCGCTTTGATAAAAAGCTGTCTCAATGGCAGAAAGTTGCCATCAGCGCTTGTGAACAAAGTGGCAGAAATATCGTCCCTGAGATCCGCCCTGTCATGTCATTAGAGCAGTGGTGCACAGAGGAGTACGATGGTTTAAAACTCAATTTACACCCAAGAGCAAAATATTCGATTAATACTCTACCGACACCCGTTGACAAAATACGTCTGCTTATTGGCCCAGAAGGAGGGCTGTCGAGTGAAGAAATCGAAAAAACAAGACATTACCAGTTTGAGGAGATCCTACTAGGCCCACGAGTGCTACGCACGGAAACGGCTGCTTTAACTGCTATAACAGCCCTACAAGTTCGCTTTGGTGATCTTGGCTAATGGAGAAAACAATGATCAAATTAGGCATAGTGATGGATCCAATAGAGGCCATCAACATCAAGAAAGACTCAAGTTTTGCCATGATGTTAGAAGCTCAGCGTCGTGGTTACGAGATCCACTACATTGAAATGGCTGATCTTCATCTTGATCAAGGCGTTGCGATTGCAGACACCAAAGTCGTTAGTTTAAAAGAAGATCCAAATGATTGGTTTGAATTTAAATCTCAGCAAACCATTGAGCTAGGGAGTCTTGACGCAATATTGATGCGTAAAGATCCTCCGTTTGACACAGAATACATCTACGCAACCTACATTTTGGAACGTGCAGAACAGCAAGGTAGCTTGATCGTTAATAAGCCGCAAAGTCTACGTGATTGTAATGAAAAGCTATTTACCGCTTGGTTCCCTGAACTGACGCCGACTACAATTGTCACTCGTAAAGCGGAAAAAATTAAGCAATTTCGTCAACAGCATGGAGATGTGATCCTTAAGCCATTAGATGGCATGGGAGGTGCATCTATTTTTCGAGTCAAAGCTGAAGACCCAAACGTATCTGTGATCATTGAAACCTTGACCAATCATAGCCAGAACTATGCTATGGCACAAACCTTTGTCCCAGACATCAGCAATGGTGACAAACGGATTCTGATTGTCGACGGTGAAGTTATGCCGTATTGCCTAGCTCGTATTCCGGCAAAAGGGGAAACTCGCGGTAACCTTGCCGCAGGTGGAACAGGGGAGGCAAGGCCCCTTACTGATACAGATAAACAGATAGCTGCGGCTGTAGCGCCTACACTTAAAGAGAAAGGTTTGATATTTGTAGGTCTAGACGTCATTGGGGATAAGCTGACTGAGATAAATGTAACCAGCCCAACCTGTATTCGTGAAATAGAGGCTGAGTTTGATATCTCAATAACGGGCAAGCTAATGGATGCAATAGAGCGTCGTATCGGCAAGCAGTAACTGCCCAAGGATCATGGGTACGTAAATGTACCTTAGTTTACGCTGGAGTAACTATGAATTTAACCAACCACTTTTTAGTTGCGATGCCAGGGATGAAAGATCCCTACTTCCAACGCAGTGTCATCTATTTGTGTGAGCACAATGATGACGGAGCTATGGGTTTAATGATTAATGCTCCTATCGACATCACAGTGGGTAAAATGCTCAAACAAGTTGATGTTGAGGCAGCGCAGCCTCAACTCAAAACAGGTAGTCTAGAAAAACCCGTTCTCAATGGTGGACCTGTATCTGGCGACCGAGGATTTATTCTCCACCAGCCAAAAGATCATTATGAATCTAGTATTCAAATGACTGACGCTATATCTGTCACTACATCGAAAGATATACTGGCAGTACTCGGCACAGAAGAAGAACCCACTGAGTATATCGTAGCTTTGGGTTACTCTGGGTGGGAACCTGGGCAACTGGAAGTCGAGCTTTCTGAAAACTCTTGGTTAACCATTGAAGCCGATCCTGATGTGATGTTTAACACCCCCATCAATGAACGCTGGCAAAAAGCCGTACAAATGCTCGGTATCGATGCCTCCCAACTATCCAGTGATATTGGTCACGCCTAACATTTTTATTTATTATTATGTCTAAAACAATTATGGCTTTTGACTTCGGCACCAAAAGTATTGGTAGTGCTATAGGCCAAGAAGTCACTGGTACAGCCTCCCCTCTTAAGGCATTCAAAGCCAATGATGGTATTCCTAACTGGGATGACATTGAAAAGCAGATTAAAGAGTGGCAACCCAATTTATTAGTGGTCGGTTTGCCGACAGATCTCCATGGTAAAGATCTTGAAAGTATTACACAAAGAGCACGGAAATTTGCCAAAAGGCTGCACGGTCGCTTTGGTTTGCCAGTGGAACTTCATGACGAACGGCTTTCAACCACAGAAGCCCGATCAGATCTCTTCAACAGAGGCGGCTACAAGGCGCTGAGTAAAGGCAATGTCGACTGTCAGTCTGCAGTCGTGATCCTTGAAAGTTGGTTTGAAGCCCAATATGGTTAGCTGAAATATCGAGCTCAATTAATCCATATCGATTTTCACGTCGGATAAAGCACCACCACCAAAACTATCCCCTCGGTTCGTTTTGAGCATGATGCGCAAATCATTCGCTGAATCAGCACTGTGAAGCGCATCATCTTCTGTGATCTTATCATCGATAACCAACTGATACAGCGCCTGATCAAACGTCTGCATGCCCGATTGTTGGGATTTAGCCATGGTCGCTTTAAGCTCATGAAGATCGCCGCGTCGGATCAGATCCGAGACTCTTGGGCTATTTAGCAAGATTTCAAACACACCATGTCGACCATTGCCATTTTTATCGCGAAGCAATTGTTGAGCGATCACACCTCGTAAGTTCATCGACAAATCGAATAAAAACTGCTCTTTTTGCTCTTTAGGTACAAGGTGAAGAATACGTTCAAGCGCTTGATTGGCATTGTTTGCGTGTAACGTCGCCATACACAAATGACCCGTTTCAGCAAAACTCATCGCAAACTCCATCGTTTCTCGAGATCGTATTTCACCGATCAAAATCATATCTGGGGCCTGCCTAAGAGAATTCTTCAACGCCACTTCATAACTGTCGGTATCTAGACCAACTTCACGTTGAGTAACAATGCATTTATCGTGTTCATGTACAAACTCTATGGGATCCTCAACGGTAAGGATATGCCCACTTCGATGATGATTCCGATACCCTGTCATGGCCGCCATAGTGGTCGATTTACCAGAACCTGTCGCACCCACTACTAAAACCAACCCACGTTTGGCAATCGACAAATCTCTTAAGGTTTCTGGGAGTTTCAATTGCTCAAAAGTCGGAATACTCGTCTCGATACGTCGAATGACAGCACCAGGTAGCTCACGTTGGAAAAATGCCGAGACCCTAAAACGGCCAAAATCTTTCACGACAGCAAAATTGGCTTCTCTGCTTTGGGCATATTCCTTTTGACGCTCCTCATCCATCATGCTGTGTAACAAAGTGAATACCGCTTGAGATGACAAAGTATCACCAAGGGGTTTCAATTCCCCGTTCACCCGATAGAGAAGAGGTGCATCGACAGTGATATATAAATCCGATGCCTTTTCACTCAACATCCCTTGTAAGCAAGCATTGATATCCATTATATCCTCTCTTACATCATTCCAGATTCAGCTTCAATTTTCTTCGCCACTTCTTCAGCATCAACAAGTCCCTGAGCAATCAATTGCTTCGAATGCTGCTCCATCGTCTGCATACCATGCGCCGCACCGGTTTGAATTACAGATTGCATCTGAGCGACTTTGTCTTCACGGATTAGGTTTCTAATCGCTGGCGTCGCCATCATAATCTCATGGCAAGCTACTCGGCCCCCGCCCACTTTCTTTAGTAGCTTCTGTGCAATAACGGCTCTGAGTGATTCTGAGAGCATAGAGCGAACCATACCTTTATCACTACCTGGAAATACATCAATGATACGGTCAACGGTTTTCGCAGCTGAACTGGTGTGTAAGGTACCAAACACAAGGTGCCCTGTTTCCGCTGCAGTAAGAGCAAGACTTATTGTTTCTTGATCTCTAAGCTCACCAACCAAAATAACATCAGGATCCTCACGTAAAGCACTACGCAAGGCATTGTTGAAACTGTGAGTATCTTTATGTACTTCACGCTGGTTTAACAGACATTTGTTATTGGTGTGTACAAATTCAATTGGATCTTCAATGGTCAAAATATGTTTGTTGTGGTTGCGATTAATGTAATCAACCATGGCAGCCAGTGTCGTAGATTTGCCTGATCCAGTTGGTCCTGTCACAAGGATCAAACCTTTTTCCATATTAGAAATACTTTCAAAGATCGCAGGCGCTTCCAATTGTTCTAAAGTGGGGATCACAGTAGGTATAGTCCGAAATACAGCAGAGCATCCTCGCGATTGATTAAACGCATTAACACGAAAACGACCAACATCTGGAAGTTCAAATGAAAAATCAACTTCTAAATGTTCCTCAAATTCGCTACGCTGGGAGTCACTCATAATATCTGAGATTAATCGATGAACCTCAGAATGACTCAATGCTGGTACTCCAAGCTTTCTGACTTCTCCATCAATACGTATCATTGGGGATACACCTGCAGAAAGATGTAGATCTGACGCGTTATGCTTTACACTAAAGTCCAGTAATTCAGCAATATCCATTTCAACCCCTTACTAAAGTTAGCTATGAGTAGTATTGAACAAAATATTGAACAAATAAGCTCACAAATGAGAATGGCACAACAAAAGTGTGGACGCCCTATGGGCTCTGTGCAACTTCTGGCGGTCAGTAAAACGAAACCCACACAAGCAATTCTCGAAGCTGCTGTCGCTGGCCAAGTAGCCTTTGGGGAGAATTATGTTCAGGAAGGTGTTGATAAAGTTGCTTATTTTTCTAATCGCCATCCAGATTTAGCTCTAGAGTGGCACTTTATTGGACCGATACAGTCCAATAAAACTCGCCTTGTTGCGGAAAGCTTTGCATGGGTGCATACCATAGATAGAGCGAAAATAGCCCAGCGGCTAAACGATCAACGTCCAAAAGACCTGCCCCCACTGCAAGTACTTATTCAAGTCAATACCAGCAGTGAAGATTCAAAATCAGGAGCCTGTGAAGAGCAAGAAATCTTTCAGCTCGCGGAGTTGATTTCTTCACTACCAAACCTCACTTTAAGAGGGTTGATGTCAATTCCTGCCAATGTTGCTAGTTATGACTTACAATTGGCTGCATTTACTCACTTGGCGGAACTCAAAGAGGCTCTTGCCAAGCGCTTTCCGAATCTGCCCATAGATACGCTATCTATGGGGATGAGTGGAGACATGGAGGCCGCAATTGAAGCAGGTAGCACTATGGTACGCATCGGGACAGCGATTTTTGGGGCTCGTGATTACAAAAGTAAGCCTCAAACCAAATAGAAAGAGTAACAATGGAACATAAAAACATCGCCTTTATTGGCGCGGGTAATATGGTGAAGGCTATCGTCTCTGGTTTAGTCGCGGGGGGCTACTCGGCATCTTGCATCACAGCAACGGCACCTTCAAAAACAAGACGTAGGCCGCTAGAACAAGAGTTTTCAATTAACACCACCAGTGACAATATTGCCGCCGCAGAGCAAGCCGATGTCGTGGTATTATCCGTCAAGCCGCAAATGATGCAAGACGTGTGCTCTGCACTGCGACCTGTAGACTGGTCAAACAAACTCGTTATCTCGATTGCAGCTGGCATTAATTGTCAGCGTTTATGTGAAATGCTAGATCACAACTTAAACATTGTTCGCGTCATGCCAAACACGCCTTCACAGCTTGGCCTAGGCATGAGCGGCATGTTTGCACCAACGCAAGTCAGTGAATCGGATAAGGCTTTCGCTAACACTTTGATGAGCGCGGTAGGCAAAACTTGCTGGGTACAAAAAGAGAGCGGTATCAATAATGTTATTGCAGCAGCCGGAAGTGCGCCTGCCTACTTCTTTTTGTTCTTAGAAGCCATGCAAGCTGAAGCTATTGCACAAGGTTTTGATAAACACACCGCGCGAGAGCTGGTTCAGCAATCTGCTTTAGGTGCCGCGCACATGGTCGTTGCCAACCCAGATATTGAGTTATCGACGCTACGAGAGCAAGTAACGTCAAAAGGTGGAACGACAGCAGAAGCATTGCGCACATTTAATCAACACCAACTTTCGGATATAGTGTCAAAAGCTATGCAGGCTGCAGTTGCACGTGCCGAAGAAATGGAACAACAGTTTTAATCTTCTGAGCCTTGCGCTCTATGAAATTAAGGGTAATCTATGAATTCAATGAGTTTTCTAATTTCCACCCTGTTTGATCTCTACATTATGGTAGTGATCTTACGTATTTGGTTGCAGGCTGCACGCGCAGATTTCTACAACCCGTTTTCACAGTTTATTGTTAAAGCGACTCAACCTGTGGTTGCACCACTTCGCCGAGTCATACCTTCGGTGGGTAGTATCGATCTTGCTACCGTGTTCTTTGCTTATGTACTGTGCATTCTGAAGTTTGTGGCGATTATATTTATCGCCTCCAGCGGCTCAGTATCTTTTAGTGCCGATTTCTTATACCTAGGACTGCTTTCTCTGATTAAAGCTGCGGGTGGGTTATTATTCTGGGTACTGCTCATTCGTGCAATTTTAAGTTGGGTCAGTCAAGGTCGCAGCCCAATTGAGTATGTGTTCCATCAATTAACTGAACCTATGCTTGCACCAATTAGACGCATCATCCCAGCCATGGGTGGATTTGATTTAAGTGTATTAGTCCTTTTTATTGGCTTGCAGTTCGCTAACTTCTTAATGGGCGATCTTATCGGCTCAATTTGGTACCAACTGTAACCAACACATACACCAAACAATTTTGATAGAAAAGTCATCGCAAGATGGCTTTTTCTTTATTGACCTAGCGTATTTGTAAAGCCGTATATTATGGATGAGAAGCTTTGTTCACCTGTGTATCATCGGACAGAAGTGTCTCGGCTATCGATATAAATTAGTTATTTAGGAAGAATAAATGAAAACATGGATCATTCTAACACTCGCGAGTTTATTTGCTCTGCCAAGCTTTGCTGGACAATTCAAAAACATCAAAGAAATTGAAGTTCATTACTCAGCCTTCAACTCAACTTTCCTTACTCCACAAGTTGCCAGCAGCTACCAACTTAAGCGTAATGGTTACTCCGCCATTCTAAACATCAGTGTTCTAGATACTTACCAAGCAGGGAAGCCTGCGATAACCGCCAAAGTAAAAGGACAGGCGAAAAATCTGATTGGTCAAATCAAACCTCTTGAATTTACCCAAGTTAAAGAAGGCAGTGCCATATACTATTTGGCCGAGTTTTCTATTTCTGATCAAGAGAATCTAACTTTCGATATTGACATCAATGCTGGTAATAAAGGCACTGGAAGGTTAAAGTTCTCCCAAAAATTTTATGTAGAAGAATAAGCATAAAGGCTACTTCTAAGGCAAAATCATGAATAAAAACAAAATTGTCCTCGCCACTGGTAATCAAGGTAAAGTTCGGGAGATGGCTGACCTGATCGCTGATTTTGGGTTTGATGTGGTCGCTCAAAGCGAATTTGAAGTTTCAGAGGTCGCTGAAACGGGTACAACATTTATTGAAAACGCCATCATCAAAGCTCGACATGCCGCCAAAGAAACAGGGCTGCCTGCGATCGCTGATGATTCAGGGTTAGAAGTCGATTTTCTCAATGGCGCACCTGGCGTTTACTCTGCTCGTTATGCAGGGGAAGAGGCGACAGATAGACAAAATATCGATAAGTTACTTGCCGCTATGCAGAATGTCCCTGAGGAGCAGCGAAGTGCTCGTTTTCACTGCGTTCTAGTGTTGATGCGCCATGAACTCGACCCAACTCCAATTATCTGTCACGGCACATGGGAAGGCAAAATCCTTACAAAGACTCATGGTCAAAATGGTTTTGGCTACGATCCTGTGTTCTTTGTTCCAGAAGAAAACTGCGCCTCAGCAGAACTTGAACCACAGCGCAAAAAACAGCTTTCACATCGTGGTAAAGCGCTACAAAAGCTCTTTAGTCAATTATCTGCGCAGCCTTTGTAGTCTTACCTAAAATGAGTCAATTAATACCTCCAGCATTAAGCCTTTATATACACATTCCATGGTGTGTACAAAAGTGCCCCTACTGCGACTTTAACTCTCACGCACTAAAAGCGGATATCCCAGAACAAGATTATATTGCTGCACTGCTGCAAGATCTCGATACAGACATAGAACGTTATCAAATCAGCTCGAACCCGAGACAACTGCACTCTATTTTTATCGGTGGTGGCACCCCTAGCCTATTTTCTGCAAAGGGAATCGCCGAACTACTTCAAGGCATAGAAACAAGAATTCCATTTAAATCTGGTATTGAGATAACCATGGAAGCCAACCCGGGCACGATTGAAGCTGAGCGCTTTTTAGGATACCAAAAAGCAGGCATCACGCGCATATCCGTTGGCGTGCAGAGCTTTGAGCAGTCCAAACTCACCAAACTTGGTCGTATTCATGGTCAAGACGAAGCCGTAAATGCGGCCAAACTGGCTCATAAAATAGGCTTACACAGCTTTAATCTCGACTTAATGCATGGTCTACCGGATCAGTCACTTGACCAAGCCTTAAACGACCTAGAGAAAGCAATTGAACTGTCACCACCTCATTTGTCTTGGTATCAATTGACGATTGAACCCAATACACTATTTCATTACAAGCGCCCAACCTTACCTGACGACGATGCCTTGTGGGATATTTTCGAACAAGGACACCAAAAGCTTACCGAGGCTGGCTACGTGCAGTATGAAATCTCTGGTTACAGTAAGCCTGATCATCAGTGCCAACATAACCTCAATTATTGGCGCTTTGGCGATTACTTAGGTATTGGTTGCGGGGCTCACGGTAAGCTTAGTTTTGCTGATGGACGAATCATTCGCACGACTAAAATCAAGCATCCTAAAGGCTACCTCGCCGCTTATGATAATATGGTTAAGCCCTACCTCTACAATGAGGAAGAAGTGGCACTAGACGATCGGCCATTTGAGTTTTTTATGAACCGCTTCCGCCTTCTCGAAGCTTGCCCTAAGCAAGATTTTCTTAACACGACAGGCCTTAGCTTTGAAGCAATAAGAAAACCCATGGATTGGGCTATCAGTATGAACTACATCAGCGAAAGCGAGACACACTGGCAAGTCACAGAAAAAGGCAAACTCTTCCTTAATGACTTGCTAGAAGCGTTTATGGTGGATGGTGAGTAATTCGTTGCAAAGTACAATGCCATTTGACTTACTTATACTAGGCCAAGACTCATTGTACTTTTCACTAACCCTCAAACAGCAATAGCTAATTACTTTATTTTTACCAAGATTTATTTGTTGGGTAATAATCACAAAATAACTTTATTTTCCATAAATTACTTTTACTTAGGAACTTTAGCTTCAAAAGATAATCATAATTATATAAGCCATACTATCTATTTACTAAAAAGTTAATTACCTATAATTTTCGTTGTTATTGCTAAGATATATCTAGCTAAAAGAGTGGGTTTTAGATGTGTAGAATATCAAGAAAGATATTTATTATGATATTTGTTACTATGATATCTCTTTCCTCTGTAACTGCCAAAAATCTTATTGATAATTTAAACATATCACACCATATACACCTTGAAACTTCCAGTACCGATTTTGAAACTAGCAATACGGGAAGCAGCCATGACGATGAACAATGTAGCCTCCATCATTGTCACTCCAACCAACACTTAACCACAAACTCTTTTTTAATTTCAGATAACTTTAAGTCGATATTATTTGTATTAAACAACTTAATATCTTACATATCACCACTTTATTCTTTTTTCAGACCACCAATTTCCTATTAACTCAATAAATAAAATTCAATTTATACATATACGATTCTTCGTAGGCATAATTACAGTTAAAGGAAATACTCATGTTAGATTTAAACTCATACTTCATATATAGAATTGATGGCAAATGGAATAATAAGTATCATCAAGTTACAGGAATACTATATCATCACGACTATAATTCAGAGTTTACCAGACCCATTATTCCTCATGAACAAACTAACCCCACCAGAGTAAAAGCGCTAGAAAACTTATCGCTAAGCAATTACCCACCTAGCTTTTGGATTACTGACAGCAATGACTTCCCACTCGGCATGATTAACCAGTGGTTTGATCAAGCAGACAATAAATTTGTTATTCCTACCAATGATGGAATGCTACATACCATATCTAAATTAGAAAAATGTTACCAAAGTAATTGGATAAAAAAAGCCTTAGAAAAATTGCCGAGCTTTTTAATTGCAGATGGTCACCATCGTTATGAAGTAATTAGGAGAAATCATACACATGCAAGCCTTCCTGTATTTTTAATTTCAGCATCTCAAGCCTCATTTGAGTTTAACGAAATATACTGTCAACTGAGAAGTAAATCAGATATTGACAATGTAGTTAATAATACAGTTAAAAGCTGGCTAACTCCTTGCAGATTAGATGATGCTGACTTTCATATTTACTTCAATGAAAAACAATGGGGGTACAAACATAAAGAAACATACAAAGAAAATATTAATGACTTCACTTTGATCTATGAAAAGTTACAAAAAGTCAGTGAGGTATCATCGATAAAAACATCTCCGGAAGCTTCTAAAGGATTTAAGGACTGTCTTTTAATCAAAGTTATACATTCTGATGTCTCTGATGTTATTGGCCAAGCGTTATTGGGAAGAAAAATGCCAATCAAGTCGACCTGCTTTAGGCACAAACCTGATGAGAAAATTCTCCACCACATTACCTCTGCCTATTCACATAACCTAGTATCAGAAGGAGCTTCACTATGAATATGACAACAACAATCTCAAAAAAAGAATATACTCATCAGCTTGTAGCTAACTCTATATCAGAGGCCGTTGGCAACGTTCCTTTTATAAAATTAAATAGAGTTCATACACTGTGTCAAAGTAACGATTTCTACATAAAAATGGACTCGTGCAACCCTACAGGGAGTATTAAAGATAAAAATGCCGCTTTCCTTATCGATCAAGCAGAGAAAAAGGGCCTTTTAAAACCAGGCGGTACCATTATCGAATCCAGCTCCGGAAACTTCGGGATGTCACTGGCAAGTATTGGCGCTTCTAAAGGCTATCAAATCATCATAGTCATTGATGCTAAAACGCCTCCCCCAGTCATCAAGATGCTCAATGCCTATGGGGCAAAACTTGAAGAGGTGCCACTATGCTTGGCAGATAGCGCAGGCTCGATGCAAAAAGCACGTATGGCTCATGCGAAAAAGCTAGCTGATAAGATACCAAACTCATTTTATCCATGTCAGCACCTTAATCCTGATAACCCTCTTGCGCACTACTATTACACTGCGTTTGAGATTGCCAATGCTTTTCCCAATCTGCCCGATGCAATAGTCATTGGCATTAGCACAGCAGGACAATTATCAGGTGTCGCTCGATATTTCCGAAGGCATAGCCCAAGGACCAAGATCATCGCAGTGGATGTCGCTGGCTCTGGGATCTTCGGCAGACCTCGCCATCCTTATAAAATGACAGGGCTTGGCCTGTCTTTTGTTCCTCCAGCATTTAACTCTAGTGATATTGACTACGCCTACAATGTTACCGATAACATGGCATTTTCTATGTGTCATCAAATGGGCAAAAAAGAAGGCTTATTACTGGGGGCTTCGACGGGTGCAATAATCAGTGCTGGGCTTGCCTATATTATGCAGCAAAACGTTAAGCGAGAAAAAATTGTGCTTATCAACCCAGACAGAGCCGACCGCTACTTAGACACCGTCTACAACCCCGACTGGCTAGCCCACTCAAAAATCTCTTTATACAACGACCGACAACTGGATACCCATATTAAACAGTTAGATCCTGTATATGCGTCACGTATCCATGGGGAGGGGTTAATTGATGCAATCTCGTAGTCGTCGCTATTTTAGAGAGTTAGTGCCCATGTCCTTAAGTGATATGGTGATGGCCCTTGGCGATCCCATTATCATTTTTGCCTTGGCCTCTTTACCAAATAGCACATTAAACCTTGCTGCTTTTGCTTTAGGTAAAGCCATTGCGGTGTTTTTTGAAAGCCCGATTATCTCTGTTTTACCTGTGTCCAATATGATGTCAGCCTCAAAGAAGAGCAGTGAAGTGTTATTTCGTTTCGTGATAGTACTCGGGACAATACTAACACTTAGTATGTCTATAGTCGGATTACTCCCCGAAAGCAGTGAGCTAATTTCAGTGCAATCTGAAGTTTGGCAGCAAGCATCATTGATGGTGCTATTGCTCTGCCCTTGGCCGCTAATGATAGCAATAAGACGTTATTGGCAAGGTCAACTTATACATGCAGGAAACTCGAAAGACATTGCCAAGGGTGCGGTTTTAAGATGTTTGGTGTTAATCACTATCGCCTTTTTCCTATCAATAGCAACTAATTCAGGGGTACTTATCACTGCGGGTGCATTATTGAGTGGCGTACTCGCTGAGCTTGTTTATGTCCGCTATCGGCTCAGTCAAATCCATGTCAATGACACGCAAACACAGCACACACTGCCGACGAATATGATGTCTATGGGGCGCTATTACTGGCCATTAGCCCAATCAATGATTTCATTGTGGGGAGCTCGGCTCATGCTGCCCATTTTGATTGCATTCATTGGTGAGTTACAACTCGCTGCATGGGCTGCAGCATGGGTGTTAGTAATAAGTGTGAGCAATGGTGTACGTATGTTGCAGCAAGTAGTTATTCGTCATCTGCAAAACACTTCAGGTAAAGCTTATGAAATAGAGAGGGAACACTTACGCAAGTTTGCTTTACTGGTCGGTATTGGGTTTAGTCTAATTCTTGGCGTGATTGTCTACACACCGCTAAGCAGTCCATTACTCTCAATGTATGTCAGTGGCGATAGCTTGCTTACCAATACTATCCGTCCTCTGCTTTCAGTACTGTTTGTTTTGCCACTACTTATGGCCATTCAGCATTACTTTATGGGATTGCTCATGTTAAAAAATGCTACTCAAGCAATAGGTAAGGCTGCATTAACTGCCAATCTGTATATGGTGGCCGGAGTCGCCCTAGTGGTATGGATTAACTTACCTTTATATATGGTTGCGGTACAAATACTCCTAGCTATGATGCTTGAAATAGCCTTACTTGGAAGCGCGATAAAAACTCGCGACTTGGAGCCAATACAACCTAAAGCCTAACTACATAACACTAAATACAAACATCCCGCATTATCGCGGGATGTTTGATATCATTTAGTCACGACGTTGAACACTAAAAGATCGAGCGTCCAATACGCTCTGACAAAAGCTCTAATGCCCTTGTACCAGCTAAAGAGTTGCCTGAAGGATCAAGCTCTGGAGACCAAACCGCAATCGTCATTTCTCCAGGCACTATGGCAATAATACCCCCGCCAACACCTGATTTACCCGGCATTCCTACCCGATAAGCAAACTCTCCAGCACCATCATATAAACCACAGGTTGCCAATAATGCGTTCAACTGTTTTGTTTGAGTTGGGGTCACGACAGGTTTGCCAGTCTGGACAGACGTCCCTTTATTAGCCAGATAACTAAAAGTCTTTGCCAAATCAACACAGCTCATTTTCAAGGCACATGCATGAAAGTAGTTATTCAATACGGGAATAACATCATTGTCGAAATTGCCAAATGAGCGCATCAAATAGGCAATCGCAGCGTTACGATCGCTGTGCATCATTTCTGATGCCGCTACGACTTTGTCGTAACAAATATGAGTGTCACCTGAAAGTTGGCGAACAAATTCAAGCATCCTTTGACGAGGTGCTGATAGGCGGCTTTGCAACATATCCGCGACAACAATCGCCCCCGCATTAATAAAAGGATTTCGCGGAATGCCTTGTTCCATTTCGAGCTGAATAAGAGAGTTGAACGCCTGCCCTGAAGGTTCTTTACCTACTCGGGCCCAGATTTCTTCTGGCGTATAGATATCCATGGCTAAGGTTAGACTTAACGCTTTTGAAATGGATTGGATGGAAAAGGCTTCATCTGCATCACCAGCTTTAATCACCTTTCCTTGATTGGTAAAAACAGCGATCGCCAGTTTTTTCGCGGGAATGTTTGCCAAAGCCGGAATATAATCAGCCACTTTCCCTTGTCCGATCAATGGCCGAACTTCTTGTAAAATATCGGCTAATATCTCTTTTGTTGGTTTCATTGCTTACCTATTTTGTAAAGGCTTATTATTTTTCTTGTAGGGTAAAAAAAGCCAACACTTGATGCTGGCTTCCTCATTCACATTAATATGCGGGCGACTTAGCTAACACGTCTAAATTTAATATCCCAAACACCATGTCCAAGGCGATGACCACGAGCTTCAAACTTGGTCAAAGGGCGATCTTCAGGGCGAGGAACAAAGTCACCATCCTGAGCGATATTCTCATATCCTGGCGCTTGATTCATCACTTCAATCATATGCTGGGCATAGTTTTCCCAATCTGTTGCCATATGAAAGACGCCCTCTCCGATGGTCAATTTCTGACGGACCATCTCAGCAAAGTCTAGTTGAACAATACGACGCTTGTGATGGCGTTTCTTATGCCAAGGGTCAGGGAAGAACAGCTGCAAGGTCGCAAGACTGCCATCTGGGATCATATTTGCAAATACTTCCACCGCATCATGACACATGACTCTAAGGTTTGTCAGACCGGCGTCACGAGCATCAGAAAGGCAGGCACCAACACCTGGACTATGAACTTCAATACCTAAGAAGTTCTTTTCAGGTGCATTTTTTGCCATTTCAACCAAAGACGCGCCCATACCAAAACCAATTTCAAGCACGACTGGGTTATCGTTACCAAACACTTCTTTCCAATTAAGAAGCTCTGGCTGATAGTCGATCCCCATCGTCGGCCAACATTCATTCATTGCGTTTTCTTGACCTTTGGTTAACCGACCTTCACGGCGTACAAAACTGCGTACTTTCCGTATCAGCTTACCGTCTTGATTGTATTCGTTAGTGGTCACTTCACTCATGATTTTGCCTGTTTAAAAATTGCTCTCGACTTTAGGGGATTGTGATTATCCAAAGAATCAGCACTGGTGCAAGTTTTTTAATGTATTTGACATAGAATAAACCCTTACTCTTTATCGGTTGAACTTTACCCATATTCTGTGATGCAATTTTACCTAACTACACAATAATATTGAGCAAGTCGTGACCCCTTTTGCCAGCGCCATTCTGACATGGTATGAAAGCTATGGAAGAAAAAACCTTCCATGGCAACAAAATAAAACTGCTTATAGCGTATGGTTATCCGAAATTATGCTTCAGCAAACACAAGTAACTACGGTAATTCCCTACTATCAACGTTTTTTAGAGCGATTCCCAACCGTCTTAGATCTGGCCAATGCGAATCAAGATGAGGTTCTGCACCTTTGGACAGGCTTAGGTTACTATGCAAGAGCAAGAAACTTACACAAAGCCGCCCAAATGGTTGCCAATCAATATCAAGGCGAGTTTCCGCTGAACATTGATGAAATGAATGCACTGCCTGGCATTGGCCGTTCAACAGCAGCTGCCATTCTCTCCTCTGTGTACAAACAGCCTCATGCAATTTTAGATGGAAATGTGAAACGCACTTTGGCACGCAGCTTTGCAGTCGAAGGCTGGCCGGGTCAAAAGAAGGTTGAAAACCAATTATGGCAGCATGCACAAACACACACACCACACCAAGATACAGATAAATACAATCAGGCGATGATGGATATGGGTGCTATGGTGTGTACGCGAAGCAAACCCAAATGTACCCTTTGTCCAGTTTCTTCATTTTGTGTTGCACACAAGCAAGGTAACCCTCTTGATTATCCGGGTAAAAAGCCTAAAAAAGATAAGCCCATCAAAGCAACTTGGTTTGCAATTATCCACTATCAAGGCCATGTCTGGCTTGAACAACGCCCACAATCTGGAATATGGGGAGGGTTATTCTGTTTTCCAGAAAGCCCTAACCAAGAGCTCGATAACACTCTAGATCAGCGCCAGATTAAAGAAAGCACAGTTGAATACCGTCAGCATTTGATCGCTTTTCGCCATACCTTTAGTCACTACCATCTCGATATCACGCCCATTTTGGTGGACCTATCAAAGCAACCTGATATCGTTATGGAAGGAAACAAAGGTCTTTGGTATAACTTATCACAACCGGAAGAGGTAGGTTTAGCCGCGCCAGTGAAACAACTATTGGATAGCTTACCTGCAGAACTTCACCACTAAACCACTCGAAGGAGCCACTATGAGCCGCACCGTATTTTGTGCTCGACTACAAAAAGACGCTGAAGGATTAGATTTTCAGCTATACCCAGGAGAACTTGGTAAACGGATTTTTGATAACATTTCCAAGCAGGCTTGGGCTGAGTGGCAACACAAACAAACCATGCTTATCAACGAGAAAAAACTCAACATGATGGATGCTGAGCACAGAAAACTGATAGAAACGGAAATGGTCAACTTCTTGTTTGAAGGAAAAGATGTTCATATTGAAGGCTATACTCCACCAAGTGAGTAGGCAATAAGCCTTAGAATTAAACATAGCGAGATGGCATCAAAACTCATACTTGATGCCATTTTTTTAGGATTTATATGAATAAGTTAGCTTATTTTTTGTTAGCCATAGTTCTTACTGGGTGCAGCCGTGAATTTATCGAGAGCATCTATGATGTAAACTATGAACCGACGAATCGCTTCGCAAAGCACCTGGCTGAATTACCGGGACAATTTCAAAAAGATACCGCTGCGCTGGATGCATTGATCGACAGCTTTTCCGGCAATATCGAAAAACGTTGGGGTCGAAAAGAAATTAAATTTGCGGGCAAAAGTAACTACGTAAAATATATAGACAACTATCTCAGCCGCTCTGAAGTTAACTTCAGCAAAGGCACGATTATCATTGAGACAGTTTCGCCAACGGATCCTAAAGGCCACCTCAAAAACGCTATTATCACTACCTTACTCACTCCAGACGATCCCGCGAATGTCGATTTATTCTCCTCTAAAAACATCAAACTAGAGGGAGAGCCGTTTTTATACAAACAGGTTGTCGATCAGGATAACAAACCTATTCAATGGTCATGGCGCGCTAACCGTTTTGCAGACTATTTGATTGCCAATAAACTCAAAATCAAAGATGTCGACTTTAAAAAGGCATACTATGTTGAAATACCCATGGTTGAAGAGCAAGTCGAAATTCGCAGCTATAAGTATGCAGATATTGTCCAGCGAGCATCGCGCCGCTATGGTATTCCTGAGGACTTGATTTACGCCATTATTAAAACCGAAAGCAGCTTTAACCCGTATGCAGTCAGTTGGGCCAATGCTTATGGATTAATGCAAGTGGTGCCTAAAACAGCTGGACGTGATGTGTTCAAATTAGTCAAGAAGACATCAGGTCAACCCTCTCCTGAATACCTGTTTAATCCGGAAAATAACATTGATACGGGTACCGCCTACTTCTACATCTTGAAAAACCGCTATCTCAAAGATGTACAACATCCAACCTCGTTAGAATACAGCATGATTTCAGCTTATAACGGTGGCACCGGAGGAGTATTAAACACATTTAATCGCGGCGATAGAAAACGGGCGATGCGTGATCTTAACTCGCTGCAGCCCAATCAAGTTTATTGGGCGTTAACTAAAAAACACCCAAACGCGGAAGCCCGTCGTTACCTTGAAAAAGTTACAAAATTTAAAAAGGATTTTAACGCAGGCAAATCATAACCACACAAAGTGTCTAAATTATCGGCACTCAACTCGTTTTTTACATTTTTTTCTAAAAACAAGTTGACGACACGAGTGAAAATCCGTTTAATAGCGCTCCGTTGCCCGGATAGCTCAGTCGGTAGAGCAGAGGATTGAAAATCCTCGTGTCGGTGGTTCGATTCCGCCTCCGGGCACCACAATTTATTTATTGTTGGTGTTTATTCACAAGCAATAACAAAATAAAGTGTGCCGACTTAGCTCAGTAGGTAGAGCAACTGACTTGTAATCAGTAGGTCACCAGTTCGATTCCGGTAGTCGGCACCATTTATTTGCCTCGATAGCTCAGTCGGTAGAGCAGAGGATTGAAAATCCTCGTGTCGGTGGTTCGATTCCGCCTCGAGGCACCATTAT
The DNA here is from genome assembly GCF_009363415.1 of Vibrio aquimaris. Lineage (NCBI taxonomy): Bacteria > Pseudomonadati > Pseudomonadota > Gammaproteobacteria > Vibrionales > Vibrionaceae > Vibrio > Vibrio aquimaris. Next base: position 391,844 of record NZ_CP045350.1, on the reverse strand, counting down.
TTGGTGCTTTACCTGATAGGTAACACAAATAATTCCCCCTTAGTTCAGTTGGTAGAACGGCGGACTGTTAATCCGTATGTCGCAGGTTCGAGTCCCGCAGGGGGAGCCACTTTTAAGAAAGCCTCATCATTTGATGAGGCTTTTTTGTATCTAAAGCATTAAGGCTTAATATCTTAAACACATGGATTGTCAAATGAACCAGCTTTGGCAATAGTTTGCTATCACAAGCCAAAGAAGTCTGAGTTCAATACCGGTTATATCGCGATATTGCTCCAACATTTTCTATGCTTTGAATGTTAACTTTTAATACAGGCTATACACTTTTCCCACTAAATGAGTAAAAACAGCCCACTAAGTATAGAAAATCAGCAAACAATATTTTTTTTGCAATTTAATATTGACCTCAAAGACGAAAAACCGTTTAATACAACTCGTTGCCCGGATAGCTCAGTCGGTAGAGCAGAGGATTGAAAATCCTCGTGTCGGTGGTTCGATTCCGCCTCCGGGCACCACAATTTATGCATTGTTGGTGTGAAGTCACCAGCAATAAGAAATAAAATGTGCCGACTTAGCTCAGTAGGTAGAGCAACTGACTTGTAATCAGTAGGTCACCAGTTCGATTCCGGTAGTCGGCACCATGTAATTCCCCCTTAGTTCAGTTGGTAGAACGGCGGACTGTTAATCCGTATGTCGCAGGTTCGAGTCCCGCAGGGGGAGCCACTTTTAAAATCAATGATTATTATCATTGATAAAGTGCCGACTTAGCTCAGTAGGTAGAGCAACTGACTTGTAATCAGTAGGTCACCAGTTCGATTCCGGTAGTCGGCACCATGTAATTCCCCCTTAGTTCAGTTGGTAGAACGGCGGACTGTTAATCCGTATGTCGCAGGTTCGAGTCCCGCAGGGGGAGCCACTTTTAAGAAAGCCTCATCATTTGATGAGGCTTTTTTATACACTTAACTCAATTATATCTTCTAGGGTTGGCAGACGATGCCAACCCATATTAAGGTGACTAATCAGTACCGCCGACTGTCAGGGAATCTAACTTAAGCGTTGGCTGTCCTACTCCGACAGGAACACTCTGTCCCGCTTTGCCGCATACACCAACTCCGCGATCTATGCTCAAATCATTACCAACCATGGAAACTTGCTGCATGGCTTCGATGCCTGAGCCTATTAAAGTCGCTCCTTTAACTGGACGGGTGATTTTGCCCTTTTCGATCAGATAAGCTTCTGAGGTTGAGAATACGAATTTACCAGAGGTAATATCAACTTGTCCGCCACCAAAATTAGGTGCGTACAACCCCTTCTCTACTGTAGAAATTATCTCTTCAGGAGCATGCTTTCCGGGCAGCATATAAGTGTTAGTCATTCGAGGCATAGGTAAGTGCGCATAAGACTCACGGCGTCCATTACCTGTCGGCTCCACTCCCATCAAGCGAGCATTATGTTTATCTTGCATATAGCCCTTCAACACACCATTTTCAATCAGAGTATTGTACTGACCAGCAACACCTTCATCATCAATATTGAGTGAACCGCGGAGATCTTTCAAAGTCCCATCATCGACAATAGTGCAAAGCTCCGACGTGACTTTCTGCCCCACCTTACCACTAAAAACTGACGACTCTTTACGGTTAAAGTCGCCTTCTAATCCATGTCCAACAGCCTCATGCAGTAACACACCTGGCCAGCCAGCTCCCAATACTACTGGCATAGCTCCAGCAGGCGCTGCGTCTGCTTCAAGGTTAACCAATGCCATGCGGATTGCCTCATCTGCATATTGGTAAGCGACTTTACTGCCCTGTTCTTGAGTGAGGAAAAAGTCATAGTTAAAGCGTCCACCACCACCAGCGCTGCCGCGCTCACGACGCTCACCACGCTGAGCTAGGACACTAATTGATAGTCGAACCAATGGGCGAATATCACCAGCATATGTACCATCGGTTGCAGCAACAAGCATTTGTTCGTGCACTCCGCTGAGGCTTATCGATACTTCTTTAATCAGAGGCTCTTTGGCTCGAATATAAGCATCCAATTCTTTGAGAAGCTGGGTTTTTTGTTGTTTTTGCCAACCTTCCAATGGATTCATAGCACCATATACCTGCTGATTGCTGCTCGGTTTCAAAGCCTGAACTTGAGCGCTCTGACCTTTCTGAGCAATGCCTCTTGCCGCGAGAGCACTTTGTTTAAGTGCGTCTAGCTGGATTTGATCTGAATAGGCAAAACCCGTTTTTTCACCAGCAACCACTCTAACACCGACACCACGGTCGATATTAAAAGAGCCGTCTTTGATAATACTATCTTCAAGAACTAATGACTCGTGCCAACTCGACTGAAAGTAAATGTCGGCATAATCAATCTGACGCGTGGCAATGCTTGCCAAAGTTTGTTCTATGTCCTGTGCGGTCAGGTCCCCTGAAGATAGCAATGCCTCTTCTACATGATTTATTGTCATAGTTAGCTCTTAAACATTTAAATGGGTTTCAAAGCGAATGTGCTTGAGTGTTGGCATCGCACAGCGCACTGCTTCAACTCGGTCTAAATCCAAGTCAACAACTAAATTGTCTGGAAGGTTACTTAAACTTGAAATAACCTCTCCCCATGGGGATATTACCATTGAGTGCCCCCAAGTTTCTCTGCCACATGGATGAGTGCCAGTTTGATTGGACGCTATAATCCAGCTTTGAGTTTCAATTGCACGGGCACGTAGCAAGGACTCCCAATGCGCGGCACCCGTTACTGCCGTGAAGGCTGCTGGGACCAATAAAACATTGGCTCCTCGCTGAGCCAATTCACTGTATAAATGAGGAAAACGCACATCGTAGCAAATTGATAAACCTAGATGACCAACGGAAGTATTAACCGTGACCACTTGATTCCCTGGCGTGAATGTTTCAGATTCTCGGTAACGCTGGTGAGAGTCCGCAACATCAACATCAAACATATGCAATTTGTCATAATGTGCCATTAACTCACCTTGGGAATTATATACCAAGGATGTCGTCGTTACTCCTTTTGCTCGGCGAATCGGCATACTCCCAATAACCAGAAAGGTCGCAGTAGACTTTGCTAACTGAGATAACTCTCTCTGAAGCTCCCCTTCAGCCAACGGCTCTGCAACTTTATGATAATCTTCACGATTTCCAAAGACTAAGCTATTTTCAGGTGTAACAATGAGCTTTGCACCTTGTTCGGCCAATAATATCGCCTGACGCTTAATATAGGCCAGATTCTCTTGAGGATCTGGCCCAGAAGTCATCTGAATAATTGCTATCTTGGGCATGATTTATTTTCCCTATTTAATCTCTTCACGCAGAGTTTCTGGTAACTCAAACTCTCCTTTACTCCTCGATAGTTCCTTAACTTCAGGGTTATCAAGCGGCCCTTTAACTTCATAACTAACTTGGGTAAAGACTTCAACCACCGGAGATATAACCGTCGTGATAGCTAGAACATACAAAGCCGTTGTAGGTGTCACTGCAAATGCTGTAAGAACCGGAATACCCGAAGTAATATCGGGTACAAAATTAACTTCTGCATCGACGGTTTTAGAGTTAAGGTTCGCTAGACCTTTAATTGTCATTTCACCCGCCAAAGCATCCATTTTGATATCATTAGTAAGGAATATTCCATTTTTGATATCACCGCTTCCGGTTATTGAGTTAAATGCCATCCCACCATCAAACACATCACTAAAATCCAGCTGCATCTTACGTATGATGGAATCTAGACTAAACAAGCCTAAAAGCCTTGCCGCTCCAGAAGCACCTGTCACTTGGCCTTTGCCTAACTTCATAGCGACATGCCCCTCAAGGGTATTAACTTTCATCGACCATGGTGAGCCATCCCATTCAACTTTAGAATCGAGATCAAATGGGGCCTGCTGGATCCCTGAAGTAATGCCAAAACGCTCCATAACATCACTATTATTTTCTCCCGACATACTAATATTAAACTGAGTATGGCTTTGCTGCTCACCAAGTCGCCACGAGCCGCTCATATCGACCTTGCTGCGACCAGTCTCAAAATTTAATTTTTTCCATTCAAGCACTTCATCATGACGTTCTAGATCCAAAAAGGCTTTGCCAACTTTATATCCTTGCAGCCAAAAGTCCTCGATGGCTAAGGTAATGTTGGGAATATGCTGATGGAAAGAACGTTCAAAGCCACTAATAAGCTCTTTTTGATCTCTTCCTGCTTTAAACAAGGTGACATCTTTATACTCTTTATCTAAAGCAGGAACATAAACGTGTAATCTATCTAAAGATACAGAGAGGTCATAAGGTTCTATATAGTTTGCTTCCCCTGCTGCCTCTTGGCTTTCTAGACTCATATGCCAACCCAAGTTCTTCCTCTTGGCTCTGAAATCTACGTCATTCCACCAAATACCTCCCAGCGTTAGCTCCTCAACATCAAGATCAATACGATGAGGCATGGGAATTTCTGGCGTATTCATACTATCTAGGGCTGCTTTGCCTTCACTGTCCGAGTTAGATATCAAATCGACCCATTGATCAAAGTTGAATTTATCTAGGCGAACCTGCGCTTGATGACCAGAAATCGGGCTGATTTTAAAGCTACCTTTACCAAGGACCAGATTGGTGGCTTTGAGCACAGGGGTATCTGGGCGAATATCAATTTCGGTTTGGTATTTAAGGTTGGGTAATTGTAAACGAGCGCTGATACTTTCTTGGTTCCCTGAAGCTTGCATACGCGCTTTCCAAGTTTGATTGAGCTCTTTTTTGAGAGGATAAGGATAATCGCTAGATACCATTTTTAAATCAGCATTAGCATCAATTTGGTAAGCAAATCCAACATCATCAAGTTGTATAGCAATGCCCATTTGCCATGGGGCATGGCCATTAACTGGATCTATCCAGCGTTTGCCAAGATAAGAAGCTAAAGGTTTCAGCTCCCAATCACCAACCACATCGATATTAACATCGTACCCTTGTTCTGCATTTTCCCCTCTAAAGTCCAATGCAACTGGTTGTTCTAGTAACCTTCCTGTTAGCCCCGCAGCGCGAACGACATCATTATCAAACTTAATACGTCCTGACACCGTGTCTAGATTCATTTCTGGGGTTTTAATCGCAACTTTAGTATTGGTCAGGTCTGCATAACCCCAAGCTCGAACTTCCTCGTCAGAATCAAAAGGCACATTGAGTTTAAAACTTGATTTCACTTCCCCATTTACTTGGACCGTGGTCAATGCAGCGCCAACTGAGTCAACCAGGGGTGATGACATCATATAATCTCTTACTGAATTTCCCTGTCCGGCTGCACTAGCTTCTATTTCTATGTGTCCACCAGGCCCAAGCTTTGGTATTTGTCCTTTAATATGCGTTGCTTTGATATCAGTGAGAGTTGCACTATGAGAGTCGAGATAAAGCGAGTCGTTTTGAAACAGTAAATCAAGCTGCAGATCGGTAATGGTTGGCCAAGCGGTATCAAAGCTAAATTTGGCATTATTAAGCCCGACCCATGCCTGAAATACACCATTATTATTGCTGTATGGAAAGTCACCTAATTCGCCATACCAAAGTAGTTTGGCAGTTTTTACCTTACCCGCTTGAATGCCACTCGATAGGTAATCGGTTAAATCACGTCCTAGAGCTAATGCTGGTAAATAACGCCAAATTTCTCCGGCATTATAAAGATCTGCTTCAGTATAAAAAGATAGGAATGGACTTTTATCTTTGGGAAAATCAAGGCGAAACTCTCCTAAGACTTGAAGATCAGGAGTCGCCACAGTAACTTTATCTGCCCATAACGCCCAACCATTTTCGTCGCTTTGCCAAACGATATCAAGCTCGCCTTGTTTAATGTTAAGCGGCGCCTGAAATACATCACCATAAGGTAAAACATCATCGATAATAGTTACCTTTGAACTAGCTTGATAACGGCTACCGGATATATCAGCTGAAAGATGTTTAATACCAGGTAATAGTTCCCAATGTTTCATCGACCCATCATGAAGCTGCATCGAATACTTGAGTGAATCAAGATCTGAGCCTTTCATTGATAGACGAATATCTTCAAGAGCCCCCCCAATACTTATTGTTTCTAGTAGTTGCGATACTTGTTTTGAGTCTGGGAAAAGCTTGGCTAGAGGAGAGATAGTCTTGAGGTCAAGCTGCGACACATTTAGAGACCAATCTTCAGGTTTCCATCTAAACGCAGCATCAAGCTCAGGCCAGGGCTCATGATCGGTTCGTAGCTTAAGTCCATGAGCATTAACTTGCCAACCTTGTACACTTGGTTCTAGTTGTAAAATCCCTGACTCAATAATCAGCTCATGCTGTTGACCTTCTTGCCAAATCAATTCCGAAGGTTCTAGTTCAACATAAGCGCTAACAGGTTGGTTATGCTCAAGGTTTATCCAGCTATTGAGACTGACTTGTCCTCTCTCAATACCCGTTTCTGTTTGCAAGTACTGAGTGAGCCATGGTGTGACCAATACATTGTCGACGGCTAAATAAAACTCGCCACTAACATCGGCTAAAGAACCATGATCAACAAAATTCGCTTTGACTTGTGCAGAGTTTAGATTGGTATCCACAATACTAATCTCGCCATCTGCGATGTGATTTCGTCCACTGTTTTGCCAAAACAACTGACTGATATCAAGCTCTCTTGTTGAACCATCAATTCCTTGAAGACGAATTTTCGAGTCTTGCAAAAGAAAACTATCCAGCTGACGCAGCAACAACTGATCGAGATTTTCAATCACGCTTCGCTGCTCTGTTTTCGGCTGCAAAACCTTTGTACCATCAGAATCAGCCCATGTAACTGAACTCAAATCTAAATTAAGTTGGTACATGTTAAGATCGGCTATCACAGGTCTCATGTCTAACAGCGATTGGATGAGATCAAACTCAACTTCAACCGTTTGTACCGAAAAATGGATGCCACTCGACTCGGGTGTATTCGCCCGAACATTTTTAAGAGATATTGAAGGATGAGTGTTACGCCAAAAACCACTGATTTGGTCAATTTCAAAATCCAGCTGCGAACCTTGGTTGACCCAATGCTGAATTTCTCCTTTGAAATGGTTAAGTTGTGGTAGAGTTATCCTCAAAGTTGTGACAAACACAGCTAAAGTGACACAGAGGACAACCGCTAGCCACGAAAGTCCTCGAAGAATAAATTGAGTCGTTAGTCTATTCACAAACAGCCTACATCATGACTACGTCAAATTGCTCTTGAACATATAAAGGTTCAGCTTGCACTTTAACCTGCTTTCCAATAAAAACCTCTAATTCTGCCAATGCGTGAGACTCTTCACCCTGCAAATTATCTGCCACTGCAGGAGAGGCATAAACCACAAACTTGTCAGCCTCATATGCTCGATTCACTCTGGTGATCTCTCGCAAAATTTCATAGCACACAGTATCAACTGTCTTAACACTACCTCGTCCTTCACAAGTGGGGCAGCTTGAACATAAAACATGCTCAATACTCTCTCGGGTTCGTTTACGAGTCATTTCGACCAAACCCAACTGAGTGAATCCATTAATATTCGTTTTTACTCTGTCTTTATTAAGAGCACCTTCTAGTGAAGTAAGTACTCGCTTACGGTGTTCTTCAGACATCATGTCAATAAAGTCGATGATGATAATGCCGCCTAGATTACGTAACCGCAGTTGGCGTGCTATTGCCTGAGTCGCTTCGATATTGGTATTAAAGATAGTCTCTTCTAAATTACGGCGACCAACAAAAGCTCCTGTATTAATATCAACCGTTGTCATTGCTTCTGTCTGATCTATGATGAGATAGCCGCCCGACTTCAACTCCACTTTGCGCTCTAGTGAACGCTGCACCTCGTTTTCGGTGTCATACATATCAAAGATTGGCTTATCACCATCATAAAGTTCAAGCTTATCGGTAAGCTCTGGCACGTATTCTGAGGTAAATTCTTGTAGGTTCTCAAATTCTAATCGCGAGTCGACTAATATTTTGGTCAGCTCTGTACCGACAAAGTCGCGTAAAATTCGTTGTGAAAGCCCTAACTCGCCGTACAAAGTAGAACGGGTTTTATATTTAGCACGACGTTCATTGACCTTAGACCAAAGACGTTTCAAAAAAGCGGCATCTTGGGACAATTCTTTATCATCTGCACCTTCTGCTGCGGTACGGATAATAAAGCCGCCCTCATCGTCACAATAATGGCCTACTACTTTTTTTAGACGATTACGTTCTTCTTCACTTTCAATCCGTTGTGAGACACCAACATGACTGGCACCAGGCATAAAAACTAGGTAGCGAGAGGGAAGCGTAATATCGGTAGTAAGACGAGCTCCTTTAGTACCAAGAGGATCTTTGACGACTTGCACAACTATGTCTTGGCCTTGGCGGACTAATTCCGAGATATCTCGAACTTGAAACTGCTGCTTTTCATTTTCAGCAACACACTCTGTGTGAGGAACAATATCGGATGCATGAAGAAACGCAGCTTTATCAAGACCAATATCCACAAAGGCTGCTTGCATACCGGGTAAAACACGGCTCACTTTCCCTTTATAAATATTGCCAACAATGCCTCGTTTTGCTTCCCGTTCTACATGGATCTCTTGAAGGCTGCTCCCTTCAATCATAGCGACTCGAGTCTCGCTTGGGGTGACGTTGATTAACAACTCTGCACTCATGAGTACACCTCAATATGTTAAATTTATAAGAATTTGTGCAAGAGCTGGTCAGTTTCGAATAGTGGTAGGCCGACTACGGCATGATAACTACCTTCAATACGTGTTACAAAACGTCCTCCAATCCCCTGGATACCATAAGCGCCAGCTTTGTCACACGGTTCACCCGTTTGCCAATATTGTTCAATTTCTTCCTCTGACAGACGCTTGAACCAAACATCTGTAGTTACCACTATTGTCTCTTGTTGCTCACCACTTACTATAGTCACAGCTGTCATCACTTGATGGGCCCGATTAGATAATGACATCAGCATCTGCTTAGCCTGATCCAAATTACTGGGCTTCTCCATTACCCAGTTGTCACACAGGACAATTGTGTCTGAACCAATCACCACTGCGTCACTTTCTACCTCTAGTCCGGCTAAAGCCTTATCTTGAGAAAGACGTTCAACATATTGTGTCGGAGTTTCATCCGGGCTTTGAAATTCCTCTACATCGGTTCGGATAACACTAAATTGATAGCCTAACTGAGATAATAACTCTTTGCGCCTCGGTGAACCCGAGGCCAATATTAATTTCTGTTCCATTTTTTACCTCACATGCCAATGTCTTCTGATCCTTCGCATCAATAAAAACAGCCATGGCCAAAGAATGGCGTTGATAAGACCACTCCAAAGTAATAATGGATTAAATGCCACTTCTTGGACTAAGTATTCACCAGAGAAGATAAGCACATCTAACATCATAGAAAGCAAACCAATCAGTATGGCTTGCTGCCAAAGTGCCATGTTCCTCAAGACTAAGAAGTTCAGGGCGACTAGGTAAACGACAATGGACATCATCATGCCACGTATACCAAGAGTAGAGCCGAGCAAAAGGTCCCAGAGAAGCCCTAATACCAGAGCGGTACCAACATTCACTCTATGGGGCAATGCCAACACCCAGTAACAAGTAACCAAGAGTAACCAAGAAGGGCGCAATAAATCGAAAACACCAGGCCATGGAATGGTTTGCAGGGTTAACGCAATTAAAAATGAAAAGGCAATAACAAGTTTACCTTTCAAGACACTATTCGCCACCAGCTGTTACCTCTTGCGTATTTTGCGGCAATGCCTGTTGAATTTTATGCTGTCGAGAATCATTTGGCCAAACGAGGAGTAAGTAGCGCAGGCGTTCAAAATCAACCACAGGATCTGCCTCAATTGTCGCAAATTCTCGCGCTGTATCGCGCATCACATTAGCCACATGGGCGACTGGGTAGCCTTCTGGATAAACCCCACCAAGACCAGATGTAACCAGCAGATCCCCTTCCTCAATGTCCAAACTAATGGGAATATGATCCAAGTTAATCCGATCTATTGAGCCATTACCTGAAGCAATAACACGAATATCATTTCGAATGACTTGAACAGGAATCGCACTTTGGCTGTCAGTCAGCAGAAGCACTCTACTATTATGTGCTGAGACAAAAGTCACTTGCCCGACAATCCCTTTCTCATTGGCAACGGGCTGCCCGACATACACACCATCTATCTGACCTTTATCAATCACTACTTGCTGGCGATAGGGCGAAGTATCTACCGCCATCACTTCAGTCACTACCTTACGCTCATCACGTACAAATGAAGAGCCTAATAACTTACGCAAACGTTGGTTTTCTTCTCGGTACTGATCAAGCAGTAACATGTCATTCTTAAGACGCAGAATTTCACGCTTAAGTTTGTAATTGCTTTCCATAAAGTCTTGGCGAATATTAAATCGCTCATACGCATCATCAAATATAACGCGAGGGACATCTGCCAAGTATTGAATGGGTGCTACCATGCTATTGAGAAGATAACGTATTTCGGCAAAAGCACCTAAACGACTGTCAGCCAGCATGAGGCTGGCTGACATAATGACCGCGAAAAACAATCGTAACTGAAGTGAAGGTCCTCTGCCAAAAATCGGCTTCATTGAATATGAGTTCCTTTTTTACTCTCAAATAGGCCCAGTATTAATTCAGGCTAATCTGATTATTCTTCACTGAAAAGATCGCCGCCATGCATATCGATCATTTCTAACGCTTTACCACCACCACGTGCAACGCAGGTCAACGGGTCTTCAGCGATAACAACAGGGATACCTGTTTCTTCAGTTAGAAGGCGATCAAGGTCTTTTAATAGAGCACCGCCACCAGTTAGAACCATACCATTCTCTGAAATATCAGATGCAAGCTCAGGTGGACATTGCTCAAGGGCAACCATGACTGCAGAAACTATCCCCGTAAGAGGCTCTTGTAGAGCTTCAAGGATTTCATTCGAGTTTAAGCTAAAGCTTCGTGGTACACCTTCAGCTAAATTGCGGCCGCGTACTTCTATTTCTTCAACTTCATCACCAGGATAAGCAGAACCAATCTCATGCTTGATTTTTTCTGCTGTCGCTTCACCAATTAAGCTGCCGTAGTTACGACGCACATAATTAATGATGGCTTCATCAAATCGGTCACCACCAATACGTACAGAGGAGGAATACACTACACCGTTTAACGAAATGACAGCAACTTCTGTGGTACCACCACCAATATCAACCACCATAGACCCTGTAGGTTCTGAAACACGAAGACCGGCACCTATTGCAGCCGCCATTGGCTCATCAATCAAATACACTTCACGAGCCCCAGCGCCAAGCGCCGATTCACGAATCGCTCTTCGCTCAACCTGAGTAGAGCCACAAGGCACACAAACCAATACCCGTGGGCTTGGTTTTAGCACACTGTTGTCATGCACTTGTTTAATAAAATGCTGCAACATTTTTTCGGTGACATAAAAGTCCGCTATAACGCCATCTTTCATTGGACGAATTGCAGAAATGTTACCTGGAGTACGGCCAAGCATTTGTTTCGCTCCGTGCCCCACAGCAGCAACACTTTTACCTGCTCTGTTACGGTCTTGACGGATAGCGACGACTGAAGGCTCGTCAAGAACAATACCTTGTCCTTTGACGTAAATAAGAGTGTTGGCAGTACCTAAATCGATAGATAGATCATTAGAAAATATGCCACGAAGTTTTTTGAACATATTCTTCGCTCGTCCTGAAAGAATTAGAAGATAGAAATTTGCACTAAATGTACCAATGCCTAGCCGTATCAGCAAGGTATTGAGCTATAAACATGGGGTGTAATCCGTTATTTCTAACAGATTCCTAACCAAAGTCGAAAAATCGCGCAATGAATAGAGCGTATTTATCGCGTGTGACGTTTTTTTGAACACCACAGCAAAACGCTAGTCTTGCTCACTCCACCATATAACGCGATCGCTTCCTCGATAGGTGCCAAACTGAACTTGCCCAGACACCGAGTTATCATCATCAAGACTGCCATCGTTATCCGCATCTTCTCTTAGCCAGGGCACTCCCCTGAGCTGCATATTAAAAGATGAGGTAATCGTCCCCGTATTTCCAGAGCCTGGCGCACTATATTCTAACCAAGACTCACCGTTGCTAGCTGTGGCAGATGTTAAGGAAGCATTGACTTCCGGCTGTGTTGGACTTCCGCTGGTGACGACTGTGTAATCACTTGAACTAAAATCAAAGTTGGTAACGCTATCAAAGTTTGTACAAGAATCGGCAGTATTAGTGACGAACTGGTTGCTGTTGTAATACTGTAGTTCAAGTCTTTGCCTTAGCGCAGAAAGCTCAGAGCCATAGGTATCATTAAGAAGTAACCTGCCCCAGTATAGCTGCATTGCATTGTCGCTGTTAAAGCTAATACCTAAGCAATCGTTAGTGGAATTCGAATCGGCTGTTTTATAACAAACATTGTCTTGATCGGTAATATCGCTCGCACCCAAAGTGAGCTGAAGATTTGCTGAGAAAGAGTTTATAGGGCTCACACCTTTGGTGTAGGTGATCTGTTCATTACTTAGTTGCACTACAGTGGCGTTATTGGGGTCTGTAAATCTACCCACACTTGCTACACCTTGTTCGAAATTAATCGATTCTGTGGTATTAGTATCACTGTATGTACGTGTTGGCCAACTACTGTCATAACGCCAAAAGTCACCAAACTGATAATTTGTGACATCAGCACCATTGGCGGCTTTGGGGTTTAACGCTAAACGGGGAGCAAGGAGATAGTCAAAAGGCTGGCCAATATAACTAAAGCTGTTACAAGTCGCTTGCAGCGTAGGTGATTGAAAAACAGAGGCTGCAAAGTAAGCGGGGATAAAACGCAGATACACACTCTTAGCTGGTGTAATGGTTTTCGCGCTACTGCCATTGAATACGGCGGGAGGAGTAATGGTAAAATCAAATACTCCAACTTCTGATAAAGACTGAGAAACAATGTTAATGCTGCCAGCTACAGCAGAATGATCATAGCTTACGGTGCTTATAGTGCCTTCCTGAGAAGTTGCAGTATCAGGAGATGCCAATTCATGAGCAACAACGATACCGCTATGTGTGTAGTTGGGTGTTGGCTGATTAGTTTGACCTAGCGCTGTCACTTCAAGGTTAAAGCTCGCCCCCGCTTTGGTAAACCAATCACAAAACGCATCGATACTGGTACACTCTTCTTCAACTCCATCAGAGTTCTTTGCCACTACAGCGAGAGAGGCTGGAAAACTCACAAAGTTACTCGCTCCGGATAGCTCTAAGCCAGCTTCATCAACCGTACCAGTAAATTTAGCATTGAGCTGCATCTGCCCTGCATCGTCATAATTAAGATTAAACTTTGTTTGGCCATTACTATCAAAAGCCAAGTTAAAATTACCCGCTCCTGACTCACTGGTATTGAGTTCAATATAGGTTCCAGTTGGATCAACAGACACTTTAGGATCACCGATAATATCAACAGCTGTAGGGTTCAAATACTGACTCCATAGGGCTACACTTTTAGTCACATTGCCAAACCCCACATCACACTTGGTATTACTATCACCCTGCTTAACTGCACTTATGGTCACCTCTACAGCTTCAGCGGCGTATTTGTCAGGCACGTCAATTTCAAAACCACTGTCAGAAAAGACTAGATCACAATTTGATGCGCTCCAGCCTCCACTGCCTATTTGACATAAATTGGTAGAAAATGGTCGAGCGGGTGGATTAGACCCCATAACATCCAAAGTTATTGTTCCAGGTTGATATTTTCTAATGTAAAAGGTCCCTGAACCACCAGTAAAACTCTGTGAATTGCCACCTTCCCAACCGCCACCACCTGAAACAGTCGATGGATCTAGAGAAACCGTGACGGTATCGGTAAATAACTCGCTACAAGTCGCATTTTTGCAAGCCTGAATCGTGACTTCAGAACGATTACAAGTCACTCCTTGTCCCGTATGGGTGATACGAAAGTGGTCGATTTGCTCATCGATGGGGCGCGATCGAAGCGCACACACTTCAAAATTGTCTATCTCATGAATATTGGTCACGCTACCAGTAGAACCGGTTACGGATAGTAGAAAGTCAGCCGGTACCGCTGCCTGATTAAACTGACTAGCCAAAACATTGACTGGACCAACAATAGACTGCCAGCTCCCACTGCCTATTTTACGTAAGATTTCTACTTGTGACTGATTAGCCGATCGAGAATCCACTACAATTCTGTATCGATGCACTGGCCCTGAACTATTATTGTCAACTCTAGGAGATAGACAATTACCATTAGTGTTAGTCTGTCCATTATTACATGCGCCCGCCAAGTACCGATAACCTGTTTCATCAACCCCGGAGCCGCGAATAGCAACAGATTGCCTCCTGCGCCCTGGGGTAGAACCTTGTCCACCTTCTCTGGAAAAATTACCATACTCATCGATGCCAACCCCTAGCCAACCACCAGCAAAACCAGACTCGTTTGGCTTAAATCCATAGCCAAGAGGGCCACCAAAAGCACCGGCTCTGGGGGTAATAAGGGCATCAGACAGAACAATGGCGATACCGTCAGCCCCATTGCCCCCATAAGCAAAATGATCAAACTCAACCTCAACTAAATTATCCGCAGCTGGGAATAAGCGCTGATAGGTCGATGAGGTTGCCTGATTGCGAACCGCCTGTGTAAACCTTAATCTATTATTGATAATTTGTGGCTGAAAAGAGCCTTTACTGGTTGATGTCACCCATAGGTCTGAAAGTGGACTAGAACTAAAATCGTCGGTAAAACATTGAGGAGAAAATATGATACTACAGTCATGGCGTTGGCTATAAAGCTGTTGGATTTGTTGATCAGTTAAAGCAGCATCAAATATTTGTACCTCATCAATCGAACCATCAAAAGCTCTCCCAGGAAAATTTTGGTCCTGACCGATCTGAAAAGCACTACCATTTATTCGTAGTCGACGACTGCTCCCAGAATTTCGGCTTGCTCTTAGAACACCGTTTATGAATAAACTCGCTCTAGAGTTTTGAAAGTCATACCTAATTGTAATAAAACTCCACGCGTTAAGCGGCACAGCAACACTGCTCGTAAGAGTTCGAGTAGTGCCATTATCTTCTTGCCACCACCAAAAAACTCTTCGACTAGAATCAATATGGACTTCGAAATTAGAATCCTTGGAGAAAATACTAAACAAACCAGAGCTTGGACCACTACTTGGATTGATCCATGCTGATACAGTGAGAGTTTCATTGAGATCTAGTATATTGTTGTCTGCAATGTTAACGTATTGATTATTATCATGCTCAAAACTTCCGTACCCACACGTACCTAAGTTGTTAATCGAAGGTATCGCAGGCGTTGAGTTTGCTGTTAACGCACCATTCACTGCTGTTCCATGAAGGTTGTTACCTGAAACATCCTTGACTTCATTAAAGGTGCCATTCCAAGTCGACTCATCAAGATGGTATTTGGCTACTGGTAAAGGATCTTGAGCAAAACTCGAAGCTGTCCAAAATAAAACCATGCCAGTGAGAAATAGTTTACGCATCGTCGCGCACCCCGACTTGAATTACTCTCTGCAATTGCCAATCTCCCACATTGCAGGTCCCTGTAGATGTGAGCTGGAAAATATTACGGCTATCGTCAAGTTGACCCACATTGACGCAGCTAACGCTTGCCGAGCATTGAAAAAAACCATTACCTTGTAAGGTTACTGTTTGGTCAGAAAGAGATTGGCAGCTGCCGCTAGATGGGGTTTGATAAAAACGGCTCAGCTCGATTTGAGCAGCAGAGCGCGCCGCCAGTTCTGCTCTTGTTCCGATTACAGAAGCAATAAACTGATCGCTAATACGTTCTTGATTGCGGTTAGCCACCGAGGCAACAAACCCGACAACAACCACAATAATAAATACCACCAGCAGCAGGCCACTGCCGGATTGTTTATGGCGTGTTGTAAATAAGCGCATCATGGTCAAACCTTACCTGCTCTCCATTATCCTCAAATATCAGTTCCATTTTCACTAACCCATTACGTTGCAACTGTGGCTGTTCAACGATAAAGTTCACATCAGTGAGATTACCCGCAACTCGAACCCCAGTATTTAGCGACGCTGGCGCCAACGAGGCTCTGTTTAAAGAATAGCCGGAATAGCGCAATAACTCATTACCCACAAGACAAAATGCCACAGGCTCTCGATAGAAATACAGGCGATCAGCAGGGCTAAGCGTCACAAATCCACTTGATTGGGTCAAAGTCACATCGACCATACTAGTCATCGCCCCACTCACAGCAAAATCAACCTCTGTCAGAACTTGGGCTGTTTGACCAATTGAGACCACATCGGCTCTAAGCTCAACCGCACTCGTTGGGTAAACAGCAACTCGCTCATTGGCCGGAATGTTCTTTTCAATTGGCAACACTCGAATAGCAGAAGAAACCGCAGAGGGAGAGGGAAGATCGATATAAATCGCGCTATTAGTAATGGGTAAGATTTCAATGCAATCATTGCTGACAATCACACTGTTGGGAACGGCTTCCCGTATCTCTCTTCGCAATCTTTCAGTGACAAAACGCCCTTGTTGCACAAGAGCTTCGCGACTGGCTGAATCTGAAAAAGACACGAAAGATTGACGAATTACCTCTCCGATAAATAGCCCTACAATGCCGAGCAAGGTAATAGAGATCACCATTTCAATTAGGGTAAAGCCACGTCCGCTCTCTCGTTGCATTAATAGTTCCCTCTAATAACTGCAAATGGGTACTGGTTACCCTGGCGGTCAGTTACCGTCACTTCTATTCGTTTATAATGGGTGATATTGGTAGAGAGCGTGCCTTGCATCACTCCACCATTAAAATCCTCATAATAAACCGCAATAGCAATGTTATAACCTGGATAACCCTCACTTAAGGTCGCGCCCAGCACATCTCGCGCGCTACCATTAAAACCATTAAAATCATCAACATCATTATACAGCGTGTTGTTACTCTCCCCTGAACCCGTTTCCGGGCCTAAAGCGGTTGATATGGTGCAAGTGGCCCCTGACACGCCGGACAAAACGCATTCAGGTAGACCACCATTTGGACCTGAATTATGATCAAAATTTCTGCCTAGTACTTCATCTATCACGGCACGCCCTAGCTCAGCAGCCTTAACAGCTGCAATTTGATCAGCGCTTTGTTTACTTCTTGGAAAAAGCGCAATAGAAACCCCGCCAACGACTATCGCCAAAATGGTGATGACAATGATCATTTCAATCAAAGTAAAACCACGTAGCTTAGCAGCTTGAAGCATTGGCATAGATCCCCCCTTGTGCATTGATACAGATAAAGCGCTGCACGCCAGATTGACCAGTTAAAGTCACTGTGCAATCCGAGGAACACTGTTCGGGGCGTCCTAGAGTGTCAAAATCAATAAAATTAACATTGCCATCTGCCTCAAGGCTAAGTTGTACATTAGCTTCTTGGCCATTTACATAACTGCTGTCACTGGTGTCTGTGGGAAGGGTGGTACTACATGAGCCCGCGGATAGCGTTGGCGAAACTTGAATCACTTGGTTGCTGCTTATCAACCAGCGCCCACAAAATCCACTACGATTCATAGAACGAAGCTGAGTTAATCGTAAAGAGGAAAGCACTTCTTGCTCGATAAGCTGGGCATCAAAGCTGCTTTTTCCAAAAAACCGACTCGAAGCGTATGCAGATACTATCCCAAGTAGGATAACAATGGTGATAAGTTCAACTAACGTAAAGCCATGGTTGTGCCTACTGAGCATAAAAACCTTACATAAGTAATGGGCGTGGTCTAATTATAGATAGTAAATAGCATTGCAGGCACTAAGCTTGTCTTAGTTAAATAAAGAGTTAAAAACTAGAGAAAGGCCAGTATCGCTGGCCTTTTTAGCAAGTGCCTAACAACCAGAATCAATCACAACAGAAGTCGCAACAGCTCCTGAAGTAGCCTGTGTATAGGTCACAGCACAAGTCGCTGATGGCGTTCCAGTAAAACCATAGGTAATAGAAGTATCAGCAACACTTGCGGCCACCGCCCAATCAGTGTCTAACCCCGTAACGGCAGCGCCAATTCCAGCGGCATTAGCAGTAGGATAACCAAAAATAGTACTGACCGTTGTCCCACCTGCGGTTACATTAGTTGCTGTAGAAGCAGTCTCCACACCTTCGATGGCGGCCTTACCATATACAATACCAGCAGCACCATCTATCGCGCCTTTCAGGCCTTGTAAACTTGCCTGACGTGCATCACCCTGTAGACTAAGAAAACGAGGTGCTGCCGTCACGGCTAAGATACCTAAAATTACAATAACCACAACCAGTTCAATCAGGGTAAAACCCGCTTGTTTTTTTATCATGCTACATCTCTCTCATCCATTACTCGCGGCTATTGCAAGGTGACAATAACGCGGCCAGTTTTAATTTCATATACAAATTGATTATCAACACCGCCGACTTTTTGGATATAAGTACAGCGTTCATCATTCTCTGCTTGAGCTGAGTATTTAACATTATCGCTATCACTGGCCGTTGCTGCCGCCTCAACAGCCGGAGGATTTTGCAGTAAATTCTCCATCAAATCGACACAAATATCATCGGTCAAGGCTGTCGGAAAGCTAGTATCCCCTGCTCTTTTCACAGCCCATGGATAGCCATCTCGAAACCCAGTATCAGTGTTACTGGCATTTTTAGCCCTAGTAAGCCAGAACTCCACGCCGTCATAATTAACACTGTTGTAGGTTTCTGTATTCACTGTAATTGAAGGACGAGACTCCGCCTCCCACTGGGCCCGAGCAGACAAAACCCCAGTGGCATAACCTCCTGCAACGCCTTCTACGCTGGCTTTTTTAGCACTATCTGTCACATCTAAAAAGCGCGGTAAAGCGGCCACTGCTAATAGGCCAACAATCACAATCACCACCACAAGCTCAACTAAAGAGAAACCTGACCGCTTACTTTGCATAATTATCAACCCGCCAAATAGCGGCGCGAACTATACTTAATGCGCCAATTATAACCAATGTAAATGTCTCATTTTTCAATCTAGCCATTATCAATACCAATACTGAACTTACCTTCTACTAGCTGAACCCGAATTTGTCTGCCCTGAGCAAAGATATATTTACAATCATAGCGCCCTTTATCGAAGCGCTCTATTATCTGCTTTGGCGTTTCATCGAGTACCCTTTGCTCTGGATACAAGAGTTTAAACCAAGATTGACAGCTAGAAGCCTTCTCATCATTTGTTGGCAGCAACCACCCGCTGGGTGAAAAAATAATTTGCAGTCCTTCAATCTCTAATTGGTCTGGTTGCCCTTTTAACATCCATTGCTGTTTGTAAAACCCTGCTCTCTCAAGCATTCTTTTGCCCGCCAACTGAAAAGCTGTTTCACTCATATCTCTTTGCAGCTTTTCCACCGCAGTCAGCAAACTCAAAAGCAATACACAGATCACAACTAGCCAGAGGACAAGTCGCGATCTATCAGGGCTAATCAGCATATCAACCTTGGATAGCATCAAGCATTCCCCACATGGGGAGGAATATTCCCAAGGCAAGAATAAGCACCATTGCTGCAACTATTACTAATAATATAGGCTCAATTCGCGCGGTTAGCGTTTTAAGATCGTAATCAACTTCACGATCATAAAAATCGGCAGCTTCCAGTAACAGCTCGTCAATACGACCTGTTTCCTCACCGACAGATAACATCTGCAATACCAGAGGAGTAAACACTTGGCTATTGCTGGCTGTGGATGAAATAGTGCCGCCCGCTTCAATCGATGACTTCATCTCAAGCAAACGATTTTCTAGGAACTTGTTTTCTAAAGCTTCTGCCGAAAGCGCTAAAGATTGATTCAGCGGCACACCTGCTTTTAGCATTAATGCGAAGGTGCGAGAAAAACGAGACAGCTGAGCTCGATTAACCAAATCCCCAATAATAGGCATACGCAAACGAAATTTATCCCACTTTTCCTGTCCATTCGGAGTACGCTGCCAAGTTTTGAAGCCCAATAAGGCCCCGAGCATAACCGCCAAAATCAATCCCCAGTAATTCACAAAAAAGTCCGAGGTAGAAATAATGATTCTAGTGGGTAAAGGCAGATCAACTCCAAAGCGAGAAAACATGCTCGCAAACTGAGGAATAACCTTCACATTAAGCACAAATAAAGCAACGAGGATAAAGCTGATAACAAAGGTTGGGTAACGCATTGCGGTTTTGATCCGCTTACGGGTTTCCACCTCCTGTTCATAGTAATTTGCCAATTGCAGTAGGGCTTGGTCTAAACGACCTGTATTTTCACCAACGTTGATTAAGGAAACAAACAAAGGGCTAAACACTTTCGAATGCATTTGCATTGATGCCGACAAGCCTCGACCATTAGTAAGCTCATGGCCGACATCTTCTAATGCTTCTTTGAGCTGCTTATTGGCACTATTTTGCGTCAGCCCTTTCATAGAGCGCAGAAGTGGCACACCGGCCTTGGTCAAGCTGTACAATTGACGACAAAATATCACTAACACTTCTAACGGAATTGAGGGGGTAAATAGGGCTTTGAAGTCGAAGTTTAATGCACTACCACCTCCACCGCCAACAGAGATATTGGTTGGAATCACCCCTTTATTTATTAAAGACTCTGCCGCAGCTTCTTCATTAGCTGCATCTATTTGCCCTGCTACTGCAGAGCCATCCAAATTTCTTCCCTCATAGCGAAAAATTGGCATCTATACACCCTATAGATAAATAGCATCGACAGAGCCTGACGCATCGCCTTCCCCAAGCGTCATAACTTCATCCAAACTCACCACGCCTTGTAAAGCCAGTTCCATCGCTGATGCCAGAAGGGGTTTATAACTTTCAGCTTGGCGAGCAACAGACGCAAACCCAACGGCATCCCCGGCCCTTAACATATCCATCATCTCATACTCTAATTCGAGCATTTCAAACACACCGATCCTGCCTTGATACCCTGTTAGGTTACAATTTTGGCAACCTCGTCCTTTAACAAATGACGCTTGTTCTTGATTAGGAAAACGCTGCGCTAGCCATTGTCTTTTGGCCTCTTCTAATTTGTCATCTGTTTTGCAGTCTGGGCATACCTTACGGACTAGTCTTTGGGCTACAACCGCTCGCACGGCGCTCGCTACAAGATAACCTGCCGCTCCCATATCCATCATACGCAGGGCGCTATCTACAGCATCATTGGTGTGCAAAGTACTTAAAACCAGATGCCCAGTTAGTGCTGCTCGCAATCCAATTTCAACCGTTTCTTGGTCACGCATCTCCCCAACAAGAATAATGTCTGGATCTTGGCGCAGAAAACTGCGCAAGATTGTGGCAAAGTCGAGATCTATTTTGGGGTTAACCTGAACCTGATTAACACGCGACAAGCGATATTCGACGGGATCTTCGACTGTGATTATTTTTTTGCCCGGCTGGTTGAGCTCTGTTAATGCACCATAAAGCGTGGTGGTTTTACCTGAACCTGTCGGACCTGTAACCAATATCATGCCATGTGGGCGCTTCAGCTGGCGCCTTAGGCGTTCTAGTAGATGCTCTGGTAGGCCGGATTCTTCAAGCTTGCGTACCCCTGCGGACTGATTAAGTAAACGCATTACCACAGATTCGCCGTGCTGCACTGGCATGGTAGACATACGAATGTCTACTGATTGGCCTTTAGAGCGAATATTAAAACGCCCGTCTTGAGGCAAGCGCTTTTCTGAAATATCCAGATTAGCCATCAGCTTAAGTCGTAACACAAGGGCTGGCGCGACATTTACCTCATTAAGAAGAGTCTCATGTAGCACGCCATCAATACGTTGGCGTAAACGCAATACATCCGCATCTGGCTCAATATGAATATCTGAAGCTCCAACTTGAATCGCATCCTCAAATAAAGAATTGATCAGTTTGACCACAGTGACTTCATCACTGTCTTCATCTTCAATGTTGAAGTCAAATGAGTCAGTAACCTGATGTTCAGCCTGTAATTGCTCGGCAAAGGATGCAATTTCTTTGGTGCGCCTGTAGTAACGATCAAAGCCATCAACTAGCTGTTTTTCCGGCGTAATGACAAATTCTACTGCGTATTGTGACAGTTGATCGAGCAAGGCTTCTTGAGCCGATAGATCCGCAGGATCGCTCATCGCAATTCTGAGTGTATTGTCTTGACGGCCAATCACCATTGCGCGCAGTCGACGTGCATGAACCTCAGGCAGGAGCTGCACTGCATCAACATCGACATGCGCTCTGGCTAAATCAATCAAAGGAATATCTAGCTGCCGAGATAAAAAGTTGAGCATATCGCTCTCAGTCAAAAAGCCCAGCTCAATCAGTGTGTCACCTAATTTTCTACCTGAGCTTTTTTGCGCCGCTAGGGCATCTTCTACCTGAGATTCGGTAATAATGCCCTCTTCAACCAATAGGTCACCAAGACGCTTTCTTAGTTTAATTTGCATCAGGCCGCTCCTCTAACTTACGTATAAGAGCCAAACGATCGCGAATAAATTGTTGAGACTGACTCGATAGACCAAGTTTACTTAGCGCTTGTTGATACGCTTCTTCAGCGCTAGGTAAGTCCAGTGCTCTTTCTTGCTGAATACCTAACCCTAGCCACCAGCGGCCTGAATCAGGATCCAGAGACACTAGGTTTTGGTAGCTATTGAGTGCTATATCATCATGATTCGACTTCTGTGCCAATGCTGCTCTCAATGAGATGTAATCAACAGATGCATTTTTTGGAACATGGACCAAAGCCGTTAACGCAGCATCATTTTGATTTTCTTTAATAAGTAACTTGGCAAGAGACAATCTGAGAACCACAGATTCTTTATCAATTTGAATCCCTTTGTTTAATATTTCGACAGCCCTTCTCACATCGCCTTTACCGTAATACAAAGCTGACAACTTCTTGCGTACTTCAATATTACTGGGTTCATAACGAAGAGAAAGCTGGTATTCATCTAATGCTTGTTCAAGATTATTATTGTCTAATGCTTTGCTTGCTCTCTGCTGAGCCTTTTCTGCCAACTGTACTGGCGTTAACTCAACTTGGTGGATCACCATTTCACCTGACTGAGCTGGTGCGTGTTGGATAGGTTTCTCGACCCGGGCAACCTTGTGCGTTCTAGACTGTGAGGGCGTCGAGGAAGCTGTGTTCAGGCTTGTAACAATGCGTTTTTTTTCTGTAGTTAGATCTGTGGAATCCGCAGTGTAAATAGTATCAGTACTCACTGAAGGTTTGGACGTAGGTGATAGTACTTTTTTAGGCACTGGTGCTATGGTTTCAGACCTTGATACTTGATCAGTTTCAAGTGGAGAGTCAACGGAGAGAGTCCACCCGCCAACAGCAAGACTTAGCGTAAAGCTACCAACAACCCAAGGAATTACTCTGCGCTGTTTAATCGGTTCGACATACGCTTTAACCACTGGCTCTGACTGTTGCGAGTGACCTTTCACAAGCTCAGAAAGCGCATTGTTAATGACACTCATGATATGCTCCACCCCCATATCAACGGGCTTTTAAATTTGGGTTTACAACTGTCATAAGTATCATGAATAGCACTATACAGATGCCGATTGTGCACCACTTCATACCCTTGACTAGATGCTAGCACCAAACACTTATGACAAATTTGATTAATCAATCTCGGTATTCCTCGACTTGCTTTCCAAATCGCTTTTTTGTGTCCAAGTGTAAATAACTCATTTTCAGCCCCTGATTTTTCCAGTCTGTTATCAATATAAGCCACCACTTCAGATAAAGTTAGTCTTCGTAGCTGAGCACTAAAAGTAATTCTCTGTCTAAACTGACGCAGGTGGTGTTGTTCCAAGCGAACATCTAGTTCAGGCTGACCCAGCAAAACAATTTGTAGTAATTTGCTGTGTTCTGTCTCTAAATTTCCAAACAAACGCAACACTTCCAACGCTTCATCACTCAATGCCTGAGCCTCATCAACGAATAAAACCACTTGCTCACCCACACGGGCTAGCTCTATGAGTTTAGCTTGAATATCTCCAACAAGCGTGGTGGTATCGGTAGGTATCACATCAAGTTCAGAGGCAATCGCTCTGCGTAATTCATCCCCATCAAGAGCAGGATTAGGTAGATAAACCAGTTGCACCTCTTTATCTAATTGATTGACCAAAATGCGACATACCATGGTTTTTCCTGTCCCCACTTCACCTGTGACTTTGATTAAGCCTTCACCCATTTGAACCGCAGAGTGCACGGTCTGAATAGCCTCATAGTGAGGCTCCAAACCTAAGAATAATTCTGTATTTGGGGTCAAGTGAAAGGGAAGTTGGGTTAAACCAAAGTTTTCAAGATACATAGGCAGTTATTGCTCATCGGGGAACCATTCTTCAAGTAGATCTCGCGAACGCTCCAATTCTTTTTGCCATGTATTCACGCCAACTATGGTTGGCTTAAGCAAAATCACTAACTCTGTTTTCTCTGTTATTTGAGTTGTATTACGAAATAAATGGCCTAGCCCGGGTATATCGCCCAAGAAGGGCACTTTGGTGGTTTGGTCAAAGGTATTGGATTTCATCAAGCCGCCAATGATGACAACATCGCCATCGCGGGCTCGGATAACAGAGTCAGATTCTCGAATAGAGCTTGTCGCAACAGGCAGTGTTACCTCATCAGTACCGTTGGTAATATCTTTGGTCTCTTCTTTTACATCTATAACCGCAGGGTGAACATGAAGCAACACACTTCCATCATTATCGATTTGCGGTGTCACATCTAGGGAAATACCTGAGAAGAAAGGTGTAAGCTCAATGTCGGTACTCGTATCAGACGCTGTCGTTCCACTACTAGTATTACTAGAAAAGTCAGTAACGAAATAACTGTCGTTGCCGACTTTGATGACTGCTTTTTGATTATTTGATGCCGTCACTCTTGGGCTAGAGAGCACATTGAGATCGCCTTGTGTGGACATAAAACTAATCGCAGCATCAAAGCTGCCACTCGATATGACCAAATTGCCAGGACCGCCAAGTAAAGATCCGATCGAGTCTAAGCCTGGTAAATCTGCTACGGGATTGGTTGGACTGCCCTGACCAAATTGGTAGTTTGTTCCATTCGATGTAAAAGCTTTTGACCAGTCAATGCCTTGCTGATAACCATCACTTAATGTGACTTCCAAAATTTTCGCTTCTAGGATCACTTGGCGATGCAGTCTTTGCTGAGATACACCAATAAAGTTTTGCACTTCACGTATTTGATCTGGAAAAGCTCTAACTGTGATAATTCCCGCTTGTGGAGTGATGACGACACTTTGACCTTCCCCCGAACCAATCAACTGACTTACCGCCTGCTCAAGTTGTGGCCAAAAGTCACTTTCGCTGGTGGTTTCAATCTCTGTTCCACCTTTCGCAGAACTGGTTGTAGAGGAGGTGGAACTATCTGAGTCACTTGATGACGAAGTTGATGAACTCGTGTTGGTGATAGTGCCAGTGGTAATAAAGGTATTTGAGCGGCCACTTCGTTTAAACTGTAGGTAATCAACTGGAATGCTGACAGTTCTTAGCCCAGCAGGATATATGTGGATGACCTTGCCACTTGTCTCAACTTGGTAACCGTATAGATCCCTAACCACAGACAAGACCTCGTCGAGTGACACGTCGAGTAAGTTGACTGTGATGGTGCCGGATACATCTGGGTGCAGAGCGATACTGTACTCTGTGCCCTTTACTAAACTCGTGAAAAAGGCTTTCGCTTCGACCTCATTTGCCTGTATTCTGAAACGCTTTACCGTTTTTGATTCGAGCAAACCCGCTTGGTCAAGCTCCGGCATTAAATCTGCTTCAACAGAAGGAGGCAATGTTTCTAGCCCGCCAAGACCACCAATCGCCTCGTCAAGCTCATCTTTTATTTCAACAGGATCACGATGCCCCATTGAGCAACCAGATAATAACGCAACAACAACTGCTAAAACGAGTTTATGCATACAATACAAATTACCTTAATTTTTGATGCTTTGAGTAAAAATTTTTAGCTTCCATTGCTTTCCTCCACGAGAAATCGTCACCGATTGAGCTTCAATCTGACTGACTTTAAAACCATTTACTGTATCACCAACCAATACAGCCTTATCACTCAATACCGCTCGGCATTGAACTTGGTTTGTACACACTATACTTTGCAGTTTAGGCAAAGGTTGCTGTTTTTTCTTACTTTTTGCTTCTATTGAATCAGGCTTTTGCCAACCAAGCGGTGCGGTGGGGTCTTGAGATGCAACCACCACACAAGAATAAACAAACAGTGCGCTAACTAGTACTCTAACCACCAATAAACTCCTGTCTTATACCTAGAGTGTAAACTTCTAGGGTCACCCGTGCGTTAGGGTAAGCATCGACTGCATAGTTAAAGCTACTCCAATAGTAATTGACCGGCATAGTCTCCAATGTGGTTAAATAAGCTAGGATTGAAAAATAACCACCGGTAAGTTCTATTCTCACCGGATGCATGAAATAACCAGTCTGATTTTGATCATCAGCCTCCATTATTGGTTTGGGTTGCAACGACTCCAGTAGCACCAACTTTAATCCTTGTGTTTCATCAAGTACCTTGTCTAATAACTGAGCCATTTCGCTGGGTGAAATAAACTCTTCCATTATTAAGGCAAGTTGCTCGGATAACCTTTGACTCTCAGTGAGAAGCTTCTTGTATTCTTTGTTCAAATTTTCATTAGGATCTTTGTTTAGCTTAGCAGTTATTATCAATATATCTGCTTCTAACCTTTGGAGATTTTGTGAGGTCAAGGTAACTTGGCGCTCTAATTCCTGATTTGATTTTGCCAAAGGTTCGATGAGCCAAGCCGACATTGTCAAAGTAATGACGACTAGACCGCATATAGCCAACAAAAGCTTTTCTCTCTGGTTTAGAGCTTTAAACTTGGTGTCCAGTTGAATCAATAGAGGATGCATCACTCCCGCTCCCGCTGACTGTTCAATTCAAAAGTCACTATGTCTTGGTCGTTGCGTCCAATACGCAGTTGCTCAAATGTGCGACCGACTAAGTTGACCTCTGATTGAAACTGGCCGACCCAATTTGGTATCGCTTTAGGCTCACGAGCAAAGCCTTTTATGTCCATAGTATCGGCATCAATAAAGATATGATTAAGGGAAATGTCCTGACGGCTTAATTTAGCCAAGGCTTTCATTACTCCCGAATACCCCAACTGCTGAGATTCATCAAACTTGATCACCGCTTTTAGTGAGGCTTGTTTAGCTTGGATATCTGTTTTGAGTCTTTCAACCGCCGCAACCTTGGCAGTAGAAGGCTTATGTTTGACAAGCTTCTGATTAAGTTCGGATAATTTTTGCTCTGCTTGCTGCTGTTGACTCAGGTAATCCTCAAGATCACTGTTTAAGTACGCATGCTGAAAGTAGAGATAACCAATTATTGTGAGCAAAAAGCCCGCAACAAGAGCCCAACCGATGGCTATATTGGCTAGCGTAAAGTATTCGGTCTTAGGTTTAAGTGACTCTGGATACAGGTTAATTGCATTTGCTCCTAAATCAGAGACAAATTTAACTAAGACTTCTCCCGACTCACACGGTTGTTCTGTTAAGCTGGTAACACTGACATTTAGGCGCTCATTTAATGCTTCTACTAAGTCATGTAATTCTTCTTCATCACAACACACTTTCATTTTGTGCAAAGAGGTGCTTCTAAGTTGTGATGATAAGTAATCGATAGATCGCTGCAACTCCAGAGCAATACCGTCTAGTTGCAGAACACTAGTTGCTACGCCAGTTAGTGGTGAGGCGATCCCACGCATTGTTCTTTGAAAAGCACAGTGTTGATCGACAAAAGCACTGACTCTAAAACTCCGCTGTTTACTTCGCTGTAAAAGCAAAAAACTTTTCTCTTCAGGCGCTGAAACGCCCCAGACTTCATCTTCAACTAAGACTCGCCCGAGTTGGATATCTAGTGTCAATAGCATTTGTTGCAGGTTAATAATCAGGCTCTTCTCCACCACATAGACTTGCAGCTTGTTGCCATCGGGCAGTTCTGTTGCATCGGCTATGATCTCTGTTACTTTTTCACTGATGAGATCTTTTAGTAAAAAGGGCAAGGCTCCGGTTATTTCCGTTGCGGGGATGTTGGGTTTATCAATCTGATATGTATGGTAAAGCTTTGAGTTGAGCACTAGATCGATAGTCAAATTGGAAATATCAAGCTCATCAAGCGTACTACGCAAGGTATCTTGCCAAGAGCTTCCTTCGACCGCGACTTTGGAAGCTAGATCATGCTTATCTAGCTTTGAAAAATACAATTCTCCTGGCAAAACGACAACGGACAAGCAATTACGTACTTGATTGTTAGACTTGAACTTTTCTATTAATGACTGAATTTTCATTTACCGCTAACTTTTCGCCACCGATTACGACGCCCAATCTTAACTTGACTGGGCATCAACACTTTTGTTTTTGGTGCCACTGTTGGCAACAACTGTTGCTCTGGCTGAAAATAACGCCCTTGGACTCCTTGGACACCTAGACGAATCATGGTTTTATATTCTTGTTTGTTGTCCACACCAACAGCAATAACTAGTGTTTTTAGTCCCTCACAGGCTCCCAATAGACTTCGAACAAAAAGTTGGTTTTCATCACGCTGATCGATTCGCTTAACTAAACTTCTATGTAGTTTAAGGAAATCAATTGGAAGGTCTTTGAGATAGTGAGTACTAACGATAGAGCGTCCCGCTTGCCCAACAGCGACTCGACACCCCAATCCGGCTATCATTTTTATTACTGGTCTCATATAATCCAAGTGTTTAACCAATCTTGCCTCAGTAAATTCAAACACTAACTGTTTTCGTTGTCTTGAAGTCAATTGTAGTAGTTCATACTGAAACCACCTCAGATAACTTCTATCTGCAAATGGAACTACATGTATATTAATAGCGTAGCATATTAATTTTGAAGATGTTTTTGTAAATTTTATAACAGATGTAAATACTTCACGATCCAATATCGCTTCATAACCAACAGATTCAATAGCTGAACTAAATCGAGAAGCTTTAATCAGCCCTTTATCAGGCTCATTGAGCCTGATAAATACTTCATTATGGTCAAATATTCTTTCTTTATGGGAATCCAATAAATAGCAAGGCTGGTAATAGATAACCAACTTGTCTGCTTGGATAGATAAATCAAATAAGGTTCGCCAACGTACATTACCTCTCTCTTCATCTTGGGATTGACGTTTCTTGAACTTATTCCATGTATTGACGCGCTGTAACTGAGCACTTTTTAAAGCAGTTTCCGCTTCATCTAAAATTCGCTCCTGGCTTTCTCCCTCTCGATACATAGTAATACCTATATGTACCCAGTTATCCTTTTCTAATGGTGCTGGAGCTTGCAATTTAGTTAATTGATTGAGGCTGCTTGTGGCAATGTTGGATACATCTTTACTACCCAGGTGAGGTGCGAAGATAGCAAAGTCTGATTCATAGTATCGAGATAAAATCACATCAGGATAGCGTTGAATAATATTATTTAGACTCTCACCAATACTTATCACAAAATCATCAGCCATTTGTTTGCCTGACTCTTCTCGCAACTGCTCCCAATCATCAATACGCAGCAGTAAAACACCACCATGAGAACCATGTTCAGATAAAGCAGCCTCAAGTTTGCTATCGAATAAAACTCGGTTAGCCGTTCCGGTTAGTTGGTCTAAAAAAGTTTGAGTACGGATAAAAGTGTCAAAGCGGCTGCGTTCTTGGCGAGCATCTTGTAATTCTTCGATTAGACTATCCAAAGCTTCACTAGCCGTATAAGGCCACTCTTTAATGTCGCCTTTCGCATATTGTTCTACACGCCCTGCAAGGATCATTCTTCCCCGCTCCTCAAGCAACTCAGATCCCGCCAGCTGTTCCTTTAACCATTTTACTCCACGAACAAGACAGAAAATAATCAAAATGACAGCGAGAGTAATGGACCACAATGCTTCAAGAGAATAGCCATAACCAATATATGGGGGAACAGCTTTAAAATGAAGGCGGTAGTCAGGATTTCGCTCTAACTTGTATTCAGTGTCATAGAGCAATTCAGGTTCGACAGTAGAAGAAGTATCTATATAGCGATAAATAGCGCCATTATCAGATAGAAGCTCCATTTCTATGATATTTGAAGCTCTGAGCATTTTAGGCATCCATCGCTGTAGCGAATCCGCTGCATCGGGATCTTCCAGTTCCTTATCTAAGACCTCAACAATGCCTTGTAATGAGTGCTCAAGGTATTCTTGGCCCAAGCGTTTGAATGAAAGAGTTCCACCTAAAAACAAAATAAACATCGCACTAATGACAATAAGGGTAACAAAAGCAACTAAGCGAGTGCTCAGCTTTAAGGTAGGTGTATACCTCATAGATGACGAATTCCTTTTCATGAAAATTATTAGCTCAAAGTCCTAAACAATGGGGAAATGAACTCTGATTATACTCAATGATAAGTTTATTTTTTTACTATATAAAAAAGCCGCGAAATTCGCGGCTTTTTTCAAGATTCAGACAGTTAGAATGGGATGTCGTCATCAAAATCCATCGGCGGCTCATTATACTGAGGCTGACTGGGCGATTGATTCGAGGGTTGAGAATAGTTTTGCTGTGTTTGAGGAGCTTGGTTTTGTTGCATTGCAGGCTGTTGAGGTTGTCCCCAACCACCTTGCTGTTGCGGTTGTCCCATACTTTGAGCCGGCGCACCACCTTGAGCACGACCACCCAACATTTGCATAACACCATTGAAGCCCTGAACCACCACTTCCGTTGAATAACGATCCTGGCCATTCTGATCTTGCCACTTTCGAGTCTGAAGTTGACCTTCGATATAAACTTGGGAACCTTTGCGTAAATACTCACCAGCTACTTCAGCTAACTTGCCAAACAAAGATACACGATGCCACTCTGTTTTCTCGCGCTGCTCTCCTGTCGTCTTATCACGCCAACTTTCAGAGGTCGCTATTGTAATATTTGCAACGGCACCACCATTTGGCATATAACGCACTTCTGGATCAGAGCCCAGATTACCGACTAATATAACTTTGTTGATTCCACGGCTCGCCATGTTTCGCTCCGTCTAAATTGATTCACTAACACACAAACAACAAGGATAACACGCTTTAGTCCATGAACAAATTGCAATCCACGCCATGGACCTTTCCCACCAATACTCGTTCACTATTCTAGAATAACCATAGGTCACTACGTGATTGATAGATCTGAAGTTTACTTATTTATATGAAACTTAACGCAATACTATAATCAAGATTCGCACTTTGAAACATTCTCCTTCACTCTGTGGGCATGTTTCAATTAAGTGTAATGATTAACTTCTATGGCTAAAAATATCTATGCTCGAACGATTTACTTTCTCACCGAAAAAAATCAGCAAAATGATCCTGTCATCGATCAAGTCCAAAAACAGCTGTGTGTTGAAATTCCTTATATTGAGCCTAACGACCTCATGTATGCGATGCAATTACACAAGCATAAGATATTGATGATAGATCATCAGTATTACCAGACACTAAACAATCAAATTCGTGATCTTCCACTCTCCAATAAAATGTTTGAAACGATTTTATTTAATGTAGAAAAACGGCTAACTACCGAGGAAATACTCTGCTTTGGGAATATAAAAGCCCTATTTTATCGCCATGAATCTATAGAGTCGATAGCTAGAGGATGTGGAGAAGTCATCAATAGCCAAAACTGGTTGCCACGTAAAGTCACAGCACAACTGATTCACTATTATAGGCACGTCATACTGAGTCAAACTTCTCCAGCAACAGTCGACCTAACCTCTAGAGAAATCCAGATTTTACGCTGCCTAAAAACGGGAGCTTCCAACCTGCAAATTGCGGACGACCTGTTTATCAGTGAATTTACAGTAAAGTCGCACCTTTATCAGATTTTTAAAAAGCTATCAGTCAAAAACAGAGTACAAGCCATTGCTTGGGCTAATCAGCATATGCTGTCTTAAATATGAGTCAAGGAGCTCAAATCAGCTTTATTAAAATTTAGTAATGGAATAAAAAATGCTATGGTGGCGCCGATTTTTAAGAAAAATTAATGACAAAGGTATTATCATGATTAAAAAGTGCCTCTTTCCGGCTGCAGGCTATGGCACACGCTTTCTACCAGCAACCAAATCAATGCCAAAAGAGATGATGCCAGTCGTCAACAAACCCCTTATTGAGTATGGTGTTGAAGAAGCAATCCAAGCTGGAATGAACGGCATGTGCATTGTGACTGGCCGTGGCAAACATTCAATCATGGATCACTTTGACAAGAACTATGAATTAGAGCATCAGATCAGTGGCACCAACAAGGAAGAACTTCTCGTTGATATCCGCGATATTATCGACAGTGCCAATTTCACCTATATCCGTCAACGTGAAATGAAAGGGCTAGGCCATGCTATATTGACTGGCCGTGAATTGATTGGCGACGAACCTTTTGCTGTCGTTTTAGCTGACGATTTGTGCGTTAACGACCAAGACGGTGTTTTGGCACAAATGGTGGCACTATTTAAGCAGTTTCGCTGTTCTATTGTTGCGGTTCAAGAAGTGCCTGCTGATGAAACTCATAAGTACGGAGTTATCTCAGGTGAGATGATCAAAGATGACATCTATCGTATTGACAACATGGTTGAAAAGCCAGAACCTGGAACAGCACCAAGCAATTTAGCCATCATAGGTCGCTATATCTTGACGCCAGATATTTTCGATCTAATCGAAAATACAGAACCAGGAAAAGGTGGCGAGATCCAAATCACCGATGCTCTATTAAAACAAGCGCAAGCCGGCTGTGTCCTTGCGTATAAATTTAAGGGTACGCGCTTTGATTGTGGAAGCGTTGAAGGTTATATCGAAGCAACCAACTACTGTTTTGAAAATCTATACCTTAAAGACAGCCAAAAGTCGGAGCTGGGTAAGCAATCGACAACCAAAGAGTCGTAGTTATCTGACTAAACAGTGACCTATAGCTAAGTAGATATAGGTCACTGTTTTTTTATCCAGTATTTTCTTTGAACATCAATCACTCTATGTAATACTTAGCCCACTTATTTTTACATTGGGCGATAGTAATGGATAAGATCGATATTCGCGGCGCACGCACTCACAACCTCAAAGATGTTAACCTCTCCATCCCACGCGATAAGCTTGTCGTTATTACTGGGTTATCTGGTTCTGGTAAGTCTTCTTTGGCCTTTGACACTCTTTACGCAGAGGGACAGCGTCGCTACGTAGAATCCCTTTCTGCCTATGCTCGGCAATTCTTGTCATTAATGGAAAAACCTGATGTCGACCATATTGAAGGTTTATCTCCAGCCATTTCTATCGAACAAAAATCAACCTCTCATAACCCTCGCTCAACCGTAGGGACCATCACGGAAGTCTACGACTATCTTCGTTTACTTTATGCACGAGTCGGAGAGCCACGCTGTCCAGAGCACCAAGTTCCACTGAGTGCCCAAACCATTTCGCAAATGGTCGACAAAGTACTCGAACTCCCTGAAGGCTCTAAAATGATGCTACTCGCCCCTATCATTAAGGAGCGCAAAGGTGAGCATGTTAAAACACTTGAAAACTTGGCTGCGCAAGGATTTATTCGCGCTAGAATTGACGGTGACATTTGTGATTTATCCGATCCACCAGCATTAGAACTTCATAAAAAACACACGATTGAAGTTGTCGTTGATCGTTTCAAAGTGCGCAACGATCTCCAGCAAAGACTGGCAGAATCTTTCGAAACGACACTTGAGTTGTCAGGAGGTATTGCTGTTGTCACTTCAATGGAAGGAGGTGGAGAAGAAATCATTTTTTCTGCCAATTTTGCGTGCCCACATTGTGGGTACAGTATGCAAGAACTCGAGCCAAGATTGTTCTCATTCAACAACCCAGCAGGAGCTTGCCATACCTGTGATGGACTAGGTGTTCAGCAATACTTTGACCCTCAAAGGATAGTGATTGATCACAATCTTAGTCTTGCAAAAGGCGCAATACGAGGTTGGGATCAAAAGAACTACTATTACTTTCAGATGTTGTCTTCACTGGCTGAGCACTTCAAGTTCGACCTAGATGCTCCCTTTAATTCTCTTTCGAGTAAAGTTCAGGATATTATCCTTAAAGGGTCTGGAAGGGTTGAGATAGAGTTTAAGTACATCAATGATAGAGGGGATATCAGAGTCAAACGTCACCCTTTTGAGGGTATTTTAAATAATTTGGAGCGCCGATATAGGGATACGGAATCCAATTCCGTGCGAGAAGATCTTGCTAAATATATTTCCACTCGAACTTGCAGTAGCTGTGATGGAAGCCGCTTAAGACTCGAAGCTCGAAATGTCTTTATTGGCGAAACCAGCCTACCTGAAATTGTCGAACTCAGCATTGCGGATGCGCTAAAATTCTTTGAGTCACTGAAATTGGAAGGCCAACGCGCTCAAATAGCAGAAAAGGTGATGAAAGAAGTGAATGATCGCCTGCAATTTTTAGTCAACGTAGGCCTAAATTACCTCAATCTTTCACGAAGTGCAGAAACACTTTCTGGCGGAGAAGCTCAACGCATCAGACTAGCAAGCCAAATAGGTGCAGGGTTAGTTGGCGTAATGTATGTGCTTGATGAGCCGTCAATTGGCCTGCATCAACGTGATAATGAACGATTATTAAAAACGTTAACTCACCTACGTGATCTAGGTAATACAGTACTGGTCGTCGAACACGATGAAGATGCAATAAAAATGGCTGATCATGTGATTGATATCGGCCCAGGTGCTGGGGTGCATGGCGGAGAAGTGGTTGCACAAGGCACAGTGGAAGACGTTATCGCAACACCAAGATCGCTCACAGGACAGTACCTAAGTGGAAAGAAAGAAATCACTATACCCAGTCAACGTACGCCAAAAGATGAGAATAAAGTAGTAACACTTAGCGGTGCATCAGGAAACAACCTAAAAGACGTCACATTAGACATTCCAGTCGGCCTATTTAGTTGTATCACTGGCGTATCGGGCTCTGGAAAATCAACATTAATCAATGATACTTTCTTTAAAATTGCACATACCCAACTTAATGGGGCAACCACTGCTACACCAGCACCGTACAAAGCAATTACAGGTCTAGAGCATTTTGACAAGGTCATTGATATTGACCAAAGTCCAATCGGCCGTACTCCACGTTCAAATCCAGCAACTTACACAGGTATTTTTACTCCGATTAGAGAACTGTTTTCAGGCACTCAAGAAGCGCGTTCGCGTGGATACAAACCAGGACGATTTAGCTTCAATGTTCGCGGAGGAAGGTGTGAAGCTTGTCAGGGTGATGGCGTAATAAAAGTTGAGATGCACTTTTTACCTGATGTGTACGTTCCTTGTGATGTGTGTAAGGGTAAGCGCTATAATCGCGAAACCTTAGAGGTGCATTACAAAGGCAAAACCATTGACCAAGTACTAGACATGACAGTCGAAGATGCCCGCACATTTTTTGATCCAGTCCCTGTTATTGCTCGAAAATTGCAAACCTTAATCGATGTAGGTCTGTCTTACATCCGTCTTGGCCAAGCCGCAACAACCTTATCCGGAGGCGAAGCGCAACGAGTAAAGCTAGCCAGAGAGCTTTCGAAAAGAGACACTGGAAAAACATTGTATATTTTGGATGAACCTACCACAGGTCTTCATTTTCATGACATACAGCAGCTGCTCACAGTACTTCACCGCCTTCGAGATCACGGTAATACAGTGGTTGTCATTGAGCATAACCTCGATGTCATCAAAACCTCCGATTGGATCATCGATTTAGGACCTGAGGGCGGACAAGGAGGAGGAGAGATTATTGCTCAAGGCACACCAGAAGATGTTGCTAAAATAACTGGCTCTCACACAGCGAGATTTCTCAAGCCTATGTTAAAATAAACAAAAAACTAAGCGTAACAGGCCACCTTCGGTCTGTTATCTTTCAAGGATATTAACCAATGGCAAGTACTCACCTTACTGGCACAAATTTGGAACCCCAAAAGCCTAAGTTGCCAATGACTAAACCTTTTCTTGCCTCAATTGCGATCATTTTTCTTCTTGGCATGCATGTGTTCATGCCTAACCCAGGTGGATCTGGACTTGAGTTGTCGTTCAACACGACAACATGGATTGCAGTTAGCATATCTTTGGCAATAGGGCTTTATCAGATAGGCACCCAAGGGTTCATAAGATACAACAAACTTACCATAGGTTTATTTATTTGCTGCGTATTGTTAACTCTCCCTGTTTTCTATCCAAAGTCAGATATTTCTCTTTCATTGGGAAGATTGTTTGGACTATGGTCTGGCATGGCGTTATTTATATTGCTCCAGCAATTTCGATTTAGTAACAAACAAAAACAGCGCTTACTATGGTTTATTGCTATCGCCGTCTTGATTGAGTCGCTGTTTGGCTGGATACAATATCTGGTGCTCGAGCCTAACAATGCTTTTGGCTACAGTGTTGTTGAAAATCGTCCCTATGGGATTTTTCAGCAGCCTAATGTTATGGCTAGCTTTCTTGTAACAGGCCTAGCTCTATCTGGTTACCTGCTTACCAAGCACCCCAAAAAATATCACAGCAAAGTCAGTGAAGTTTCACTTCTATATCTGATGCCCGCATTGACTATTCCACTGATATTGTTTCTCGCTTCTCGAACAGGCTGGTTAAGTGGCTTTTTAGCTGTGTTATTGCTATTGCCCTATCTCTATAAGTTCGCAACTCCGAAACGATTCTGGGGCTGGATTGTTTCAATTTTAATAGGGCTCATTATTGGTAGTAGTATCACCGCATTAATAGGTGATATGGAACTTATGGCAGAGAAAGCTCGGGTAAGCGATAAAGCTAGATCTCTGTTTTTCCCACAATCATTAGATATGTTGATTGAAAAGCCCTTTACCGGCTATGGTTACGGACGATTTGAACCAGAATATATCACTTATACTGCTCGCCAGCATCAGTTGAATGCCAATTACGATCCTGGCTTTCCTTCGTTAGATCATCCTCATAATGAATTGCTTTTTTGGGGCGTTGAAGGTGGACTATTACCCGTTTTAGCTATCATTATTGCAGCCATAATCGTGTTATTAAGGATCTACAATGCCAAGAAAGGAACTCGGCTTGCAATGTTTGCTTTGTTTGTTCCTATCGTGTTGCATAGTCAACTCGAATACCCTTTCTACCATTCGGCAATCCATTGGATAACATTTATCATTTTACTTTTTTGGGTTGATCAACGTGCACGTTCATACCGAAGTACTTCAATTACTTTTATCACAAGAACGTCTCTTAGAGTGATGAGTTTAGTCATCCCTGTTATTGTCAGTTTCTATATGCTCACCACTTTACATACTAACTACATACTGACTAAGTTTGAAACTTCGACTGTCAAAGATCCAAAGCTTCTTGAGAAGGTCACAAACCCTATCCTATGGAAAGACAGGTACAATTGGGATATTTACAGCACTTACCTCAATATAGGTCTGCTTCAACAAGAAGCTAACTATATCCAGCCTTATATAGATTGGTCATTGAAAACCATCAGAAACAAGCCAAGGCCCGCGTTGTATAACAACCTGATTATTGCCTATCAAGGGTTAGGAGACACGGTTAGAGCAGAGCAAGTACGCAGCGAAGCGCAGTATCTATTCCCTAAACGTGATTTCTCTAACGTTCAGTATATTGCCCCGAACATTGATGCGCTCAAACCAGACATAAATCAACTATCTGATTAAGTACTGGCGGTCGAATAGACCGCCCTATAGAAGTATTACCATTTATAAAACCATGACTTCTTCTAACGCCCTTAAACACAGCGACACATTTTCATTTCTCGCACCATAGCCCATAAGTCCTATTCTCCATGCCTTACCAGCTAAGTCCCCTAACCCAGCACCTATTTCAAGGTTGTACTGGTTTAACAGCTGACCTCGGACTCTAGCATCATCTATACCTTGAGGTACCAAAATGGTATTTAACTGCGGTAAGCGTATTTCTGGCTCAACAACAAACTCAAAACCTAATTTATCAAGGCCATTCTTAAGTTTATTGTGCATCTCTTGATGGCGTTTCCATGTGTTTTCGAGCCCTTCATTCTTTAGCATAACTAAAGACTCATGCAGAGCGTACAGACTGTTTACTGGAGCGGTATGATGGTAGCTACGCTTATCATTACCACTCCAATACCCCAGCACCAAACTTTGGTCTAAAAACCAACTTTGTACCGGAGTGCGCCTCGATTGAATCTTCTCAATAGCAAGCGGTGAGAAAGTAACCGGAGATAACCCGGGCACACAAGATAAACATTTCTGACTTCCCGAATACACAGCATCTAGCTGCCATTCATCAACTTTTAGAGGTATACCAGCCAGTGATGTAACAGTATCAACAATAGT
Source organism: Vibrio aquimaris (assembly GCF_009363415.1). Taxonomy (NCBI): domain Bacteria; kingdom Pseudomonadati; phylum Pseudomonadota; class Gammaproteobacteria; order Vibrionales; family Vibrionaceae; genus Vibrio; species Vibrio aquimaris. Next base: position 353,412 of record NZ_CP045350.1, on the reverse strand, counting down.
CAAGACACCATATTGTTTTGCTAATTTACCCAGAACCTTCGCATCACTCTGCGCACCTGTCGACGTTTCGGCATGAACAAAAGCCAGTATCTTAGTATCAGGATGTGCTTTAAGAGCGCTCTCCACTTTATCTATAGAGACGGCCTCGCCCCAGTTGTCATCGACTATAACGGCGCTTCCTCCTGCGCGAATAACATTTTCGCGCATTCGGTCTCCAAATACACCATTGCGGCACACTATCACTTTATCGCCTGGTTCAACCAGATTAACAAAACATGCTTCCATGCCTGCGCTTCCGGGCGCGGAGACCGCTATCGTAAACTCATTGTCGGTTTGAAAAGCGTATTTAAGAAGCTGTTTCAATTCATCCATCATGTTAATAAAAAGCGGGTCTAGATGGCCGACGGTGGGGCGACTTAATGCTTGCAATACTTGCGGTGAAATATCTGAAGGCCCTGGTCCCATGAGAATACGCTTGGGAGGAATAAAGCTCTGAATAGTCATCTTATGCTCCTTAGAAGCTGTGCATGTCACAAAGTGTAATTGCCCACGATAAAACATATTGATCAGTGCAGCAATTTGACTAGCCATCTGAAATAGAAATCTTTGTCACAAGTTTATAGATTATCCAACTAAAGTTTCCGTTGACAAACTGCTCATAAACACGTTCAATGCAAGAGGTACGGTGGTTATTATCACTGTATTTATGCATTTTGCAGAAGAGGAGCACTACCCAGGTAGGTGTTTTGTGGGGCCACAACTCCAATACACAACACTGAGGGGGAGTAGTGCCGAGGTAGATCAAGATTGTGGATTTGATCTGCCGGTTGACTTGGGTTGAGTCCCATCAACTGTCACCAGCTCAGTCTGGTGAAGAGCTTCTGAGGTCGCCCTAATAATAAGCTCCTCGACTGGCTCATTCTCTCTTCAAGCAAAGGATTACTATTCATTTTCAGGAAGTTTTGGGAGAAATACTGTGAGCAATTTTAATGTTGCTAAGTTTGGTGGAACCAGTGTCGCTAATTTTGAGGCCATGAGTCGATGCGCGGCGATTGTCGAGCAAAGACCAAATACAAGACTGGTTGTGATTAGTGCTTGTTCTGGGGTTACCAACCTATTGGTTGAATTGGCCAATGGCGTATCAGACAATGATCATCGAAGCCAGCTTCTCACTCAACTTGCCACTATCCACGAAAACGTACTTAGTCAGCTAAGCGATGCCACCAAAACCGCCAGTGACATCTATGAAATCCTTGATACTGTCACTAGTTTGGCTGAAGCCGCCTCTATTCAACCCAGTAAAAAGCTAACCGATCATCTCGTTGCTTGCGGTGAGTTAATGTCTACTCATCTTCTCACAAAACTCATGCAAGAACGTGGTATTAATGCTCATCGATTTGATATTCGCGAGGTGCTACGAACAAACAGCACCTTTGGTAAAGCCGAACCAGAGCTCGACACTATCTTCAGCCTTGCTCAGTCAAGATTGGTTCCTTTGTGCCAAGAGCACATCGTTATTACACAAGGATTTATTGGCTCAGATGAGCAAGGTAATACGACCACATTGGGCCGAGGTGGTAGTGACTACAGCGCTGCGCTGATAGCAGAAGCTGTGGAAGCTAAAGGTCTTGAGATCTGGACAGATGTTCCTGGCATTTATACCACTGATCCTCGCATTGCACCTAAGGCAACACCTATCGCGGAGATAAGTTTTAGCGAAGCGTCGGAAATGGCCAACTTTGGCGCTAAAATCCTCCATCCTTCGACGTTAGTGCCTGCACTTCGTCATGAAATCCCCGTATTTGTAGGATCATCTAAGCAGCCAGAGCTAGGTGGAACTTGGATTCGCCACCAAGTAGAGGATTCGCCTTTATTTCGAGCACTGGCTCTGCGCTGTAATCAAACTATGGTTACGCTACGCAGCGCACGCATGTTTCACGCCTATGGTTTTTTAGCTAAAGTGTTTGAAATTTTGGCCAAACACAAGATTTCGGTCGATTTGATTACCACATCAGAAATCAGTGTCAGTCTCACTTTAGATCAAACTGATACCACAGGTGGTGCGCCTCAACTGCCACAAGAAGCACGCGCAGAACTTGAAGAATTATGCAGTGTCGAAGTAGAACATAACTTGTGTCTGGTGGCGTTAATTGGCAACAAAATGAGTGAAAGTAAGGGCTATGCAAAACACGTTTTTGGCACGCTTGAAGACTTTAATCTCAGAATGATTTGTTACGGAGCCAGTCCACATAACCTGTGCTTTTTGGTCAATGAAGCCGATTCTAAGCTCGCCATTCAAAGGCTGCATAATCAGTTGTTCGAATAAATTCACTTAAAATAAAAAAGGGTTGAACATTCAACCCTTTTTATCACTGGATAATAGTTCCGATAGACTATCAGTCTCCTGCCACTTTCATACTTTCTAGCAAAACAGAACCTGTCTGAATTTGAGAACGTGTTTCGATATCGCTGCCAACTGCTGCGATTTTCTCAAACATAGTGCTAAGATTGCCGGCAATTGTCACTTCAGAAACTGGATATTGTATCTTACCATTTTCTACCCAAAAGCCTGCCGCCCCTCGAGAATAATCTCCAGTGACTATGTTGACACCTTGCCCCATCACTTCAGTAACCAGAAAGCCTGTACCTAACTCTTTAAGCATTTGCTCAAAGTTTTGTCCCGTTGATTGCACGTACCAGTTATGAATACCACCAGCATGGCCTGTTGGCGTCATATCTAATTTGCGCGCGGCGTAACTGGTCAAAAGGTAGGTCGATAGCACACCATCGGAGATAATTTCGCGATCTTGAGTTATCACCCCTTCGCTATCAAATGGGCTGGAAGCCAGTCCTCTCAATACATGAGGTTTTTCTGAAATATTGAACCAGTTAGGCAAAATCTGCTGACCTAAACGATCAAGTAAGAAAGAAGACTTGCGATACAAATTCCCACCACTGATTGCCATCACGAGATGACCAAGCAAACCAGTCGCAACGTCGGCAGCAAACATAACCGGATACTGTCCCGTTTTTAGCTTTTGCGCATCAAGACGATGAATGGTCTTTTCTGCCGCTTTTTCGCCAACTGATTCTGGCGTCCACAAATCGTCTTTACAGCGCGCAACCGTGTAGCTGTAATCACGTTCCATCACACCACTTTTGCCTTCACCAATTACACAGCAGTTGGTGCTGTGACGGCTTGATGCATAACTCGCCAGCACGCCATGGCTATTACCATAGACTTTTAGACCATAGTGACTGTCATAACTGGCGCCATCGCTTTGTTTGATCTTGTCGCTGTGTGATAACGCTTGCTGCTCAGCCCGTATCGCAATTTGCGCTGCCTGATCAGGGTCAGGAGTATCAGGGTGAAATAAATCAAGATCGGGTATTTCTTTGACCATCAGCTCTTTTGGCGCAGGGCCTGCGTAAGGATCTTCGGAAGTATAATTGGCGATGTCAAGTGCCGCTAAAACCGTTTGTTGTATCGCCTTTTCACTCAAATCAGATGTCGAGGCGCTGCCCTTTCGCTGCCCTTTAAACACAGTAATACCTAAGGCACCATCACTGTTAAACTCAACATTTTCTACCTCACACATCCGAGTAGAAACACTTAATCCAGTGCTCTTTGTGATCGCGACTTCAGCACCATCGGATTTTTGCGCAGCCATTTCGAGTGCTTTTGCAACCACGGCTTCGAGCTCAACGCTTTGCTGAGCAATTTGCTGTTTTACGTCCATATTTTCTTCATGCTTTAGGTATATTCTTCCTAGGATAACAAGAATTTCGCTTTCTCCCCATGATTCTTGTTAAAATAGAGAAATAGACAGTTAAATTAAGGCAGAAAAATGGCACGTAAGAACCAAAAAGCGCCATGGGAAGAAGAGGAAGAAATCATTTGGGTCAGTAAGACCGAGATGAAACGTGACATGGAAGAGTTGCAGAAACTAGGCGAAGAGTTAGTGAATCTAAAGCCTTCTGTACTTGAAAAATTTCCGCTCAGTGAAGACTTGGCAGACGCCATTAAAGATGCGCAACGTTTTAAAAACGAGGCTCGCAGACGCCAGCTTCAATATATCGGTAAGTTGATGCGCTTTGAAGACCCAGAGCCTTTGCAAGCCGCATTAGACAAGGTGCGTAACAAACACTCGCAAGCAACCGCTGCCTTACATAAGTTAGAGCAGCTTCGCGATCGTATGCTCACAGAAGGCGATGACGCGATTGCTGACGTACTGGAACTTTACCCACAAGCCGATCGCCAGCGCCTACGCCAGTTAGCGCGTCAAGCGGTAAAAGAAAAGAGCGCTGGTAAGCCTGCTAAAGCGTACCGCGAGATATTCCAAGTGCTCAAAGCACTCCACGATGAAGAGTTTTAATACTCCACGATCTCAGCATTAAACTTGATAAATAGTTAGGGCTAGCGTGCTAAATCGCTAGCCCTAGTTGTGTACTTCATCCCTGCCCTGCTTTGACAAACTCACTCAATATTGGGTCTTTATGCTCGGGCGTTAAATCCTCAATATTGCCTGATGCCCAAACTTTGCCCTTATCGACATAGGCAAAATGAGACCCTATGGCTCTGGCGTCACTGAGATGATGGGTCACCATTACAAGGGTAATATTGCGTTCAGTGGCAAGCTTATTAACCAATGCGAGCATTTCTTCACGTAACATGGGATCTAATGCTGAAAAGGGCTCGTCCAAAAGCCATATAGAGTGAGGCTGGACAAAACATCGAGCTAACGCCACCCTCTGGCGCTGGCCACCAGATAGTTGCTCGGGTAAACGATCCAAATACTCGTCGATACCAACCTGCTTGGCGGCCTGCTCAACCATACAACGCTGCTCTTGGCTCAGCTTCAAGCCCGGGTGTAAGCCTAAACCTATATTCTCTCTTACGCTAAGGTGAGCGAACAAATTATGCTCTTGAAACAAGAATGCAAATGGCCGCTGATAAGGTTCAAGTTTTACAACATCCTCTCCATTAGCAACAATTTCACCACTTTTTGGTTGTATAAAACCCGCTGCGAGAGCCAATAATGTTGATTTACCAGCACCACTTGGGCCCATAATAGCAACTCGGCTTCCCTGCTGAATATCTAATTCAAACAGGAAGCTATCTTGTTGGTAATGGTAACAAACATCTTTAAACGTGAGCATATTTCACCTTAGAGTTAGCTTTGAACAAGCTTTCTATCAAAGCAAAGCAACCTAGACTCAAAATCAACAGAGTAAGAGAGACCACAGCTGCTGCTGCAATTTGATAACTTCCTAATAATTGAAACAAATACAGCGGTAAAGTCCGAAACTCTTGGCTGCCAAACAAAGCAATAGCGCTAAGATCGCCGATCGCAAACATAAAACTGATAGCAAATGCATGAGCCAGTGGCCTGCGCAGTGCTCGCCACTCAATCAATCGAAAACGTTGCCAACCTTTGATACCAAGGCTGGCACACAAATATTGATATTGTTGCTCAATATGCAACATAGGTTGGGATAGGGTTTTGATCACATAGGGTAATCCCATCAAAGCGTTCACCATCACCACCACCACAAAACCTAGGCTGAAAACATCCGTAAAACTTCGCAGTAATAAAAACACTCCAGTCGCAATAACCAAACTTGGTGTGACTAGAATAATGGTTCCGATCAGTTCAATTTGATCAGCAAAACGGGCTTTGGTATTCAACCTCAAACGTCGACTGGTCAACAAAATAGCAATGCCAGCGAAAAGAGCAAAAACACTTGCCAACAGCGCTATCTTGCACGATGTCCACAAAGCATTCCAAAACGCCGGGTCGCTAAGCACCTTGACCACTTGGGCATTTAATCCACTCCATACCACCATAAACAGTGGTGGTATCACCAACAAAAGGCTAAAGATAATCCAAAATCCATCCCATACTCGAGATCTCCACGAAGCGGATAGAGAGAAATGGTCACTTATTTGCGTCGAAGCTGTCACCGAAATAGGCGTTGCCAAGCGATGCACTGAGAAAGCAATTAGGCTACACAACAGCATTTGCCATAACGCTAAAATCGCGCCTGCTTGCAAGTCAAAGTCAAACTTTATCGCCTGATAGATAGCCAATTCAATGGTGGTTGATTTGGGGCCTCCCCCCAGTGCCATTACAGTCGCAAAACTGGTAAAGCACAGCATAAACACCAAACCAATCACATGGGGCAATTGCTGACGCAGTCTAGGCCATTCTATCCATTTAAATTTATGCCAATGTGTCATTCCAAGATGAGCACAAAGTTTGTGTTGCTCACATGGAATAGACTCTAGGGCCATAAGTAATAGTCGACTGGCGTAGGGCAAATTAAAAAATACATGAGCAAGTAAAATGCCTTTAAGGCCGTAAATAGAAAATGGCGCTGCAAACCCCATCCAATCAAGCAATTCAACTATTAAGCCTTTATTGCCATAGATAGACACCAAGCCAAATATTCCAACTAAAACAGGTAATACTAAGGTGGCGGAAAAGAGCTTGAGCACCCACTGCTTACCAACAAATGAATTTCGATACAAAGCATGAGCAACGGGAATAGCCAGTCCAACACTCAACAAAGTTGATAATGAGGCTTGATAGAAACTGAACTTAGTGACGTGTCGATAATAAGGGTCAAACCATATTTGTGACAGGTCTAATGAAGGAGTAAAAGATAACAATGCGCCAATGGCACAAATAACAAAGGCCGCGATGCATATCGCGACCCAGAGTCCTAGCTTGGGGATTTTATACAAAAGGTGCCCTTAGAAAGTCAAAGCGCTTTGCCATTCTCTAATCCATGCCTTACGGTTTTGAGCCACCTCTTCTTCATTCAGGCTTAGTGCCTTATTGGGAATGGTGAGAGTGTCAAAGCCGTCAGGTAAAGTGACGTCTGTGACCGGATACATCCAGTTACCCGTAGGCATCAGAGATTGAAAGTCATCGCTCAAAATAAAGGCCATAAATTGGTCAGCCAATTGAGGATTTTTTGATGATTTGACCTTAGCGGCAACTTCAACTTGGGTATAATGGCCTTCGCTAAAATCCGCAGCAGCAAACTTTGCGTCATTCTCCGCAATCAAGTGATAAGCCGGAGATGTGGTATACGAGAGCACCATGTCGGCTTCACCATCAAGAAATAGCGAATAGGCTTCAGACCACCCTTTCGTCACTGTCACTGTTTTCTTCGCTAACTGCTGCCAAGCAGGAGAGACTGAATCGCCATAAACAGACTTCATCCATAACATCAAGCCTTGACCCGGCGTTGAAGTACGCGGATCTTGGTAGATGACTTTAAGGTCGTCACGAGATTCGACTAGCTCTTTAAGGCTTTTAGGCGGCTTTGACAATTTTTCCTTGTTATATACAAAGGCAAAATAACCAAAATCATAGGGCAGAAATACTGAGTCACTCCAGCCATTAGGCAAGTCGACTGTTTTGGTATCAACATGATGCTTGGTGAGCAAGCCAGTTTTCTTTGCTTCAGGCATTAAGTTCTTATCTAAGCCAAGTACGATATCTGCCTTGCTATTTTTACCTTCTAAGCGCAAGCGATTAAGAATTGATACACCATCATCTAGAGCAACAAAATTCAGGTCGCAGTGACATTTTTCCTCAAATGCTTGCTCTATTTTAGGACCAGGGCCCCATTTAGCCGCAAAAGAATCATAGGTATATACGGTTAATGTATTATCCGCTGATGATGCTGAAAATGATGCAAATAGCGCTAAAGCTATAGTGCTATGAAGGGTTTTCACTGCTCGCTCTCCTTGATTGAGCGGCACAGGTTTGAGCAAACATTTATCACAAATATTTTGACTCAATTCCTACGCCAGTATTATCTGGTTCAGGTATACGGGTCCTAGGCAATACCTAATCTCAGCCTTATCACCAATAGTGATAACCAGCTCCCCGTTGAGTGTTGACCGAATTGTAATGGGAATTGAGCTATTTATCTAGAGTCATATCCCCAGCGTGGAACCATCTTTTGTTCTATACCTAAATGATCCAAGACTCGAGCAACCATAAAGTCCACCAAATCTTCAATTGAAGACGGTTGGTGATAAAAGCCAGGTGCTGCTGGCATGATAGTCACGCCCATTTGAGACAGTTTGAGCATATTTTCCAAATGCAAAGTCGAAAACGGTGTTTCTCGCACAACCAAGATCAATTGGCCGCGCTCTTTTATGACCACATCTGCGGCTCGCTCAATAAGATTATCTGACATTCCATGGGCAATTGCTGCAACACTGCCTGAAGAACAAGGACAAACCACCATCTGTTTCGGCGCTGCAGAACCTGAAGCCACAGGAGAAAACCAATCGTCTTTACCATAGACCTGCAATTGTTCTGAATCACACCCAAGATATTCCACCAAGGTTTCTTGGATAGCTTGGGGGTTACCGGGCAATTTCATATCATGCTCAGTGGCAAGCACCACTCTCGCTGCAGAAGATATCAGCAAGTGAACCTGATACTCTGCGGCTAGTAAGCATTGCAGAAGCCTCAGTCCGTATGGTGCGCCCGACGCACCTGTAAAGGCTAATGTTATCGCTTTGTTGTTTATTTGATTCATACTACTAGGTTCATTTACTCGGCAAGTTTGGCCAACAACTTTTCTTGTATGCCTTCAAAACCGCCGTTACTCATTACTAGGATTTGATCGCCTGGCATACTTCGCTCTATCACCATATCAACCAAGTCATCGACGCTGTTTGACGTATACGCTGGCTGATGACACTGCTCTGCGATATCGGCAACAGGCCAATCAATATTGTCTGGTTGATATAAGAAGACCTGATCAGCTTGGTCGAGTGAAGCAGCCAGTGAATCTTTATGCACGCCTTTTTTCATCGTAGCACTACGCGGCTCGAGCACAGCAAAAATACGCTGACTGCCAACCTTATTACGTAATCCACCAAGGGTAAGTTCAATCGCTGTTGGGTGATGAGCAAAATCATCATAGACTCGAACTTGATTGACCTCGCCTTTTAGCTCCAGTCTGCGTCGAGTATTAACAAATTTAGCCAGTGCCTGACATGCGAGCTCTGGTACAACGCCAACATGGCGAGCAGCAGCAATCGCCATCAGAGCATTGTCAACATTATGATCTCCGACCAAGTCCCATTTAACCACACCAGACTCAACACCTTGGAAAAGCACCTTAAATTGAGAGCCGTCTGCCAGCATTTTTTCTGCTCGCCAATCACCTTGCAAACCTGTGACTTCTTTTTCACTCCAGCATCCACGCTCAAGTACATCATCAATGTCTGTATCTTGCGGTACAAGAATACGTCCGTTCCCAGGAACCGTTCTGACTAAATGATGAAATTGCCGCTTGATCGCTTCAAGATCATCGAATATATCTGCATGATCGAACTCAAGATTGTTAATCACCAAAGTGCGAGGATGATAATGGACAAACTTCGACCGCTTATCGAAAAAAGCGCTGTCATATTCATCGGCTTCAACGACAAAAAACATACTTTCGCCCAAGCGAGCTGAAACACCAAAGTTTCCTAATACCCCTCCAACTAAGAATCCGGGTTGGTAACCACATTCCTCTAAGATCCATGCCAGCATGCTTGAAGTGGTGGTTTTGCCATGAGTCCCAGACACCGCAAGCACCCAACGGTCATGAAGAAGAAACTCCTGCAACCACTGAGGACCAGATGTGTAACGCATATTGCTATTGAGAACATGTTCGACACAAGGGTTACCACGGCTCATCGCATTACCAATCACAACAAGATCGGGAGCGGGCTCAAGCTGAGAAGGGTCAAAACCCTCAATGATATCGATACCCTGAGATTCAAGTAAAGTACTCATCGGCGGGTAAACATTTGCATCACTGCCAGTAACTTTGTGGCCTAACTGACGAGCCAAAACAGCAGCTCCGCCCATAAAAGTGCCACAAATCCCCAAGATATGAATATGCATCTACAACCTTCTCCCCAGGTTAGAGTTGACTAGATATTATGGTGATTATACGCGTAAATGCGAGAATCTTTGGTTAGGTTTTGGTTGAAAAACCACAACTATAGGCAAGCAAGCATACCAAAACCAGAAATGAATGACTTTATCTAGAATAATGAAAACAAAAATAAACACTTTGGCAAACTAGAGAGAAAAGTTTTGTTACATAACTGATAAAACGAGATCTCGGTCAATTAGTTTATTACCAATAAAAAGAAATAGCTTTTAGAATAAGGCTTGGCAATAGAGTGCTCCGTTAGAGAACACCAAAGCCAATACCCTACTATTGAAGCGACTTAAAGGAAAAACCATGTCTGGTATGCGCACGCTTGGCGAGTTTATCGTCGAGAAACAAGCGGACTTCCCCCACGCTAGCGGTGACTTGTCATCTCTACTTTCATCAATCCGTCTTGCCGCCAAAATTGTTAACCGTGAAATTAACGCCGCTGGTCTAGGCGATATTACAGGTGCCGTTGGAAGTGAGAACATCCAAGGTGAGGATCAGCAAAAACTCGATGTCTACGCAAACGATAAGTTCAAAGCAGCATTAGAAGCCAGAGATCAAGTTTGTGGCGTAGCAAGTGAAGAGGAAGATGAAGCAGTAGCCTTTAATAAAGAGCTCAACAAAAATGCTAAGTATGTGGTCCTTATGGATCCTCTTGATGGTTCATCCAATATCGATGTTAACGTCTCTGTCGGTACCATCTTCTCTATCTACCGTCGCGTTTCTCCTATTGGTACACCACCAACTCAGGAAGACTTCCTTCAACCCGGGCATAAACAAGTGGCCGCTGGTTATGTTATTTATGGTTCATCCACCATGTTGGTGTACACAACAGGCAAAGGAGTCAACGGCTTTACCTATGATCCTTCTTTAGGTACCTTTTGCCTCTCCCATGAGAATATGATGATACCTGACGATGGAACCATCTACTCGATCAATGAAGGAAACTATATTCGCTTCCCTATGGGCGTAAAAAAATACATTAAGTATTGCCAAGAAAACGAGCCAACTGAACACAGGCCTTACACTTCTCGCTATATTGGCTCACTAGTCGCAGACTTCCATCGAAACCTTCTAAAAGGCGGAATTTACTTGTATCCAAGTACTCAAAGCCACCCTAGTGGTAAACTTCGCCTGCTCTACGAGTGCAATCCTATGGCTTATATTATTGAGCAGGCTGGTGGCGTAGCATCTGATGGCCAAAACCGAATCATGGACCTGAAACCAACTGAATTGCACCAACGTGTGCCATTTTTTGTAGGCTCTAAAAACATGGTTAAGAAAGTAGAAGAATTTTTACTCAATTACCAAGAAGATTAAACTAAAGGGCGCTAGTTAGCGCCTTTTTAACATTTTCTTGAACCAAATCTCGCCTTATCCAGTTTACAAAAAACCGAGTTTAGCAGTAAGGTATTGCGATCTTATATAGCCCAGTACTTCCAAAGGCTCACCTTAAGGTTTTAAGCGACACTTCGCAATAAGAAAACCGATCCTAGAAGAAGTCAGTACAAACAAGGAACTACCTAAATGAGTTTAAATAACGTGCCGGCAGGCAAATCGCTTCCAGATGATATCTACGTGGTGATTGAAATCCCAGCTAACGCAGATCCAATCAAATATGAAGTAGACAAAGAATCAGGGGCTGTATTTGTCGACCGTTTTATGTCTGCACCTATGTTTTACCCCTGTAACTATGGTTACGTTAACCACACATTGTCACTCGACGGTGACCCAGTTGATGTACTAGTTCCAACACCACATCCTTTAATGCCAGGATCTGTTATTCGCTGCCGCCCTGTCGGTGTTTTGAAAATGACAGATGAGTCTGGTGAAGATGCCAAAGTGGTGGCTGTGCCACATAGTAAACTGTCTAAAGAATATGATCATATTCAAGATGTTCAAGACTTACCTGAACTGCTTAAAGCACAAATCACCCACTTCTTTGAGCGCTACAAAGAACTTGAATCTGGAAAATGGGTCAAAGTCGATGGTTGGGAAGATGTCGAATCAGCAAGAAAAGAGATCCTCGAATCTTACCAACGCGCACAAAAGTAATTTTGCTAAAAGAGCCTCTTGGGCTCTTTTTTAACAAGACTATACCCTTTGGCACCAATCTCCTGATGAAATGAGCGTATCGAGTTTACTGCTGTTTTGGTAGATATATATCCAAGCTTGACCAAAGGGAGTTTCAATCTGATCGCGACGGTATTCAACTGGCACATCTTCTAATTGATCCAAATGGCTAAGCGTTTGATCATCAATAAGGTACACTTCACCTAAGATAGAATCATGACCTTCGACCACCGCAGGGTATGAGCCAAGATCATAGAGGGCGTAATGAGGAAAGGTCTCACACTGGCCTAAACATTGATTCCCCGCAAGATAGTTATGATTTCTTTCTCCTTGCCTTAATGTGCCATAGACAAAAACTAAATGTTGCATCCTGCAATCTCACTGTCTTATTAATTAAACTCAAACTGGTAAAGTAACTCAACCGCGCTATCTAGCCCAGACATAGCCTCAACGTAAAGATCTTGCATCAAACGATAGCGAACTGTGAACTCTCCAACCGAATCGAAAATACCCACACCGTATTTAACTTGCAAACCAGGGAGCACATAACCGCTAACCGTGACTTGTGATTCGTCTCCTGATCCTGCCGTATCCAATTGCAGATCCTGAACACCAAATGCTTCACCTATCTCACCCACCACTCGACCACTCTTAGCCAAGCTGAGACCAATTAAAGTGGAGGTCACAGAATTACCGCCAGACTCTCCATCAATATCTCGACCACGTAGTAAGTATGATAACGCATTCGCTTGTGGCAAGTTTGGTTCTGAAAATATCGTCACGCTTGGCTCATCAACCGGACCTATCACCTTAATTCCAGCAGTGTAATCGTCTTGAGTGTTATCTGGATTACGTATCGCGGTGATTTGCACAAAAGGCTGATCAACAGGTCCATTCATCAAGATTTTTCCTTGTTGGATGATCAAATCCTGACCAAAAGACCGATAAGAACCATTTATAATATTTACCTCTCCAGTCACAAACGGTCCTTTATCTCTCTGCGAGACATTTAAGTTTCCAGACAAATTACCTTCAAGACCAAAAGCTGACAACTTAAGCTCGTCGCCGATACTAATATTAACATTGGTTTCGATACTAAACGGAATCGTCGGCTCTATACTTTCTGGTTCTAAGTGTTCGTTTAGGAGCACTTGATCTTTAGACACGCCAATAGCACTAGGAGGCAGCTCTTCAACCACAATCTTTCCCCACGGCAAAGCTATCGTACCGTCGATGCGAGCTTGTTTTGGCGAGGCTGATATCGTCATATCAGGTATAACTTTGACTTTCACCATAGGAGGGAGATCTAGCATAAGCTCATCAGCAAACACTCGCAGATTAGTTTGCCACTTATTAAGATCTCGCCAATCGGCTTCTCCTTTCGCTTGTAACTGCCCATCCGGCGTATCAACAGCTGCAGTCAAGCTTGCACCGTATCCAGAAAATTTGACATCAATATTTCCAGATTCAATTTCCACGGGGGTTACTTCGCCTTTTAGAAAGAGATCATCAAGCACAAACTGCCCTTTTAATTTGGGCTTCATTATCGGGCCTGCGAAAGACAATTGAGAATTAAGCGTTGATTTAAACTGACTATAGTCGCCCAAAAATGGTTCTAGAAAATCCAATTTGAGTTCAGTCAATTGCAGTTCTCCATCCAAGGACTTGTTTGTATCGACAACATTGAATACCTTGGCATGACCTGAAAAATCCCCATTGTCAGCCAAGTCAATCAACCAGTTGGTTGATAATACATTATCTTTTAATGCCGCCTTTAAGCTAACGCTCTCCCAGCCCAAGCGAATTGGATGTGCACCATGATCATTCACCATGCCCTGCCCCATGCCAAGATCCACTGTGAGGACTGGTGGAGTATCAGGAGCCCAACTCGCCATAGCGGAAAGATTAAGATCGCCTTTAAGCTCTGTCTTTTTAGGGAAAATAGGTTGCAGCTGACTAAAGTCGATATTGGATATGGAAACCTTAGCTTCACCTTTTTGGCCAACATTTATATCCTTATCCAAACAAATTGAGGCCCCTTCTTGCTGCCAGCAGTGAGCTGCAACAAAAACTTGCTGAGATTGAGCTGAGTATCCCACTGGGGTCTCGCTCTCTAATGTCCATACCCCTTGTTTTGATTTAATAAACATCCCATCTAAATTGCCTTTCCAAACCAGCTCTGGAAGACGTTCTAGCTCTCCGTGGAGATTGAGTTGAGTGGAAACGATATCCGACACGACATCTAAGCTAAGCGTATGACTTTTCTCATTACCTTTTGTATTTAACAACACGTGATCGATAACATAATTCTGATAGTGAGCATTAAATACCGATAGTTTTATGTTAGCTGCGATTTGAGTAAGCGGGGATAACTCACCTTCTAGATCAATAGTTTTAGCATCGATATCTGTACCCCAGCCGACATCCCTCGCTTTGAGCATCACGCCAACCCTAGGCTGCTGGATACTGTCTTTTAATATTAGGTTTCCTTTTAGGTTACCACGTAGATTAGGCACGGTTAGCGACATGTCCGCAAAAGAAACCTCCACCTTCATATCCGACGCTTGCTCAATAACACCACTGGCCTTCACAAAGTTTGGCCCATGAGATAAAGCGAGCCCCGACGTGGTCACCTTGATGTCTCCTGTTCCAGTTTCATCAGAGGCTGACAGTTGACCCAAAAGCTTGAGTGGATAGTCACGTACAACACCGTCAATATCTAACTTAGGGACAGCTATTTTCCATCCACCTTGATTTGTCAAAGCACCAGAGGTGGCCAAACGGCCACTGATTTGTCCTTCGGCATCTTGCCATTGCATACCTGGCTGAATATCTTTCAGTAAGAGATCGGCAGACCAGTTAATTGGGGCTTGCCAATTCGCCATTAACTGACCTGATACTTCGCCCCCTAATGTTTTCAAAGAAAGCGTATCTAAATCAATTTGTTTAAGATTACCTTGACCGAACATAGTTAACTTGGATTCGGGCACTTCTTTTCCCGAAAACCTGGCGTCGAGAGCAATATCATAGCGATCTAAAGAGCCTTTACTCTTCAAACTATCCACAGAAACAAGGTAGTCTCCCTCTCCCAATAAGGGCCACTGGGCCTGTACATCCAATAAGGAAAGTTCAAATGGAATATTGTTACGCAATGGTTGAACAAAGGCTTGAATTTTACCCTTAGCTAAACCACCTAACTCGGCGTCTAAGGAGAGGTTAGCAACACTGCCCGAAGCATTAAGGTCGATGATTTGACCTTTAGCAATCGGCTGTTTAATGGTCGTTTTAAGATCCAAACTGATAGGGTAATCTTCTACCAAATTAACTTCACCATTGAGCCTAGCAGCCAGTTGAGGCATATCTAGCTGCATGGCTCGTAGATTAATTTTTGAACCTACCGCCTCTGCTTCAATCGCTAAATTGTTTACCACAACAGGTGTGTCTTGTACCAAAGTAAAATCATGAATATCTAATCGTTTCAGGTTTATATCCAAGGGTAAAACGACACTAGGTAACTCAATATCATGCTGACTACTTGTCGATGGGGCGCTAGCTGGTTCTGGCGTATTTTTTTCTTGCGCCAAGATTAGATGAGTCTTACTTAGCAAGGTTTTATCAATAGTTAAGTTCTGTCCCGCCAAGCTCAATCCACTGGTGAAAGCCCCGACTTGAACCTGATAACCAAGAATATTGAGATCAAGATCAGAAAGAGATAAACGTTTAACAATAAGCGGTATCGGTAAACTAACACTACTTTCGCTATCTGTTTCAGGCTCAGCGGAGCTTTGAGGGTCTGATGATGCTTCAGGCATATAAAACTTAAGGCCATTAAGGGCCAGTTCGTCGATACAAATACTTGCCCCTACAAGGCACGAAACATCAACACCAAGAGTGATAGAATTGGCACCTACATCTAAATTTAGTGCTTGGTCTTGATATGAGACCTTATTGAGAGTGAAGCGCGGAAAAACCGCTCCAGAGTAGGACTCAATTTCAAGCTGTGGCAGCGACTTTTCGGCCGCCCAAATGACAAACTTTAACCCGGAAGTGGTAAACAAAATAACAGACAGGCCGAGCACAATAGCTGCTATTAGCGTCATTGCCGCAACTGAAAACCACTTAGAGCATCTTATAACAAGCTGGGTCATAGCTCTGGGCCCAATGTGAAATGAATTTTAAACTCATCACCCGGAGTGGCATCTAACCCCCAAGCAAAGTCTAATCTGACTGGTCCCACGGGAGATTCCCAGCGAACACCTACTCCTGTACCACGTTTGAAGTCAGGTTCATCATTAAACGCATCGCCATAGTCGTAAAAAGCCGCTCCCCACCAATTGCCATAAATTCGGTATTGATATTCCAGTGAAGACGTGGCCATATATTTAGCACCCGTCAAGGCTCCACTGCTGTCAGTCGGCGAAATAGATTGATAGTTATAGCCACGTAAGTTGTTATCACCACCAGCAAAAAAGCGCAAAGACGGTGATAATCGTTCAAAGTCTTCAGTGATGTTGGCACCGCCATCTAAACGAAAGATCCCTCTATGATTTCGCCCTGCACTACGGATCCATGTCATCCCACCTTGTAGGCGGATAACCCTAGTCTCTGATAATGCTCTGTCATCACCAAATTCAAGGCTCAGTGATTGTTTATCTCCCCAACTTGGCATTGCCCCGCCACGTATTCTGCTGCGGCTAAAACTAAAACCAGGCAATAAGAATTGTCCTGAATCATCCTGTAGACCTTGCTCGTAGTTTTCCAACAAATATCGAATATAAAGGGCTCGGTGCCATCCGTTATCAAGTAACCAATGACGCTCTAGGGCTAGATTCGATTCTAAACTTTGCGTATCTCGATTATCTAGATTTTTCATACCGTACTTAAGCTGATAATACTCATTTAGAGCATCCTCTAGTGGGACTTTATAGCCTGCTGTGACGGTTTGCTCTGGCCCAGAAATTGAAAAACTGCTAGTGAAACTATGGCCGCTGCTATTGACCCAAGGTTGTTTCCATTTGAGCGATCCTTTTGCACCAACATCTGTTGAGTAACCAAGGCCTGTTTCTAGCTGATTTCTCGCCTGCGGCGCTAAAGAGACCTTCATAGGTAACTCCCTCCCTTCTCCCAGATGAGAAAGATCAGGTTCAACTAAGACAGATGAGAACCATTCTGTGTTGGATAGGTTTTGGTTATATTCACCTACTGCTGTAGCCAAATAGGGATCGCCCTGTTTGTAAGGTGACAAGGATTCAACACGCATCAAGTCTATTTGGCTACCGGTAATCGAGCTTTGACCAAACGCATAACGAATACCACTATCAAAATGAAGTCGAATAAAGGCTTGATCTAAATTTGGCGACACCTCCAGTCGACTTACCGTGTAATCTCCATCAAAATAACCTCTTTGCAAAGCAAGGTTACGAATGCGCGATTTCAGGCCATCATACAAACTATGGTTTAATACTTGCCCCTGTTTGAGACCACTGCGCTCAATCAAGGTCTTAAAGGCTTGATCATCACGGGCTTCACCACTTAACTCTATGTCCACCAGCGCAATCAAGACTGGCTCTCCGGGCACAATAGTGATGACTAATTCCTGCTCTCCACTGTTTGTCTCAAATGAAAAGTTGGGATGATAATAACCAAGTGCATTGAGTGCTTCAGTTAAACGCTTTTCGACCCGAGCCTGAAAACGCAAACTGGTACTATAGTCTTGGCTAGGAATTGCCTGCAGATAAGTTTCAACATTTTGCTCCAATTCTCCTGATACTCCGCGAATCGACAGCGATACTTCTTGCCCGAAGGCTGAAATACTGCTTAAAAGTAGAATCGCTGGAAAAAACGGTTTTATCATGGTTTATTGGTAGCCTATACGTCGTTACGAAATAATAACGTCACTGCAAAAAGATGTCTGTACGAAAACCGTCAATTAAGCGGTCTACTCCCAAGAATATCATTTTAAGGAGATGAGTCATGCTCGATAAACAAATCCCCGTCACCTCCCAACAAGCCCTTCCTGGTCGTGATCAACCACTAAATGTTGATGATAAGCACTATGTGAATCAATCAAACATCAAAGCAAAACCTCCTCAAGGTTGCCAAGAAGTCTTATTGGGTATGGGATGTTTTTGGGGAGCAGAACGTTTATTTTGGCAGTTAGAGGGGGTTATCAGCACCTCTGTCGGATATTCTGGCGGCTATACTCCCAACCCAACGTACGAGGAGGTCTGCTCTGGGAAAACGGGACACACAGAGGTAGTGAGAGTCGTTTTCGACCCAAACATCATCTCCTTTGGGCAATTACTACGCACTTTTTGGGAACGCCACAATCCCACTCAAGGAATGCGTCAAGGCAATGATATGGGAACTCAGTATCGCTCAGCCATCTATACGTACAATGAACAACAACTAGAGCAAGCCATAAATTCCAGAGACGAGTATCAAAGACTGCTTAACTCTAGCGGCTCCAACATTACTACAGAGATTGAAAAAGCTAGTCACTACTACTTCGCAGAAACCTATCACCAACAATACTTGGCTAAGAACCCCAATGGCTATTGTGGCTTAAATGGAACTGGCGTCTGTTTTCCATAAAATGGATAAACCGAATAATCCTGTTTCGTCCTATTTAGCCAGCAAGAATGCTGGCTATAACATCAAGCTAGATATTGGGTTATTGCTCGCCGCCAAAATATAACCCTCGTTTTTAGAAAACCCACTCTGAGTTAGCTGCAGTTGAGATCACAATTATGCAACAAAGTTTTCTGCATTAATGTATCGCTGATCCCGCGAGCAGTTTTCACTATATAATCGATACACTCAACCCAGAGGAAAAACAAAATGAAAATAAAAACCCTGGTTGCCCTAGCGGTGGCATGTAGTTTTACAGCTTCAGCACACAACATCAAAGTCGATCAGACATTACCTCTGGTTGAAGTTAAAAATTACGGCGAGATCCTAGTTAAAGGTGATGACATTAGTTATCAAGAGTGGTCATCTCAAGATATGATCGGCAAAGTAAGGGTCATTCAGGCCATTGCAGGCCGCAGCAGTTCAAAAGGTCTCAACCAACCACTCATGGCAGCCATTACAGATTCTAAGTTTGCTCAGGACAGCTATCAAACCACGTCGATCATCAATCAAAATGATGCTATCTGGGGAACAGGCTCTTTTGTAAAGTCTTCAGCGGAAGATAGCAAAAAAGATTTTCCTTGGTCTTCTATGGTACTCGATGAAGATGGCAAAGTGGCTGGAGCCTGGGATCTACAGGAAGAATCATCGGCAATTATTGTACAAGATAAACAAGGGAAAGTTCTTTTCGTCAAGGAAGGCGCGCTAAACCAAAGCGAAATTGAGCAAGTTCTATCTTTAATCAAAGACAACATTTAATACAAATTTGAACATAGCGCTTGCAGCCTAGTTGTTATAACATAACAACTTTAACATTAAACACGATTTTAAGCGCTATGACTCAAACTCATCGACCACCAGCACGACATTCAAGCACACTGGCTGTGATTGCAATCGTGCTCGTGCTCTGGATGAGTTGGGCTTCTATTTTCCATCAGTATCAATTCAGCACACACCATGATGAGCACCACTGCCAACTCTTTTCCTGTTTGAAGCATGGTTCGAACTATAGTCAAATAACCTTATTTGATAACCCGTTAGCTCATGAGCATAGCTTTAGTCAAAAGTATGATTTGTATCAAAAAGCTGTTTTTAGTTACCTCGCTCGTTCTCCACCAGTGAACCTAATCTAAACAAAGAAATGTCATACAAGCGGTTGTCTCAAAACACAGCCCCCCCATTTTTAATTTACCATTGATTAGGATTTACAATGCATTCCATTACAAAAGTCGCAACAATTATTAGCCTAGTTCTAAGTACTTCAGCATTAGCCGATGAAGAGTTTCGCCAGCATGACGCCCACGAGCATGGTCACGTAGAACTCAACATTGCCCAAGATGGTGATGAGTTACTCATGGAAATTCATGCCCCAGGAGCTGATGTGTTAGGCTTTGAGCATGCGCCTAAAAATGAGCAGCAACAAAAAGCATTAGAGCAAACCATCGCAAAACTAGAAAATGCTAATTCTCTATTTGCTCTGACTGCCAGTGCCGGTTGCAAAATCGTGCATCAATCTGTCACCAATACTTTGAGTTCGGATGAACATGATGAACACGATCACGATGATCACGATGGTCACGATGGTCACGATGGTCACGATGGTCACGATGGTCACGATGGCCACGACGGTCAAGACGGTCAAGACGGTCAAGACGGTCATCATGACCATGAAGAAGAGCATAAGCATGAAGAACATCATCATGATCATGAGGGTGGACATGGAGAATTTGCGGTTGAATATCACTACCAGTGTGACAATCTTGATGCTCTCTCATCTATCAATACCCAATGGTTTACTCACTTCCCATCGACAAAGTCAATCAGTGTTAATCTACTAACGGATAAGGCCCAGACGGCCCTAGAACTATCTCCTAGCACCACTAAGATTTCACTTTAAAACTCATTAGCCTGAAGATATATCCTTCAGGCTTATCTGTTCAGGTTATGTCCGATGAGAAAAAATACTAATCACGGCGTAGTAGAGCTGGAGCAAGTGTCCTTTACTTGGCCGGGCAACCAAACGCCAACACTGAATATAGATAGTTTATCTGTCCAAGAGGGAGAGCATCTATTTGTCAAAGGTCCAAGCGGCTGTGGAAAATCAACGTTACTGGGACTTTTAACTGGTATTCAGACTATCGATACTGGAAAACTAAGTGTACTGGGAGAAGACTTAGTACAAATGTCTGGTAGCCAACGAGATACATTCCGTGCCAATAATATTGGCTATATCTTTCAACAATTTAACCTATTGCCTTACCTTAGCGTGATTGAAAATGTTACTCTTCCCTGTCAGTTTTCCAAGTTGCGAAAGTCCAAACTGGACAAACCTATGGTCGACGAGGCAAAAGACCTACTAAATAGCCTTCATTTGCCGCATGATTTAATGCATAAGCCCGTGGTTGAATTAAGTATTGGTCAACAGCAACGGGTAGCCGCGGCGCGAGCACTAATTGGCAAACCGGCTTTAGTCATTGCCGACGAGCCGACTTCCTCGCTGGACTATGACAATCGCTCTGCTTTTATCGAGCTTTTGATGGATCAGGTCAAACAAGCACAAGCAAGCCTTTTGTTTGTCAGTCACGATCCAACCCTAGAAAGTATGTTTGATCGAACTCTACACCTTAATGAAATTAATCGAGCGGGAGTGACATCATGAGCCCAACACTTATGCTTGCTTGGAAGAGCGTCCGTAACCGCCGAATCACAGCCATGTTAACGATCATGACGGTTGCGATATCGGTAGTATTACTACTTGGTGTCGAGCGCGTTCGTACTCAAGCCAAAAGCAGTTTTGCGAATACCATTTCCGGTACCGACCTTATCGTTGGTGGTCGTTCAGGCCAAGTTAATTTACTCCTATATTCTGTATTTCGAATTGGTAACGCCACAAACAATATCGATTGGAAAAGTTATCAAGAGTTCAGTCAGCACAGAGCAGTAAAATGGGCGATTCCGATTTCTTTGGGGGACTCTCACAAAGGTTTTCGCGTTATGGGAACCAACCATAGCTATTTTGAACATTACCGCTATGGGAAAAAATCCCCATTAAAATTGTCAGAAGGTAGAGAGTTCTCAGGCCTGTTCGAGACAGTTATCGGCTCAGATGTAGCTCGTGAGCTGGGATACCAAATCGGGACTGAAATTATTATTGCTCATGGGATCAGTGATGTTGGATTCAGTCGTCATGACAACCTGCCATTTAAAGTGGTTGGCATACTTGCACCAACAGGAACCCCTGTTGATAAAACCGTACATGTATCACTTGAGGCAATTGAAGCTATTCATGTAGGTTGGGAGTCAGGAGCCCACCTTGGTAACACTCCAAGTGCCCAGCAATTGGAGAAGCAGAATTTTCAGCCACAGCAAATCACTGCGATGCTCATCGGCTTAAAGTCCAAAATTCAAGCTTTTTCATTACAGCGACAAATCAACACCTACCCAAAAGAGCCTCTAAGTGCCATTCTTCCTGGCGTAGCATTACATGAACTTTGGGGGATGATGTCAGTTGCAGAGCAAGCACTCATGGTCATTTCTGCATTTGTTGTTATTGCGGGACTTCTCGGGATGCTGTCAAGTTTACTGACTAGCTTGCAAGAACGTCGCCGCGAAATGGCTATTTTGCGGGCGATGGGCGCAAGGCCAAAACATATACTGTCCCTACTTGTTCTCGAAGCCAGTACGCTTACCTTGCTTGGCTTGGTCGCTGGGGTCACCATACTGTATGGTGTATTGGCAAGTATTGCTCCTTTCATCCAACAAAATTATGGAATTAATATTGAAATGGTCGCCTTATCTCATTACGAGTGGAAGCTTCTTGCAGCTGTGCAACTAGCAGGTACAGTAATAGGCTTCATACCGGCCTTTCGCGCCTATAAACAATCACTAAGTGATGGGATGACAATTAGAGTTTAACTATGAAAAAGCAATTATTTATACCAATGATACTAGCAGTCTCATTGGTAACAGGCTTGGCGAATGCCAATGAAGAAAAAGCGGCTAGTGTTAAGCAGGAAAACACACAGACAGCATCAAAAGCGTCAGCTGAAAAAAGCCAAAAGGCCGAGAGTAAAAGCACCCAAATTAAGGCTGCAGACAATAAGAAAGGCGATGTTCTTCAACTAGACTGGATAGATTTGATCCCCAAAAGCGAACGTAACCAGTTCAACGCTCAAGGCATGCCTGTTCAAAATCACTCTGGCAGCGCCGCCAAGCAGTCTCTAGTGGGTAAAGTACGTCAGGATCTTAACGGTAGCTCAGTCAAAATCCCTGGGTTTGTTATCCCATTAGAAGGTGATGCTAACAAAGTGACCGAGTTTCTACTCGTTCCTTATTTTGGGGCATGTATACATGTGCCACCACCGCCACCAAATCAAATCGTATATGTTAAATTACCCAAAGGGGCGCCTGTACAACAGCTATGGGATGTCATTTATGTGGTTGGAAAACTGAAAACAGTAACCATGAGTCATGACTTAGCGGAGACTGGTTATATGTTAGAAGGCACCAGTATCGAAGAATACGATGACTACTAGAAAGTGCATGTCATAACATGAATACAACCTGTCAATTATCCGCTTTGCTCACACGTATTTAGACAAATAGACTAATACAGCCAGATATACGAGAAACAATAGGGTAATTGATAGGTGCTTTCTTAGTTTGTTATCATTTAAAAACTTCATAAGCCCCCCAAGCATCTATAACAATTTTAACAAGTTATTATCATTTGGCATAGAATCAATTTTCAAAGGTTGCTCACAGAGTTGCTCTGGCAGATAAGCCTGTTAAGAGGTAGATTTAAGGGATGTTCGTTTCTATTGCGGTCAATAGGGCCTAGGTATTCACATGTCTGAGAAGCAAAAACCCGTGGTTATCGATCATGAGCCAAACTCTGAATCTCGACATGAGAAAAAACCTAATTACATCAAGGATAGCGCTAGCCGAATTATGAGCATCGCCCATACTCATGGGCTTGATGCACTGTTGCAAAAGGAGACACCTGAAAAGACGGCGCTGGAACGAGCCCTAGTCCGAGAGCGACGACAAAAAGAACTACAGCAAAAAAATCTAGAGCAAATCCTGAAACTTGCCCATCTATCATGTAAAAATGAAACGGCAGGCGATCCTGACCATGATTGGTTACAACGCTTTTTCAATATGGCACAAGAAGTTCACAACCCTTCCATGCAGCGCCTTTGGGCTCAAGTTCTCAAGCGTGAGGTAACTAACCCAGGCTCTACCTCGATGAAAGCACTGAAAACGCTCAAAGATATGTCGCCTAAAGAAGCACAGGTATTACAAAGAGCGGCTGCTCTAGCCTGCAGTTTTGGGGGAGATACTAGCCGTAAACTCTTAATCGGCTTTCGTGCCCAAGGGGGAATTTTTAGCTTTGGTAAACGTAACATTACTGGCAATATCAATGTCGGTAGCTTCCAACTTCCCTACTCAAGTCTGCTAGTTTTGTTCGAACTTGGTTTAATGCATGGAACCGAACTTGAGTCTGGAGAAATAGAATTAGACTCTCCCTTACCACTTAATTACCAAGGTAAGCAACTGTCACTGCAAGCTCATGCTAAAGGTGTACGCCTGCTGTACTATCGTTTTAGCCCTACTGGTAATGAATTATGTAAGCTGCTGGGTAACAAACCAAACATGCAATATTATGATCAATTGGTTTCCTTATTGGGCCAAAAATTCATCGCTCATACAGACTCCCACGGTAGTATTGACCATACTGTCTGACCAGATTGATATGCCCGTATAATAACGCCAGCGAGTTAGCTGGCGTTATTAATCAAGGCTAGACCTTATGCTTTAAAAGCTTTAAAAGCATTGATCAGTCCGTTGGTTGAACTATCGTGTGTCACCACTTCTGACTCATCAGCAAGTTCAGGTAGAATTTGGTTAGCAAGTTGCTTACCTAACTCCACACCCCACTGGTCAAAGCTAAAGATATTCCAGATAACACCTTGAACAAAAATCTTGTGCTCATACATTGCAATAAGATTGCCCAATGTACGAGGCGTGATTTGCTTGACTAATATAGAGTTTGTAGGGCGATTACCTTCAAAGACTTTAAAAGGAACCAGATCTGCAACTTGTTCTTCACTCATACCCGCTTTTGCAAATTCTTCTCGAACAGCGGGTTCACTCTTACCAAAAGCTAGTGCTTCAGTTTGAGCAAAGAAGTTAGACATCAATTTCTGATGATGATCGCCAGAGGGATTATGGCTAAGTGCAGGCGCAATAAAATCACAAGGAATTAATTTGGTGCCCTGATGAATCAACTGATAAAAAGCATGCTGACCATTAGTGCCTGGTTCACCCCAAATAATAGGTCCTGTTTGATAGGTGACAGCTTTACCATCCCGATCAACATACTTACCATTTGATTCCATATTACCTTGCTGGAAATAAGCAGCGAAACGATGCATGTATTGATCATAAGGTAAAATTGCTTCTGACTCAGCGCCATGGAAGTTGTTGTACCACAAGCCAATCAGAGCAAGAATGACAGGTAAGTTGCTCTCTAATTCAGCCGAAGCAAAATGGTGATCCATTTCATGCGCGCCTTCAAGCAGCTCAACGAAATTATCAAAACCAATAGAAAGGGCAATAGATAGACCAATTGCTGACCAAAGCGAGTAACGACCGCCTACCCAGTCCCAAAACTCAAACATATTGTCAGTATCGATACCAAACTCAGACACAGCCTCTGCATTGGTAGAAAGTGCGGCAAAATGCTTGGCAACATGAAGGTTGTCACCCGCCGATTTAAGGAACCAATCACGAGCAGTATGAGCATTCGTCATAGTCTCTTGAGTGGTAAAGGTTTTGGAAGCAATCAAAAACAACGTAGTTTCTGGATTTAATGACTTTAACGTCTCAACGATATGAGTACCGTCCACATTCGATACAAAGTGCAGATTAAGGTGGTTTTTATACGGTGCCAACGCCTCTGTGACCATATAAGGGCCAAGATCAGAACCACCAATGCCAATATTGACAATATCTGTGATTGCTTTGCTTGTGTACCCTTTCCATTCACCGCCGATGACGCGATCAGTAAAAGATTTCATTTTAGCCAGCACTGTATTGACCGCAGGCATGACATCTTCACCATCAACCAACACAGGATTGCTACTTCTATTGCGCAGCGCGGTGTGTAATACGGCGCGATCTTCAGTCTTGTTGATAGCCTCACCACCAAACATAGCGTTAATCGCCGACTTAAGCTCAGTTTGGTCTGCCAAAGCAAATAAATGCTTGAGTGTCTCATCATTGATTAGGTTCTTTGAGTAGTCGACGAGAATATCAGAGCCAAATCGAGCAGAGAACTTCTCAAAGCGTGTCTCATCTTGAGCAAATAGCTCCTTTAGATCCATATCTTGTGCCGACTCAAAGTGCTGTGTAAGCGCTTTCCAGGCTGGTGTTTGTGTTGGATTAATATTTTTCAACATGGTGACGTTCCCAGTGTTAGAGTAGATACAATTCTACTTGGTTTGGTCATGATAGTGAGGAAAACTGCGATCAGTAGCAGTCCCAATTAAGCAAAAGTAGTTCTGTTCTCAAAGCTAAACAAGTGAACAAAAACTTGTAATAAATTTTCAGGTCGACATTATGACTCAGTCACACAGTAAGATTATTGAGTCAAATCACATTAGTTACTAATTAAGCTTGTCGACTTAAAACAACATTGACACATAACGATACCGATAATGATGTCATTTGCCAAATAGATTTTAGAGGGGACTGTATGTGGAGCCAACAAACCATTCGACTCACAGCGAGAGCTCGTGGATTTCATCTTATAACCGATGAAATAGAACAACAATTACCGGAATTAGCATCAATTTCTGTGGGAATATTACAGTTATTTATCCAATCGATTTCTGAATAATTTGATAGAATTGAACTCGTTGAAGATAAAACACTGTTCAAGGAAGTAAACGACAATGGCATGCCTCATCACTATGTCATAAAACATTCAATCATGCTTATCTCATCTAAAGTGGGGTAAACAAAAAAGTTAATTATGGCTGAGTTTAGACGCTAGGTCCTCTGTAAGCTTGTCTATACCTTTAGACAAAGCATCAACTAGATAGTAGTACCCTTCCTTTTCCAATGGTGTTTCAATCATAAAATATTCATTCATGACAATGTGCCCGTTTGCATCAATTAATAGCCATTCTCCGGCAAATTCCGCCATTCCTGTGTAAACACCATTAAACTTTTGAACTCGAACATAAAGTTGCATACTATCGACGTCGATAGAAGAGTTGGGTTCTATAGGCCAATATTTAACTTGCTTAGAACGTAGTTGATGGATGATATTCGTAGTCAGTTGCTCCTTGATGCCATGAGCCCACTGATTATACTGCGCCACATTAACTTCCGAATCTGAGGTTCGGTATACAATACCAGCCCCACTCAGATACTCTGACAGCTCTGTTTGGACTGTCAAGATTGGAGATTCTTGAGACGCTACAATAGCCGGCGAGTTGTTTGGTAGCAGGTATTGTTGACCTTTCTGGGCTGATTCGTTAACACAACCAACAAATAATAGACAGCACAATAAAAGTACATTTTTCATACTCATTTCCCTTTTGCTGGTGTTGGATCTGAAGGAGCATCATCACCAAATACTAAAGAGTTTGGTTTGTCATTGACCTTTTTAATCAGCGGTTGGAGTTCTCGCATCACTTTTTCGAACTCCGCCAATGCATCGTTCAAGTTTTGATAAACAGGCGAACCTTCAGAAATACTATCTAACGTGTCCTGCACTTTCTGCAAGCTTATAACCAATTGAGAAGGTAACTGTTGCGTGTCATCACGAGCAATTAACTTTTCAAGATCACTCATAACTTTTTCAGAAGAAGCCAAAGTCTTATCTAATTTACTCACAATACTCATTACTTGTTTCTGAATTTCATCCTGAGCTCCACGCCGAGTAGGAAATACGTCGTACCCTTTTGACTTTCGATGGACGTAGGGCTCTTTTAATTCTTCAAATCCTATGTCCACAAATAATGCCCCTGTGAGAAAGTTTCCCGTTTTTAACCTGCCTGAAAGGCCGTTTTCAAAACCAATTTTAATCTTGTTTTTTAGCTGGTCAGTAGCAAAATTTCCTGAGGATTCAAAAAGGCGATTTGGTTCTATGCGAATTAACACAGGTACAGAGTCAGCATGAAAATCATTGCTCATAATTGGTTGACTAAAAGGTACTTTCTCTACAGTTCCGATACGAATACCACGGTACTCAATAGGCGCCCCTTCGTTTAAACCTCTAATTGAACCGTCAAACAACATCACGTATTCGATATTGCGAATGTAGCGCGATTCATTCACATCTTTAGCACTGTTGAAAAGGCGGAATTGTTTCATCTGCTCAGTAACAGTTTCACCTGATTTCATTCCTTTAGGTACGGAAAAGCTCACTCCCCCGGAAATCAAACTTTCAAGTGATCCTAAATGGATGTTAAACCCTTGAGTATTAAGATCGATATCCATACCCGACTCAATCCAAAAGTGGGTTGAATCTCTAACCAACTCATCATAAGGTTGAAAAATAAAAAGCTGGTACAAAGCTTTTTCTTTCTTAATATCAAAGCTGACCTTCTCAACTCGACCAACCGTAAATCCCTGATAAATAACAGGATCGCCAACTGAAAGTTTACCTGCCTTTTTATGTGATAAAACAACTCTTAACCCTTTAGCAT
The DNA here is from genome assembly GCF_009363415.1 of Vibrio aquimaris. NCBI lineage: Bacteria > Pseudomonadati > Pseudomonadota > Gammaproteobacteria > Vibrionales > Vibrionaceae > Vibrio > Vibrio aquimaris. The sequence goes on along the minus strand of NZ_CP045350.1, from coordinate 325,015 downwards.
CAGGAGGCGCCACAGGAGGAATATCCAACATCTGAAAATTATCTCTGGGCGTTGATGAACTCCCTGGTTGAAGCTGAATATATGCCCCTGATAGAATGGTTTCTAGTCCAGAAATACCTTCAGTACCGATGCGAGGTTTGACGATCCAAAACAAAGTATCCTCTCGTAGCATCCGCTCAGCGTCTTTGTTTATATTAGCGGTCAAAACTATATGACTATAGTCGTCACTTAGTTTTACATCTGTCACCACGCCCACTTGAACATCACGGAGCTTTATTTGAGTTTTCCCTACTTCAATCCCAGAAGCTGAAGGCAAAACTATTTTGACTTCTTTACCTTTGGAAGTTTCGTATTGATAAAGCATCCAAATACCGATAATAAGAGCGATAACTGGAACTATCCAAATTGCTGAAATCTGTTTCTGTGATGATAGGTGTGCTTTATTACTGTGTTCCATATAAAATGGTTCCGTTCACTATTTTATTTTTGAATGCTCCAAATGCTGTCTATCTCTCCAAAGCAGCTTCGAATCAAATGCCATCGCAGACAACATGGTAAAGATAACAACAATCGCAAATGAGAATGCAGCTGGACCAGGGTAAATCGCCATTAATCCCTTTAACTGTACAAGAGCGACTAACACAGAGACAACAAATACATCGATCATTGACCATCGACCGATGAACTCTGTAACTCGATAAAGTTTCAACTTTCTGAGTGAGTCAAAGTGGCTGTTTTTTTTCCCGATAGAGAAAAGCAACCAAGACATGGCTATCATCTTAGCCAATGGTATCAAGACGCTTGCAACAAATATCACGATTGCAATAGGATAAGAACCATGTTCCCACAGTAGTATTACCCCCCCCAAAATAGTCGATGGCTCGCTAGCTCCCAGAAAAGACGTGTACATAATAGGATACATATTTGCAGGTATGTAAAAGACCATTGCCGTCAACAATAGAGCCGAAGATTTTTGTATCGTAATTAACGGCTCGACTAAACGCAAACGACTGGAACAGCGAATACACTGACTTTCAGAAACACGGTTTAACTGATGGCACATATGACAATCGACTACACCCTCTGATATATTTCTAAGTTCAATCTTAGGCTTAACCGTTGTAAGCTTATTAAGCTCAAATAATTGACTCCATAACCAATTTCGGTCTATCGATGAAATACTCTTTACCAGAAGTAGAGCATATAAGCAGAAAGCCCAAAAAGAAGATCCCATGCTAATATCAGCCAGTGCCGCTATTTTAATCAGACTTACTAATATCCCAATTAAAAAAACGTCTACCATAATCCAAGGCTTAATAAAGAAAATCAACCTAGCCAGAATATGAGCGGTTTTTAATCTATTTTTTCGCTGCCTGTATAGACCTTGTCCAAGCATCAACAAAAACAGCACTAAAACACAACTTAGATATAAAGCTGGGAGAATGATCACTGTTAGTAGTAGTACTACGGCTAGTGCAGCATTTTCATGAACCTTCAACATTGTGACAGCGTCAAGCAATGCTATTTCTTGTAAAACTCCTTGAGCACTGAATGACATAAAAGGAAAAGAGATACTCAGTACTAGCATTATCAATGTTGCAATTGAGAGAGATATGGTTGTTTGATAAGGACTTCTAGGATGCTCGCAGAGAAGATGGTTACAACGGGGACATCGAGCTTTAGTGCCCCCTCTCAATGGTGGTATTTCTACGATCAACCCGCATTCTTCACAGGATATCATCGTACTGCTGGTCTCATTCACCACTTCACATAGTCCATGTCAATTACATCTTACCTATACATAATAGAAATAATAGTTAACCACCAAAAGGCAAGCGAAGACTCACTTAAATATATTCCATTTCAACCCGTGAGGTGAGCTTAGTCACTAACTCATAAGCAATAGTACCGATGTGGTTAGCCACCTCTTCCACGGGCAGATCCCGTCCCCATAGAACGGCTTCATCACCGACCTTATCAACCGCATCTGGCCCTAAGTCAACAGTTAACATGTCCATAGACACCCGTCCGGCAACTGGTACTTTACGACCATTCACTAATACTGGGGTTCCGTTAGGCGCCATTCTTGGATAGCCATCACCATAACCTATTGCTATTACGCCAACTTTTGTATCCCTAGGTGAAGTCCATACGCCGCCGTATCCGACACTCTCTCCAGCCTTAACCTCTCGCACAGCAATCAAATGGGATTTTAGAGTCATCACAGGTAGGTAACTCATTTGTTCCGCCGTTTTATCCCCAAACGGTGACACGCCATACATAATGATGCCGGGGCGTATCCAGTCCAATTGACTTTCAGGCCAAGCCAAAACACCAGCCGAGGCAGCAAGAGAGCGCTCCCCTTCACAGCCCTGAGTTAAAGACATGAAAAGTTCTGTCTGCTCAGTCGTGGTTGGTTTGTTTAATTCATCAGCACAACCAAAGTGGCTCATATAGCGCAGCGGTTTGGCAACATTAGGACAGGCATTCAAGCGAGCAATAAACTCTTGGTATTGCTCTGGCCTAACACCGAGCCTGTGCATTCCACTGTCGATTTTGAGCCAGACTACAACAGGAGTATCAAGGGTTGTCGCTTCTAATGCATTAAGCTGCTCTTCACAGTGTACAACCGTTTGAATGTTATTAGTCACCAGCACGGCTAAATCACCTGCTGAATAAAAGCCTTCTAGAAGTAAGATTGCCTTTACAATACCACTAGCGCGCAGCTGCAGTGCTTCTTCAATTCTGGCCACACCAAAGGCATCAGCACCTTCGGCGTTGGTGGCAATATGTCGCAGGCCATGACCATATCCATTGGCTTTAACCACTGCCATGACCTTACTGTTGGGAGCTTGGGACTTGAGCTGGTTAAGATTGTGTTTTAATGCACCTAAATCGACACACGCAGTTGCGGCTTTCATATAACTCATAGGTTATTCATCATCCACATCAAATGCAGGACCTGCATAATTATCAAAACGAGACCATTGCCCCTGAAACGTCAGTCGAACTGAGCCTATCGGGCCGTTTCGCTGCTTACCTAAAATAATTTCTGCCGTCCCTTTCATCGGACTATCTGGGTTATAAACTTCATCTCGATAAATAAACATTATCAAATCAGCATCCTGCTCAATAGAACCTGATTCGCGCAAGTCAGAATTCACCGGGCGCTTATCTGCTCTTTGTTCCAGTGAACGGTTGAGCTGAGACAAAGCAACCACTGGGACATTTAGTTCTTTCGCTAAGGCTTTTAATGAGCGGGAAATTTCGGCAATCTCTAGTGTACGGTTTTCGGTAATAGATGGAACACGCATCAGCTGAAGGTAGTCGACCATGATCATCGACAAACCACCATTATCACGAGCAACTCGCCGAGCTCTTGAACGCAGTTCTGTTGGAGTGAGACCAGAGCTATCATCGATAAAGATGTTTTTCTTCTCCATTAATAATCCCATGGTAGAAGAAATACGAGCCCAATCTTCATCATCTAATTGGCCAGTACGTATCTTGGTTTGATCAACACGCGAAAGCGATGCGAGCATACGCATCATAAGCTGCTCTGATGGCATTTCTAAAGAAAAGATGAGCACAGGTTTATCCTGCGCCATCGCCGCGTTTTCACACAAGTTCATTGCAAAAGTCGTTTTCCCCATAGAAGGACGCGCAGCGACAATCACCAAATCAGAGCCTTGCAAACCTGCGGTTTTCTTATTTAGGTCTGTAAATCCTGTTGTCACACCAGTAACACCATCTTGGGGTGATTTATATAGGATTTCTATTCTTTCAAGCGTTTTTTCAAGAATATTATCGACATTTTGTGGACCATCGCTATCGCTGGCCCTTGATTCAGCGATAGCAAAAACTTTGCTTTCTGCCATATCCAACAAATCTTCGGAAGAGCGCCCCTGAGGGTCGTAACCGGCATCCGCAATTTCATTTGCAACACCGATCAAGTCTCGGGTCAAAGCACGCTCTGCAACAATGTCGGCGTAGGCATTAATATTCGCCGCGCTCGGTGTATTTTTCACCAAATCAGCAAGGTAAGCGAATCCGCCAACATCATCTAATTGCTCACGCTGCTCTAGGTACTCCGACAAAGTAATTAAATCGAGCGGCTTGCTTTCTTCAAGGATCGTTCTAGACGCCTCAAACATCAAGCGATGAGGGCGACTATAGAAATCTTTAGCAACAACACGCTCTGCCACAGTATCCCAACGCTCGTTATCAAGTAATAAGCCACCAATAACGGATTGTTCCGCTTCGATAGAATGAGGAGGCGCTTTGATTGCGTCTACTTGGGCGTCGGTTGGCTTTTTATTACGATTGTCTGTTTTAAAATCTGCCATGCTATTGCTCAACAACAAAATTGTGATCGCTCATTATAGCTAGAATGAACCTGATGTCTGTATTTAACAAGGGGTTTAAATCCATCTCATATAGAATTAACTTAGAACTGACTGAAATTATATAAAAACTCTCTACTATTCACCTAATACAATGATTAAAAAGAGGCATTGAGTGACAAGACTTGGGCTCATAACGACTAGCCTACTGCTCAGCTCAGTCGTCTATGCAGATGAATCAGAACAAAGCCAAAACAAGATTGACGTACCTTCACCTTGGAAGAGTGAAATAGAGTTTGGTTATCAATCACACACAGGAAACACTGACTCACGTTCGGTCAACTCAAGGTTAAGCGCTGAGTATCTATCAGGGCGTCACCGTACAACAGGAGAATGGAAATATTACCAGTTGTACAAAGATGGAGAAGAAGATAAAAGACAATCAACGTATTTAGCACAGAGTGACTACAAACTTGGTCCTAAGTCATACCTTTATGGTAACTTTCAAGGTGTTGATTCACGTTACAGCGCTTATTTTAAAGACTACACTCTCTCTAGTGGTTTAGGTTATCAGTTTTACAACACAGAAGCGTTTCTGCTTGAACTCGAGCTTGGACCAGGCTACCGCTATCAAGAGCCTAATACTGACGAAATTGATGATGATACATTGGCATTTGACGAACAGGTGGAGGAAGCTATCTTCCGTGGCCACATAAAAAGTAACTGGCATATCACCAAAAGCCTGAATTTATCAGCAGCCGTAACACTCGTAGCCGGTGATAGCAATGTGAGAACGGATACTGACCTTAACGCGACAAACAGCATAACAGAACATATAGCGTTAAAAGTGTCTTATTCTCGGCAGTATCATGATCGGGTACCCGAAGGTCTGCAAAACGCTGATAGCATCTTCTCAATCAATATTTTATTTTCTATATAAAAAAAGCACCTTCTAGAAGGTGCTTTTTATAGTTTGATACTGAATTACTCAGCAGCAACAACCTGAAGAGCAACTGTCGCGAACACTTCAGAGTGAAGTTGTACGCTGATTTCGAACTCACCAGTGTTACGTAGTGCACCTTCTGGAAGGCGAACTTCACTTTTCACTACTTCAACGCCAGCCGCAGTGATTGCGTCAGCGATGTCACGAGTACCGATAGAACCGAACAGTTTACCTTCGTCACCAGCTTTAGAAGCGATAACAACCGCCTCAAGAGCGTTAACTTTCTCAGCACGTGCTTGGGCAGCAGAAAGTTGCTCAGCAACTTTAGCTTCTAGCTCAGCACGACGTGCTTCAAACATTTCAACGTTAGCTTTAGTTGCCATTACTGCCTTAGCTTGAGGGATAAGGAAGTTACGAGCGTAACCAGATTTAACGTTTACAGTGTCACCAAGACCACCTAGGTTACCGATTTTATCAAGTAGAATAACTTGCATTGTTTAATCCTCTTTCTTAATAAAACGAACCGATTACTGATGCTTATCAGTGTACGGTAGTAGAGCTAGGTAGCGAGAACGCTTAATAGCGCGAGCTAGCTGACGCTGATATTTAGCACTAGTACCAGTGATACGGCTAGGTACGATTTTACCAGCTTCAGTGATGTAGTTTTTAAGAGTTGCTACGTCTTTGTAATCAATCTCTTGTACGCCTTCTGCAGTAAAACGGCAGAATTTACGACGACGGAAGAAACGAGCCATGGGCTATCTCCTGATCTTAAATTTGAGTAAAGTTATCTGCCTAGGTTAGGGTCAGAATAAATTCTTAGCTCTAACTAGACTGAGTACTAAATCTGAGTATCAATTACTCAGCAGCTGCTTCTGGCTTAGCTTCAGCACGCTCTTCGCGACGAGGAGCACGCTCTTCTTTCTGCTTAAGCATGATAGATTGCTCAGTGATAGCCGCTTTAGTACGCATGATCATGTTACGTAGAACTGCATCGTTGAAACGGAAAGCAGTTTCTAGTTCATCAATTACAGCTTGGTCAGCTTCAACGTTCATAAGAACGTAGTGAGCTTTGTGAAGCTTGTTGATTGGGTAAGCCAGTTGACGACGACCCCAGTCTTCTAGACGGTGAATAGTACCGCCAGCTTCAGTGATTGAACCAGTGTAACGCTCGATCATGCCAGCAACTTGCTCGCTTTGATCTGGGTGCACCATGAATACGATTTCGTAATGACGCATTGGTTGCTCCTTACGGATTATTCAGCTTCCACAAATGGCTCAGTCATCCAGAGGAAGCAAGGAACTAAAGATAATTGACTGAGATTAAGGAGCACGAATAGTACAGAAACAAAGCTATTTAAGCAAGGAAAATAATAAAGCAGCCAACCATCAAAAGATGATCATTTAGGCTGCTTTTAACACTAGGATGGAGTTGTGGAGTTACTCTTCGTCAACATACTGAGCTTGAAGGTAATTTTGTATACCTGTCATTTCAATCAGGCCCAGTTGTGTTTCTAACCAATCAACGTGTTCTTCTTCATCTTCTAGGATTTCTTGAAATAAGTCGCGCGATACATAATCATGGCTGTCTTCAGCATACGCTATGGCAGACTTGAGATCCGGAATAGCCATCATCTCGAGCTTAAGATCGCATTCAAGCATCTCTTTGGTGTCTTCACCAATCATTAGTTTGCCAAGGTCTTGTAAGTTAGGGATGCCTTCCAGAAAAAGGATTCGCTCTATCAAATGATCCGCATGTTTCATTTCATCAATGGATTCATGATATTCCTTGTCTGCTAAATGTTTTAGCCCCCAATCCTTGTACATTCGTGCGTGGAGAAAGTATTGGTTTATCGCAACCAATTCATTACCGAGAATTTTATTGAGATGTTGAATGATGATGGGATCGCCTTTCATGACATACAGCCTCCTGTTGGTCCAATTTAAACTGTAGAACCAATTCAAGGGGTGTCAAAGACAGTAAAACTATCCTTAGCTAGCTTCTGAGTATTCTATCGCTCCAGTTTCGGTTAGAATTTCTTTGGCCATTTTTACGCATTTGCCACACTGGCTACCAAGTGCGGTGCATTTCTTTATCTGCTTTATATCTGTTAACCCTTCCTCCAAAACCAATTGTTTGATTTTCTTGTCTGATACACCATGACATAGACAAACATACATAATAAAAACCATAAAACAAACACAAACGATAATTACTATTATTACCAATAATGTAGAAAATACGCTAAGAATGATTTGTTATATAAAAACAGCAAGAACTGATGGCAAGAATACTTACTATCGCATCAAGGAGGCTGTTTAATTCTGGCTGAAATCTAGCTGTTTGAATTATAGGAATAATAAAAACTAAGGAGACACACTAGAGAAGAAAGTAAAACGATTTTTTTTATAACCAAATAATGAAAAAGAGAAGCTTAAGCTTCTCTTTTTCTCGATGCCTGCTTTCTTCATGCTAAAAGAAAACAATGCAAGATTTCGTTAAATTCTTGAGAATTAATCGAAGATCTTAGCAACAACACCAGCACCTACTGTACGGCCACCTTCACGGATCGCGAAACGTAGACCTTCGTCCATTGCGATTGGTGCGATTAGCTCTACAGTCATCTTGATGTTATCGCCTGGCATTACCATTTCTACGCCTTCTGGTAGCTCGATGTTACCAGTTACGTCAGTTGTACGGAAGTAGAACTGTGGACGGTAGCCTTTGAAGAATGGTGTGTGACGACCACCTTCATCTTTAGACAGTACGTAGACTTCTGACTCAAACTTAGTGTGTGGAGTGATTGAACCTGGAGCCGCTAGTACTTGACCACGCTCTACTTCATCACGCTTAGTACCACGTAGTAGGGCACCAACGTTCTCACCCGCACGACCTTCGTCTAGAAGCTTACGGAACATTTCAACACCTGTACAAGTCGTTGAAGTCGTCTCTTTGATACCTACGATAGCAACTTCGTCACCTACGTTTAGGATACCACGCTCGATACGACCTGTTACTACTGTACCACGGCCTTGGATTGAGAATACGTCTTCAATCGGCATTAGGAACGGCATGTCTACTGCACGCTCTGGCTCTGGAATGTAAGAATCTAGCGCTTCTGCTAGTTCTACAATCTTAGCTTCCCATTGCTCTTCACCGTTTAGTGCACCTAGAGCTGAACCTTGGATTACTGGTAGATCATCACCTGGGAAGTCGTACTCAGATAGAAGTTCACGAACTTCCATTTCTACTAGTTCTAGTAGCTCTTCATCGTCAACCATGTCACATTTGTTCATGAATACGATGATGTATGGGATACCAACCTGACGGCCTAGTAGGATGTGCTCACGAGTCTGTGGCATTGGGCCATCTGTCGCAGCAACAACTAGGATACCACCATCCATCTGTGCAGCACCTGTGATCATGTTCTTAACATAATCCGCGTGTCCTGGACAGTCTACGTGTGCGTAGTGACGAGTTGGAGTGTCGTACTCTACGTGAGATGTTGCGATTGTGATACCGCGCTCACGCTCTTCTGGAGCGTTATCGATTGATGCGAAGTCTTTCGCTTCACCGCCGTACACTTTAGATAGAGTAGTACAGATTGCAGCAGTTAGAGTTGTTTTACCGTGGTCAACGTGGCCGATAGTACCAACGTTTACGTGCGGTTTAGTACGTTCAAATTTTTCTTTAGACACGATCGTGTTCCTTCCTAGTTATGATTCGCCGCGAACGTTATTGATCACGACGCGCCAGAATTTGCTATTTTATGCGCCAACGTCCGTCAGCGCAATATTTGGACGTATTGATCTTCAAAAAAGTCTTGCTATTTTTAAAGGTTAATACGTTTTTATTAGTAACCACGCTCTGCAATGATTGCTTGGGCAAAGTTTTTCGGCACTTCTGCGTACTCATTGAACTCCATCGAGTAAGATGCTCGACCTTGAGTTGCAGAACGCAAGTCTGTTGCGTAGCCAAACATTTCAGACAGAGGTACTTGAGCGCGAATGATCTTAATGCCCGCCACGCCTTCGTCCATACCCTCAATCATGCCGCGGCGACGGTTTAAGTCACCAACAACATCACCCATCCAATCTTCAGGAGTAGTTACTTCGACATTCATCATTGGCTCTAGAAGTACAGGTTGAGCTTCTAATGACCCCTTCTTAAATGCCATTGAGCCGGCGATCTTAAACGCCATCTCGTTAGAGTCAACATCATGGTAAGAACCATCAAACAGGGTTGCTTTTATGTCTAGCACTGGGTAACCAGCCAGAACACCACTGTTCATTTGTTCTTCGATACCTTTCGCTACCGAACTGATGTATTCCTTAGGAACCACACCACCCACAATTTCGTCAACAAAGACAAAACCTTCGCCAGGTTCAGATGGCTCCAGTTTGATCCATACGTGACCATACTGACCACGACCACCAGATTGACGTACAAATTTACCTTCCACTTCCGCACTACCACGGATAGTTTCTCGATAAGCCACCTGGGGTTTACCAACATTACAGTCAACGCTGAATTCACGTTTCATACGGTCAACAATGATATCAAGATGAAGTTCACCCATCCCAGAGATCAGTGTTTGACCTGTTTCATCGTCCGTTTCAACTCTGAAAGATGGATCTTCTGCAGCAAGCTTACCAAGTGCGATACCCATTTTTTCTTGGTCAGCAACAGAGCGCGGCTCGACCGCAATTTGAATAACCGGATCGGGGAACTCCATACGTTCCAAAATCACCTTATGGTTTTGATCACATAAGGTATCACCCGTTGTCACATCTTTCAGACCAATCGCCGCAGCAATATCACCAGCACGAACTTCTTTGATCTCATCACGCTTATTAGAATGCATTTGTACAATTCGGCCAAAACGCTCTTTCTTTTGCTTAACCGAGTTGTATACCGCATCACCAGAGTTAACCACTCCTGAGTAAACACGCATGAAAGTTAACGTACCGACAAATGGGTCCGTTGCGATTTTAAACGCTAGTGCTGCAAAAGGTTCGTTGTCGTCTGCATGACGCTCAACTTCGTTGTCTTTTTCATCAACACCTTTGATAGCTGGTACGTCAATTGGAGACGGTAGGTATTCAATAACCGCATCCAATACCGCCTGTACACCTTTGTTTTTAAATGCGCTGCCACATGTAGCCAGAACAATTTCATTGTTAAGTGTACGTGTACGTAATGCCTGCTTTATCTCAGCTTCAGACAACTCACCTTCTTCAAGGTATTTATCCATTAACTCTTCACTTGCTTCTGCTGCTGACTCAACAAGATTGTTGCGCCACTCTTCGGCAAGTTCAGCCATATCTGCGGGAACGTCTTCATAGGTGAAGGTAGTGCCTTGATCTTCGGCATTCCAATTGATCATTTTCATTTTAATCAGATCAATGACGCCCTTGAAATCATCTTCCGCCCCAACGTTGAGTTGAATTGGTACAGGGTTAGCACCAAGACGGTTTTTAATTTGATCGACAACACGCAGAAAATCAGCACCCGCACGATCCATCTTATTAACGAAAACCATACGAGGAACATGATACTTATCAGCCTGACGCCATACAGTCTCTGACTGAGGTTCTACACCTGATGAACCACAAAATACAACAACAGCACCATCAAGCACACGTAAAGAACGCTCAACTTCGATAGTAAAATCAACGTGTCCAGGAGTATCTATGATATTGATACGGTGATCTTGGAATTGAGCTTCCATACCACGCCAAAAAGTGGTGGTTGCTGCAGAGGTAATTGTGATACCACGCTCTTGTTCTTGTTCCATCCAGTCCATGGTGGCAGCACCATCGTGAACTTCACCAATTTTGTGAGATAGGCCAGTATAGAAAAGAATACGTTCACTTGTAGTGGTTTTACCCGCATCTACGTGGGCAACGATGCCAATATTTCGGTAGCGCTCAATAGGTGTTTTACGAGCCACGGTTGAATCCTCTTGAATTAGGGACTATTGCTATTGCTAGTTTCGCCTTACTTAAATGACACTATGTCAGGTTTCAGCGCCCTAGATATAGCAATAGTTCCTAAGCTTACGCATAGGAACTAGAGTAGTACCGCGAGGAGTCTCGCGGCACTGAAAGGTATTACCAGCGGTAATGAGCAAACGCTTTGTTCGCTTCTGCCATACGGTGAACGTCTTCACGTTTCTTAACAGCAGTACCTTTGTTGTCTGCAGCATCTAGCATTTCAGCAGCTAGGCGAGCAGCCATAGATTTTTCACCACGCTTACGCGCAGCTTCAACTACCCAACGCATAGCAAGTGCATTACGACGAACAGGACGCACTTCTACAGGAACTTGGTAAGTTGAACCACCCACACGGCGAGATTTAACCTCTACCGCTGGACGAACATTTTCAAGAGCTTCTTCAAATACAGCTAAGTGATCTTTACCAGATTTCTCAGCCATAGTGTCTAGTGCAGTGTAAACAATTTTCTCTGCAGTAGATTTTTTACCGTCAACCATAAGGATGTTAACGAATTTTGCCAGCAGTTCTGATTTGAACTTAGGATCTGGAAGGATCTTACGCTGACCAATGACGCGACGACGTGGCATGGTATTTCTCCGTTGTCTTATTCTTCAGGTTATCCAAAACTTTTCAGTTTCTTCAAAAATTAATAATGAATTTTTGGTGTTTGGCCTTACTTAACGCTTCTTTATAACAAGAAGGGCATTAAGACTTAGGACGCTTCACACCGTACTTAGAACGACCTTGCTTACGGTCATTAACGCCTGCACAGTCAAGTGCACCACGTACAGTGTGGTAACGCACACCAGGAAGGTCTTTAACACGACCACCACGGATTAGAACAACCGAGTGCTCCTGAAGGTTGTGACCTTCACCACCGATGTACGAAGTTACTTCGAAACCGTTTGTCAAACGTACACGACAAACTTTACGAAGTGCTGAGTTAGGTTTTTTAGGTGTAGTAGTGTAAACACGAGTACATACACCACGTTTTTGTGGGCACGCTTCTAGTGCTGGCACGTTGCTTTTAACAACTTGCTTTGCACGAGGCTTACGTACCAACTGGTTAATAGTTGCCATTAACTAGCTCCTGAATTACTTGAAAGTAAGCTTTGTGAAAAATCTATCCCCAATCATCAAAGACAATTAGGGACGCAAAATTCTATTCAGCAGTGAGATGTGTGTCAAGAAATATACGAATCTTTTTTATCCAACTCGGATGAATCTTGATAACGCTTGGTTGATAACAAAAGGAAGAAGTGAGTTTAGTTCCAAGTCAGGGAAGTAAAAGATTCGGCAGTAAGTGTCACAAAGCCATCATAATCAACAACATGTACTGATGGACTGACTCGGTTAACCATACCTCTCGCCTCTAGATCACTTTGAAGTACAAAGGTATTCACATTTTTTAGTATCGGGAAAATTTTATGTAAAGGGTTTACCGCATACACAGCATCTTGAATGAGCAGCAAAACGTCGTTATCTGCGTACACTTTTCTTACTTCTTCCAATGCTGTTATTGATTTAACAATATGTAACATAACAATCCTAAAATGAGAGAAGTTTGTCTGAAGACTGGATCTGCAATTTAATACCTTCTGCATCTAACCTTTGAGCATCGATCACAAGATCGGCCTGTTGCACGCCTCGTTCTGCCAAAGAATCACGACAAACAAACACTTGCTCAATATCGTAAAGCTCGAACAACTGAAACATAGGGGCATAGTCTTTGCTGAGTATATTTTGGGTTTGCTGACTAGCTAGCAATTGGTACACACCATCACCAATAAATATCACTCGAATATTTTCACAATAAGCAGAAGCGGCCAAAAGGGCATCCACCCCTTCACGCCCAGACGCACAGCCATGTGGAGCGGTCCTGAATAAGTAGGTCAACGAACTCAAAACTGCACCACTCTATCTTGGGTCAACATCGCCTCAGCTAAACTTCCAAGCCCTGCTTGTTCAAAACCTTGCGCAAGATTATTTTGCATAAGATTGTGCTGATTTGCTTCATCTTGACTGACCACACCACGACGCAATGCTGCAGCCACACAAGTTTCCAAACGTATATTATGTTTTTGAGCTAATACTTGCCACGCCTTAACGAGGTCAAACTCATCGTTTGCGGGTACAGTCAGTGAACAGCCATTGGTTACACCATTTTGGTAGAAAAACACACTCACTAATTGGTGTCCCTGATTGATCAAACTCACAGCAAATTGGTACGCAGTACGTGGGGATTGGTCTCCATACACTGAGCCATTGACTACTAGGGTATAGGTTAAAGGGTTCAACTCTCTTCATCCTCTGTTTTGCGCTGGCGGATATAAAGATAAACCGTGTGTTTAGAAATATTCAACCTATCAGCCACCCGATTAATCGCATCTTTGATATCGAAAATACCTTTAGCGTATAATTCCATGACAATTTGACGATTCTTGGTATTGTTTGATACTGATTTATCAGCATTAATTTCTTCGATGGTGCGTTCAACCGTTTTATCGACCAATTCTTCAACATCGCTGGCAAAGTTCACCGAAGATGCCGCTTGTTTAGCTTCTTCTGATGGCATGAAAGATTGCAACACTTGGGAGAAAGGTGCATCTAGGTTGACGTTAACGCATAGCAAGCCTATCACCCGGTTTTCTCCATTACGGATGGCAACGGTGATCGATTTCATTAAGACACCACCTTTAGCACGAGTGAAATAAGAACGAGAAAAGTTTCGTTCGGATCCTTCAATATCACGTAGCATCTTTAATGCAAGATCAGTAATCGGCGATCCTACCTGACGTCCTGTATTTTCACCATTAGCAATTTTGATTGCCGAGGTATTAAGATCTTCCAAGGAATGAAGCACGATTTCACAAAATGGGCCAATTAAACTGGCAATCCCATCCACTACGGCCTCATAAGATCTAAGAATAATTTTATCATGCTCACTAAATGGCATCACATTAACCGATTCCATTTCAAGTAACATATCCATATTAACTGTTTCTGTCGTTGTCACTTTTTAAGCCTTCGAGCGAAAAATCAACAAATTGGTGTAAGTTTATCAGAAAATTTGAATAGAATACCTAGCTACACCGTCAGCTAGTGATTTAGAACAAAGTATTTATCAGACAAAAAACAAAAGGCCTGACAAAATCAGGCCTTTATTTTGTGAAAGCTGAGGTTACTGAACCGCTTGCTCTGCTTCTTCAGCGTTATCGATTTTTAACAGCTCAACTTCAAATACCAAGGTGGAGTTTGCAGGAATACTTGGCGTATCTTGCTCTCCATAAGCTAGCTCTGGTGGGATAACAAATTTGTACTTAGAACCTACAGGCATGAGCTGCACACCTTCTGTCCAACCAGAAATCACACGATTAAGTGGGAAAGTTGCAGGCTCACCGCGATCATAAGAGCTGTCAAATTGTGTGCCGTCGATAAGAGTGCCCTTGTAGTGCACTTGCACTGTGTCAGTATCTTTAGGTTGCTCACCCTTAGCTGGCGTCACAACTTGATAAAGAAGACCTGATTCAGTTTTCTTAACGCCTTCTTGCTTAGCAAATTCTGCTCGGAAGTCGTCACCTGCTTTCTTAGCTTCAGCTGCTTTTTCCGCTGACTGCTTTTGCATGGTTTCAGCAACGCGCTTATCTAGAGCTTCAAGAGCAGTACGAGTTTCTTCCTCGTTGAGTTCTGGCTTACCTTCGAATACATGCTCGATGCCCTTAAGAACTAGCTCTTTATCCAAATTGATACCGATCTCATTCGGCTTATCTAGGCTGGTGTTCAGATAATTCGCAAAAGATACACCAATTGCATATGCTGCTTTTTCGTCGTCTGTTTTAAACTCAACCGTCTTTACGACTGCTTGATCGGCTGCAGGTGCCGCATCTGCTTTTGTTTCATCGTCTTTTTGACAGCCAACCGCTAACATTACTGTTGCTGCAAGCAACGACACCTTAAAAATAGATTTCATTTAATTCTCCAATTAATGGCTAACCATTTGTCTTTGTGCACAAATCTGCAATTTTGACTGGTGCATGCAAGTATGTTGTACCACTATAACCAATATGCGTTTAAATTAAACGTTAACTGAAGCGGATCTTTGTAGTTAATGCGAATTATTTTTCACACTCTGTTACTTGCGTTTGTCATCTCTACGTTAAATGGTTGCTTTTTCTCCACTCAAGATGATCAACGATGGGTCATTGAGCCTCTCGGCACCACAAGCTTTGCTTTGAGTCGAGATGCACGATTCGCATTATTGTACTCTAAAGAGCATCAACTGGTCTTGTGGGATCTGAACCAAAATAAAGAGCTTGCCTCATTAGGAGAACAAGATCCTCAGGCAAGTACTGTTTCGCGAATACGTATCTCAGATAACGGACGATTCGCAGTTACAGCAACACAAATAAACTTTGCGGTGTGGGATCTTGCCTGGACACAAGCACAGGGATTATGGTCCATCTCCGACGGTTTAATTCGCGATATCGACATTGCCAGTAATGGCGAACAAGTATTACTTGGTCTATCCAACGGCAAAGCCATCTACGTCAACTTAGTCACCGGAAGACGGTTAGAGTTCCTTGCGCATAATGAAAAAGTTAATTCGGTCGCTTTATCACCGAATGGACGATACGCGCTATCTGGCGGTAATGACTATACCGCTTATTTATGGGACACGCGCAACGGCCAGATTATCAGAAGCTTTAAACACGAACAGCGGATCAATCGAGTCACATTACAAAGAGATGGCCTATTTGCTTTTACCTCGGATGGGGGAAACCAAGCCATCATTTGGGATTTAAAAACGGGTAAGCAAGTGTCCAAACTTCGTAGCTTTTCTCGTCAACTCATTTTCTCTACCGCTCGTTTTTCAGATGATGGTCAATACCTTGTGACAGGCACTCCTTCAAGTCGGATAATGGTTTGGAGTACTCAGTCAGGAAAAAGAGTTGATGGATTTGAGGCAGAGCCACTAAAAGATACTCGCCCTCCGCGTGCGGTAGTGTATGATGCAGCCTTTGATGATAAGAATAGAGTGGTGTCAGGCTCATCAGCTGGGATCGCTCAGGCTTGGAAGGTAGACTTTTAGTCATGACAGAAAAACACATACAAGAATTAGAAAATCGCATCAACGATCTCGAATGTCAGCTTGCTTTTCAGGAACAAACTGTCGAGTCACTCAATGAAGCATTGAGCCAACAGCAATTGTTGATCTCAAAAATGCAAGATCAGATGAAGTACGTAGTCGGAAAGGTCAAGAATATAGATTCATCAAACCTAGCTGATCCTGCGCAAGAAACGCCACCTCCCCATTACTAGTTGTTAGTGAAACACGTAAGCGATCACTATACCTGCAACCACTAAACACCCTCCGATCCTACGCAACTGGTTATCTTGTTGCTCACTGAGTTGACGGACCATATTACGCCAACCGTTAGGAGCAACCAAAGGCCCTAAGCCTTCAACAATCAATACTAATCCGATTGCCAACCACAAAGAACTAGACATAGTTTTCTCTCAAAAAAGAAAGGCTCCCGCTAAGGAGCCTTTAAAAATTTATCCTAGTATTACTTGGCAGCAATACCAGACGCTTTATTCATATACTGGAAGAACTCACTGTTTGGATCCAAGACTAGGATATCACTCTTGTCACTGAAAGATTCTTCATAAGCACGTAAAGATCGCACAAAGCTAAAGAACTCTGGGTCTTTATTATATGCCTCAGCATAGATTTTCGCTGCCTGAGCATCCGCTCCACCTCGAGTGACTCGAGCCGTTTTATCTGCTTCTGCCAGTATGGTGGCTACTTCCAGTTCTGCTTGAGCGCGAATAACCTCTGCTTGCTCACGTCCTTGAGAACGGAATTGACGAGCCACTGACTCACGCTCAGCACGCATACGATTATAAATCGACTGGTTGATACTATCCGGAAGGTTTATTTTCTTCATCCGGAAATCCACTATGTGGATACCCAAGTCTTCCATCGCATCTTTACGTGTTCCATTAAGCACATTCTTCATAATGATGTCGCGCTCACCGTCGACTTCAAGCGCTTCTTTCGCCGCTTCAGTGGTCACTTCTTCGCTATCTGCGCTATCTGGCAGAATATCGTTATTTCTTGGACCTGAAACAATTTGCTTGATTTCACGAGCACCAATTTCAGAACGAAGTACATCAGTCACTTTACGGCCTAGTAGTGTTTGCGCTGTGCCAGCATTACCGCCACCAGTTGCAAGATAGTACTGTCCAAAATCTTCAATACGCCACTTAACATATGAGTCTATCAGTACGTCTTTTTTCTCAGAAGTAACAAAACGATCTGAGCGGCCATCCATAGTTTGGATTTTCGCATCTAGCGTTTTTACTTTGTCGAACAAAGGCATCTTAAAGTGAAGACCGGGCTCGTAAATACGCGCAATTTCATTATTGTCTTTCAGTACACGTCCGAAACGAATCACGATACCGCGTTCGCCTTCAGGAATCACAAATAACGACATAAGCATCAGCACTAAGCCAACAACTAATACTGGGATCATTAATTTACGCATGATTAATATCTCCCCTGACGTGACGTAGAACGAGATGACGAATCAGTATTCTGACTGTTCAATTGCGGCTCCAATTCAATTTGGTCATAGGTTGACGTTTCTTTTATCGAACGACTTTTCGCCTTAGTTTGACCTTCTCTGAGCTTATCGATTGGCAGATACAAAAGGTTGCCACTCGATTCAGAATCGATAAGAACTTTCGATGTATTGGCGTAGACCTTTTCCATTGTGTCTAGATAGAGGCGGTTACGCGTGACATCAGGAGAGGCTTGGTATTCTGGCAATAGTTTCTCAAACTGAGCAACTTGACCCAATGCACCATTAACCACTCGCTCGCTATAACCTTGCGCTTCTTTAAGTAGACGCTCGGCGCGACCTTTTGCTTTAGGGATAATGTCATTCTGATAGGCTTCAGCTTCACGCTTAAATCGCTGAGCATCCTCACGAGACGCGGTCGCATCATCAAATGCATCTTTAACTTCTTCAGGTGGACGCGCATCTTCAAAGTTCACCGCAACCACTTCAATACCCATATCGTAACTGTCAACAATATTTTCTAAAGTGACTTGCGTATTCTGCCTGATTGATAGTCGTCCACTAGTTAGAATACTGTCCATCAGTGAATCACCTATTACAGCACGTAGTGCTGAGTCAGTCGCTTGACGTAAGCTATCATCAGCGTTTGTCACACGAAATAGGTATTTGTATGGATCAGCCACTCGATATTGAATATCCATAGCCACCGTCACAACGTTCTCATCTTTGGTCAGCATCAGACCTGAAGAACGCAAAGAACGTATTGCTTGAACATTGACTGGGGTCACTTCGTCGATAAAACGAGGGCGCCAGTTGAGGCCTGGATCAACCACACGGTCGTATTTTCCTAGGCGTAACACAACACCACGCTCTGCTTCACCAATGGTATAGAAACCAGCAAAGACCCAAATAGCGATAGCGATAATAGCGATAACACCAAAACCAAGTGCTCCGCCTCCGCCACCGATAGAGGCCCCATTGCCACCTTTTCCACCACCAAACTTTCCACCCAGTTTCTGACTCAGTTTATTAAAGACTTCGTCTAAGTCTGGCGGTCCTTGATCACGGCCACCTTTGTTACCACGATTATTGTTGCCCCAAGGGTCATTATCGCGGCCATTGTTGCCGTTATTATTACCAGGCTCATTCCACGCCATTAGAAAGCTCCATCATTTGATATGACGTTATACTGTAGCAGTCATTTAAGTAACTATAAAGTCACGAAAAACTGCCCCTTCTCTTTTTTCGAGTCTAGACCAGTCAACCTGTTGCATCCTAACATCGATCAACAAATTGCCGTCCTGATCATAGTCTTCTTGTTGAATACACTTCATTTGAAAGAATGTACTGCGTATCCGACCTTGATGTTGAGGTGGGATGCGCAAATGATATTGAACCATCTGACTGGCTAACCTTTCAGTCAAAGCGTCAAACAATAGTTCAATACCCACACCTTCCATAGCCGAAACCCACACGGCTCGCGGCACACCATCTTCGTCTCGTTCAATGCGAGGAGACTGGGATTCAAGGTTATCAATTTTATTCATGACTAGAAGAGCTGGCACTTCATGAGCATCAATTTCTTCTAGGACTTCGTGAACAGCGCCAATATTCTCACGAAAACGCTCATCACTGGCATCCACAACATGTAACAAAATGTCAGCTTCTTGCGTTTCTTGCAGTGTCGCCTTAAACGCAGCAACCAAATCATGGGGTAAATGCCTAATAAAACCAACCGTATCCGCTAAAATGGCAGGTCCTACATCAGCAAGGTCGATTTTCCTCAACGTAGGGTCGAGTGTGGCAAACAACTGATCTGCAGCGTATACACCAGCCTGAGTGATACGGTTAAACATGGTCGACTTACCAGCATTGGTATAGCCTACCAGAGAAATTGTCGGAATTTGCGCTCGACTTCGAGCCCGCCGACCTTGCTCTCTCTGTTTCGCGACTTTTTCCAAACGGCGCAAAATAGCTTTGATACGATCACGCAATAAACGTCGGTCTGTCTCTAACTGAGTCTCACCAGGCCCACGTAAACCAATCCCCCCCTTTTGTCTCTCAAGGTGGGTCCAACCGCGTATTAAACGAGTTGAGATATGACGGAGTTGAGCAAGCTCTACTTGCAATTTACCCTCATGGGTTCTAGCTCTCTGAGCGAAAATATCTAAGATAAGCCCCGTTCGATCAAGCACTCGACACTTACATAAAGATTCCAGATTTCGTTCTTGGGCTGGCGACAGAGCATGGTTAAAAATAACAATATCTGCTCCCGACAATCGCACAATCTGGGCAATTTCTTGAGCTTTGCCCTCACCGACATAATATTTGGGGTGTGGTGACTGACGACTCCCAGTTACAACCTGTAAGCTAGAAACCCCAGCAGAAGATACCAGCATTTCAAACTCACTGAGATCTTCCCACTCCCCTTCTTGCGTGAAGTTGATATGAACAAGTACGGCTCGCTCACCGGCTTCGTAACGGTCAAACAAGCAATCAACTCCTTAAAATATAATTAACTAAGTTCAGAGGACTAATCTTCTGACTTTTCTGATTGGCGCTCACCACCTTGAGGACGTTCACCACTATGGTGGCTAACTGGACGAGCCGGAACGACTGTCGAAATCGCATGCTTATAAACCATTTGATTTACGGTGTTTTTCAGCAATATCACAAACTGGTCGAAAGACTCAATCTGACCTTGTAGTTTAATTCCGTTTACTAGGTAGATTGATACTGGAATACGTTCACGACGTAATGCATTTAAGAATGGGTCTTGAAGAGATTGCCCCTTAGCCATTTTATTTTCCTTATTTTGTAATTTTGTTCTAGTTATTTAGCTAGTGGTGCGCGAAAACTAGGTGCGCCTTTGCATCTGAGCTAAACGAATAAAAAACACCCTGACGTTACTTGTTATGATGGCTTTAAGGCCAAATTTCAAGTAACTGATCTTTTACAAGGTGCATTCACGCAAAAGCGATCACATTATACACAACTAAAACCATCAGATACTATCGTATTTGATACAGTTTCAAATGCTTGTTCTATGTTTTCGCTATCTAACCAAGTTAAATTATCCCAGCTGCGTAACCAGGTAATCTGCCGCTTGGCCAACTGGCGGGTAGCACAAATACCTTTGAAGATCGCTTCAACAAGCGTGCTATTCCCATCCAAATATTCCCACATCTGCCGATAGCCCACACAACGTATAGATGGAAGATCGGGATGCAGATCCTGTCGAGCATATAACGCCTTCACTTCCTGCTCGAATCCGGCCTTCATCATTTGATCAAATCTCAACTCAATACGGCGGTGAAGTTCGGATCTTTCCTTAGGCGCTATCGCAAACTGTCTTACACGATACGGAAGACTATCGCCTTTTGTTTGCGTAAGTTCAGTTAAGGTTTTACCGGAAATTCTATACACTTCCAATGCCCGAGACAATCTTTGAGGATCATTTGGGTGTATGCGCTCTGCTGCGACGGGATCAATTTGCTTTAATTGATCATGCAGAACATCCCAACCATGCGTCAATGCTTCTTGTTCTATTTGCTGGCGTATTTCGACATTTGCAGCTGGCAGTGGTGATAAGCCTTCCAATAGAGCTTTGTAGTACAGCATTGTCCCTCCAACAAGAAGCGGGATCTTTCCTTGCTGGGAGATAATACGCATTTCATTTAGTGCATCATGGCGAAAGTCTGCAGCAGAATAAGCTTCTGTTGGCTCTAAGATATCAATGAGGCGATGCGGAGCCTTCAACAATTCATCACTGCTCGGCTTCGCGGTGCCGATATCCATACCCTTATAAATAAGCGCTGAATCAACCGATATAATCTCAACAGGAAACTGCTTACGTAAACGAATCGCTAAATCCGTTTTGCCCGATGCGGTCGGCCCCATTAGAAACAGAGCCAGTGGTAATTCTTTTGTCATAACTTCATCGCTGCAATGGTTGAAGAAAAATCAACAGGACAAACAAACTTACGGTCATCGAGAGGCAACTTGTTTTGCCACAGTTGTTCAATCTCTGCAACGATATTAATCGCTTCCGACAAAGTGTAGTCACTTTTGGGAGATACAACTCGATTTGTCAACCAAGTAGACAACTGTGGCAAATATGAGTTTTGTTCAATCTCTGACAGTTTAGCGGCGTAAGATAACAGATCTGGTAGCAGTTGTTGTAAGTTTTGTTGTCGCAGAGGTTGAGGCACACCCATGACCATAAGCGAATCAGCACCGCGTGGCTTGATATCAATACCAAGTTTTATTAGTAGGTTTCTATGATGATCAGCGGCCTGCATCTGAATCGGACTCAGACTTAACGAGAGTGGAACAAGTAATGGCTGAGATTTCAGGTTTTCATTACCCACACGCAACTGACCTAGAATGCGTATACGCTGCGCTTGAGTAAGAGAAACTACTCTCGCCCCTTGCTTATCTGCCATCAGAACATATTGACCATGAACCACACAAATTACCTTGCCCAGCGCCTCTATCGTTTCTCCAGCCGCATTAAGAGAGGTATCACTCATCGGGCATATTTCTGCATCAGACTCAGCCGTTAGACAGGTATTGACATCAGCCGTTTGGAGTAGTTCAGTATAAGCTTCAACTTGCTGCTTGCTGGGAGAATGCTCACCATATCGCTCCTTGGCTGGTGATTTATCTTTTTTACCATAGTCACTACCAAGCCAATCTTTAGTTTGGCGAGTTTCTTGAATCTGGCCTGCGTGATTATTAGATGTAGGCTGATTGCCATAATCAACTCGACCCGGATAAGCAGGAACTCTCTCAACTGCCTCATATACAGATTCACAAACCATGGCAGAATCGTTCTGTTGCATATTTGCCTGATGCACTGGTGTGACCGATTCTTGTTTATGAAAAGCAGATTGATTGATTGTTGGCTTATCTATGCAAGCACTCTGCGCTAAAGCATCAGTGAGCGCCTGATAAATAAAGTCATGAACGAGGCGTGCCTGGTGAAAACGAACCTCATGTTTGGCTGGATGCACATTGACATCGACTTGAGAAGGCTCCACATCGATAAACAATACATAAGTGGCAAACTGGTCGGGACGCAAACTATTTTCATAACTTTGACGAATTGCGTGATTAATTAATTTGTCACGCATCATACGACCATTTACATAACAGTATTGAAGGTCACCTTGCTGCTTGGCACCTTCTGGAGTCGTTATCCAGCCGTACAACTTCAATCCATTATGTTCTAGCTCAATATTAAGCATATTGCGTACAAAAGCACTACCACAAACCGCTGCGATACGCCTTTCTTCTTGTACTTTTGTTTGAGCAGAACGATATTGCTTAACAAGTTTACCGTTATGTTTAAGGTTAATCGTCACCTCAAATCGGCTCAAAGCAATACGCTTGATAAGCTCATCAATATGAGTAAATTCTGTTTTTTCTGTACGAAGAAATTTGCGTCGGGCTGGGGTATTGAAGAATAAATCCAACACTTCAACTGTTGTACCAATAGGATGACCTGTAGGTTGGAGCCTAACTTGCATATCCCTTCCCTCACTATACGCAGACCAAGCCTGCTCCTGAGTGACTGGGCGGGATGTTAAGGTGAGACGTGATACAGAACTAATACTAGCCAATGCTTCACCGCGAAAACCCAAGCTCATGATTGCCTCGAGATCATCAAGAGAATCAATTTTTGATGTGGCATGGCGACTCAGAGCCAAACCCAGCTCCTCTTTTGCTATACCTTTGCCGTTATCCCGCACACGAATAAGCTTTGCCCCACCCTTTTCGATATCAACATCGATCCGGGTAGCACCAGAATCCAAGCTATTTTCCACTAGCTCTTTGACGACAGATGCAGGCCTTTCTACCACTTCCCCTGCTGCAATTTGGTTTGCCAGACGAGCAGGCAAGATTTTGATAGTCATACTCGTTACTACTTGTTGGGAATAATCAATACTTGGCCGACAGCAAGCTGATCAGAACGCAAATTATTTGCTTGTCGAAGCGTACTGACACCAACACCATACTGACGAGCTATTTTACCAAGAAACTCTCCACGCTTGACTTTATGCTTCTTTAAAGGCTGATCTTTCATACTAACGGTAATACGTAGCTTTTGACCCAATCTCAACGTATCTGAATTAAGGTTATTTTCTCGTTTAATATCGGTAACAGAAACTTTATACCGCGATGCAATCTTACCGAGATATTCTCCCTTAGCCACTTTATGAGTAATGGTTTTCGTTTCTATTGGATTAGTTAATCTGGGGACTGGCACTGAGCCTTTTGCCGCCGGAATAGTCAAAACTTGTCCAATTGCCAAGCTCGAGCTTTTAAGTTTGTTGGTTTGCATAATAGCTCGAGTGGTTGAGCCATATTTTTTAGCGATAACAGAAAGTGATTCACCTCGCTGCACTTTGTGTTTGATAGACTTATCTCGATTGGCAAATAAGGTTCCCTCTGGTGGACTCGCTTCAAAATACTGCACAATGGCTTTCGCTAAAGCTCTTGCCAGTTTGTTTTGGTGACTACGCTGAAATAGCAACCTTTCCTCTGTCGGATTAGAAATAAAGCCTGTTTCGACGAGCACAGAAGGTATATCTGGTGACTTCAACACAGCTAAGCTGGCATTAACAGGGTTCTTTTTGTGTAACTTAATGCCTTCTCTTCCCATTTGTTGCAAGATTTGGGTAGCAACCTTATACCCTTCTTTCTGGGAGTGGCTGAACTGCAAATCTAACAAGGTCTGGCTGATATTTTTATCGCTATTATTTTTAGCCAGCACTTCTCCTGCTCCGCCTAATAACTGAGACTGCTCTTCGTGGTTTTCCACCCAACGGGCGATTTCTGAGTTAGCACGACGAGTATTAAGCACAAATACAGAACCACCACGTGGTTGAGGAGAGCTGAACGCATCAGCATGCACAGAAACTAACAAATGTGCTTTATTAGTCCGAGCAATTTCAGAACGCTTATTCAGGTTAACAAAGTAGTCTCCATGTCGAGTCAAAACCGCTTTCATTCCAGGTACAGCGTTGATCTGATCCGCAATTTTCTTGGAAATTGCTAGGGTCGCGTGCTTTTCATACTTTCGAGAAGGGCCTATTGAGCCTGGATCTTCACCGCCATGACCAGCATCAATCGCCACTATAATATCAGCCGTTCCCAACAACTGTGAGGCGTCGCGACTAACTCGTGGCACACTAGATTTGGAAGTATTGGGCACAGAAGATGATCGAGTATGAGGCATATCAATGACCAATCTATGTCCATACTGTCCACCGGGAGTCGGTGCGAGCTTGAACAACTGAGGATCAACACGACTTTTTAACTCAAGCACTAATCGGTAGGTGCCCTTTTCTGGCGGAGAACTTCGCCGAATTTTCTTTAGAACAGGACTATCTGAAACATTAATGGGTAATTGAGTGCTTAGGCTCGTTTGTTTGAGGTCAACCACCAGCCTTCGCGGACTCGTGAGTGAAAAGTAGCTATATTCAGCTTCTGAGGCGAGATCAATAACCACTCGTGTTTCATCTGGGGATGGCCAAACACGTATCCCCTGCAAAGCATTTGCCCAAGCAGAGATAGGCAAGACCAAAAGCCAAAAAGCGTAAGCAAACTTTGAAAATCTATTCAATGTCATAAATCTAACTGTTCAATTAATTGAGAACCATAAACACTGTTGGCGATCACATTTACCCTTCTCTGCTCACCGGAGTAACTGAGTTCAATATCCAAATCAGCACATGGAAGTAACCCTTCACCTTTTTCGGGCCACTCGACAAGACAGATGGCATCTGAGGTAAAATAATCACGAATACCCATAAACTCTAATTCTTCAGGATCCGCTAAGCGATAAAGATCAAGATGATAAACCTGCCATTGTCCTAATTCATAGGGCTCAACTAGGGTATAAGTCGGGCTTTTCACATTACCTTTATGACCAAGAGCGCACACAAAACCTCGACTAAAGGTGGTTTTACCTGCCCCTAAATCCCCATGTAAATAAATGGTAGTTTGCTTGGTACATAGATTTGCCATTAATGCCCCCAGAGCAATGGTGGCATGTTCATCTTTGAGGGCAAACTGTTTCGTGGTCATGAAGGTCAATCTCTACTTGGTGACGGTATAAAAATAAAAGACTAAGAATAGTAAACTGGGTTGGAATTGTCAGACAAGGTCTATTGTGTAAGTAAAAAACAAATTCCTGTTATTTTGGCATGAATTATCTATTTTGACTGCTAGATTCAATAAAAAAGATCCGATAAGATCCGCCTCCCGTTTCACAGAGCTATTAGAATGAACTATCACGAGCTAGCAAACAAGATCAAAATCTGGGCAAAAGAGCTTGGTTTTCAAAAAGCGGGAATTTGTGATGTTGACTTGAAAGACCATGAATCTAACTTGCAAAGCTGGTTAGATGCAGGATACCACGGAGAAATGGACTGGATGGCTCGCCATGGTATGAAGCGAGCTCGCCCTCATGAGCTCGTTCCAGGCACCTTGCGAGTGATCAGTGTTCGTATGGATTATCTCCCGCCTGAAGCTCAATTTGCAGCAAATCTAGCACAACCAAATCATGCATATATCAGCCGTTACGCACTTGGGCGAGACTATCATAAACTGTTGCGAAATCAGTTAAAGAAGCTTGGGCAAAAGATAGAGCATGAGGTTGGACAATACGGCTATCGTCCCTTTGTCGACTCAGCTCCGATACTAGAGCGTCCGCTAGCTCAAAAAGCAGGTTTAGGTTGGACTGGTAAACACTCTCTTCTTCTCGACAAAGACTGTGGCTCTTGGTTCTTCTTAGGGGAACTGCTTGTCGACTTACCATTACCAGTAGACCTGCCCCACAAAGGGGACTGTGGTAAATGCTCTTCTTGTATCAGCTCCTGCCCTACCCAAGCTATCGTAGCAGAGGGCGTCGTTGACGCTAGGCGCTGTATTTCTTATCTGACAATCGAACATGATGGCGTCATTCCAGAGGAATTTCGCAAACCAATGGGTAATCGTATATACGGTTGTGATGACTGCCAGCTCGTATGCCCATGGAATCGTTTTGCTAACTTGACTAATGAGGAGGATTTTCATCGCAGAGAAGCTCTGTTATCGCCTGATCTAGTAAATCTTTTTAATTGGGACGAGCAAACCTTCCTAAAAAATATGGAGGGGTCAGCAATAAGAAGGATAGGTCATATGCAGTGGCTACGGAATTTATCAATTGCTATGGGTAATGCTCCGTATTCGGCAGATATTATTCATGCCCTCAAACAACGGCTCGGGATGAGCACAATATTGGATGAACATATTAATTGGGCAATTGAGCAACAAATCACACAAATCCCTATATCTTCGACTAAGATTGATAGGCTGATACGAATAGTGCAGAAAGGATTACCAAGAGACGCGTAAATGTTTCATTTTTTCAATGGTAATAACTTGACCTAGGTCTAAAGATATGAAATGTGGAAAAAGCAAAATTTGAATGATTGTTTTCTCTCATATACAGAAGTTAATCACATTTACCGCAAATGACCAAGATCAAGAAACATGCAATTATTGATCAAGCAAACAGACTTCAAAAACAGCCTAAAAAACCACAAAGCCCTTTATATACATAGATTTAAAAAAGATTTAAGAACTCAAAGAAAAAAAACACAACACAAATGATCGTCAAAAATCTCTACAAATATCAGTAAATAATCAGGTTATTCACCAGATTATCCACAAAAAACAACCTGTGGATAAGTCTGTTAATCTTTTGAGCAAATCCAGTCCAAATAAGGCCTAAACTAAAACAAAAATATGCCGATCTTGTTGAGCTTTAACACATAGGAAAAGCGCTAATTTTAATCTCAACGAATTATTACACTGATGGGTTTATGCTTCTCAGCATGGAAAAAGAGCAGCTAACTCTGCCACATTGAGTTCAGAGTCTAAGAAGAATTTTGATAGAAATACAGGCTCATTTATTAATGAACAGTGCATTCTACTAAGGAAATTACTATTAAAATTTTTGCCTGAAATTTGGTTGCGGGGGCCGGATTTGAACCGACGACCTTCGGGTTATGAGCCCGACGAGCTACCAAGCTGCTCCACCCCGCGTCCGTATTTTCACCATTAAAGCATTATGACAGCTACAATTTGGAGCGACACACGAGGTTCCCTATTCATAATAAAAAGGCGTGACCTCAACCTTGACAAGGTTGCGCTCTAATAACTGAGCGAGTGTCGCTTGCTTCACCATTAAGTATGATGACAACTACAAATTTGGAGCGACACACGAGGTTCCCTATTCATAATAAAAAGGCGTGACCTCAACCTTGGCAAGGTTGCGCTCTAATAACTGAGCGAGTGTCGCTTGCTTCACTATTAAGTATGATGACAACTACAAATTTGGAGCGACACACGAGGTTCCCTATTCATAATAAAAAGGCGTGACCTCAACCTTGGCAAGGTTGCGCTCTAATAACTGAGCGACTGTCGCTTGCTTCACCATTAAGTATGATGACAACTACAAATTTGGAGCGACACACGAGGTTCGAACTCGTGACCTCAACCTTGGCAAGGTTGCGCTCTACCAACTGAGCTAGTGTCGCAGATTTTATGAATTACAAACTCCTAAGAGTAAGCGATTCACAACATCTTAATTTGGTTGCGGGGGCCGGATTTGAACCGACGACCTTCGGGTTATGAGCCCGACGAGCTACCAAGCTGCTCCACCCCGCGTCCGTATTTTCACCATTAAAGCATGATGACAGCTGTAGTTTGGAGCGACACACGAGGTTCCCTATTCATAATAAAAAGGCGTGACCTCAACCTTGGCAAGGTTGCGCTCTAATAACTGAGCGAGTGTCGCTTGCTTCACCATTAAGTATGATGACAACTACAAATTTGGAGCGACACACGAGGTTCGAACTCGTGACCTCAACCTTGGCAAGGTTGCGCTCTACCAACTGAGCTAGTGTCGCAGATTTTATGAATTACAAACTCCTAAGAGTAAGCGATTCACAACATCTTAATTTGGTTGCGGGGGCCGGATTTGAACCGACGACCTTCGGGTTATGAGCCCGACGAGCTACCAAGCTGCTCCACCCCGCGTCCGTATTTTCACCATTAAAGCATGATGACAGCTGTAGTTTGGAGCGACACACGAGGTTCCCTATTCATAATAAAAAGGCGTGACCTCAACCTTGGCAAGGTTGCGCTCTAATAACTGAGCGAGTGTCGCTTGCTTCACCATTAAGTATGATGACAACTACAAATTTGGAGCGACACACGAGGTTCGAACTCGTGACCTCAACCTTGGCAAGGTTGCGCTCTACCAACTGAGCTAGTGTCGCAGATTTTATGAATTACAAACTCCTAAGAGTAAGCGATTCACAACATCTTAATTTGGTTGCGGGGGCCGGATTTGAACCGACGACCTTCGGGTTATGAGCCCGACGAGCTACCAAGCTGCTCCACCCCGCGTCCGTATTTTCACCATTAAAGCATGATGACAGCTGTAGTTTGGAGCGACACACGAGGTTCCCTATTCATAATAAAAAGGCGTGGCCTCAACCTTGACAAGGTTGCGCTCTATCAACTGAGCGAGTGTCGCATTCACAACGTTTACGTCGTGTAGGGCTGCGAATTATAAGAGCATTTTTTTGTGATGCAAGTCCTTACAGTAAAAAAAACTGTTTTTTTTTCCGTTTGATGAAAAAGAACACAAAACTAAGTAAATCTAATTCTATAAAGATTGTTTAATGACTTGCAACAGCGTGAAATAACAGTCTGTTATATTTTGAAAACCGTTTGTCGATAATATTTCAGTTCAGCGATTGACTCACGTATATCATCCAAGGCCAAGTGACTTCCCGATTTAGAAAAGCCGGTCAGTATTTGTGAATCCCAACGACGTGTTAGTTCTTTTATGGTGCTGACGTCGATATAGCGATAATGAAAATACTCTTCGAGTTGTGGCATGTGTTGGTAAAGAAAGCGTCTGTCTTGTCCAACACTGTTACCACAGATAGGGGAAGCGCCTTTAGGAACCCATTTCTCTAGGAATTTTATAGTTTGTTCACTGGCTTCTTGCTCAGTGACTTTACTCGCTTTGACTCTCGCCACTAACCCACTACCTGTGTGTGTTCTAACGCACCACTCATCCATTTTGGCAAGTTCTTCTTCGGGTTGATGGATAGCAAGTACTGGCCCTTGAGCTAGAATGTTTAATTCGCTATCAGTAACTATGGTAGCAATTTCAATGACTTTATGTGTGTCAGGGTCTAAACCAGTCATTTCTAGATCAATCCAAATTAAATTTTGATCGCTAAAGGACATAAATCGTTGCCTATTGGTTTTATGCTAAAAAAGGTACTATACCCAAATTCTGATCCTCAGGATAGATAACCTAGGGGTCATCTAGTTCAATATAGTTAAGTAGACAATTGTGGCAAAAAAGAAAAAGCTGACCAAAGGTCAAGTCCGACGAGTACGAAACAATCAAAAACGCAAACTGACCAAAGAAGAGACCTTTCAGTGGGAAGAGTCTATGCTGTGTCCCGCACAAAAAGGATTGGTAATTACTCGCTTCGGTCAACACGCCGATATTGAAGATCTTGATAGTGGACAAGTGCATCGCTGTAATTTACGACGCGGCATTGAAACTCTCGTATCGGGGGATAAAGTTATCTGGAGGCCAGGTCTTGAATCTATGGAAGGCATAAATGGTGTGGTAGAAGCTGTGGAACCACGTAGCTCGGTTTTAACTCGTCCGGATTACTATGATGGTTTAAAACCCGTCGCTGCCAATGTAGAACAGATGATAATTGTCTCCTCTGTGCTTCCAGAGCTGTCTCTTAATATCATCGACCGCTACTTAGTTGCAGCAGAAACACTCAAAATAGTCCCGTTATTGGTACTCAACAAAATCGACCTTTTGGAAACCAAGCAGCGCATTCAATACCAGCAATGGTTAGAAGGATATCAACGCATTGGCTATAAAGTACTACTAGTAAGTAAACAAACTGGAGACGGCATTACCGAACTCGAAACTGAACTAAAAAATAAAGTAAATATTTTCGTTGGTCAATCAGGTGTCGGTAAATCAAGCTTAGTCAATGCATTAATGCCCGACTTCAATGTCGAGGAGGGCGAGATTTCGCAAAACTCTGGTTTAGGTCAGCATACAACGACAGCTTCTCGTTTGTACCACATCCCAACTGGCGGCGATTTGATCGATTCCCCAGGCGTTCGAGAGTTCGGTCTTTGGCATTTAGCAGCAGAAGAAGTTACCAAAGCATTTATTGAGTTCAGGCCTTATTTAGGTGGATGTAAGTTTCGAGATTGTAAGCATAAAGATGATCCTGGATGCGCACTGAGAGAAGGTGTCGATAATAACGAAATCAGTGAAACACGATTTGAGAACTATCATCGAATTCTCGATAGCATGGTAGAGGTGAAAGCTAATCGTCAGTATTCAAGGAACAAAAAAGCAGACCTCTAAAACGAAATAAACGACTGGGAGTGCTGACTTTACTAGTAAAGTTGAGTAGTATCTCACGCCCAAAAGCAAGTAATCATTCGGTTAACATTGGAATACATGACAATGGATAAAATCAAAGTTGGACTACAGTATTGGATCCCTAAACACGCTTTGACGCGTTTAGTCGGCAAACTCGCATCGGCCGAAGCTGGTGGTCTAACAACCGCAGTTATTCGCTGGTTTATCAAACAATACAATGTCAATATGGATGAGGCGAAGTACTCAGACCCTAAACACTTCAAGACCTTCAATGAATTTTTTGTTCGTGAGTTAAAGGAAGATGCCCGCCCGATTTGTTCTCAAAAAGATATTCTTACTCATCCTGCTGATGGCTGTGTAAGTCAGTTTGGACCTATCCTCGATGGAAAATTGATTCAAGCCAAAGGACACAATTACACCACTCAGGAATTGCTAGGTGGAGATGCTAAACTGGCAACAGAATTTACCGATGGTAACTTTGCTACCATTTATCTTTCGCCGCGTGATTATCACAGAGTCCATATGCCATGCGACGCAACTCTGCGCCAAATGATTTATGTACCTGGTGACCTATTTTCAGTTAACCCCCTCACCGCTGAAAATGTTCCTAACTTGTTCGCCCGTAATGAGCGCGTAGTGTGTATTTTTGATACCGAATTCGGTCCTCTGGCTCAAGTTTTAGTCGGTGCTACCATTGTTGGCAGTATTGAGCAAACATGGGCAGGAACTATCACTCCTCCTCGCGGCAATACCGTCTACAAGTGGGATTACCCAAGCGAAGGTGCTCGCTCTATTGTGTTAAAGAAAGGCCAAGAAATGGGACGCTTTAAACTAGGCTCGACTGTGATTAATCTCTTCGCAAAAGATAGTGTTAAGTTCGATGACTCGATGGCCAACGGCCACTCTACCGTGATGGGAACACCCTACGCGTCAATCACATCAAATAAGTAATCTCAGTTCTATACAATTAACGCTCTGATTTGCAGGGCGTTTTTTGATCTAGGGCAAAGTCACTACAAACAGCGTGCTCACACGTGCAAACTTTTATCCAAGTCTAATACCTTAACATTAAGATTCTTTATCCTAGGAAACATGTTGACCTAGCTTGGTTAAATCTGCATGCCTAAACACGCCCGAATACTCACCGCTAAACTAATATTTTGCTTTGCATTACCACTATTTGTTTTACTTTTACCAACAGAGCACATGCCTATCGAGGATCTCACTCTCGTACAACACCGACTTTTAGGTATATTTTTATTAGCAGCGCTTCTTTGGATTCTAGAACCAGTACCTGTATTTGCGACCTCAGTGCTTATTATTGCTCTTGAACTTATCATGCTTTCAGACAAAGGATTACAATTTTTTCGTATTACTAAACCAGAGCAAAGCTTGGGAGAGTTAATCCCATATAGCGATATTTTAAATACCTTTTCCTCACCAATTATTATCCTCTTCATGGGCGGATTCACCCTTGCCATCGCCGCCTCAAAATACGATTTAGATAAAAACTTAGCGCGTGTTCTGCTGCGACCTTTTGGCGCCCAACCCAAATTCATAATGTTGGGTCTAATGTTAATTACTGCCGTTTTTTCGATGTTTATGTCCAATACTGCAACCACAGTAATGATGCTCGCTCTCGTCGGCCCAATTATTGCCCATGCTCAAAAAGAGCAAGTAGGGATCAAGGCGTTAATTCTGTGTATTCCAGTCGCAGCAAATACGGGAGGAATCGCTACCCCCATTGGCTCACCTCCAAATGCAATTGCCCTCCAATACCTAACTGAAGAACACAGTATCGATTTCCTCAGTTGGATGATGATAGGGCTGCCTTTTGTTATTGTTCAACTAATTGCTGCTTGGTTTCTATTACAAAAATTATTTCCGTCTCAAGTTAACTTTCTGATTTTAGAACTCGATGGACAGTTTCAACGCAGCTGGCAAGCCATTGTCGTCTACATAACCTTCGCCAGCACTGTTTTACTCTGGATGACCACCCAAGTTCACGGTATGAATACGTATGTGGTTGCTATGGTTCCTCTGGTGATATTTACATTAACAGGCATCATAGGTAAGACAGAGCTCCAACAAATAAACTGGGATGTACTTTGGTTAGTGGCCGGAGGCATCGCCATCGGTATGGCACTCGATAAAACAGGACTAGCTGAAGTGCTTGCCAATGCGGTTGATTACCCGTCTCTTGCGCCAATAAGCCTAGTGATCACTTTATCCATCATTTGTTGGTTAATGGCGAATTTTATGTCGAATACAGCAACAGCAAACCTACTCATGCCAATTGCAGCTGCTATTGGCACTTCAATGGATAACCTTACTTCTATTGGCGGTCTACAAGGGCTTATGGTGGTAGTTGCCTTCTCCGCGTCTCTTGGCATGATTCTACCAGTTTCGACTCCGCCTAATTCACTCGCTTATTCAACGGGATTAATCGAAAGTAAAGATATGGCAAAAGTTGGGGCGATATTGGGTATTCTAGGCTTGCTCATCACTTATACTGGCGTCATCTTACTGGGAGGATGATAAACTCAAGCAGAGAACGTTGATTAATAGTCAAATTCAATCATATGGGTATCATTAGTTAAGCTCTATTAGAGTAATCGATAATAACCGCTTTAACTTTCTTTTTTTTCAGCGACAATAGCCTTATAGATAGGAAACCTTAACTCACCAAAGTCACAGCAAAAGAATAGGTGAAAGATAACAACATAACTTCCCCAATAATCTTTGATCTTTACCTACAGTTTTGGCTAAAAAGTGTAGTAAAATTACGCTAATTTTGTTTCCTAAGTTACTTTGAATTTGACGAGGACATCACTATGTCAGCTAAGAAACCATTGGCTCTTGTAATTCTTGATGGGTATGGACACCGAGAAGATACGGCCAGCAACGCTATTGCGAATGCTCATACACCGGTAATCGATAGCCTACTCGCTAACAACCCTAACACCTTGATTTCAGCGTCTGGCCTTGATGTCGGCCTACCTGATGGACAGATGGGGAACTCTGAAGTGGGCCATACCAATATTGGCGCTGGACGAGTTGTGTATCAAGATCTCACCCGAATCTCAAAATCTATCGCTGATGGTGAATTTGAGCACACTCCAGCACTCGTTGAAGTCATCAATGCAGCGGTAAAAGCGGATAAAGCGGTTCATATTATGGGACTCATGTCTCCTGGCGGTGTCCATTCTCACGAAGATCACATCTATGCCGCAGTAGAAATGGCTGCCAAACAAGGCGCAAATAAAATTTACCTACATTGTTTCTTAGATGGCCGTGATACCCCGCCAAGAAGTGCAGAAAACTCACTTAAGCGTTTTGACGAACTATTCGAACGCCTCGGCAAAGGGAGAATCGCTTCTCTCGTTGGCCGATACTACGCTATGGATCGTGACAACAACTGGGAACGTGTTGAGGTAGCTTACGATCTATTAACACAAGCGAAAGCTGAATTCCAATCCAGTTCGGCTGTTGCAGGGTTACAAGCTGCGTATGAACGTGGCGAGAATGACGAGTTTGTTAAAGCAACATCAATCAAAACAGCAGAGCAAGAAGAAGCACTGATGCAAGAGGGAGATGCGGTCATCTTTATGAACTACAGAGCCGACCGAGCCCGTCAAATTACCCGTGCTTTTGTTCCAGAGTTTGAAGGTTTCACTCGCAACGTTTTCCCTAACATCCACTTTGTGATGCTTACACAATACGCAGCGGATATTCCACTTTCTATCGCCTTCCCACCAGCATCTTTGGAAAACACCTATGGTGAGTGGCTATCGAAGCAACGTCATACTCAATTGCGCATATCAGAAACAGAAAAATACGCTCACGTTACTTTTTTCTTCAACGGTGGTGTTGAAACAGAATTTGAAGGTGAAGAACGACAACTAGTCGCTTCTCCTAAGGTCGCAACCTACGACTTACAACCTGAAATGAGCTCAGCAGAATTGACAGAGAAAATGGTCGCGGCTATTAATTCTGGGAACTACGATACCATCATATGCAATTACCCAAATGCAGATATGGTTGGCCACACAGGTGTATATGAAGCAGCTAAATCAGCTATTGAAGCGCTTGATAGCAGCTTAGGTAAAGTTGTTGAAGCGATACAAAAAGTCGGTGGACAAATGCTCATCACCGCAGACCATGGCAACGCCGAGATGATGGTAGATCCAGAGACAGGCGGGACCCACACTGCGCATACCAATCTTCCTGTACCACTGATTTATGTTGGCGACAAACAGATTGAGTTTAAACAGGGAGGTAAACTCTCTGATCTAGCTCCAACTATGCTGTCACTTGCTGGCCTTTCTATTCCTCAAGAAATGACAGGTGAAGTGTTAATCAAATAACCTTTAAGACTCAAAACAAAGGCCTGCTGACCTAAATATTATTCATGCCGGATGCAGGCCTTTGCGCCATACTGCCCATCGTGCAGTGCTGAGTGAGTTAGCACTCTTTTTTGACCAAAATTCAATATTTAAATGCCCGAAGAAGCACTTTATATCTCACCAATATCTCGTTTTTATCTGCCGATAAACAAGTTTTGACATTACTCTTTCTTCGTGGGAACGTGTTTGGTTATACTGACTGTCAAACAAGGACTGAGGATTTCCCCTTTCGCATGGCAATACGGCAATCAAGACAAACACTAGCCTTACCTATACTTGCTGGATTGGTATGTCTCATTTTGGTCTCACTCGCCTTTCCAACATGGTCTGCCTCACCCAATGAGCTTAAAGGGGTCAGCAATGAAATTTCAAGGCAGAGGCAGTCGCTCAGCTCTCAACAGAAAAAGCTCGACACTCTTAATAAATCTCTAAAAAGGCAAGAACTCAGTATTGTCCGCTTAGAAAAAGAGATCAAGAAAGCCAAAGCATCGCTGCATAAAACCAATCAAAGTATCTCTGCGCTGGAAAAGCGTATCGCTTCATTAGAAAAGCAAAAACGACAACAAACTGAAGTTCTTGCAGAGCTTTTGCAAACCTATTATGCAACACAAAGAGCGAAATCATCAGCTAACATGCTTAATCAAAGTGTCGAGGAAGACAGGATAAGTCAATACTTTCAATACTTAGCCAAGAAACGAGCTGTAACCATTGCCCAGATAGAAAAAACCGTCAGTGAGCTGACCAAAAGCGAAACACAGCTAAAACTTGAGCAGCAACAAATTACCAGTTTACTCGATGAACAAGAGCAAACTCGCAGACGCCTTACCAAAGAGCAATCGAAACGGAAGGGGACTCTGAGTAATATCAAGAAGAACATTTCTAGTGACAAAGTCTATCTGACAGAGCTTCAACGTAATGAGACAAGGCTAAAAGCCGAAATAGCTAAAGCAGCTAAACGCAATACGCCAATACCTATGGATGGTTTGGCCAAACAAAAAGGCCGTCTTCCTTGGCCAATTAAAGGGACAGTTCTGCATAATTACGGCTCTCGTCAAACAGGACAAATTAATTGGAAAGGCATGGTGATTAACGCAGCTTATGGACAAGCTATAAAAGCTGTTTACTCTGGAACCGTGGTATTTTCAGACTATTTAAGAGGGTATGGTTTAGTGATCCTGCTCGATCATGGTAAGGGTGATATGACTTTATATGGCTTTAACCAAAGTTTGCTCAAGAAAGAAGGCGATAAAATCTCTGCAGGGGAAACCATTGCGCTTGCAGGAGACACTGGTGGTCAGTCAAAAGCCTCACTTTATTTCGAAATCAGGCGCAACAGTAAGGCTCAAGATCCCAGAGCTTGGCTTGCTCGATAATGAAAACCCTATTGGCCATAAAATTTTTCCACTTTAGATATAAGTGTCGGTAGTTGCACTTTGCTCAAGGTATTAATACCACCAGATCCTGCACGCCCTCCCCCCGAAATAAACTGCGCACACAAGTCTCCAGCACCACATCTATTATTACTGGGAGCGCGCAGTGACACTTTAAAGCTTCCATCTTGATTATGGGTAAGGACAATATGCGCCAAGTCAGGAGATTGATTGGATAGCCAGTTTCCATACACCCCGCTAATACGCCTTGAAGCCGAGCTATCGGGCAGCTCAACGACCAAAAGGCAATGGCTTTGATACAAAGGCGGTATTGAAGTCACTTGGTTAAAATCTTGCTGATACGACTCGCGCAGCACGGGATAAGGAGACAAGGGATCGCCGATCACCGCAAAAGGATTTTCATAAGCCAGTAGCCTTCGATACAATTCATCGGGTAGGAAGTTTAAATCCTCTAAAGAAGCGCCATAACCATTATAATTAATTAACTTTCCTAGCTCGCTTAGCTGCGCTCTTTCAGCTTTATCTAATCCTGCTGCGATCGCGAGCTCATCAGCCTTGGCACATAGATTATCACCATACGCAGCGACAATCGCCCAATGATGATACCTTCCTCTAAGTAACTTATCTATGATCAAAGCCGTACATACATTGGCATCCAAATCAATATGCGCGTCTAGGTTAGGATCTTGAGGTATGCCTCCTGCTTGATGGTGGTCTGCGTAAAATACCGATGCGCCACTAGCTAATATCTGCTTTAGCCCAGCCATATTGCTTCGCATGGATATGTCTAATACGGTTAGAGTATCTCCCAAACGGCAATGCAAGGCATCCAAAAGCTTGATATCTCGCTTCAATCCAGTGACCAAGACAGCCTTTTTAGGTGCAGCTAAGCGAAGTTGAAGTAGTGATATGATGCCATCAGCATCACCATTAAACACGTCGTAATGCATAAAAACCCCTTAACGATCATTATGACACTTTAAGAGGTTTTCTGGGTTTATGACAATTACATTTGGTTATGGTTAAGCATGAATCGCTTTAACACCATCCTCAAGCAGTTGTAGTTGCTCTAGACCTTGAGGTGTCGCTTTGGGTTTTACTACCGCAATCATCTGCAGCATGCCTTGATGGATTATCTGTTCGGTAATGTGCGTTTTTTGCGACATTGCAGAGCGGTAACCGAGCCAACTAGAAGCAATCATGTGTAAAGTGGTAACTAAAGGTTTCATTTCATGTTCTTCCACGGCAAGCAACTCAAGGTCAACAAAAGAACGCATAATATTGACTAAGTTGGTCTGCAACTTTTCTTGAACCAGAATATATTCTTCATGTAATTGTTCGTCTCTTTGCAAAATTTCAGGAAGATTGGCATAGAAAAAACGGTACTTCCACATTAACTTGAAGATGGAGTCTAGGTAGTGTTTAAGCAAGACCAAACTTTCTTGCTGTCCGTGAATTGGTGAGAAACGCTCTAGTAACTCGTTGGAATAAAGGGCGAAAATTTCACGCACAATTTCCTGCTTATTACGAAAATGGTAATAGAGGTTACCAGGGCTGATATCAATGTGTGCGGCGATATGATTGGTGGTGATATTACGTTCGCCATGTTCATTAAAAAGATTCAATGCGGCAAACACTATTTTGTCACGTGTCTTCATACGTTTCACGTATCCTCTGCAATTAATAATGTCAGTGTAATTTCGGTCGGCCTAACTTTCGAAGCTGATTTGCTCACCTTTACTTTATTCCTTACGCAAACTCATCATTGTCTGATATCACCACTCTACTAGATTCAGTCATGAATCAACAGTGTGAAAACATAAAGCTCAAAGCAGAAATAGTGATATAAAGCATCTTAATAGTTAGATATGCTCAACATACTAACCACAAACTAAAAAGCGCCTGATTAGAACAGACGCTTAAAAAACTTATTGATGAAAGGACTTAGACAGGTCGTGAACCGCGTCAACAAATACCCCAGCGTTTTCCGGTGGAACATCAAGGTGGATACCATGTCCTAGGTTAAATACATGACCAGTCCCTCTATCCCCAAAGCCTGCTAAAATATCTGCGACTTCTTGGCGAATCCTCTCTGGTGATGCATACAAGATTGAAGGATCCATATTTCCTTGCAGTGCCACTTTATCTCCAACGCGGCGCACAGCTTCTTCGATGTTAATTGTCCAGTCTAAACCAACCGCATCACATCCGGTCGCGGCAATTTTTTCTAACCACATGCCACCATTTTTAGTAAACAAGGTAACGGGTACTCGGCGCCCTTCGTTTTCTCGAATCAGTCCATCAACAATTTTTTCCATGTATTGGAGTGAGAATAAATTGTAATCTCTTGGAGTCAGGACACCACCCCAAGTATCAAACACCATGACAGATTGAGCGCCAGCTTTAATCTGAGCGTTAAGATATTCAATAACACTGTCGGCAAGTTTATCTAACAACATATGCAGTGTTTGTGGCTCTGAATACATCATCCTCTTGATTTTAGTGAAAGCTTTTGAGCTGCCACCTTCGATCATATAAGTTGCCAGCGTCCAAGGACTTCCAGAGAAACCGATCAAAGGTACTTCTCCTTTTAGATCTTTACGGATCTGACGCACGGCATTCATCACATATTGCAATTCGCCTTCCGGATCTGGGATGCCAATTTTTTCAACATCAGCCTTGCAGGTAATAGGGTTGTCAAATACTGGGCCTTCGCCAGCCGCAAAGCGCAACTTTAGACCCATAGCATCTGGAATAGTTAGAATATCTGAAAATAAAATTGCAGCATCAAGAGGGTAACGGCGTAATGGCTGAAGTGTGACTTCTGAGGCCAGCTCAGCATTCTTACACAAAGACATAAAGTCACCAGCCTCAGCTCGAGTCGCTTTATATTCTGGTAGGTAACGTCCTGCCTGACGCATCATCCATACTGGTGTGTAGTCTACTGGTTGCTTTAAAAGAGCACGCAGATAACGATCATTTTTAAGTTCAGTCATTCCGTATTTCCAACTATTGAGCTTTTGTTTAGCGCCGTTATTCTAACACTGTTTAGCCTACAAAAGCGGCATGCTTTGCAACCTGGATCAAGTTATTAACGTTTAAATCAGCGCTTAGTTTGCGCCCAAACTGTAACAGTGTTAAAAATCTCCGTGCTAGCGAAAAATAATAACTATAACCTGAGTACCTGTGACTCAGCATCTCATAACGACATCTTACTTACCCCCTCCCTCTCGGAGGGTTTTTTTTACATTTTACACGGATTCAAGAAGATAAATTCTGGAGTATGTTTATTTAACACATTCCTTAATCGTCTCCTCGATTAACGCTCTTGCAATAGTTCCATGTGGCGCAATAGCAGGTAATGTATCGGCTGAAAACCAACCAAGACTATCAATCTCTGAATCATCTGGCTTCAGTTCTCCTTGTTGGTAATCAGCGAGAAAACCAACCATTAAACTGGATGGAAAAGCCCAAGGTTGGCTGGAAAAATAGCGAATATTGGTAACATCAAGGCCCGTTTCCTCTTTCACTTCTCTTGCAACACATTGCTCAAGAGTTTCACCCACTTCAGCAAACCCTGCGATAACCGTATACATACCATTTCGGTGGCGAGAATGCTGAGCCAATAAGATCTGGTTCCCTTTACGAACAGCCACTATGATGCAAGGAAATATACGTGGGTAATGTAGTGTCCGACAGTCTCCACATTGCATTGTCAGTTGACTGTTGTTGAGATGACTCCTGCCACCACAAAGAGAGCAAAATCTCAGTGTTTGGGTCATGTGACCATACTGAACCGCTTTACTGAGTAATAAAAAAACGCTTTCGGGTAGGCTTAGACACTCACGTAACGGCGTTAGGTGCAGATTTTGTTCAACTTCATCTGCATTTAACCAAATAACAGGCAGATTTTTATACTCACCAATCTTGTGTCCCAGGCCCTGTGGTATAGAAAGCTCTATGGCAGTGCCACAAGGTAATTTGTTGTTAATCAACCATACTTCACTTCCCGACACAAGACACCAGTAGGCTGTCTCTATTGGCTTTCTATCATTTTTGCTTAACATTACCAACCCTCTATACTTGCAGTTCATTCATTTTACTGGCAATCTTAATTCATACCAGAGTTTGTAGTAGAGCGAGTTTCTGGCTATAAACTCTAGTAAGAACGAAAAGTTTTGCTCTACACCGGTTTTGGGAGTCAAAGCGTAATTGTCACTGCAAAAGTGGCTCGATCATGAGGATATGGTCATGCTGAATAAATTCAAACAAACACAAGAACAATGGGGCGGCTCAAGTGATCTGATTGATCACTGGCTAGAAACTAGGCAATCGCTTATCGTAGAATATTGTAAGCTTGCATCACTTCAACCCACTTCTGTAAAAACCACACTTTCTTCACTCCCTACCGCTGATGAGCTACAAGTTTTCTGCCAACATCTCGTCGATTATATCTCTGAAGGGCATTTCAAAATTTATGATATGGTGATGGATAAATGGCGTTCAACTGGCTTTGAAGCAACAGAGGAAATCAATGCAACCTACGGGCGCATTGTTCTTACTACCGATCCACTGCTCAACTTTACCGACAAATACGCTGCGGTTAAAGATGATGAACCTCTCGAGTCTTTTGATAGTGATTTATCGCTAATTGGAGAGATATTGGAAGTCCGTTTTGAAGTAGAGGACCAGCTAATCCAGTTAATTGCGGACAGTCTGGCTGTACCTCCTGGCGCATAATAAAAGATGTATAACTTCCCCCCCTCAAAGTTGTAAACAGAACGAACAAAAAAGGCACCCTAAGGTGCCTTTTTCAACGCTTTACACGCTATTACTCATCAACTGAGAAACCTGCGTTAAGCAAAGCAGCCAAGTTATCTGTTGCTTGTTCAACAGATGGGCCTTCTTGCTCTTCAACACGTTTCGCTTGACGATCTTGGTGGTAAGCGAAACCTGTACCTGCTGGAATCAATCGACCAACAATCACATTTTCTTTCAGACCACGTAGCTCATCACGCTTACCAGAAACTGCTGCTTCTGTTAGTACGCGAGTTGTCTCCTGGAACGATGCCGCTGAAATGAAGGATTCAGTTGCTAGAGACGCCTTAGTGATACCAAGTAATTCGCGTTCAAAGCGTGCAGGTTCTTTACCCTCGGCTTCAAGCTGACGATTAGCAATCTTAACGTTCGCATATTCAACTTGCTCGCCCGCTAGGAACTCTGAGTCACCAGCGAATGTGATTGTACACTTGCGAAGCATTTGACGAACGATAGTCTCAATGTGCTTATCGTTAATCTTAACGCCCTGTAAGCGGTATACTTCCTGAACTTCGTTCGCGATGTACTGAGTAACCGCATGGATACCACGTAAACGTAGAATGTCATGTGGAGACTCTGGGCCATCTGCGATAACATCACCACGTTCAACTTTCTCACCTTCGAAAACGTTGAGCTGACGATGCTTAGGAATCATCTCCTCGTAAGTGTCTCCACCTTCGCGAGTGATCACTAGACGACGCTTACCTTTGGTCTCTTTACCAA
Organism: Vibrio aquimaris; assembly: GCF_009363415.1. Lineage (NCBI taxonomy): Bacteria > Pseudomonadati > Pseudomonadota > Gammaproteobacteria > Vibrionales > Vibrionaceae > Vibrio > Vibrio aquimaris. The sequence goes on along the minus strand of NZ_CP045350.1, from coordinate 282,305 downwards.
AGCTCACAGTACCTGTGTGCTCTGCAAGAATCGCAGGTTCTTTCGGCTTACGAGCTTCAAACAAGTCAGCAACTCGTGGTAGACCACCAGTGATGTCTCGGTTTCCGCCAGATTTCTGAGGTATACGAGCAAGCGTATCACCGACACCAACTTCAGCACCGTCTTCAATGTTAACAATCGCTTTACCAGGTAAGAAGTAATGAGCTGGCATATCCGTACCAGGAATCATTACATCTTTGCCTGCCGCATCAATAAGTTTGATAGCAGGGCGCATGTCTTTACCTGCAGCCGGTCTAGCAGCCGCTTCGGTCACTTCGCTAGAAGACAAGCCTGTTAGGTCATCAGTTTGACGAGAAACCGTTACACCATCAATCATATCAACAAATTGGATACGACCTGCCACTTCAGTGATGATTGGCATAGTGTGAGCTTCCCAGTTCGCTACTGTTTCTCCAGCTTCAACGCCCTCGTTGTCGCCTTTGCTAAGTAGTGAACCGTATGGAAGTTTGTGCTTCTCTTTGGTGCGGCCAAATTCGTCAATAATGGTTAGCTCTGATGCACGAGAAGTGATCACAAGCTTACCTTGCTTGTTAGTTACGAACTTAGCGTTATGCAGCTTAACAGTACCAGTGGTCTTCACTTGAATGCTGTTTTCTGCTGCTGCCGTCGATGCTGCACCACCGATGTGGAACGTACGCATGGTTAACTGTGTACCTGGTTCACCGATAGACTGAGCAGCAATAACACCCACTGCTTCACCTTGGTTAACTAGGTGACCACGTGCAAGATCACGACCATAACACTGTGAACAACAACCGAAGTCTGCATCACAAGTTACCACTGAACGAACTCGGATTTTATCTACTGAGTTGTCTTCCATGATCTGACACCACTTCTCATCAATCAGAGTATTACGTGGAATCAAAACATCTTCGGTGCCTGGCTTAAGAACATCTTCAGCAACTACACGACCAAGAGCTAGCTCAGAAAGTGCAACTTTAACGTCACCACCTTCAATATGAGGCATCATGTCGATACCTTCATGTGTGCCACAATCGTGCTCATGGACAACAACATCTTGCGCGACATCTACTAGACGACGTGTCAGATAACCTGAGTTAGCTGTTTTCAGTGCCGTATCCGCTAGACCCTTACGAGCACCGTGCGTTGAGATAAAGTACTGAAGTACGTTCAAGCCTTCTTTAAAGTTCGCCGTGATCGGGGTTTCGATGATAGAACCATCTGGACGCGCCATCAGACCACGCATACCGGCAAGCTGACGAATCTGAGCAGCAGAACCACGAGCACCTGAGTCAGCCATCATGTAGATGCTGTTGAACGACTCTTGCTGTTCGCCTTCACCTTCACGGTTAACCACTGTCTCTGATGACAGGTTTTCCATCATCAGTTTTGCAACGCGATCATTGGTCGATGCCCAAATATCGATAACTTTGTTGTAGCGCTCACCCGCGGTAACAAGACCAGATTGGTACTGTTCCTGAATTTCGCGAACTTCTGCTTCCGCTTCTTCGATTTCAGTGTATTTCGCATCTGGTACAACCATGTCGTCGATACCAACAGACACACCTGAAAGCGCTGCGTATGCAAAACCGGTATACATGATTTGGTCAGCAAAGATAACTGTGTCTTTCAGACCTAGTTTACGGTAAGCCTCGTTCAATAGGTGAGAGATTTGCTTCTTACCTAACTTTTGGTTAACGATGCTAAACGGAAGACCAGCAGGCACAATTTGCCACAGCATTGCGCGACCAATAGTTGTATCAACTAGCTTAGTCTCAGTAGTGCTGTTGCCGTCTTCATCTTTAACAGTCTCAGTGATACGGACTTTAACGCGAGCATGCAGCTCTGCAGACTTAGTACGGTATGCTTTCTCAGCTTCTGCTGGGCTAGCAAGGTACATACCTTCGCCTTTAACGTTAATCTTCTCACGCGTCATGTAGTACAGACCCAAAACAACGTCCTGTGAAGGTACGATGATAGGATCACCTGATGCTGGCGACAGAATGTTGTTTGTCGACATCATCAAAGTACGAGCTTCAAGCTGCGCCTCTAGAGTTAGAGGAACGTGAACCGCCATTTGGTCACCATCGAAGTCCGCGTTGTACGCCGCACAAACAAGTGGGTGCAGCTGAATCGCTTTACCTTCGATAAGTACTGGTTCGAACGCCTGAATACCTAGACGGTGAAGTGTCGGTGCACGGTTCAGTAGTACTGGATGTTCACGAATCACTTCATCGAGAATATCCCATACAACCGCTTCTTCACGCTCTACCATCTTCTTCGCAGCTTTGATCGTCGTCGCTAAACCACGAGTCTCAAGTTTGCTGTAGATAAATGGTTTGAATAGCTCAAGTGCCATCTTCTTAGGAAGACCACACTGATGCAGACGAAGGTATGGACCTACTGTGATTACAGAACGGCCAGAGTAGTCTACACGTTTACCTAAAAGGTTCTGACGGAAACGACCTTGTTTACCCTTGATCATATCAGCAAGAGATTTTAGAGGACGCTTGTTCGAACCTGTAATCGCACGACCGCGGCGACCGTTATCTAGAAGTGCATCAACAGACTCTTGTAGCATACGCTTTTCGTTACGTACGATAATGTCCGGAGCAGCAAGCTCTAGTAGACGCTTCAAACGGTTGTTACGGTTGATCACGCGACGGTATAGATCGTTCAGATCTGAAGTCGCAAAACGACCACCATCTAGTGGAACTAGAGGGCGTAGATCTGGCGGAAGTACCGGAAGTACAGTTAAGATCATCCACTCTGGGTTGTTGCCCGATTGAACGAATGCTTCAACTAGCTTCAAGCGTTTAGTGATTTTCTTGCGCTTAGTCTCTGAATTAGTAGACTGAAGCTCTTCACGCATTTCTTCAATTTCGGCCGGAAGATCCATAGACGCAAGTAGGTCTTTGATCGCTTCAGCACCCATCTTAGCCGTGAATTCATCACCCCACTCTTCTAGACGATCTAGATACTCTTCTTCGGTAAGCATCTGAGATTTTTCTAGATCAGTCATACCAGGCTCTGTTACCACGTACATTTCGAAGTAAAGAACACGTTCGATATCACGTAGAGGGATATCCATAAGTAGACCGATACGAGACGGCAATGATTTTAGGAACCAGATGTGAGCAACTGGTGAAGCAAGTTCAATGTGGCCCATACGGTCACGACGAACTTTAGTTTGTGTAACTTCAACGCCACACTTCTCACAGATAACACCACGGTGTTTCAGACGCTTATATTTGCCACAAAGACATTCATAATCTTTAACTGGACCAAAAATACGCGCACAGAACAGACCATCGCGTTCAGGTTTGAACGTACGATAGTTGATCGTTTCAGGTTTTTTAACTTCACCAAAAGACCATGAACGAATCATGTCTGGTGAAGATAGACCGATTTTGATTGCATCAAATTCTTCGGTCTTATGCTGTGCTTTTAGAAAGTTTAATAAGTCTTTCACAATCAGCTCCTGTAAGGAGTTAAAAGGAGCTCACCCGCAAAAGTGAGCACCTTCAACCAAATAACCCCGTGGGGATTACTCTTCGTCTTCTAGCTCGATATTGATACCAAGCGAGCGAATCTCTTTCAACAGTACGTTGAACGATTCTGGCATGCCAGGTTCCATGCTATGGTTGCCATCCACGATGTTCTTATACATCTTGGTACGGCCGTTAACGTCATCTGACTTAACCGTTAGCATTTCTTGTAGGGTGTAAGCAGCACCGTATGCTTCTAGTGCCCATACTTCCATCTCACCGAAACGCTGACCACCGAACTGAGCTTTACCACCCAGCGGTTGCTGAGTAACTAGGCTGTATGAACCAGTAGAACGAGCATGCATCTTGTCATCAACAAGGTGGTTTAGTTTGAGCATATACATGTAACCAACGGTTACAGGACGCTCAAATGCATCACCAGTACGACCATCAAACAGAGTAAGCTGACCAGATTCTGGTAGTTCACCCAGCTTAAGTAGTTCTTTGATTGACTGCTCAGAGGCGCCATCAAAGACTGGTGTTGCGATAGGTAGACCACCACGCAAGTTGTTGACCAAAGTGCGCACTTCATCGTCAGTCAAGGATGCAACATCAACTGTCTGACGAGTTTCGCCTAAGTCGTAAACCTTTTGTAGGAAGTCACGGAACTTAGCCAGCTCTTGCTGCTCTTTCAGCATTTGGTTGATCTTGTCACCAATACCTTTAGCCGCGAGACCTAAGTGGACTTCGAGGATCTGACCTATGTTCATACGAGAAGGTACACCCAGCGGGTTAAGCACGATGTCAACCGGCTGACCTTTCTCATCGTAAGGCATGTCTTCTACAGGGTTGATCTTAGAGATTACACCCTTGTTACCGTGACGACCGGCCATCTTATCGCCTGGCTGAATACGACGTTTAACCGCAAGGTAAACTTTAACGATCTTCAGTACGCCTGGAGCTAAGTCATCACCTTGAGTGATCTTACGACGCTTAGTTTCAAACTTCTTATCGAAGTCAGCTTTTAGCTCATCGTACTGCTCTGCAAGTTGCTCAAGCTTAGTCTGCTGAGCATCGTCGTCTAGCGTTAGCTCTAACCACTTCTTACGGTCAATAGCGTCAAGCTTAGCGTCAGTATAACCACCTTCAACAAGTACAGCTTTAACACGGTTGAGTAGACCACCTTCTAGAATCTGGAATTCTTCAGTAAGGTCTTTCTTCGCTTCTTTTAGCTGCATCTGTTCAATTTCAAGCGCACGTTTGTCTTTTTCAACACCGTCACGAGTGAATACTTGAACATCGATGATGGTACCTGACACTGAGTTTGGTACACGCAGTGAGGTATCTTTAACATCTGATGCTTTTTCACCAAAAATGGCACGCAGTAGCTTCTCTTCTGGAGTCAGCTGAGTCTCGCCTTTTGGTGTGACTTTACCAACAAGGATGTCACCACCCTTAACTTCCGCACCTATGTAAACGATACCTGACTCGTCCAGTTTAGACAGAGCAGACTCACCTACATTTGGAATATCGGCCGTAATTTCTTCAGCACCAAGCTTAGTATCACGTGCAACACAAGATAGCTCTTGAATGTGAATAGTCGTGAAACGGTCTTCTTGAACAACACGTTCAGAAACAAGGATAGAGTCCTCGAAGTTGTAACCATTCCAAGGCATAAATGCGATACGCATGTTCTGACCAAGTGCAAGTTCACCTAAGTCTGTTGAAGGACCATCGGCAAGCACATCGCCACGTGCAACAGGTTCACCAGGCATCACAGTTGGACGCTGGTTGATACACGTGTTTTGGTTTGAACGAGTGTATTTAGTTAGGTTGTAGATATCGATACCCGCTTCACCTGGGATCAGCTCGTCTTCGTTCACTTTCACAACGATACGAGACGCATCTACAGACTGGATAACACCACCACGCTTGGCAACCGCTGTTACACCTGAGTCAACAGCAATATTACGCTCAATACCTGTACCAACAAGAGGCTTATCAGCCTTAAGTGTCGGAACAGCCTGACGTTGCATGTTCGCACCCATCAATGCACGGTTCGCATCATCGTGTTCTAGGAACGGAATAAGCGAAGCAGCGATAGATACTACTTGGTTAGTCGCAACGTCCATGTAATCTACATGGTCACGTGGGTGCAGACCAGATTCACCTTTCTGACGAGCTGTGATCAACTCTTCAGCAAATGTACCTGCTTCAGTCAGTACTGTGTTAGCCTGAGCGATAACGTATTGACCTTCCTGAATAGCAGATAGGTAATCAACTTCGTCTGTTACTACACCATCTACAACACGGCGATATGGTGTCTCTAGGAAACCATACTCATTACAACGTGCGAATGCAGATAGTGAGTTGATAAGACCGATGTTTGGACCTTCAGGCGTTTCGATCGGACATAGACGGCCGTAGTGAGTTACGTGTACGTCTCGAACTTCAAAGCCAGCACGCTCACGCGTTAGACCGCCTGGACCCAATGCAGAGATACGACGCTTATGCGTTACTTCTGATAGAGGGTTGTTTTGGTCCATAAACTGAGACAACTGAGAAGAGCCAAAGAACTCTTTCACTGCCGCAGAAATTGGCTTAGCGTTGATCAAATCTTGTGGCATTACAGCATCTAGATCGCCCAAGCTTAGACGCTCTTTCACTGCACGTTCAACACGTACTAAACCAACACGGAATTGGTTTTCAGCCATTTCACCAACGCTACGTATACGACGGTTACCTAAGTGGTCAATATCGTCGACTTCTCCAATACCGTTACGAATAGCAATGAGCTTCTTCATCACTTCGATGATATCTAGCTCGTCAAGCGTACCTTGCTCTTGTGCGTCTTCGCGCTCAATTGAGCTGTTGAACTTCATACGACCAACAGTCGAAAGATCATAACGCTCTTCAGAGAAGAATAAGCTATCAAATAAGGCTTCAGCGGCTTCTTTTGTTGGCGGCTCACCTGGGCGCATCATGCGGTAGATTTCTACCAAAGCAGAAATACGATCAACAGTACTGTCGATGCGTAGCGTATCTGACATGAATGGGCCGTGGTCTAGATCGTTCGTAAATAGAACTTCTAGTGCTTTGTGGCCAGCTTGAGATAGGTTCGCTAGTGCTTCAAGACTTATCTCTTGGTTAGCAGAAATAATAATCTCACCGGTTGCCTCATTGATATAATCTTTTGATGCAACTCTACCAACTATATACTCAACGGGCACTTCGATATGCTCAACGCCATCTTTTTCAAGTTGACGGATATGGCGTGCAGTTACACGACGGCCCGTTTCTACGTAGACCTTGCCATTAGCTTCGATATCGAATGATGCCGTTTCACCGCGCAAACGATCAGGAACCAGCTCCATAAGAAGAGTCTGGTCTTTAACCTCAAAGTTCACCTTCTCAAAGAAGATGTCTAGGATTTCTTCTGTCGTCTTACCTAGCGCACGAAGAATGATCGATGCAGGCAGTTTACGACGACGGTCAATACGTACATATAAGTTATCCTTAGGATCAAACTCGAAATCAAGCCATGAACCACGGTAAGGAATGATGCGCGCATTGTAGAGAACTTTACCTGAAGAGTGGGTCTTACCCTTATCGCTGTCGAAGAATACACCTGGGCTTCTGTGCAACTGGGATACGATAACCCTCTCGGTACCATTGATAACGAAGGTACCATTGTCTGTCATAAGCGGTATTTCGCCCATGTAGACTTCTTGTTCTTTAATGTCTTTTACAGTACCTGCTGGCGCGTCTTTATCAAAGATGACTAGGCGTAGTTTTACACGTAGTGGTTTTGAATAAGTTACGCCGCGAATTTGACATTCTTTAACATCAAAAACTGGCTCACCAAGACGGTAGCTAACGTATTGCAGCTCGGAATTGCCGTTATAGCTCTGAATTGGAAATACAGAACGGAAAGCAGCTTCAAGACCGTATTGACCTTCAGGATCCTGTTCGATAAATTTCTCGAACGAATCGAGCTGGATCGATAGCAGGTATGGAATGTCCAACACTTGTGGACGAGTACCAAAGTCCTTACGGATGCGCTTTTTCTCGGTATAAGAGTAAACCATGGGGTTCCTCAGCTCGCTGATAAGTGACCCAAACTGTCTAGAGTCATTCGTAGACAGTGACTAACAACTGTTTGACTGTAGTGACATTTCATAAAGCTGTCATGAAATGCTTTTTGCTAGGAACTTGGGTGCTCAAACAGCGGAAAAATCACCCAACCCCTACAGCGCAAAAAGGCCGGTGGTTGTAAAACCACCAGCCATTAGCCGCTAGGGCTAAGAAACTATGCAATAATTACTTAACAGTAACACTTGCACCAGCTTCTTCTAGCTGAGCTTTAAGAGCTTCAGCTTCATCTTTCTCGATGCCTTCTTTAAGAGGTGCAGGAGCGCCGTCAACTAGAGCTTTCGCTTCTTTAAGACCTAGGCCAGTCGCGCCACGTACCGCTTTGATTACAGCAACTTTGTTGCCGCCAGCAGATTCTAGGATTACATCGAATTCAGTTTGCTCAGCAGCAGCTTCGCCACCAGCAGCACCGCCAGCTACAACAGCAGCAGCAGCAGAAACACCGAATTTCTCTTCCATTGCTTCGATTAGTTCAACAACTTGCATTACAGACATTTCTGCAACTGCATCTAGGATTTGCTCGTTAGTAATAGACATAACAATTCTCTTTTAAATCAACAATAAGTTTATTAAGCAACCAGAAAAAAGCAAGGCTTATGCCGCAGCTTCTTCTTTTTGATCGCGTAGTGCTGCGATAGTACGTACCAGCTTGCCTGCAGAAGCTTCTTTCATGCACATCATTAGGCGTGCAATTGCTTCGTCGTAAGTTGGTAGTGTCGCTAGTACTTCAGCGTCAGCTAGCGCACCTTCAAATGCAGCAGCTCTGATCTCGAAGTTTGAATTCTCTTTAGCGAAGTCTTTAAAAAGACGCGCTGCAGCACCTGGGTGCTCATTAGAGAATGCGATTAGAGTAGGACCAGTGAAAGTGTCAGTTAGACACTCGTAGTCTGTACCTTCAACCGCACGACGCATTAGTGTGTTACGAACAACTCGTACATAAACACCCGCTTCACGAGCTTGTTTACGTAGAGATGTCATCGCGCCCACTTCAACGCCACGAGAATCAGCTACAACTGCAGAAAGTGCACCACTGGCAGCTTCGTTGACTTCAGCAACAATTGCTTTTTTGTCTTGAAGGTTTAAAGCCATCTTGGATTTACTCCTGGTTGTCGTTACACCACTCACTATTATCACAACAGTGAGAGTTATTGAGGTGCTTCCCAGAAGAAAGGTAACTATTTACATAGGGCTTTCTGTCAGTTCGGGCACCATCTACGTAGGAAGATTAAGTCATCATTTAATAAAATCAGACACCTACGGTCTTGGACGGAGACTGAATCTTAATTCTTGTAGAACCAAAGTTCAGCCCCAACCACAAATATTAGGCGCGAAATTATACATAAATTTCACGCCTAAGCAAATAAATTATGCTTGAGTGTTCAGGCTAGCCTGATCAACAGCAACACCAGCACCCATAGTAGTAGAGATGCTTACTTTCTGCAGGAATGTACCTTTAGCAGAAGATGGCTTAGCTTTCTTCAGAGCCACTAGAAGTGCTTCTAGATTCTCTTGGATCTGCTGTGCAGAGAAGTTTGCTTTACCGATAGTAGTGTGGATGATGCCGTTTTTGTCGTTACGGTAACGAACCTGACCTGCTTTAGCATTTTTAACTGCTTCAGCAACGTTAGGAGTTACAGTACCAACTTTAGGGTTTGGCATTAGACCGCGAGGACCAAGAATAGTACCTAGCTGACCTACAACGCGCATTGCATCTGGAGAAGCAACAACTACGTCAAAGTTCATTTCGCCTTTCTTCACTTGCTCAGCAAGATCTTCCATACCAACGATGTCTGCGCCAGCTTCTTTAGCTGCTTCAGCGTTAGCACCTTGAGTGAACACTGCAACACGGATTTCGCGGCCAGTACCGTGAGGTAGTACAGTTGCACCACGTACGTTCTGATCAGATTTACGAGCATCGATGCCTAGGTTAACAGCAACATCAACAGACTCAACAAACTTAGCAGTAGCTAGTTCTTGAAGAAGAGCAACAGCTTCGTTGATTTCGTATTCTTTAGTTACGTCAACTTTTTCGCGGATTACGCGCATGCGCTTAGTTAGTTTTGCCATGATCTTAACCCTCTACCACTAGGCCCATTGAACGAGCAGTACCAGCGATTGAACGCTTCATTGCTTCGATGTCAGCACCAGTCATATCTGCAGCTTTAGTTTCTGCGATTTCTTGGATTTGAGCGTCAGTTACCGTACCCACTTTTTCAGTGTTTGGACGACCTGAACCAGACTTAACGCCAGCCGCTTTCTTAAGAAGAACTGCTGCAGGTGGAGTCTTAGTTACAAAAGTGAAAGAACGGTCATTGTATACAGTGATAACAACTGGAGTTGGTAGACCTTTCTCGACCGATTCTGTTTTTGCGTTAAACGCTTTACAGAATTCCATGATGTTAACACCGTGTTGACCTAGAGCAGGACCAACTGGTGGACTTGGGTTTGCCATACCAGCAGCAACTTGCAGCTTGATATAAGCTTCAACTTTCTTAGCCATGATTTTTCCTAATTTTGGGTACTAACGCTAATCCGCTGATCAGCTCCCCGTTCATATAAATAACTTTCTACTTTCATCGAAGTAAAAAGGCGCGAAATTATAATCATAATTCGCGCCTCATACAAGCTTTAAAAGCTGTTTTTTTGTACTCTTTAAACTCTGGGTTTAGTCTAATTTTTCAACCTGACCAAACTCAAGTTCAACAGGTGTTGCTCGACCGAAGATAGAAACAGACACCTTCATGCGGCTCTTCTCATAATCCACTTCTTCAACAGTACCGTTAAAGTCTGCAAATGGACCATCATTGACACGTACAACTTCACCTGCTTCGTACATAGTACGTGGTCTAGGTGACTCACTCGCTTTTTCAAGACGGTTAAGGATAGCATCAGCCTCTTTATCCGTGATAGGTGCAGGACGGTCAGAAGTACCACCAATGAAGCCCATGACACGAGGTACGCTGCGTACTAGGTGCCATGATTCATCGTTCATAATCATCTGAACAAGGACGTAACCTGGGAAGAACTTACGCTCAGACTTACGACGTTGACCTGCACGCATTTCGACTACTTCTTCAGTAGGAACAAGAACTTCACCAAACAGCTCTTCCATGCTGTGCATTTTAATATGCTCGCGAAGAGACTGAGCGACACGGCCTTCAAACCCAGAGAAGGCTTGAACCACATACCAGCGTTTTTTGGGAGCTTCACTCATGAATTAAAACCCTCTATACCCCAGTCACAAAGTTGACAAGACGAACCATGATGCCGTCAATGCCCCAAAGTGCTAGAGCCATTACAATACTTACAGCTAAAACGATAAAGGTAGTTTGCATAGTTTCTTGGCGTGTAGGCCAAACTACTTTACGAACTTCCATACGAGATTCTTTAGCGAAATCAATCGCAGCCTTACCCTTTACTGTTGTAGCTGCCACACCTAGCGCTGCTGCAATTAATACAACAACACCGGCAACGCGAATCACTACAGACATTTCACCATACAGGTAATTACCCACAACAGCGGCAGCTAACAGAGTAAAAGTGATAACCCACTTAAAGATATCTGCGCCATTTGAGCTATCAGGAGTTTCAGCATTATTTGCTTTCATAAAACCAACCTGTCAAAAGTCTTAATATAGACGACAACAACCCCGCTGCTGCAGGGCAAATCCATGAAACGACAACCTATTAGATTGGCGTACTCTTCTTATTACTCAATAACTTACTATTAAAAGTAAGAATCTACTTAATATCCACCTGTAGAAGAAATTGGCAAATATTATATTGAGTGCAGAAAAAGGGCATCAAATGATGCCCTTTTTGCTACTGCTTCGTCAAATCTTATTCAAAGATTTTCAGAAAGCTTCGCCAATTCTTGAGAATTAATCGAAGATCTTAGCAACAACACCAGCACCTACTGTACGGCCACCTTCACGGATCGCGAAACGTAGACCTTCGTCCATTGCGATTGGTGCGATTAGCTCTACAGTCATCTTGATGTTATCGCCTGGCATTACCATTTCTACGCCTTCTGGTAGCTCGATGTTACCAGTTACGTCAGTTGTACGGAAGTAGAACTGTGGACGGTAGCCTTTGAAGAATGGTGTGTGACGACCACCTTCATCTTTAGACAGTACGTAGACTTCTGACTCAAACTTAGTGTGTGGAGTGATTGAACCTGGAGCCGCTAGTACTTGACCACGCTCTACTTCATCACGCTTAGTACCACGTAGTAGGGCACCAACGTTCTCACCCGCACGACCTTCGTCTAGAAGCTTACGGAACATTTCAACACCTGTACAAGTCGTTGAAGTCGTCTCTTTGATACCTACGATAGCAACTTCGTCACCTACGTTTAGGATACCACGCTCGATACGACCTGTTACTACTGTACCACGGCCTTGGATTGAGAATACGTCTTCAATCGGCATTAGGAACGGCATGTCTACTGCACGCTCTGGCTCTGGAATGTAAGAATCTAGCGCTTCTGCTAGTTCTACAATCTTAGCTTCCCATTGCTCTTCACCGTTTAGTGCACCTAGAGCTGAACCTTGGATTACTGGTAGATCATCACCTGGGAAGTCGTACTCAGATAGAAGTTCACGAACTTCCATTTCTACTAGTTCTAGTAGCTCTTCATCGTCAACCATGTCACATTTGTTCATGAATACGATGATGTATGGGATACCAACCTGACGGCCTAGTAGGATGTGCTCACGAGTCTGTGGCATTGGGCCATCTGTCGCAGCAACAACTAGGATACCACCATCCATCTGTGCAGCACCTGTGATCATGTTCTTAACATAATCCGCGTGTCCTGGACAGTCTACGTGTGCGTAGTGGCGAGTTGGAGTGTCGTACTCTACGTGAGATGTTGCGATTGTGATACCGCGCTCACGCTCTTCTGGAGCGTTATCGATTGATGCGAAGTCTTTCGCTTCACCGCCGTACACTTTAGATAGAGTAGTACAGATCGCTGCAGTTAGAGTTGTTTTACCGTGGTCAACGTGGCCGATAGTACCAACGTTTACGTGCGGTTTCGTACGTTCAAATTTTTCTTTAGACATGAGTTGTCCCTCTAGGTACGGATTTAGGTGGCTTTGATGACCACGCAACCAAAAAGTATTGGTGATAAAGTATATATCAAAAGGAAATGTTTGCTTTCAGAGCTGGTGCTGATAGGCAGACTCGAACTGCCGACCTCATCCTTACCAAGGATGCGCTCTACCACCTGAGCTATATCAGCACTCAAAAAAGAGTGGAGCGGGCAGCGGGAATCGAACCCGCATCATCAGCTTGGAAGGCTGAGGTAATAGCCATTATACGATGCCCGCAACACGTAACTCTGTGAGCTATTCCCTAAAGAATATGGTGGGGGGGGACGGATTCGAACCATCGAAGGCAGTGCCGGCAGATTTACAGTCTGCTCCCTTTGGCCACTCGGGAACCCCCCCAAATTTTCAAACCACAATAACTATTAAAGTTAAAATGGTGCCGACTACCGGAATCGAACTGGTGACCTACTGATTACAAGTCAGTTGCTCTACCTACTGAGCTAAGTCGGCATAAGTGGTGCGCATTCTATTGAAGGAAACGCACGCTTGCAATAGCTAAATCAAAAAAAAACGGTTTTTTACTGGGTTTGTGATTGTTTGCTTAAAAATCCAACAATCAAATGCGGTTGTTGGATTATTTTTACTCCCGATATTTGGCAATTAGGCTCGCTTGTTGTATTTTCGCAGCTCTTTATCGCGAATCTCAGTTAGGAAGACTATGTCGCCATATCTCTCTTTTACTCGCCAACATTGGGCAGAATTGCGTAACTCTGTTCCGATGACGCTTTCCGAGAGCGATCTCACAGAGCTGCAAGGTGTGAACGAAAAGTTGTCTATGAAAGAGGCGGTAGAGATATACCTACCACTTTCTCGCCTACTGAATCTTTATGTTGCAGCAAGGCAAAGTCGTAACTCTGTTCTGAATAATTTTCTTGATAATTCAGAAAAGGCGCCACCTTTTATTATTGGTGTAGCGGGCAGTGTCGCGGTAGGAAAAAGCACCACAGCTCGGCTACTTAAAGAGTTACTTTCGCGTTGGGATAATCACCCAAAAGTAGAGCTTGTGACAACCGATGGCTTCCTATACCCAACGAAAGTACTCGAAGAAAACGGGATTTTACATCGTAAAGGTTTTCCAGAGTCCTATGACATTAAACGCTTGATTGAATTTGTTTCTGACGTTAAAGCTGGCAAACCCAATCTAGAAGTTCCTATCTACTCGCACATTACCTACGACATTACCGAAGATGTAAAAGTCGTTGATCGCCCTGATGTTCTTATTATTGAAGGCCTGAATGTACTGCAAAGTGGAATGGACTATCCGCATGCTCCGCATAGAGTATTTGTTTCTGACTTCCTTGATTTTTCCCTTTATGTCGATGCCAAAAGTGATGTGATTGAGCAGTGGTATGTCGAGCGTTTTCTCAATTTCCGTTTAGGCGCCTTTACAGAGCAAGGCTCTTTCTTCAGTCATTACACCAAACTAAGTGTGCAAGAAGCGGAACAAGAAGCTCATAGAATTTGGCGCTCAATTAACGGCATTAATCTTGATGAGAATATTCTGCCAACCAAAGGCCGTGCTCAGCTTATCCTTAAGAAAGGCCAAGACCACACCGTTGAAGAAATTTTATTGCGTAAATAACTCATTCCTTTACTACTGGGGTTGAACTTGATGCAACCCTAGTTAAGTACTTTTAGAAAGCACTCTTTATCCATATCACGGATATTAATGGTTAGGCTGTGAACCTGCCCTGCCTCTTGCTGCAAAACCTTCATTAGCTCGAACGACAAGCGCTTTTTTTGTTCCTGAGTTCGACCATCAAGTAAATCAAAATTTATATGAATGAAGTTCGCATTACTTCCTGCCTGCCCAACAAGCCAATTCTGATAGCAAAGAGAGCGTGACTTTACAGAGTTTGTCTCAAACAAGTCACACTCAAGCGCCACTTGATGTAGTGCTTTAAGAAGTCGATTGACATCAACCAAATCCTCAACAGGATGAGAATATTCCATGATTAAATTGGGCATGATGCTCCTTAGCAAAAAATACAAACATAAGACAGCGCGATGAACAGCACAGGCGCTGTCTCTTGTTACATAGGTCAGCCCAACCTAGCAGCTTATGCTCCAAACTCCTATCTGGTTGCATACAAACTGCCTGATAGATCACTCGGCTAATACGAACAGACATGACGCTAATCATGATCTCGCTCTGTTTATCTGTTATATTCTTACGAAGATTTTTTACATTAATTGATTAAATACGGAGATATTCCTATGCGTCGTCCTGTAGTCATGGGTAACTGGAAGCTTAACGGTAGCAAAGCTATGGTAAAGGAGCTACTGACTGGCCTTAACACCGAACTTAACGGTCTTGAAGGCGTAGATGTAGCCGTCGCTCCACCAGCACTTTATATCGACCTTGCGGAAAAGCTCATCGCAGAAGGTGGTAACAAAATTATCCTAGGTGCTCAAAATACGGACCTAAATAACAGCGGCGCATTTACAGGCGATATGTCTCCTGAAATGCTCAAAGATTTTGGAGCAACGCACATCATTATCGGTCACTCTGAGCGACGTGATTATCACAATGAGTCCGATCAATTCATTGCCAAGAAGTTTAACTTCTTGAAAGAAAATGGTCTCAAGCCAGTATTTTGTATTGGCGAGTCAGAAGCTCAAAATGAAGCAGGTGAAACAGAAGCGGTTTGCGCTCGCCAAATCAATGCGGTTATTGACACTTATGGCGTTGAAGCACTAAACGGGGCGATTATCGCATATGAACCAATCTGGGCTATCGGCACGGGTAAAGCAGCTACGGCTGAAGATGCCCAGCGTATCCATGCTTCAATCCGAGCTTTAATTGCAGAGAAAAGTGCCGCCGTTGCGAAGCAAGTAATCATTCAATACGGTGGTAGCGTTAAACCTGAGAACGCTCAAGCTTACTTCTCTCAGCCAGACATTGATGGCGCTCTCGTTGGTGGAGCCTCTCTTGACGCCAAAAGTTTCGCCGCGATTGCAAAAGCAGCAGCTGCAGCAAAAGCATAATAATGCCTTAACTTTTAGCATGAAGGTCAGCGATTGCTGACCTTTTTTGTGTCTTGTCCGCCAATCAAGTATCCTAGCCTTTTCGTCCATTAGAGCCGTTGTTCGAGATGCAGGATAAGTATGGCCTTTTAACAGCCCCTATTCCCCAAGTACTCAGGCAAATGACCATTCCGATGGTCTTCGGTCTGGTATCGATTCTCATGTTCAATCTTGTGGACACTTTCTTCATTTCTTTAATAGGCACCGAGGCACTCGCTTCAATCAGCTATACCTTCCCAGTTACATTCGCGCTTAACTGTATCACCATGGGCATAGGTGTAGGTTTATCAACCAATATCGCCCACTTACTCGGCCAAGGAAAAACTGTTCGTGCAGCACGGTTCGCCGCGCACGGCCTCTTGCTCGCAGTCACGCTAATTACCCTAGTATCCGCTATCGGGCTGGCAACGCTTCACCCTCTATTTTCACTCTTAGGTGCTTCTGATAACCTATTGCCTCTAATAGACAAATATATGACTGTCTGGTATCTGAGCATTCCATTACTCGTCATTCCTATGGCAGGTAACAGTGTGATCCGCGCAACAGGAGACACAAGAACACCTGCCAAAATTATGATACTAGCCGGCATCATCAACGGTGTATTGGATCCGCTACTGATATTTGGCTGGGGACCTTTCCCAAAGCTAGGTATCCAAGGCGCCGCCATCGCGAGCGCTCTCAGTTGGCTAGGTGCCTGTGTTTGGTCCTTGTATATTCTTACTATGCGAGAACGCATGCTCATACTTCCAAACATGGGATATCTTGTTGAAGATGTGAGACTTATTCTTAAGATTGGTACTCCCGCAGCACTCTCTAATGCTATGATCCCTCTTTCTGGCGCGCTATTGATGATTTTAATTTCCAGTCAGGGCACGGCTGCCGTTGCTGCTTATGGAGCCGCTCAGCGGCTTGAGTCTATTTTAATTATCGTATTGATGGCACTTTCTTCCGTCCTAACTCCTTTCATCGCACAAAATATAGGCGCAGAAAAACATCAGCGTAGCTTTGCTGGGGTGTTTATTAGTATGCGTTTTGCATTAGTTTTTCAAATGGGCGTATTCATCGCCATGATCCC
Source organism: Vibrio aquimaris (assembly GCF_009363415.1). NCBI lineage: Bacteria > Pseudomonadati > Pseudomonadota > Gammaproteobacteria > Vibrionales > Vibrionaceae > Vibrio > Vibrio aquimaris. The sequence continues at coordinate 265,428 of NZ_CP045350.1, read as the reverse complement.
GCTTAGCATTCCTCTGTCATCGCTTTTTTCCCAAGAGCAGCCTGTCAGAGATCTGCTCTGGCACTACTTACTTGTCGTACCATTTAGCTATGGCTTTCAGGGAATAGCCATGATACTTATTTCCGGACTCAACGCTCTACACAAGCCCTTGAAAGCGTTTCAATGGAGCTTTATGCGTTTATTTGTGTTCGTCCTACCCAGTGCTTGGTTAGGAAGTCATTGGCTGGGGAGTGAGGGAATATTTATTGGGATTGCACTTGGCAATATCATCGGTGGAATACTGGGGTACCTGTACGCCTTACAGCTAAGGCGACAGCATCTGCAATTGGCCATACAAGAGCAGTAATAAAAGAAACGATTACTTAGCTAGTAAATCATCTTCCTCTACCTCAAGATCAACATCAAGTCTCTCCTGAGAAATAATCACGCCCGTGTTATCTGCATAAAGGTAGTCTTCTGGAAGGAAGGTGACGCCACCAAAATTGACCGCGACGTCTACCTCACCAACACCTTGAGATGTTGCTCCAACAGGGATTGAAGCTAAAGCTTGAATACCTAGGCTCATATCTTCTAGTTCGTCAACTTCGCGTACACAGCCATAAACAAGAATACCTTCCCATTCATTTTCTTCTGCTATCGAGGCAAGCTCTGCGTCAATGAGTGCGCGTCGTAGCGAACCACCACCATCAATGAGCAAAATACGGCCTAAACCATCTTGCTCTAACACTTCTCGAATCAGACCGTTGTCCTCAAAACACTTAACTGTAGTGATCTGGCCTGCAAATGAAGCACTGCCACCAAAGTTGCTAAACATGGGCTCAAGTACATCCACTTGTTCTGAGTAAATGTCACATAAAGCCGACGTATTGTATTCCATAGTGTTCCTTCCCATACGGTTAGTCATCACAAACGAGTATATAGCGACATTAAGTCATTGCAATGACAAGTCTCAATTAACTGACCAGAGTTTGAGCTATAACCACTCCTGCAAACAATAAATTAGTAATTAGTGAACATTTCACAATCATGGGCATCATAGGTGCAATATGCATCGGCTGTCGGGCCAGCCAGACCAACTTACCATGCTTATATACAAACATTGCGCTTAACAAAAACGGCAGTGTCAGCCAGATAGAGACTGGCTGGCGCACCAGATAGAGGGTAAATGCTAGAAAAGCACCTGACAAAAGTAAGACATGGTAATGCTTGGCTTTTCGACAACCTAACCTCACCGCAATAGTTTTTTTCCCACACTGCTGATCATTTTCTATGTCACGCATATTGTTGACATTTAAAACTGCCACTGCCATGAGGCCACAACCTACTGCAGGCAATATCAAAGCGGGAGTAATAGTTCCTGTATGCAGAAAGAAAGTACCCATTACACCAAGCAAACCAAAAAAGATAAATACAGAAATATCACCCAAACCCACGTAGCCATACGCTTTGTTACCGACCGTATAAGCGATTGCGGCAACCATTGCCAGCACACCTAGACCAAGGAATAGAAGAATATTATGCAAATTGTCTAAGGCGTATAAAACCAGAGTCAAACCGGACACTATCGTCATCACGAGGTTAATAACAATCGCTTTCTTCATACTTTCTGGTGTGACGGTACCGGATTGAACAGCGCGAACAGGACCAAGGCGCTTGGCATTATCGGTTCCTTTAAGGGCATCACCATAGTCATTCGCCAAGTTGGACAATATTTGCAATAAGGTAGCTGTGATAAACGCAAGTATGGTGATCAAAATGGAAGCTTGATGAGTAGAATACGCAAGTACACTTCCCGTTAATATAGACACTAACGCAAGTGGGAGCGTTTTCGGACGAGCGGCGTCTAGCCAGATAGATAAAGACTGTTTCATGCTCACTAGTTTATCGTCATTTTGAATAACAACAATTGTGATACATCAAAGTTTAAGTAAATACAATAAAGGCCACTCACCGTGGCCTCTGGATAGGTTCAATAAACCGGATAGGGTTACTTAACGCGGCCTACGTATTCACCTGAGCGAGTATCTACCTTGATCACTTCACCAATAGAAATAAACAGAGGAACTCGAACTACAGCGCCTGTAGACAAAGTAGCAGGTTTACCGCCAGTACCTTGGGTATCGCCCTTTAGACCAGGATCGGTATCTGTCACTTCAAGTTCAACAAAGTTTGGTGGCGTAACGACAATCGGGTTGCTGTCCCAAAGAGTTAGCATACAAGTGTCATTCTCAACCAGCCATTTCGCATTATCGCCGACCGCTTTTTTATCTGCGGCTAGCTGTTCGAATGTTTCGTTGTTCATAAAGTGGTAGAATTCACCATCGTTGTACAAGTAATCTAGATCAATATCCATGACATCAGCGACTTCAACCGTGTCGCCTGATTTAAATGTTTTCTCTAGAACTTTACCTGAAAGCAGTTTACGGATTTTAACACGGTTAAATGCTTGACCTTTACCTGGTTTGACATACTCGTTTTCGAGAATGACACAAGGCTCATTATCAAGCATAATTTTAAGACCGCCTTTGAATTCATTTGTGCTAACAGTAGCCATTTTTTCCTCTTACCATTCTTCGAGTTAAATTTAATGTCGCACATCATAACCCGAAAACTTGATTCTGTTGAGCAAAACTGGATCAAACAACTAGCGAATGGGATCTCAGATCCCGAAAAGCTGCTAAAGATTCTTGAGATTGATCCCTCTCCGTGGCTGAAGGGTTTTGCCGCTCGAAAGCTGTTTGCGCAGCGGGTACCGCAAAGCTTTGTTGATAGAATGGAAAAAGGAAATCCCTTTGATCCTTTGCTGCGCCAAGTTTTACCGTTAGAGGAAGAATTTGAAATTCACTCAGATTACTCAAATGATCCGCTTGAAGAGCAAGATAACGCCGTACCCGGGCTGTTGCACAAATATCGCAATCGGGTTCTAATGATCCTCAAAGGAGGCTGCGCGATTAACTGTCGTTACTGTTTCCGGCGCCATTTTCCCTATGATGAAAACAAAGGCAGTAAATCAGTTTGGATGCAAAGTCTGGCCTATATCCAAGATCACCCAGAGCTGAACGAGGTGATCCTATCTGGCGGCGATCCTCTGATGGCAAAAGACCAAGAACTAGATTGGCTGATTGAAAATATTAGCGCTATTTCGCACATCAAACGACTACGTATTCATACTCGTTTACCTGTTGTGATCCCAGAGCGAATAACCCTTGCGCTAAGAGAAACTCTCTCAGCGACACGCTTACAGGTTATTTTGGTCACCCATATTAATCACCCTAATGAAATAAATCAGGATTTAAAATTAGCACTCAATGACCTACGCAGTGCTGGGGTGACTTTGCTCAACCAAGGCGTGATGCTCAAAGGAGTCAATGATGAGATTGAAACCCAAGTGTCATTAAGCGAAACACTTTTCGATGCTGGCGTACTTCCATACTACATGCATGTTCTGGATAAAGTTCAAGGGGCTGCGCACTTCTATATCTCTGATGATAAAGCAAGAGCTATCATGTCCGGCGTGATTGAAAAAGTATCTGGCTACTTGGTGCCGAAATTAACCAGAGAAATTGGCGGAAGAACCAGTAAAACACCTCTTGACCTCCACCTTGAATAGATGATCTTAAGGTGAGCTTTTAACCACTATTTTGATTCGAAACAAAGAAAAGAGTAATGACACCTTGCTGAGTCTAACAAAGGTGTCAATTCACTTTTTTGAGTCGAGAATTTTGATTAGCATTGAAGAAAATTTCAACAACCCATTAGGAATGATTATGTTTTACGTGCACATGATCCTGTTGTTAACCATTATCTTCATTGGTATCCGCCACGGAGGAATTGCCTTTGGTCTACTCGGTGGGCTTGGCGTTTCCATACTCGCATTTGTGTTTGGTATTACTCCGGGCACACCGCCAATTAGCGTAATGTTAATCATACTAGCCGTCGTTGCTGCATCGGCCACGCTTGAGGCAACAGGAGGGTTACAACTGCTTGTAAGATTTGCCGAGCGCTTACTTAGAAAACACCCCAACCAAATTGTCTTCTTGGGTCCGCTCTGCACCTACTCGCTAACGGTTTTGGTTGGAACAGGACATTCCGTTTATCCCCTTCTTCCTGTCATCTATGATGTCGCATATAAAAAGGGGATTCGTCCCGAGCGCCCTATGGCTATGGCTTCCGTTGCGTCACAAATGGGCATTACTGCTAGCCCTATTGCAGCAGCTGCTGCCGTTGTCATGGCTACCGCCGCAGACAACCACCTAGTAATCAGTCTTGGTCATGTCCTCGCTGTCACGATTCCCGCCACTCTTATCGGTGTATTAGCAGGTTGTACCTGGAGTCTAAAACGCGGTAAAGATCTCGACCAAGATCGCGAGTTTATCCAGCGCTGCAGCGATCCTGAGTTTAAAGCACAACTTATCGATAGCGATCAACAAGACAATCAAAGAGAAATTGGTAAACAAGCGAAAAGAGGCCTAACTATTTTCTTAGCGGGTATTGTGGTGGTTGTCTTTGTGGCCATGTTTGGTCATGACCTTTCCCTGCTGCCTGAAGGCGTGAAAATGTCAGTCGCTATCCAGTTTTTAATGCTGTCGATTGGCGCTATCATTTTGCTGGCAACCAAAGTTGAGCCAAAAAAAATTGTTCACTGCAACGTCTTTATCGCTGGTATGACGGCTGTGGTGATAATTTTTGGTATCGCTTGGATGAGTGACACCATAATTAGCTTCCATAAACCTTATCTGATTAGCCTAGTCAGTGAAATAGTCGCAGCGCACCCTTGGACCTTTGCAATTGCCATGTTTGTGGTGTCCATATTTTTAAAAAGTCAGGCTGCGGTACTAACCATAATGCTGCCTTTAGGATTTTCTATGGGTATTCCGACCCCTGTCCTCATTGGTGTTTTACCCGCATGTTATGCGTACTTCTTCTTCCCTTTTTACCCCAGCGATTTAGCCGCAATTACCTTTGATCGCTCAGGCACGACTCGAATAGGTAAGTACGTTTTAAACCATAGCTTCCTCTTGCCTGGCTTTATCGGTGTGAGCACAGCGACAACAGTAGCTTATATTCTCTCAACCATGGTTGTAAACTAAGCGCAATAAAAGAGGCCAGTGACTAACACTGGCCTTTATAAACGCTTATGAAAGCTTAGAATAACTCTTCAGCGACCTGATAAAGGTCTTCACGAACTGGGCGCTTCATATTTTCAATTGCGTCAATGATATCATGATGAACAAGCTGCTCTTTTTGGATACCAACGCAACGTCCGCCCTGTCCTTCCATCAATAGATGTACAGCATAGTTACCCATACGAGATGCTAAAACGCGATCAAAGGCTGTTGGGCGACCACCACGCTGAATGTGACCAAGCACTGTCGCTCTAGTCTCTCGTCCCGTGGCTTGCTCAATTTCTTTAGCTAGCTCATTTGCGTCCATCATAAGCTCAGTCAAGGCAATAATTGCGTGCTTCTTGCCCTTCTTAATGCCATCTTGAATGTTGTTGATGAGCTTTTCTTTATCTAAACCCGTTTCTGGTGTAATTATGTATTCGCACCCACCAGCAATAGCAGACATTAGAGTCAGATCACCACAGTGGCGTCCCATGATTTCAACAATGGAAATACGTTGGTGTGATGAAGATGTATCACGCAGGCGATCAATAGCATCAATAACAGTATTGAGTGCGGTTAGATAACCGATAGTGTAATCCGTTCCTGCAATATCATTATCGATTGTTCCTGGCAGACCGACACATGGGTATCCCATTTCGGTAAGCTTTTTGGCGCCCATATAAGAGCCATCACCACCAACAACTACTAGAGCTTCTATGCCGTGTTTTTGCAGGTTTTCTATGGCTTTCTCTCGAACAGCTACTTCTTTAAACTCAGGGAAACGTGCAGAGCCGAGGAAAGTTCCGCCTTTATTGATCACATCAGAGACACTAGAACGATCAAGTTTCTCAATTCTGTTCTCATACAGACCAAGATAACCGTCTTGAACACCATAGACCTCTAAACCTTCCGATAGCGCTGTGCGCACCACACCACGAACTGCTGCGTTCATGCCCGGTGCATCACCGCCGCTTGTCAAAACACCGATCTTTTTAATCATGCTCACCCTCAATTTTTTGGGAATCTTATTTCAACTTTTACGTCAGCAAATTTCATTACTCATTACTGACAAGACCCGTTTATTTGTGCAATATGTTACCTTGAAGCCCAAGGAATACTACTTTTATTTGCACTAAAATATGTAAGTTTTCTACTTATGTAAAAGTATTACAGTTTGACTCGAACAAAGATTTGATACATATCAGGATAGCTGCAATTTATCTCTGTGCTGAAAAGATAATCAGCATGTTAAATTAGCTACATTAGTTCAATAAGCAACTGTTACCAATCACGTACTTTTTGCTCTTTCTCAGGCCCCAGCACCACAGAATATGGATCTTGATGGATCAACACGTCGGCATGAGGAAAACACTCCAACAGCTTGTGTTCAACCATATCTGAGATTCTATGCGCTTCAATCAAGGGCATTTGGTCCTCAAGTTCAAGGTGAAGCTGGATAAATCTCGTGGGACCAGACATACGAGTTCGCAGTTGATGCACACCTAAAACGCCCTCCACAGAGAGGCACTGGTGCTTTATCTCTTCAAGCTCATCATCCGGTAGTTTGCGATCTAACAAGGTTTGAGTTGCTTCTCGTACCATCTGTACTGCGCTATATAAAATATATAAACCGATTCCAATTGCAAACACAGCATCTGCCTGAGTGACACCAAACCAACTCAAGGTTAAAGCTAGCATGATGGCCGCATTCATGTATAAATCGGATTGGTAATGGAGCGAGTCTGCCGCTATAGCTTGACTGCCAGTTTTCTTAACCACATGTTTTTGAAAAAGAACTAGTGCAAATGTCACCACAATCGCAAACAAACTCACATAAACACCATACTCTGGAGACTGGAGAGCATGAGGCCTGAAAAAGCGATCGACACCATTAAGAATAAGAAACACTGCAGATCCTGAAATAAACATGGATTGAGCAAGCGCAGCCAGGGATTCGGCCTTACCATGGCCAAAAGTATGTTCTCGGTCAGCAGGTTGAAGTGAGTATCTCACCACCACTAAATTAACTAAAGAAGCCGCTATATCAAGCATGGAATCAATCAAAGAAGCCAGTAAACTTACCGAGCCCGTCACCCACCATGCCGCCAGCTTGACAATAAGTAACAGAGTCGCAACGATTGTTGCCGTCCAAGCAGCCAGGGTTACTAAACGTGCATATTCGTGTTTCATAAAGTAAAGGTTTGAAAAAACATTACCTTAAGTATAACGCTTCATGAGTTGAATAAAAATGAAACAAAAAAGACGGCCAACGACCGCCAACATGAGTACTCAATAACAATCTGGATCAATTTTTTGTTAAGCGCTCCTGACGCTTTTTAGCACGCGTGTCATCACGCTCTTTTAACAGCTCTGCATATTTGGCTTTTTGCTCTGGCGTCAAAACACTTAACATTTGATGCTGTTTTTCCAGCATGTTCACTTTATGCTCAGTCTGCTGCTCAATCATGGCTCTGGCCAATTCATTGGCAGCGGCTTTATCAAATGATTCTGCCAGTACCAAAGCTTGCATTTTTTCTCTATTGGCTTGTCTTTCAGCTTGGTGCTCAGCAAAACTTTCTTGATATTGGCCTTTTAAGTCCTTTTTCATTGTTTCGCGCAATTGCTTGAGCTGAGCTTGTTGCTCTTGGGTTAAATCCAGCTTACGTATCAAGCTTCGATCAAGTAGCGACGCTTTGTGCTCTTGTTTGTCATGCTCTTTACCGACGCTGGCAAGAACACTGGCCGAGCTGAGCGTTAATGGCAGCACAATCGTGGCTAAAACTATCTTTGTTACTTTTTTCATATTCAAACCTTTCCGACTAAAGAAGTAAACTCTGCTGTCTGACAGCGCTAAATCTAGCATAGAAAGCACAACGTAAAGTGACGTCTAGATAAAGTAAAAAATCGTAAAGAGGCAAGATTAAACTAAATCTCAACTCAATTAATCAGTACTATTAAGGAAAGGGGATAAATGAGGCTGGTTGCATGGCACATATTTTGTTGATTGATGATGACACTGAGCTTACTGGCTTACTAAAAGAGGTCTTAACACTAGAAGGCTATCACGTATCTGAAGCTAATGATGGTGAAGCAGGGCTCGAGGCCATCGACAAAGGTGTGGATTTGGTGCTTTTGGATGTGATGATGCCCAAGCTCAATGGCGTCGAGACACTCAAGCGCCTGCGCGAGCATTGGGAAACGCCAGTGTTAATGCTAACCGCTAAAGGAGACGAGATAGACAGAGTGATAGGTCTTGAACTTGGCGCCGACGACTATTTACCAAAACCGTTTAGTGATCGCGAACTTCTCGCGCGCATACGCGCTATTTTGCGTCGTACCCAATCAAAATCCAGTAGCAAAAATATTGACTGCATTGAGTATCAAGATATCAAAGTATTTCCCGGAAAACAGGAAGCTTACTGTCAGGAAGCCTACCTTGAGCTCACCACCACCGAATTTGCTCTTCTCAGCCACTTTGTACAGCACCCAGGAGAAACACTCACCAAAGAAACGCTGAGTTTAGATGTACTTGGAAAACGTCTCGCAGCTTTTGATCGTGCCATCGATATGCATGTATCCAACCTACGTAAAAAGCTTCCCGAAAAGCCAAATGGGAAACCGCGTATCAAAACGCTGCGAGGACGTGGTTATCTCTTTGTTGAGGAAGACTGATGCGTTTACCTAGGATCACTAGCCTTTACGGACGTATTTTCGCTATCTTCTGGTTCACCATGTTTTTGGTGCTCGTGGCTGTGCTCTCTCTGCCTCACTTAGATCCTAGGCGTTCAAGAGATATCCCAGCAGCGCATTATGCAAAGCTCATCGAAGCGAAACAAAAAATTGAACAGCGCTTTGCTAATGAGGGAGATCTTAGGCAAATTATTTTTCAACTAGAAAGACCGCGTCGCTCTAATAGAGAGCCTAGACCGCGTTTCGTGCTCACCGATCTCGAGGGCAATATTTTAACCACTCAAAATCGTAAAGATTTTAAGCTCAAAGCAGTACAAAACTTCATTACCAGTATTGAAGATCCCGCAAAGCCCAAGCAACGTCTATATGGCCATTATATGGTCGCAGGGCCTTTGCCCATAACACTGGCTAAAAATGATCTCCTACTTTATGTCGGCGTCAAATGGAATCAACCGCCGCCCTTTATGCTGCGGCTGTTCGACAAACCCTTGCAATTATTGTTTGCCGTTATGCTCGTCAGTACGCCTTTGTTACTTTGGTTAGCATGGGCACTAAGTCAACCTGCGCGAAAGCTTGAACGAGCAGCAAAACGCGTAGCCAAAGGTGAGTTTTGTGTCGACCCAGAGCTTGAGGAAGGTACAACTGAATTTAGGCAAGCGGGCAAAAGCTTCAATCAAATGGTTGAAGCGGTGAATCAAATGGTTTCGGGGCAACAGAGGCTGCTGTCTGATATCTCGCATGAATTACGCTCTCCTCTCACACGTCTGAGAATGGCAAGCGCTTTAGTGTCACGAAAACAAGGGGATAGCCCTGAGCTTAATCGCATTGATACGGAAGCTCAGCGGCTCGAACAAATGATAGGCGAACTATTGGATCTATCACGCATGCAGCTAGACAGTCACGTAGCGCGAGAAGTCCAGCCTCTTAGCAGTTTATGGGAGGCTATCTTATCAGATGCGCAGTTTGAAGCAGAGCAAATGAACAAGTCTCTTACTTATACTCACATTCCTGAAAGGTATATCTCAGGCAACCCTAAACTTTTGATGAGTGCGCTCGATAACATAGTGCGAAATGCCATTCACTACAGTCAGAACTTAATAAAAGTGGCCTTCAAACTCGACAATGACCGGCTGACGATTATTGTTGATGACAATGGAGAAGGCGTTGCTGAACATGAGTTAGAAGCCATATTCCGCCCCTTTTATCGTGTTTCTACTGCTCGAGATCGCCACAGTGGCGGGACCGGACTTGGTCTTGCGATTACAGAGAGTGCTATTCGCCAGCACAGTGGCAGTATAACGGCGAAACGCAGCAGTCTTGGCGGGTTGTGTATGGAAATCATTCTGCCGCTCGAGGGGAAATAACCTTACAAAATCACGGTTGATAATAGATCTCATTATCATTTAGTCTATATACTCCCAATTAAGGAGAATTGACTATGTCCCACATTTTTCCAGAACTTCCCTATGCTTATGATTCACTCGAACCATACATAGACGCCAAAACCATGGAAGTGCATTACAGCAAGCATCACAGAACATATTTCGACAAGTTTGTTACCGCAGTATCGGGGACTGAATTGGAATCAACAAGATTGGATGATATCTTTGCTAATATCTCCCAGCATTCTCCAGCAGTTCGTAATAATGGTGGCGGCTACTACAACCACATCTTATATTGGAATTGCATGGCGCCAAACGGCGGTGGAAAACCTAGCGGTAAACTGGCCGATGACATCAACTCAACCTTTGATAGCTTTGAAAACTTCCGGCAATTGTTTGCGCAAGCCGCTATCAATACTTTTGGGTCAGGGTTTGCATGGTTGATCGTAAAAGATGGACAACTGAAGATCACGTCAACGAGCAATCAAGATAATCCTCTAATGGATGTAGCCGTTGAACAAGGTGAACCTATTTTAGCCCTCGATGTGTGGGAACATGCCTACTACATCAGTTACCAAAACCGCCGACCAGAGTACATTGATGCATGGTGGAATGTCGTCAATTGGAATGCTGTTAGCGAAAATTACGCCCTAGCTCTTGCCGATAATAAATAGTAAAACTCTCTTTGTGCACTTGGCGGCGATGATAAGCCGCCTTATAATTTCTCGCCTCAGTCACCAAAAGCAAAACCAAGAACATGTTTGACATCGCTCTCTATGAACCAGAAATTGCGCCAAATACTGGTAACATCATCCGCTTATGTGCCAATTGTGGTGCTAACCTTCATCTTATTGAGCCGCTTGGTTTTGATTTGGACGAAAAAAAAGTACGTCGCGCCGGCTTAGACTACCACGACCTTGCACGTGTGACTCGGCATAAAGATTATCAAGCGTTCGTTGATTATCTCGAAACAACACGTTGCAGCTACCGTATTTTTGCCTGCACAACAAAAACAACGGGTCACTATGTTGATGCGCAATTTACCAAAGGCGATGTGCTTTTGTTTGGCCCTGAGACTCGGGGCTTACCTGCACAACTCATCGAGAGCATGCCAATGGAACAAAGGATCCGCATTCCCATGATGCCAGATGCTCGTAGCTTAAACTTATCTAACGCGGTTGCTATCATAGCCTTTGAAGCTTGGCGTCAAATGGACTTTGCAGGCGCCCAGTAAGCTTCACATCACCAGAATAAATAACGGACTCATAAGAGTCCGTTTTCAAATTAAGCGTTACCTCATCCTATTATGGACGAGCAACAAAACCGACTGCTTGATAGACCTTACTCAAGGTTTGCGCCGCACGAGTAGAAGCCTTTTCAGCTCCTTGCTTCATCACACTATCCATATAGGCACGGTCTTCACGAATACGTCGGTATTTCGCCTGAATAGGCTCAAGCATAGCGACAATGGCTTCACCAACGTCTTTCTTGAACGGACCATACATTTCAACGCCTTTATATTGCGCTTCAATTTCTTCAAAGCTCATCCCCGTTGCCGCTGAGTAAAGCCCCATGAGGTTAGAGATACCCGCTTTGTTATCCCAGTCATGCACAATACGTGGCGGCGTTTCCGTGTCGGTTTGAGCCTTATTTATCTTTTTGAGGATCGATTTAGGCTCTTCTAATAGAGTGATGACATTTTTGCGATTATCGTCTGATTTAGACATTTTCTTGGTGGCATCTTGCAAACTCATAACTCGTGCATTCACTGTGGGAATATAAGGCTCAGGTACAGTGAAAATCGGCGCACCTGGCGCATAAATGTTATTAAAGCGAGTCGCGATATCGCGTGCTAATTCTAGGTGCTGCTTCTGATCGTTACCTACAGGTACTTGGTGAGCTCCATACAGTAAAATATCTGCCGCCATCAGAACAGGATAACCAAATAAACCCGCATTAACATCATTGGCATATCGAGCAGATTTGTCTTTAAACTGAGTCATTCGACTCAGCTCTCCCATCTGGGTGTAACAATTAAGAAGCCAGCCCAATTGTGCATGCTCTGGTACATGAGATTGAACAAATAGCGTGCTCTTTTGTGGATCAACACCAACGGCCAAACAAATCGCCAATGCATCTAGCGTCGCTTCATGCAGTGCTTTAGGGTCCTGGCGAACCGTAATCGCATGAAGGTCAACCACACAGTATTGGCAATCATAATCGTCTTGCATCTGTTGCCACTGACGTAGAGCACCCAAGTAGTTACCGATACTTAGTTCACCTGAGGGTTGAACACCACTCAATACAATGGGCTTGCTCATGAGAATGATTCCTTGACTTCTTAATCTAAAAAATGAAAAAACCGCATAGCTTGTCTACCACGCGGCGTACTCAGTGTACTCATTAACGAGTATTTTGGAAGATCTTTTGTTACAACTGCGGACAAACCTGAGTAACATCGAGCAAATCAGCAATGCAATCAGATACAAAGTCGGGCTTTGAATCCGAGATTGGCTCACCATGATTGTAACCATAGGTAAGTCCAAATGATAAGCAGCCAGCATTTTTTGCAGCTAAAATATCATTTTTTGAATCTCCGACCATCAACATCTGCTCCGGCTGTAACTCATATTTCTCAAGTAACCAGTTAAGAGCCATGGGATTGGGCTTCTTATCTGGGAAAGTGTCACCACCAATGATCTCAGCAAAAAACATATCAATTTGATGCTTGTTAAGCACCTCAGGAACAAACTTAGACGGCTTATTGGTCACCAAAGCCACTACAAACCCTGCTTGATGAAGCTGCTCGAGGGTTTGGCTAACTTTTGCGTACAAGTGACTCAGTTGATGTCCAGTTTTCTCATAATAATCATCAAATAGCTGACGAGCCTTAGCTTGGAGATCAGGATCTAAATCGGGGTTAACTTCAATACTAGCGCTCAAGGCTCTCGCGATAAGCACATCGGCACCATTACCAACGTAGTCACGCACTTGCTCTTCGGTAACACGAGGAAAACCAAGGGCTTGCACTGTCTGATCAGCTGCTACAGCGAGATCTGGCACACTATCAAGTAAAGTGCCATCAAGATCAAACGCGATCAATTTTATATTACTCATCTAACTATCTTACCTTTGCTAACTCTTCACGCATTTGATCAATCACTTGCTTATAATCTGGTTGATTAAAAATCGCCGAACCTGCAACAAACATGTCCGCGCCTGCTTGAGCAATTTCTTTGATATTTTCGACCTTAACCCCACCATCAATTTCTAACCGAATATCGCGTCCAGACTGATCGATTAGGCGACGCACCGCTTTGAGTTTATCAAGCGTTTTAGGGATAAATGATTGCCCACCAAAACCAGGATTAACTGACATAAGCAAAATCATATCCAGCTTATCCATAATATATTCCAGGTGAGAAAGTGGTGTGGCTGGGTTTAGCACGACCCCTGCTTTACATCCATGTTCTTTGATGAGCTGTAAGGTGCGATCAACATGCTCAGAAGCTTCGATATGAAAGGTAATCATAGAAGCGCCCGCTTTGGCAAAGTCTGGAATAATGCGATCAACAGGTTTTACCATCAAATGCACATCAATTGGCGCAGTAATGCCGTAATCACGCAAAGCTTGGCAAATAGGGGCACCAAATGTTAGGTTAGGTACGTAATGATTATCCATCACATCAAAGTGAACCACATCTGCCCCTGCAGCGAGGACTTTGTCAACGTCCTCACCAAGACGTGCCATATCAGCAGATAAAATGGATGGAGCAATAAGAAAATCTTTCATACCAGACCTCTGTTTGAATGTAGGTAAACCCAAAAGACCATTTGAGCACATTCTACCCAAGCAAAGACAGATAAGATAGCTTAGATGAGAGAAATATCGCCAGAGTTAGTGGGCTTAGTCATCATGACTGGGATTGAACAAAGCCAGTAGCTCATCGACTTTATTGCGTCCTGCGCCATTGCGGCTAATGGTGCGCTTTACTTTGACCACATTAAGCTCTGCCCCATGATAGAGACGACGAGTTAGGGTTGTATCGTGATTGGAAATTAACACTGGAATATGGCGCTCTTTGGCTGATTTTTCGGCAACATCAGCCAAAGCAGCTTGATCATCTAGAGTGAATCCATTTCCAGCATAAGAAGTGAAGTTTGCTGTGGTCGATAACGGCGCATAAGGTGGGTCACAATAAACCACACTTCCCTTACGGGCACGCCTAAATGTCTCTGGATAGCTTTCACAAACGAAGGTAGCTTTTTTCGATTTGCTAGCAAAAAACTCCAATTCCGCTTCGGGAAAATATGGTTTTTTGTACGAGCCAAACGGGACATTAAAACCGCCTTTTTTGTTGTAGCGGCACAAACCATTAAAGCCAAATCGATTCATGTATAAAAAAGCCAAGGAACGATACATCACATCATCTGTACCATTAAACTCGGCTCGTATCGACAGATAAGCGTCCTTACGATTATTTTCAGCCACAAACCAGCGCTTAGCTTCAGAGATATACTCTTGTGGCCTCTCTTTCAACAAATTGTAAAGGTTAATCAGGTCTGGATTGATATCGGCAAGAAAATAGTGGTCATAGTCAGTGTTAAGAAACACTGACCCTGCTCCAACAAAAGGTTCCACTAGCTTACGACCTTCTGGTAAGTACCGCTGGATATCTTCAACTAAACCGTATTTTCCACCAGCCCATTTGAGAAAGGCGCGCTGCTTCTTCATCTAATGCTCTAAATCAATCAAACAAAAATTAAGGCTGCGAAATGTAACATATTTTCCATCTCGGCTCAGCGTTATTTCACTCGATCGATTTCTCTATGTACCTGACTAAGTGACTTAGCCCAAGGGTCCAACTGCTGTATATCGGCAGGCAAGGACTCCACGGCATCTCTAGCAACTTGAATTGTTGGGTAGTTTTGGTAAGTGATGATGTACCAATCAGCGCCGTTTCGCACTGTAGGATAGATATATACGCTCCCTGCTAGCTTATGTTTATCCAGAAATTCTTGTACTTCTTCTAAAGACTGAATAGCGGCTAGTTGCAATGTGTAGCTGCGCACAGAAAAATTCTTTAGTTCATCCTTAGTAAATGAAAAGGAAACAACAGGTTTAGTGGGCTTTTCTGGTTCAGATACGACAGCAACAGGAGCATTTTCTGTCTTGGCTGGCAAAATACGAATACCGGATTTACTCACCACATTTTGATTTTCAGCTGTGCTGGCATTTTCAGGTTTACCTTCTATCAGAGCATCAACCACATCTGATGTGATCACAACACGCTGTTGCCCATCTTGACCACTACCGACACTAGAGGCTTGCTCTGTCACTTTAGGCGGTAGTGCCTGAGAGTCATCCTCTGCAGAAATTACTGCGCTGTCCATGTCACTACTCTTGTCGGTATCAAGATTAGACAATGATGTATCAGCTTCAGTATTAACAGGCGAGGCTGGAAGTACTGTCTTATCCTGAGTGTCCTCAACTTGATGCATCTTATCTTCGGGCGAAGGCTGTACCATAAGCCACCAATATCCTCCTCCAATAAGAAGAAGTATAGCGATGACTAACAGAGCGATATTCATTGGTGAGCCAATGATTGAACGGATAATAATCCTTTTTTCCACTTTATGATCCCCTAAAGCCATAATGTCGCCCGGCCGAAGGGCAACAGTCCGATATGCGTTACGTACACGCTTTTCTCTTTCATCTTCGACAAAACGAATCACAAGGTGTTCAAAAAAGCGGTCGGCTTCATCCTGAGTCAATGGATCTATTTCTAAATCTATGGGCTTGTGGTCTTGGCCATAACTCAAACGCGTCAACAGTACATCAAGCGAATTAGATTGGGTAAATAATACCACATTGATTGTCCAACTAGGTTTGTCCTGTGCCTCAAGAACCAACATCCATAACTCTGAAACAAACGCCTCCTTCAACTGCTGAGCGTCATCGATAACGATGACAACATCACAGCCCTCTTCACCTATTTGGCGAGCAAAGCTGTCAGTTAAAGGGTCAGTAGGATCAAACATCGGCTCAGAAAAAAGCTGAGTCAAAACCATGGTTCTGCGTTGCTGGTCATCCTGATTAGGATGACACATTAACAAAGATTGGTTTTTATCCGACGCCCAAGCTTCCAAATAACGTTGGGCTAACCATGATTTACCTGCACCGGGCGCACCACCAACCGTGACTAAATTAGAACCAAAATTGGTTAGCAATTGCATGCGCTCAAGCAGTTCTACCTGAGTATCTAACTCCAACACACGGGATTCATGCGTCAAACTCATTCAAACCATCCTAATGACAGTCTACTGTCTAAAGCAAACAACTCAAATATCGCGACAAAAATCGATCGCTTGTCGAATAATCGATTCAGGCACACCTTTCACAACTTCGGCGCTACCAATTCCAGTAGGTAACACTAAACGCAGCTCACCAGAAAGTACTTTCTTGTCACGCATCATGTGTTTCATGAAGTCGTCAAAAGTCATGGTGTCTGGTGTATGCACAGGCAATTGTGCTTTTTTTAGTATAGAGAGAATTTGCTCCACTTGCTGTGGTGTAATAAGCCCTTGCAGCTCAGCTGTTTTCGCCGCCATCAAGGTACCGGAAGACACCGCCTCACCATGGAGCCACTTACCATAACCCAACTCAGCCTCAATCGCATGGCCAAATGTATGGCCAAGATTAAGCAAGGCGCGAATACCAGACTCTTTTTCGTCCTTTGCAACCACCTCAGCTTTGATTTGGCAACAACGTGAAATCGCATAGGTCAAAGCTTGCTCATCTAACGCATATAAGTCGTCAAGGTTATCTTCCAACCAGACAAAAAATGCCTCGTCGTAGATAATCCCGTATTTAATCACTTCAGCAATGCCTGCAGCAAACTCTCTCGCTGGTAAGGTTTTCAGACAATCAGTATCAATAATAACAGATTTAGGCTGATAGAAAGCTCCTATCATATTCTTGCCTAACTTATGATTGACCGCAGTTTTGCCGCCAACAGATGAATCAACTTGAGATAGCAGAGTCGTCGGGATCTGGATAAAATCAACGCCACGTTGATAACAGGCTGCCGAAAACCCAACAAGATCACCAATAACCCCGCCACCAAGAGCAATTACCACCACGTCACGAGCATAATTACCTTCGAGCAAATAGCTCATGACGGTATTGAAGGTATCCAGTGATTTATATTGCTCACCATCAGGTAATTCAAGCACTGATGCCTCACAGCCAATGTGTTCAAGAAGAGTTAGTATTTTATGTGCATATAATGGAGCAACCGTGACGTTAGTGATCACAACCACTTTTTGTTTGGCAGATAAAAATGAAAGGTGGGCCGGATCACTAAATAATCCGGCGCCAATTGAAATTGGATAGCTACGCTCACCTAAGCTGACCGTAATCCTTTCCATGGGTATTCTCCAGTTGCTAATATTTAACGTATTAACGTTCTTCTAGCATTTTTACAATCTGGTTGGCTACCACTTTTGCACTTTGATCGTCAGTTCGTACTGTGTAGTCCGCAATTTCCTCATAAAGAGGGTTACGTTCACCAGCTAGCGACTCTAGCACATCTCGCGGGTTATCCGTCTGTAATAAAGGACGTTTTTTATCACGATTAGTACGTGCAAGTTGCTTTTCTATTGTTGTTTCCAGATAAACAACAATTCCGCGCGCAGAAAGACGATTACGGTTTTCTTTGCTATTGATTGAACCTCCACCTGTCGCCAGAACAATACCTTGCTCTTCGGTCAGATCGTTGATCACCCTTTCTTCGCGCACACGAAAGCCGTCTTCACCTTCTACGTCAAATACCCAAGCGATATCAGCGCCTGTTCGTTCTTCAATTACGGTATCCGAATCCACAAACTCCATATGAAGCTGTTGAGCGAGATGTCTACCAATTGTACTTTTGCCAGCACCCATAGGTCCAACAAGAAAAATATTGCGTTTTTCAGCCATGTTTAGCAGTAATTTACAACGTTAATTCAATGACATCGCCACAAGAAAGCCGGATAAATCCAGCCCAAGATATGCCTGTGGCACCAATTCCTCACAGATAATTCGTGATAAGACCCGAAATTATCTAGGTAAGGTGACACTATTGCAAATTTATTTTCATCTCATTTTGGATTTGTTAGGGGATAATTATTATTTATGCTTAAGTTTCATGCAATTAACACCCTATTAATTTGCTCTATTGTCTTAAGGAGTAATCAAAGTCGGTGTGACAAAAATAAGCAGTTCACTTTTTCCCATTTGCTGATAACTCCGACGAAAAAGCCCTCCTAATAACGGAATATCGCCCAAAAGTGGCACTTTATCAACGGCATCTGACACACTATGTTGATAAATGCCGCCCAACACTATCGTCTCGCCATCATTAACCAGTACCTGAGTACCAATGCGTTGAGTATCTATGGCGACAGCTTCACCTGTGCCTGTTTTCACAACTTGGCCCGGCCTATCTTGCGTAACCTTAAGGTCAAGGATCAGGCGATTATCAGCGGTTATCTGAGGCGTTACCTTGAGGCTTAATACCGCCTTTTTAAAGTTAACGCTGGTAGCACCACTCGAAGCTGCTTCCAAATAAGGAATTTCTGTACCTTGTTCTATGTACGCAGCTTGCTTGTTGGTAGTAATCAAACGTGGGCTAGAAATAACCTCAGCTCTTGACTCTCTTTGCAGCGCCGATAACTCAAGATCAAGCAAGACTCCACTACTCAATTTAGCGACTTGAAAAGCAATTGTCGAGGCAGTGTTAGATGCAACTGAAAGATCAACATTAAGGAAGTCATCAATGCTGGATTCACCTTCTGAATATAATCTTATGTTTGATAAATTATTTTCTATCGAACCACCAAGAGTATAATTGCCCTTAATCGTATTGATTCCCCAACGAACACCCAGCTCTTGAACATCACCTTCACTCAAACTCACAATACGCGCTTCTATTTGTACTTGTTTTACAGGTACATCGAGTGCCGAGATAATGACTTTCATCGCCTCAATATGAGTAGCTTGATCGCGAATCAAGAGCGCATTGGTTCTTGTATCTACAGAAATAGCGCCGTGCTCTGACAGCATGGAGGTTGCCGCATCACCTCCTAATATTGCGGCGATCTCTGTGGCATTGGCAAACCGCATGGCAATAATTGCAGACTGCAATGATTGCGGTTCAGACACTAATGCATTATCAATGAAATTTGCATCTGATTTTTTAAATACCAACAAACCATCACCAATCTGGCGTTTATCAAGGCCCTTAACCAACAGAATCATATCGAGCAGTTGCGACCAGTAAACATCGTTGAGCCTTAACGTCACAGACCCAGATACAGAATCAGACACCACGATATTAACGTCGCTGTAATCAGCTATATGCTGCAACACACTCCGTACAGGAATATCTTCAAAGTTAACCGATAGCCTGCGGTCACTGATATCCACTTTTTGAATGTTATCTTGATAAGAAGGGGAATGTTCCTTCGCGTGGACAAACTGACAATAGAAAAATAAGCCAATCAATAAGGGCCAACTTTTACCAATTCTGTTTTTCTCCATTTAGTTAATCCTAACGTGAGATTTTTAATCTAGTGTCTACTACCAATTGACATTGCCCATCCTCCAGAGTCCATCGGCTTATCGTGAGTACCTTTGAACTAATGTCGGTTATTATGTTCTGTTCAAGACCAATCCTCTGTCCAATAACTACTCTTATTACACCTCCACTAGGAAGCTCAATTAAAGCGATATAGTCTGTTTTTCGCCCGATAACCCCAGCTAATCTCAAATCATCCAATGGCAAATTGATCGAATTGTTATTTGAAAAGTTATCAGACTGCGGGCATTGATTACTTGAGTGGGTGGCTTTATTAATCGACTCTGGAATAGAAAAAGGATCGCGTTTTAGTTCAAAGGATGCATCCAAACTATAACGGGGAAAGCCACTATGCAGCTGCGCAACGTCACTAATAGGTTCAGATACATCTATCGGTGTATCACTGACTTCTAATAACAAAGGTTCTTGACTCGCTTTGCAGCCAAATAAAAAACCACACAACAACACAACAATTTTAGCTCTTGCTATCAAGTTCAAAACTCCCCATACAAAGAGTAAGTGTCCCCTTCATACGCAGGCCATCACCTTCTCCCTTACGCCTAGTCCAATCAATACTTTTAAACTGAATAAAAGAAGGGGCATTAGAGACAAAATGAAAAAAGGCGACTAAATCTCGATACTCACCATAAAGCTCAATTTCAAGTTCTGGATTAAACCTATCATTGGCTTTTTCTATGCCGGTTTGAATAATGCTCGATATCTGCAAAGAATTTTGCTCTGCTAACGCGCTTAAATCTTTAACCACTTCTGGCAGCCTTGCAGGAGACGATAATTGCTCCTTCAATCGACTTTCTATTTTTTGCAGTGCTCTTAGCTCACTCTGTAGTTTTTCATAGGGCAACACAGTGCTACTGGTTGAGTCTAGCGTTTGCTTTGATAGACGCTCTTTACTTAGCAAAGAGCCGAGTAAGACCATATGTGGCCGCATATAAAGCAAAAAACCAACCATTAAGACAAAGGCTAGGTAGCCACCAAGCAAACAGACTCGGACTACTCGGCTAAGCTTAGTAATCGAAAGAGAGGCAAAGTAATTTGACTCAATCATAAGCATCTTCAACCAAAGAAAATTGCAGCGAAAATGATTGATAGCCGAGTCGAGCATCTTGCTGATAAGAACGCAGCTCTGACATCCGTACCGAATGCGTTTGAGAAGATTCACTAAGATTGGTAAGAAGCGTGTCAATTCCCTTCACGGTTGTAGCAACCCCTTGAACATCAACTCGTGCGCCGCTCAAACTAATATGATTGAAATAAACGTCTTCTGGTATCAACTCCGCTAAAGTATGCATAGTAATAAGAGGATAAGAGCGCTTAGCATCTAATCTCGCCAAGTGATTAATGTTAGCTTTAATTGTGTCTATATCCTGACGCAGCGAATAGACTTGCTTTTTTCTTTGCTCAAGCCATTGAATTCGCTCATTCAGCTTCAACACCCTTAACTGCTGAATGGCGACTTGTGATGCAAGGTAATATGTCAGTTCACAACTGATAAAAATGCCCAACGCTGTAACCAAACACAAACCAAGGATCAGCCGGCGCAATTGTTCTCTATGATGCCTCTCTCTCCAAGGAACAAGGTTGATGTTATGTATCATCGAGGCTCTCCAACCATTGCTTACCGCTAAGAGCCAGTCCCAAAGCTCGAGAAAATTCACCGAATAATAGGGGTTGGTTGTTGATATTAGACTCCACCAATTTCAACAAAGGCAGAACGATACAGGTAAGCTTCCACTCAGGAATCGACTCTAGTACTAACTCAGAACTCAAGCGAGATTCACCTGTCAGCCATACGCCTTCAGGCTTGATATTCGATAGCTGTATATGCAGATATAAGCTTCTAAGCCCATTGCTCAGTGTGACTTTCGTGCTGCCAGCCTCAAACTCATGATACACACAACCTTGCAGCTCAGATTCAAAATAAACTGCCAACTGGAAACTATTTAACTCAATAAGTAACCAGCTATCTTGTTGATAGTGAGCAACCGCATTTCGCCAAATTTGCATCAGATTGAATGAGCATGGGTTAATGAATAAAGGTTTCAATCTTGCTTGAGAACAAACGGACATCAGGTCGTCAATATTATGTTTATGAGCAGCGCATACTTGATAAACCCTGCTATGCGTTTCGCTATGACTGGGCAAAGCTACAAAATCAAAGTAGAGTTGGTTTGGGTCTATCACTAAATGCTCAGAGAGCGCCTGCTTGATAGCAAATTGAAATTCATCTTGATTTAATCGGCTATCTAACTGTAATTGCTTAGTTATTACCATATTATCTGGAATGCTCAGACAAACTTTACGACTAAATAATGGTAAAGCCTTTCTTAGTTCTTTGAGTTTCTTTACAATTTCCTGATAATTTGACCTGTCATTATCAGTAAGAATGTCCGCGTCAACCGACACTTGATAACAACCAACAAGTTTGCAAGTGTTTTTTCCGGGCTTTAAAACCACAGCTTTAATAAACTTGTGGCCAATATCAACGCCCGTAATGAATGATTGACTCATGCAGCTCAGCTCCGTCAGGTTAGCGTCACCCACTAATTTAAATCATTGATTTTGTGGGAACATAAACACATATGAGCTACGTTTTTAGCTTAAACTGTAAGAGTTTGCATAACGTAAGCGTAATTAATCAGGGATTCTCCGGTGAAGTTCATAAAGCGATTGTTTATTTTCGTATTGGTTTGCACACTGCTTGGGATTGGAACCATTTTTGGTTTCTATCTTTATGTCAAACCTGAGTTGCCCGATGTTGCAACATTAAGAGATGTAAAACTGCAAACGCCTATGCAGATATTTAGTCAAGACGGCAAACTCATCTCTCAGTTTGGGGAAAAGCGACGCATACCTGTCACTTATGACGAAACTCCACCTCACCTAATCGAAGCACTGATAGCAACTGAAGACAGTCGCTTCTACGAACACCCGGGCATTGATCCAATTGGTATTACCCGTGCTGCACTTGTCGTCGCCGTTTCAGGCTCAGCAAAACAGGGCGCAAGTACTATTACTCAGCAGCTGGCACGTAATTTTTTCCTCTCAAACGAGAAGAAGATTATGCGTAAAATTAAAGAGATTTTTATTGCTATTCATATTGAACAACTACTCAGCAAGCAAGAGATTATGGAGTTGTATGTCAATAAGATTTTCTTGGGTTACCGTTCTTATGGTTTTGGCGCAGCAGCACAAACGTACTTTGGCAAAGATTTAAAGGATCTCACCCTGAGCGAAGTTGCAACTCTTGCAGGCATGCCAAAAGCACCTTCGACTATGAACCCGATCTACTCCATTGAGCGTGCAACCAATCGGAGAAATGTTGTCCTCCAGCGCATGTTGAATGAAGAATACATCACTCAAGCCGAATACGACCAAGCACGAAATGAGGTCATTATTTCCCGTTATCACGGCGCAGAAATAGAGCTTAATGCACCTTATGTTGCCGAACTCGCGCGTGCTTGGATGGTGTCTCGATATGGAGAAGAAGCATATACATCAGGCATGAATGTTTATACTACCGTCGATTCTAAGCTGCAGTCAGCCGCGAATGAGGCCAGTATCAACAACTTAATTGCCTACGATGAAAGACACGGCTACCGAGGTGCAGAAAAAGTTCTTTGGCAAGAAGGTCAGACACCACTAAACACTCAAGAAATGGATAAGATACTATCCAAAGTTCCCACATACGGTGAGCTAACTCCTGCGGTAGTAACCAGTGTCACAGCTCAGCAAGCTAAAGTTTGGGTAAAAAATCAAGGCGCTCAAACCCTAGATTGGGACGGTATCAAGTGGGCTCGTAAGTTTTTGACTGATGAGCGACAAGGACCAGCCCCAAGCTCAGCCACTGAATTGCTTACGGCAGGAGAACAGATTTGGGTGCGCCCAATTGAGACACTTACTGATAACCAAGAGCAAAGTACAACCTGGCATCTAAGCCAAGTACCCAATGCGAATACTGCCTTTGTCGCAATGAACCCTGAAAATGGTGCTGTTCTCTCTCTTATTGGTGGATTCAACTTTGTCCACAATAAGTTTAATCGTGCCACTCAATCAGTAAGACAAGTTGGCTCAAGTATTAAACCTTTTATTTACTCCGCAGCTATAGATAAAGGGTTAACTCTCGCAACCTTAGTGAACGATGCCCCGATTAACCAGTGGGATAAAAGCCAAGGTACAGCGTGGCGTCCGAAAAACTCCCCGCCAACATATATAGGACCGACCCGCTTACGAATTGGCCTTGCTCAATCCAAAAATGTCATGGCTGTTCGAGTGCTACGAGAGGTTGGACTCGATGAAACACGCCAATATTTGACTCGCTTTGGCTTTGACATTGATCAGTTACCTCGCTCTGAGACTATAGCGCTCGGCGCAGGCAGCTTAACTCCGATGAAGATGGCGCAAGGATACTCGGTATTTGCCAACGGTGGCTACTATGTCGAGCCCTATTACATCAGTAAAGTCGAAGGCCCTTTTGGTGATTTAGAGTTTGAGGCGAAGCCTAAAATAATTTGTCGTGACTCATGCTTTTCTGAAGGCTCAGATGAGCAAAGTAATGAGTTTTTAGAGCAGGACATTGATCCCATTGATGTTGAGCAGAGTGCCCAATATGCCCCTCAAGTCATTTCAGAGCAAACCGCATTTTTGGTCCGAGAGATGATGTACAGCAACATTTGGGGGGGAGGCAACTGGAGTGAAGGTACCGGCTGGAACGGAACTGGATGGAGAGCGCAAGCGCTCAAACGCCGAGATATTGGTGGTAAAACCGGTACAACCAACGATTCCAAGGACACTTGGTATAATGGCTATGGTCCCGGTATGGTGGCAATTTCTTGGGTAGGCTTTGACGACCATACTCGTAAGCTAGGACGCACTGTACCCAACAGCAATCTTGGTAAAGATCAAAATTCGGGCGTAGAAGCTGGTGCTAGAACAGCCCAGCCCGCTTGGGTCGATTTTATGAAAGTCGCTTTGGCTGGCGTTCCATCTCAGGAAAAAGAAATTCCTGCCAATATTGTCAGGGTGAGAATCGATCGTAACTCAGGCTTATTGACTAATAAGTTTGATGCAAGTTCGATGTTTGAGTATTTCCTGGAAGGTACAGAACCAAAAGACTTTGTCAGCGATGAAGTGACAGACAGTATCTATACCTCAGCAGAAAACGAAGAACTCTTCTAAGTGATATCTCCCGATATAAAACTATCGGGAGTATTCCAACAAGCCGCGTTAAAAAGATTAGTATCTTTTCACGCCTAGAGATTATTTCTTCTCTAACTGCTGCTTTATAGCTTCAGCTAATTGTTCAAAACGAGCTCGTAGTGGAGAGCCAGGGCGATAAGCGACGACAATGCTTCGAGAAGGCACTGGGTTTGTCGCTTTCACATAACACACCCCATCTTTATATTTTTCTTTGGGTAAAGATAATTCAGGTAACAAGGTAATACCCGCACCTGCAGCGACCATGTTACGCAATGTTTCAAGGCTGGTCGCTTTAAAACGCTCATCATCTTTTGCTCCAGCAGCAAAACAAAAGCCTAGTGCTTGATCTCTAAGACAATGCCCATCACCTAAAGCTAATACCGTTTTACCATTCAACTCCAACATATCGACTTTATCTAGCTTTGCCCATGGATGATCACAAGGAACGGCAATACTCAGTGGCTCTTCATAAACTTCAATTTCCTTAAATGGCTCGGTTTCAGCTACAGAAGCCAAAACTAAACAATCTAACTTACCATCTTCTAACTGCCTAACCAGTTGATTAGTCTGAGCCTCATGTAAAAACAATTCAAGCTCAGGAAATTGCTCTTTTAGTACAGGGACAATTTTAGGCAGTAAGTAAGGGCCAACGGTTGGGATAAAGCCGATATGCATAGGGCCTGTCATGGCTTTTCCTTGGCCGCTCGCCATATCACGGAAGGTTTTCACCTCAGATAAAACTCGCTTGGCTTGCCCAACCAACTGAAGACCGGCGTCAGTGAATAAAACGCGCCGACTGCTTCGCTCTAATAAGGCCGTGCCTATCTCATCCTCCAATTTACGAATTTGGCCGCTCAAGGTCGGTTGACTGACGAAGCACGCTTCCGCGGCTTTACGGAAATGATTATGTTCTGCCAGAGCCACCAAATACTCAAAATCACGGATATTCATTTTTTCATTTACCTATAAAAATAGAAAAAACCTATCGATACCATAGCATCTAACGATTGGAGCTATCAAAGTAAATTTCAAATAATAGCTCCATCGACATCAAGCACATCAGCTGCTGATACAATTTTTAATCTTTTCAAAGGAATCAGTAATGTTTACATCGAAAGAAGGCCATGCAGTACCACAAGTCACATTCCCAACTCGTCAAGGCGATGCTTGGGTAAACGTCACCAGTGACGATATTTTTAAAGACAAGACTGTGATTGTATTTAGTCTACCAGGTGCCTTCACTCCTACTTGTTCTTCAAGCCACCTGCCACGCTACAATGAATTATTTCCAGTGTTCAAAGAGCATGGCGTAGATGAAATCTTGTGTGTTTCTGTCAATGACACCTTTGTAATGAATGCTTGGAAAGCCGATCAAGAAGCGACCAATATCACCTTCTTACCTGATGGTAATGGCGAATTCACTGATGGTATGGGAATGCTTGTTGAGAAAAATGACATCGGCTTTGGCAAACGCTCATGGCGCTATAGCATGCTAGTCAAAAATGGCGTGGTTGAAAAAATGTTCATTGAACCGAATGAGCCTGGCGACCCATTCAAAGTCTCTGACGCAGATACCATGCTTGGCTATATTGCCCCTGATCACAAGACTCAAGAATCTATTACTGTTTTCAGTAAACCTGGCTGTCCTTTCTGCGCTAAAGCAAAACAGAGTTTGATCGACCATAATCTTCAATACGAAGAAGTTATCTTGGGCAAAGATGCAACTACGGTCAGCTTACGTGCTATCTCAGGTCGCGCAACCGTACCACAAGTTTTCATTGGTGGAAAACATATAGGCGGCAGTGAAGAGCTCGAGTCTTACCTAGGCTAACAATCTATTGGGGGTATACCTCACTACCTTTGCGCTCTGAGCTCCAGTGCCAAGCGCGATACTCAATATCATCACCGAAGCAATAAGTTGCTTCGGTGGTTTATCTGACAGGAATAGAAAATGAAACAGCTTAATGTCGATGTTGCAGTGATTGGCGGTGGAACTGCTGGTTTAGGTGCCTATCGCGCGGCCAAAGCGCATACCTCAAGCGTGGTTATGATTGAAGGTGGCCCATACGGCACCACTTGCGCTAGAGTCGGTTGTATGCCATCGAAACTTCTGATAGCAGCAGCCGAAAGTGTGCACCAAATTGAGAAAGCACCACAGTTTGGTGTTCATCCACAAGGCAATATTACTATCAATGGCCGTGAAGTGATGGACAGGGTCAAAAGGGAACGCGATCGTTTCGTTGGCTTTGTTCTAGAAGGGGTCGATGAAATACCCGCCCAAGACAAAATTGTTGGTTATGCTCAGTTTGTTGATAACAACACGCTAAATATCGATGGACACACTCAAGTAACCGCCAAGCGTATTGTAATTGCAACAGGTTCTCGACCTGCTTACCCAAATGTTTGGAATGAGCTGGGAGATCGCCTAGTCATTAACGATGATGTTTTTGACTGGGATGACTTACCAAAATCTGTTGCTGTATTTGGTCCTGGTGTTATTGGATTGGAGCTTGGCCAAGCTTTACACCGCCTCGGTGTTGAGATTAAGTTGTTTGGTCTCGGCGGCCAAGTTGGTCCACTGACTGACCCAGAAGTGATGAGCTATGCTGATAAAGCATTTAAACAAGAGTTTTATTTGGATGCCGACGTCAAAGTGGAACAAATGAAGCGTATCGCAGCTTCCGATGGTTCGAAAGAAGATAAAGTTGAAATCCAATTTATCAACCATGATGGTGAACTTGAGACCTTTATCGTTGATTACGTTCTTGCCGCAACAGGTCGTCGACCAAATGTGGATAAGCTTGGACTCGAAAATACATCCATTGAGTTAGATGAACGTGGTGTACCTACGGCTGACCACTACACACTGCAAACCTCGGCAGACAATATATTTATTGCTGGTGATGCAAGTAACCAAATCCCTTTGTTACACGAAGCCGCCGATCAAGGACGCATAGCAGGCGATAACGCCGGACGCTACCCAGACATCCGCGCAGGACTTCGCCGTTCATCCATTTCGGCTGTGTTCTCCGACCCTCAAATCGCTATGGTAGGAGAAAGTTTCAAGCAGCTTGAAACTCGGCTAGGAAACTGCGGCTGCTTTGCGACCGGTGCGGTATCTTTTGAAAACCAAGGCCGCTCGCGAGTCATGCTGCGCAATCAAGGTCTATTACATGTTTATGGTGAACAAGGGACGGGACGCTTCCTTGGAGCAGAGATGATTGGGCCAAACGCCGAACATTTAGCCCACCTACTCGCTTGGGCACACCAAAACAAAATGACGATATCCGAAATGCTGGATATGCCCTTTTACCACCCAGTGATAGAAGAAGGTGTTAGGACTGCGTTACGTGATCTCAATGCGAAACTGCACCTAGGGCCAGAGATGATCAAGCACTGCCTTGACTGTGGGCCTGGTTGTTAGAACTCGTATAACCAATACATTGTTAGCGAGCCACATGGCTCGCTTTATTTTTATCTTATACAGGTAAAAATTTACTCAAAAATCGCTTTCAACTAAGCTAACAAATGATTTTAGTGAAACTGGTAAGCAATCTACCTTATGGCATGCAAATACTGTGAGAAACCTTGGTTTTGGAAAAAGGTGGGGCGATGTCAGCGCTGCATGATCCAGCTAGCCTGTCTTTCGATAATAACTTGGGTACTCTGGTGGTATCTAGGAAAGCACAGCCCTAAATCCATCGAATCTATATCGATACTGGTAGCAGGATTTGCTTTTCACTCCCTACTCTTTCTTCATCTCTGGATGCGCTTTGTTATTCTCCCTTGGCGAAGAAGCAAATTTAACATCAAAACTTGAGCTCATTTTTCGAAGCAACAAGCGAAAAAAAGCCCCAAAACCAATTTCGGTCTTGGGGCTCTCTTAGATAATTCTAAGAAAAAGCAGTGGTATTTTAATAGACCCTGCTTTTTGGATAAGGTTCCACAAAAATGCGATCTTTTTTGATCTTTTTAAAAACTACGCGACTTATTATGCAACATTCGCTCGCGCTATAGATTTCTCAACCAAGTTAATCTCCAGTGCGACTTCATCACACGCATGCTGACGAGGACACTGCTCGCAGTCTTTCAAGACTTTTTCAGGCAATAAGGATTTAGAGGTTGGCAAAAATTGTATCTTCATAAAGAACTCTGGAGTTCGGGTCAGGACAAATACTTTCTTAATCGCCATTTGGCGGGCTTTCTCAACCAAGTAATGTACAATAGCACTCCCTTGGCCTTGGCCCTGCCAGCCAGCCTCAACACCTAATGAGCGTATTTCTGCCAATCCTGAATCATACACATAAAGAGAAGCACATCCTGTCACTTCACCGTGATGCTCGGCTACCGCAAATGACCCAATATCACGAATCAACTCGCTGCGAGAACGTGGCAAGTTTTCTCCCATGTTTGCCCAATACGCCACCATACCTTCCAAAGATTCTATATCCGTTAAACGCGCTGGACGAACATTCACAGCGTAGGCATCACGAGCAATCAAACGACCTTCGGCTTGTTCAACCGCATGAGCAACCTGCTTTGGTGATACTCCGCCTAAGGCACTGCGTTTTTCCAAACATGAGTCGATGGTTAAGATGTCATAAACGTCATCTTCGATGACAGGGGAAAATTCCTTCAGCTCTGAGATTGATAGTTCTTCAAGCGCACATTCCTTAGCAATTGCGCCGACAACCGCAACACCAACAATATGATGAGCCTCACGAAACGGAATACCTTTAGCTACAAGATAATCCGCCAACTCAGTCGCATTCGCATACCCTTGTTTAGCCGCTTCTAACGTACGCTGCTCGTTAACTTTTATCCCATCAAAACACAGAGCAGCCATCTCCATGCAATCGTTCCAAGTATCTAAAGCGTCAAACAATCCTTCCTTGTCTTCTTGCATGTCCTTGTTGTAGGCAAGCGGAAGCGCTTTTACTGTCATCATCATGCCAGCAAGTGAACCGTAAACGCGGCCAGTCTTACCACGGATCAATTCCAATGCATCTGGGTTCTTCTTTTGTGGCATCAAAGATGAGCCTGAGGTTACTGTATCTGCAAGCTCAATAAAGTTGGACTCACCAGAATTATAAAAGATCATATCTTCGGCCAGACGAGATAAGTGCAGCATAGAAATGGAGGCCACTGACATCAGCTCCATCACGTGATCGCGATCAGATACTGAATCAAGTGAATTACGAGTTGCACGATGAAAACCTAAGTTATGAGCCAGCTTTTCCCTGTCAATCGGATACGCGGTTCCAGCTAACGCGCCAGAACCTAGGGGGCAGGTATCTAAACGTTTAATCGCATCTTGCAGGCGTGAATAGTCTCTTTCAAACATTTCGACATAAGCTAGGCACCAGTGTGCAAAAGTGACAGGCTGAGCACGTTGCAGATGCGTGTAACCAGGCAACACAGTCGCTTGGTGCTCCTTAGCCACAGAAACCATTTGTGATTGCAAACGGTCCAAAGCCATAAGTAGCTGCTGGCCTTGTTGACGACACCATAATTTGAGGTCAGTCGCCACCTGATCATTACGAGACCGGCCGGTATGAAGTTTTTTACCGAGATCGCCAACCTTGCCAATTAACTGCTGCTCAACCCAAGAGTGGATATCTTCTGCATCAGAGCTTAGGATCTGATGCGGATCTTCCATAACCGCCAGTTTTAGCTCATTCAAGGCTAACTCTAGCTTTTGTTGCTCTTGCTCAGATAAAACACCGACAGATAACAATGCTTTAGACCAAGCAATAGAGCCAACGATATCTTGCTCTGCCAATCGGTAATCAAAGCGCAATGAATCGTTAAATTCCTTGAATCTTGTGTCTGCTGCTTGGGTAAATCTTCCGCCCCATAATGCCATTGCGTCTCTCCTGATTACCAGTGCTCATTTACTCGATGAACAGCTTCGTTTTCTACATCAACCTGGGTTCTACCCAGTTTTAATCATATTCTGCAAAGTTACGGCAATTCGAGCAAAAAATAAAGTATAAATTCATTATTTATACATATTTATTCAAATAAATTTATTTTGAACCGAGATAAAGTAAACAAAAAAGCCCATTCGCAAAGCAAATGGGCTTGTGTTAATTATCTGCTATTAATTATTCTGATGTTTAAGTGTGCGAATACGGCTGGACAAAGAATAAAGGCGAATAAAGCCCTCAGCATGACTCTGATCATACACTTCATCCTCACCAAAAGTTGCAAACTCTTCACAGTATAAGCTGTTTTCAGAACGTTTCTGCGTTACAGTGGCTTGGCCTTTATACAGTTTGATCACTACTTCTCCATTAACATCCTGAGCCAATTCTTCTGATGCGGCCAAAATTGATTTGCATAAAGGCGTAAACCAACGGCCGTCGTATACTAGGTGCGAAGCTTTTACACCAAGCTCTTCACGAAATTCAAAAGCGGTTTTATCAAGCACCAATTGCTCCACCGCACGCAGAGCTTCCATCATTATAGTGCCCCCAGGGGTCTCATAGCAGCCGCGAGACTTCATTCCAACCAAACGGTTTTCAACGATATCAATGCGGCCAATACCATGCTTGGCGCCTTTTTGATTCAGGTAAACAAGGGTATTGTATGGCGTCATATTTTCACCATCGACACTTACCACCTCACCCTTCTCTACTTTTAAAGTGACATACTCTGCTTCATTTGGCGCTTGTTCAGGGTCAACAGTCCAAACCCAGCAATCCTCATTAGGGTGATTCCAAGTATCTTCAAGTACGCCGCCTTCCGTTGAAATATGCCAAGCATTCGCATCTCTTGAATATATTTTAGTTAGAGAAGCAGTACAGGGGATATTACGCTCCGCAAGGTAATCAAGACACTCTTCACGACTAACAAGATCCCATTCGCGCCACGGAGCAATAACATGCAGATCAGGAGCTAAGGCTGCAAATGCACCCTCAAAACGCACTTGATCGTTACCCTTGCCAGTGCATCCATGACACAAAGCATCCGCACCTACTTTGCGTGCAACCTCTACCTGCGCTTTTGCAATAATAGGACGAGCCATTGAAGTACCGAGTAAGTATTTACCTTCATAACAAGCCCCTGTTTTTAAGGTCGGATAGATGTAATCCGCAACCATAGCTTCTTTAAGATCAGCAACATAACATTCAGAGGCCCCAGATGCTTTGGCTTTTGCTTCAATACCCTCTAACTCTTCAGCACCTTGTCCCACATCAGCAACAAAAGCTACCACTTCACAATCATAGTTTTCTTTCAGCCACGGGATAATTACCGAGGTATCAAGACCGCCAGAGTATGCGACAACAACTTTACTGACTTTTACTTTATTCATTTCTACTTCTCTCCAAAATTTCAGCCCTGCACATGGCGGTCAGTGCTGTCGATCATTCTTTAATTATTCGGTAAAAACTGGGTGCCAATACTGTCCCCAGCAAATAGCTGTGCGAGCTTCTCTGGATAGCGCCAAGTTGCTACCTCAATAGAGCGTCCGAGCGTATTGGCAGCTTCCAATGCCGCCTGAACTTTGACAATCATGCCATCGGTGATCACATGGCCATTGATAAGGCTTTGGGCTTCTTTATCATCAAGGCTATTTATAAGATGCCCTTTACCATCAAGTACACCGCTCACATCCGATAGCAATACAAGATCAGCGTTCAAGGCTCCAGCCACCGCGACTGCTGCTTGATCGGCATTGACATTCATCATCTGTCCATTAGCCGTGATGCCAATCGAACTAATAATGGGTAAAGCGCCACTATCGAGAACCGCTTGTAATAGGATTGAGCTTCCCGGAGTCGCTGTACCAACTGCACCAAGCTCGGGATCCAACTCTTCAACCTGACACAAACCACCATCGGCAAGGCTTAAGCCAATCGCATTCAAGCCATCCTTAATCGCTTGGCCTTGCAACATCTTGTTCGCGGTCCCAGCCAAAGCGCCTGTAATCAAAGGGATTTGTTCATAGGGTGTTACGCGCAAGCCGTCTTTTTTGACCGTTTCCAGCTGTAACTTGTCCATAAGTTCATCCACCAAGTAGCCACCTCCGTGGACAATGACTATCGGTCGCTGAGCCGAACTTTGATAATCTGCAATCGCACCAAAAACCTGACTCAATGTCTTAGAGCATGACAATGCAGCGCCGCCGAGCTTTATAACCAATGGAGTTTGTTTGTTCTCTGTCATTACTTTTCCTTTTGCCTGCTTGTTTATACAAGGGCAGTTAATTCTGCAAATCCATAGTGGATATTGAGGCATTGCATCGCCTGACTCGAAGCACCCTTAAGTAAGTTATCTATCGCAGAAACAACAATGATGTGTTCACCCTGAACCTTCCAGCCGATATCGCAAAATGGCGAATTCTCCACATTCTGAATACTGGGTAATTCTGCAGATAGTAAGCGAACCGCAGGTTTATCTTGGTAGGCGATTTGAAATGCCTTTTCGACGCATTCTTGAGTCACACTTTGAGCCAACTTCATGGTGATTGTTGCTAAAATACCGCGTTTAAAGTTACCAAGATGAGGAGTGAATATAACGTCAGTACCAAGGTGGGTCGCAATCTCAGGTTGGTGACGATGAGAAAATACGCCGTAAGGCTTCAAACTAACTTCACAATAGCTGTTGGTCATGGATGCTTTACGACCAGCCCCCGATACACCGCTAGTTGCGTTAATTACTGGCCACTGTCTAACATCTAAAAGCTTCACATCAACCAGCGGTTTTATCGCAAGCTGTGAAGCTGTGGGATAGCACCCAGGCACAGCAATCAACTGAGCTTGCTTAATGCTATTGCTGTTCCACTCAGCCAGACCGTAAGCCGCAGTATCTAACCAATTTTCATGCTGATGCTCAAAGCCATAAAACTGCTCATAAAAACCTTCTTGCTTAACTCTAAATGCACCCGATAAATCAAAAACTTGGCAACCTTTAGCGAGGAAAATAGGTGCTAAGTCATGACTGACTTGGTGATCGGTTGCCAGAAATACCACATCACTTTGAGCAGCCACGAGCTCAGGATCGTGCAAAGCTTCTACTGTGTGGTTCACTACGCCTGATAACTTGCCATGCAATTGGGAAATACATTTACCTGCGTCTACACTCTTGGCTGAGACATATAAACCCGATAATGTAAGCTGTGGGTGTTTATGCACCATTAGGGCGAGCTCAGCCCCTGTATAACCGCTGGCACCAATAATTGTGGTTTTGAGCATATCTAACATCCGACTAACCTTTAAAAATTACAGTTACTAATGATTATAAATCTTAAAATAACCATCAATATCGGTTTTTTATTCATATAAATTGATTTATTATGTGTTTTACCTTCATTAATCATTTATGTCAACAGGCAAAGCGAAACTAATTATGCAACTACCCAGTTTTATCGAGGTCTATCAAGGCCTGATATCCACCTCATCAATCAGTTCGACTGACCCAAGCTGGGATGAGGGCAACGCACATGTGATTGAAAAACTAGACTCGTGGATGCAATCACTCGGCTTTGAAACTGACGTAATCAAAGTCTCGACAGGGAAATTCAACCTACTGGCTAAAAAGGGAACGGGCGAGGGCGGACTGCTACTTGCTGGTCATAGCGATACGGTTCCTTTTGACCAAGGGCGTTGGAATTTCGATCCACATAAACTGACCCAAGCTGACAATCGCTTTTATGGGCTCGGCACCGCTGACATGAAAGGTTTTTTCGCATTCATTTATGAAGCGGTAAAAAAAGTTGACTGGAGCAAGCAAACCAAGCCCTTATATGTGCTGGCAACATGTGATGAAGAAACAACCATGCTCGGTGCACGGCATTTTACTGATAACAATCCTATTGAACCTGATTACTGTATTATTGGTGAGCCTACCAGCCTAGTGCCAATCCGTGGCCACAAAGGACATATGGCTAACTCTATCCGGGTAACGGGCAAATCAGGCCATTCATCTGATCCGGCTCTTGGTGTTAATGCGATTGAGATTATGCATGAAATCTTATTTGCCATGATGCAACTGCGCGACCGACTTATTAAAGATTATCACCACCCAGGATTCGCCATTCCAAGTCCCACTCTCAACCTTGGTCATATACACGGCGGGGATAGTGCTAATCGAATCTGTGGCTGTTGTGAGCTGCACTACGACGTACGTCCATTACCTGGAATTAGCTTAGATAGTTTGGACAATATGCTACGCAGCGCGTTAAAGGAAGTTGAACTAAAGTGTCCCGGAAGAATTGAAATCACCGCTCTCCATGAGCCTATTCCTGGTTATGAATGTCAGCATAATCATCCGTTTATAAAAGGGATGGAAGAAATATCTGGAACAGACAGTGAAACAGTTAACTATTGCACTGAAGCGCCTTTCTTGCAGCAGCTTTGCCCAACACTTGTCCTCGGCCCAGGTTCAATAGAACAAGCGCACCAACCCGATGAGTATCTTGGCTTTGAGTTTATCGAACCGACCATAGACGTACTGTCCAAAGCAATGCATAAATATTGTTTCTAGTTTAGTAAAGGCCGCTTTTTCACTGGCCCTAGTTTGTAATAAATTTTCAGTATTGGGCAAAAGCAGCCTAATACTGAAATTAGCGAGCCTAGGTTAACCTTTGCACTACTATGCAAGAGTATTTGACTCTCATTGATATTTTTCGCTAGATTGTCTATTCAACAAGGAACAATGGATGTAATTTTTTTACAAGGTAGGATAATAATGAACGAAAAATACTCTGCTCTCAGAAGCAATGTGAGCATGCTGGGGCATTTATTGGGTAATACCATCAAAGATGCTCATGGTGATGCCCTTCTGGAAAAAGTAGAAACTATTCGTAAGCTTTCCAAATCTGCTCTCTCCGGTAATAAATCAGACAGAGAAAGCTTAATAGAAGAAATAAAAAACCTACCTGACGACCAACTTACCCCTGTTGCTCACGCCTTTAATCAATTTCTCAACCTCACCAACATGGCAGAGCAATATCACACCATTTCTCGCCACTGTGACACAGATGTCAACGAACCCGATGCCATTAAAGCTTTGTTTTCAAAACTCAACCAAAATGGTATTAGTCAGCTAGATACCGCCCAAGCTATTCGTGATCTCAATATAGAACTCGTGCTCACAGCGCACCCAACAGAAATCACACGTCGCACCATGATCAACAAGCTGGTCAAGATTAATAAGTGTTTATCAAAGCTCGATCTCAATGAGCTTTCAAGCAAAGAGCGGTTAAAAACCGAACGCCGGCTTGAGCAATTAATCGCGCAGGGGTGGCACTCAGATACGATACGTCAGCAGCGCCCTACTCCCCTTGATGAAGCCAAATGGGGCTTCGCCGTGGTCGAGAACTCACTGTGGGAAGCCGTGCCAGACTTTCTGCGTGAATTAGACGGGAAAGTACGTGAGTATCTACAAGAAGGCTTGCCGATTGATGCGAGACCCGTTCACTTTTCATCATGGATGGGGGGAGACCGAGACGGTAATCCGTTTGTCACACACACCATTACTCGTGAAGTCATGCTGCTATCTCGCTGGAAAGCGGCCGATCTCTACCTCAATGATATCAATGAATTAATCAGTGAACTTTCCATGACTCGCTGCAATGAGCCTGTGCGCTCACTGGCTGGTGAAGATGAACATGAACCTTATCGCGCCATTCTTAAACAGCTTCGTTCGCTGCTAACTGATACCAAACATATCCTTGATGGAAAAATCAAAGGCCAGAAAATTGCCATTAAAGCGCCACTGCAAAAAGTGGAGCAGCTTTGGGATCCTCTTTATGCCTGCTATCAGTCATTACATCAATGCGGCATGGGCATCATAGCGGAAGGCTCTCTACTGGATACACTGCGCCGCATCAAAGCCTTTGGGGTTCATTTGGTTCGTTTGGATATTCGCCAAGAAAGTACACGCCACTCAGAGGCATTATCAGAATTAACTCGCTATCTAGGGATTGGAGATTACAATCATTGGAATGAGCAAGATAAAATCGCTTTTCTAACCAATGAGCTAGCTTCTAAAAGGCCTTTGCTACCAAGAGATTGGCATCCTTCTGAAGCGGTACAAGAAGTACTTGATACGTGCAAAATTATCGCCACTCAGCCACGTGAAGCATTTGGCGCCTATGTGATTTCCATGGCTCGCACGGCATCAGATGTGCTCGCGGTGCATTTATTACTTCAAGAAGCAGGTTGCCCCTATCGTATGGATGTATGCCCGCTGTTTGAGACACTTGATGACCTCAATAATGCTGAGTCGGTTGTCAAACAGCTGATGGGAATTGATTTATACCGAGGTTTTATCCAAAACCATCAAATGGTCATGATAGGCTATTCGGACTCAGCAAAAGATGCTGGCGTCATGTCTGCTGGTTGGGCTCAATATCATGCTATGGAATCATTGGTCAAAGTTGCAGAAGAAGAAGGCGTTGAACTGACCTTATTCCATGGCCGAGGGGGAACGATTGGACGTGGCGGCGCTCCAGCCCATGCAGCTCTTTTGTCGCAACCTCCTAAAAGCTTAAAAGGAGGATTAAGAGTCACTGAGCAAGGTGAAATGATACGCTTTAAACTCGGACTTCCAGAGGTTGCAGTAAACAGCTTTAATCTTTATGCAAGCGCAATTTTAGAGGCTAACTTACTACCGCCACCTGAGCCGAAGAAAGCATGGCGTGATCAGATGAATCTTCTGTCTAAAGTCAGTTGTGAAGCGTATAGAAATATTGTTCGAGGTAAGCCTGACTTCGTACCATATTTTCGTCAAGCAACACCAGAGCTTGAGCTAGGCAAATTACCACTTGGATCTCGCCCGGCAAAACGCAATCCAAACGGCGGAGTCGAGAGCCTACGTGCAATACCTTGGATATTTTCTTGGAGTCAGAATCGCTTAGTCCTACCCGCTTGGCTAGGTGCTGGTGAAGCGATTCAACATTCTATCGACAAAGGACATCAAACTCTACTGGAGGAAATGTGTCGCGAGTGGCCATTTTTTTCTACTCGCCTTGGGATGCTGGAAATGGTTTACACCAAATGCAATTTAGAGATCGCTCGCTATTACGATGAGCGATTGGTTGAAGAAAAATTGCAGCCTTTAGGTGAACAATTACGCCAGCAGCTGAGTAAAGACATCAAAGCGGTATTAAATGTTGAAAACAATGAAAATTTAATGCAAAGCGATCCTTGGGGACAAGAGTCCATCCGCTTACGCAACATCTATGTTGAACCTCTCAATATGCTACAAGCGGAGTTACTGTACCGCAATCGCCAAAATAGCTCAGCTTCTCCTGAACTAGAGGAGGCTCTGATGGTAACCATTGCGGGCATCGCAGCCGGAATGCGCAACACTGGATAGTCGCAGTAAACTATGATTTGGGGCTGATTTAATCAACAGCCCCAATGCATCTGATGCTAAAAACACCAAATACATAAGAATAAAAAACCAAAATAAAAATCACAATGGATAAACATTAGAATATTATGCTGATATAATAATTTATTGAGTTAATTATCAGTTTTTTGACGATATCGGCCCTTCTATTCTACTTTATGCTTATTATTTAGATATAATACTTCTCCTTTGCGATGAATAATAAAATTACAGATCGCTCTAGGTGATAAAACGGCTTTTAAGGTGACATGGCCAACATTGTTGGCGCTGCTTGATTCTCTACTGATGATAAGTGCCAAAGAAGCACAACAGTAGCAAAGCAGTTATTAGTATTTATTTGACCATTTGGATTAAAGACATGTCATTACCACACGTTATCCTAACAGTTCTAAGCACACGCGATGCCACTGGATATGATATCACCAAAGAATTTTCAGCCACCATTGGCTACTTTTGGAAAGCAAGTCATCAACAGGTTTACCGTGAGCTCAACAAAATGGCTCAGAACAAACTCGTTACTTGCGTACTTGAGCCCCAAGAAGGCAAACCCGACCGCAAAGTATATTCAATCACAGATGCGGGACGAGTCGCACTCGGAGAATGGTTCGATCAACCAACAGCTCATCCAACCGTTCGCGATGAGTTCTGTGCTAAATTGATGGCATGCGCTGTGCAGCCCTCAGCACCTTACCATCAACAACTTGCTGAACTGGTCGAGGAATCTCGTAAGCTTGTCTCGCATTACAAAGAGATTGAAAGCGCTTACTATTCTAAACCTGCAACTCTCGACAAACAGCAGCGTCTTGAGCGCTTAACACTTCGTCGCAACCTACTCGTGCGCCAAGCCTGGGTAGAGTGGGCAGAAGAAGTACTTGCAGAGCTGACAGCTCTGGCATAAGCAAGATCAAAAAGGTTGGCATAGCACCAACCTTTTTTATCGAATTAATATGGTCGTTTAGATACCATCACCACCCACAAAGCTTTGTGAACGTCCATTAAATTGCTGGTCCATATCAAGCGATGGTTTATCGGTTTTGGGCCTACCCACGATCTTAGCGGGCACACCAGCAGCAGTTGTATGTGGTGGCACAGGTTGTAGCACCACAGAGCAAGATCCAATCTTAGCCCCTTCCCCAACTTCAATATTGCCAAGAATTTTGGCTCCTGCACCTATCATGACGCCTTCACGTATTTTCGGGTGTCGATCACCACAAGCTTTGCCAGTACCACCTAATGTAACATCTTGAAGGATTGATACATCATTCTCGACAACAGCAGTTTCACCAATCACAATGCCTGTTGCGTGATCGAGCATGATGCCCTGACCTATACGCGCCGCTGGATGAATATCCACCTGACAAGCCACCGAAATTTGATTCTGCAAATAGGTCGCAAGAGCAACTCGTCCTTGTTTCCATAGCCAATTCGCCACGCGATACCCTTGCAGTGCATGGTAGCCTTTCAAATAAAGCAAAGGCATTGAATACATGGAAACAGCCGGATCACGATTGACCGTCGCACAGATATCACAAGCGGCAGCTTCAATAATAGAATGATCAGCACTGAAGGCTTCTTCAATCACTTCACGGACAGCCATTGCAGGCATCGAAGCCGTATTAAGTTTATTGGCTAGGATGTAACTTAACGCCGAAGCCAAACTGTCATGCTTAATGATGGTCGCATGATAAAAGCTGGCTAGCATGGGCTCCTGCTCGGATAAATCACGAGCCTCCCTTACCACCGCTTGCCAAACTTTCTGTTTCTCACAATGTTTCATTTCTAAACCTTACATCTGACTACTACAAGGCGCCTTGAAGCTTAATATTGCCCAGATTTAGGCTTCGGCTTTTTTATCACGAGCAAGCAAATCCCTTGCAGCAAGGTGCGCATCTTTACCTTGATACAACACTTGGTATATTTGGTCAACGATTGGCAGTTCAACCCCCACCCTTTTTGACAGCAACCATACTTCTTTAGTGTTACGATACCCTTCAACTACCTGACCAATCTCATCCTGTGCCACTTGCACCCCTTTACCTTCTCCTAATGCCAGCCCAAAACGGCGGTTACGAGACTGATTGTCGGTACAGGTCAAAACCAAATCACCAAGTCCCGCCATGCCCATAAACGTCTCCGCCTGAGCTCCAAGCGCCATGCCAAGTCGAGTCATCTCAGCAAGCCCTCGGGTGATCAGGGCGGTGCGAGCATTGGCACCAAAGCCTATCCCATCAGACATGCCAGCACCAATTGCAATCACATTCTTAACCGCGCCCCCTAGCTGTATACCGATAAAATCACTATTGGCATACACACGAAAGGTCTTACTGCAATGTATCTTATCTTGAAGATCCGTAACAAAGTCTTGGTCAGGTGAAGCAACGGATATTGCTGTAGGCATTCCCATTGCTAACTCTTTGGCAAACGTCGGCCCAGATAGAACGGCTAAAGGATAGGTATCGCCAATAATTTCTGTGGCAACATCTTGAAGCAAACGCCCTGTCTCAGGTTCAAGTCCTTTGGTTGCCCAGCACAATCTAGAATCAGAGCGGAGGTGAGGGTGAACTTTAGTCAGAACATCAGAAAATACGTGGCTTGGTACGACAACAAGTAAGTCCCGACTAGCTTTTACCACCTTTGCCAAATCAGGCTCTATTATCAGAGACGGAGGGAATTCTATTCCTGGCAAAAAGGCATGATTGGCTCGATCAGATTGCAAGCGTGCCATATGCTCAGGATCATGCCCCCACAGCAACACATTCGCACCATTTCGTGCCAATGATATCGCGAGTGATGTTCCATAAGAGCCCGCACCAAGTACGGCCATGGCTATATTTTTACTGTCGTTATTCATGCTGTGTGTATCTGTCATGAGTGTACCTGAGTCCTATTGAAGACTATGACGCCATAGACTTGGGTCGTTAAGTTAAATACTTATCCTGATAGTAAATAGGTTATCAGAAGCTAAGCAATATTGTACGTCGCAAATGAAAAATGCACAGTGCATATCGACATGATTGCTCTGTGCATTTTATTCAACGTTAGGGCTTTTTGTCCCTTTAATCGTTTTTGATGATTAAGCTTCCGCTTTACCTTCTTCTTGAGCTTGCTGCTGCAAGTAGTTCATGAACAAGGCGTCAAAGTTAACAGGCGCAAGGTTTAGCTGCGGGAAAGTACCTTTAACCACTAGGCTTGAAATAGTTTCGCGCGCATATGGGAAAAGGATATTCGGGCAGAACGCACCTAAACAGTGAGCAAGCTGACCTGATTCCATTTTTTCTGCTGTGAAGATACCACCCTGCTGAACTTCACACAAAAATGCCGTTTCTTCAGCATTTTTAACTGTCACCGTCAAGCGAAGTACCACTTCGTAAACTCCCTCACCAAGCTCACGGCTTTGAGTATCTAGGTCAAGCTTTACATCTGGCTGCCAATCTTTTTGAAACATACCTGGAGAGTTAGGCGCTTCAAAAGACACATCTTTTAGAAAGATACGTTGAATTGCGAAATTTTGAGCTTCTTGTTGTGGTGCTGCTTCAGCCATTTTAAAATCCTTTGTAATCGAGTTGTCTACTTTAGACTTACAGAGAGGTTGACTCACTAGCTCAGTGATAATTATGAGCCCGCGCCTCTCAAACAAACGCTACGATATCAAGCAACGTCTAAAACTATTGAAAATTATTTTTTGCCTTTCACCAAGGGGAGATTTGCTTCATTCCAAGCAATAAGACCATTCTTAAGTAGACTAACATTTTCAAATCCACCTTTTGCAAGAAGATTCGCACTTTCTTGCGATGATTGGCCTGTCTGGCATACCACGATAATTGGGTTAGATTTCTGATTTTCAAGTTTACCCAAGTTACCTGATTTAATATCAGAAGGTAAAATGTGAACTGCGTCCGTAATATGCCCCTTTCTGAAGTCTTCTTTACTGCGAATATCAACCACAACGCCTTGCTCTCGATTCATCAAATATGTGGTCTGTGAGGCGGTAATTTCTTTATAAGCTGCTGTGCTTGATTTCATTATGTTCATGATAAGGGCAATCAATATGCCTACCCAAACCAAAGAAAGGATCATATTTTCTTGAAAAAATGCGATGTACTCTTGCATGTCCTGCGCTCTTCGATACTAGAGCCGCTAATCGACAGCGGCTCTGAAATGTAAATTTAGACTGGCAGTATAACGAGGATGTCCTCGCTTAGCGAGACATAAGCTGTAGAATCACGCTCTATCGAAAGGAAAAGCCAATACTTGCTCAATGTGATTAACCTGATTTGCCAACATCACTAACCGGTCTATGCCCAAAGCAACACCTGCGCACAGAGGCAAACCAGCCTCTAACGCT
Organism: Vibrio aquimaris; assembly: GCF_009363415.1. NCBI lineage: Bacteria > Pseudomonadati > Pseudomonadota > Gammaproteobacteria > Vibrionales > Vibrionaceae > Vibrio > Vibrio aquimaris. The sequence continues at coordinate 222,701 of NZ_CP045350.1, read as the reverse complement.
TCAAGTAATCGATAGTCAATCGGCTGTGCGGGAAGGCCTAAAAATTGTCGCATAAGATTATCATCTTCAAAGCGCTTTAGCTGTTCAGCAGCACTATCTAACTCATGAAAACCATTCGCCAGTTCTACCCCTTTAAAATAGACCTCAAATCGCTCAGCAACTCTAGGGTCTTGCGGGCTAATTTTAGCCAATGCCGCTTGTGATGCAGGAAAGTTATAGATAAACACTGGCTGCTCCTGACCAATCTGAGATTCAACACCAAGATTAAATAGCAACTGAAGTAGTGTGTCTCGATTTGTCTCGTCCTTGGCAATATCACCAAGTCCTAGAGCATACGCACTTTCTTTTAACTCAGTCATCGAAGCTTCTAATGGACATACATCTAATTGGCTCAGAAATGCCTGCTGATATGTCATGCGGTAGGTTGATTTTACTTTGAGAGTCGCTTTAAGTAGCTCATCCATTTCATCCATTAACTGATGATGGTCAAAGCCAACACGATACCACTCCAACATAGTAAACTCGGGGTTATGGTAACGTCCGCTTTCTTCATTCCTAAACGCTTTACAAATCTGATAGATACATCCGCTTCCAGAGGCCAATAGGCGTTTCATGTGAAATTCTGGACTAGTCATCAAATACAAAGCTTGCCCATTGGCATAATTGGGACCAACAAATTCAGTTTTGAAAGTATGCAAATGCCTATCTGTTACTGTGGCATGACTTAAGGCTGGGGTATCCACTTCCAATACTGCACGATCAGCAAAAAACTGACGTATCTGACCAAATAATTTGGCCCTCAATTTAAGCAGCTCAAGCGACGCCGCAGGTTGCCAAGGTGTGTGCATGTCTGACTACTCATGTGTATAAAGTGAGATGGGAAACTATCATCTTTGCTTGAATTTGCAAGTTGAGGCCACTTGTAAGCGAGTTTTGATGACTAACAATCAACACATAATTTATCTCGCCGACAAGAAAAAGGTTAGCCTTAGCTTTTTCTATTCAACCTTAGCGTATCTTGGAAATGAAAAAGTGAAGTAAAAGTATGCCGTGACAGCCCTCACATTACGCGCATTTTTCACTCAAACCTCCTGACTACTGAAGCAAAAACCTAAATACATCAATATTTGCTTTATGCGTGTCTTTTACACTAACCCTAGCCTTTTTAAGGTTTTCTCTATTGACAATAACAGGCGGTTCACTCCGCCGATTCCTACCGGAGGGTAACTGTGAAAACCATCACCACAGATATCGCAGTCATTGGTGCAGGCGGCGCCGGTCTTCGTACTGCCATTGCAGCCGCTGAAGCAAACCCAGACTTAGACATTGCACTGATTTCTAAGGTTTACCCTATGCGCTCACATACAGTGGCGGCAGAGGGTGGCTCAGCAGCAGTTATCAAGGATGAAGACAGCTTAGATAACCACTTCAACGATACCGTAGGAGGCGGAGATTGGTTATGTGAACAGGATGTCGTTGAATATTTTGTAGAAAATGCAACTCGCGAAATGATCCAAATGGAGCAATGGGGTTGCCCTTGGAGTCGTAAAGCAGACGGTGAAGTCAACGTAAGACGCTTTGGCGGCATGAAAGTCGAACGAACTTGGTTTGCGGCCGATAAAACTGGCTTTCATATGCTGCACACCCTATTTCAAACCTCAATTAAGTACAAAAATATTAGAAGGTTAGATGAGTACTTTGTTGTCGATCTGCTTGTCGATCAAGATGAAATACAAGGATTGGTTGCCATTCAGATGTCAGAAGGTGAACTCATCACCATCAAAGCCAAATCTGTTGTATTAGCCACAGGCGGGGCTGGCCGTGTTTACCACTGCAATACTAACGGCGGTATTGTGACTGGGGATGGTATGGCGATGGCTTACCGCCACGGTGTGCCATTGCGAGATATGGAGTTTGTCCAATACCACCCAACAGGCTTACCTGGTACAGGTATTTTAATGACTGAGGGTTGTCGTGGTGAAGGAGGGATTATAGTCAATAAAGATGGTTATCGATATCTGCAAGACTATGGCATGGGGCCTGAAACGCCTATTGGCCAGCCCAAAAACAAATACATGGAGCTGGGTCCTCGCGACAAGGTTTCACAAGCCTTTTGGCATGAGCAGCAAAAAGGCAACACCATCAAGCACTCTCTTGGAGACGTCGTCCACTTAGATCTACGCCACTTGGGCGAAGATTACCTTCAAGAGCGATTACCTTTTATCTGTGAGCTCGCTAAAGCTTATGTCAATGTTGACCCAGCAAAAGAGCCAATACCTATCCGTCCAACCGTCCATTACACTATGGGTGGAATCGAGACAAACCCAAACTGCGAAACTCGGATTAAAGGCTTATTTGCTGTTGGTGAATGTGCATCAGTAGGGCTTCATGGCGCAAATCGTCTCGGCTCTAACTCATTGGCTGAGTTCGTCGTATTTGGCCGGGTTGCTGGTGAGCAAGCAGCCAAACATGCGACCAATTTCAAAGATTGGAACCAAGCATCCATATCTGAACAAGTTCAATCTATTGAAAAGCGCCTAAACGACTTAATCAACCAAGAAGGTGATGAGAACTGGGCCGAAATACGCAATGAAATGGGCCATGCTATGGAAGCAGGCTGCGGCATTTACCGTCAACATGATTTGATGCAAGTAACCATAGATAAGATTGCCGAGCTCAAAGAGCGCTTCAAACGTGTGAGTATAAAAGACAAAGGAAAAGTATTTAATACCGACCTGCTGTATGCAATTGAAGTTGGCTATGGCTTAGAGGTAGCTGAAGCCATGGTGCATTCAGCCATATTACGCAAAGAGTCGCGAGGCGCCCACCAGCGCCTCGACGATGGATGCACTGAAAGAGATGACATCCATTTTTTAAAGCACTCACTCGCTTTTTACCACCAAAACTCAGAGCCTCAAATTGATTACAGTGACGTCACTATTACCAAATCACAACCCAAAGCTCGTCTGTATGGCGAAGCAGCCGAAAAAGCGGCAGCACAAGAAAATGAAAAATCTGTACAGGAGGGCTTCTAATGTCTGAAAATCGAATCCAAAAAGTAGAGATTTTGCGATACGATCCTGAGCAAGACACAAAGCCACACTGGCAAAGCTTTGATGTTCCCTTTGATAACACCATGTCTACCTTAGATGCGCTCGGTTACATCAAAGATAATTTGGATAAAAATCTCTCCTATCGATGGTCATGCCGAATGGCGATATGCGGTTCTTGTGGCATCATGGTTAACGGAGTGCCAAAGCTGGCATGTAAAAGCTTTTTGCGTGACTACCCAGACGGCATCAAAATTGAACCATTGGCTAACTTCCCAATTGAAAAAGATTTGATCGTCGATATGACGCCTTTTATCGAACGACTCGAAGCAATAAAGCCGTATATCATTGGCAATGACCGTCAACCTGAAGATGGAACCAATAAACAAACCCCAGAGCAAATGGCCAAATATAAACAGTTTGCAGGATGCATTAACTGCGGATTATGTTACGCGGCCTGTCCTCAATTTGGCCTCAACCCTGAGTTTATCGGACCTGCGGCACTCACTTTAGCCCATCGCTATAACCTAGATAGCCGAGACAAGGGTAAAAATCAGCGTATGGCTATGATTAATGGTGCCAACGGAGCTTGGGGATGTACCTTTGTCGGTTATTGCTCTGAAGTATGCCCCAAAAACGTCGATCCTGCGGCCGCAGTCAACCAAGGCAAGGTCGAATCATCGATGGATTTTGTTATTGCAATGCTTAAACCCGATGGCAAATTAACAGCGAAGGAGGCCTGAGGATGAGTAATCGAAAACCTTATGTCCGAGAGATGACCCCAACTTGGTGGAAAAGTCACCCCTTCTACCGCTTCTATATGTTAAGAGAAGCAACCGTTGTGCCCTTGGTTATATTTACTATTTTTCTGCTGATTGGCTTAGGCTCGCTAGTGAAAGGCCCTGAATCATGGCAAGCATGGCTTGAGTTTATGACCAATCCTATTGTTATTTTGATTAATATTATTGCGTTGATCGGCAGCCTTTTCCATGCACAAACCTTTTTTAGCATGATGCCTCAAGTAGTGCCTATTCGGCTCAAAGGCAAACTGATCGACAAGAAGCTTATCGTAATGGCTCAGTGGGCAGCCGTGATATTTATTTCCCTAATTATACTTGTTGTGATTTAAGGAGCCTTGACTATGAAGCCGAATTTTTCAGTAAATACTGCTCCAAAACGCTCCGATGAACCAATCTGGTGGAGCTTGTTTGGCGCCGGAGGAACATGGTTTGCCATGGTGACTCCAGTCACTATTCTTGTGTTGGGAGTTTTGATTCCCTTGGGAGTCATTGATTCAGAGGCATTAGATTATCAACGCGTCAAAGGCTTTAGTAGCAGCTTGATAGGAGGGTTATTTATCATCGCGACTTTGGCTCTACCCATGTGGCATGCGATGCATCGTATTCATCATGGCATGCACGACCTCAAGATCCATGCTGGATTGACTGGTAAGATAGCCTGTTATGCCTTTGCAGGTTTGGTCTCAGTCTTGGCGGTAATATTTATTATCATGTTGTAACAAAGTATAAACCTGCGCCCCTTATACATGGGGTGCAGAGATGAAGGAACTTAATCTCGCCACTCCTATTCAATAAAAGTGGCGATGTCTTCAAGCGCTTTTTTGTTTAATGCGTGCTCTGGTATGGTAGCGTCTTTGTCTGGATAACCCGTCACTATTAACATATATGGTCTATCAACATCTGGATCGCGACCGCATATACCAGTCAAAAAGCTCATGGGTTTAGGAGTATGGGTTAGCGTTGCCAGCCCTGCATTATGTAGCGCTTGGATCAGGAAGCCAGTCGCAATCCCTACCGATTCATGCACATAGTAGTTCGCCTGCTCACCATCATTAGCCAACCCACCTTTTTTCTTCGAAAATACAGCGATTAGCCAAGGCGCCTTCTCCAAATATGGCTTATCCGCATCGGTACCTAATGGCTTTAATGCATCTAGCCACTCTTGACCCGCTCGTCCTTGATAAAACGTTCGCTCTAACTCTTCTGCAGCTTGTCTAATCTGCCCTTTCACTTGACCGCTGTGAATGGCAACAAAATGCCATGGCTGGTGATTCGCACCACTTGGAGCCGTCCCTGCGGCGCGTATACAGTTTTCGATAATGTCTTTAGCAACAGATCGGTCTGAAAATTTACGAATAGAGTGGCGACGTTTTAGCTGCTGATAATTTTTCTTAGCGCGAGCAGACATTTCCTCAGCCGGAAATTCGATAAAATCATCAAGTGGGTAGTGAGATTCTAAAGGCGACATACGGTTTCCTTACACTATGAATATCAATCCACTATAGCGATTCACCATACAGATGCATAGATAAAGAAATGTCAGAGAGCAGCACTGAGAGTCAGAGCAACTTTTATCAAAAGAGACAGGAAAGGAAAAAGCCGATCTTGTGATCGGCTATACTCGCGAATAAAGGCTGCGTAGATAGGCTAGAGGATAAAACGGCTCAGGTCTTCATCTTCTATGGTATCGCCTAGCTTTTCTTTTACGTATTGCGCATCAATGGTCATCTTTGAGCCAGCTTTGTCTGTCGCTTCAAAAGAAATCTCATCCATTAAACGCTCCATAACAGTATGCAGACGGCGAGCACCAATATTTTCCGTCGTTTCATTCACCGTCCAAGCAGCTTCAGCTATTTGAGCAATGCCATCTTGAGTAAACTCAATGTCCACTTGCTCGGTTTTCATTAGAGCAACATACTGCTCAGTCAGTGACGCTTTTGGCTCAGTGAGAATACGTTTGAAATCATCGCTAGACAGCGCTTCAAGCTCAACACGGATAGGCAAACGACCTTGCAGCTCTGGGATTAAATCTGAAGGTTTAGCTACTTGGAATGCACCTGAGGTAACAAACAGAATATGATCCGTCTTCACCATACCATGCTTAGTTGAAACCGTACTGCCCTCAATCAGTGGTAGCAAGTCTCTTTGAACACCCTCGCGAGATACATCCGGACCAGAACTTTCACCACGCTTACAAATTTTGTCGATTTCATCAATAAATACAATGCCATTGTTTTCAACGTTAAAAATGGCCTGCTCTTTTAGTTCTTCCTGATTCACCAGCTTGGTCGCTTCTTCTTCAGTCAGCGTCTTAAAGGCATCTTTAATTTTCAGCTTGCGCTTTTTCTTAGCATCACCGGCCAAATTTTGGAACATACCTTGAAGCTGGTTTGTCATTTCTTCCATACCAGGAGGAGCCATAATTTCCACCCCCATTTGCGGAGCTGCAACATCAACTTCAATTTCTTTGTCGTCTAACTTACCTTCACGCAATTTCTTACGAAAAGTCTGACGAGTATTAGAACTTTCCTCGGTTTGCTCATTTTGTCCCCAAGCATCACGTGCTGGTGGTAAAAGAGCATCAAGAATTCGCTCTTCAGCTTGCTCTTCCGCGCGGAATTTAACCTTTTCCATTGCTTGCTGGTGAGTCATTTTGATTGCTACATCGGTCAAATCTCTAATGATGGTTTCAACTTCTTTACCAACATAACCAACCTCTGTGAACTTGGTCGCCTCAACTTTAATGAAAGGCGCGTTAGCCAATTTAGCAAGACGACGCGCTATTTCCGTTTTACCTACACCTGTTGGACCAATCATAAGAATATTCTTGGGAGTAACCTCAACGCGCAGACTCTCTTCTAGTTGCATTCTTCTCCAGCGATTACGCAGAGCGATGGCAACTGAACGTTTAGCCTTGTCTTGGCCAATGATATGGCGATTAAGTTCGTGAACAATTTCGCGAGGGGTCATTTCAGACATAATCCAATTCCTTAAATTCTATAACCACTATCTTTGTTTATTCAGCGTTAGCTTCTGGAGTTTCTAGTTCTTCGATAGTGTGATGCTGGTTAGTAAACACACAGATGTCGCCTGCAATTTTCAAGGACTTCTCTGCAATTTCACGTGCGTCCAACTCAGTATTTTCCAATAATGCCGTCGCAGCAGCTTGAGCGAAATTGCCGCCTGAACCAATCGCAATCAAATCGTTTTCTGGCTGAACAACATCACCGTTACCTGTGATAATAAGCGAAGCGGTTTCGTCTGCCACTGCCAATAGAGCTTCCAATTTTCTTAGCGCTCGATCGCTGCGCCAATCTTTGGCAAGCTCAACTGCGGCTTTGGTCAAGTGACCTTGATGCATTTGTAGTTTGCTCTCAAAACGCTCAAAGAGCGTAAACGCATCGGCCGTGCCACCAGCAAAACCAGCCAACACTTTATTATTGTATAGGCGACGAACTTTACGTGCGTTTCCTTTCATTACAGTGTTACCCAGCGATACCTGTCCATCACCTGCGATAACGACTTTATTATTTCGGCGTACAGATACAATAGTAGTCACGAGTGGACCTCATCATTATTTTAATTCCAATGTTAGACAGTATATGAGGTTACTAAATGACAAATTCAAGGGAAGAGTGTGTATCCTCAAATAATCTCAGTCTAGTTTGAACCACATCGATACCAGCAGCTTGCTGGGCACAACATGTGCGGTCATTTCACCATTATCCGTTTTAAAACATATAATTATATTTTTAAAACAGATAACAGTCATCGATGATAAAAGAATAATTTACTGAGAGTCTTTCCAAATGGCACAAGGTTCAATTTTCGCTCGTTGTAGCTTGTGTTTATCTCTTTCAGCGTCTCTTTTAAATTTATATGGGCCAAGAACAACTCGATACCATTTGCTGCCCTCTTTTTTACGTATTTTGCTATTGATGCCTTGGAACGCTATGTCCAATTTACGAGCTTCAGCCTGCGCTGCGTTGGTATAAGCCCCACACTGCATAATGTAAGGGATCTCAGACACTACTTGCTCTTTTGCCGTGACTTCTATTTCCCGATTAGGTAAGGATTCAACGTAATCCCACTTCTCCTCAGGAGGGGCTGGTAAAATCTTCTTGGGCTTTGGCTTAGCCTGCTTAAGGACAGGTTGGGGCGGTTCTGGGTCATTACTCAATGTATAAAGCCCATAGCCGAAGGTGCCGACCAAGAGCACAGCAAGGAGACCACTTCGCCATGGCTTTCTTGATGGGGATTTTTTGGACGTTGTTTTTTTGCCGCTATTACCGCGACCGCGTTTTACGTAATCTCTATTTGCCACTGCTATAAATCAATGTCTATTACCTCTATCGCTATGGTAATCCAGATTGTCCTGCGATGACAGGGAGGAAATGGAAGCGACACATCAAAATGCATCGCCCATTGATAAGATAAATTATTTAGACAATGTGAATACACAGTTAGAATAATCACCTATGCTAGCGGTGTATGTAACCATTGCTCTCTAGCAACTTCTTGGCGGAGCGACACTGTCTCTCACGACTAATTGAGTCTCAAGCAGTCGTGAACCCGCACGAACATCGTGACCTCGCAAGAGATCCAACATCATCAACATAGCTTGACGGCCTATCTCATAACGTGGCTGAGAAATCGTCGTTAATGGTGGATCGCAATATTGAGCGAAGTGAATATCATCAAAGCCTACCACAGACAAATCTTGAGGAACTCGCAAACCTAATTTTTTCGCCTCTTGAATCGCCCCGATTGCCATCGCATCATTATGGCAAAAAATAGCAGTCGGCGGCTCAGGAAGAGACAGTAGCTGCCTGATGGCCTTAGACCCATCTTCAAAAGAAAAACGGCCTTGAATGCAATAGTTTGGGTTCATCGTGATCCCAGCCCGGCGGAGTGCTTGTTGATAACCTTGATGGCGGAACTGACATAAGACAGCCGATTCTGGACCAGAAACCTGAGCAATTCGTTTATGACCCATTTGAGTCAAATAGTTTACCGCTTCAAAAGCCGAAGTAAGATTGTCGATATGTACGGTTGGTAGCTCAAGCTCAGGGGCAAATTCACATGCCATCACCATAGGAGGCAAGTTTTTTTGCTCTGGTTTACTCACATCAAAAGGTAAGTCAGTACCAAGCAGTAACATGCCATCGGCTTGCTTGGTAAAGACTAAATTAACAAAAGAACTTTCGCGTTTTTTCTGTTGTCCGCTGTCGCCAAGTAACACGATATAACCATGCTCCACAGCCGCATCCTCAATACCTCGAATAATCTCGGTATAATACGGATCGCAGATATCAGGAATAATCGCGATGATGGTTTTAGATTCATTTCTACGTAAATTACGTGCTAGAGAATTAGGTGAATACCCTGCCTCTAACACCGCATCCTCGACTCGCTTCCTTGTGGCTGAAGATACTTTTTCCGGATTCATTAGCGCACGCGATACAGTCGCAGTTGAAACGCCAGCCAGCTGAGCAACATCCTTCATTGTCGCCATAAATTTATTACCCTCTTTATTTTCCAAACATGGTAGCGGCCTCGCTACCTTAATCGATAGTGATGGACTGCCCTCCATCAAAACGACTATCTTCCAGACAAATCGTTTATCTACCGCGTATCATTAAAATAAATTATTAAAATCAATTCATAGTTTATTCATTTCAGCGCAGAATATTACGGGGTGATTAACAAAAATCAGACTAGCTTCGAGATGTGAATCACAATTAAATGAAAAAGCTGAAATCAGCTTAAATCTTGCGGCTCAATATCAATCGACCAACGCACTTTTTTCGAATTCGGTAACAAATTGATCGCTGGCTTTGCACTGAAAAGTAGTTTTTGCATGATGGGACGACTTGTTACCTGTAGCATGAGTTGCCAGCGATGCTTACCTGCCCTTTTAGCTTGCGGCGCTGGAGTAGGTCCGAGAATCTGGCAATGTTCCTTAAAAAGAGGATGTCCTTCGAGAGTAAAACGCACTTGACGTAAAAAATCTTCAACCAGCTGGACTTGATTCGCCTCTGCACGGAATAAAGTTAAAAACGAATAGGGTGGCAAATGTGAGCCTTTTCGTTCTTGCAATGCTAACTCAGCGAAATACCGATAGCCTTTGGTAAGCAAGGTTTGCAGTAGGCTATGCTCAGGGTGATGAGTCTGAAGTATCACCTCCCCTTGTTTACTGGCACGCCCTGCCCGTCCCGCGACTTGAATAAATAATTGAGCCAATCTCTCGGGTGCCCTGAAATCACTGCTGTAAAGAGAACCATCAACGTCCAGTAAAGCGACAAGAGTCACATCTGGGAAGTGATGCCCCTTGGCCAGCATTTGAGTTCCAATAAGAATCTGAAACTCCTTTTTGCTGATTGAGTTTAAGGCGGCTTCTAAGCTCCCTTTTCGCCGAGTGCTATCGCGATCAATACGTATGGTTTTAAAGTCAGGAAAAAGCGCCAATAGCTGCTTTTCTAGCTGCTCAGTCCCAACGCCAACTGTTACTAACTGGGAAGAGCAGCAATTAGGACATTGCCTGATAGTTGCTTGCTGAGAGCCACAATGGTGGCAACGGACTTCATCAGTCGATTGATGATAGGTATAATAAGCATCGCAACGCTTACACTCTGCTATCCAACCACAATCATGACACATCAAGGCAGGAGAATAGCCTCGGCGATTGAGAAATAGCATCACCTGATTGCCTGATTCAAGATGTCTTCGCATGTCAGCAATCAACGCTGCAGAAAGTCCGCTATCTAAATATTGACCTTTAACATCGATGACTTTATTGACCGTAGGCAAAGCTTTTCCTGCGCGCGTCGACAGTATCAAATGATGGTATTTGCCAGACAAGGCATTGTGTAACGTTTCCAATGCTGGGGTCGCTGAACCTAACACAATGGGTATATTCTCTTTACTTGCTCGCATCACCGCAACATCACGCGCATGGTAGCGTAGGCTGTCCTGCTGCTTGTAGGAAACATCATGCTCTTCGTCAACGATGATAATGCCAAGATCAGCAAAAGGAGTCATCAAAGCGGAGCGAGTACCGATAACAATTCCCGCAATTTTATCTCTCGCACTTAACCATGCGTTTAGCTTTTCACTATCGTTTAAGCCTGAGTGAATCACCTCAACAGGAAGGTTGAAACGTTTCCTAAAACGCTTGATGGTTTGTGGCGTCAACCCAATTTCCGGCACCAAAACTAAAGCCTGCTTTCCAGCCTCGAGTACTTGCTTTATAAGGTTAAGGTAAACTTCTGTTTTACCAGAGCCCGTCACACCCTCTAGTAAAAAGCAGCCAAAGCCTTGGTGATTATTTACGCTAGCAATAGCAATGGCTTGCTCTTGATTGAGTTTTGGCTTATCAACTTGCGCTTCAACATTATCGGGCAAATGAAACTTTGGTATGCATTCGGCTGGTTCAATCCACCCCTTTTGCTCTAACTTTTGTAAAACGCTGGAAGTAATATTCTGGTCAATGAAATCTTGATGAAAAGTAGGACCACAAGAAAGGGTTTGCATCACCTGAGCATGTCGAATGGCACGCCCAAATCCGCGCGAGAGTTGTTCACGACCTTCCAAAGTTAAATGCCACTCAATTAATGGGGTAAAAGCGGCTGGTTTTCCTTTACGTAACTGAGCAGGTAAAGCGTTAAATAAGGTCTCACCCAGTGGATACTGATAAAACTGACTGCACCAAAAAAGCAGTTCGTATAGGTTAGCTTGCCACACAGGCTCAGTATCCAATACCTGTTTGATCGTTTTAAGCTTATCAAAGTCGAAATCAGACTTGTCGTCCAATTCGGTGACCAAGCCAATCATTGTCTTCGGCCCAAACGGCACCGACACCCTGCCACCAACAACTGGATTTACACCAGAAGGGATCTGATAGTCAAACTGCTTATCTATAGGGACAGGCAAGGCTACTCGGACAATCGTCGGGCGCATATCGAATTAACACCAACTCAAAAAAACCAGTCTAGTCTATGTGAAAACCGCCCAACGGGAAAGAAACACCGTCTATTTGATTGAATTGGTTCTAGTCTGCGGTTAAAAAAGTAGCACTTTCACTCGTAAATCGGTTGATCATAGATCAGCTATTGATTAGAATGTCGCGCCTTAGTGATATGGCTTGTATGGTCAGGCGGTGTCCAAGGTAAAATTTTATTAACTTACGTGTGGTGTCCGGCATAGAATCGGATAGCGACACGGCCTATATTTAGAGGTTTTCCATGAAAGTTGGTATCCATCCAGAATACAAAGCAGTTAAAGCAACTTGTTCTTGCGGTAACTCTTTTGAGTTCAACTCAACTCTAACTAAAGAGTCAATCCACCTAGATGTATGTGACAAATGTCACCCATTCTACACTGGTAAGCAACGTATCGTTGATACTGGTGGCCGTGTTGATCGCTTCAACAAACGCTTTGGTGCTCTTGCTTCTAAGAAGTAATTTTGTCTTAGAAGTAAAAAGGACGCTGTGGCGTCCTTTTTTGTTTACTGTCACAGCCCAGCTCACTAGCAGTTCCATACAATCATTCAGTTGAGCTATCTCTCACTATCTGGTCTTATCTCCTATCATTTAACCAGATTTGTTAATTTAGCTTGCTCTCTCGCCTTTGCAGCTTGACTGACTTAATCTAGAATGATTTTTCCCTATCTAAATTATTATTAAAATGAGTGTCTACCCCCATGTCCGATGACAACAACCAAGTACTTTCTCCTGAAGAGCAATTTCGTCAGCAAGCCTTGGATTACCACGCCTACCCAACAGCAGGCAAAATTTCTGTAGAGCTATCAAAACCAGCAGAAACCGCCGCTGACCTATCGCTAGCATACAGCCCCGGTGTTGCTGAGCCTGTGCGTGAAATTGCGCAAAATGCTGAGAATGTCTATAAATACACAGCAAAAGGCAATATGGTTGCTGTTATCTCAAACGGCACTGCCATTTTAGGCCTTGGTAACTTAGGACCTCTTGCTTCAAAACCTGTCATGGAAGGGAAAGCGCTATTATTCAAACGCTTTGCAGGTTTAGATTCAATTGATATCGAAGTGAAACACCGCACTATTGAAGAGTTCGTTGATACTGTTGCCAACATCGCAGATACCTTTGGTGGCATAAACCTAGAAGACATCAAAGCTCCTGACTGCTTTGAAATCGAAAAGCAGCTTATTGAACGCTGTGATGTGCCTGTTTTCCACGATGATCAACATGGAACGGCCATTGTCACTGCTGCAGGCATGCTTAACGCCATCGAGTTACAAGGGAAGAAACTCGAAGACGCCACTATTGTTTGTTTAGGTGCAGGGGCGGCGGCGGTTGCCTGTATGGAGCTTTTGATAAAGTGCGGCGCTATGCGAGAAAAGATTTACATGCTAGATCGCAAAGGCGTGATTCATACTCGTCGTGATGACCTTAACCAATACAAACAGTTGTTTGCCAACAACACAGATAAACGCACTCTCGAAGATGTGATTGAAGGTGCGGATCTCTTCCTTGGGGTTTCTGGGCCAAACCTACTTGAACCTGAAGCACTTAAGTTAATGGCAGACAAGCCGATTGTATTTGCTTGTTCTAATCCAGATCCTGAAATCAAACCAGAGCTTGCTCATCAAGTGCGTAACGATCTCATCATGGGGACCGGACGCAGCGACTACCCGAACCAAGTCAACAATGTGCTGTGTTTCCCATTTATATTCCGCGGCGCTCTAGATGTAAGAGCGAGCGAAATTAACGACGCAATGAAACTGGCTGCGGTAGAGGCTATCCGAGATCTGGCTAAAGAAGCCGTACCCGCTGAAGTATTAAAAGCGGCTGGAGTCGATAAGCTTGAGTTTGGACCAGAATACATAATACCTAAGCCTATGGATCCTCGCTTGTTGCCAAAAGTCGCCAAAGCGGTCGCAAACGCAGCTGTAGAATCAGGCGTCGCTCGTATCGATATGCCAAAGAACTATATGCAGTAATAGATGATACTGCTTTGAACAAAAGCCGCTGACTTCCCAGTCAGCGGCTTTTTCTATTCTAGACATAATGAAATGACGATCAGCCTATCATCTGATTGACGATATAAACATTGGCAACGCAAGTATCTTGTTCTGGCTAGTCTTCATCATAAGACTCAAAAGCAATGCCCATCTCAGTCATCAACTTTTTCACTTCAGCTGGAATATCATCAGGGCGATCTTTTCTTAAGTCTTCATCCGTTGGTAGCGGCTGACCGGTATAGGCATGCAAGAAGGCCTCACAAAGCAGCTCACTATTGGTCGCATGGCGCAGGTTATTAATTTGACGACGGGTACGTTCATCCGTTAATACCTTTAGTACTTTCAGTGGGATAGAAACTGTTATCTTTTTTACTTGCTCACTTTTCTTCCCATGTTCAGCATACGGGCTTATGTATTCACCGTTCCAATCTGCCATTGCGCACCTTTATGTTTGATTATGTATAAAATTACAAAAGGTAATTTTAGCGGGATTTATGGCCACAAGCAAAGACATATAGACGTCTGGATATATTGACGTCCAAAAAAACTCAAGGTAAAGTAAAAAGAGTTGATTGGAATAACATATCTCTAACATCCACGAAAAGGTATAGTGTTATCTCCAAAGAGGTCACTACTGTTCGAAAGGAAACACTTATGAGCCGCCCTAAAACAGCCACAATTGCAGTGCGTACAGGTATAGAGTCAGATACTCAGCATCATGCTGTCGTACCGCCTATCTATCTCTCGACAAACTTTGGTTTTCCCGCCTTTGGCGAGGTGCCAAAATATGACTACACACGTTCAGGCAACCCCAACCGTGGGCTATTAGAACAAGCTCTCTCTGAATTAGAATCTGGCGCCGGCGCCGTAGTCACCAATTGCGGCACTTCAGCGCTTAATTTATGGGTTTCCGCATTTCTTGGACCAGATGATCTTATTATTGCGCCGCATGATTGTTATGGTGGAACCTATCGACTGTTCAACACACGAGCTCAAAAAGGGGATTTCAACGTTCTTTTCGTCGATCAATCAGATACTCAAGCCCTCAATTTAGCCCTTGAACAAAAACCCAAGCTCGTCCTTTTAGAAACACCATCAAATCCCTTGGTGCGGGTCGTAGATATTGCACAGGTGTGTGAGAAAGCGCATCAAGCAGGCGCAAAGGTAGCCGTAGATAACACCTTTTTAACCCCCATATTCCAAAAGCCGTTGGAACTGGGCGCCGATTTCGTGATTCACTCCACCACAAAATATATCAATGGTCATTCCGATGTGATTGGTGGTGTCATTATTACAAAAAATGAAAAGGATAGTGAAGATTTAGCTTGGTGGGGCAATTGTATTGGCGCGACAGGTACACCTTTTGATAGCTATATGACCTTACGAGGAATCAGAACTCTTGCGGCTCGGATGAGAGTCCATGAAGACAGTGCTAACCACATTTTGGCCTATCTGAGATCGCAATCCCTGGTTGGAAAAATCTATCATCCTAGCTTACCAGAGCACCCAGGCCATGAGATTGCCAAGAAACAGCAATCAGGGTTTGGTTCTATGCTCAGCTTTGAATTTTCAGGAAGTTTTGAGCAGCTTAAGTATTTCGTTGGTGAACTACAATTATTCTCTTTGGCTGAATCTCTCGGAGGTGTCGAGAGCCTTATTTGTCACCCAGCTTCTATGACTCACAGAGCCATGGGCGAAGAAGCGCTTGAAAAAGCAGGGGTATCACAACAACTCTTGCGCTTATCGGTTGGGTTGGAAGATGCAGATGATCTCATTAACGATTTGGAGCAAGCATTTAATAAAGCCAAGGAGTTGCATCGATGAACCCGTCGCGACAATTGCATAAATTTGGCGGAAGCAGTCTCGCAAACCCTGACTGTTACCGCCGAGTAGCCAAGATACTCAAAGAGTACTCCAACCCCGATGATCTCATCGTTGTCTCAGCAGCTGGAAAGACAACCAATCGCTTGATTGAGTTCTTGGATGCTCTAAACAAAGATGGCCGTATCGCCCACGAAATCCTGCAATCCCTGAGGCAGTTCCAAACCCAGTTGGTCACAGATCTACTGCAAGGCGAGTTACAAAACGAGCTTATCTCAGCTCTAAATGATGAATTTAGCACCCTAGGAGAGCTAATAGCGCCTTTAAGCGCCGCGCAAAGAGCTTCAGTGCTTGGTCATGGAGAAACATGGTCGGCGCGCTTGCTTGCAAGCTTACTCAATCAAAATGGAATGCCCTCAGTTACTCAAGATTCTCGAGCATTTCTTCGCGCACAAGCTGGAACTCAGCCAGAGGTGTACAGAGGCGACTCCTACCCTTTGCTCAAAGAGGCACTCACCCAGCATATCAATCATCGTATTGTTATTACTGGTTTTATGGCTCAAGATGGGCAAGGCCATACTGTATTACTCGGTCGAAATGGTTCCGATTACTCCGCAACCGTCATTGGCGCTTTAGCAGAAGCTTCGAAGGTAACCATATGGAGCGATGTGGCCGGTGTCTATAGCGCAGACCCTCGTTTAGTTTCCGATGCCTGTCTACTACCTTTGCTTCGCCTTGATGAAGCCAACGAGCTCGCACGCTTAGCTGCCCCAGTGCTGCATAGTCGCACTCTCCAACCTGTCGCCCAAAGCTCGATGGATCTTCATCTTCGCTGTAGTTATGACCCGGAAGCTGGTTCAACTCGTATCGAGCGAGTACTTGCTTCTGGACGAGGAGCCAAAATTATATCTTCGTTGGATGAAGTGCTGCTCATTCAGCTTCATTTTTCGATCGGGCATGACTTTGAAAGGCTCAAACAAGAAGCATTGAGCGGTTTAAAACGCGCTCAGCTTGAGCCTCTCACCTATGAAGTCCAAGAAGACCAACAAACTCTTCGTTTAGCCTACACCTCCGAAATTGCCGGTGGCGCGTTAGAATATCTGCAAGATTCCGCTATCGAAGCAGAAATCAAACTCAAAGAAGGCTTTTCTCTAGTTGCAGCGGTTGGGGCTGGTGTGACCAAAAATGCCAATCATTGCTACGGGTTTTATCAGAAGCTAAAGTCGGCCCCTGTTGAGTTCATCGCCGAATCTCAATCAGGTTTGAGCCTAGTGGCTATATTGCGCAGCACTCAGACTTCAGGCTTAGTCAAATCTATTCATAGCCAGCTATTTCAGGCACAAAAACGCGTAGGTATCGCTCTGTGTGGAAAAGGAAATATAGGTTCAAGTTGGCTTGAGCTATTTGCCAAACAAAAAAACAAGCTTGAAAAGCGCCACGGAATAAGCTTTGAGTTAGTCGCCATAGTGGATAGCCAGAACTACTGGTTCTGTCCTAAAGGTATTGATCCAACGAGTGTGAGTGACCACTATGAAGAAGAGGCAATAGAATATCAGGGAGATGAGTGGGTTCAAAAACTCGGTTCTATTCAGGGTTATGATGAGGTCATAGTACTGGATGTCACCGCCAGTCAACAACTTGCCAATCGCTATGTGGAAATTGCCGAACAAGGCATGCACCTAATCTCAGCCAATAAAGTGGCTGGCTCAGCGTCTAGTCAATACTATCACCAAGTGCAAAGTGCATTTGCCAAGATTAATCGGCACTGGTTCTATAACGCGACTGTGGGAGCTGGACTACCCATTAACCATACCGTAAGAGACCTTTGTCAAAGCGGTGATGATATTCACGCATTATCAGGCATATTTTCCGGCACACTCTCTTGGCTATTTCAGCAGTATGATGGCAGTGTACCCTTTGCAGAACTAGTTGATCTTGCTTGGCAGCAAGGACTCACAGAACCGGACCCTCGCTGCGACCTCGATGGTTCCGATGTAATGCGAAAACTGGTCATTCTTGCTCGGGAAGCAGAGCTCGACCTTGAACCTGAATCAGTCAAAGTAGAAAGCTTAGTGCCACCAGAGCTCACCAATTTGTCACTCGACGCATTTCTCGACCAAGGGCAAATACTCAGCGAACGGATGGCTGAGCGCCTAAAGCAGGCTCAAAGTGAAGACAAAGTACTGCGCTATGTCGCTCGGCTAGAAAAGGATGGCTCAGCCACTGTCGGCATTGAGGCGCTTGATAAAAACCATGCGCTAGCCAATTTATTGCCGTGCGATAACGTTTTTGCCATAGAGAGTAAATGGTACAAAGATAACCCTCTGGTGATAAGAGGCCCAGGAGCAGGCCGAGAGGTTACCGCCGGAGCCATACAGTCTGACCTCAATTTACTGGCCAGTTTACTCTAAATTATCACGCAGCCATTGGCTGCGTTTTTATTGCGCAACGTAAAGTCCTCATGTTGAAAAGGATTAATATTAAACTTGAGAAAAATTCATGACGGCACGGTTGACTTTAAACCCTATTCATTACATGATTTAGACATATAGACGTCTAAACGTAAATTTAAAGAATTTGTATTTTTGTGGTCATGCGACACCACATGGAGAAAGTAAGATGGGATATACACACGCTGGCCACATTGATGCCCTAAATCAGAACATTGCTGAACTTGCCGACAATATCAATGTATCGTTTGAGTTTTTTCCGCCCAGCAGTGAAAAAATGGAAGAAACACTATGGAACTCAGTTCACCGGCTAAAGACCTTAAAACCCAAGTTTGTGTCCGTCACCTATGGCGCTAATTCTGGCGAGCGAGACCGAACTCATTCCATTATTAAAGAAATCAAAGCGCAAACTGGCTTAGTAGCGGCTCCTCATTTAACTTGTATCGATGCATCCAGAGAAGAGCTTATCCGTATTGCTGAAGACTACTGGGCCAACGGAATTCAAAGTATTGTGGCCCTTCGCGGTGATATTCCTCCTGGTGGTGGCAAACCTGAAATGTACGCCTCCGATCTGGTTATTTTGCTCAAGCAGCGCCATGACTTTGATATCTCAGTAGCCGCATTTCCTGAAGTTCATCCTGAAGCCAAAAGTGCGCAGGCGGATTTGCTCAACCTGAAACGCAAAGTGGAAGCCGGAGCAAACCGCGCGATCACCCAGTTTTTCTTTGATGTAGAAAGTTACCTGCGCTTTCGCGATCGTTGCGTTGCTGCGGGAATAGACGTAGAAATCGTACCTGGCATCTTACCTGTTTCCAACTTCAAACAAGCCTCACGTTTTGCGGCGCAAAACAACGTCAAGGTGCCAAGTTGGATGGCGAAGCAATTTGAAGGGCTGGATGATGACCCAACCACCAGACAACTCGTAGGCGCAAGCCAAGCCATAGATATGATTCGAGTGTTAAGCCGTGAAGGTGTGAAAGATTTTCACTTTTACACTCTCAATCGCGCAGAGATGACTTACGCTCTTTGCCATACCTTGGGCGTAAGACCTCAAAGCTAAATGAACCCAAAAGGGTTGACCATGGTCAACCCTTTTTACTTAATGCTCGTCATTATTCGACTTCATCCATCTTACCGAGTAAGTTACGGATGCGGTCTTGCCATGCTGAATGCTCTTGCTGCATTTGTTCAGCCTTTTGCTCCATTTCTTCTCGACTTGAACGCAGCTCACTGGCTTCAGTAGAAAGCTTTTCTTTTTCTTCTTTCAGCTCTTCGACTTCCATTTGTAAAAGAGCAATAGTGTCAACTGCAGTTTGTATTTTTGCTTCTAATTTTTCTAGTACTTCAAAAGACATCTTGGCCTACCTTGTATTATCCGATTTACCGTAAAGCGCTTCACTTCACCTTATGTCCTCATTCTACTCAGGCAGAGAGAGAGAAACACGCTCTATATTGTATATTTGGTATCATTCGATTAAAAAAACAGCATACCCTGACAATGCACTGACGGAGAAGGACTCAAAGCACATTTTTTATTAGTTTTGATCGGATTTTTATGAATTTAGATCTAAATAACCTATTAAAAAACATGCAGGTGTCAACATAGAGCCTTAACGCTTATTCCCTAAACGATCGTGTATCTATTGTCTAATAGTCTTACATAACCCTTGAAACAACACATTAGCCGCTAAGCTACCAGTAAAAATATTCACCAAAACCAATAATACTTGTGTCAAGTTGCGCAACGTATCACGTGAAATATCATGATTGGGCAATCTCATAAAAGCTTCAATCGCTTCGTCACTAGCAAGCAAGATATCAACCGACGCAAAGGTGCCAAGAAAAATCAGCCCTATTGCTGTGACAATAAACTGCCTCCTCTTTTTGGCCAAAGTCAGAGCCCAAAGTAACCCAGCAATTAAGCTGCTATAGGCAAAAAAAGCAAAAAATGGAAAAACCAAATAGGCATCAAGCAAATAAGCTGAGCAAAACAAGATAATAAAAAGCACAGCAGTAGAAATAAAGACTTGTCGAAAGTGAAATGTTTTCATCTAGTTACCTGATTTGATATCCCAAACGTTTATACAAACACACCATATTTGAGCTTTGACTAACCAGCTCATCCCTCTAGCGAAATAAGGGGTGCTTCCTTAAAACCGATAGTTTAGCGCATCACCAGACTTATGATTTCAAGATAGTTTAGTAAACCAATGCTTAATCGGGATTCAGTTATGTTTTTTGCCAGATCCAGCTATGCTAAAATTCGCGCAGCATCCCTTTCCTCAGCTTAATTTTCATTTGGAGCATTTATGAAGCGTGATTTAGCAATGGCATTTTCCAGAGTAACAGAAGGCGCAGCCTTGGCCGGTTATAAATGGCTAGGTCGCGGAGATAAAAATGCCGCCGACGGAGCAGCCGTTGAAGCAATGCGTATTTTATTAAATCAGACAGAAATTGATGGCCAAGTGGTGATTGGTGAGGGAGAAATCGATGATGCTCCTATGCTGTATATTGGCGAAACAGTCGGAATGGGGGGAGAGGAAGTCGACATTGCTGTTGATCCCATTGAAGGGACTCGAATGACAGCAATGGGGCAATCAAACGCTCTAGCTGTACTAGCAGCGGGAGAAAAAGGCAGCTTTCTTAAAGCACCAGATATGTATATGGAAAAATTGGTTGTAGGTCCAGGGGCCAAAGGCTGTATTGATCTCAATAAACCTCTTAAACAAAATCTGGAAAATATAGCCAAAGCCTTGAATAAAACGCTCGATACTCTCGTGGTTATTACCCTTGCCAAGCCGCGCCATGATGAAGTGATCGCACAAATACAAGCCATGGGTGTGCGAGTTTTTGCTATACCCGATGGTGATGTGGCAGCGTCAATTTTAACCTGTATGCCAGAGAGTGAGGTCGATGTCATGTATGGTATTGGAGGCGCTCCAGAGGGGGTAATTTCTGCTGCTGTCATTCGCTCGCTCGATGGCGACATGCACGGACGTTTACTGCCCCGCCATCATGTCAAAGGCGATAGCGAAGAAAATCGTATTCATGGCGCTGATGAGCTCAATCGCTGCAAAAAAATGGGTGTTGAAGCGAATCGAGTGTTAACCATGGAAGAAATGGCTAAGAGTGATAATGTTATCTTCTCTGCAACTGGCATCACAAAAGGCGATTTACTCGACGGCGTGACACGTCAAGGGCACATTGCAACCACAG
This sequence comes from Vibrio aquimaris, assembly GCF_009363415.1. Lineage (NCBI taxonomy): Bacteria > Pseudomonadati > Pseudomonadota > Gammaproteobacteria > Vibrionales > Vibrionaceae > Vibrio > Vibrio aquimaris. The sequence continues at coordinate 201,367 of NZ_CP045350.1, read as the reverse complement.
AAACTCTTCTAATTAGAGGTCGCTGCCAAACAATCAGACGTATAAAGTCAACTCATTATCTAGAGCGTAAAGACCCTCAAGTTAGAGAGCTTGTGTTATAGCTTTGAGCCTATTAATCCGGATATAAAAAACGGAGACCTAAGTCTCCGTTTCTTGTTCAGCTAAGCTGTATGGACTACATCATGCCGCCCATACCACCCATACCGCCCATATCAGGCATTGCTGGCGCATCTTTTTGTGGTTGGTCTGTAACCATAGCTTCAGTTGTGATCATTAGACCTGCAACTGATGCCGCAAATTGAAGTGCAGAACGAGTCACTTTAGTTGGATCTAGGATGCCCATTTCTAGCATGTCACCGTATTCGCCAGTTGCAGCGTTGTAACCGTAGCTACCTTCACCACCTTTAACGTTGTTAGCAACTACAGACTCTTCGTCACCCGCGTTTTGTGTGATTTGACGAATTGGCGCTTCCATAGCACGCAGTGCTACGCGAATACCAACATTTTGCTCTTCATTATCACCTTGAAGATCAACAATCTTAGAAGCTACGCGGATAAGTGCAACACCACCACCAGCAACAACGCCTTCTTCAACTGCTGCGCGAGTTGCGTGAAGTGCGTCTTCAACACGGTCTTTCTTCTCTTTCATCTCTACTTCAGTTGCTGCGCCAACTTTAATAACCGCAACGCCGCCTGCTAGCTTAGCAACACGCTCTTGAAGTTTCTCTTTGTCGTAGTCAGAAGTTGCTTCTTCGACCTGCTGGCGAATTTGAGCAACACGGCCTTGAATCATAGACTCTTCGCCTAGACCATCGATAATAGTGGTGTTTTCTTTGGTGATAGCAACGCGCTTCGCTTGACCAAGGTCTTCTAGAACGACTTTCTCTAGCTCAAGACCTACTTCTTCAGAAATAACAGTACCACCTGTTAGGACAGCGATGTCTTGAAGCATAGCTTTACGACGGTCACCAAAGCCAGGTGCTTTCACAGCGGCAACTTTAACGATACCACGCATGTTGTTAACCACTAGTGTCGCTAGCGCTTCGCCTTCAACATCTTCCGCAATGATAAGCAGAGGACGAGAAGCTTTTGCTACTGCTTCAAGAGTTGGAAGCAACTCACGAATGTTAGATACTTTCTTGTCAATCAGTAGGATAAATGGATTATCAAGCTCAACAGAACCAGACTCTTGGTTGTTGATGAAGTATGGAGATAGGTAACCACGGTCAAACTGCATACCTTCTACCACATCTAGCTCATCTTGAAGTGCTTGACCTTCTTCAACAGTGATAACACCGTCTAGGCCTACACGCTCCATTGCTTCAGCAATAATCTTACCTACGCTAGAGTCAGAGTTTGCAGAGATAGTACCAACTTGCTCGATTTCTTTGCTACCTTTACAGTTAACAGAAAGCTCACCTAGCTCTTTCACTGCTGCTGCAACGGCTTTATCGATACCGCGCTTAAGATCCATTGGGTTCATACCCGCAGCAACCGCTTTAAGGCCTTCGTTAACGATAGACTGTGCAAGAACTGTCGCCGTTGTTGTGCCGTCACCCGCAGCGTCGTTTGCTTGAGAGGCGACTTCTTTAACCATTTGTGCGCCCATGTTTTGGAACTTATCTTCTAGTTCAATTTCACGCGCAACAGATACACCATCTTTAGTAATAGTTGGTGCACCAAAAGATTTGTCGAGAACAACGTTACGGCCTTTAGGACCTAGCGTTACTTTTACTGCATCTGCTAGAACATTTACACCTTCTAGCATTTTAATACGTGCGTCATTACCAAATTTAACGTCTTTAGCAGCCATCTTTAGTTTCCTTTTCTAAAATTCTTTAGTTTTACTTAATTAACAAATGAATCTGAGCAAAAAATTACTCAATGATTGCTAGCTTATTGCTCAACGATAGCCATGATGTCACTTTCAGACATCACTAGAACTTCTTTACCGTCGATTTTTTCAGTTTTCGTACCGTAGCCTTCAGCAAAAATCACTGTGTCGCCAACATTGACATCTAGAGGCATCACAGTGCCATTCTCTAGAATGCGGCCTTTACCAATAGCCAAAACTACACCGCGAGTTGACTTCTCGGCAGCAGAACCAGTCAAAACAATACCACCCGCTGATTTTGACTCAACTTCTTGGCGTTCTACGATAACTCGGTCGTGTAATGGACGAATGTTCATCGGTCGTCTCTCCTGAAATTTCCATGTTGTTGGATAATTACCTAGCGCAATAGCACAAGGCGTTAAAGTCTTGTGCTATCTATATGTGGGACGTTTTGCTGAAACCCAAGGGGGATATGAAAGATTTTTGTGATCGAGTTCAGAGAAGAACTTGGAAATACGGCTTTGGAAAGCTTAGCGCTAACTCAATGTGTTAGCGCCAGTCAGCAAGAGGGATGATTTGTGCACTACTGCATTCTTCGGTCTCGGCCGAGTCACCTTCGAGTACATCTTGAAATTTAACCATTTGAGAAACAAGCTCACGCATCAACATCACATTGGCATGATTAGGATTTTTGCAGTTATCAACAACTCTATCTATATGACTTTGCTGGGCCCAGAGTCTACCTTGCATCTCTTCAGACGCGGACATAATCATCTCTTTACACATGTTATGCTTAAATTTAGCAAAACCTTCAGGATTGTTTTCTGCAAGGTCGATTAGGTCATCAAACGAAGGAAGAGTTTGATTGATTAACGGTGAATTCATAACGCCCCCAAAACAAAGTAACAAATCTATCAATTAAAATATAGACGGTTTGCCAGAGTTGTGCGAACTACATATGTTTAACTCTAAGTTTTGAGTAAGAGAGCTTTAAGAGACGATGTTACAGCCTCTCAAACTACAAAACTGCTTGAGGGAAATGAAAAGAAATGGGAGCGCCAGGATTGACGTAATAGCTATAATGTCAGAAACCTCTATTCGAAAGTTCCCATCTTGTGTTCTTCACTCATGCACATTACAGCGGAACAACACAGTTTCACTAACGGCCCATCCCAAAAATTACAGTCTTTACAGTTAAAAATAAAATTTTCAACTCCATGCGCCAACTCTGATGTTTGATATAGTAAATATCAAACTTATGCTTCCAAATTGCATCGTCAACTGATGCGCCATATGGATATTTTACTTGTGCTAAACCAGTGACGCCTGGTTTTACAGCATGACGGAAACGATAGTATGGTATTTCTTTTTCCAAATCTTCGATAAACACTTCTCGCTCAGGTCGAGGGCCTACCATCGACATTTCACCCTTGTAAACGTTAATTAACTGAGGTAGCTCATCGATTCGTGTTTTTCGGATAAAGTTCCCAACCTTGGTCACTCGTGCATCGTTCTTGGTTGCCCACTGAGCTCCATTTTTCTCTGCATCATTTCGCATTGAACGGAATTTTATTACCTCAAACTCTTGGTTATACTGACCAGTTCTTCTTTGTTTAAAGAAAATAGGCCCCGGCGACTCAAGTTTAATCAAGACAGCAGTTATAAGGCCTACGGGGATCGCTATTATTCCAAGCATAAAAACGAACATCAGATCTATCAGTCGCTTTTCACTTACATTCCTTTTGTTCGACAGAATTGAAAAGGCTTTTTGATGTAGAAAGTATCCACTATGAAGCAGCTCTGTTTCTGTATAACCAAGTGTTCTATCAAAATAGCTTACCAAAGGCTCTACCCAAGCGCCAAGTTCTGTTGCTTCAATGAGAAAATTGCGATGCTCCTCCGACAAGCTGGCACTTTCAAAGTGACATAAAGTCTTACCTTTAAAATCTTGAATAGAATAATTGTTTATATCGTATTGAATGTCGTGTTTTGACAATACAAACTTCAACTTTTCTAAATATTTCTCTGGTGCATATATATGAATGAGGGCTTCGCTGTTTTGCGGTGCTTGTTTTAAAACCTGATCATTTGGATTGGTGTCAAATACTGCTTCAAATACTCCTGAGCCAGTAACTTGATTTTTTAATACTGAGTTTTTCATACTTTGAATATTATAAAGTCTATCTTAAAATCATATTAAACGATAAATTTAACAATAAAATATATACAATAAGTGATTAGCCGAGAATAGTGAAAACCCACAGCTATGCAACCTAAATAACAATATTGTTTTTAACTAATTTGTAATATAATGAAAAGCTATTATTACTTATAAAAATCTCTACTTCTAATGTGTTTGTATATTCCTCCCAATATTACAGTAGGTGCGATACGAACAGGAAATCTAATTAACGCATTTCTAATAGCATATCTTTTTGACATTATCTTTTCTTTACTGCAAAGCTTTAAGAAAGATAATTCATGGATTGCATATTTAATCCCTCCTCGTCTAGAAAGTTGGGCATTACCTGCCCTCATTAAAACCAAGGGTTGTTGTATATTAAAAAACTTATAGCCGGCATCAATGAGTTTTAACCAGAGGTGATAATCTTCGAAGAATAAAACATTATCATAGCCACCCACATCTAAAATAGCTGACTTTCGATACATCACAGAAGGGTGATTAATTGGGTTTCGTAAGCGTGATTCTTCTATTATTTTTGGGTGACTTTCGGGAGGTTTTCTATATGTTGTAATAATATCACAGTTACTTTCAAATTCAGAAACCCAACTTCCACAGATATCGATATCACGCCTTGTAAATTCATGTAACTGCCTTTCAAATCTATATGGAACACACAGATCATCAGTATCCATACGAGCCACAAGATCATGGCTACAAAACTTCAAACCTTCGTTTAAAGCATTACCTAAACCAACATTTTTACTTAACTTTACCCTAATAAGAGGTAGTTTGCTTTCCCAACGATCCAATGTTGAATACATCTCGTCTGTCAAAGGTCCATCTTCAACTATTACTATCTCATTAGGAGACACAGTCTGCTCCATTATACTAGAGAGACATTCTTCTAAATTCTTAGGTGTTTCGTTTATATAGAGAGACATTAAAACTGAAAACTGAAAAGAGTTTATTTCTTTCACTATAAGACCTTTGAGGGAAATATTTAAACTATCTAAATTATAAAGATTATAATCGAGAGAATTTGAACAAGTTATTCAAAAAATATAATTAGACAAATGGGAACTAGTTAATATTAATCATAAGTATATGAGAAAAGTAAAATCACCAAGACCTATTGGTTATTTTTTAAGAATACCAACAAATTTACTTTCACTGACAACTAGTAAGGATGAAACGTTATATTTTGACATTTTATTATAGGCTGTTTCTATGTTTGCATTTTCCGAGATGGTTTTAGGTAATGTTGAGGCTATATCTAAAGCGACGAGCTTGAATACTTGTTCTTCTTGCATTTCCATAGCCCTTCTGACATCCCCGTCCGTGATTAGGAAAGGCAAACTTGATGAATGATGAACAAGTACTAGACCTAATTCACCTTTTGTTATCTCACTGACGACATCCTTGAAACATGTATGAGATTCTACAAACGGTATTTTTTCAGCCAAAACCATTTCATTTTTAACTTTTGATAACAATCTTCTCCCTAAGCTACCACCTGGATGAAACCGAGCAAAATGTTCCGGTTGGAAATCTTGCTGAGACATCAAGGATACGGTCAGTGCGTCTCCCATGACAAGAGTCGCAGTTGTAGAAGATGTCGGAGCAAGTTGATGCGGGCATGCCTCTTTAGGTACAGATATATCCAGATGACAATCTCCATTTACAGCTAATGTTGATTTCGCATTACCTGTCATTGCAATAATATAGTTTTCATTATCTTTCAAAAAAGGAAGAAGCTTCAGCACTTCATCTGTTTCACCTGAATTCGATATAGCAATAAAGACATCTTCAGGCTTTACCATCCCAAGGTCACCATGAAAGGCCTCTCCGGGATGCATAAAAAAACTAGGAGTACCAGTGCTAGCAAAAGATGCTGCGATTTTTTTTCCAATAATTCCAGATTTCCCCATACCACAAATGATTGTTCGACCTTTGGTATTAATAATCGCGTTGATTGCCATTTCAAACTCAGGGCCTAAACTCTTTGCCATGTAATTCAATCCATCAATTTCGGTTTGAATTACTTTTTTTGCAATATCAAGTGAACTTGTCATTTAAAGGTTCTTTCCTTCCATTTTTTTACTAATAGATTTGAAATCTTCAATAGTATCGATTCCGTGTGGGACGACACCATCAAATATCATGACACCAATACTCATCCCATAGCTAAGGGCACGTAATTGCTCAAGCTTTTCGTAACTCTCAAGTTCATCTTCTGGATATAAACAAAACCGTTCTAGTGCTGAAGCTCGATAGGCATAAATACCAACGTGTCTTTTGGCTAATGACAAGTCCCCGTTGTCATCACGGTTCATCGGTGATGCTGAGCGAGTGAAATAAAGAGCTCTCCCATTTTGTCCCACTATCGCTTTAACCACATTAGGATTAGAAAAGTCTTCTTGAGACTCTAAGGGAACAGCCGCTGTCGTTATATGATATAAAGGGTTTGATTGAGAAAAAGATACTATTTTTCGAATTAACGTTGAGGGGATCATAGGCTCATCTCCCTGCACGTTCACAATAGTCGTATCTTCGTTCCAACCCATTATTTTAGAAACTTCATTGATGCGGTCAGTACCAGATTGATGCTCTGACGAAGTAAAAATAACTTGAATATTTTCACCTTTCAGCACATCAATAATACGCTGATCGTCGGTAGCAACAAAAATATCGTCTAGGCCGATACCAGCCTCTTTGCAACGTTGAATCACATGCCAAACAACAGGTTTGTCGAGTAAAGTTAATAAAGGCTTACCGGGTAATCTAGATGAGCCATACCGTGCGGGTATTACAACTTTGACACTCATAGTTTATTGCTCCAGCGTTGCTACATCGTCCAGACGAATTTTATTAAGCAAAGGCTTATAAATCTCTGTTAATGTTTTGTGAAGCTGTTTTGTCAGTAATAAATCTACAAATTCTCTTACCATTCCCTCCCCTCCTTTCAAGCTAGAAATCCAGTCAACATTTTTAAGAGCTAAACTGTGGGCATCGGCTGGAGCAGCAGACAACCCGACTGTTTCGAAGATAGGAATATCAAGAACATCATCACCCAAAAAAGCTATTTGCTCTGTTGTTATCTTATATTTGCGGCAAATACCAATTAAAGCAGGGAGTTTGTTTTTACAGCCTGTGATGATTTCATCAAAACCCAACTGTTGGCATCGAGTATCTAAAGCGGAACTCGCTTTACCCGAAATTACGCCTGATTTGATTCCATGTGCCCGTAATAACTCTATAGCCAAACCGTCTTTCACATTGAATGATTTAAAAAACTCACCATCTTGATGAATATAGATTGAGCCATCAGTCATGACACCATCTACATCGAGCAATACCATTTTGATATTGTCGCAAGCATGCTTATCCAACACTGTTAAACCAACTTTGATTCAATAAAAGTACGACGATGAACAATTTCATCAATCTCAAGCAACGTTTCTAATAACTCTTCCATATGCTTAAGTGGCAACATGTTTGGGCCATCACATAATGCATTATCTGGATCTGGATGAGTTTCCATAAACAAGCCATCAATACCTACAGCCACTGCAGCTCTAGCGATAGCTGGAACATGATAACGATTCCCTCCAGTTGAACCGTTCAGAGTGCCTGGCATCTGAACGCTATGCGTTGCATCCATGACCACTTTGCACCCTGTTTCTTTCATAATGGTTAAACCCGGCATATAGTTGATTAGCTGACCAAAGCCAAAACTAGTGCCCCGGTCACACAGCCATATATCATCATTACCGACTGCACGACACTTTTCTACGACCGGAGCCATATCGGATGGATGCATCCATTGGCCTTTCTTAATATTTACTGGTTTACCCATTGAAGCAACTCGCTGAATAAACCCCGTTTGACGGACAAGAAAAGCAGGTGTTTGTAAAACATCCACTACAGAAGCCACTTCATCTAAAGGAGTATCATCATGCACATCAGTTATTACTTTTACACCTAACTGTTCTTTTGCCTTTTGAAGAATTTTCAATCCATCTTCAAGACCTGGCCCAGTAAAAGCAGACGCTGATGAACGATTTGCCTTCGTAAACGAAGACTTGGCAATGTATTCAATACCAAACTTAGTTGTTATTTCCTGTAATTGTGCAAAAGTATCTAGAACTAGACCCTCAGATTCAATAACACATGGACCTGCAATTAAAAACATAATAAACCTCTTAATGTAAAATTACTTATCACGCTAACGACTTGAACTTAAAAAAGTAACAATGTAAAACCATTAAAATTCCTAATAGATAGGTTCCACTCATAACAAATGAATAATAATTGACGAAAGTAATAAATTCGAATGAATAGAAATATGACAAAAATAAAAAAGCAATCAAAGCCATTAATTTTAAAAAGTTAAAAACCAAGTCACTTCTTTGATTGCCACTACATAGGAAAACATGCCCCAAAGGCGAGTAGATCATCATCAATATTGATAAATACAGTATACTATCATATATTTTAATAACATCATGCCATTCATAAGAAAAATAGCTTAAAAAGACAATCTCATAAAAGTTAATCACCAAAAAGTAAAACAAAATACAAATAGCAGCAATAATAGATGAAACATAAATAAACACATTATTTGTTTTGTTTTTATTGTCACGGTTAGCCAGCAACTCACGCCTAAATATATTACCTAACGATTGACCAATTATACCAACAGGAAATATGATTGTTTTATATGCTAGAAAAAAAATCCCTGCCTTAGACTCATTGAATAGAAATGGCATTATTACTGGAATAATATTAACACAAGACACATTGAATACGCTTGCTGGAAAAGTGTTTAAAACATAATCTTTACCATCGCCAAGCAACCTTGAGAAGCTTATATTGTAATGTTTATTATTATCTTTCAAAGAAATATAAAACAATAATATGAATATCACTAACGTAGTTATAAAGTGGTAAAATATAATTCCTAAACTTTCATCTTTAGGTATAAAAAAAACAAGTGACACAAAAATAAGATTTAATAAAACTTTTGATATGGATATGTAAAAAAATCGCCTATTTACGCTAAAATATAGTATTGAACTATTGTAGAGAAGCAAAGAAAAACCATAATATAGTGGTAATGTATATCGAGCTAGTTCAAAAACAAACAAGAAAACCATGCAAAAAATACAAGATAAAAGAGACAGTTTTATTACACAAAATAAATATGCCTTTGCTTTATCTGAATCATCATTCATCACTAACAACTCTAATCTGAGAACTAATAGCGTAGCAATAATTATTCCAATACTTACATCCTGAGAATAAATACCAAAATTTTCAGTTCCCCAAATCTTTGCTATTTGAGGTAACGAAAAAAATAATATAAGTTGAGAAATTAACGTACCAAATGATGATATTAAAAAATTTTTTAACATTAAATTTTACCATTATGAGATGCGATCTTATGTAGTTTATCAAAAACAGATTCATCAACTTTATTAGCCCCATAGTAGTCAATATCAACTAAATATCCATGTATGAAATCCCTTATATCTTTTGCATTAACCATTTTAGAGTATATAGCTCGACCATAAACAGTGAGAGGTTTATTGTATATCAGAGCCTCTAAGCCAACCGTAGAATTTATTGTATAAACCTTAGACGCATTTTTTATAAGCTCTGTTGTATTATTCTTGCAAAGGGTGATTTTTCCTTGTTTCTCTAGATAAAGATATTTTAGAATTATATCTTTATTTTGCTCAGCAGGATGTATTTTCACATAGATTTCAGAATCTCTTGACTCATTACACATCATTTCAATAGCTTGAAAATTATCCACATCACTATTAATAAGAATTTGCGTATCTGTAGAAACCTGCGTAGGAAAGAACGAATACTTTATATCTAAATTACATATAGAACCCAGAGAAATATTTTTCTTACTTCCTATTATTTTATTAAAAAATAATTTTGACTTCTGTATTAGGCCACCATCTTCTTCTTTAATCCCTCTATTAAAATAATAGAGTAGAGCATCAACAATAGCAAAAATAGCATACTTATACTTTATTTTTGATTGAGGTATAGGATAAGATTTATATTCCTCATATAAATTAATCCAGTCCTCATGCTGTTGCTCTGATAGCACTGACTTGAAATCATTCAAAATGTCAATATTATTAAAAAGTAATGATTGAGCATTGACACCCTTAGGATCAAATATCATTTTTCCTGGTAGATTGCTAATTTCACATGACAAGGTTTTAATATTATTATCACGAAAAAAATCATAAAAAGCTCGAGCCGCAGTTTGACAACCATTAAAGACAACGGCTATATCCTCAGATGTGTATTGAGCATTTTTTAATAGATAATATCTAATTTTTTTATACATGCTAATTGAAAGTTTATTGCTAGCACGTCCAATCAAGACATGAATATCATTATTACAATCAATATTTGCACTTTCATCTTCTGTTTCACTTTCAATAATAAATATATTACTTACTTTAAGGTAGTACTTGAAGTAAAAATAAATTGATGGTTTTAAAGTATAAAAAACAAACTCATCATCTTTCAAACTTAAAAACATTCTATAGAATACATTAGAACGTTCAATATTATCTAGTAACACATGATACTTCATTTAAATAACCTATTGATTTCTTTTTAATTAAGAAGAAAAAAGACATTAAGAATACAAGATGATAATATCCTGAAAATATAGCAATCTTAGATGTAAAAACAAATGATATAAATAAAATCAAATATCCAATCTTATTACTAAAGAATGTAAAACAAGTCAAGAAGGGCAAGAGAATAAAGAATATCCCAAAAACACCAAAATGATATAATATATTAATTGCAAGTCCCACATCTCTAACTAAACAGTGGCAGTCATCAACAAATAGACCACTTCCTAATAATAATCTCTTAGTGTCAACATCGCTTAGAAACTGTAGAGGATACAACCTTTTTATTAAACTAGCATCTTGACTTACTCCGCTATAAAATCTTTTATCAACATAAGAGTCAACATACTCATAAAAAACAAAAGAACAGAGTAATAAAATAAGAAACAAAATTAATATCTTACTTAAATTTCTTTGGCTTATTATAGAATACAAGAGATATGAGCCACCGATAATTATACCTTGAATAGATAATGTCAAAATCAAAGTTAAACTAAATGCTATTGAAATTTTATTATCAAAACCTTTAAAATAACCATAAACAAATAATAAAGGAAACGAATAATTAACAAACGTACCTGGTTCTGCAAAGTGAATACTGGGTCTAAAAAATTCTCGACTTAGCGATCTTTGCTCCACAGACAAGAACATTTTTGTAATATTTAAACCTTCTCCGTAAAAGATATAATGAATATATTCTAATAAAAATACCAATATCATTAATATCAATAGTATTTTTATAACTAAAAGAAGAGAAGTTAAAAAATATTCGCCCCTAGCGAGCAAGAAAAAGAATGAGGCAGCAAATAAATATACTATATAACTCCTGAACTTTGGATAATACTCATATCCACCCCAAACTACATCACCACCTTTTAATACAACAGTCACATATAATATAAAAGATATTATAATATATGAAACAACAACACTATATTCAATTAGTGTATTTCTTTTGCGTACAGTTAGTGCTATAAAAAATATTATACTGATAGAGGCTAATTTATAGCCGCCGTATTCAATAAATAATAGGCTGATTGTAAATAAAAAAAGAGTTACTATTAATAGCATTCGTTCCATTTTAGGAAAGCACCTATCTATCATCTTAATAAAACTTACTAATTACTAGAAAATCATGAGAAACTAATTGTATCAACTAAACTATTGTTTTCTAAATAAGGGTTTTATTGATTACTTAATTGAGATATTGAAATAAAATTAACCCTACTAAAATACAACCATAAACTATAAATTTAAAAACTATCACATGAATTATATTTTTGTTAGGTTAATTTAGCATATCTATCAATATACTACTCCTCCTTTCACCCTCGGGCTCTAGGAATATTTCTTTCATATTTTTACATTTACCGCCAGAAACTACCATTTCTTCACTAAATTGGATTGATTCATCGATTACCAAGCAAGCTCTCGCTTTTAAATCGCCTACTATAGTATCTGGAACCACCTGAGGTCGACCAGAAAATTGAACATATCCGCAGACACCAAACGTATTCGCTACTTTTGAAGCAAGAAAAGAAGAAGGGTCTATATAAACAAAAATGTATCCCGGAAAGAGTGGCTCTCGGATAACTTGCTTTTTACCACGGCGCATTTTAACCACATTAATAAGCGGATAATATGAGGCGATTGATTGATTAGCAAGATTGAGACTAGCGCGTCGCTCTTGTTTGTTTTTACATCTAACTAAAAACCATTGATTGTTTTGATTATCGTTCTGAATATTCTTCATCATAATAAGGATCATCTATAATATTTAATATATTTACAACTATCCGTGAAAAAGATATCGCACAATAAAAAAGCACGCTACCGCCCTTGGGTTACAGCCCCCAAAGGCTTATATCCTTGCTAATTTTTACTCATTGCATATTTAATAAAATCTTATAGCTCTATGTTACGGCTAACTTAATATCAATCTATTATCTTAAATAAATAACAGGATATTACGCTTCTTCACTCTTATACTCATAGCTGTAATAACCATAATCAGAAGAGGCCTTCTTCTCAACAGCATTAAAAATAACGCCTTTAACATTGATTCCTGCATGCTCGAAGCGACTTCTGGCTGCATCAATTTCTTTAGCTGAATTCATGCCAAAGCGTGTCACCATAAGAGTCGTACCTGCATGCCTACCCACAATACTTGGATCGGTAACCGCAAGAACAGGGGGAGTATCAATAATTACTAAGTCGTATTTATCAGATGCCCACTCAACTAATTCTGTAAACCTTTGATGCATCAATAGTTCAGAAGGGTTTGGAGGAATCTGGCCTCGGGCAATAATATGTAGATTGTCAACATCTGTTTTTTTAAGTACATCTGTACATTTAGTTGTACCACTTAAATAGTCAGACAAACCATTTTCAGCAGTTTTCCCAAACGGCTGTTGTAAGTAGCCTTTACGCATATCGGCATCGACTAACAATACCTTTTGTCCGGTTTTGGCCACCACAGTAGCAAAGTTAACCGATACAAAGGTCTTGCCGACATTGGGTGCAGGGCCAGAAATCATTAAGACATTGTTTTTTGCTTCAAGCATTGCAAAATGTAAACTGGTACGTAGCCCTCGCAACGCTTCTATCGACAAATCAAGAGGATTACTCTCAGCCAAGAGCATTCTTTGTTGCGTATTCTTACTTTTGAACCTTCGACTATGCTTAGCCATAAACTCAAGCTGCAATACCGATGTAGGTACACTGGCATATACAGGAAGCCCTAAATCTTCAATTTCTTGGGGGCTTTCAATCCCCTTATGAAAAGCTGCTTTGAGTAATACATAAGCTACGCTTAACATTCCACCCAGTAATGTAGCAATGACGACAATAAGAGGTTTTTTAGGCTTAACTGCCCGCTCGAATACTTGAGCACCATCTAATATCCGAACATTACCTACGGTACCAGCTTTGATTATATTAAGCTCTTGGACCTTATTTAATAGCTGGATATAAATCTGTTGGTTAACTTCAACATCACGAGTCATGCGAAGGATTTCACGTTGCGTTTTTGGCAGCTTTTGTACTTGAGTATTTAAACGTTGTTTCTCTTCAAGTAGAACTTGGCGTTTATCCAACAGAGATTTGTACGCAGGGTGATCGATAGTAAAACGCTGGCTAATTTCACTTTCTTTAAACGTCAGTTCATTCAATTGAGCTTCAAGTCTTACCATTACTTCCAATGTTGATTTCGCTTCCAAGCTTAAATCTATAGAGTCATTATCTTGGCGATAAGTATTTAGCTGATTTTCTGCGCTATTTAGCTCTGTTTTTACAGATGGTAAGTGCTCTTTTAAAAAGGCTAAACTTTTCTCAGCCTCTGCTGAGTTTCGTTTTACATTTTGCAAAAAGTAGTTTTGGCTGATGTCGTTCAATATAGCTTGTATTTTAGCTCTATCTTCGCCAACAAAAGACAGCTCGATGATACCAGTTTGCTTTCCTCGCTCACTTATTGATAAGTTGTCCTTCAACCACTGAATAGCTTCTAACGAACTACGTTTAGCAATATTAAAAGCGGTATTATTAGTAGCATCTAAGTGAGATACAAACAGTTTATATTCACCTGCTTTTGCCAGCTGACCCACGCGACCGGAGAGAATAACAAGACCATCATCAGTGAGCAGCTGATAAGACCGCTGCTCAGCATCAGTTACCTTAATTTTATAAGCAAACGCTTGATCTTCTTTTGGTAATTCAAACTGTGTCACTTCAATTCTCGGCTGCTGTCCAAGGAGGCGAGCAATTCCTTTACCGACAATAGGAAAATACTCAGGCACAGCAATCGTCATCAAATTGAATTTATTCACTGTATCGCTGAGTATCATACGAGATTTAATGATCTCAATCTCAGTGGTTGCTGACGACTCTTGCGCGAAGAGATCGCCCATATCACCAACCATAGCCGAAATACCGCCTGAGCTTTTCTGCTCAATTTGAATCAGTGCGTCTGCTTTATAAATAGGTGTTGATAATAGGGAAAAAGCTATTCCAGCAATGGCAAAAATTACCGTGGTAAAAAGAATTATCCACTTGCCATCCATAAAAAGGGCAAATAGCTTTCCTAAGTCAATTTCATCAGAAGCAGCACCTACGTGCTGCTTGATCTGTAGTGTGGTCATTATCTATAAAATCCTAAACACCCAATCTGGGTTGAATAACTACAATCTCTTAACCCAAGCCTGCGCGGCTTGATCAATAAGCTGATACGCATAGTCAAATGCTTCTTTACTCTGCCTATAGGGATCAGGAATATCTTTCTGATCAGTCCAGTGTCCAAATAACATTGTTTTTCCGCGAACTTCCGGCGCAATCGCGGTTATCGCTTCAATATGACCTTTTTCCATCACCAATATCAGGTCAAACTCTGCACATAATGCTGAACTGACTTGTTGTGAGCGATGATTTGATAAATCAATGCCATGCTCATTTGCAACAAAAATGGCTTTGTCATCTGCTGGCTTACCCACTAAACGACTTTTCTCTGCCGCCAGCCCTGCCGATGCAATTTTCTTATGGGGCAATAGATTCTGTAGCATTGCCTCACCCAATGGTGAGCGACATATATTACCTACACACACAACAAGAATGTTAGTAAACATAACCAGATCTCATCTAAGCTTTAAGAGGCTATTATTAGCCTCTTAAACATTACCAATAAAATTTATGGCCAATTGCGGATACGCAGTACACCTTCGGTTAACTCATTAAAGCCACTGATGGTCGGCAAGAATTGTCTTAGAACACGGTTCCAACGATTCACTGGTGCAGCAGTCACATACACAATATCGTAAGGGTTAAGGTCAAACTCAGTACCAACGACTAATGCAGACGCATCTTTCACATTAAGTTGATATACATCAGCCATCCTCTCTGATTTATTGTCAGATGCTCTAATAACAAAAACGCCTGTTGCATCCGCAGACAACTCATTGATACCACCAGCACTACTTAAAGCTTCCGTGAGCGTCATACCGGCACGGTCTATCTTAAGAAGCTTTGGCTCATTGACTTCTCCCATAACAAAAACCTTTTGGCCATCATTACGGGGAACATGAATAATATCACCAGCTTGTAGCAACTTGTTTTGTGTCAGGTCCCCTCTTTGCATGAGTCCATAAAGAGAAACATGCTCTTCAACACCATTTCTAGTTAAGGTTACGTTTCGCCAATCGGCATTCTCAGCAAGACCGCCAGAGCGGTTAATGGCATCAAGTAAAGTCAGTGGGATATTAGTAATAGCTTGCTGGCCAGGTTTTGAAACCTCGCCCGTTACGTAAGTTTTCTTCGAGCGAAATGCAGCGACATTGACATCAACCTGTGGGCTCTCAATATATTTCGCCAAACGCTTCGCCACATCTAAACGTATCTCGCCAACCGTTTTACCGGCCACTTCAACAACACCTATATATGGATAGAAAATCGTCCCATCAGCATGAACCCAATTCCCTGCTTCAGAAGCACTGCGATAAGAGCCTGCCGGTATAGTTAGCTCCGGGTGATCCCAAATAGTAATGTTTAATATGTCCCCAATCCCCACTTTGTACTGATATTTGGCGATTTCTATATCAAGCTTTGGGTTAGACTGAGGAGCCAAACGCTCTTTTGCCTGATAGCGGGACACAGATTGCGCTGTGAGCGGATATAGGTTTACAACATCAGAAAGATTGTCTATTTCACTATCGGCAGTGTGAGAAACTAAATTTTTGTCGCTGGTCGACAAATGAGAGCCAGGTACAGCACAGCCACCCAGAACTACTGGCAGCAAAGCAATTAAACAACGGTTTATCTCAATCTTCATTGTAAGCCAAATCGTATAAGCAAATATTAAATCTTATTGGGTATAGGGGCAAAGCCACATACACCACGCAAAACTTCATTAACAAAAAAACACAAACCAAGGAAAATGAGATCAGTTACATTCATATGAATAGCGAAACACTATTGACCTTAGTGTAATTTTCAGCCGCGAATAATATCCTTGTTTTGCTTAAATCTCAAATGATATATCTATGTATATTAGAATATGTTTATTTATCGAGAATACCCTGATAAAGCAAGATTTTGACATTTATATTGTATATAAATGTCAACAAAAAAATTTAAAATCAAATGAGTTTCTCAAAAAAAAGAAAATAAATAGATAGCATAGGCTAGCGATTGTCTATATCTGGCATCATTGATAACAATAACCACTTGAAACTAATGAATTTAATCGAAATTGAGCTCTGTTAGGTGAAAAATTACGAACAGCTCTACGACAAAATAAGAGTGAAAAAAACAAGCAAACTTTAGCGTGTTTTGTTAGGTCTTCATTTAGCGAAATGATTATATGTCTTTACATCTCGCCCAGGGTAAAAATTAAAAATAAGGTTTGACAATTTATCCGTTTCAGAATAATTATTAGTGATCTTTATTTAAGAATAGTTTTTTATAAGCGTAATTCTTTTTACATCTTTGTAAATATCTCATAGGATTATATCGAGCGTGTTTCTTTATACGCTCCACAAGCGCTTTTATATTTACTTTTGGAGGAGATTCACAATGAGAAATGCCGCTCTTGCAATTCTTTGTGCTCTTGGTATGTCTGCAAACGCTCTAGCCGCAGGAGAAGAAACCACTCCAGCTGCTACATCAGGTGGTGCAGCTGGTGCTTCAACAGCCACAACCGCTGCAACTGGCACTGTCACCGCAACTGCTGTAACTGTAAGTGCCGTTGCTATCACAGCAGTAGCTATTGCCGCAGCTAGCGACAATGATGGTACAAGCGGAACAAGTGCTACAGACGGAACCTCAAGATAGTTTTGCAACCTTACACCCTGAAGAAACCTTTCAGGGTGTTTTCATATCCTCGCTAAAACTCCTCGGAACACCCGAATAAAATAAATGTATTTACCATGAATCATTTCCGAATTCTGATCATTCTGCTTTTTGCTGCCACAGCAGGCTGTAGTCAGTATATAAAAGATACTGGCGAAACCATTAAAGAAGCATATTCAGGCTTACCCGATACTCATATGACTAAAGATGAAGTGGAAGCTCTACCTTATGCCAGTATTTATGCACGAGTAAACGATGGGCCGCGAGTTTTCATGGTCTTAGCGTTTGCTGAAACTAATACAGACACTGGTAACACAAGATTAAAATGGCTCTCATCTGATGGCGCGATGATAGTCACAGAAAATGGTCGTGTAGTAAAAACGCTCCATTTACCCAATTATAACCTGCTCAATGTCACCACTTCAGAGTCTTATTATCAACCCAAAACAGAGTCGGACTCTTGGAAAATCTCTTACGACTGGCAACCAGGGTATCACTTACAGCAAGAAGCAAGTGTTCAATCGTCTGTGGTAGGTAAAGAGCTCCTCACTTCCCTCATCTGGCAAAAAAATACTAACAAAGTTGTCGAAATTATAACTCCAGATAAAAGCAGCCAGAGTTATCAAAGTACATTCTGGTTAGATGAACAAGGCCAAGTTGTAAAGAGCATTCAGTGGCCCATCCCTGAACATCTCATGATTGAACTCGAAATTCTAAAACCCTACATAGGCTAAAATTTTATGCTCTCACGTATCCTAGCCTTGCTAGCTTTATTCCTATCTATCAATGTTTTCGCAAACAAGCTGATAGTTCAAGTTCCACAGCAGAGTGTGCTGTTTGAATACAAGAATCCTGCACGGCTCAGCCAAGTTATTCAAGATATCAAAGAGAATACCAATAGCTACAGTGATGCCTACTTCATCGCCAACCAACTCTTTGATAAAGCTCAATTAAACAAAGCTATTGGGTTAAAAGAAAGTGTCCTAAAACGGCTTAGCCAGTTAGAGGGCGAAAATGCTGTGCTCGCGAGTACTTTAATCAAACAGATTGAAAGCTGGCAAGTTGGCTATCGATTATTCATTCCCTTGGATTACGATGAAATCCGAATAAAAAATAATTTAGACCCGAAATTATCAGGAGAGTATGAGTTAGCCTTTCCAAAGCGCAATCATTTCTCTTATATAGTGGGCTTGGTTGAGAAACCTTCAGAGATCGATATTTCTAACTCTCCTTCACTTTCTGATGCAATCAGTATTGCTCAGCCATTAGCTGGCGCAGACAAGAGCTTTGTATGGCTAATCTATCCTGACGGGCACACGACAAAAAGTGGTTATGCCTATTGGAATAATAGTCAGACGCATTTACCACCAAGCACAGTTATCTTTGTCGGTTTTGACTCTGGGTCTCAATTCATCCGTTCCCTTGAAAAAGACATTATCAAACTCATAAGCATGAGAAAAAGTATCTAATGAACACACGTAGTACTCTGAGTTTTGTTACCCCACTATGCCTATTGTTATCAGGAGCGGCATGGTCTGACACCTCTGCAGATTGGAAAGTCTCCCAATCCGATTTTGGTGGTACAGGCCTGATGCAAACGCCGACAGGGCGAATGACAAAAGAAGGGGAATTTAATGTCGGCCTCACCATGAGTAATGATTACCAACACTATATGGTTTCTCTACAACTGATGGAATGGTTAGAAACCACGCTTCACTATACCCGTGTGCCAGACGTTCCTTTCAGTAGCGACGCTAGCTATAGTGGTGATAACCTTTACACAGACAGAGGGGTTGATTTTAAAATTAGGCTGTTAGAAGAAGGCTATTATCTCCCTGAAACCTCTATTGGTGTGAGAGATTTTTCAGGTACCGGATTGTTTGATGGTGAATATATCGCTGCAACCAAGCGCTTTGGCAGCCTAGATTTCACGCTGGGTTTTGGTTGGGGGTATCTAGGACAAAGTGGAAGCGCCTCCAATCCAGCCTGTAAACTGAGCGATAGCTATTGCACAAGGCCTAGCGATTATAACGGCAGTGGTGGTGAGTTCGATGCTCAGCGTTGGTTTAAAGGCCCATCGGCACTGTTCGGTGGCATTGAATATCAAACACCTTATGAACCACTACGTCTTAAAGTTGAATACGAAGGTAACGACTACTCTGAAGATTTTCCCAACACACGAAATGCGTCTAAACCCATGGTGCAAAGCACGCCGTGGAACTTTGGCGTGAACTATCGACTTGGAGATTGGGGAGATGCCAAGCTAAGCTATCAGCGCGGAAACACGGTTGTCTTTGGTTTTAATTTATACACTAACTTCAATGAGATTAAGCCAAACTGGCGAGATGAAGACAAGCTCTACTCTCAAGGCCAATTGCGACCAACAGTAAACGACACAGATTGGCAGCAAGTCGCTGAGCAAATCGAGAAAAATGCTGGCTATAGCAACAACTCCATTTCCGTAGATAAAGACGTGGTGACACTGAAAGGTGAGCAGGTCAAATACAGAGATAGAGAGCAAGCGGTTGATAGAGCAGCCACAATACTGACTCACCATGCTAATGAATCAATTCAAGTCATTCAAATTGTTGAGCAAAAGAACGGTATGGATCTAACTCAAACAAGTGTTGATAGGAAAGCCTTTGTTGATGCATCCGACTATCAATCACCAGATGCCAAGATAGCCGACAGCCTGTCATATTCAGAGCCTGAGCAATCTTCAAAAGTAAGAGTTGCCACCAGTAAAAACAATTGGGATTACGGTATCGATCCGGTATTGCAGCAAAGCATTGGTGGACCTGAATCGTTTTATCTATACAGTATCGGCTTAAGCGCTAAGTCCAACTACTGGCTAACTGACAACTTGGAATTAGGCGGCTCCTTATATTTCAATCTTGTCGATAACTACGATAAGTTTAACTACGTCGAAAACTCTCCTCACGTTAGAAATTACTCGACACCTAGGGTTAGAACTATGTTCCGTGCCTATGTCGATGATAATCCAGTAAGACTACAAAACCTCCAGCTAACTTGGTTTGAACAGCCAATGGAAGAAGTCTACACCCAAATGTATGGCGGCTATCTAGAAATGATGTTTGCTGGTGTGGGTAGTGAAGTTCTCTACCGCCCACTGAACACTAACTGGGCGCTTGGAGTGGACTTTAATGTCGTTAGTCAAAGAGATCCTGATTCTTGGTTCGGAGTATATCAAGATGACTATTTCTTTTATGATGAGGCAAAGTGTGACGCTCGAATTCCTTCTTGCCAAGCTTATGTCTTGAGCCGTGGCACCACAGGGCACGTGACTGGCTACTATATGCCAAGCTGGTCATTCCTTGATAGCACTTTGATTAAAGTCAGCGCAGGTAAATTCTTGGGAGGTGACGTAGGTGCGAGAGTTGATGTGTCTAAGCAATTCGATACTGGGATCATAGTTGGTGTTTATGCAACAAAAACAGATCTAACCGCCGAAGAGTATGGTGAAGGTAGTTATAATAAAGGTTTCTATATCTCTATCCCATTCGACATACTCACGGTTAAGCCAAGTACCAATCGCGCGGTAATAAGCTGGGAGCCTTTAACTAGGGACGGTGGTCAGATGCTACGCAAGAAGCATAGCCTATTTGACGAAACAGACGCCCGCTCACCTTGGTTCCAAAGGCCAAGTTCAATTAACTAGGAAATGCATATAATGCGGCTGATGTTCACACATCAGCCGTATTTCATTGCAACTAGTGATTTTTTCTGACTGTAGCGCTCAAACAGTCCCTTGAGCGTATTTGGCAAGGAATCGGAACCAAGAGTGACAAACCCATGCTGCTGATAAAAGCTTTCCAGCTCTGAATAGGCGAAACAAAAGTCCCCACTTTGAAGCACATACTGCTCACAATATGACATCAATCGATGAGCTAGGCCTTGGCTCCTAAACTCAGGCACAACAAGCATGCCGGTCAATAATCGATTCTCTTCAACACTTTTAAAACGCACCACGGCGATCATCTGTTTGTCTACGCTTCCCGCAATCGTCAATTCGTCTTTTTTTGCTTTACCTGAACGGTAATAGGATTTATATAAGCGAGCTACGAGTGGGAGTTTTACAGGATCTAACACTTCTATCTGGATAGGACTCATTATCACCAAACTGCAAATTGGGGTAGAATGAAGCCAGTTTAGATTACTCGATAAATCCAATGCAAATTTTAGCCAATGCAGACCTTAGTCGCTTTCACACATTCTCGATAGAACAAAGCTGCCAATATCTAGTAGAAGTGAAGACCGTTGACCATATTAAAGACGTCTACCAGAATCCGAAATGGTCAAGCTTACCCAAATTAATGCTTGGCAAAGGTAGCAATGTGCTTTTTACTCAGCCATATCAAGGCGTTGTACTACTCAACCAATTACTTGGGAAAACGGTGACTGAAACTGCTGACTCGTGGCATTTACACATAGCAGGTGGCGAAAACTGGCCAGACTTGGTCAAATGGAGTATCGAACAAGGCTACTTGGGATTAGAAAATCTTGCGCTCATTCCTGGCTGTGCTGGTACCGCGCCCATTCAAAACATCGGCGCTTATGGGGTTGAATTTAAAGATTTATGTGAATACGTTGATGTTTTGTGCTTGAAAAATTTCGAGGTTAAAAGGCTTAGTGCGGAGCAATGCGAGTTTGGTTATAGAGATTCAGTGTTTAAACATGATCTCCACCAGCAAGTTGTAATAGTTGCGATAGGCATTAAGCTTGCTAAAAATTGGCAGCCCAATACTGGATACGGTCCTCTTCAAACCCTAGATAATAATGGACTCACCGCAAAACAAGTCTTTGAGCGAGTATGCCAAGTGCGCATTGAAAAACTTCCCGACCCAGCCAAACTTGGCAATGCGGGCAGTTTTTTCAAAAACCCCATCATTTCTCACCAGCACTTTCTAAAGCTTCAACAAACATACCCGAATATGGTCGCCTACTCTACTCCACAAGGGGTAAAAGTTGCAGCTGGCTGGTTAATAGATCAATGCCAACTCAAGGGTGCTGCTGTTGGAGGGGCTGAAGTCCACCAAAATCAGGCGCTTGTTCTGGTGAATAAAGGCAAAGCTAGCAGTGATGATGTGGTAAAACTTGCCGCTAAAGTTTATTGCGAAGTGTTCAAAAAATTCCAAATTCAACTTGAGCATGAAGTGCGCTTTATTGGCTCTCACACAGAAACAAACTTAGCTAACTTGATAGAGACATTATAATGAAAGAGCATTCTATTAAACTTTCGATATTAAAGTCATTATCTCAAGGAGGATTTCATTCCGGTGAAGACCTTGGCGAGAAGTTTGGCATATCAAGAGCCGCTATCAGCAAGCATATCAAGGGCATACAAGCATGGGGGGTCGATGTTTTTCGAGTCCAAGGTAAAGGCTATCAATTAGCAAATCCCATGCAACTGCTTAACCAAGATATCATACAAGCCCAAACAAACAATCATGTAGAGCTTATACCCATTATTGACTCTACCAACCAGTACTTACTTGATAATATCAATAGATTGAACTCAGGTTCTGTGTGTTTGTCTGAGTATCAACTAAAAGGCCGCGGCCGAAGAGGCAGGGAATGGATTTCTCCCTTTGGGACGAACTTATATCTGTCTATGTACTGGCGACTCGATGCCGGTATGGCGGCGGCAATGGGATTAAGCTTGGTTGTTGGCGTTGCGATAGTTGAAGCTTTAGAGCAGCTTAATCTCAAAGAGGTAAAGCTAAAGTGGCCAAACGATCTTTATTACCAAGATCGCAAATTGGCAGGCATTTTGGTCGAGATGTCTGGGCAAGCAGGAGGCGCTGCTAACCTTGTTATAGGTATGGGCCTTAATCTTATGATGACAGAGCAAACGGAAGGAATCACCCAACCCTGGGCAAGTTTATGTGAGGTCGCAGGTCATCAGGATATTGACCGCAATCAGCTTGCAATCACTATGATTAAAACGTTAAATCGAGCGTTATTAGACTACGAGCAACAAGGCATGCAAGGCTTCGTTGATAGATGGAATCGCTTAGACAACTTTATTCATCGACCAGTAAAACTCATCATGGGGCAAAGGGAAATCATTGGTGTATCACGCGGTATAAATGAACAGGGCGCAGTACTACTTGAAACCGAATGCGGGATTGAAACCTTCATTGGTGGTGAAATTAGCTTACGTCCTCACCGGTAGAACAAGTTTTACAATTGTGCAGCGAGAACTAAGAGCTAACCGCTAGGAACCACTAACACATTTTGCTACTATCCTTGTCCATTTTCAGTAAAGGCATTTAGTCCAACATGATGACTCGCAGGAACTTATTCGACCAACTTCCTACTTTGGCTCAAGACCCAACACAGTTAGAAACACTGTTTACAGCCAAAGACTTTCGAATTCGCTTAATTGAAGCGATTCGTCAGGCAAGTAAAAGAATATACCTTGTCGCTCTTTACCTAGAAGATGATGAAGCAGGAAGAGAGATCTTAACCGAGCTTTACCAAGCGAAACAAAACAACCCGGGGCTCGACATCAAGGTGTGTGTCGACTGGCACAGAGCGCAAAGAGGCTTGATTGGCGCAGAGCCCGGTGAAACCAATGCTGCTATGTATAAGAATTTCGCCACTCAAAACACTCATCAAATCCCCGTCTTTGGCGTTCCAGTCAGAGGTCGAGAAGTCTTTGGTGTATTGCATCTAAAAGGCTTTGTTATTGACGATCAAGTGATCTACAGCGGCGCAAGCCTAAATAACATCTACCTTAATTATAATGAACGCTATCGTTTTGACCGCTATCAGGTACTGAATAATAAATCTCTTGCCGATAGCATGGTCCGCTTTATTGAAGCGGAAATGATCGAACATCCAGCGGTTCATGACCTTTCTTCTCCAAATCAACCTAACACCAAGCAAATCAGAACTCAGATCCGGCAGTTAAGAGCTTCACTAGCAAAAGCCAGTTATCAATACGAGCCACAAACTATTTCTCAAGAGCAAGTTGCACTCACACCTCTTGTTGGCGTGGGTAAAAAGCGCAACAAACTTAACCAAACGGTTAATCAACTACTCGCGCAAGCAAAAGAAGAGATCTTCATCTGCACTCCCTATTTTAATTTTCCTCGCAGCGTTGCCAGAGAAGTAAAAAAAGCGATTAGACGCGGTGTAAACGTAACCATAGTGGTGGGTGATAAGACAGCGAATGACTTTTATATCTCCCCCGAAGAAGAATTCAAAACAATTGGCGGACTACCTTACCTGTATGAACGAAATTTGCGCCTATTTGCCAAAGCTAATGAAGCGCACATTGCCAGTCGTAAACTCTCTATCCATTTATGGAAGCACGATAATAACAGCTTTCACCTCAAAGGAATTTGGGTTGATAAGCGCTATATGCTGATCACGGGCAGTAACTTAAACCCAAGAGCTTGGAGTTTAGATCTAGAAAATGCCATTCTTATTCAAGATAAACACCAGCATTTAAAAACACAATTTGAAAAAGAAGCGGAAAACATTCTTCAACACACTCAGCTTATCTGCACCTACAGGCAATTAGAGAAAGCCGAGGATTACCCAGAAGCCGCTCAAAAGCTGATCCGCCAAATCACTCGTGTTAAGGCGGATAGAATATTGAAGCAGATTTTATGACTAAAAAATACAACCTAATTTGAGGCTATGTGTTAGTGGATAACAGCATCATCAGCTTCATCTTTAAGGGCATGTAACTTTCGCCAAACCAGATCACCAATACCATCTGTAGGGCTAAAGTCCGTAGGCGCTTCAACTAACAGTTTTCTAATCTTTTCATGTTCAAAGTTGTGGCAAGCACTGTCAAGTAAGTTGAGTAATTCACCATATTCGTCGATCGGCAGAAACCTTTCGTTGGCGGCCATAATTCTTGGATGTTCTGTTAGAGACACATTATCCTCAATCAAAAGCTCTTCAAAAAGTTTCTCTCCTGGACGAAGGCCTGAAAACTTAATCTCAATATCTCCATAGGGGTTAGATTCATCTTTAAGCTCTAAACCCGACAGTTGAATTAAGTTCACCGCTAAATCCGCTATTTTAACCGGTTCTCCCATATCGAGTACAAAGACATCTCCACCTTTGCCCATTGCGCCCGCTTGAATAACTAACTGAGCAGCTTCAGGAATGGTCATAAAGTAACGAATGATATCAGGATGAGTAACTGTCACAGGGCCACCACATACAATTTGCTTTTTAAACAAAGGGATCACTGAGCCAGAAGAGCCTAAAACATTACCAAAACGAACCATGCAAAACCGAGTGCCATTTTCTTTATTCCCTTCCTGCTCCGCTAAAGCTTGCAAACCAAGCTCAGCCATTCGCTTAGTTGTTCCCATAATATTTGTCGGCCTGACCGCCTTATCCGTTGATATTAATACAAATGATTCAACGCTAGCTTCAATCGCCGCCTTAGCTGCGTAATATGTACCAAATACATTATTTCGTACTCCTTCAACAACATTATACTCAACCAAAGGAACATGTTTGTATGCAGCAGCATGGTACACTGTATTAACGCCAAAACTTTTCATCACAGTAGCGAGACGATTCACTGCTTGAACAGAGCCAAGTAGAGGAATTACTTCTACAGCTATTTGTTCATTCTCTAATAAACCTGATAGCTCCCTATCTATTTGGTAAAGCGCGAACTCGGATAGCTCATATAAGACAAGAGCTTTTGGCTTCTGACGGATGATTTGCCGGCAAAGCTCAGAACCAATCGAACCACCAGCACCAGTAACCATTACCACCTTGCCTTTGATATTTGCTTCCATTAAAGGTGGTTTAGGTGCGACTGAGTCTCGCCCAAGTAAATCTTCAATAGCAACATCTTTCAGCTCATCAATCTTAGCCTTACCCTCGACTATATCTTGCATGTCAGGGACTGTAAGTACCTCAGCAGAAAGGTGAACTAACGAATCAAGAATTTCCCTGCGTCTTGCACGTGATGCACTGGGCACTGCAAGTAATATTTGGCTCACAGAGTACTTAGAGATAAGCGATTGCGCATGACTGATTCCTTTGACCTTCAGCCCCATAATAATGGTGTTATAAAGAGTTTTATCTTCATCAATGAAACCAATAACCTTATGTGTTTCAGAAGAACGCAATGCTAACGCCAATTGCCTACCCGCAGAGCCAGCACCATAAATGAGAACACTCTTCTTGCCTTTATCTGTCGCTTGCGCAACAAGAACCCTGACCATTAATCGAGAGCCGCCGCACAATAAACATAAAAATGCTCCATAAATAATTGGAACCGACCTTGGTACCCATGCACCAAAATAAAATGCTAAAACTGCAATAGAGACAGAGGAAACAATACTACCAACACATACTATTGCTAAGGCATGAAACGTAAGATACCTGAGGACAGCCCGATAAAGACCAAGCTTCATAAACGCAAAAACTGTAACCAATAAAGTGCCAACAACAACATACCAAATTAAGTAGCTTTCAAAGATCTTAACATGGCCAATGCGGCTCCAATACGCCGCATAAAAAGAAACAACCACAAACAAAATATCAACAACCATGCTGACTAAACGTTTGTAAGTCCTAGATAAATTCCAGATACTATTTAGATTAACCATAGGAAACTCATTAAAGCTATTCACTATATAAAAGAAATGAATGATCTCATTAGGCAGCTATTTAACCGCATCTCCACGACCACTGCCTGTGGCTGTCGTAACAAGGTACCTAAAGTAATCTTTTACATTCATAGTATCGATCATCTCTTTATCAAGTTTAGCTAATAACTCTGGTGTTGACATATCAATGTTATGAACTTGAGCCAAACCAGTAATTCCAGGTAATGCATCATATATACCCAATGCATCACGCTCTTTAATTAGCTCTGTTTGGTTAAATAAGTTAGGTCTCGGCCCCACTAGGCTCATGTCACCCTTAATAACATTAATCAACTGCGGCAGCTCATCTATCTTAGTTTTACGCAGAAATCCTCCGAGCTTTGTAATTGATGTACTATTGGCTAAGTGACTAGCGACGGATTCCGTTTCTACCGACATAGTACGAAACTTTATAAGCTTGAAAGGCTTCTTATACCGACCTATACGCTCCTGAATAAAAATAGGTGAACCCGTATCAAAAAAACCCATTAGCATTACCACTAGCAGTAGAGGCCAGAGGAACAATAAGGAAACGAAGGAAAATATGAAATCTAGTAGGCGTATCATTTTTAATTCTTCAAACAGGCAAGGTAATGCTCAACCGTTAAACGCAGTAATTTAGAGTGTATTAGCACGGGCTCTCCAGCTCGAAGCCTACCTTATAAAAATAGATATGGGAAGATCTCCTGCCTGAAAAAGAGATACTACGGCATACCCACTATTCATTCTATTCAAGTTCTAATCGAAGTTAATGAACACTTCAAACCGGAAAATGATATGACTACAAATGCAAATATTGCTGTGGTAGATACTGCAATGTACTTCTCTCAACATTGTGTTGACAGAACAGATGATAACGTGTTTTTGGTATTCAACCCTTCCTCAACATAGTTTTCATGTAACAAGTGCAACAGCGATGATGGCTGGTCAATAGCAGCATGTTCTCTAGTAATCAACACTTTAATAATTTTATGAACAAGCAGTAAGGCTGCGCAGCATTGGTTAAATATCCGAAAGAATGAGTTACCCTATTTTGGGGATAAGATGCCTAATAACAAAAAAAAATATAAATTACCTTCATGAAGCATTCGTTGTGTATGGGCTTGTGGAATAAAAGTTGTATGACGGTAACCACTGTAAGTCAGATGAATATGGATAGCTTTATAAGGCTTTATTGAAATTCATTTTTGATGAGAAAGCATACTAATTCCTTCGTGAAGAGACTAATACAGGACGCAATAAGCTTAGAGCTCGTGCTATGGGTCACGCTTTATATGTCGCATCTACGTAGAACAATTGATTCCAACAAAAGACTTAACGACTACCCTCTCAGATGTCATCTTTCATGAACTACAAGAATTCTGCATAGATGATAATACGTTAAGATAAGGTTTTGATGATAAAAACCTTAAAAAGGGCAGGTTGATATTGGTAGAGACACAGCCCGCAAGAGATTTTACTCTCTCGCAGGGTAAGTGTGGCCTGAAGAACAACTTTCACCGTCAAAACAACCTTTTCGACAAGGCCCCCGTATATCTAGAAAGTAGATTGAAAGACAGGTTACAAACAAAGAAGCATAGTGATAGAATCAAAGTCATACACTAGATGCACGACAGAGGTCCCTATGATAATCGTAACTGGTGGTGCTGGCATGATTGGCAGCAACATCATCAAAGCACTTAACAGTAAAGGTATTAACGATATTCTGGTCGTGGATAACCTGAAGAATGGTAAAAAATTTCAAAACATAGTCGATCTTGATATTGCTGATTATATGGATCGTGATGATTTTCTGACTCAAATCATGGCAGGTGATGATTTTGGCCCTGTCGACGCCATTTTCCACCAAGGTGCATGTTCAGCGACTACTGAATGGGACGGTAAGTACATGATGCTCAACAACTATGAGTATTCAAAAGAGCTTCTTCACTACTGCCTTGAACGAGAGATCCCATTCCTATACGCATCCTCTGCTGCGACTTATGGTGAAACTGACAAATTTATTGAAGAAAAAGAGTATGAAGGCGCTCTTAACGTCTATGGATACTCTAAACAACAATTTGACAACTATGTTCGCCGTATTTGGCAAGATGCGGAAAAACATGGAGAGAAACTATCTCAAGTTACAGGCTTTCGCTACTTCAACGTTTATGGTCCTCGCGAACAACATAAAGGCTCGATGGCTTCAGTAGCCTTCCACTTAAATAATCAAATGAACGCTGGCGAAAATCCAAAATTGTTTGCAGGGAGCGAAGCCTTCAAACGAGATTTCGTCTATGTAGGTGATGTTGCGGCAGTTAATCTTTGGTTCATGAAAAGTGGTGTTTCAGGCATTTTTAATCTGGGTACTGGTAATGCAGAGTCATTCGAAGACGTTGCCAAAGCAGTAATCAATTTCCACGGGAAAGGCGCTGTCGAAACTATCCCGTTCCCTGAGCACTTAAAAGGTGCTTATCAAGAATATACTCAAGCCGACCTCACTAAACTGCGGGCAGCTGGCTGCAAACATAAGTTTAAAACTGTTGCGGAAGGTGTGGCGGAGTATATGAAATTGATAAATAAATAGCTTCAAGTTTCCTGGCATTTTGCATCAAACAGGTATTTAACTACTCCTAATTTTTAAATCTATTTCCAATTGAAGGTATAACTTTGACAAAGCCAGTAATTCTTCATATCTGCCTTTCTAAAGGCTGGGGTGGGCTAGAAATGTACCCCATAAGAACAGGCAAAGAATTTATCAAGCGTGGCTATCAGGTATATGGGCTTTGTACATCCGAAACTCAAGTTGCTAAAGGTATGCGTAATGCGGGAATTGAAACGTTTGAAATAGAGAGTAAAAGTCAACTCTTTTCACCTCAACTACTAAAATTGAACCGGTGGCTGAATAAGAGAAATATCGATGTTATACATTGCCACAAATCTGGTGACATCCTAGTGTCCGCACTGCTAAGTCTTGTCACGAAAAGAAAGGCCTTTTTTACTGAACATATGGGGGTCACACGCCCTAAAAAAGATTTATATCATAGATGGACATACTCACACTTAGAAAAAGTCTTTTCAATCAGCGATGAAACTTATCGAAGGAATATCAATTCACTCCCAGTCCCAAAACATAAGATAGATCGGCTATGGCTGGGTACTGATATACCACCAACACCAATTGAAGATGGAGAGACGATTCGCTTAATTAAACAGGAGCTGAGCATTGATAGTAATTCGATTATTGTAGGGAATGTAGGGAGGATTTGTTCGGGCAAAGGGCAAATGGAGCTGCTAGAGGCCTTTGCTTTAATCCACCAAAAACACCCTAGCCTTCAATTATTATTTGTTGGGGGCTTGGATGTGTCTGATGGATCAGATAATGCCTTTGTGCGCAAACTCAAAGAACGAATCGCAGAACTGTCGATCGAAAATCGTGTGCATTTAGTCGGATTCAGAGAAGACACAGAGCGTATGCTAGCAATAATGGATATAGTTTGCTTACCTAATCATAATGAAGCATTTGGGTTAACTGCTATTGAAGCTATGGCAGCGAAAAAAGCCATTGTTGGGGCAAATGCAGGAGCTCTTCCAGAAATATTACAACCAGTCGCACTTCTCGCCAACCCTCACAAGCCTATCGAAATAGCGGACAGTATAGAAATTTATCTCAATGACTCATCTCTTAGAGATAATAACGCTAATGCCGCCTATGAAAGAGCAAAGACAGAATTTTCAATGGAGAATCATCTTAAAAAACTACTAAGCTATTATCAGAATCAAGACTGTAACAAAGATATGCCTATCAAACTAATCACTAGACTTAGGAATAAGTTTCGAATTCAAGGTAATAACCATACTATTAATCTATCGCCTTCAGCCAAAATTCGTCAATGTTCGATTTTAATTAAAGGCCAAAACAACACATTAATAATTGAAGACAATGTTAATATTCGAGATTGCCATATAGAAATAGATGGCGATAATTGCCTAATTAAAATAGACAAAAACACAACAATAGGGCATAACAGCTATTTATCTTCTAGAGAAAGTGGAACTAAGCTATCAATCGGTGAAGGTTGCATGCTATCGAGAAATGTCAAAATAATGACCAGTGATGGCCATGATATTTTAAAAAATAATAACCGTATAAACCCATCTAAAGATATAAACATTGGAAATCATGTTTGGTTAGCAGATAGTGTCACCATATTAAAAGGAACATGCGTTGGAGACTTCTCAATAGTAGGTATAAATTCAACTTTAACCAAGTCAATTCCCCACAATAGCATTGCAGTAGGCAACCCTGCCAAAGTCATAGCTGACGGAGTAAGCTGGAGACGAAAATTAACATTCTAGTATATATTATACTCATTCATCAATAAGCTTTAAGCTACCAACCAATAAAAAAAATAAATATACCGTATGTGTATGATGGAATGGGACATCAGACAGACCAGATATTAAAATTAACCCACTAAATATTATAATTAACCTACGGCTATCTCTATTATTAGTACCAACATTCCCACTAATGACCCATACAACCAATAAAACCAGACCAACAAAACCATACCTTGCTAGAGTATCAAGATATTGATTATGAATATGTAACTGATTGTATGCCTTCTTATTTGGAATTAGTGCTATTACTGATTTCAAATGGCTATCACCCACCCCCAGCACAGGTGAACTTAGCCAAACACTTGTTCCACACCACCATAGATCAATTCTCGCACCAATCGAAGTTTGGTGATCACCTTCTAGAATTTTATCTATCTCGGTAGCTGTTTTGTTAATTCTAGACTCTATTTCAGTATTAAAGGTAAAGAACAGAGCAATAACCAATGGTATAATAAATAATAGTAATTTCTGTTTGGAAATCTTTTCAAGAAATAACACAAGGACATAAAGCAGACATATTGAATATGCGAGCCAAACACCACGAGTTTCGGTTAAAACTAATGCTCCTAGTGAAAGAAAAGACCCCAAAAGGATCAGAAACTTGTTAAATTTATTGTGATAAACACTAACCAAGTATAACGAAGACAATGACAAAAAGGCACAATACAAAGCGTAAGGGATTGGGTTTGTTGCAATGCCAACTCTATTTATACCTAGAAAAAAATGCTCATATATTGCATTAAAGCCACACAAATAAGACGCTACGATAATAGTGTTGAATATCCATTTTTTTGAAAACTTATCCCATGGAACGACAGCTAAATATAATACACATGTTATAAGAGTTCTAGGGAATCCAAAATTATCACCTCGCCACAGATGCATTATTGAAAAGTATATAAATAAAATTAAAGAAGATAAGGCAATAAAAGATATATTTTTTTTATTAATGTTATGTCTAAAGGAGTCTTTATATCTAAAAAAACAGTAGATAATTACTAAAACAGATACTCTCGATACTAAATATTTGGAATCTGAAAAGTTAAATATAGAATAGAATACTATAAAAATAGGTGACAATATGAATATTTTATCAAATAATAAAAATATTTTTTTCATTGGTATTTTTTATTAAATTGGGTCATTTTAATTTTTCTATATAAGCTATATAATTCACGACTTAGCTTTCTATGCCATTTCGCTTTTTTTTCTTCACCCAATTGAATTGTGGTGTCATGCACATATGGGTGCGCAACGATAGATGGGTAGAATACATATGAGGGCATATTATGAAGATACAAAGAGCCAACATAGTTGTCGACTGGCATACACCAAGATTTCGATTTAGAGAGTAATTTACGCGCTGAGTTTGGGGCAATGGCATAGCCGATTAAACCTCCGAAATTGTTAGTCATAAAAGAAATACTATAATCATGACCACTCTCTTTTTCGATCAGCACACCTTTCTCTGACTTATCCTGCAGGCGCAAAAAGCCATATTCAACAACCTTCTTTTCTATTAAATGCCGCATATCCTTAAACCGAGGACTAACCTCAACATCGTCCTCTAGAATAACAAAGGGCTCATCAAGTTCTACGCAAGATTTCCATAATAAGTAATGACTAGCATAGCAGCCCAATTCACCTTTTGAAGGCATACGACCACTCGTTAACCATAGGCGTTTGGCGTAATCATAGTTATCGAATAAAGGATGAGGAGGCTCAGCCCTACCATCAACAGCATCAAAAAACTCGAACTGTATATCCAAGTTATCCAACTGTTTTTTTATGTATCGTCTTCTCTCTGGACTTCGCTTTAGACTAATAACAAAGACTTTCACTACCAGCACCCTCCAAAAACAGAAGCCGTATTAGACCATAGATTGATCATAAAAAGAAATAAGTTAACAGGTTTTCACTCACCACTGACGCATTCTTTACATATTAAGACTACCAAGCTAGGTTCCTAAACAATGCTCTCATGTGTTATCATTGTAATCAAAGTTCCACTTCAACTATTTACATGAAATCCCTCATCATTGCCCCATCTTGGGTAGGCGATATGGTTATGTCGCAAAGCTTGTATACTATTTTGAAAGCAAATTACCCAGAAAGCGAGATTGATGTTCTTGCCCCTGCTTGGTGCAAACCAATTTTGCAGCGCATGCCAGAGGTCAACCAAGCAATTGAAATGCCTATTGGTCACGGTGAGTTAAATATTTTAGGTA
Organism: Vibrio aquimaris; assembly: GCF_009363415.1. Classification (NCBI taxonomy): domain Bacteria; kingdom Pseudomonadati; phylum Pseudomonadota; class Gammaproteobacteria; order Vibrionales; family Vibrionaceae; genus Vibrio; species Vibrio aquimaris. Next base: position 167,576 of record NZ_CP045350.1, on the reverse strand, counting down.
GACATGCACTTGGACGGTTATTGAGCAAAAACAACTACACTCATGCTTATGTTTTACCCAACTCAGCCAAGTCTGCCTTAATTCCTTGGTTTGCTAAGATCCCCAACCGTATAGGTTGGAAAGGCGAATTTCGCTATGGCCTTTTAACCGATCTTCGCCCAGACAAACGTGTTTTTCAGTACATGGTAGAAAGGTATGTTGCATTGGCCTACAGTAAAGCAGAGATGCAAACTCAAGTATCTTTACACAATAGCCCCAAACCGAAACTACTTGTCGACAGTCACAGCCAACATTCTGCTTTACTGAGATTAGGTTTAGATAAGTCTCGCCCAATTATAGGACTCTGCCCTGGAGCCGAATTTGGACCAGCGAAGCGCTGGCCAGACAAACACTATGCTACCTTGGCAAAATATCTTATTGGTCAAGGTCAGCAAATTTGGCTATTTGGTTCTGAAAAGGACAAGCTAGTCACACAAGAAATCAGATCAGCTCTCACAGTGGAAGAACAGCAATACTGTTTTGATTTAGCAGGTGAAACATCACTAATTGAAGCCGTTGATTTACTGGCAGCTTGTCATACTGTGGTGTCTAATGATTCTGGACTAATGCACGTGTCTGCAGCTGTAGGCTGTAACATTGTAGCTATTTATGGTTCCAGCTCACCGAAATACACGCCACCTCTGACAACAGAATTAGAAATGGTACATACTGATATCGAGTGTAGGCCATGTTTCAAGCGTGAGTGCCCACTGGGTCATCAGGACTGTCTAAATAAGCTCGCACCTGAGCAAGTTATTTCTAGACTAAAACGATTTTTGAGTAACACTATATGAAACATCTCTGGTTTGAACGAGGCGCATATGCTTCCAAGAAAGCTCGCCACTATATCGAAACCGAATTCTTTCCCGAAAAAATCACCAAAATAGCGGTTATCCGACATGCTGCACTCGGCGATCAGGTTATTGTTCGCCCTTTTTTAATAGAGGCGCGTAAGTTTTTCCCCAACGCCGAAATAACCCTGGTAGGAGTATCTAACTATACCTATGGTATGCCAAACGACTTAGTAGACAAAACACTGGTTATGCCGGGGAGAGACAAAAGATCACAAACCTCATTTAGAGATAAGATTGACAACATTAGACAGTTAGGCGAGCAAGATATTATTTTTGATTTAGCCAGTACTAATCGGTCACATTGGATGGTAGCTCTTAGTAAAGCAAAAATAAAAATGGGCTTCCCATACAAGCCCTATTTGTGCGGTACGTTATTTAACATGGCCGTATTTCGCTCCGACTTTCAGCCAGAGGTGGAGTGCATGCTAGATATGCTCAAATTACTTGGCCATTCACCACAGCATCCCCTGGATTTTGGTTACCCAGACCACCGAAGCATTAAAGATACTCAAACCCCATTTGTTCTGTATTTTAACGGTGCATCTCAGCTGAGAAAAATTTTGTCCAAAGAACAGATGTATGCCGTACTTGAGCAAGCTATTCAAGAAAACCCAAACCATACCCATGTGTATCTGGAAGGGAAAAACGACTTTGAAAAAGGAGATTTTTTCAAAGAGCTCCTCGAATATCCCAACTTTAAAATTCAAGCCTGCTTACCACTTGAAGAGCTTATTGAATTAACAGCAAAAGCAACATTAATGGTGGCACCGGACACAGGAGTACGAAATGTTGCGATCTCAACTCACACTCCTACGGTTGGCATATTTTATGCGACCGTGCCATTCAGGTACACTCCTTTATATGAGCGCCATACAATCGTTATGAACGCTAATGGAGATATACCTTCAACCGAGCAGATTACATCGGCGATTAAACAATCACTGCAAAGCTAGTACATACTTTCTCGGTTGATATATTGGGAATTATAAAAATGAGCAACTTATCAACCTTAATTGCAAATCGCCTGATTCGTTTGACTGGCAATGTTTTTAAAATATTGTCATACCCGTTTCATTATCTAATGCCAAATAAGCGCTTTACTATCCCTGAACACTCTGCGGCAAAGGTAAGACTCTCGGGAACTAGAAAAATTCCTCGTCAGATCTGGCAAACCAATTTCACTAATCAGGTCTCGCTTCCTGTTTACCTAAATTATCTTTTCAATCGCTTGCTCAGTTTGAACTGTAATTATAACTATGTGAGTACCGAAGCTCGTGGAGAGTATTTAAAAAAGCATGCATCTGAAGAAGTGTACGATGCCTACTCTAGACTCACGAATGGAGCAGCCCAAGCAGATTTATGGCGCTTGTTTGTTCTAAACCATAAGGGGGGTGTTTACATGGATATTGATGCAACTCTTGTTTGGCCTTTGGATAAACTTCTTGGTAATCAACATGAATCTTTGTATATAAAAATTGGTAAAAATACTCGATTTACTAACTATTTTCTTGCTTCTTCTCCCAATAACCTAGACCTAGAACGAGCAATAGATCAAGTTGTTTATAATGTGAATCACTATGAGCCTTCTATGGGGGTTTATCATTGCACAGGTCCAACTGTCTTGCATAATCTTCTAATTGACAAAAAAGACATTAACTCAAAAGACAGGAAGTATGTCTGCATCCAAGGCACTTTTACTAATGAGTATTTTCAGTATATCGATAAACCACGTGGTAAATGGACCCACATAAATCTCAACCAACTTGTTAAAAAGAAATGATGATTCGAATTCTATACACTGTTTTACTTAGTTTAGCTGCCCCTTTTTTGTTGTATGGATTATTTCGAACAAAGCCAGGAAAGCCAACTGTCGGAAAGAGGTGGAAAGAACACTTTGGATTCTCTGACAAATTAAGTCATGGTAATGAGCCTGTATGGATTCACGCCTCGTCAGTTGGTGAAACAATCGCTGTTACGCAGTTTATACGCGAATTTAAGAAGCAAAACCCCAAACAAACTATACTCCTTACTACTACAACCCCAACCGGTGCTAAGCAAGCAGAAAGCCTATCCGAGTTGGTTGAACACAGATACGCTCCAGTTGACCTTCCCTTTGCAATAAAACGCTTTTTAAAGAGTTTTAATCCTAAAAAGCTTTTAATTGTCGAGACCGAGCTGTGGCCGAACTTAATCCACTATACCCACCAAGCAGGAATACCAATTACTGTACTTAATGCAAGGCTCTCCGAAAAGTCCTACCTTGGTTACAAGAGAATTCTCCCTCTCTTTAGCTCAATGGCTCAAAAGCTATCTCGAGTTTTATGTCAGTTTGAAGATGACGCCGAGCGATTTATCAAACTGGGAGTTCCAACTGCCAACGTACTGATTACCGGATCAATAAAGTTTGATATCACCATCACCAATGAGAGTATCTTAGCTAGCAATAAACTTCGAGATACTTTAGGCGGGTCTAGGCCGATTTGGATAGCAGCAAGCACTCATGCTGGTGAAGACGAGTTACTACTATCAGCCCACTCCTCAATATTAGAATCCCGCCCAGACACACTCCTAATCTTGGTACCGAGACATCCCGAAAGGTTTGTCGATGTAACCAAACTTTGTGCTGAACAATTCACCACCATCGCACGCAGCAGCGGAGAAAAAGTTTCCTTGAGCACCCAGGTATACGTGGGTGACTCTATGGGTGAAATGATGCTGCTCTTAGGTACGGCTGATATTTGTTTTATGGGGGGAAGCCTCTTAGGAAAGAAAGTGGGAGGCCACAATCTACTTGAACCCGCAGCGCTTGGGCTTCCAACCCTGACAGGCCCAAGTTATTATAATTTTAAAGATGTGACCAACTCCCTTATCGAAATTGGTGGATGCAAAGTAGTCAACAACTCTGCAGAAATAGCAGCTGCAATTAATGAAGCACTAAATGATCAGATGTACTTAAAAGAAGCTGGTGAAGCTAGCAAGAAGTTTGTCGAGTTAAACAGTGGTGCAGTTGCGAGAACACTAACGTACACAAGTTAGTAGGGGGGATTCCCTAAGCACCAGTCAATCGTTTATAACGTTTTACAACACTGTTTTTGAACTTCTGCACCTTAGTATCTTTTATGACATCTGCTATGTCATGTTTTTGAGTTTTAAACATCTCTACAGCTTGTTCAAAGTTTTGCCCCTGAAGTAGCACTTTAGCAAAGAAAGAGGAGATCAATGCATCCCACTGAGGCTTATTACCCCAATAGTGTCGTATCCAATGTTTTGCTTCACAAATCGAGGTTGATTGAAGTGCAAGTGACAAGGAAAACTGCTCAACGAGCCTACGCTCCATTCCATCTTTACACATGGCATCACATGCCACCAAAGCTGATGATAATACCTTCGATGGATCCCTTAGCTTAGACACTGCAACAACACCAGCATTCCACATGGCACTATCAAGCGTCATATCAAATTCGCCATAGCTCTTACCTATACCGTGGCTTTGCATCTTTTTTCCGGTTCTCCCTAACGGGGCATGAAAGTCAAATTCTCGGATATGCATTAGGTTATTGCCACTATCCAGCTCTTCCATCATCTTATCAAGCGACTTATCGGCAATGGTATCAGTATCCAGATACACACAATGACATTCAGGTTTACTCTCGGCAATGGATAATATTGCCTTGATTTTAATCCGCCAAAAGAAATCAACATCACCACGCCAGTGCTGTAGTTTATTACTGTCAACCCCAACCACATTGAACCTATCACCTAGCCACTGATAAAATTCAGCTCTATCAGTAACAATGGTAAAATTATAATCTCTATCAGTAGGCATATGTGCCGCTATACTCGTCATCGAGTATACTAGCTGACTGTGATACTGTGTTTTTTCTCCAAATGCGAGAAAAATAAACTCTACGGGCGTTTTTTTCATAAGTTATTCGTCTAAAAATGGGGGACAAAAAAGGCGCTAGTAATATATTGTTGTCGAAATGATACTCTAACCTAACCTCTTTGGGTAACATTAAGTCGCATGCTTGTACCCTTCCAATAACACTTTTAACTCTGCATCATGCCAATAGATTTGATGGCGAACCACTTCCTTTTCAAACGATCGCTTAAGTCTATCAAGATTACTCTGCTTCCATGCATCTCCCGATTGCTGATAGCATTTATCAAAGTCAATTATCCATACTTTGTCATTATCACCTATCAGGATATTGTGAATATTAAGATCTGTATGATTGACCTGAGCATGGTGCATTTTACCGATTTCTTGACCAATTTTACGATATATTTCTTCGGGTAATGGTCCATCAATCAAAATAGATACCAAGTCTCGCGCATTAAGGATTTTTTCACTGAGAAGATCCGCTTTATAGGTAAGGCCATTACGAATTGCCCTTGCAGCAAGGGGCCTTGGCACATTTACACCCGCTTTAATTAAAGTATTGAGTAAATCATACTCCTGATAACTTCGGGTTTTTTCCCAATCTGAAAACCAGTAGGTATCGGCAATTAGTTTTCCAAAAAGACCACCACGACGATAATGCCTTAGGGCAGCTTGAATGGTTTGAGTTTGAACAAACCAAGTGGTGCCGCGCCCCTGCGCACTCCCAATCAAACTATCTTGCTGCCGCCAGAACTCAGCATCAAAAGCTTGCTTAGGGTCGTCCTTGAGCAAAATGTCGTCATACCAAATAGTCTGATTGTCAAACTGCAGCGTTTTCATGCTCGGCTTTCTCTTAAATAAATGCTGAGTGGTATTTTACATTTATTGAATGGCTCTGCATAATCTTCAACACTGCTAGTGATAAGAAAACCCTATGAGCCTTTTTTCATCTCCCCCTGAATCTCTCTGCATTCTGCGTTTATCTGCCATTGGTGATGTGTGTAATACCCTTGCCGCGGTACAGGCGATTCAGAGACACTGGCCCAGCACTCACATTGTCTGGATTACAGGTCAACTTGAAGCCAAGTTACTTGAAGGAATAAAAGATATAGAAGTTATCGTATTTGATAAAAAACAAGGCTGGCGGGAGTATCAGAAACTATGGCAGGCATTAAAAGGGCGCAGGTTTGATGCTCTCTTGCACATGCAATATGCCTTTAGAGCCAGTCTTGCCACATTGGGAATTAAAGCCACGTATAAACTCGGCTTTGACAAGCTAAGAAGTCAAGATTTGCAAACCTGGTTTACTAACGTCAAAGTGCCTTCTCCAGATTCAATGCATGTACTCGATGGCTTGCTGGCATTTGGTCATACACTGGGAATTCGTGATATGACACCCTCTTGGTCACTCGATTATTCTGACCAAGATAAAAAGTGGGCAAGAGCCCAGCTTTCAACTGAAAAAAGAAACCTAGTTCTGGTTCCTGCAGCAAGCAAGGCATATAAGAATTGGACACTGCAAGGCTACTTAGCTTTAATCGAGCATGTTAATCTACAAGGCTGGCAAATCATCTTGGCAGGAAGCCCAGCCCAAATAGAAGTGGATTTAGCCGCTGAAATTGAGAGTAAAACAAAATCTAAGCTCAATAATCAAGTGGGCCAAAGCTCACTCAAGCAAATGCTTGCTCTGATTGCCTGCGCTGATTTAGTTATTGCACCTGACACTGGGCCTGCGCATATGGCCAATGCTGTAAATACCCCAGTGATAGGCCTCTATGCTCACCATAACCCAGAGCGAACAGGTCCTTATCAATATCGTCAGTATGTAGTTTCAGCTTATGAAGAAGCCATCTTGGCTGAGACAGGAAAATCAGCAACCCAGCTAAGCTGGCGATCTCGCGTGAAAGACAAAACTGCGATGCAGCGCATCAAGCCACGACAGGTCATTGCCATGTTTGATAATGTCACTAACGAGCTTAACCTGACTAAAAAATCGCTCCAAAGTATAAACCAATAAGGTGCCCGTATGAGTAAACCAAGTATTGCGGTCGCCTTGATCGTAAAAAATGAAGCCCAGCATCTAAAAGCCTGTCTTGAAACCGTACATAGCTGGGTTGACGAAATTGTGGTGCTAGACTCTGGTAGCACAGATAATACCGAAGCTATCGCCCGCAGCTTCACCGATAAATTTTTTGTTAATGCCGATTGGCCTGGTTTTGGGCCGCAGCGCCAATTGGCACAATCTCATGTAGAATCTGATTACGTCCTGTGGCTTGATGCCGATGAGCGAGTCACGCCAGAACTTAAAAACAGCATCATATCGGCAGTAAGTGCTAACCAACCAGACACCATATACCAAACCGCACGGCTCAGTTGGGTGTTCGGCCGTTACATCCGCCACTGTGGCTGGTATCCAGACAAAGTTTTGCGTTTATACCCAACCAAACTCACACGCTACAATGATGCGCTGGTGCATGAAAAAGTCGAAGTATCAAAATCGATGAAGGTGGAAACACTCAAAGGCGACCTGATTCACTTCACGTACAATGATATGAACCATTACCTAGTCAAATCGGCAGGTTATGCCAAAGCATGGGCCGAGCAGAGAGAGAAAAAAGGTAAAAAGAGCAGCATCTCACAAGGTATATTGCATGCTCTTGGCTGCTTTTTGAAAATGTATGTCCTAAAAGCAGGATTTCTTGACGGTAAACAAGGTTTGCTGCTTTCTTTGCTATCAGCACACTCGACCTTTGTTAAATATGCCGATCTCTGGATTAGAAGCGAAACAGACAAGATGCCAAACACGTTTTAAGTGCACCTTACTTAGCAAGCCAAAGGCAAAAATGAGTGCCTTTGGCCCTTTATTTAACCTTACTGTTTAACCATGGCTGTAGGTGTTTAACAACCGAGCTGATATCAATTCTAGCCATATCTTCCTGACTGGCTTTATCATCTGCTTGCGGGGGACAAAAAGCAATGTGATTATTGTCAGAGTTAATCGGCTGCCAACGCAAAGGCGTCGCCGAGCGCTTGCTAGGGAAAAACCCCACCGTTGGCACATCAATAGCTGCGGCAATATGCAGTGGCCCTGTAGAACCAGCGATAAACAAGTCAGCACACGCAATGGCAAGAGAAAAATCGATTAAGCCTTGATTCTTGTCATACACCACACAGCTTCTGCCTTGCTGCTGCACTAGGCTATTCAGCTCTGCCGCTTTTTGCTCTTCGCCAGGCCCTGCGGTTAACACTACCTCAAACTCTCCAGACAAGCTGCAAATCAACTGAGTGTATTGCGTGAGTGAAAGGTTGTTTGCAGAGCCGCCACTACCTGCATGAACAAAAAACCAAGGTTTATGTATAGCAATACCAAGTTGCTGCGCGAGTTTTTGCTTCTGACTATCAATATCTTGAGATGAAAAAGACAAATAAGGCGCCTTAGGTTCGACTATGTCTTTACCAAGATCGATGAGAAAAGCCCTCACTAAATCAAGATTGTATTCATATTCAGGTTTGGCCGATTGCGAGCGTTTCTGTTTTATACGCTTGTTATAAAAAATTTGTGCTAGCTTGGTAGCGGGCGCCAGACGATACGGAATCTTTGCTTTCCAGACTAATTTGGCATTGTAGGTTGTAGAAAATAGATTGATCGAAGCATCAAAGTGTTCCGACTTTAGTATTTCGACCAAAGCTGACTGGGATTGGTTGGAGCCTTTGCTTGTAGGATCAACCAGAACCTCATCAATCCAAGGACAAAGTTTGGCAAGAGCCACTGTATAGTTGGGAACTAGCGCCGTGATCTGACAATGAGGCAGAGAGTTTTTGAGCATAGCAAAACTTGGCCAAGCCAGCATAAAGTCGCCAATTTTATCATTTCGGACAACCAGTATTTTTTTCATTACATTTCCAGCGCTCGATCTTTTGTCTCAATGATAACGGCTAAGTTGGGTAAATGTGAGCCTTTTTGTTACCATTAAGCAAGATAAATAAATCCATCGAGTACTTAACAGTGAGTAAAAAGCGTCTCTCCAGAGTAATATACCCAGGAACCTTTGATCCTATTACCAACGGCCACTTAGATTTAATCGAAAGAGCGGCGGATATGTTTGACCAAGTCACCATAGCCGTCGCCGCTAGCCCAAGTAAAAACACCATGTTTACACTTGAAGAGCGCGTTGCTTTTACTCAGCAAGTTACCAAGCATTTAGATAATGTCAGCTCGAAAGGCTTTGCCGGTTTGATGGTCGACTTTGCTAAGCAAGAAAATGCCAACGTGCTGATCCGCGGCTTGCGCACCACTGTCGACTTTGAGTATGAATTTGGTTTAACCAATATGTATCGCAGATTAATGCCTGGACTTGAAAGCGTCTTTCTAACACCAGCAGAAGAGCATGCGTTTATCTCCTCTACTATAGTGCGAGAAGTCGCGATTCATGGTGGCGATGTGACTAACTTTGTCCCTGAGATAGTCGCAAAAGCCCTCAAAAGTAAGGCACACGTATAAATTCAGCGGCCAACGCCGCTGAGATCAGTGCTGGCAGGTGTCACAGAAAAATGTATTACGTTGACCAATTTTCTGCTCTTGGATGGCCTCAGTGCAGCTCGGACATGGCTCGCCCGCACGGCCATATACTCTAAGCTCTTGAGCAAAGTACCCAGGCTTACCATCAGCTTGAGCAAAATCCTTAAGCGTGGTCCCACCTTGTTTAATCGCGGTATCAAGAACCTGCTTAATTTCTTTGACTACCCTTAGCCATTCATTGTCGGTTAATGAGCCAGCAGGTCGAGTTGGATGAATTTGAGCGCTAAACAAGGATTCATTTGCGTATATGTTACCCACACCGACCACTATCTTATTGTCCATGATGAACTGTTTTACGGCCACTCGCTTATTGACAGCTTTAGCCGCAATGTAAGAAGCATCAAACTCATTGGTTAATGGCTCTGGCCCCATGCGATCCAGTACTTGGTGTTCTCCATTTTCTGTCCACAGCCAAGCACCAAAGCGTCTTGGGTCGTTATAGCGCAGCACTTTGCCGTTGGTGAGCTTCAAGTCTACGTGATCGTGCTTACTTGGTGCTATTTCTGCGTCTAATACACGCAGCGATCCAGACATGCCCAAATGGACAATGGCACTTCCCGCATCGGTTTCAATCAGCAAATATTTAGCTCGACGAGAAATATTACGTATTACTTGGCCTTCGATATTTTTTAGTGCCTTTGGAATATCCCAACGCAATTTGGGTGTACGAAAGGTCAGTTTGGCAACTGTTTGTCCAATGAGATGTGGTGTGATGCCGAGACGACTCACTTCAACTTCAGGTAACTCAGGCATTATGCTCTTTTATTCCAGATTGGATAAGGTTGGTTAAGGTAACAAATATTCAGGTTCAACTGAAATCGCGATCCATTGGTCTTGCCAATTTTTTAACAACCAAAATTTTGGGGCTTGATAGAAAGTGATCCTTTGTGGCTCTTCCTGATCTTGATACCAAACTTCTATAGTACTGGGTGAGCTGAGTTGAGGTTTAAGGCTATCAAACGTCTGACCGTCGACCCTAGTGCCAACTAGACTTACCCAGCGCTTGGCTAACTCAGATGCTGATACATTCCCTTGCCTAGTCATGTTCCACTGGCCATCTTGGAACTCTAACGACCAGTTAGAGAAATGCAAAGCACGAAGCTTGGATGATGGATTGAGTAAATAGGGGTAATCACTACTCACCACTGTCGAGTCATCTTCTATAAGATAAGTCTTAATAACCGTTGGCAGGTTAAGGATCATAATAAAGGCAATAATGCCTAGAATCATGATGTTATTCCAGCGTCGACGCCTGGATGTAGAAACACGCATAAATAGAGCTTTCCATTTAAGTGACTGTAACAAAAGGTAGCAGAAAACAGAATGGAGGGAAATGAAGATCAAACACGCTGCGCAGGCCAGAGTATATTAATAGCTTTAGAAAAACAAAAAACCCAGCTGAAATGCTGGGTTTCTAGTATGTACTTCCGTTAAAGAAGCCGAGAAGAGAAATCAATTACTTAATTTTCGCTTCTTTGTACATAACGTGCTGGCGAACAACTGGATCAAACTTTTTGATCTCAAATTTGCCTGGCATATTACGCTTGTTCTTATCAGTAGTGTAGAAGTGACCAGTACCTGCAGAAGATACTAGACGGATTTTCTCACGTACGCCTTTCTTTGCCATTGCCTATTTCCTCTTAAACGTTTTCGCCGTTTGCGCGAATGTCAGCAAGAACAGCATCAATGCCCTTCTTGTCGATGATACGCATACCTTTAGCAGATAGACGTAGTTTAACAAAACGTTTTTCGCTCTCTACCCAGAAACGATGAGTTTGTAGGTTCGGCAGAAAACGACGCTTAGTAGCATTACGTGCGTGTGAACGGTTGTTACCCGTTACTGGACGCTTACCAGTTACTTGGCATACTCGTGACATGAATGTCTTCTCCAAAATCGTTTCAGCTCGATATCAACCTTGGTGGCCGAACCTCTCTATTTCTCGTAGAAGAATTTAGAGGTCTTATACCGCTATGGAAACCCATACAAGGCTATCAAAGGTCGCGCATTATACTAACTTGACTAGCATTGCTCAAGACCCGAACAGATCCTTTTTCAAGGTTTTCGTGATCTTTTTTAGGCAGAGCTGATAATAGTTCAAAAAATGTCGGGGGATTGTAGCAGAATTCACGCAACTCACAACCAGTAATGTGATTTAAATCCATCCACGCTCTGCAAAGGAAACCACCTCTCCGTCGCCAACCACAAAATGATCAAGCACACGAATATCAACTAAAGCCAGTGCATCTCCAATACGACGGGTAATTCGACGGTCGGCCTGACTAGGCTCTGCAACCCCAGAAGGATGATTATGCGCCAGTATCAATGCGGCAGCATTGTGATCAAGCGCACGTTTAACCACTTCTCTTGGATACACTGAGGCGCTATCTATAGTCCCTTCAAATAAAACCTCTCCTTTAATCACCCTGTGTTGATTATCCAAAAACAAGATATAAAAAGCTTCACGAGTTTTATCACGCAGCCTACTTACTAAATACAACTTGGTCTGCTCTGGGCTGGTTAATGCTTCTCCGCGAACCAAAGCCTCATAAAGATAACGTTGTGTCATTTCTAATGCTGCCTGTAATTGAACGTATTTTGCCTCTCCCAAGCCTTTGTATTGGCATAGTTCTGCTCTATCAGCCGAGAACAAACCGCGTAGCGAACCCATCTCTTTAAGTAGCTTGTCGGCTAATTGCAAGACGTTCATATCTTTAGTGCCTGTACGCAAAAAGATTGCCAGAAGCTCTGCATCAGTTAGAGACTGTGCTCCTCGCGCAATCAACTTTTCCCTTGGCATGGATTCGGGAGGCAGAAACATAACGAAACCTTAAATTTGAACAACGCCGCACTAGCATAACCACAGCTATGCACTGAATCACACAAATCAACGCTGTCTTAGAGCAAGTGAAAGATTTTGAGTAAATAACAGGTATATAAATAATCAGCCAAAGCATGGTGGGATGTAAAACTTACGACACCATTTCTAGAGTCTCAAACTGCTGCATGGTAATCTTGCCACAGAATTTTTTAAGGATGACACAATGCAAACACTCGCAGGCAAAAAGATCCTACTTGGTATCGGTGGTGGTATAGCTGCATATAAATGTGCAGATTTGACTCGACGCTTAATCGAAAGGGGCGCAGAAGTACAAGTTGTAATGACCAGAGCCGCAAAAGAATTTATTACCCCCTTAACCATGCAAGCCGTGTCAGGAAAACCTGTCTCCGATAGCCTTCTTGATCCTGCCGCAGAGGCGTCAATGGGCCATATTGAATTGGCAAAATGGGCTGACTTGATACTGCTCGCACCAGCCACGGCCGATCTCATCGCTCGCATTGCATCAGGTATGGGAAATGACCTTCTTACCACACTAGTGTTAGCAAGCGATGCACCCATTGCTGTCTCCCCTGCCATGAATCAACAAATGTATCGCAATCAAGCAACCCAAGAAAATATCGCCACACTGCAAAAACGAGGCATGCATATTTGGGGACCCGCCTCTGGTGAGCAGGCTTGCGGCGACATTGGCCCTGGCCGAATGCTAGAGCCGATGCAGTTAGTCGAAGAGTGTGAGCAATTTTGGGCAGACAAGCCACTGAAAGGATTGTCTGTACTGATTACCGCAGGACCAACTCGAGAATCGATTGACCCTGTGCGTTATATTTCTAATCACAGCTCAGGCAAAATGGGGTTTGCACTGGCACAAGCTGCCGTGCAATTAGGCGCCTCAACAAACTTAGTTGCAGGCCCAGTTTCACTAGACACACCTGTAGGCGTAAACAGAGTTGATGTAGCAAGCGCCCTAGAAATGCACAATACCGTTATGCAATATGCCCCTTCTCATGATATTTTTATCAGTTGCGCTGCTGTAGCTGACTATCGCCCTGAATCGATTGCCGAGCAAAAAATTAAGAAAAAAGATAGCAACGAGCATATGACCATTTCTATGGTCAAAAATCCGGATATTGTAGCTTCTGTTGCCAACATGACCGACGCTCGACCATACACGGTAGGTTTCGCTGCAGAAACGCAGGATGTCGCTCACTACGCACGCAGTAAGCTCACTAATAAAAATTTAGATATGATTTGTGCCAATGATGTCTCAATAGAGGGGCAAGGCTTTAACAGCAACAACAATGCAGTTACTCTATACTGGAAAGAGGGTGAGCAGTCACTTACCCTTGCATCAAAGCAAAAAATTGCGCAGCAAATACTCATGTGCATTGCAGAAAGAATAAGTAGCTAAATCACGGGACTGCAACCTAGTCGTATACGCTTACTCAGAAAAATAAGCAGACCCTAACCTTATATTCAGAACGTTGTCTATTCCGCTCACCCTAGTTTGCTAGTCTGGGCGAATGCCTGTGTTTATTGGCATTAACAGTGGAGATACAAAAGGAACTCATTCATGGCCGGAACAAAAAAAAGCAACCGCCGGGAAGAAATACTACAAGCACTGGCACAGATGCTGGAATCTCACGATGGAGCTTCCCGAATCACAACCGCTAAGCTTGCAAAACACGTTGGTGTGTCTGAGGCAGCCTTATATCGCCACTTTCCAAGCAAAGCACGCATGTTCGAGGGCCTAATCGAGTTTATTGAAGAGTCTCTGATGTCACGCATCAATCGTATTCTCGATGAGGAAAAAGACACATTAACGCGCATTCGCCTGGTACTTCAGTTAGTGTTAGCCTTTGCCGAACGCAATCCTGGCTTAACGCGAATTTTATCCGGTCATGCTCTGATGTTTGAAAATGAGCGCCTGCGTGAACGCATTAATCAGCTATTTGAACGTATCGAAACTTCAATTCGCCAAATTCTGCGTGAGCGTCAATTAAGAGAGGGGAAAGCGTTTCCTGTCGATGAACTAACCCTAGCGGCGCAATTGCTAGGCCAAGTAGAAGGTAGCTTAAATCGCTTTGTCCGCAGTGATTTTAAATATCAGCCAACAGCCAATTTCGAACAATATTGGGCTTTACTGAGTGCACAAATTAAGTAGTTTGTAACATGAACAAAAAAAATACCCTTGATAAACCAGAGTTTTCTGCAGGCTTACTTCATCCCAAATACTGGGGGGTATGGCTAGGATTTGGTTTTCTCGCCCTTATTGTGAACATACTTCCCTACGCTGTACTTCTCAAGATTGGACGAGGGGTTGGCTCTCTGGGCATCAAAATAGGTAAGTCACGAGCAAAGATTGCTAAGCGTAATCTTGAACTTGCCTTCCCTAACATGTCTGCGAAAGAGATTGACGATATGGTAGAGGAAAACTTCAAAAATACCGGTATGGCTCTGATTGAAACTGGTATCACTTGGTTTTGGCCAACATGGCGCTTTAAACGTATTCTGATTGCCAAAGATATTGATGAATTGCAAAAGCACCAAGACGCAGGAAAAGGTGTTCTTCTTTGCTGCGTGCACGCGCTCAACCTTGAAATCACCGCCCGAGCCTTTGCTGTATTGGGCCTTCCTGGATACGGTGCTTACCGGCCACACACTAATCCTGCCTATGAATTCATCCAGTACAGAGGCCGTACTCGCAACGGTAATCAGTTGATTTATCGCCGTGATTTAAAACAAATGGTACGCGTACTACGCCAAGGCCATAGGCTTTTCTACCTACCAGACCAAGACTATGGGCACAACAAATCCGTATTTGTACCATTTTTTGCGGTTAAAGAAGCCTGTACGACAACGGGAACGCGGATTCTTGCCTCAACCAGTAAGAGCGCCATTGTGCCAGGTTCAGGCTTTCGCAACCCGCAAGGCAAATACGAAATCATTGCCGACAAGTCGATTGAGCAAGACTTCCCGCACAAAGATGAAGATGCCGCCGCAGCCTATATGAATAAATTTGTCGAAGAAATTATCATGCGCGCGCCCGAGCAATGGATGTGGTTACATAAACGCTTTAAATCTTTACCCGATCACTCACTCACCAATTCAAGATATCAATAAGTTTCAATGAGCAACCCAGATAAAAATAGCATCGAAAAACATCTGCATAACCCAAAGTTTGAATGGGCTTTTTTGCACCCTAAACATTGGGGAACATGGTTAGGTATAGCCTTTGCGGCTCTTGTCGCCTTTATTCCATTTCGTTGGCGTGACACTTTGGCTCGTAAGTTGTCAGTGTTTATTGTAAGAAAAAATGGCCGAGTTGTGCGCCGCGCCCGCGTGAACTTAGCTTACTGCTTTCCTGAAAAATCCGAATCAGAGCGTCAGCAGATATTAGAAGAGACCTTTGTAAAAGCCGCTCAGTATCTTTTAGGCTATTCGGAGTTTTTGGTTCGCTCAACCAAGCACAACCAAAATCGCGGCGTAATGATAGGCGAAGAAAACATCCTTCCTCTGCTAGATGCTGGCGAAAAGGTGATAATTCTCGCTCCCCACGCCTGGGCGGTTGACTACCCTGCTGTTATGCTCGCGGCTAAAGGCTATAAAGTCACTACCATTATGAAGCCTCAACGCAACCCAATCGGTGATTGGTTAATGCAAGTCCAGCGTATGCAATATGGTGGGCGCATTTTTGCAAGAGATGCCGGCGTGAAGCCATTTGTACGCTCGATTAAAGATGGCTACCTTGGTTACTGGTTACCAGATGAAGATTTTGGCGCTGAAAACTCCGTTTTCGTTCCCTTCTTTGGTACGGAAAAAGCCACACTCAAAGGCTTTGGCAAAATGGCGCGCTTATCCAGAGCAAAAGTCGTGCCTGTTTTACCCGCTTATAACGATAAGACAGGTAAATATGAAGTACATATTCTACCAGCGTTAGAAAACTTCCCCACAGGCGATGAAGAGGCAGACGCGCGCGCGATGAATCAAGCCATTGAAGATCTGTTAAGACCTCACCCTGAACAATACATGTGGAACCTCTCTTTGCTCAAAACTCAGCGAGATGGCCGAGCGATTTATGACAACTAAAGCAAGAGATGTACACTGAAAAGCAAAAAGGTTGACTCATAGGTCAACCTTTTTTCTGAGCTAGATTATCTTCTAGATACCGAATTCAGCTCGGTAGGCTTTTACCGCCGCTAGATGCTCTATTGCATCGCCTTGCTCTTCTAAATAACTAACCAAATCGCCCAAGCTAACGATAGAAATCACCGCACAGCCAAAATCACGCTCAACTTCCTGAATCGCAGATAAGTCACCCTTACCTTTTTCCTGACGGTCAATAGCAACTAAAACGCCCGCTAAATCAGCACCATTGGATTGGATAATCTGCATTGACTCGCGAATAGCTGTACCGGCAGTGATCACATCGTCCACCAACATGATGCGCCCTTCGAGTGCACTGCCAACTAAGTTGCCACCTTCGCCGTGATCCTTTGCTTCTTTACGATTAAAGCAATAAGGTGTATCTAGGTTATGATGATCAGCCAACGCGACTGCTGTTGTGGTAGCAATTGGTATGCCTTTATAGGCAGGGCCAAACAGCACATCAAACTCAATCCCAGAATCTGCCAAAGCGGCAGCATAAAAACGGCCTAGGCGAGCAAGATCTCGCCCTGTATTAAAAAGACCAGCGTTAAAAAAATAAGGGCTCTTACGGCCGGATTTTAAAGTAAACTCACCAAACTTTAATACTTGCTTCTCTAGTGCAAACTCAATAAATTCACGCTGGTATGCTTTCATTGCTCTCTCTCTAAGTTAATAATGCCTATGGCCATCTTCCAAAAGATAAAAAAATAGCTTCCTAGGTTGGAAGCTATTTAAAAATCATTGCTCTAACGCCGCTTTTTGCGCGGCGACAATATCGCAAATTCCCGTTTTTGCCGACTCGAGTAACTTCATCAAGTCATCATGGCTGAAAGGTTCGCCTTCTGCGGTGCCTTGTACCTCAATCATGCGGCCATCTTCTGTCATCACCACATTCATATCGGTATCAGCAGCAGAGTCTTCAACGTACTCTAGGTCACACAATACATCTTGACCAAGCATACCGACAGAAACCGCAGCAACATGCCCTTTCATCGGGTTTGCTTTCAACTTACCACCATCGACTAAATGCTGAAATGCATCAGCCATGGCAACACTGGCACCAGAAATAGCAGCCGTGCGCGTTCCACCATCGGCTTGAATCACGTCACAATCGACGGTAACCATAATTTCACCCATAGCTTCAAGATCGACCACAGCCCTTAAGCTACGCGCAATCAGGCGCTGAATTTCCATGGTACGGCCACCTTGTTTTCCACTCGCCGCTTCACGGCGCATGCGGGAGTGCGTCGAGCGAGGTAACATACCGTATTCAGCCGTCACCCAGCCTTTACCTTGACCTTTTAGCCAGCGAGGTACATTTTCTTCAACGGTCGCATTACATAATACTTTCGTATTGCCAAACTCAACCAAAACTGAGCCTTCAGCGTAAGCCGTGTAATTACGAGTGATTTTAATTGGGCGAACTTGGTCCGCCTTGCGATCGTTTGGACGCATTGGCATCTACCTTAGTTGTCTATCTACAGATAGGGGAAGACGAATCAGATTGGGGCAAGATTCTAGCAGAAAGCTCTGTGCTGGAAAAGCACCCTATTTTTCAGCGATACCAAATCGAGCTTATTCTGCTACTATTGCCACGCGTTATTTTCACAGATGATTAAGACAGGAAAATTCGATGATCTACAGTATGACCGCTTATGCTCGTAAAGAGGTAAAAGGTGAATGGGGCAGCGCAGTATGGGAAATCCGCAGCGTCAACCAACGTTATTTAGAAACCTACTTTCGACTACCTGAGCAATTTCGTGGCTTAGAGCCTGTTCTGCGCGAACGTTTTAGAAAGCGCCTAGCACGCGGAAAAGTTGAATGTGCTCTACGTTTTGAAGCTAACCCTGCCGCCAAAGGCGAGCTTAGCATCAACGAAACCCTTGCCAACCAAGTGATCAATGCCGCCAAGCAAGTGATGACAATGACAGGCGATGACAACCGATTAAACCCATTTCAAATCATGAACTGGCCAGGGGTTATGGAAAGCTCAGAGCAAGACATGGATGCGATTAACAAAGACTTACTGGCTGCATTTGATGACGCTGTAAGCGAGTTCATTGACGCTCGTGGCCGTGAAGGCGACAACATGAAGGCCTTGATTGAGCAGCGTTTGTCGGCCATCACAGAAGAAGTCATCAAAGTGCGTGCTCGAATGCCCGAAATCATCGAGTGGCAACGCGAGCGATTGTTCTCAAAGTTTGAAGAAGCAAAGGTCGAGCTTGATCCTTCTCGTGTGGAACAAGAACTTATCCTTCTTGCGCAAAAGTCTGATGTAGCAGAAGAACTAGATCGCCTCGATTCACACGTTAAAGAAGCAAACAATATCCTTAAAAAAGGCGGCGCTTGCGGCCGGCGCTTAGATTTTATGATGCAAGAGTTTAATCGCGAATCCAATACCTTGGCATCTAAATCGATAAGCAAAGATATTACAGCCTCAGGCGTTGAGCTAAAAGTTCTTATCGAACAGATGCGAGAGCAAATCCAGAATATTGAATAATGGTGCCAAAGCTCCTTCATAAGAGTGACAGATAAAGAGTAATTACGCGTTACTTGCTATCTGTCAATATCCCATTAACTAAATGAAATTATAGGAATTTAGCAGTAAGATAGAAAACTCGCTTGTAGCGTTTCTTACAAACATTTTCAGTACTAATATACCGAGGGAGACAGAGTTAAGCTTTTCAGCAACGAATATCGGCACTTCCAAGTATCAAATGGATCTCTAAACACCATAAAAGAATTTATGCAATTAAGTGATAACGATTTAACGCTCTTGATTGAACAGCTAAAAACAGTCCAGCAGTGTGATAAAACACCTGAGCACAACTTTATCGAAGAGGTAATTATCTAAACGAAGTGACGAAAAAAGGCAGCTCTAACTCAATGGTTTTCTATCAGCAATTAGAGCATCTAAAGGGGTTACTAACAGCAAATAAACCGACGTAGATTGCTCATTATCATTGGAGCTAGCTTCGTCATCTTCAGTCGCGGTCAGCCAGAACCAGGGATGTTTACAGTTACATTTAGCTTCGCTTTCATCACTCAGGGAGAACTTCTTACCGCAATCCCAACACCAAATATGAAAGTCACCACAAACATCACATTTCCCAATACAGGAAATAGAAACTGGCGAAGCAGATGACCCAATTCCCATAGGGGCATCCCACAGAACCAAACCTCTTTTAGATTTTTCATTACAATTATCACTGAGGCAATCATCCCATGATTCGAGATCGATATCCTCTAACTCTTCCAAAGACACAATCTTAAGGTTAATAAAGTCCTGTGCTCTTTTTTTTGCAGCAGTACTATATCCATTAGGACAAACTAGAATTCCTACCTTAGATGAGAAATCGATCATCATGCCATGGAAACTTTCGACATCTTTGACATTTAGGGTGCGATTATACTTCTTTGCATCGACAATGATTCTTCGGTCTCTATCATCACCAAAACGAGAGTCAATGAGTACATCTACCTGTCGGATAGTTTTACTTAAACAGCCTTTAATCTTCGCATTTGGTATTACGGTTGTACCTGTAGATTGGTAATCTTCAGAACACAGTTCAGCAACAAACCTTTCGTATTTCTTCCAACTAGTCATAGCACTCTACGCAAGTCGTGATTATCAAAAGTTTCCTTCAGCAACTTGAAAGCATGTTAGACCCAACTCACGCCACATTTTCACAACTTTATCTCGATCATCAAAAACACAAAGAATATCTTTTTTGTAATTTGGATAAAGGTCTAATAACCAGAAACGTTTTAGTATTTCGTCTGCTGTATATGTATCCATTTCTCTCATAGTTAGAGCGTCATACTCGACACCGTGCAGAGACAGCCATTCAACTGTTTTAGCTCTAACTATGTCACCTCGAGCAGAAAAAATATGAACTCGATAGCCCTGCTTCTTTAGTGCGTTAACCGTCTCAATTACTGACTGATTCGGTAAGTCCGCATCACAAGCTTCGAAGTAAGAAATCCAATCTGGTTTTCGCCCGCTGGACTTATCAATATAATGGCTTCTATGCTTGTTTAGAGCTAACGTCCCATCAAGATCTACTATAACTGTTTTATCGGGCATCAATTTCATTTAAAAGGCTCTTTAGTTCAATCAGCTCTTTTCTCACACGACTGAATTCACCATGATTATAGCTTTTTTCTTTCGTTATACCCTTGACCAGTATATCTCCATTTTCGAGGACTTCGTGAGGATTGTGAGCCAAGAAGTTTCTTTCTTGTTGAGTTACCTGATACTTCCCACCCTCATTAAAGAGAGTCGATGAAGAAAATATATCTTTACAAGTTTTCCTCAATGTATCATTGTCCATTATCATGGTGTTAGATATAATTTTATCGATATCTAACCCTTTGATTTTATCACCTCTATCTTGAATTTTATTAGTTAGCCTATTTCTTATTTCTTTATCAATTTTGGATAAATCATCGTTCTCTAAAGCGTGTATGACACCTATTATTTTACTCCTTAAGTCTATATCAATTTGACTTGATTCGGACATCAGCAACCCTCTAGCACCATTAAGGCTGGATATCTTTTTTATTTGGTCTTGTATTAATGGTTCAACATCATCAATTAAATTTAACTTGTGCGCTATATATACACCTTGAATACCATTCTTATAGACGAGCTCGTTAATTTCATCTGGTTTCTTCCCAGAATAAAAAACCATGTCCGTGTATATATTTGTTCTAAGTATTTTTGCTATTTCGATACCGTCTAGCGAACCATCTCCCATATCAAAATCGAAAATAACTAGATCATATGGGTTGTTCTTTTCAAGCTTATCTGCAAGTGTATATATTTCTTCTTCAGTAATACCGCTTCGTTTCTCAAAAACGGGGATCAAACCCTGATCACGAATAAATCCTTCAAGTCTAGATACTGAAGGCGCAATGACGTCGAACTGGTCTTCAAACCACAAAATATCATAGGTTAGTTTCATTTTTTTATCCTTATAATAAATCGAGTACCACGCTTAGGCTGCTCCTGATCTAGGAAAATTTCCCCTCCAATTTTCTCTACTTGAGTTTTTGCATGGTATAACCCTAGCCCAGATCCATTTGTTGACGTGTACCCTTTCTCAAATATCCTATTTGGGTCTACTTGATCACTTATTCCACGTCCATTATCTGTTATTTTCACTATTAAATATTTGTTCTTTTCAACTTCGGCTTCTACAGAGACTTTTGATGCCCGTGCCTTCTGAGAGTTTGCAATTAAATTGTCAAATATCAAGCCAATTTCAATTGGGGAAAACCTAATAACGAAATCAATGTCACTCGGAATGTTTGTCTCTATTCTTATTTTCTGATTGTATGCTGTTATAATATCATTCATATACTGAGAGATATAATTAGCAAGATTTTCCTCAATACAAGCAGAATCAAGCATAAAATCAGCTAAAACAGCAAATCTAGAGGTGGTTATTATTTTCTCATTATTGTTCAAAATCTCTGAAAATGTATCTATTATATCTTGTTTATTCAGTGGGCCTGTAGTTCGGTTAACTTTACTAATGGAGTCGTTAATAAGGTCTTTAGTAGCGGCGGAATAAATTATAAGTTGGTGTATAAAGCTCTCTAACTTTTCTTTGTCTCTATCAGTTTCCATAGCCGAAAGAAATAAATTTCGAGACTTCTCTTTTTGAGATTCTATTTTAAACCTGTTAGCTTGCGCTTCTGCTAGTCTTCGCCTTTCTTCTTCTTCAACTCTTCGCTTAGATTCTTCGCGTGCTTTTTTTTCTGCTTCACGACGTAGTTCTTGCTCTAAATCAGCTTGTCTTCTAGCCTCTATGGCTCTACTTTTTTCTACCTCAAACCTTGAGGTAGCTTCCTTAACCAACTTGAGAAGCTTGGTGTTATTAGTTTCATCAGCGAGATTAACGAGCTTGTCAATAGTAGATTCAAAGTGCTTAGACTTTTCGTCATAAATAGCAACTAAATCATTATTGTAGTCAATAAGCTCCACTGACTCAGTGCCTGAAATTTTAGATACTAGGTCCAGTATTTTCGCCTTGTTCTCATCGCGAAACATTCTTTCCGGAGTATCATAGTCTTTGTCAAAAGAATCTTGCCACTGAATACCAACAACATAAGCTTCGAGCTTTTTCACAACCTTATCTAAGATTACTTTCTTCAACTCTTCCGATGCATCAGTTTTAATTAACCCCATATCTCGGCTAGAAGCTTCTCGAAACTTATCCTCATTACCCCATACTTCTACTTTCCCCAACACATCTCGACTACCCAAGTATCTAGAGTGACCTTGTTGCTTACGTTTGTTGAGCCCCCAAAAGTCATTATCCTCTTCACCAACTGGGTATACTCTAAAATCATTTCTAAATAAAAATAGAGAACCATAGCTAACTGAAGGAGTTCCCATTCTTCGAGTAAATGTTGATTTCGCAGACCTATTCAGAAAGAACAATTCACATTTAAATGAACTGTCAATCAAGAAACTATTTGAGTTGATTGGCTCTTTTATCTTATAGACCAATTCTCCTCTATCTGTAAGAGTTGAATATAAGTGATTATGATTTAACTCGACCTCTAGATAGGTAGTTTTTGATTTCAACACATCAATAATAGTATTAGTAATCTTACCATTAATAATACTAGTTTCCTTATCTTCGACTAGAAGATTTCCATTAATTATTGATTTATCATGTTCTCTTGAATGTTCGTCGGTTATATATATATCAAATCCGGATCGTGAATCACCAAAGGGATCGACAAGTTTTATTAAATTTCTTTTTAAATCCAGTAATTTTTTAGTCGTCCAAGAATATTGCTCTCTTAACGATGAGATCTCAATCACCACACCAGATTTAATTTTTCCATCTAACTCATTAGGTAGCTCAAAATCCTCTTTGGTATCATAAAGTATATCAATACTAGAAAACTCTTTTTTATAGTCCTTATCAAAGTCTCCCCAATCTATATACAAATTAGACACTCTACTACAGTGTTTTGTTTTTGACTGAATCCTTAGAACGGAGCCTAATCTATCACAAGAGAATCTACCGACTCCTTTATTACCCGCATACGTCCTGTCGATATGGTCTTCTGTTCCATCCCTTTTCGCGGAATAAGCAACTTTTAGCCATTTTTCTAAAATGTCTTCATATGACATACCTTTACCGTTGTCGATAATAAATATTTTATCTTTGTAAGCTACATCTATATGTTGATTATCAACTTTTATTTTATCAAATTTAGTGGTGAAAATTATGTCAACTTTATTAGCATTTGCATCATAGGCGTTCTTTACCAATTCGAAAATTGCCACGATATCATTGGTAATTAGATCTTTTCCTATTATTGATTTCAATCCAGAACTAACTTCGAACTGTAATTTATCCATTTTCTAACCTAGCCATTATTTTAAGAATCGTAAATCCTAAAGCCTCACCTAATAGTGGAGGTACAGCATTACCCACCTGAGTATATCTAGGGCATTCCTGCGTTCTTCTTTCACCACCAGTCGTATACTTACCCAAAATATCAAAGCTATCTGGGAATGATTGAATGCGAGCCATTTCCCTAACGGTTAGAATTCGCGGCTCGCTATAGTGCAGCAAATCATCTGGTAGTGTTGTTAAAGTCTTCGACGGTTCATCGGCATTCAAAACTGTGATTGCTTGTTTCTTAGTCCCAATTTCCAAGCGCATTTGATCACTTAAACTAACTCCTGGCTTACAAATTTCTTGTATCTTGGTAAACTTCTCAATTGTGCTAAGCTTGTGTCTAGCTAAGCGAAGACTATTAGGTTTTGCTTTACCGGAGTCCTTTCTAATTACTCGGAGATATTTTGAAGGTTTGGACGGCACCTTATAATCAACTTGCTTGAAACCACTTTTATCGCTTCCAGAGTGATAAGTAAGACCATTGGTCTTTACCAACAAATCTCCAATTGCATCACTCACTTTCACTGGTCGTAAAGGCAATTTCTTACTTTTCAAAAAGTCTCTTCTGCTACGAGATATAACTTCAAAAGGATTCTCGAACTTCTGGTCAACAAGATCTTTTTTAACACCAATCATAATAAAACGAGTGCGTTTTTGCGGAACTCCAAAGTCAGCACTACATAGAAAGTCTGTGAATACCTTATATCCTAGTTTTTCGAGCTTAGCTTTAACTATCATGGAATGTGGTTTCTTTGCTTTTTTACCCTCAGGAGCTCTGAAAGAAGCATTGAAGCCTCTCACATTTTCAAGTAGCAAATACTTAGGTGAAATAATCTCTACCATCTTGATGTATTCATCAGATAGCTTGTTACGCGGGTCTTTGGCATTCCGGCGTCCAGCAAGGGAGAAGCCTTGACACGGTGGACCTCCTGCAATCAAATCAACCTTTCCTTTTAAAGCGGTTAGTTTTTCAGGATACCTCTCTAGAAGATTTTGAATAGTTGTCGCCTCTTTAGGTAACCATTCAGGCCAATCAAAATGCGCATGTTTCCCATCTATAAGGTTGTGCTTAAAAGTAGAAAATGCCATGGGATCTTTTTCTACCGCAAAAAGACCATGCCAGCCTGCATTGCCGAGGCCTAACGAAAGCCCTCCGCATCCAGAGAAAAGGTCAATATATGTTGCTTTTTGTGCTGAGTCTGACTGACATGACATCTAGAAAATACTCTTAAATCTTAATTGCATATGTATAGTATTATTCTAAAGAAAAACTAGCAAAATACCAGGACTAAAAGGTTGTAGCTTTGTGAGAAAGAAGAAGATTCTGTTCAACGAGAAGAGGTAACAGCTTTCTTGAACAAATCTAGATGCCACCATATCAAAGTGGTGACAGAATTGGTGACTGATTTATAGAAAATACAATTAAACACTTAAATATCATAAGTATAAGTTTCATTTACTGATTCGGCTCCAAAATATTGAATAAGGTAAGAAACCAGCTCTAGGTCAGCCATTGCGGCCTAGAGCTGGTTCGTTATATTTGGCAAGCCCTATTCCCTTGTTCGGCTGGGTACTTGTAAGTCACCAATAGCACCTCTGCCATTCTTAGCCCTAACGGGACACTAGCTTTTAGAGTACTTGTCTGAGAGTCAGGCTCTCTCTGATTATCGGATGTTAAAGTTAAGCTCTTGTGGCCATTTTTATCATCGGTAATACGATAGCGATAACTGCGCTGTCCAATTCCAAGGCTAGGGCCTTGAGAATCAAATTGAATCTTGCCGATGCCAGAGCCTTGAGCAAAAAGGCTTGGTAATACTTCAGCTGCCCCTTCAAAAGTAATCACGACTTTAGGAGGGTTGGCAATTAGCACGCCTGTTAGTTCAGCTAAATTACCACCTTGATTATGGCAATCAAGGTTAAAGGGTGGTTTGTATATCAGCTGATATCCAGTTTCGTCTTGGCCTTGATTCTGGATTGACTGCCATATAGGGTCATTAAAATACCAGCCAGACTGCCCATCTGAGTTCAAGCTGTCTTTTTTAATTGGCAAATAAACATAACCTTGATAGCTAACCTCTATCTTTATCGGCGCTACTGTAGCGAGGGAGTTTAAATCAACCGACCGCCCTACATCATCAACAAACTCTAGATTTCCAACTAAGGCTTGCTGCGCTGACTTAGCCTTCTCTGGGTCAAGATACAATGTTAAACCGAGCGTTCGATCGGGGCTATTCAATGAGTTTGTAATATCGGCAAGTGAAATACCAATATCATATCTGGGCTGATAATCTTTTGACTCACTGCCATCAACTGGATTAAAGGTCTTGATTCCACCAGAGTCATGACTAGGTGACTGTAGATTACTGATTGCAGACTTAAGCATTGAAGAATTGTGCTGGAAACCATTACTCATCGCGCTTATCACCTGATAGGAATGCAAGTACAAGCCGAGCTTTTGCAGCACCCCTGCGCCAGAAGCGGGCATCTCCGGTAAAACTTGGGTTAAGTTGTTCGCATCTGCAAGCTTGGAAAACGCTAGTGGCGGCTCGTCTTTTGCTGCATGCCCGCTCCAATTAAATGCAACCGCATAATCGACAACATAGTCGAGTCTGGTCTCAACAGTGCCTTTGTAAGGTTCAAGCGCTTGATTCGCCTTCTCTATGTATTCTGGGGTAATCGGGTTAAACGCGTATTCGTAAACATCAACTAGCTCACTGGCAAGCGTTTCTAGCTCTTTTTGATGCTCCGCTAACTGCTGCTTTGTTTGCTCATTCAAACCATAGGAGATAGCAGACATCACCTGTAAATAAGCATGATTGAAACTTTTTCCTTCAAGCAGCTCGGCACTGCCGCGGATCATATCAGGCAAAACACGCGCGCTGATGTAATCATAGGTGTATTGATTGAAGGTAAAACTATCATTGAGATACCAGTAGGGAAAACGGCTATGGTTAGCTCCTTGAACCACAGCGGCAAAACCATCCATTTCTCCCAGGATCACCTGTCTAAATTGATTGAGTAGATATTGGTAATACCCTTGTTCAGAATTCTTTATATCAGACCCTTGATTGTTAGGGCATGCACTTCCTTCTTTCTCACAAACCTTATCATCAGCCGCATTAACGGTAGAAGAATCACCATTTGCTCCAACACCTACAGGAAAACCAAGCATTACTACCAAAAAAATTCGCTTTAACAACACTTACTCTCCCTTGTATGATTGGATCTAACTCAAAATTGTTGTCAAAAAAATCAACAATTTTTCCTTATAATCCTAGGTGTTTTTTCTGATATTGCCTTAAACCTGAGAAGTTTTTCACTAGAATCTTGCCTCTTCAAATACACTAGGCTATATCGACCACCTCGAATGCTTGTTCCAGACAAACAACCTGTGCTAACCTTCGGCTCCCTTTTTATGACTGAAACTTAATCACTTCAGTGATTTCTCACGGTCAGTGCTATCTTTAATATGTCAGCGTAAAGCAGACAAAATAGAAACAAATTTGGAATGTACCCATGGGAAAAGGCACTCTTTACATCGTATCTGCACCAAGCGGGGCAGGAAAATCTAGCTTGATTTCTGCCATGCTAGAGACCAATCCGACCTATGCCATGAAGGTGTCAGTATCACACACGACCCGTGGCATGCGCCCAGGTGAACAAGACGGTGTTCATTATCACTTCGTGCAAAAAGAATCCTTCGAAGAACTCATCGAGCAAGGCGCTTTTCTTGAATACGCTGAAGTGTTTGGCAACTACTATGGAACATCACGCCTGTGGATTGAAGAGAATTTAGATAAAGGTATTGATATCTTCCTAGATATCGATTGGCAAGGAGCCCAGCAAATCCGGAAACAAATGCCCAAAGCGCAGAGTATCTTTATTTTACCGCCTTCAGACGACGAGTTGGAACGTCGACTCAATGCTCGCGGGCAAGACAGTGACGCTGTGATTGCGAAACGTATGGCAGAAGCAAAGTCTGAGATTTCTCACTATACCGAATATGACTATGTGATTGTTAACGACGATTTCGATAACGCACTTATCGATTTTAAGGCGATCATTCGAGCTGAAAGATTAAAACAAGATAAACAAGCCGCCAAATATAAGGTGATGCTTGATGCACTTTTAGCAGATTAAGCCGCCTGTCGGTGGTTTATCACTAATTACTCTCAGTGGCTACTAGACACTGAGAACATAGAGACTGTATAATTTCTCGTCATACAAAATTTTTAGTTAACTAATTTGGAGTTCTCATGGCACGCGTAACTGTTCAAGACGCTGTTGAAAAAGTTGGCAACCGCTTCGACCTAGTTCTTATTGCGGCTCGCCGCGCTCGTCAAATGCAAACTGGTGGTAAAGATTCACTAGTGCCAGAGGAGAATGATAAGGCAACTGTTATCGCTCTACGCGAAATTGAAGAAGGCCTAATCACTAAAGAAATTCTTGATGCTAGAGAGCGTCAGGAGCAACAGGAACAAGAAGCAGCAGAGCTAGCAGCTGTAAGCAGTATTGCACACAGTCGCTAATCTGACACTCTTCTAATAACTATCTTTCGGGCCTAAAGTTTGTATCTATTCGACAGCTTAAAAGACGTTGCCCAAGAATACTTACCAGAGCCTCAAATTGAGGCTCTGCGTCAATCTTATGTGGTAGCGAAAGATGCCCATGAAGGGCAAACTCGCTCAAGTGGCGAACCTTATATTATCCACCCTGTCGCCGTGGCGCGAATTCTCGCTGAAATGCGCCTTGATATTGAGACGCTACAAGCCGCACTACTGCATGATGTCATCGAAGACACTGCCGCAACCAAACAAGATTTAGAAAATCAATTTGGTGCGACTGTTGCTGAACTGGTCGACGGGGTATCGAAACTTGATAAACTCAAATTTCGTGATCGTAAAGAAGCGCAAGCAGAAAATTTTCGTAAAATGGTTCTTGCCATGGTGCAAGATATCCGTGTCATCCTTATCAAGCTTGCCGACAGAACCCATAACATGCGCACTTTAGGGGCGCTTCGAGCAGACAAGAAACGTCGTATTGCCAGAGAAACCCTAGAAATATACTCACCGCTTGCTCATCGTTTGGGTATCCATAACATCAAAACTGAACTCGAAGAGTTAGGCTTTGAAGCCTTGTATCCAAATCGCTACCGCGTGTTAAAAGCCGTTGTTAAATCAGCGCGCGGTAACCGTAAAGAGATGATTCAGCGTATCCATGATGAAATTGAAGGCCGCCTCGAAGAAATTGGGCTCAAAGCACGAGTGTTTGGTCGAGAGAAAAACCTCTATTCCATCTACAACAAGATGAAGACCAAAGAACAACGCTTTCACACCATCATGGATATCTACGCATTCAGAGTTGTCGTCTCTGACGCCGACACCTGTTATCGCGTTTTAGGACAAGTTCACAGCTTGTATAAACCGCGCCCAGGAAGAATGAAAGATTACATAGCCGTGCCTAAGGCGAATGGTTATCAGTCCATTCACACCTCTATGGTTGGCCCTCATGGTGTGCCCGTTGAAGTCCAGATCCGTACTGAAGATATGGACCAAATGGCAGACAAAGGGGTCGCGGCACACTGGTCCTATAAAGGTAACAGCGATCGCTCTGGCACCACAGCGCAAATTAAAGCTCAGCGCTGGATGCAAAGCCTGCTGGAATTACAGCAAAGCGCGGGTAACTCATTCGAATTTATCGAACACGTAAAATCAGATCTCTTCCCAGACGAAATTTATGTGTTTACCCCCAAAGGTCGTATTGTTGAGCTCCCTGTGGGTGCAACCGCTGTCGATTTTGCCTACGCTGTTCACACCGATGTGGGCAATACCTGTGTCGGCGCACGAGTAGATCGCAACCCTTATCCTTTGAGTAAATCGCTCAAAAATGGTCAAGCGATTGAAATCATCAGCGCGCCTGGAGCTCGTCCCAACGCAGCTTGGCTAAACTATGTGGTTACATCACGGGCTCGAACCAAAATACGCCAAGTGCTCAAAACCATGCGCCGCGAAGAGTCCATCACCCTTGGTCGCCGTTTACTCAATCACGCTCTAGGTGATTTGTCGCTATCAGATATTCGTGAAGAGAATATCCAGCATGTCTTATCTGAGTTAAAAATCGATAACGTCGATGAACTATTGGCAGACATTGGGCTGGGTGAGTTGATGAGTATAGTGATTGCGCGCAGGCTACTAGGCGATGCCGATGAGCTCAAACCTTCAGAAGGCGGTAAGCCGAAGAAGAAGTTGCCAATACGCGGCGCGGAAGGATTGCTTCTCACATTTGCTAACTGCTGTCATCCGATACCTGATGACCATATTATTGCCCATGTATCACCAGGGCGAGGCTTGGTTGTCCACAGAGAGACCTGCCCGAATGTACGCGGCTATCAAAAAGAGCTCGATAAATACATGGCGGTAGAATGGTCTGATGATTATGAACAAGAGTTTATAACCGAGCTGTATGTGGATGTGCAAAATCGTCAAGGCGTTCTTGCTGAACTGACTAATGTTATCTCAAAAACGGGTTCAAATATTCACGGACTATCAACGGAAGAGAAAGACGGTCGTTTATACACAGTCACAGTTCTGCTCACTACCAAGGATAGGGTCCATCTTGCTGGCATCATGCGCAAAATTAAAGCCATGCCTCATGCTCTTAAGGTGCGACGTCGCAAAAACTAACCTTGTCTTAACTATGCCCTTGAGCTTACTGGCTCAAGGGCTTAAATCACACATATAACTATGAACTTAGAACGTTACCAACGGATTCAACAAGTCCTCAAGTCACGCCAAACTGACCTGACATTTTGTCTCGAAGAAGTCCATAAACCTAACAATGTCTCAGCCGTAATTCGCAGCGCCGATGCCACTGCTATCCATAAAATACATGCCGTTTGGCCAAATGCAATGCGCACACTCAGTCATACATCAGCGGGAGCTCGCAACTGGGTAGAAGTAGAAACCCACGATACGATTAACGACGCCGTGAATATACTAAAACAGCAAAATATGCAGGTTTTAGTCACCAATTTGTCGGAAACCGCGGTCGATTTTCGCGACATTAATTACACCAAGCCGACAGCCATCATTCTGGGTGGCGAGAAAATGGGGGCATCAGAGCAAGCCAAACAGCTCGCCGATCAAGATATCATTATTCCAATGCTGGGCATGGTGCAATCACTCAATGTGTCAGTTGCTAGTGCCGTTATCATGTATGAGGCTCAGCGCCAGAGGCAAGCTGCGGGTTTGTATGACAACCCAGCCAATCCAATCGCTGAAAGTACTGTGCAAAAAGTTTTGTTTGAACGCGGCCACCCTGTGCTAGCCAAAGTTGCCAAGCGCAAAGGCTTGCCTTATCCACTTATCGATGAACAGGGTGAGGTAATCGCAAGTGAAGATTGGTGGCGAGAGATGCAGCAAAAATAAAGCAAAACTCGGCACAGGACCTAAGTTTCCCTGTACAAAAACACAGCTCAGTGGTTAACTAGTAAAGTCGATTAGCCAGTAAATAACGTACCGAGCTGTGTCATGTCTCAATTACTCTCTGCCATTTCCTTAACTTCTCTGACTGGTGTTGGAGCGAAAGTCGCAGAAAAGTTATCAAAAGTGGGTCTTCATTCAGTTCAAGACTTGCTCTTCCACCTTCCTCATCGCTATGAGGATAGAACACGCATCTACCCTATTATCAAACTGCATCCGGGTTTGTGGGCGAGTGTTCAAGGCAAGGTAATGAGCGCCGACACCTTATTTGGGAAACGCCGCATGCTGGCAGTAAAGGTCAGTGATGGTAATGGGACGATTACACTAAGATTTTTCAATTTTACTGCCGCAATGAAAAATAACTTTAGTGAAGGCAAGCAAGTCCATGCTTATGGCGAAGTAAAGCGAGGGAGTACGGGGCTGGAAATCATTCACCCTGACTACAAATTTTATGCACCTGAACAAGTCACCAAGCTTGAAAAGACGCTGACCCCAGTCTATCCAACCACTGACGGTCTGCGCCAGCTTACGCTGCGCAGCCTAACCGATCAGGCTCTGGAACTGCTTAACAAGACAGCGGTACAAGAGCTTTTACCGGCTGGGCTATATGATCAACAGATTTCTTTAAATCAAGCACTGCATATCATACATAGGCCCACTCCAAGTATTGATCTAGAATCCTTCGATCAAGGCAAACATCCAGCACAAATTCGCCTTATCATGGAAGAATTATTAGCGCAAAACCTCTCTATGCTATCGGTAAGAAGTAAAAGTCAGAAAGACGCCGCTTTCCCTCTGTCTGAAAAAACAGAATTAAAACAAAAGCTGTTGCAACAGCTCCCTTTTTCTCCCACTCAGGCACAATCACGAGTTGTAAAAGAAATTGAACAAGATTTAGAAAAGCCTCACCCCATGATGCGTCTAGTGCAAGGCGATGTAGGGTCAGGGAAAACCTTGGTTGCAGCACTCGCTGCACTTCGAGCGCTTGAGCATAATTATCAAGTCGCTCTTATGGCTCCAACTGAGCTTCTGGCAGAGCAACATGCGATTAATTTTAAACAATGGCTTGAGCCAATGGGTATTGAGGTCGGTTGGCTGGCCGGAAAACTCAAAGGTAAAGCCAAACAAGCGGAGCTGGAGAATATTGCCAGTGGCCAAGCTCGAATGGTCGTCGGCACCCACGCCTTGTTTCAAGAGCAGGTAAATTTTCATAACTTAGCGCTGGTGATTATTGATGAGCAACACCGCTTTGGTGTACATCAGCGCCTTGAACTGAGAGAAAAAGGGCAAAAGCAAGGTGCATACCCTCATCAGCTCATTATGACCGCAACCCCGATCCCCCGCACTCTAGCGATGACAGCCTATGCCGATCTGGAAACCTCTGTGATTGATGAACTCCCTCCAGGTAGAACCCCTATTCAAACCGTCGCTATCCCTGATAGCAAACGCGACCAGATTGTTGAAAGGGTGCGCAACGCATGTCTCAATGAAGGCAAACAAGCTTATTGGGTTTGTACCCTGATTGATGAATCAGAAGTACTCGAAGCACAAGCAGCAGAAGATACCGCTCAAGAATTACAAACAAAATTACCCGAGGTAAAAATTGGTTTGGTCCACGGACGAATGAAACCAGCAGAAAAACAGTCAGTCATGCAGGATTTCAAGGATAACAAACTGCACTTATTGGTTGCGACAACGGTAATAGAAGTTGGTGTCGACGTACCAAACTCTAGCTTGATGATTATTGAAAACCCAGAGCGTTTAGGTTTAGCTCAGCTTCATCAGCTGCGAGGAAGGGTTGGTCGAGGCAGTGTCGCCAGTCACTGTGTTTTGTTATATCACTCACCTTTATCGAAAACGGCACAAAAACGCTTGGGCGTACTTAGAGAAAGTAACGATGGATTTGTGATTGCGCAGCGCGATTTGGAAATTCGCGGGCCAGGAGAGTTGCTCGGCACCAAACAAACTGGCATTGCCGATTTTAAAATCGCAGATTTAGTGAGAGATCAGCACTTAATTCCCGAAGTTCAGCGCGTCGCGCGCCATATTCATGATAACTACCCAGAAAAGGCAAGTGCAATTATTGAACGCTGGCTTGGCGAGAGAGATATCTACTCCAAGGCCTAATCTAGGGTACTTAAGGCGATGTAGCTCAGTCTTTTACTTGTAAGATTTCATCCCAAGGCAGGCTCTGATCACCAAGCACAATAAAATTCGGATTTTCCAGTGTTTCTCGCTCATTATAGGAAAGCGGTTCGAGTTGGGTACTTAATATTCTCCCTCCCGCTTCTTCGACGATGCACTGAGTCGCAGCTGTATCCCATTCACCAGTAGGCCCAAGGCGCAGATAACAATCCACAGCCCCTTCTGCAACCAGACAAGCTTTCAAGGCCGCAGATCCGAGTGGAACAAGGTCGTAATTCCATCGACTGTTCATCCGGCTGGTAATACGGCTAATGTCTTGCCTGCGACTTATTGCCATCGCAATCGAATCGGCTTGCCCTTCATGATGCAGCGTATTAATACGCAGGCTCTCATCCATATCAGGGATCTTCCACGCGCCTTTGTTTTTGTAGGCATAATAAGTGACGCCTGATACTGGACTATAGACCACCCCCATCACCGGCCTGTGATCTTCCACCAGTGCAATGATGGTGGCAAAGTCACCACTACGAGCAATAAACTCCTGAGTTCCGTCTAAGGGGTCAACTAACCAGTAACGATGCCAATTCGACCTTTTCTCTAAGCTAACATCCGCATCCTCTTCAGAGAGTACAGGCGTCTCTGGAGTAAGCTCGGTTAGCTTTTCCAATATTAATTTATGGGCGGCGATATCTGCGCTCGTTACCGGGGTCTGATCACTTTTTGTATAAGCTTGGTAGTCTTTTTTTTGATAGATATCAAGCGTTAACTGGCCCGCCGCCCGAGCAATATCAATCACGGCTGGCAGATGCTGAGAAAAGTCTTCGGTCATTGGCATAATCAATCCTTCAAGGCTCTACATTGGTTATGGTTTTAGGGTACGTAGAGCAAGTAATAACGCTGTTATACTGCGCGCTTCACTAAAGTCGAGGTGAGTAAGAAGCTCTTCTGCTTGAGAAAGTGGCCAACGAATCACTTCCAGGGGCTCTGGTTCATCACCTTCTAATTGTTCTGAGTATAGATCTTCTGCAATAAACAAGGTCATTTTACTCGAAAAATAAGAAGGGGCGAGGACAACTTCTTTAAGTGGCGTAAGTTTATTAGCTCCTAAACCAATCTCCTCTTTGAGTTCTCGGTTTGCAGCATCAATGGGCAGCTCTTCAGGATCCACTAGACCTTTTGGAAAACCCAGTTCATAAGACTCAGTGCCTACTGCATATTCCCTAACTAGCAATAAGTCCCCTTCTTTTGTCACCGGTACCATCATAACCGCAGTTCGACCACTAGGTTTCATTCGCTCATAGGTTCGCTCGACACCATTACTAAAACGTAAATCAAGCGCCTCTACAGTAAATAGCTTAGACTGTGCTACCGTCTGTTTACTCAGGATTTGGGGAAGGTTTTGCTTAGCCACTCACTACTCCTTAGTCTGGTTAAGCCCCTAATATATGAGAAAACAAATAGTTTTGAAAACAAAAAAGGCTGACTTTATCGCCAACCTTTCAAATCAAGATCATTGCTTTTCTTACTAAGCTAGGTTTATTTAGTAGTAAGAGTGCTCTCCGCGATCATGTTCTGTCGCATCACGAACCGCTGTCAATTCGCCTTCAAATTGCTGCAACAGCTCTTTCTCAATACCTTCTTTAAGTGTTACGTCAACCATAGAACAGCCATTACAACCACCACCAAAGGCAACAATAGCAACACCATCGTAGGTAATTTCAACCAGATTGACGTGTCCGCCATGCCCTGCTAACTGAGGGTTAACTTGGGTTTGAATCGCATACTCAACACGCTCAAGCAATGGCGCATCATCCGCTACCTTACGCATTTTAGCATTGGGCGCTTTTAGGGTCAGCTGAGAGCCCATTTTGTCTGTCACATAGTCAATCTCGGCGTCTTCAAGAAAAGGCAAGCTTAGTTCATCAATATACGCAGAGAAGCTTTGATATTTAATTTCTGTGTCCGAAGATTCAATGGCTTCCACTGGGCAATAAGAAACGCCGCACTCGGCATTCTGAGTACCAGGGTTTACCACAAACACGCGAATGTTTGTACCTTCAGGTTGCTGACTTAATAGGTTAGCAAAGTGCTGCTGGGCATTTTCAGTAATAGTAATAGAATTTGACACGACGAATACCTGAGTAATTTTGTAGGCTATTTACCTCTCATTTTACTCCTGATTTCTGCAAGATCTAGCCCTTTAGATCAAATTCGCACCACTCAGCTTATCCCTAGGTTCAGAGGTTCGGCAAATGCAATATATATCAATCCTTTTCACTCCATGCTGAGTAAGAAGTTCGCACAAAGGTTCAACCGTACTTCCTGTGGTTAGAACATCATCAACAATGGCGACATGTTCAGCATTGATAGGGAGGCACAGCTTAAAAGCCTGCCTGACATTGCGTTGTCTTTGCTGTTTAGTCATACCTTGTTGGCGCAGTGTTGCTCTGACTTTACGAAAAATACCGAAGCAGTTAACCTGCATCGAGTGACTAATCTCCCAAGCCAAGTGCTGGCTTTGGTTATAGCCTCGATATAAAAAGCGCTGCCAGTGCAGTGGCACAAAAGTAATCAAGTCAGGTTTTTCCCTAAGGTGAGGAGTAAGTAGTAAAGCCAGTGTCTTTGCATGCCAAAACTGCCCAGAATACTTTAATCGATGAATATAACTTGACAGAGGCTGTTGATAATCACCGACACAATACAGATGCGACCAAGGAGGCGGTGAAACAAGACAGCGCCCACATTGCTCCGCTTTGACTGGAACGATAAGCCCACAACGTAAACAGCAAGACTGACGAGTCATATTATCCAAGCAGATACGAC
This sequence comes from Vibrio aquimaris, assembly GCF_009363415.1. Classification (NCBI taxonomy): domain Bacteria; kingdom Pseudomonadati; phylum Pseudomonadota; class Gammaproteobacteria; order Vibrionales; family Vibrionaceae; genus Vibrio; species Vibrio aquimaris. Next base: position 131,356 of record NZ_CP045350.1, on the reverse strand, counting down.
ACACAATGGGATGAGAATGCGGCCTCTCAATAAGTAAGCCGCATAAGTCGCAATGTTTGGGTAACAGGTAAGCTGTGTATTTACCAATCCAATCGGTTAACATGTGCTCTTTGCCTGCCAAACCAGTAGTCAGGATAATTTAACCGTTTGAATGAAATCTTAAGGATGAAAAACGTGGTACAAACTGAGAGCAAACACGCAACGCCATACTGGCAACGTAGCGGTCAAGGCAGTGACTTGATTCTTATCCACGGCTGGGGAATGAATGGGGCGGTTTGGCATCAAACTGCCGAGCAATTAAGTGAACATTTTCGAGTTCATGTTATTGACCTGCCCGGCTTTGGCCATAGCAATCACCTCACGTTTAACACCTTAGAAGACTTGAGTCAGCAAATCCTGACAGGAGCGCCGAAGAACGCGACCTGGCTCGGCTGGTCACTAGGTGGCTTAGTTGCTACACACATCGCCTTAAAACACCCCGAGCATATCGCTAAATTAATCACGGTTGCCAGCTCACCAAAGTTTTCTGCGCACAAACAATGGAAAGGAATACAGCCCAAAGTACTCAACAATTTCACTGAGCAATTAGTTGACAATTTCAAACTCACAATCGAAAGGTTTATGGCATTGCAGGCAATGGGCAGCCCTTCTGCGCGTCAAGATATCAAAAGCCTTAAACAAGCGGTATTATCTCGGCCATTACCCAATACTGAATCACTCATTGCTGGTCTAGAGCTGCTCTCTAGCGTCGATCACAGGCACCTTCTCAAACAGTTAGATATTCCAACTCTTCGTATGTATGGTCGCTTAGATGGCTTAGTACCAAAGCACGTGGCAACAGAGGTCGATACACTCATGCCGATAAGTAACAGCCATATATTTAGCGCTTCCTCACATGCTCCATTTATCACAGAAAATGAGCAGTTTTGCCAAAAGGTCATTCACTTCGCTAAGACAAAATAAAAATAATTCAATCAATAAGCTAAAATTTTAATCAAGTAAGCCGATAAGTAACTAAGTCAAGAAAACGCTGTTTTATTATGCGTTGTTGACTGAGCGTGAGGAGGTTAAGCAATGCTCGTATCACCTACGAACGTAAGCGTACCGCTGATCGCTCCATCGGTTAATGTGCAAACCGAACAGGTTGCACGAGACAACAAGGTTCGCGAGCCCGTCAACCCTACGGTGGCATTAACCAAAAGTAACGCAGAGCGCCAAGTTAAAGCGGACGATAAAAGGCGAAAACAGTCTTCTTGGGATCCAGCTGAGCATCCAAGCTATGAAGCCAGTGAACAAGAAGACGTGAAGCCGACTTATCATGAAAACCCTAACGATACTCTCGATAGGATTTTCAAGCTAATTGCTCTAGATAGCTACAGTAAGGATCAAGGCAAAGGCTACGCAATGCGCTTTCGGTTACCAAGGTACATTATTGATGCAGCGATCACTGAAGGGAGAATGGCCAAACGCAGAACCATCATCAAATTTCATTATGGCGATGCGGTTGCACCAAACACTCCTTCAGATGTCATAGCGGTGTTGTAATAAAACGCTTGATACTAATAAAACCCCCTTTAGTGGGGGTTTATATCGGCCTTGGCGTTATTTTTTCGCTTTGGCAAAAGCGGCAGCAAAAGCGCCGCCCATCGCATTATTTGACGATTCATTACTGCGGGCCGGAGTACGGCCCTGTTTTTTATTTGCTGGTGCCGCACGTTGTGAGCGGTTATCTTGCCCAGGTTCATCGGTAAGACGCATGGATAGACCGATACGCTTGCGCTGAACATCGACTTCCATCACTTTGACTTTAACGATATCGCCCGCTTTGACCACGTCTCTTGGATCAGAAACAAAGCGATCGGTTAATGCCGAAATATGCACTAGACCGTCCTGATGCACCCCAATATCAACGAAAGCGCCAAAGTTAGCCACATTAGACACAACGCCTTCCAGTACCATTCCTGGTTCAAGATCGGACACCGTATTAACGCCATCGGCAAAAGTTGCCGTCTTGAACTCTGGACGAGGGTCTCGGCCGGGTTTATCAAGCTCTTTGATAATGTCAGTTACCGTAGGCAGGCCAAAGTGCTCATCAGTGTAGTCAATCGCATGCAACCCCCGTAAAAACTGAGTGTCGCCAATCAGCGCATCCACTTTCTTAGCGTTTTTTTCTGCAATGGCTTTTACTACAGGATACGCTTCTGGATGAACCGATGAGGCATCCAATGGATTTTTGCCTCCCATGATGCGCAAAAAGCCCGCGCACTGCTCAAAGGCTTTAGGCCCAAGGCGAGCAACTTTTTTAAGCACGGTGCGCGCCTCGAATCGACCATGTTGATCGCGATAGTCGACAATATTTTGTGCAATCGTACTAGACAGACCTGCCACTCGGCTCAATAGAGCGGATGAAGCCGTGTTGACGTCAACGCCAACAGCATTCACACAATCTTCAACTACAGCGTCCAAGCGTTTCGCCAGCATAGATTGACTGACATCATGCTGGTATTGGCCCACACCAATAGATTTAGGGTCGATTTTCACTAACTCTGCTAAGGGGTCTTGCAGGCGGCGAGCAATCGAAACCGCCCCTCGAAGTGAAACATCCAAATCAGGAAACTCTTTGGCTGCCAGTTCAGAAGCTGAATACACAGACGCCCCAGCCTCACTAACCATAATTTTTTGCACTTTAAGGTTATGACGTTTCACAAGCTCTGCAACGAAACTATCGGTTTCACGCGATGCAGTGCCATTGCCAATCGCAATCAAATCGACTTGATGCTTTTCGACTAATTTGGCAACAACCTGAGCCGACTTATCGTATTGATTTTGCGGAGGGTGAGGATAAATGGTATCGGTCGCTAGCACTTTACCTGTTGAATCTACCACAGCGATTTTTGAGCCGGTTCTCAAGCCTGGATCCAATCCTAAGGTGGCTCGAGGACCAGCAGGCGCTGCCATTAAAAGGTCTTTGAGGTTAGTAGCAAAAACTTCTATTGCTTCAACCTCTGCTCGCTCTTTCATCGCACCCATGAGCTCAGTTTCCATGTGCATTGACACTTTCACGCGCCACGCCCAGCTGATCACTTGCTTACGCCAGCCATCACTCGGGGCCTCGCTTAGAGTAATACCATAATGATCGGCAATAATGGTTTCACAATAAGACTGACGAGCACCTTGCTCTTGCGAAGGATCCGCATTCATGGTCAGTGTAAGAAAGCCTTCATTGCGACCACGCAGCATGGCAAGCGCGCGATGAGAAGGCACTTTATTTAAAGGCTCAGAATGTGAGAAATAGTCTTTAAATTTCTCTCCTTCGCGCTCTTTTCCTTCAACAACTCTGGCTTCCAGTTCAGCGTGACGGTTAAGATATGAACGTATTTTCTCAAGCAGATCGGCGTCTTCTGCGATTTGCTCCATGATGATGGCACGTGCACCATCAAGTGCCGCTTTGGTATCTGCTATACCCTTTTCCAAATCAACATAGTCAGAGGCCTGTTGCTCAGGATCATGTTCAGGGTGATTCCACAGCGTTTCTGCCAATGGCTCAAGACCCGCCTCAATGGCAATTTGCCCCTTGGTTCGACGTTTAGGTTTAAAAGGCAAATACAAGTCTTCCAAACGGGTTTTACTCTCCGCTTGGTGAATATCTTTAGCCAATTGATCGGTGAGTTTACCTTGGTCCTGAATCGACTTTAGAATGGTCTGACGACGATCCTCTAGTTCCCTTAAGTATGCGAGTCGGCTATCGAGATTACGTAATTGGGTATCATCCAGGCCACCTGTCGCCTCCTTTCGATATCGAGCAATAAAAGGGACGGTATTGCCGTCATCAATTAGGTCAACAGCAGCAGTGACTTGCTCAGGACGAACATTAAGTTCTTGAGCAATCATTTGGCAGATAGCTTGGCTCATCCGGTGATTCTCTTTTAATTCTTAGTGATGGGATTTATCCGTAGAACATTGGGGTTCTATACAGAATTTGCAATGTTTTTAACTATGTTGAGTAAAATTTACCAACTCCTGATAGACATCCAGCAGATTTATGTCAAAACTGGAACAACTGAAAGCAGATCAACTCTGAGTATTAGAACATACCTTTGCGCTTAAATATCTACGGGAAACTATGATGAAGAAACTGTCTTCGGCCTTAGTGCTAATGGTGGCTTTACTTGCCAACCCATTGACTTGGCAGCATGCCCTTGCAGCCACCACACAAAGTCCTATTTACCAGCTCGATAACAAACCTGTATTAGGCCGAGTCGAAAACGTCTACTTCAGCGGTATTTCTGAGCTTGCTCAGGTACCTTTTGCTGGCAAAATTGATACTGGTGCTGATAGCACCTCTATTCATGCCGAAAATGTTCACCTATACAGCAACAACCCTAAGTTTAAAAAGTACCAAGATGACCAACTTATGTGGGCAGTTTTCGGTGATTTAATTGGTACCGATGGAACTTGGGATGCTGAGAAATTTGCCGCAGCAAGCTGGGATAATGACAGCTTTGATACCTATCAAGTCCACGTCACTTTTGAGATACCAAACCCCATAACAGGTAAGAAAATACCCGTCGACAAAGAGCTGGAGAAGTTAAGTGTCATCCGCAGCCGCACCAGCCAAGAGCCCATTTTGCGCCCCGCGATAATGATGCCTCTGACAATTGCGAACAAGAAAGTAGAGACTTTGGTTAATTTAACTGACCGCTCTCACTTTTCAGCTCCAATCCTAATTGGCAAAACCTACCTTAACAACAATGCTTGGGTGCTAGCCGGATATAACTATCTTCAAGAGCAGCCCAATGCGAAGATGATTGGCAAAAAGGACTTAGTCACCATCTCTAATATTCCCTATAAAACCAGCATTTCAACCACAGCTCGCTATACCAGTGCCCATGCACTAGACATCCAAGTAGACAAAAAGAATAAGCAAGTCTCGTTTGTTCTGGAGGGAAAGAACAAACAGCGCCAAACCATGAGCTTGCCTTTAGTACGGATGCTGAAGACCAGCAGTGGTGAACGTCCTTTGGTTTACCTACCCGTCACAATAGATAAGACGCATAACCAAAATTGGTTGGTCTATTTGCGCGACCGGAGTAAGTTCAGCTCGCAAATTAGAATTGGTAAGGATTTGGCAAGCCAGCACTTTGTTATCGACACCGACAAAGAAAACTTACTCCAACACAACAAGCCATTCAGCGACGCTCTTAAATCTGACCCTCTGGTGATTTCGCCGCAAGAATCCATCAAACTGGATAATATCAGTCTGCCTGCTTACCCAACTTTTGCGGTTAAAACCCCTTTACTTCGCGTAGAGAGCTTCGAGCTCACTGAAAAGGATAACAAAGAAGTAGTGACTTTCTATCTACCAACAGAGATAGGGAAAGTGGAAAAAATTACAAAACCTGTGATTAAAAAGCTCAAAGTAGGTGACTCAGTACGCCCTGTAATAGAAGTAAATGTCCAACTTGGCAGTAAAGATAAGCCAATGAATGTTGCTCTGGATATCCTAGATAAAGATCAACAACCCTTTTTTGTATTGGGTCATAACATTGCCAAAGGTGGCGTACTCTTAAACACACGGTCAGATAATCTACTGGAGAATGACCCAATTTTTAAAGCTGGCCATATTGAAGTTGCGCAAGTCGAAGGTATATCTTTTCCGGTCAAACTTGATACTGGCGCGGATGTCAGCTCGATAAACGCTTTAAATATCAAGCAATTTAAAAAAGATGGCCAAGACATGGTTAGCTTTACCTATAAAAACGACGCAGGCATGAGCAAAACTTTTACCAAGCCAGTTGTAGACACTATGCGAATCAAGGCCAAAAAGGGGGAGAAAGCCAATGTTCGCCCTGTGGTTGAAATGCAAGTGAAACTCGGTGACTTGGAAAAGAGAGTGAGAGTAAACCTTCAAGATCGCAGCCGCTTTCATTACAGTATGATTTTAGGCAAAAACTTCTTAAAACATGGTGTTATGGTCTCTAGTGAAACCAACTATATAGTGACAGACAAGCCTGATTACGAGAAATAATCAATCTTCTACCGCCACGCAGCTGCGCGGCGGTATTCTAACTAGGCTCAACATCAGCCTTATAATCAATCCTGTTTACAAACCACTCTTTCTCCCCTTCAGGGGTTCTTACCATCACTTCATCATCGATTTCTTTTTTGATTAGCGCTCTCGCCATAGGTGAATCAATCGAAATATAGTCCTTTGCATCGCCGTAAATTTCATCTGGACCAACAATACGAAATTTTTTCACTTCGCCCATTTGATTTTCTACTTCTACCCATGCTCCAAAAAAAACCTTTCCCTCTTGCTGAGGCGAATAGTCGACCACTTTAACCTGCTCTATACGCTTCCTAAGGTAGCGAACCCGTCGATCAATTTCTCGTAAGCGTTTTTTGTTATATTGGTAATCCGCATTTTCGGAGCGATCGCCCAAACCAGCGGCCCAAGTGACTTTTTTGGTCACTTCTGGACGTTCTTCTTTCCACAAAAAATCAAGTTCATCTTTTAATCGCTGAAAACCTTCACGGGTGATCAAGTTTGTTTTCATTGCTTCAATACTACTCGGTTGATCTTGGCATATACATTAGCTAAAAAGGATCAAAAAGGTAATAATCATTAACAATTCTTTTGACTACTTTTTACTAAAGGGTGTTACATTTTAGTCGCAAGGCAAAAGTCCTAGCCCCTCACACTGAGCACTGGATATACAAATAGGTGGAAGCATTCTATGCAAGAAAAGCACAAAGTTTTGGTTGTTGATGACGATGCGCGTTTGCGTGCACTGTTAGAACGTTACTTGTCTGAACAAGGGTTTCAAGTGCGCAGTGTTGCCAACAGCGAACAAATGGACCGCCTATTGACCCGTGAAAACTTCCATTTAATGGTGCTGGATCTCATGCTACCAGGAGAGGACGGTTTATCTATCTGCCGACGACTACGCAATGCAAACAGCACTCTTCCGATTTTAATGCTAACTGCCAAAGGCGATGAAATCGATCGCATTGTCGGTTTAGAGGTGGGGGCAGATGACTATCTACCTAAACCATTTAATCCCCGTGAACTGCTTGCTCGAATCAAGGCCGTATTACGTCGTCAAACGGTTGAACTTCCTGGCGCTCCTAGTGCTGAAGAATCTGTTGTCGAGTTTGGCGAGTTTAGCCTTAATCTAGGCACACGAGAGATGTTTAAAGGCGAAGAATCTATGCCTCTGACATCAGGGGAGTTCGCCGTTTTAAAGGCACTGGTCACCAACGCCAGAGAGCCCATGTCTCGAGATAAGCTGATGAACATGGCCAGAGGCCGAGAGTATTCAGCGATGGAGCGCTCGATTGACGTACAGATATCGCGTCTGCGCCGAATGCTTGAGCTCGACCCAAGTAAGCCACGCTACATACAAACTGTCTGGGGACTAGGTTATGTTTTTGTTCCAGATGGCAAAGAGGCATAATAGCTAATCCGGTAAGAATGCGAGCTTATGTCTCGCATTTCTTTTATTCATTGCGACTAAGGTTACTGGCATGCGTATTACTAGCTCATTTACCCAATCAATCTTTATCTTTTTCACCTTACTTATCGCAAGCCAAATTTATTCCTATTACGCTGTATTCAATTACGCCTTGATGCCCAGCTTACAACAATTCAATAAGATTCTCGGTCATGAAATCAGCCTTATGCTTGATGACTCTGCAAATGCCGAGCATCAGCTCCAAATAGACGCACCATTACGAAGAAGAGTACTTGAGCAGCTTGGGGTCACTATTCATAGTGAAGATAGCCCAATAGCGGCCGAGTATTATCAGGGAATGACCATAGATCTCATGAGTGAAGACATGAGCAAAGAGCTCGGCACTGGAACCGATGTGCGCATGACGCTCGGAGAGGATAGCTATACACTGTGGATGAAAATTGACTCGCTACCAGGCTCTATTCTCCGTATTCCACTATCCGAATTACATGAAGAAGACTTTGCCCCATTATTTCGCAATAGCTTATTGGTGGCTTTACTCATAGTTGCAGGAGGCTGGCTTTTTATCCGCTTACAAAACCGGCCTCTTATAGCGCTAGAAAAAGCCGCCAAAGGAGTGGGTAAAGGCGATATCCCTCCTCCTTTACCGGTGAAGGGTGCATCAGAAATTCGCGCGGTTACCCGCGCTTTTAATCAAATGGCCAAAGGCATTCAAGCACTTGAAGAGGACCGAACCTTACTCATGGCTGGTATCAGTCACGATTTGAGAACCCCACTGACACGCATACGTCTCGCAACCGAAATGATGTCACCGCAGGATAGTTATCTTGCTGAGGGTATCATTAGTGATACTGAGGAATGCAATCAGATCATCAATCAGTTTATGGATTATCTAAAACCCGTCGACAGAGAAACGTTTGTTGCTGTTAATCTAAACGACATCACCAATGAAGTGACTTCTGCTGAAGGTGGATATGAAGTAAAAATCGAAACTGAGTATCACCGACCACTTAAGTTTGCCTATGGAAGCCCGATTGCTATCAAGCGAGCCATTACTAACCTAGTGATCAACGCCATGCGTTACGGCAATGGCTGGGTCAAAGTTAGTACGGGTATCACAGCAGATAATGCACTTGTATGGGTTTGTGTGGAAGACAATGGCCCAGGGATCGAGGAAAATCAGATAGGAAAACTGTTTGAACCCTTTACTCGTGGTGATACAGCTCGTGGAAGCGAGGGAACTGGACTCGGCCTAGCGATAGTCAAACGCATCGCCAATCAACACCAAGGAAGCGTCACTATTAATAATCGCAGCAATGGCGGACTTAGAGCGCAAATTAGTTTTCCAACGATCAAGGCTAGCTAGCCCAATGTCGATATTTGCCACAAATACAAACGCCTATTTCTGGCAAATATCTAACTCAAGTTGCTGTCTTTAGTTAAGCTTACCCTGGTAACTAAGCTGATAGCGGCCTTGCCCGTCTGGCGAGGGCAGCCACTTCAATTGCTCCGCAAGAGCTTGAGGGAAACTTTCCCCTGGTTTAAACCATGCCGATGCTTGATAAGTGCGATTTGGGCTAAGTTCAAGATCGCCTGAACTTACAACATCTTGACTGCTTTGCTCCACTTTAACCTTGATATCACTATTATTGCAAGTAAAGTTGGCAATCACTGGACCTAGCTTTAGTTCGTCAAGAGGAGTAACAACTTTGTCTGTGTTCCACACCAATGAGCCCGTAGCCGATTGACAATATGGCGCAGCATAAACCATAGATTGAATACTCAATTCCACTTTACCGTTGAGCTCAATAGGAATGGGAAGCGGTGGAGCTAGCTCAAGGGCTTTATCAACTGGAAGAGAAGCAACTAGCTTATGAGCATAAGGACCAGACATACTCAGGCCGACAGTTCCTCGCCCAGAGATCTGCATATCGCTACCCTGACCAAAGCGTACTTGCGCTTCTGCTTTACCAAGCAGGAGCTTAAGTGGTGATAAGGTCCAGTTCAGAGAACCATAGTTACTATTTTGCCACTGAACAGCATCAGCTCGACCATTCCAAAAAGAGCCTGTGACCCCACTTACCATAAGCTGTTGGGGCAAAGGCAGATAATTCAGCGCTATCTGAGCGGGCAAATGTGCGATAGCACTTATTAAAAACACCATAAACAGAGCCAAACTCAGCAGAATAATTTTTTTCACTGCACACTATCCTTTTACAAATTGGAGGCGCTTAATTTCAACAGTTCCTTCTTGCTCACCTTTATCAATATCCATAAAAGTTGCAGACACACCATGACTTTCTTTCAGGAAAGTCATCCAGTCAATCAAACGATTGAACGGCATCGGCTGCACCCATACTTGCAGCTCGTCTCCTCGAGGCTGGACTCTCACAAGTTCCGCGCCAAAACGAGAGGCTGTAGAAGAGATAGATTGATTTAAAGGCAAATTGGATGAGGACATTCCACCATTGGCGCGAAGTTGACTGATACTATCCGCTTTATCCTTAACCCAACTCAAAAGCTGCTTTTCGTTTTGAATGCGCTGCGTCGCGGCATCGGCCCTTTCAATGACAGGCTGTACAATACCCCAATAGAGGATGCCCAAAAACAAAAATGCACCGCAAACCATCAACATATGTTGCTCACGTTGGCTGGTCTTCATCCACCAAAGCTGTATTGATGTTAATAACTGCTTCATCTCCACCTCTTACAGACGTTTAAGCACGAAGGTACCATTGACTAAAGTACCAGACTTACTCAATTGCCCTTGCTCAACCATGAATTTATCTGACATCAACTCTCGAGCTTTCTCAAAGGTTTGAAAGTCATTACTCTGTGCCTGCAACCGCACCTCACCTCTGGAGCCGTCGTATTTAAAGCTGGTCAATTTGAGTCCCGGTACTTGCTTCATCACTTGAGGCATCTTTATCATCCAATCAAGCACTGATTCACCACCACTCCCAGACAAAATTGTTTCCTCTCGCTGTAATTCTCGTTTCAGATAGGTGACCGTTGGGATCTTATTCTTGTTGGTTATTTGGCGGAATATACGCTCACTTTCACTACGGTATGCATTGGCTTGAGCTTCTGCATTTCGGATCTGCAGCCAATTGTTCACACCGACCATAACAAGTAGCACACCAGCCGCTATACCGGCTTTTCTCCATACCTTGAGGTGACGACCAAGCGAAGATTTAGGTTTAAACTCTCCAGATAGAAGGTTCAACTTGCTCTGCACCGCACCTTCTGCCAGCAGCTGCATGACTAATTTAGGCGAGGCATTTTGCCAGTCTTGATCTTGACCCAAATCTAAATCTGGTAATGGTGAGAACGCTTGTAGCGGCAAATAGTCATCACCTTGTTTAACCCATTCAGATTGTACTAGGAGACAAAGCCAAGATGCCTCAATACTCATGGCTTGATAAGGCCCTTTTTTTACCAGCCACTGCCCATCAACTTCTACTGCTGTTAAGCCCATCTCCTCAGAGACTGGTAAAGCAAGTGCATCAGGTATGACTTTACGCACCACCAAACCCAACTCACGAAAATCAGCAATAATGGCTTCCAACCAACTATGATCGATACCACACACATTTGCTTTACCATCTTGCTTCGCAAGCACAGTAAAATGTAGCTCATCAACATCCTGAGCAATGTCATCTTCAAGCAGAAATGGCAGCATCGACTCAAGCTGACGATTTGCCCCAGCGGGAATATCAACTTGAGTTAACACTAGGTTGGCAGTAGACACCAATAAAATAAGCTGGCGCCCTTGCGCATAGTGAGTTAGGTCTGATAAATCCTGATGATCCTGCAGCTCTCCGCTCGCTATCACTTCCTTTTGGATTTCAGACCAAACCAGCCATTGAATGACCGCTGTTTTATTTTTGCTCAGCCGAACGATTAGAAACTCGTTCACCGATCCCTCCAAAGCGACGGCGTACTACCGTTGCAGTTTTTTTATCATCACTAAATAACAGGCTGCGAAGTCGCACCCTAGAATTATCCACCAGCACCTCAGCATCCATCTCAAAATACTTGCTATCGACACTCAAGTACTTTTTTACTTCTTTTTTGACTTCATCGCCCAAACTACTCAGTACAGCTTGATTCATAAAGTCATCTATCGAGGCCCAACCATCTGGGCCTCGGCCATCCAGAACTTCTTTCGCTTGTGATGCGCTCAAGTTAGGATAAAACATAGCAACCAGCAAAGCGGCATGATCTACCGATATGGTATTTACATTGAGGCGTAAATCACTGGTGGGAAGTGCGCAAATCATAGAACTAATTTTTTCCATGGCATCGCCACTGACTTCTTTGACCGCTCGAAGCTCACTGCTATCAGCGAGCAAAGTATTAGCGCTTAGATAGGCTGGAGACAAACCCTCATAATAGCTATCTTCAACGCCTGAAGGTGAATTCACCGAGTCGTTACTATCGGTATATTCCCATAAAGATTGAGATATTGTTTCCGCCTGGTAGTTTTCTACTTCTAACTCTTCAAGTAGGTTTTGAAATCTAGCCACCAAAAATGGCACTTGAGACGACCCAGCGTTTGTTTCTAGCCCCGCCAATGCATTGATATTGAAGCATGCCTGTGCATCGATTAATTTACCACTAACCGTACCATACTCAAGCGGCAAACTATCAAATTCATTAGCCCAAGGTTGAGATAAGTTAATACTATCTGGGTTATCTTGGTAACTTTGCTCAATGCCATATTTTGCTAGAGCTTCAACACTCAAACTGTACCAATAAGCTTGCTGATAGTTGAGCTGATTTTGTGCGCGCTTAAATTGGGTAAATAGCCTATCAGCCATGCTCGCAGCGATACTCACCATAACAGCCAAAACAAGCAAAATGACGATAAGGGCAACACCCTGCTGAGAGCGCCTCATCATGGCGTCTTCTCCTCTGAATTACTTGCTTCACTACCTGCAACCAAATAAATGCGCTCAATCTTGCCATAATCCTTCAGTTGCAATTCGACAGAGACCGCCTTTGGCAAGGCCTCTTTCTTGGTCCACTCTTTTTTCCAATCAGAGCCTTCCATAAACTTAACTTCGAAAGACTCAACGTTATCGATCAGTGGTAAAGAAATACCTTCTTGACCAGCAGGAGTATCAGCATAGCGCCACCACACTCTCTCTAGCACATCATCTTTTATCCGATAACCGACTTTGCTTATCTCGCCTCGAGGGAATTGCTGCTGTGGATTATGCCAACCTAAACGAGTATACATGATACCTTTTGCATCAGAGTCCAAAAGGTATTCCTTCCATTGCAGCAACATGCCATTGGTCTCTTCACCATTGGTTCGGGTTTGACGTGTCGCCATCTGGCGAAAGTCGCCATCCATATAAACAAGAGTTCGCTGCAGCATTTTTAATCTTTCACTGCGTTCAAGTGACAGAGCATTACTGCGTTGTACCTGGTTCAACACTTGATAGGCACCAATACTTAAGCTGGCAAAGATAGCAATAGCTACCAAAACTTCAATAAGTGTAAATCCCGATGGCTTAAGAGGCGCTTTATTTCTGCACATAGCTTCTTACCGTTACTACTGGAGAGCCTTTTTCAGTCGTCGCCACCTTCACATCGAAGGCTTGCAAAATATCACCTTGCGTTGCTACTGGTTCTATCGACCAAAACCACTCTCGACCAGCTAATTCCTCTTTGCCTTTCTTTTTACTCGGCTTGCTCTGTGACAACAAGACTTGCGCCATTTGGTTATCCGCCACCAAGGCAGCGAAAGTTTTTTCTTCAAGGTAACTGAGAGTATTAATGTGCTGGCTTACGGAACGAATTGTCGCGATAGCAGCGGTGGCAAAAATAGCCAAAGCGATTAATACCTCTAATAGTGTCATTCCGCGCTTAGCTTTCATCAAGACTCTCTCCCGGAGCTAAAAGCACTATCTGACCATTCTCTTTAGCCGTCACTTTCCACGCATCTTGCTCTTCATCACCTTTTTGTGGATAAATAGAGACAGTGAATGGCGTTACTTCTCCACTAGAAACAATGAAAATTTGCGGTGGAGGAAGTTTTTTCTTCTCGAACAGTTCCTCATGCAAATCATCATCAAACAAGCCACCAGGCTTAAACAACCTATCATCATCCCATGCACTTCCGCCTAAAGATAAAGCCATGACCATAGAGTCTTCAAGCTTTGTTTCATAAGGGATTTGATCGATGTTAAGCTTTTTCCAACCTTCAGTTTCTAGTGTCATCAGATAGTAAGAAGATTTTTTTTCATCCACCCTTAAACCATAATCACGGCCACTCAGCATCGCCTCTTCATTGAGCAATAAGAGACGTTGATAGAGTGATTTTGCTTGTATCTTTGACTCGTCCTTAGCACTGGTTGGCAACGTTGAAATTACCGCAACAGATGCCAGCGAAACCAATACTAGGACAAGCAAAATCTCGAGCAATGTAAATCCAGCTCGAAAGCGATTTGAATATCTTTGATGCATAAGAAAAAGAGGGCGGCTTATGCCGCCACTGCCTTATTGAAAGTCTTGAATGTTCCAGTTGCCGATATCGGCATTAATACCTTCACCACCTTCTTGGCCATCCGCTCCCAATGTGAAGATATCAACATTGCCATGATCACCCGGGCTTAAGTATTGATAGTCATTTCCCCATGGGTCTGTTGGCAAACGCTTCACATAGCCCCCCTCACGGTAGTTACGCGGCTCAGGACTGGAAGGCTTTTTAACCAATGCTTCCAAACCTTGGTCGGTAGTTGGATAGACACTGTTATCCAGTTTGTACATATCCAGTGAATTTTCTAGTGCAACAATATCGGTAATGGCCTTCTGTTGGTCCGCTTTTTCTTTATTACCGAGTAAGTTAGGAACAACAAAACTGGCTAGGATACCCAGAATAACTATAACAACCATGACCTCTAACAGGGTGAAACCAGATTGCTTCCTCATTTTTCCTTTCATTAGATTCTCCATATAAAAACTCGTATCAAGACGGGAAAGTCGCCTGACTATGACTAACCACTCATTAAGTTATTCATTTCCAAAATTGGCATCATAGTTGCCATCACAATAAACAGAACCAGCCCAGCCATCAAGGCGATAAGAGCTGGAGTGAAAATACCTAACGCAATATTGACTGTGGATTCAAAGTTCGCATCTTGAGTATCCGCTGCGCGAGTGAGCATACTTTCTAATTCTCCACTTTGCTCACCACTGGCTATCATATGCAGCATCATAGGGGGGAATAACTTAGTTTGTTCGAGAGATTTTCTCAGGCTCGCACCTTCACGAACATTATCTGTGGCACTCAAAACCTGCTGTTTTACATAGTGGTTAGACATTACATCAACTGCGACCTTCATACCTTCAAGAATCGGGATAGCACTTGATGTACAAATAGATAACGTACGCGCAAACCGCGACGTATTTAATCCACGCGAGATCTTGCCGATTAATGGCATATGTACAACTTTACGGTCCCAACTCAAACGTAAATTCGGTTTGCTCAAAGCAAACTTAGACACATAAACCAAGACTACGATAGCAAAGAATATCTGGATTCCCCAATGTTGAATAAAATCACTCGATGCCAAAAGAATCTGAGTCGATTGAGGTAATTCCTGCCCCATTTGTACAAATTGACCAATAATCTTAGGCACCACAGCCGCCAACAAAAAGGCCACAATCCCAATCGCAAAAACAACCAGTACCACAGGGTAAATCATGGCTTGTTGCAGCTTAGAGCGCATTTTTTGGCGATTTTCTGCATAATCAGCTAGGCGCTCCAAAACCGCATCTAAATGACCCGACTTTTCTCCTGCAGACACCATAGAGCGGAATAAGTCATCGAAGATATGGGGAAAGTCGGCCAAACTATCCGAAAGAGTGTAACCCTCCGTCACTTTCGAGCGAACCGCCAAAAGCATGGTTCGGATACGTGGCTTTTCTGATTGCTCAGACACAGCCTTAAGACATTCCTCCAACGGCATACCCGATTGCACCAAAGTAGCGAGCTGACGGGTAATCAAAGCCAAATCAGGGGTGCTAATACCACGTTTGAAGGTAAAACCCGCTTGCTCATTTTGCTTCTTGGCTTTTTGCCGCGTTTCTGTCACTTCAATCGGAATTAGACCCTGCTCTTTAAGGCGAGCACGAACTTGGCGAGCGTTATCACCTTCAATAACACCCTTTTGATTTTTTCCTTTTTTATTTAAAGCTTTGTATTCAAATGCTGCCATTAACCTTCCTTCGTCACTCTCATTACTTCTTCAAGAGAGGTAATGCCATTACGAACCTTGCTTAGACCATCTTGACGAATACTTGGCGTATATTGGCGAATCACTTTTTCAATCGCTTGCTCACCAGCTTCACTATGAATACTCTCTTGTACCTGCTCATCGACAACAAGAAGTTCATGAATACCGGTACGACCTCGATAACCTTTGTTATTGCAGTGTTCACACCCTTTGGGCTTGAACAGAGTTAGCTCATCTTGCTCATTAAGTTCGAACAGCTTCTTCGTCTCTTTATCCGCTTGATAAGGCTCTTTACATTCGGAGCACAAAGTCCGAACCAGACGCTGAGCCAAAACACCCAGTAGTGAAGAAGAAATCAGAAATGGCTCGATTCCCATATCTCGCAAGCGAGTGATTGCACCAACAGCAGTATTGGTATGCAGGGTCGACATAACCAAGTGGCCGGTCAAAGAGGCTTGAACCGCAATTTGAGCCGTTTCTAAATCACGTATCTCGCCCACCATAACCACATCAGGATCTTGACGTAATATTGCTCTCAAGCCGCGAGCAAAAGTCATATCAACTTTAGGGTTTACCTGAGTTTGGCCTATCCCATCAATATCAAATTCAATCGGATCTTCAACGGTCAGAATGTTACGCTCATTACTGTTAAGCTCCTGAAGCCCAGCATACAAAGTGGTCGATTTACCTGAACCTGTAGGACCAGTAACCAAAATAATGCCATGGGGGCGTTCAATCATGGTACGAAAATTCGCGTGGTTCTCAGGTGTCATTCCTAAACTGTGCAGATCAAGGCGAGTGGCGTTTTTATCAAGTAGTCGCATTACCACACGTTCTCCATGTGAAGATGGCATGGTCGACACACGAACATCAACTGCTCGACCGCCAATACGCAATGAAATCCGGCCATCTTGAGGAATGCGCTTTTCTGCTATATCCAGCTTGGCCATAACCTTGACCCTAGAAACGAGCAAAGGAGCAAGCTTTCTACTTGGGGACAACACATCACGTAAAACCCCATCAATACGAAAACGAATAGACAGCGCTTTCTCGAAGGTTTCAATATGAATATCCGAAGCACCTTCTTTGATTGCTTCGCCGAGCATGGCGTTAATCAACTTGATAATTGGCGCATCATCGTCAGACTCTAATAAGTCTTCATCTTGTGGCAAGTCTTCTGCCAGAGAGAAAAAGTCATCATTATCAGCACCGAGATCTTCCATCAACTGACGAGCTTCCGATGAATCGCGTTGATAAGCTTCAGTGAGCTTGGTATCAAAAGATTCTTTCGATACTTCTTGGATTTCGAAACCTTCACCAACAACTCGCTTGACCTCAAGTAGTGCTTCAAAAGCCAAAGGAGCGACATAGTAGAGGACCAACCCTTGCTCACTCGGCTCCAATACCATTTTAAATCGATTGGCAAAGCTAAAAGGTAGGCGGCGAAATGTGATTACTTCGTCCATCACTGAACTTCCATCTGATCCAAGAAGGCTTGTATTTCTGCAGGATGGCGAATCTCTTCTCCAAACTTAGGCAATACTGGTACCGGAACATCGTCCATCAGCTTGATACCTTCCTCTGCTTTATACAGTTGCTCCGCACGGATAAAGTTATATTTACGCTGCGTGATACCATCCGCTGTTAAGCCGTCACGCATGATAGTCGGCTTAATAAATACCATCAGATTCCTCTTCGTCTTTTGCGAACTGGTGGATTTAAATAATCGGCCTAAGTAAGGAATGTCACCCAAAAGCGGGACCTTAGACTCACTTTCTGTGGTTTGCTCATCGATAAGACCGCCGAGTACTATCATTTGCCCATCTTCTACCATAACCGTGGTATTGAGCTGACGCTTGGCAAAACTTACATCCACCGCTGCGTTAGTCGTTGCTGGCAGCACATTGGACACTTCTTGGGTAATAGTCAATTGGACTGACGTCCCTTCATTGATTTGCGGCGTTACTGTAAGCTGAACGCCAACGTCTTTACGTTCGACCGTTTGGAATGGGTTGTCGTTGTTTGAGCCCGTCTGCGAACCTGTTATTACCGGAACCTCCTCGCCGACGATAAATTTTGCTTCTTCGTTATCAACCACAGTGATGCTTGGTGAAGATAGGATGTTAGATTGAGCATCGCTTGAGACGGCACTGATCAAAGCGGTCCAATCGCCCATAACCACACTTAAAGCCGCACCATTAACCCCACCTAATGCAGATGCTAAAGTGGAGTAATCACCACTTTCAGTGGTTATTTGTTCAACATAACCAGCATCATTGGCAGCTGGATTATCAGGGTCATACGTTAAGTTTGAGTTTTCTTTGTCCTTGGCTTCTTCAAGCCCCACCATCACTTGACCAATCTGTGCTCCCGAATTTGGATACTGAATCACAGCGCCCGTTTCCAGCGAGCCCCATTGCACACCTAGGTTAATCCCGTCACCCTCTGACATTTCTACAATTAAGGCCTCGATTAACACTTGTGCTCGGCGAATATCAATCTGAGATACCACATCAAGCAGAGAGTTCATAATATCGGGTGGCGCGGTCAAGACTAACGCATTAGTCCCTTCATGGGCTGAGATCATCACCTCATTACGCTTGGAAGTTTTTGCCCCTTTAGTGCCCGTTGATTTTTCCTCTTGAAGGTTTTCTGATACCCCTTTCAACACATCGACCAAATCTTCTGCTTTAGCATACTTAAGATAGACAACACGGTTGTTGCCCTTAGTTGCCATTTCAACATCAAGCTGCTTAATAAGCTTGCGTAACCTCTGACGAACCTGAGGATCTCCAGAGATTAGAATAGAGTTGGTACGATCGTCTGCAACCAATTTAGGTTGAAGGAAGGCTGGAGTGCTTTTGTTATCTGTCGTCTTATTCAAAGCTTCAACGATACGAACCATTTCCGCAGCCGAGGCGTTGTCAAGCTCAACCACTTCAATTTCTTTATCGCCTGCTTGGTCTACTCGTTTGATGATATCGGCTAATCGGTTAACTACTGCGGCGCGGCCTGTGATAAGAATAATGTTGGCGGGGTCATAGTGAACCACATTACCTGCTCCAGCATTGTCGTTAAGTTGACGCAACAAAGGAGATAACTCTCTAACTGACACATTGCGTACAGCCACCACACGGGTCACGACGGCATCACCACCAATAGCGCCATCGCCAACGACTGGAATCGCAGAGGTTTTCGCATCTTTTGACTTGATAACTTTAATAACACCGTTATCCATTTCAACGACCGCGTATCCGTATACTTCTAGAACATTAAGAAAGAAGCTGTAATATTGCTTTTCCGTCAGCATGTCATAACTACGAACATCTATTTTGCCCCGCACGGAAGGGTCAACAATGATCGTTTTTTCTAGGTTACGGCCAACAATATTAATAAATTCCTGAATATCTGTGCCTTTAAAGCTAGCACTGTATTCATTCGCCACTACCGCAGCAGGAAACGTCAATAAGCTTCCTGCTAAAAGCCAAGCGCTTTTTTTAAGCCAATGGTTCACCTTCTACTCCTTGGAATGATGTATGCGTTTGCATCATTATTATAATTCAATATAAATTTCAAAAGATTGGCCATCCCTTTCTACCGTCAGATTAAGCTCTGTAAGCGAAGACATGTTTTTAAAAATCTCACCCATAGCAGCAGGGTTACTCAGACTTTGGCCATTAATCTGCGTTGCGACATCCCCAGGTTTTAAACCAGCCGATTCAAACAGCTCTTTATCTCTGCCTGGGGACAGACGATACCCTATGACTTCACCATCCCTTTTCATTTGAGACATGCGAACATATTGGAAAATTTGTTTGGGATCTTTACGGATGACCGTACGAATTTCATCTAACTTATCAGCTGATACCTCCGCCTTGACTGATTGGGATTTCGGCTGAGGTTGAGGATCTTTAGTGTATTTTAACCCTTCCAACATGACTGTTTCATTGCGGCCTGAGTTATCCACTATAATGCGGTCATAGAGCACTTCAACGACTGTCGCTCTTGTACCTTCAAGTGTTTCACCAATACCGTAGGTGGCTTGTTGGCCTCTATTGGACACTACCGCTAAGTTTTTACCCTCTTCACTACTGGTTACAACACCAACGAGAACAACACTCAAACGACTTTTAGGTGCCTCAGTGACCACTTTTTTCTTCACTGCGGGAGCGTTCGCCTGATAGCGGCCAAATAAATGGCTATTTTGTAGATCAGCAATGTTTAAGCCAGCGCCTTTCTCAACATTACTCGAAAAAGCAGAAGGCTTCCAAGCCGTCACTGACTGAGATTCCAGCGGCTGCCAAATTAGGGCGCCAGCAACCCATGCACTCATTGCTAGCAATATGACGGTTGTCACTGCACTTAAGCGATCCTGATTTTTCACAAAAGTGTCCAGTTGAATTACACCACGAATATTCACTCACAATCCTTTCGATAACCAGCTGACAAAGCTGTGCTAGGTATTTGTTACTTAGCAAGTATTTTTACATTAACGTTTTCGTTTGAACTGAGCATTCTACCAAAATATTCAACCACCAACACTGTAATCGAACTGATTAACACACAAAGATACAGAATTTTGTTATGTACCTTGAAAAATGAGCGCTGCGTCACCATTGTTACTCCAATAATTTGGCACAAGATTGATATCCCTCAGAGGTTAGTATCCACTATGGCTACAGAAATTATAGCAGTCAGGCTAGATAAATGGCTCTGGGCTGCACGTTTTTACAAAACACGTGCCATTGCTCGCAATATGGTCGACGGTGGAAAAGTCCATTACAATGGACAGCGCAGCAAACCAAGTAAAATCGTTGAGTTAGGAGCCATCATTACACTTCGCCAGGGCCATGAGGAAAAAACCGTGGTGATAGAAAAGATTTCTGACCAAAGACGCGGAGCACCAGAAGCACAAACTCTGTACAGTGAAACTGAAAGCAGTCTTACTAAACGTGAAGAAAATGCAAAGCAGCGAAAGCTTCACGCACACAACCCCAGCCCCGATCGCCGGCCAGACAAAAAGCAGCGACGCGATATAATTAAATTTAAACACCAATAAATATCAGCCTGCATGCCGCTGATATCTGTACCATACGTACGAGGAAATACTTAATGGCACACAATGTTTTAAACCGTTATCTCTTTGAAGACCTTTCAGTACGTGGCGAGTTGGTACAATTGAGTGATGAATACCAACGGATTATCTCCAGTAAGGAATATCCCACACCTCTGAAAACACTCCTAGGTGAGCTACTAGTCTCTGCCACATTGTTAACCGCCACACTAAAGTTCGAAGGTTCTATTACCATGCAGTTGCAGGGTGATGGTCCTGTGTCCCTAGCCGTAATTAATGGCGACAATAACCAAAAAGTTCGTGGCGTAGCGCGTTGGGAAGGCGACATAAAAGATGATGCAAGCATTCACGATATGATGGGCAAAGGTTATTTGGTTATCACTATTGAGCCAAAAAACGCTGAGCGTTATCAAGGTATTGTTGCTCTTGAAGGTGACAACTTAGCGGAAATTCTAGAAGGATACTTTGCCAATTCAGAGCAGCTTAAAACTCGCCTTTGGATACGAACTGGCGAACACCAAGGCAAACCACAAGCTGCTGGCATGCTGATACAAATCATGCCTGACGGCAAAGGAAGTCCCGAAGACTTTGAGCATCTTGAACAGCTAACAGACACAGTAAAAGATGATGAGTTATTCTCTCTTGAGGCGAATGAGCTTTTGTATCGCTTGTATAACCAAGAGAACGTGCGCGTCTTTGAACCTCAACCTGTGGTTTTCCACTGTGGCTGTTCGAGAGAGAAAAGTGGTGCGGCCATAGTGACGCTAGAACGCAAGGAAGTGAACGACATCTTGGCTGAAGCAGGCTCAATTTCTTTGCATTGCGATTACTGCGGAACTAACTATTCTTTTGACCAAGCTCAAGTTGAAGAGCTATTCGCTCAAGCCAATTCTGGCAACAGCACACTGCATTAATTTACAAGACGCAATAAGGCTGTAATTTTCTTATCAAAAGACCAGTATAAATCTGGTCTTTTGTGATTAACATCACCATAAATCGACGATTACACGTAATAAAGCAACCGCTTAATTTTTGTATATTAATAATTAATTTATCTCTAGCGCAATCCTTTGCGTACGCGATACACTGTCGCAGCTATTGTGTGATGAGTCGCTGAAAACCGAATGGCTAACATGGATTCTTTTTGAACTGCATCCCTGTTTTGCCCAGCACCCGTTGTTAGCATGGTGAGCAGATAACCACTAAAACATTATTAGAACATCCCTAAGATATATTCCTACAAGGAGCACCTATGACCGTTATGGAGCATGCACAGGCTGCAACAATTGATCTTACCAAACATGGGCTTCACAACGTAAAAGAGGTTGTTCGCAACCCAAGTTACGAAATGCTGTTCGAAGAAGAAACTCGCGCCGACCTACAAGGTTATGAAAAAGGCGTGGTAACAGAACTAGGTGCCGTGGCTGTGGACACTGGTATTTTTACTGGGCGCTCACCGAAAGATAAGTACATAGTAAAAGATGCAACGACAGAAGAGCACATGTGGTGGACTTCTGACGCGGTAAAAAATGACAACAAGCCGATCACACAGCAAGTGTGGAATGACCTTAAAGACGAGGTTACCAGCCAACTCTCTGGCAAACGTGTCTTTGTGGTTGATGGCTATTGCGGGGCCAACCCAGATACTCGCCTAAGCATCCGCGTGATTACTGAAGTTGCGTGGCAAGCACACTTTGTCAAAAATATGTTCATTCGCCCTAGCGAAGAAGAATTAAAGACATTTGAACCCGACTTTGTGGTCATGAACGGAGCTAAATGTACTAATAAAAAATGGCAAGAACACGGTCTGAATTCAGAGAACTTTACTGTATTTAACCTAACTGAGCGCATGCAGCTTATCGGTGGTACATGGTACGGCGGCGAGATGAAAAAAGGCATGTTCGCCATGATGAACTATTTCTTACCCTTGAAAGATATTGCCTCTATGCACTGCTCTGCGAACATGGGTAAAGATGGCGATGTTGCAGTGTTCTTTGGTCTCTCAGGAACAGGTAAGACAACCCTATCAACCGATCCTAAGCGCGCACTCATTGGTGATGACGAACATGGCTGGGATGATGACGGCGTGTTCAACTTTGAAGGTGGCTGCTATGCCAAAACCATTAAGCTATCTAAAGAAGCTGAACCTGATATATACAATGCCATCAGACGCGATGCATTGCTAGAGAATGTCACTGTGCTTAGCGATGGCTCTATCGACTTTGATGATGGTTCTAAAACTGAAAACACTCGTGTATCTTACCCGATCGAGCACATAGAGAATATCGTCAAGCCTGTATCAAAGGGTGGGCATGCCAATAAGGTTATCTTCCTGTCAGCCGATGCATTTGGGGTATTACCACCAGTATCTAAGCTAACGCCGGAACAAACGAAGTACCATTTCCTCTCAGGCTTTACGGCAAAACTTGCTGGTACCGAACGTGGAATTACCGAGCCAACACCAACTTTCTCAGCGTGTTTTGGCGCAGCTTTCCTAACCCTTCATCCAACCAAATATGCTGAAGTACTGGTTAAACGTATGGAAGCGGCAGGCGCAGAAGCATATCTCGTCAACACGGGTTGGAATGGTAGTGGTAAACGAATCTCGATTCAGGATACTCGCGGAATTATAGATGCTATTCTAGATGGCTCAATTGAAAACGCAGACACTAAGCATATTCCTATCTTCAACCTAGAGGTTCCAACCGCGTTGCATGATGTCGATTCTGGCATATTGGATCCTCGCGACACGTATGCAGACCCTCAAGAGTGGGAAAATAAAGCCAAAGACCTTGCTCAGCGCTTTATCAACAACTTTGCTAAATATACAGACAATGATGAAGGTAAATCTTTAGTCGCGGCTGGCCCTCAGCTTGACTAACGCAGTGTAAGCTTTAGTTACCTCGATATTATTTCAAGTAACAAAGCAAGCAAGTCGGTAAATTTAGATGTTAAGCCCCTAGTTAAAGGGGCTTTTTGTTGCCTGAAAAAGAAAAATGTTCCAAGCTAGCTGAAGTCTGAACTGGGAGAAGGTTGGAATGTTAAAAAAAGTTTTCGTCATCACCTCTGTTATCATAGTTTGTGTAAGCAGCTTGTTGATAGTCTCACTGTTTTTTCTGCTCCAATCGCCTTATTCAGGGAAAATTGTCAATGTCATTCTGGACCAATTTTTACCTTATACAATAAAAGTGCAGCAGGCAGCATACTCGCCACCCTACCAACTTACTCTCACAGACGTCGATATAACGGATGGCAGCCAAGACTTTCACATTCCCAAACTCTCGCTTTGGGTATCCTCATCACTTTGGAAAGACAACAAACTGTCTTTCGATTCGATTTTGATCGAAGAGGCAAACTTAAAACTGAGCACACTTAGTTCACCACTATTACAGTCACTTCAGATACAACAATTGGCTCTTCAGCATGTTGACATTCAAGCGCCTAATTGGTCAGCGCGGGACATCAATTTGCAAATACAAAAGCCAGTGTGGCTCTCGCCAAAGCAGACGGTTCCCTATGGCAAAGTTCAATTATCAGCCCAGCAGTTGTATGTGGATGGCGAGGCTCTGGATAAATTACTAATTGACGCCCAATATCAACCGCAAGATAGCACCATCTATGGAGCTTCCTTTAAGTGGCGTGATGCCGATGTTTCAGGTCAAGCAGAGCAATACCCGCAAGGCTGGTCACTGATTAACGTTACCGTCAATAAACTAAAGCTTTCCAAAGCTTTACCCGCCGAGAAGTTATTTAATGGCTTTAAAGATTTGGCATTGCCTGTCTATCACGTTAACAGTTTGGATATTCTCAACAGTGACATTAGTTATGGAAACTGGAACCTCAATCAAATTGATGCTTCGCTAGAAAACTTTTTCATCAATCAAGCCTTAAAGCAGCAAGAACAAGCAAGCCTGTCATTTAACGCAGAAAGCATAGATTACGAACAGCTGCGTCTTGTCAGCCCAACCGCTAGGCTCAATATATCGAACTCAGCTATTTCTTTGGATGAGTTCGATGCAGACTTCAAGCAAGGTCGCATTCAAATGAGTGGTTCTTTGACTCAAAAGCAAGCCGATCTCAACTGGCTCAAAATCTCAGGTATTAAGTGGTTAGAGGACACAGACCAATTAGTTGTGATTTTGGACAAGGCCTCAAACTTTCTCGACACGCTCGCTATCAAAACACTGGAGATTAAAAACACTCAATTGATTCAAGTTGAGCAACGCCCTTACTGGCAAATTTCAGGCATTAATGTTGAAGGCAAGGATTTACAGTTAATCCAAAATGGCAAACCTAGCTTGTACTCTGGCAGCATAGAAGCGACTGCTAACAATGCCAGTTTAGATAACTTATTGACCACACAAGCCATTGTTAAACTGACCGCTCAAAATGAAAACATCAGTATTGAGCGAGCCTTCTTGCCATTAGCAAGAGGATACATAGAAGCCAATGGCCAGTGGCAAAGACAAGAGCTCAGCGCCCCTTGGCAACTGTCATTAAATGTCGATGGTTTTCCCGTCGACTTGCCCTTGCTTCAAGAAAAACTGCCCTTTCAAGTTATAGGAATGGCTGAAGCAGACATTAACCTTGAAGGCCTCTCTGGAGACTATCCAATCTTTGCTCATAGCCTAACTGGCTCAGCTAACTTACACCTAAATCAAGCCGCTCTGAGAGTGCAAAGTGATGATAAAACAACAATCTACCAGAGAGAATGGCCTCTCAACACCATAAAAATAGCGATAGACAGAGGCCGAATGCAAATCACAGGTAAAGGGGAAAAGGCGCAACTCGCAGGTAACATCGATCTTGCTAAATACCAGTTCGGCACCTTAATTTTCACCAGCGAAGTTGAGTGTAAAAGGCTTTGGTCTGATATTTTTAGTCAGACCAATATAGTCCAAGAAGTCTGTTCACCTGAAAGTAATCGTCAAGCCGTATCGCCTGAATAGGGAACACCAAGCATTGATTTATAATCTGGAAGAAGCATGTAAGTGCCCACAAACTCGACTGCTGGCACGTCACCACTATAGATAGTAACGTAAATAATAATGCGAGCTTTACGGCCAGAAGCTAGACGATCTAAGTCGCCACTGATCCCATCAAGAGAAGTCGACGCAACAGGGTTTTGGGTCACAGGATGCCTGTAGCGAATTTGGCTGTCAGCAAGAACAATATCACCACTTAGACCACGCTCTTTCATCAACAGCCAGGTCATACCCCAACCCGTTAACGTCGCTAACGTAAAAGCAGAGCCCGCAAACATGGTATTGTGTGGGTTTAAGTTAGGGTTTAACTGCGAACCACATTCAAATTGATAACCTGTATATTGGTTGATCTTAATTCCCATTTTATCGCTGATGGGGATCTGGTGCTCCCAACGCTCTTGCAATTCTTTGCACCAATCAGGACGGCGCAGTACATTGGCCATAGGATCTAATTGTTTAACCATTTGCTGATGACGAATAGGACCACGCTCATCAGTAAGCTCGCCACGTCGCTCAAAACCATTCTTTTCATAAAAAGAAATCGCATCCTCGCGAGCATTGCAAACCAAACGCTTAGCGCCTTCTTGGCGAGCTAATGACTCCAAAGCCACCAATACCAGAGAGCCAACACCTTTACTACGGCGAGTATTTTTGACCGCCATGTAACGTATCTGTCCTTCACTATCAGGCGTAATGTAAAGGCGCCCTACAGCCATTGGTCTTCCCCTACCATCGACAATCATACGATGGTGGCTCATGGGGTCATATTCATCACGCTCAGAGCCAATTGGCATACGCCAAGGCTCGCGAAGCATCTGCCAGCGAAAGTGATAATACTTGTTGAGTTGATTGTCCGTTTGCGGGGTGATCAGCTTAAACATAAAAATCCCTGTTTTTTGGCTACGTACAGCCACCAGCTTTTACATCTTAATTTTATACCTGTAACCAGAAAGTCACTGGCCCATCATTAACCAATGAAACCTTCATATCTGCTGCAAACTGTCCACGCTCGGTTGGTATCAATTCAGCACACTGGTTAGCAAAGTAGTCATAAAGGCGCTCAGCGTCAACTGGATGAGCACCGCGTGAAAAACCAGCTCGCGTGCCTTTATTGGTATCTGCTGGTAAGGTAAATTGAGAAACCACCAGCACTTGACCGTCAACCTGTTTAACATTGAGGTTCATCTTACCTTCGTCATCGCTGAACACACGATAAGACGTTACTCGCTCCACTAAACGCTTTGCTTTTGCTTCATCATCACCTTTCTCAACACCTAACAGCACCAATAATCCATGATTTATTTCACCAACAACTTCACCATTGACTCGTACAGCGGCCTCACTCACTCTCTGGATCAGTGCTATCACTACGCTTTCCTTCTTCCTGCTGACCATTATCTGAGGCCAAGTGTACCACTTCTTGAGGTTCGCTCCACTGATCACGCTCACCCAAAGCAGCCGTCACCTCTGCGCCAATCAAGACAATCAACCAACATAAATACACCCAGACAAACAAAATTGGGATGGCCGCTAAGGCACCGTATATAAGTTGATACGAAGGAAACTGGGTTATGTATGCAGCGAAACCTTTTTTACTTGCCTCAAACAATAAAGCAGCAAGGATAGCACCAATAAATGCATGTGATATATAAACTTTTTTGTTAGGAACTAGAATATATAGCCCCATAAAGGCAAAAAATGACAATAAAAAGGGCAGCCAGCGTAATATCAGCTCATAAATACCTGAGATAGCATCACTATCGAGTATCTTTAAAGAGGTAACATAGGAAGTGGCTGCAATGCTTGCTCCAACTAAAATTGGTCCCAGAGTCAGCACCATCCAATACATAGAAAAGGAAAACACTTTGCGGCGCTTGTGCTCAACTCGCCAAATATAGTTAAGATTTTTGTCAATGTTAGAAATCAGCATCAAAGCCGCAACAAACAAAAACAAACCGCCAACCGCCGTCATCTTACCTGTATTAGCCACAAATTCGAGCAGAGCTTGCTTGACCGCATCCCCAGCAGCAGGGACGAAGTGAGTAATCACAAAGTCTTGAATAACGTCTCCGGCATTAGCGAAAACCGCAAACGAAGATAACACCGACAAAAGCACAGTCAGCATAGGAACAATGGAAAGTAAGGTGATGTAAGCTAGATAACCAGCATTAACATTGATTCTATCATGATGCATTCTTGTGAGTAGGTATCGTCCAAACCTCACGCCATGCTTGCTAATCTGTTCAATGTTTAACATCAAATCCCCCAATCAGAATAAAACTTAGGCCTGTCTACCTGATATCAACCTGCTTGCAAGAAAACAGGCCAAAGTGTTTACCTATGATTTGGGATCAATCGCTTCTTGTAATCCATCTCCCAAGAAATTAATTGTAATCACCGTCATTAAAACCATAAGACCGGGATAGACAGCGGCCATAGGATAAAGCCACATAGCTTCGCGAGCATTTTGTAACATATTACCCCAAGATGGTGTCGGTGGGTTAATACCAAAACCCAAAAAGCTCAATGCGCTTTCAGTTAAAATCGCACCGCCGACACCCAATGTTGTAGCTGTGATCACAGGGGCTATCACATTGGGAATAATATGTCTTACCATCACAAACCAATGACTCGCACCGTAACCAATGGCCGCCTGAACATATTCCCTGTGTTTAACAGAAAGAGTATTCGAGCGCACTAAACGAGCGGCAAAAGGCCACCCCAAAATGGAAAGCACCAGCACTAATCGGTAGATACTAAAACTATCACTGCGAACCAGTTCTTCAGACAGCCCAAGCTTGGTCATGTCGACACTTTGAATCAGTATAAGCAACATAATGCTTGGCAAGCTAATAATAAAGTCGGCACTGCGCATGATAAATGCGTCAACTCTACCTCCATAGTAGCCAGCTATCACTCCGAGCACCGTACCTATCACTGACGTGGTTAAGGCGGCCATAAAAGCAAATGTCAGTGAGACTTGGCCACCCAGCAGTAAGCGGGTAAAAATATCACGCCCAAGCTCATCGGTTCCAAGCACATTAAGTTCGCTTGGAGGTGAGAAGCGAGAGAACAAATCATCGGCATAGGGGTCAACACCTAACCAAAGTGCAATAGGATTTGCTCCGAAGCAAGCCAGGGCTAATAGACATAAAAACACCAACGACAACATGGCCAGCTTATGTCTAGATAAGCGCTGAGCGACCTGAAACCAAGGGTTTTGACTGCGTTTGACTATATAACTCATTGGACGCCCCCCTTAGTTAAATCAATTCTTGGATCAACTTTTGAGTAAAGAATGTCAGCAATAAAATTCATCACAAGTATCGCTGTCGTCGCGACCATAAAACAAAGCATGGCGACGTTGTAATCATTACCATTTATTGAATCAACGGTTAATTTCCCGATACCAGGCCAACTAAAAATCGTTTCCGTCAACACAGCGCCGCTCATTAACCCCGCCACATCCATTGCAAGCACAGTGATCATTGGAAGCATGCCATTTTTGATACAGTGTTTTAGTAGCACACGAGTCGACGACAAGCCCTTTGCCTTCGCGGTACGCACAAAGTCTTGGCGAAAGACTTCAAGCATACTTGAGCGCATAAAACGTGAAATGGATGCGATGCTGAGCAAGGTTAAACTCAATATTGGCAATATCATATATTCAAGTTTTGCCAACCCTGCTGCACCTTCAGCCTCGCCTGTACCTCCGGCTGGAAATACCGGCAACACCACAGCAAACACCATGATCAGCATAAGAGCTAGCCAGGCTGCCGGTGTCGACAAAAATAGGTAGGTTAAGCCGCTAATAATGTAGTCTGTCGCTTTATTTTTCTTAACCGCACACAAGACTCCGACTGGCAAAGCAATTAAAATCGACAACAAGGTGCCACTACCCACCAGAATTAAGGTATTTTTCATTGCGTCCCACAGCACATCAATTGCAGGCTGGGCAAACATACGTGAGTAACCAAGATCGCCATGCATGGCATCTTTTAGCCAAATAAAATATCTCACGTAGACGGGTTTATCCAAACCCTGCTCAGCTTTTAACCGAGCAATATCTTCCGAAGTCATGCTTGGATTACTTTGCACCAACAAATCAATCGGGTCGCCTGGCATAAGCCCCATCAAGTTGTAGGCGGCAAATGATGCTAAAAAGAGTACCAGCACCATTTGTAGGAAACGAGAAATAAGAAAGCGTTTCATCATCGTCCCCCTATCTGTGGATTATTTGTTACTTTCATGCTGATTTTCTCTCGATCTGATTACGACGCCTTACATTACCGATATCAGGCACTGCATTAAGTAGCTCTTGGCTATATGGGTGCTTAGGGTGCGCGAAAAAGCTCGCTTTATCCGCTTGCTCGACAATCTCACCATTTTTCATCACGACCACTTCGTCAGCCAAGTGGTACACGACTGCCATATCGTGGCTAATGAAGAAAAAGGCGATTCCGTGTTCCTCTTGCAGATCTTTAAACAAGTTCAAGATTTGAGATTGTACCGATACATCCAGAGCAGAGAGCGGTTCATCAGCAATAATAAGCTCAGGCTTCAACATCAGGGCTCGTGCAATAGCAATACGCTGCCTCTGACCTCCTGAAAACTCATGAGGGTATCGAGTGAGCACATCTTCATGCATCCCAACCCACTCTAGCACCTCCAGCGCACGCTCTCGCTGAGAGTGTCGATGACCAATTTTATTGACTTTCATTGGCTCAATTAAAGAGTCTAAGATTGGCATTCTTGGGTTAAGCGCAGAGTAAGGATCTTGAAAAACTAAACCTATCCGTTGACGTATTGGCCTTTGCTGTTTAGAACTCAGGCGCGACACCTCTTGACCGGCTATGTAAATCTCGCCCGATGCAGGTCTATCTAGCATGCTGACCATCCTACCTAAGGTGGACTTTCCAGATCCAGACTCTCCGACCACAGCCAAGGTCTTGCCTGCTTCTAGGCTAAGGGAAACGTTTTTGGTCACATGCAAGTACTTAGGCTTTCGCCCAAAAGCAGAGCCAGCCTCAAGCACATAATACTTGTGCAAATTATTAACTTTTAATAGCGCCATCAATACCCCCTCACCATTTGCTCATTACGCTGCTTCGCCAGTTGGGTATAATGGTCGAAAAGCTCAGGGCATCGATCGCGGAATGTATAATTGTCACCCCGCTGGTCAAGAGGTGGAACACTCCCCGGTATTGCTGGCAAACGTTTAATATCAACCCCGACTCGCGGTATGGTGTCGAGCAATGCCTGGGTATAGGGATGTTGTGGATTATCAAAAATATCATTTACATCAGCAATTTCGACTACTTGCCCTGCGTACATCACCATAACGCGATCAGAAATTTGCGACACCACACCAAGTGAATGACTGATAAA
Organism: Vibrio aquimaris; assembly: GCF_009363415.1. Taxonomy (NCBI): domain Bacteria; kingdom Pseudomonadati; phylum Pseudomonadota; class Gammaproteobacteria; order Vibrionales; family Vibrionaceae; genus Vibrio; species Vibrio aquimaris. The sequence goes on along the minus strand of NZ_CP045350.1, from coordinate 100,185 downwards.
TTGGATAGCAGTACCCGTGGTCTCTCTTAGCTCTTCGAGCAAATCAAGAACTTGGGCTTGGACTGTCACATCCAACGCTGTGGTTGGCTCATCAGCAATCAATACTTTAGGTTTGCAGGCAAGCGCCATGGCAATCATGACTCGCTGCCGCATACCACCAGACAGCTCATGAGGAAACGCTTTCGCTCTCTTTTCCGGGTAGGGTATATGTACTTGCCTTAGCATTTCTATTGCCCGGTTCATGGCTTCGGCTTTAGATACGCCTTCATGAACCAAAAACATTTCCGCCACTTGTTCACCAACGGTAACAACAGGATTAAGCGCCGTCATAGGCTCTTGGAAAATCATACCTATGCCTTCACCACGGATGTGCTGATAACGTTTCTCGTTCATTCCTACTAGGTTTTCACCCGCAAATAGAATCTCACCCGACAGTGCCAGCTTTTTATCTAAAAGCCCCATTACTGCGAGTGAAGTCAGTGATTTTCCACAACCTGACTCACCCACTACACCTAAAATCTCACCAGCATGAATTTGATAGCTGATCTCTTTCACCGCAAGGTGTGGCCCCAAAGCCACACTCATATTACGAACGTCTAATACTACTTCATTCATAGACATACCAACCGCTTAATTGGCCCGAGCCCAGTTTTCCGCCCAGAAACTCGAATAATACTGATGCCCTGTCGGTTCAACGCCAACAAGCCACTTGGGATAGATATAGCTCTCAGAGCGGTAGTAAAGGGGAAGGGCTGGTAAATCGGTAGCATAAAGATTCTGCAAGCTCTTCCATAACGCCTTGCGTTTTTCTGCATCCACTTCAGCTTCAAGTTGGTCAATCAAGCCGTCCATTTTAGCATTTGAGTAACCCGCATAATTTTGCCCAGACCAACCATTTTCTTTGCTAGGGATATGCTCAGAATGTAATACTGTGTTGGGTAAGCCTTCTGGTGAACTTGACCAAGCAAACATAGCTAAGCCTTTATGTTTGCGCTCATTAAGAGTTGCGCCAAAGTAAACGCGCGCTGGCTGGTTATTAATCACCACTTTAATGCCAACTTTCTTCCATTGACCTTGAGCAAATTGCTGGACCAACTCACGGGTTTTATTACCAGCCGTGGTCATAAACTCTAGCTCTAATGGCTGACCATTTTTCATCTGTACGCCGTTGACCAGTTTATAGCCAGCCTCTTTAAGCAGCTGCTTAGCCTTCTCTGGGTCGTAGTTGTAGAAAGGTGTATTAGGGTCAAATGTAGAATCAAGAGGGTTGACGCTTGTTGTTGCTACAGGTTGCTTGCCCTGAAATAGCTTTTGCGTCAGCAGCTCGCGGTCAAGGCCGTAAAGCAGTGCTTGGCGCACCCTAACATCGCTTAGATGAGGGTTATCCAGCTGTATGTCCAAGTGCTCATACAAAGCGGCAGGTCGAATATCTACATTAAACTTACTGCCATAGCGTTTATCAAACTGTAGAGCTTGATCTAAAGTCAAACCAAGCTCGCCCGGAATATAGTCAATATCGCCAGAGAGAAGGTTAGCCTGCAGGGCCTGAGTATCAGTAATGGTTTTTATGGTAATGTTTTCAAAGTGCGGCGCTTTGCCTTTCCAATATGGATTGCTGGCAAGCTTTACAAACTGACCTTGCTTAGCTTGCTCAATAATATAAGGTCCGTTGTACAAACCAGGATTCGTTTGATCAGTCACGTACTTGGTCTTAAGGTGATACTCTTTAGGATTAGCTTTAAAGATAGGCTCTTCAAGATGACGGGGAAGAATCTTTGGCCTCAGGCTAGAATTGTACTCATACGTGATTCTATCGATATACATATCAACCGTTCGGTCATCAATCACATCCATTCTCTCAATTTGCCGAACCAATGATAACTCAGGGTTACCTTGAACATCTGACGATGTTGCCACTTGATGCCAGAAGGCAAGATCTTGGCTGGTGACTGGAGTACCGTCGCCCCAGAACAAATCTTTTTTCAGCCGAATGGTCATTTTTATCCCTTGCTGACTTTCTCCTGGTTTAGCGTCTGGTCGGTCAATAATGCTAGCCAAGCCATTTTCAAATGTCGGAACCTGCTCACACAAATAGCAGGTTAATTGCCAGTTTTGGTCAAAACCAATGGAATCGCGCTGAGTAAAACCGCGGATATAATCTCTAGCTACGGCACTATCTATGGCTGGGTGAAGGGTTGCTGGATACTGAGAGACACCAATGGTCAATGAATCTTCAGCTGAAATAGCAGAAGTACTCAGTAGTGCTGCACTGCAAAATGTTGCTAAAAGGGTCTTGTTGAGTTTCATACGATCTCCATATCGAAAACACACTCAGAGTCTTATTTATTAATCGTTTAATGCCCTGAGATTGAGATAAACCAAGATGCGCAGTGCCGTAAACAAATAGGGGTTGGAAATTCATCTCGAAAGAGGTTTTGTCCAGTAAGAACCATTATTTGCTCGTTGTACGTACGCTACGATCCATGTATGCGAGCAAACAATATGCATTAATTGCTCGATCAACTCAAGCATATGATATTTATTGCAAAAATAATTGAGTGAAGATTATTTGTGGAATCGGGGTATAAAAAAGCCCCACTGAAAGACTTCAGTAGGGCTTAGAAAAGAGTCCGCTAGACTATTTCGCGTTACGAGCTTCTCGTTTACGATCGCTTTCTGTAAGGAACTTCTTACGAATACGGATGCTTTCTGGCGTTACTTCAACTAGCTCATCATCATCGATAAACTCAAGTGCTTGCTCTAGAGTCATAATGATTGGCGGCGTAAGAACCTGAGCATCATCAGTACCAGAGGCACGAACGTTGGTTAGCTGCTTACCTTTAAGCGCGTTAACCGTCAAATCGTTGTCTCGGCTATGAATACCAATCACCATACCCTCATATACTTCCACACCATGACCGATAAACATACGACCACGTTCTTGCAGGTTAAACAGTGCGTTAGTCAGAGCTTTACCCGCCGCATTGGCAATTAATACACCGTTAATACGCTGACCTATGTTGCCACCTTTGTGTGGACCATAGTGATCAAAAGTATGATAAAGAAGACCAGAGCCAGATGTTAAGGTCATAAACTCAGTTTGGAAACCAATCAAGCCACGCGATGGCATAACAAAGTCCATACGTACTCGGCCTTTACCATCAGGTGACATGTCTTTCAGCTCACCTTTACGCAAGCCAATGTTTTCCATGACGCCACCTTGGTGCTCTTCCATAACATCGATGGTTACGGTTTCAAACGGTTCCATTAGCTGACCGTCTTCTTCCTTGATAATAACTTCAGGGCGAGATACAGCGAGCTCAAAACCTTCACGGCGCATGTTCTCAATCAAGATAGAGAGATGAAGCTCACCACGACCAGAAACGCGGAATTTGTCTGGATCGTCTGTCTGTTCAACGCGCAGTGCCACATTATGTACTAGCTCTTTTTCAAGACGCTCAAGGATATTACGTGAGGTAACAAACTTACCTTCTTTACCTGCAAATGGAGAGGTATTGACTTGGAAAGTCATGGTAACCGTTGGCTCATCAACCGACAGTGCAGGCAAAGCTTCAACCGCGTTTTGCGCACAAATAGTGTCTGAAATTTTAAGCTCACCAAGGCCTGTAATCGCGATGATATCACCAGCATTGGCTTGATCGACTTCATGGCGATCTAAACCAAGGTAGCCCATGACAGTGCCCACTTTACCATTACGCGTCTTGCCATCGGCACTGACTACCGTTACTTGCTGGTTTGGTTTGACGCTGCCACGCGTAACACGTGCCACACCAATTACACCAACATAAGAGCTGTAATCAAGCTGAGACACCTGCATTTGAAGCGGGCCATCTAAGTCAACTTGAGGCGCAGCCACTTCTTCAACGATAGTTTGAAATAGTGGTTCCATGTCATCGCCAGTTTCACCTTCTTCTAGTGAAGCCCAGCCATTTAATGCAGAGGCGTATACCACTTTAAAGTCTAGCTGCTCATCGGTGGCACCTAAGTTGTCAAACAGATCGAAGACTTGGTCCATTACCCAGTCAGGACGAGCACCTGGACGGTCAATCTTGTTGATAACAACAATAGGTTTAAGGCCATGTGCAAACGCCTTTTGAGTAACAAAACGAGTCTGCGGCATAGGACCATCAACTGCATCAACAATCAGTAGCACTGAGTCTACCATTGACATAATGCGCTCTACTTCACCACCGAAGTCCGCGTGTCCCGGAGTATCGACAATATTGATACGGTAGTCATTCCAATTAATCGCGGTATTTTTCGCAAGAATGGTAATACCACGCTCTTTCTCGATATCATTCGAGTCCATGACTCGCTCTTCTGCCTCACCGCGAGACTCTAGGGTTCCGGATTGCTGCAATAGTTTATCAACCAGGGTAGTTTTACCGTGGTCAACGTGCGCAATAATCGCGATATTTCTTAAATTATCAATCTGTGGAGTAACCATGGACCTTGATTCACTTATAAAGGAAGCAACCCTCTTAAATCGTACATTTAACGAGCACTGCTTATTTGATTAAAAAAACGACCGTAATGTACCAGATTTTAGCGAAAAACCCAGAAATATGTGATCTGATACATTAGTTTTCTTCGCAACCCATGCGAAAAAAATACCTATATGTCTACCAATACACCATTACTCGTTGACATGAGTGGTATTTATTAGCGCAATGAAATAATCTTGGACTGCTAGTATTAACAAACCATTTTTATCGCACCAATATAGTGCGAATAGAGTCCACTTCGGTGCAATATTTTGCACCAAAACAAGGAGTTAATTTTTAATTTATTGATTTTAAAAGATAAAAAAAACATGGCATGGTACTAGCTTGTGTAGAGTCAGCATCGATTAATACCAATGAAATTAATCAATGCTGGATTTTTTATTTAATCGAGCTCACACCGCTTTAATAACACTGGAGGTTATCCAAGATGTCAGTTGAAAATGTTCTGTCGCTGATCCAAGAGAATGAAGTTAAGTTTGTGGATCTACGTTTTACCGACACTAAAGGGAAGGAGCAACATATCTCCATCCCGGCCCACCAAATCGATGCCGACTTCTTCGAAGAGGGCAAAATGTTCGATGGTTCTTCCGTTGCAGGCTGGAAAGGTATCAACGAATCAGACATGGTGATGATGCCAGACGCGTCATCTGCAGTCCTTGACCCATTTACTGAAGATGCCACTCTCAACATCCGTTGTGATATCCTTGAACCAGCCACTATGCAGGGTTACGACAGAGACCCTCGCTCAATTGCAAAACGTGCAGAAGATTTCATGCGCTCTACCGGTATCGCCGATACTGTTTTAATTGGCCCTGAGCCAGAATTCTTCCTATTTGATGACGTCAAATTTTCAACCAACATGTCAGGTTCATTCTTCAAGATTGATGATGTTGAAGCTGCGTGGAATACGGGCTCTGATTACGAAGAAGGCAACAAAGGCCACCGCCCTGGCGTTAAAGGCGGGTACTTCCCGGTAGCTCCCGTCGACTCATCCCAAGACATCCGCTCTGCGATGTGTCTTATCATGGAAGAAATGGGGCTTGTGGTAGAAGCTCATCACCACGAAGTTGCCACAGCAGGACAAAACGAGATCGCAACTCGCTTTAACACGCTTACATCGAAAGCCGATGAAATCCAAATCTATAAGTACGTAGTACACAATGTTGCTCACGCCTTTGGCAAGACAGCAACCTTTATGCCCAAGCCATTAGTTGGTGATAACGGCAGTGGCATGCACGTTCACCAGTCTCTAGCAAAAGATGGCGTCAACCTGTTTGCAGGTGACAAGTACGGCGGCCTTTCTGAGACCGCGCTTTACTACATTGGTGGTATCATCAAACACGCTCGCGCTATTAACGCCTTTGCTAATGCATCCACCAACTCGTACAAACGCCTAGTTCCTGGTTTTGAAGCACCTGTAATGCTCGCTTATTCGGCTCGAAATCGAAGCGCTTCTATTCGTATTCCAGTCGTTCCAAGCCCTAAAGCAAGACGTATTGAAGTTCGTTTCGGCGATCCATCAGCAAACCCATACTTATGCTTCGCTGCAATGCTTATGGCTGGCCTTGATGGAATTAAGAATAAGATTCACCCGGGCGAAGCTATGGACAAAGATCTTTACGACCTGCCTGTTGAAGAAGCTGCAGAGATCCCAACCGTTGCATACTCGCTTAAAGACGCGCTTGATGCACTCGATCAAGATCGTGAGTTCTTAACAGCTGGCGGCGTGTTCTCTGATGACTTTATTGATTCTTACATCGATCTTAAGTCGCAAGATGTGGCACAGGTCAACATGACCACTCATCCACTTGAGTTTGAACTGTATTACTCTGTGTGATTCATTACTGAATCAGCAATTAAAATAGGCTCACAGATAGGTGGGCCTTTTTTCTATCAAGCTTTGACTGTGGGAAACAAACTTTTTGCTTCGCTTAGCAGCATAATTAATCCATACTAAGTTATCGCACCAATTTGGTGCAAAATTTGATAGTGTTATCATGGATGAGGATCAGATGTGAATAGTGAGCTCAACAGCATCATACTCAGTCACCAAACCACGGCTGTGATTATCATTGACGAATCTTTTCAAATTCAATATTTGAATGCTGCCGCCGAACAGCTATTTGCTCATAATGCTAAGCGTATCACCGAACAAAAGCTAACCAACCTAGTGCAAAATCCATCAATTGAATTAGATTGGCTATTACGACCCGCTCAAACAGGTCAAAGCATAACAGACAGTAACTGCACGTTAATAATCGATGACAGGCCGCTAATCCTAGAGGTGACTACCAGTCCAATCACCTGGCACAAGAAATTGCTGCTTCTGGTTGAGCTAAGAAAAGTAGAAGAGCAGCGTCGCTTATCCCAAGAGATCCATCAACACGCACAGCAGCAAGCTGCCAAGCTTTTAGTTAGAGGGCTGGCTCACGAGATAAAAAACCCTCTTGGCGGTCTTCGCGGCGCGGCCCAGCTTTTAGAGCGAATGCTCCCCGATCCTTCAATGGTCGAGTACACCCAAATCATTATTGAGCAAGCAGATAGATTGAGATTACTGGTTGACAGACTGCTAGGGCCACAAAGACTAGGGGAAAAGAAATGCCAAAACCTGCATCTTACCCTAGAAAAAGTGCGTCAGTTGGTCGAACTAGATACCGAGCCCCATATAAAAATTGAACGAGACTATGACCCTAGTCTGCCTGAATTCATGCTTGATGCAGACCAAATAGAGCAAGCAATGCTGAACATTGTCAGTAACGCAGGTCAGACCTTACAAGACCAAGCTTATGGCCATATCCTGATACGTACTCGAACAGCGCACCAAGTCAATATACATGGCCAAAACTACAAGCTGGCAGCAAAAATCGACATCCTAGATAACGGACCGGGAGTACCCGAAAATCTGCAAGATACTCTGTTCTATCCAATGGTCAGTGGCAGAGAAGGGGGAACTGGCCTTGGGCTATCCATCGCCCAAAACCTAATAGATCAGCACCAAGGGAAAATTGACCTAGAAAGCTGGCCAGGTCACACAAAATTTACCGTCTATCTACCAATTTCGATTGCATGAATAGTATTACTGAAAGGATAAATGCCCTATGAGTAAAGGATACGTCTGGGTTGTCGATGATGATAGTTCTATTCGCTGGGTGTTAGAAAAAACTCTCTCATCAGCGAATATAAAGTGCGAGACGTTTACCGAAGCAGAAAGTGTTTTAGTGGCTTTGGAGCGCGAAACACCGGACGTTTTAGTATCAGATATTCGTATGCCAGGCATTGATGGTATGGATTTATTACAGCGTGTTAACCAAAGTTATCCCAACTTACCTGTTATCATAATGACCGCCCATTCAGACCTAGATGCCGCGGTTAATTCCTATAAAAAGGGAGCCTTTGATTACTTACCTAAACCATTTGATGTCGACGACACACTCAACCTAGTTGAAAGAGCACTGGCCCACAATCAAGAGCAGAAACAGGCTCAAAGCTTAAACCAAGCCAATAGCAACAGTACGCCAGAAATCATAGGCGAAGCGCCAGCAATGCAAGAAGTCTTTCGTGCTATTGGTAAGCTTTCACGCTCGTCAATTTCTGTGCTGATCAATGGAGAGTCTGGTACTGGTAAAGAGCTGGTTGCTAAAGCGCTTCATAGACATAGCCCGAGAGCCTCTAAACCCTTTATCGCACTTAATATGGCAGCCATACCAAAAGATCTCATAGAGTCTGAGTTATTTGGCCATGAAAAAGGCGCCTTTACTGGCGCTGCTAACGTACGTCAGGGTCGTTTTGAGCAAGCTAACGGAGGCACGTTATTTCTCGATGAGATTGGCGACATGCCGCTTGATATTCAAACTCGCTTATTGCGCGTATTATCTGATGGACAGTTCTACCGAGTTGGTGGTCACTCACCAATACAAGTCGACGTGCGTATAATCGCCGCAACACATCAACATTTAGAAAGTTTGGTCAATGAAGGTGATTTTCGAGAAGATTTATTCCATCGACTCAATGTGATACGCGTTCACATTCCAGCACTGCGTGAGCGAAAACAAGATATCGAGAAGCTTACCTTACACTTTTTATCCGAAGCCGCTAAAGAGCTTGAAGTAGATGCCAAAACGCTTCACTCATCAACAATTCAAGCTCTTAGTAAGCTCAATTGGCCGGGCAATGTTAGACAACTCGAAAATACCTGTCGCTGGCTGACTGTTATGGCGAGTGGAGGAGAAGTCTTACCTTCAGATCTCCCTACTGAGCTCTTTACCACAGTCGAAGGCTCAAGCGATAAAGCCACGACAAGTTGGCAAAGTCAATTGGCAGTTTGGGCCAAAAACTCATTATCAGAGGGAAGGACCGAAATCCTCACCAAAGCGCTACCAGAATTTGAACGAATTCTGCTGGAAGCGGCTCTTGAACATACCAGAGGCCATAAGCAAGACGCAGCGAAAGTGTTGGGTTGGGGGAGAAATACCCTAACAAGAAAACTCAAAGAACTTTACTAGAAAAAGCCTCATGAGCAAACTCATGAGGCAAACCAATTGGCATAGGTAATAAAGACAAGGATGTTGTAGATTCACATGATTGGAAACACAAGTATCTCTTGGGAAAATTTTATCAAAATGAAAATGAACTCTTACTTACGGATCGAACCGAAGAGAAGAAGAGATAAACATTATTCTTCAATATGTTATCATTCCTTCTTCTGAACCGTGTCGGCAAAAATGACCACTAGGACCCCATAAATGACACTATTTCGTGATCCAACGCACTATAGTGAAAACTCTGTTGTGCAAAAAAGTGAGGCGAGTTACCTCATAGACAAAGCAGACATCAACTTCGCAAGTAAGAAGCTTCTCGATGTCGGAAGTGGAGATGGGAAGCTGTCTGCTCTAATGAGCAACATGGGTGCAGAAGTCACTGGAATTGATATATCTGAGAGTATGGTCAACTTTTCCACGCACAATTATCCAAATTGTCGCTTTTTCCAAGGTGATGCTCAAGATCTAACCAAACACGCAATAAATTACAATATTATCACTAGTTTCAATTGCTTGCACTGGATCTCGGACATAGAACGAGTACTAAGTGGCATTAAAGCAAAACTTGAAAAAGATGGCATATTTCTTGGTCTTATATACCCTAGGTGTGTTGGCCTATGGGATGCTGCCGATTGGTGTGAAAATCTACCAGAGTACAAAGTATCCTCAAAACTTTTTGTTAATCCTTATTGTTTCCATACTAAATCAGATATGGAAAATCTTCTTACTCAGGTTGGATTCACAAATATAAAGCTGTGGGAAGAAGAGAGACAAACTACTTTTCAGACCAAAGAAGAATTCAAAGGATATATAATGGGTTGGTTACCTCACTATCATTATTATGGACAGAGCTTTATTAAACCTTGGCTTCATAAATATATGGAATTAACAGATCAAATGACCAACACAGAAGTCACTATGGAATACAAAACTATCTTTTTTATCGCTTCATAATATGAGCAGCTACCCAGTAGCTAGTCACATTTCGCGCATATTCTTTCCAAAGCAATATTTATAAGAATTTCTAAAGCATTTGAAGAAAGAGCCCAATCAAAAACATCTTTACTCGAACTAAGGCCTATTAAAGGGAGAGTTCTTTCCACATGAGTTCTGAAAGTACTATATTTTATGTTCAACTTTGATGATACAACTCTGCTATCGCATCTAAGACATAGTAAGGCTAAACAGTCAATCTGTCGCTGAGTAAGATTCAATTGAAGTAGCCTATTAACGGTCAAGTACATATCATCCCCAATTGCCTTTTTCACCACGTATGGATCGGGGGATATTTGTTCCATTACAGATGAAACTTTTACATCAGCGCAATACGCATGAATTCGTTGATCGAACATTACGAGCGTAGTTGTCCCCGAATAAAGAACAGGCTTACCCGTCGCTGCTACACCCAAGAACTCCCCTAAATGATCACCCTTAACTTGCCACTCAATACTGACCCTATCTTTCAATACCTCTAATGCTGTCTCTTTGTAATCAAGATTTGGGAAACCTCTAAACCACACTGAAAAGGCTTCTGATAGATGCTGACCACCTACACTTTGCTTAACGGGTGATTTAACTAATACCTGAGGGATAAGAAAGTCATCTAAATCTTGATGTTCACGTTCTCGCCATACATGCGACATAAAGCTTCGCGCCAGCTTACTCTTAGGGTCCCTGTGATACATACTCTACCAAGTTCGGGGTTGGGCCGATTACAAGCCTCTACACTAGAAGCTGATATCTCATCAATAATCATCATTGTTTCATATAGCACTAAAAATAGTAACCCTTAAGTGACCAAATATTCACGTTCATGCCTTAGGTATGGTCGATTACTCATTATTTTAGTTAAATCATTCTCACATATAATAACTTTTCTATAAAGATCAATAATTATGTATATAACTAACTTCATAAGCAATATAATGTTTTCCAATTTCATATAAACACAAAAAACAATAGGATATATTAATGAATAAGGTTGTACTTTGTACTTTCTGCTTTGGCATCGATAGCTCTTTCTGGATGCTCAAGTATCGTTAGTGAGTCAGATTATCCCGTCAGTATACATACTAATCCCGAAGGTGCGAGTTTCACTATCTCAAATGAGGGTGGACAGATAGTGTATAAAGGTATTACTCCCTCAAATATTACTCTCAGCGCTAGCGCTGGCTTTTTTGATGGAGAAACCTATACCTTTAAGCTAAAGAAAGAAGGCTACTTTGACAATACTTATGTATTGGAAAGTACGGTAGATGGTTGGTACTTCGGTAATATTCTTTTTGGAGGATTAATTGGACTGCTAGTTGTAGATCCTGCTACAGGTGCAATGTTCAGTCTTCCTGAGGAAGTGCATGTAGAACTATCAGAATCAATCACAGCCTCTGATTCTTTGGATGTAATTAGTATTGAAACACTTACAGAGCAGCAACGTAACAAGCTAGTAAGAATCTAATTTACCTTTTAAAAATATAGTTAAGAGGTTGCTATCGTCAGCCTCTTTTTTATAAATAGGTCATAATACTTCAGATTATATGAAGTACCATCAAGAAAGGATTATATCTTAATAAAAAAGCCGCTGTTCTATACAGCGGCTTTTAGATGTGGCGGAGAGATAGGGATTTGAACCCTAGATACGCTATTAACGTATGCCGGTTTTCAAGACCGGTGCTTTCAACCACTCAGCCATCTCTCCACAATATGTAATCTCACTAAAGTCTTACTTTATATTGCTTTAGTTCGATGTTGTTCAAAGCCTGGCGATGTCCTACTCTCACATGGGGAAGCCCCACACTACCATCGGCGCTATTGCGTTTCACTACTGAGTTCGGCATGGAGTCAGGTGGGTCCACAATGCTATGGTCGCCAAGCAAATTCTTTCTCTCTATCTCTAGAGAATAACTTGGAAAGCTGTTTTTTGTTCTTAACACATTCAATGTTCTAGTTGAGTCCATCAAAACCCTTTGGGTGTTGTATGGTTAAGCCTCACGGGCAATTAGTACAGGTTAGCTCAACGCCTCACAACGCTTACACACCCTGCCTATCAACGTTCTAGTCTCGAACAACCCTTTAGGACCCTCAAGGGATCAGGGAAGACTCATCTTAGGGCTCGCTTCCCGCTTAGATGCTTTCAGCGGTTATCGATTCCGAACTTAGCTACCGGGCAATGCGTCTGGCGACACAACCCGAACACCAGAGGTTCGTCCACTCCGGTCCTCTCGTACTAGGAGCAGCCCCCTTCAATCTTCCAACGCCCACGGCAGATAGGGACCGAACTGTCTCACGACGTTCTAAACCCAGCTCGCGTACCACTTTAAATGGCGAACAGCCATACCCTTGGGACCGACTTCAGCCCCAGGATGTGATGAGCCGACATCGAGGTGCCAAACACCGCCGTCGATATGAACTCTTGGGCGGTATCAGCCTGTTATCCCCGGAGTACCTTTTATCCGTTGAGCGATGGCCCTTCCATACAGAACCACCGGATCACTATGACCTGCTTTCGCACCTGCTCGAATTGTCATTCTCGCAGTCAAGCGGGCTTATGCCATTGCACTAACCTCACGATGTCCAACCGTGATTAGCCCACCTTCGTGCTCCTCCGTTACTCTTTGGGAGGAGACCGCCCCAGTCAAACTACCCACCAGGCACTGTCCTCAACCCAGATAATGGGTCTAAGTTAGAACATCAAACATACAAGGGTGGTATTTCAAGGATGGCTCCATGCACACTGGCGTGCACACTTCAAAGCCTCCCACCTATCCTACACATGTAGGCTCAATGTTCAGTGCCAAGCTGTAGTAAAGGTTCACGGGGTCTTTCCGTCTAGCCGCGGGTACACTGCATCTTCACAGCGATTTCAATTTCACTGAGTCTCGGGTGGAGACAGCGTGGCCATCATTACGCCATTCGTGCAGGTCGGAACTTACCCGACAAGGAATTTCGCTACCTTAGGACCGTTATAGTTACGGCCGCCGTTTACCGGGGCTTCGATCAAGAGCGTCGACTTACGTCTAACCCCATCAATTAACCTTCCGGCACCGGGCAGGCGTCACACCGTATACGTCATCTTACGATTTTGCACAGTGCTGTGTTTTTAATAAACAGTTGCAGCCACCTGGTATCTGCGACTCTCATTAGCTCCATCCGCGAGGGACTTCACCGACAAGAGCGTACCTTCTCCCGAAGTTACGGTACCATTTTGCCTAGTTCCTTCACCCGAGTTCTCTCAAGCGCCTTGGTATTCTCTACCCGACCACCTGTGTCGGTTTGGGGTACGATTCCTTACAATCTGAAGCTTAGAGGCTTTTCCTGGAAGCATGGCATCAATGACTTCACTACCGTAGTAGCTCGACATCGTGTCTCAGCCTTGTAGAGAGCCGGATTTACCTAACTCTCAAGCCTACGCACTTGAACCTGGACGACCGTCGCCAGGCCCACCTAGCCTTCTCCGTCCCCCCATCGCAATTGTAAGAAGTACGGGAATATTAACCCGTTTCCCATCGACTACGCCTTTCGGCCTCGCCTTAGGGGTCGACTTACCCTGCCCCGATTAACGTTGGACAGGAACCCTTGGTCTTCCGGCGAGGGGGTTTTTCACCCCCTTTATCGTTACTCATGTCAGCATTCGCACTTCTGATACCTCCAGCATGCTTTACAACACACCTTCAACGGCTTACAGAACGCTCCCCTACCCAATACGATAAATCGTATTGCCGCAGCTTCGGTTTACAGCTTAGCCCCGTTACATCTTCCGCGCAGGCCGACTCGACTAGTGAGCTATTACGCTTTCTTTAAATGATGGCTGCTTCTAAGCCAACATCCTAGCTGTCTAAGCCTTCCCACATCGTTTCCCACTTAGCTGTAATTTGGGACCTTAGCTGGCGGTCTGGGTTGTTTCCCTCTCCACGACGGACGTTAGCACCCGCCGTGTGTCTCCCGGATAGTACTTACTGGTATTCGGAGTTTGCAAAGGGTTGGTAAGTCGGGATGACCCCCTAGCCTTAACAGTGCTCTACCCCCAGTAGTATTCGTCCGAGGCTCTACCTAAATAGATTTCGGGGAGAACCAGCTATCTCCAGGTTTGATTGGCCTTTCACCCCTAGCCACAAGTCATCCGCTAATTTTTCAACATTAGTCGGTTCGGTCCTCCAGTTGATGTTACTCAACCTTCAACCTGCCCATGGCTAGATCACCTGGTTTCGGGTCTATATCCAGCAACTCGACGCCCAGTTAAGACTCGATTTCTCTACGGCTCCCCTAGATGGTTAACCTTGCTACTGAATATAAGTCGCTGACCCATTATACAAAAGGTACGCAGTCACAGGACAAGCCTGCTCCTACTGCTTGTACGTACACGGTTTCAGGTTCTATTTCACTCCCCTCACAGGGGTTCTTTTCGCCTTTCCCTCACGGTACTGGTTCACTATCGGTCAGTCAGTAGTATTTAGCCTTGGAGGATGGTCCCCCCATATTCAGACAGGATATCACGTGTCCCGCCCTACTCGATTTCACTGAACACGCGTCGTCAACTACGGGACTATCACCCTGTATCGTCGGACTTTCCAGACCGTTCGTCTAACGCGTGTAAAGCTTAAGGGCTAATCCAATTTCGCTCGCCGCTACTTTCGGAATCTCGGTTGATTTCTTTTCCTCGGGGTACTTAGATGTTTCAGTTCCCCCGGTTCGCTCTGTTAACCTATGAATTCAGTTAACAGTAACTGCTTATGCAGTTGGGTTTCCCCATTCGGAAATCCCAGACTCAAATGGTTTTTACTACCTAATCTGGGCTTATCGCAAGTTAATACGTCCTTCATCGCCTCTGACTGCCAAGGCATCCACCGTGTACGCTTAGTCACTTAACCATACAACCCCAAAGGGTCTTAGATTAAACAACCAAAGTGTCTGCAATTATTTAAACATGATGCAGACTCGATTTTGCCGGACTCAAATATAAACAACACACTAAGGCGTTGTTTCCAAGAACACTTGAATGTGTTTATTGGTGTTTATCTTTCGATAAACATTGAGAACTTTACAAACAATCTTATTCACAAAGAATCAAGATTGCTTTGTCAGCTTTCCAAATTGTTAAAGAGCGTTGTTTTCCCAAAGGGAAGCACATTATCTAAAGATTCTCGGCGTCATTTATCTAACCACATACGTTTACTGACGTGGTTTGGATAAAACAACCAAAAATACTTAGAGAATGGTGGGCGATACCGGGCTCGAACCAGTGACCCCCTGCTTGTAAGGCAGGTGCTCTCCCAACTGAGCTAATCGCCCATATTATCAAGAATGGTGGAGCTAAGCAGGATCGAACTGCTGACCTCCTGCGTGCAAGGCAGGCGCTCTCCCAGCTGAGCTATAGCCCCATATCTCGAGAGAATGGTGGGTCGTGCAGGATTCGAACCTGCGACCAATTGATTAAAAGTCAACTGCTCTACCAACTGAGCTAACGACCCTATGGTATCCCGTAGGGGAGTCGAACCCCTGTTACCGCCGTGAAAGGGCGGTGTCCTAGGCCTCTAGACGAACGGGACACTAAGTCGAAGATATTGGGATATCTTCTTTCTCTTAAACTACATAAACCATCAATCTGTGTGGACACTTGTCTCAATAATCATCGTATAAGGAGGTGATCCAGCGCCAGGTTCCCCTAGCGCTACCTTGTTACGACTTCACCCCAGTCATGAACCACAAAGTGGTGAGCGTCCCCCCGAAGGTTAAACTACCCACTTCTTTTGCAGCCCACTCCCATGGTGTGACGGGCGGTGTGTACAAGGCCCGGGAACGTATTCACCGTGGCATTCTGATCCACGATTACTAGCGATTCCGACTTCATGGAGTCGAGTTGCAGACTCCAATCCGGACTACGACGCACTTTTTGGGATTCGCTCACTTTCGCAAGTTGGCCGCCCTCTGTATGCGCCATTGTAGCACGTGTGTAGCCCTACTCGTAAGGGCCATGATGACTTGACGTCGTCCCCACCTTCCTCCGGTTTATCACCGGCAGTCTCCCTGGAGTTCCCACCCGAAGTGCTGGCAAACAAGGATAAGGGTTGCGCTCGTTGCGGGACTTAACCCAACATTTCACAACACGAGCTGACGACAGCCATGCAGCACCTGTCTCATAGTTCCCGAAGGCACCAATCCATCTCTGGAAAGTTCTATGGATGTCAAGAGTAGGTAAGGTTCTTCGCGTTGCATCGAATTAAACCACATGCTCCACCGCTTGTGCGGGCCCCCGTCAATTCATTTGAGTTTTAATCTTGCGACCGTACTCCCCAGGCGGTCTACTTAACGCGTTAGCTCCGAAAGCCACGGCTCAAGGCCACAACCTCCAAGTAGACATCGTTTACGGCGTGGACTACCAGGGTATCTAATCCTGTTTGCTCCCCACGCTTTCGCATCTGAGTGTCAGTATCTGTCCAGGGGGCCGCCTTCGCCACCGGTATTCCTTCAGATCTCTACGCATTTCACCGCTACACCTGAAATTCTACCCCCCTCTACAGTACTCTAGATGACCAGTTTCAAATGCTATTCCGAGGTTGAGCCCCGGGCTTTCACATCTGACTTAATCATCCACCTGCATGCGCTTTACGCCCAGTAATTCCGATTAACGCTCGCACCCTCCGTATTACCGCGGCTGCTGGCACGGAGTTAGCCGGTGCTTCTTCTGCAGCTAACGTCAAATGAGTATGCTATTAACATACCCACCTTCCTCACTGCTGAAAGTACTTTACAACCCGAAGGCCTTCTTCATACACGCGGCATGGCTGCATCAGGCTTGCGCCCATTGTGCAATATTCCCCACTGCTGCCTCCCGTAGGAGTCTGGACCGTGTCTCAGTTCCAGTGTGGCTGATCATCCTCTCAGACCAGCTAGGGATCGTCGCCTTGGTGAGCCCTTACCTCACCAACTAGCTAATCCCACCTGGGCATATCCTGACGCGAGAGGCCCGAAGGTCCCCCTCTTTGAGCCGAAGCTATTATGCGGTATTAGCCATCGTTTCCAATGGTTATCCCCCACATCAGGGCAATTTCCCAGGCATTACTCACCCGTCCGCCGCTCGACGCCGTTATCGTCACCCGAAGGGTCAGATAACTCGTTTCCGCTCGACTTGCATGTGTTAGGCCTGCCGCCAGCGTTCAATCTGAGCCATGATCAAACTCTTCAATTTAAAGTTTTGATTCCCTAAATAAATAGGGGAGGCTCAATGAATACTGAACATTACATAACGTAATGTTTGAATTGACTGTGCTCTTATTGGTGTTCACTTTTGAAAAAGTAAAACAAAACAGCTCAAGGCTGCTTCCCAATTCGAATGGTCACTTCGTATCATTGAAACCTAAATTGTTTCTAAAGAAACTATTTGGATTATCATCAACGAGTGCCCACACAGATTGATAGGTTTAGTTTGTTAAAGAGCGTTGTTATGAGTAAAACTCAAAACGGACGGCTATTCTAGCGAGATAAAGTTAAGTGTCAATCACTTTTTTAACTTAATTTTAAGCAATTTGCTTAACGCTTTTTTACCTTCTGAACCAAGGCGCTCAGTCAAATAAAACTTGACTGCGTTCCCGTGTCAGCGAGGGGGCATTATAGAGATCGGCTTCACATTGGCAAGCTCTTTTTTTAGTTTTTCTGAATTTTTTTATCGTTTGAAGATTTTCTATTCAATAATCTTCGTTTTTGCTACTTTGGGCCATAGAAAAGCTTAAATTTTCTAGATAAAAGGATAAAGAATGAACTCTCTCCGTAGCTACAAAAACATTCAACCCCAAATAGGCCAAAGAGTATATATAGATAACAGCTCTGTTATTGTTGGCGATATTCGCATTGGTCAAGACTCGAGCATCTGGCCACTTGTTGCTGCTAGAGGAGATGTTAACCATATCCACATAGGAGAACGAACCAACATACAAGATGGCAGTGTCCTCCACGTCACACATAAAAACGAAAAAAATCCAGAGGGCTTCCCACTTATAATAGGTAATGACGTTACCATTGGGCATAAGGTTATGCTTCACGGCTGCACAATCAGGGACCGAGTGCTAGTTGGCATGGGCGCTATCGTTCTTGACGGTGCAGTAATAGAAGCTGATGTAATGATAGGAGCAGGAAGCTTAGTACCACCAGGTAAAAAGCTTGAAAGTGGATTTTTATATGTGGGAAGTCCAGTGAAGCAAGCTCGTCCTTTAACAGAGGAAGAACGAGCTTTCCTGCTTAAATCGGCCAGTAACTATGTACAAAATAAAGAAGACTATCTCCACATGGTAAAAGACATCAATTACTAATCTCAATCATACCTGTTTGATCAAAGGCTTCATCTTCAATTAAGGCTTCAGCAAGCTCTTCAATCTCAAATCGGCACTGAGAAAAAACCGTCAATATATGCTGCTCATCTTTTAAAAGGCACCCAGACATCTTCTCTAGTGCCTTTTTGCTGATCTGACACTGTATAAGAGCTCCGCAGCACTGTGCTGGAAATAACACAACTTGTTTAGCTTCATTCCATGTCTGTATATCAGAAAACAAGATGGACTGATTCATGACTAACCCTCAAGGTGGTGTCTAAGTTCATCAAATACTGGCTCTATCTCGGGCCTAACACCTCGCCAGAGAAAGAAGCTTTCCGCAGCTTGGCCGACAAGCATGCCCAAACCATCGTAAACGGAGACGGTTCCACTATCTATTGCCCATTGGCAAAAAGAAGTATTACCTTTTCCATACATCATATCGTAAGCAACGCTGGATGATGAAAAAATCGCGCTAGAGATATCAGGCACCTCACCAGTTAAACTGGCAGATGTTGAGTTAATGATCACATTATATGTTTCCAGCACAGTATCCATTGATTGGGCAACAACCTCACCATAAGGCTGGAAAACTTCTGCCAATGCATGGGCCTTACTGTGTGTACGATTGGCAATCACTATCTTAGCTGGCCCCTGCTCAAGTAGCGGCTTTATAACCCCGCGAGCAGCCCCACCAGCACCAATAAGCAGAACACGAGCACCTTCAAGCTTTACCCCATGCCGAAGTAAGTCTTGAACAAGGCCTTCTCCATCAGTGTTATCACCTAATATTTGCCCATCAGCAAGTCTTTTCAGCGTATTAACCGCACCAGCAAGTTGAGCACGTTCAGTAAGCTTGGTCGCCATTCCA
The DNA here is from genome assembly GCF_009363415.1 of Vibrio aquimaris. Lineage (NCBI taxonomy): Bacteria > Pseudomonadati > Pseudomonadota > Gammaproteobacteria > Vibrionales > Vibrionaceae > Vibrio > Vibrio aquimaris. The sequence goes on along the minus strand of NZ_CP045350.1, from coordinate 80,951 downwards.
AAAGCCTGCTCTTTAAATGGTACTGTGACGTTACATCCTTGACCACCATGGTCAAAGAAAGCACGAACCGTTTCTTCAAATCTATCGATAGGCGCTTGCTCTGCGGTATAAGCGATAGGCTGGTCGGTTTGCTGTGCAAATAGCGTATGGATATATGGCGATTTACTCTGACTAATCGGATTACCAAAAACCGCATAACGCTCTTTCTGTTCTATCATGTCTTTAACCCAGTAAAAAAGGTTTACTCAATATCAATGACACTATCATCAACCCTCTCGGGAGCAAAGCCTACCAATCTCTTGGTTTTAGGAAATGCTTATAAAGCTCCGCTTCATGACTATCCTCTTCAACCTGATAGCCGTATTCCCAGCGAGCCAATGGCGGCATTGACATTAGAATTGACTCGGTTCGACCACCACTTTGTAATCCAAACAAAGTGCCGCGGTCAAAAACTAAATTAAACTCAACGTATCGACCGCGACGATATAACTGAAACTGGCGCTCTCTATCACCAAAGTCAGTGTCTTTACGTCGCTCAACTATGGGTAAATAGGCCTGAGTATACCCCTCACCAACCGCTTTTATATACGACAAGCATTTATCAAATTCCCAATGATTAAGATCATCGAAAAACAAGCCGCCAACTCCACGCGTTTCGTCACGATGAGGTAGATAGAAGTATTTGTCACACCAAGCTTTATGCTCGCGATAGACGTGCTCGCCAAACGGAGCACACACTTTCTTGGCGGTCTCGTGCCAATGGCGAGCATCTTCTTCGAATGGATAAAAAGGTGTTAAGTCAAAGCCACCGCCAAACCACCAGATAGGATCTTCACCGTCTTTTTCAGCAATGAAAAAGCGCACGTTAGCATGGGAGGTGGGGACATAGGGATTATTAGGGTGCATAACTAAGGATACGCCCATAGCTTCGAAACGTCGGCCCGCCAATTCTGGGCGATGAGCCGTTGCAGAAGCTGGCATTTCTTGGCCTTCTACATGTGAAAAATTCACTCCACCTTGCTCAAAAACTGCCCCATCAGTCATAACGCGGGTAAGACCTCCTCCACCTAGTTTCTCTCCGGGCTCTCGACTCCATGCATCTTGTTTAAACTTGGCGGCTCCATCTACCTGCTCCAACTGCTGACAAATTGAATCTTGTAGTTCAATTAAAAATTGCTTTACTGCTTGTTTGTTGATGGCTGACATTTGTTTTACTTCCCTAACAGAATTAACCTTGTCTCAACACTTGAGATGTTTTAGCGTCACGAATCTCACTCGGCTTATCTCTTCCACCCGTTTCACCAACCAAAATTGCCGACAATCGGTTTCCTAACTGCTGCTCTACTTCTTGCATTGTCATACAAGGAGGTTGACCACTCAAGTTAGCACTGGTCGAAGTTAACGGTTTTCCAAAAGCGTTACACATCTTTTGGACTAGGGGATGATCGGTAACACGAACCGCTATCGAATCGAACTGACCACTCACCAAGTTTGAAACTTTATCGCTGCACGGCATAATCCAAGTTACTGGACCAGGCCAAGTGCTATGGACTTGATTAAGTTGTTGCTCAGAAAGCTGAGACTCATCTATGTATGGCAATAACTGCTCATAGCTGGCAGCGATTAAAATCAAGCCTTTCTCAACAGGTCGTTGCTTTAACTCCAGCAGTTTTATAATGGCTTCTTGGCTATCGGGATCGCAACCAACACCAAACACACCTTCTGTTGGGTAAGCTATGACCTCACCATTGTTAAGAGCCGATAACACTTGCTCAAAATTATCCACTGATTTTTCCTGTCTGATTTGCACTTGAAGAACCAAAGTTTACAAATATTCTTCTTCAATGCCTAAAGCTATTTGATGACAAATTACACTCATCACAATCAAAAGCAGGCGCAAACGTTTGCTTGAGGTAAAAATCCTCGTATAATACGGGCAAATTTATCTGCTCATCTAAAAGAGTTGAATTAAGGAGTTGAAGATGAAAGTCGGTATCATCATGGGTTCTAAGTCTGATTGGCCAACCATGAAGCTGGCAGCAGAAATGCTGGATCAGTTTGGAGTGGAGTACGAAACAAAAGTAGTCTCAGCTCATCGCACCCCACAACTTCTTGCCGATTACGCCAACAGTGCTAAGCAGCGCGGATTAAAAGTGATTATTGCCGGCGCAGGTGGCGCTGCCCATTTACCAGGTATGGCTGCAGCTTTCACTAGTCTTCCTGTATTAGGTGTTCCAGTTCAATCGAGGGCTTTAAAAGGCATGGATTCCTTACTTTCAATCGTACAAATGCCAAAAGGCATTGCGGTTGGAACTCTCGCCATTGGCGAAGCGGGTGCAGCCAATGCAGGCATCCTAGCTGCACAAATCATAGGTACTCATGACGAAGCTGTGATGGAAAAAGTTGAAGCTTTTAGAGCTCGGCAAACCGAAACCGTTCTCGCTAACCCTAATCCAGCTGAGGAGTAACCCATGCAAGTGTTAGTGCTTGGCGCAGGTCAATTGGCACGTATGATGTCTTTAGCTGGCGCCCCTCTGGACATCAAGGTCATAGCCTATGACGTCGGTAGTGAAGAAATTATTCACCCTCTGACACAAGAAAAAATCGGCAAAGGACTAGCGAATGCCATTGAGAAAGCCGATGTCATTAGCGCTGAATTTGAGCATATACCGCATCCAATCTTAGATGAGTGCCAAGAAAGTGGGAAGCTTCTGCCCTCACCTGAGGCAATAAAGTGTGGCGGTGACCGACGCATGGAAAAAGCGCTACTGGATAAAGCCAAAGTTCGCAGCGCCAAGTATCATGTTATTCAAACCAAAGAGGATTTCACTCAAGCACTCGAGCAGATTGGCATCCCTATGGTGCTTAAAAGCGCCCTAGGTGGATATGACGGCAAGGGTCAATGGCGTCTGAAAAGCCATGATCAGATAGAATCGGCTTGGCAAGAGATGAAAATCTGTATTGAATCAACAAATGATCAAGCCATTGTTGCTGAAGAATTCGTGCCATTTAACCGGGAAGTCTCCTTAGTTGGCGCTCGCGCAAAAGATGGCACAATCAAGGTTTATCCGTTAGCAGAAAATATCCACACTGAGGGTGTATTGAGCATATCAACCGCTATTGCTGATAATGAATTGCAGCAACAAGCGGAAACTATGTTCACTGCTGTTGCTAATCAACTTGACTACATCGGAGTGCTGGCACTTGAGTTCTTTGATCTCGATGGCACCTTGCTTGTCAACGAAATCGCGCCTCGCGTTCATAATTCCGGTCATTGGACACAACAAGGTGCTGAAACCTGTCAATTTGAGAATCACCTTAGAGCGGTATGTGGAATGCCTCTTGGCAGTACAAAGCTTGTCCGTGAAACTTCTATGATCAATATCCTCGGAGAAGATAGCTTACCATCTGAGGTCTTTGAATTGTCGGGATGTCATGTACACTGGTATGGTAAAGAGAAGCGAGCTGGGCGGAAAATGGGCCATATTAATGTCTGCGGTGATTACACAGGTGAGCTACAACGAAAACTTGCTAATCTGTCTAACCTATTGGACTCCTCCGCCTTTCCTGCGGTTCAGCAATGGCGCGATAAAGCGAGCAATTAACAAACCAAGTCAGACGGCGCTATTCATAGCGCCGTTTTTTCTTCAATTAAAGCCTGTGTGTAACCACATTTTCGGTCAGCACATTGAAGCTTATTGCCATTGGCAAGCGTCTTCTCGACCAGTAAAGGAAAACCACATTGCTCACAGCAACCTTTCACGGGTGGCTGATTAAGCGCAAAACGGCATTTAGGGAAGTTGTCACAGGCATAGAAGGTTTTACCAAAGCGGTTTTTTCTCTCAACCAATTGGCCTTTGTGACATTCGGGGCAGGCTATGTCAGCACATGGGGCTGACTTGGCTTCTTGGTCTAGCGATTCTAAATGGGAGCAGTTTGGATAATCACTGCAACCGATAAACATGCCATAACGACCATGACGCAGCACTAACTCTTGGCCACACTCGGGGCAAGGTACCCCTAACTCTTTAACAACATGACCATCATTTTGATGAAGTGGCTGAACATAATCGCAACTAGGGTACAAGCTGCAGCCAAGAAAAACGCCATGTTTACCATGACGAAGTTGAAGCTGCCCATTGCCTTGCTGAGAGCGACATTTAGGGCATGCTTTTTGTTCTAAAGCGTGCTCATGGGCAGAGAACAACTGATTATCTATTTTACCACTCATACGCTCTAATGAAGAATACCCTGCTCTTTAGTGTACAGAAGCTCTTCCATTAGGGTATAAGCATTTTCATTCCCCGGCACATTAAACAGCACCATAAGCACGATCCACTTTAAATCATCCAACTCAAACTCATCAGTCTCTAACCCCATAATACGGTCGATGACCATTTCACGAGTTTCAGTGGACAAAACGTTAACTTGCTCAAGGAATGTTAAAAAGCCACGAGATTCAATGTTCAGTCTCAAACATTCTTTCTCGGTATAAATACGTGTCGATGTTGACGTGCTGCAAATTGAAATCGCCGCATGCGTTTCGCTCTGTTGTAATGCTGCTAACTCTTCGAGCCAAACAAGGGCTTTATATATGTCTTTTTGATGAAAACCGGCACGAATTAATTCTTCTTCCAGCTCATCTTGATTGACCTGTAACTCTGCATCGCTATGGATGTAAGTCTCAAACAGATACATAAGGATATCCATCATCATAGCTCGCCCCTCCCCTTTCGAATATAGCCACCAGAAACTGCAACAACGTGCCCTAAGAGCTCAAGCTCTAAAAGCTGCATCATGACATCTTGAACAGGTATATTGGTCCTGCTTGCAAGAATATCAACAGGTATAGCCTTACTACCTACGTTAGCTAACAGGTGAGGAAATGGCAATTCTTCTTTGCAATCAATTTGTTCAAATGCTTCCGTCGTCTCTTTCGATGGGTGAAAATTAGACCAACGTATCAAACAATCTATTTCATCAATAATGTCTGATACCTGTTGAACCAAACAGGCTCCCTGCTTTATCAACCAATTACAGCCACGGGCTTGGCTGTGATGGATAGAACCTGGGATAGCAAAAACTTCCCGGCCTTGCTCGCTAGCGTATCGAGCGGTGATAAGCGATCCACTTTTTTCCGCTGCTTCAACAACTAATACACCTAAAGACAAGCCGCTAATAATACGATTGCGCCGAGGGAAATTCTCTGCTTTTGGCTTTGCATTGGGGTGAAATTCAGACACCAAAGCTCCCTGAGATGCAATTTTTTGCGCAAGCTCTTGATGACGAGCGGGATAAATATTATTTAATCCACAACCTAAAACCGCCACTGTGCCTCCCCCTACTTGCATAGCGCCATCATGAGCATAACCATCCACTCCTAATGCCATACCACTGGTGATAACCAAGTCTTGCCTAGCCAACTGCATAGCAAAATTTCTTGCAAGATTAAGACCGTCAATACTGGCGTTGCGGCTGCCGACGATGGCAATTTGTGGCTCTTGTAAGCCACTGAGTTCACCTTCAATAAAAAGCACTGGAGGCGCGGAGTCTATTTGTTTTAGTTGCTCAGGATAACCAAGATCATCAAAGGTTAGAATATACCTGCTTATACCATTGGATTGCCATTCAAGACACTCATCGACGTCTTTGAGCGCTTGATGCTTGAGATATTGAATTTGCCGAGAGTTAAAACCCAACGCGCTTAGCGCTTGGGAAGATGACGGGACTATATTGGAGGGCGAATCAATAGCAACAATTTTCTGAAAAGTCTTAGGACCAACTCTTGGTGTAAAGTACAAACTTAGCCAAGCTCTTAGCTCATCACTTTTATTAGGGGAATCACTCAGATGGCACCTCTATATTTCTAGCATGTTACTCAGTATATAAATTGAACGAGAATAGCCAAGCAAACCTGATTAGTGCTCAACTGGCTTTAATTCAGGAAAAACAGTTAAAAGCAATAACCATGCTGTCATTTAGGTGGTAAAATGTCTAGAATTGACCCAGTAAACTTTATCCTGATTCAGCTCAGTTCAAAATTTCGAGTGTATATGTCTGTATTACAAGTATTAACATTTCCAGATGATCGCCTACGCACGGTAGCAAAACCAGTGGAACAGGTGACACCTGAGATTCAAAAGCTCGTCGACGACATGATTGAAACCATGTACGACGAAGAAGGAATTGGCCTTGCTGCCACTCAAGTTGATGTTCACAAACGTGTCGTCGTGATTGATATATCAGAGACACGCGATCAGCCTATGGTTCTTATCAACCCTGAAATCACTGAAAAACGTGGTGAAGATGGCATCGAAGAAGGCTGTTTGTCTGTTCCTGGTGCGAGAGCCTTGGTGCCAAGAGCTGCGGAAGTAACGGTAAAAGCGCTTGATCGAGATGGCGAAGAATTCACATTTGAAGCAGACGACCTGCTAGCAATTTGCGTTCAACATGAACTTGACCACTTACAAGGTAAGCTGTTTGTCGACTACTTGTCGCCTTTGAAACGTAAGCGTATCCAAGAAAAACTGGCAAAAATAAAACGTTTTAACGAAAAAAACGCCAGTAAAGCCTAACAAATAAGCAAAGGAACCCACTTTGAGCAAACCTTTAAAGATTGTTTTTGCTGGTACTCCTGACTTCGCCGCCCGTCATTTGGCGGCGTTGTTGTCTTCTGAGCATGAGGTTATCGCAGTATACACTCAACCTGATCGACCAGCGGGGCGCGGGAAGAAAATCACCGCTAGCCCAGTAAAAACCTTGGCAATTGAGCATAATATCCCTGTTTACCAGCCAGAAAACTTCAAGTCCGACCAAGACAAGCAAGATTTAGCCAGTCTAAAAGCAGACCTTATGGTCGTTGTCGCTTATGGCCTACTACTGCCTCAAGCAGTACTCGACACGCCAAAGCTTGGTTGTATCAATGTCCATGGTTCCATTTTGCCAAGGTGGCGCGGTGCAGCACCGATTCAGCGCTCAATTTGGGCGGGCGATGAGCAAACGGGCGTGACCATTATGCAAATGGATATTGGCTTGGACACAGGAGATATGCTGAAAATTGCTACTCTGCCTATCGAGCCACAAGATACCAGCGCATCTATGTACGACAAACTCGCTGAACTTGGCCCCAAAGCTTTGATCGACTGTCTTGGCGAAATAGCCAATGAATCAGCAAGCGCAGAAAAGCAAGATGACAACCAAGCCAATTACGCCGAAAAACTTAGCAAAGAAGAAGCTCGCATTGATTGGAGTGACGATGCTAAGCACATTGAACGCTGCGTAAGGGCTTTCAACCCTTGGCCAATCAGTCACTTTGTTGCTGGCGATAAAAGCATTAAAGTCTGGCAGAGCAAAGTGGTGCAGCAAGACACTAACCAGGCCCCGGGAACTATAATCCAAGCAGATAAAACAGGCATTTATGTTTCTACTGGTAAAAATATTCTGGTTTTGGAGCAGCTCCAAGTCCCAGGCAAAAAGGCCATGTCAATTCAAGATATTCTGAATTCGCGAGCCAATTGGTTTGAAGTCGGTACACAACTGACTTAGTTTATACGTACTTTTTGAGGGTGGAGACACCCTCTCCTTACTATCAAGGTATTTTACATGAATGTTCGCGCTGCTGCGGCTACTGTCCTTTTCCAAGTCGTCGACAAGGGCCAGTCTCTTTCCACTGCACTTCCACTGGCTCAACAGCAAGTTAAACCTCGTGACCAAGCTCTACTTCAAGAAATATGTTATGGAGCACTGCGCTATCTTCCTCGCCTTGAATCGATAGCTAATGAACTCATGGATAAGCCTCTCAAAGGCAAGCAACGTGTTTTTCATCATCTGATTTTAGTCGGTATCTATCAGTTAAGCTTTATGCGTATTCCAGCTCATGCGGCAGTGGGTGAAACGGTTGAAGGCACCAAGACACTGAAAGGCCCTCGCCTACGCGGTTTAATCAATGCTGTACTGCGTAACTATCAGCGCCAGCAGGAAGAGCTTGATGCCCACTCAGTCAGCCACAACGCTGGCAAATATGGCCACCCGAGCTGGCTGCTAACACTACTTCAAGACGCGTACCCTGATAATTGGCAAGACATAGTTGAAGCTAATAATAGCAAGGCACCCATGTGGCTAAGGGTTAATCACAAGCACCATAGCAGTGAAGATTACCAACAGCTTCTTAAAGACAGTGGCATCAATAGTATCGCCCACAGTGAAGCACGGGATGCTCTCAGATTAGAAACGCCATGTGATGTGTCTCAGCTACCTGGTTTTGACCAAGGCTGGGTATCGGTACAAGACGCCGCAGCGCAACTTTCTCTCAGCTATCTTACTCCTAAAGATGGCGAGCTGATCCTTGACTGCTGCGCAGCGCCGGGAGGCAAAACAGCGCACATCCTGGAAAGAACAGAAGGGGCTCAAGTCGTTGCTATTGATTGTGATGAAAGCCGGCTTAAGCGTGTCCATGACAACCTAAGTCGCCTAAAACTAAAGGCTCAGGTTATTTGCGGTGACGCACGCCATCCACAGAATTGGTGGCAAGGAGAAAAGTTCGATCGAATCTTGCTTGACGCTCCATGCTCTGCCACTGGTGTCATTCGTCGTCATCCAGACATAAAATGGTTAAGACGCCAAGAAGATATCGCTGCACTCACTGAGTTACAAAGCGAAATCCTTGATGCTATGTGGCAAGAGTTAAAACCAGGCGGTACATTAGTGTACGCGACGTGTTCTATTACTCCACAAGAAAATAGCGAACAAATAAAGGCCTTCCTATCGCGCACCCAAGATGCACAGTTAGAAGGCTCTACAACAGAAAAGCCTGGGCGACAAATACTTCCTGGAGAGGAAAGTATGGATGGATTTTACTATGCCATTCTTAAGAAAGTGCATAATGATTAGAGGCTAACAGTCTTTTCAACTTTGGTTAAACAGGAAACACTATGAAAATCATCATTCTTGGTGCAGGGCAAGTCGGCGGGACATTAGCTGAAAATTTGGTGGGCGAAAACAATGATATCACCATAGTTGATAAAAACAGTGACCGACTGCGCGAGCTTCAAGATAAGTATGATTTGCGGGTCGTTAACGGTTATGCGAGCCATCCCGATGTACTGCGTGAAGCTGGCGCTCAAGATGCCGACATGCTGGTTGCTGTGACTAATATGGATGAGACCAATATGGCAGCATGTCAGGTGGCCTTTACTTTGTTTAACACGCCCAACCGCATTGCCCGAATTCGCTCACCCCAATACCTTTATGAAAAAGAGGCACTATTTCAATCTGGCGCAGTGCCTGTCGATCACTTGATTGCCCCAGAAGAACTAGTAACAAGCTATATTGAACGCCTAATTCAATATCCAGGCGCGCTTCAAGTTGTCAGTTTCGCCGACCAAAAAGTAAGTTTAGTCGCGGTAAAAGCTTATTATGGCGGCCCCCTAGTTGGCAACGCCCTTTCGGCTCTGCGAGAGCACATGCCGCATATCGATACCAGAGTTGCAGCCATATTTCGTCAAGGTAGGCCTATCCGCCCACAAGGGACAACCATCATTGAAGCAGATGATGAGGTTTTCTTCGTCGCCGCAAGTAACCATATTCGCTCAGTGATGAGCGAATTACAACGCCTTGAGAAACCTTATCGACGAATCATGATTGTGGGTGGGGGTAATATTGGTGCGAGTCTCGCTAAGCGTCTTGAGCAATCATACAGTGTCAAACTTATAGAGCGCAGCTATATGAGAGCGGAAAAGCTATCTGAAGAGCTTGAGAACACCATAGTTTTCTGCGGCGATGCTGCCGATCAAGAACTGCTACTCGAAGAAAATATCGATCAGGTTGACGTGTTCATCGCACTAACAAATGAAGATGAAACCAACATCATGTCTGCCATGCTGGCAAAACGAATGGGTGCCAAAAAGGTCATGGTTTTAATCCAGCGCGGAGCCTATGTAGATCTCGTCCAAGGTGGGGTTATCGATGTTGCTATATCCCCCCAGCAAGCAACGATTTCCGCTTTGCTGACCCATGTTCGCCGAGCAGATATTGTCAATGTATCATCTCTTCGCCGAGGCGCTGCTGAAGCCATCGAAGCCATTGCACATGGTGATGAAACCACGTCAAAAGTCGTAGGTCGAGCGATAGGTGACATAAAGCTTCCGCCTGCAACCACGATTGGAGCCATTGTTAGAGGGGAAGAAGTCTTGATAGCTCACGACCGCACCATCATAGAGCAAGATGACCATGTGGTAATGTTCTTAGTTGATAAGAAATACGTTGCTGACGTAGAAGCCCTGTTCCAGCCAAGTCCATTCTTCCTCTAGGTTTGAACTTATGGTCAACTTTCGCCCTATTCTGTTTGTTATTGGCTTGGTACTCTCAAAGCTTGCCTTATTTATGTATGTTCCAACGCTGGTGGCTTTTTTCACCGGAACCGCTGGGTTTATCGAGTTTGGCCAAGCCGTTATCATCACTCACATAGCAGCGTTTGCATGTTTAACTATAGGGCGAACTAAAAGTTTCAAGCTTAGTGCTCGAGACATGTTTTTAATCACTAGTTTGGTGTGGACAGTAGCCAGCTCATTTGCGGCTCTGCCTTTTGTGTTTATCAATCACATCAGCTTTACCGATGCCTACTTTGAGACCATGTCTGGCATTACAACTACCGGTTCAACAGTACTGAGTGGACTCGATAACATGGCGCCGAGCATTTTACTATGGCGATCCATATTGCAATGGTTGGGTGGTATCGGCTTCATTGTAATGGCGGTTGCGGTGCTGCCAATGCTCAACGTCGGGGGTATGAAGCTCTTTCACACCGAATCATCAGACTGGTCAGATAAAAGCAGCCCCAGAGCCAAAACCGTTGCTAAAAATATTATGTTGGTTTATCTGAGCCTGACAGGGCTGTGTATGATTGGATACCTTCTTACAGGTATGAGCTTATTTGAAGCAATCAATCACTCATTTACAACCCTTTCTACCGGTGGGTATTCGACTTCTGATAGCTCAATGAACCATTTCTCCCATGGTTCACACTGGGTTGCGACTCTGTTTATGTTTCTTGGCGGCCTACCCTTTTTATTATTTGTGGCCGCACTTAGAAAGCGAACCGTTACCGAGCTGTTTAGTGATGCCCAAGTAAAAGGCTTCACCTATTTGTTCCTAGGTTCTAGTCTTATTATTTCCGGCTGGTTAGTAATTCGAGATGGCTACCACGCCATGGATGCCCTAAGAGTCTCTATGTTCAATATTGTTTCTGTATTGACTACCACAGGGTTTGGCTTGGAGGACTTTACCGCTTGGGGAGCTTTGCCTACCACTTTATTTGCCTTCTTGATGATGGCGGGGGCCTGTTCTGGCTCTACCTCTGGGGGCATTAAGATTTTCCGCTTTCAAATTGCAATCACTCTACTCAATAAACAAATGATGAAACTGATTCACCCTTCAGGTGTGTTTGTTCAGCGTTATAATCACAGACCCGTTAACGACGATATTGTTCGCTCAGTCGTCGCATTTGTACTCATGTTTTTCGTCACCATTATTTTTATTGCTGGCTTCCTAAGCGCGCTAGGACTGGATCCTATTACCAGCATCTCTGGTTCCATTACCGCAGTCGCAAACGTAGGACCAGGCATGGGTTCTGTCATTGGTCCAACCGGTAATTTCGCCCCCCTTCCCGATATGGCAAAATGGCTACTCAGCTTTGGCATGCTAATGGGACGACTGGAAATACTCACTATATTGGTATTATTTTTCCCAGCATTTTGGAAGCGCTAAGGACAAAAGATGTATAAAGCTATAAGCTTGCTTACCATACTCGCAGCCTCGACTGTGATGGCAGATCAAACGGTGACTTTAAATGATGGTCGCCAAGTCATTTTAAATGACAATTTTACTTGGCAATATGTAGCCCAGACGTCACCTGACAAGGCTGAAAGTCTTACTTCAGATAAGCCACAACTTGCAGCCATTCCACTTATTGATAAAAAAATAGGCAGCATGGTTAAACTCGATAGTAATCACCCTATCATGCAGCTGTCAGATTCTGGAGTGGACGTGCTGCTCGGAGCGCCAAGCTATGTTGGTAGTAAGCTGATTATTCCAACCTCTATCACGAATCAAAGCCTCAACTCAGTAATACTCATTGAAATTGAGATTGAAGTATCAGGGATAGATAAAAAAGTTTTCACGAAAAAAAGTGTCAAAATATGGCAATCAATCAAACGAATGCCAGACACCTACCTGAGACCACAGCAAATGGAGCAAGGCAAGGATATAGAGCTGGAAGTGGTTAAACAAGACCAGTATCTAATTAGCGCAAATATCACCAGTCTTATCAATCGCTAAACTGGGTCAACATACAAGTAAATGGCGAAAAAATGACAAGCGCAACCTACCAGAACGAATCCATGCCATATCGCATGGTTGAAGGGAATGCTCTTAGCAACATAGAAGATAACACCAAGTGAATATATTATCCCTCCTGCAGCCAAAAGGGTTAGCCCGCCCACTTCTAGGTTAAGCGCAAGTTGATAAATCACCACCAAAGACAACCAGCCCATCATCAAATAGGTCACAAGTGATAGTTTTTTATAACGATAGACAAACGCCAGCTTCATAATAATGCCAATAAGAGCCAATACCCAAATAACTATCATTAAGCCAATCGCAAGAGGGGTTCTTAAACTAACCAAAAGGAACGGCGTATAACTGCCAGCAATAAGCAAATATATGGCACAGTGATCGAAGGTTTTAAGCGCCCTTTTGGCTCTTTTATAGGGGATAGCATGGTAAAGCGTCGAAGCAAGAAATAGGACTATCATGCTCGCACCATAAATACTCATACTGGTAATAGTCAGGGTATCTGCATTATGATCGACAGCTTTTATTAAAAGTAAAATTAAGCCGACCACCCCTAACAAGATGCCAACGCCATGGGTTAGAGTGTTTGCCAGCTCTTCTGTTGTGCTGTACGCGGGGCTGTGCTGAGTGGTCATAATTAACCATGTTGTGGAATAATTGCTCTAGAGTATGACACACTCAGCTTACACATGTAAGCTAAAAATATTATTTTTAGGTTAAGTATGTTTGTCTAGGAACTCTACAACCAGATGACTGGCCTGCTTAATTGGTGTATCAAGAGGGATAGATAACTGACGTTTCAATTTACCACTGCCAAGTAAACCGGCCAACATTCCCCGAGTGCCTTTACGATGACGATCAATTTCAAACCATATTTCAAGATGTTGATCATTTCTATGCGCCACCAGCTCTAACTCTCGCCATCGCCCATGGAATGGCCCTGTAGTCGGTACAAATTCAAACTCTTGTACAAAAGGCAAGTCAAAACCTTCAACAGCCTCACATTCAACCTGACGAATACGTAAACCACTCTCTTCCAATACAGTGAAGATACCATCTAGCAAAGGATCTGGGCGTACCGTTAATATATCTTTATCCGTCGGGTCTTTCGCCAAAGCGATATTCAATCCCGTTTCTAGCCATACTTTGGAATCGCCTATTGTCACGGGCGTATTCCAAGGTATGTTAAGCTCAACATCAAAATTGCGGGTTTCACCAGGCTCAAGAGTAAACGCATATGGCATGCTCCAACAAGCTAAGGCATGGTTGCTGGGTACTCGTCGCATTCGACTATTCGGTCCTTTATCATTACCTTGATTAGCGGGCATTTCCTTGATGTAGCGACAATAGAGTTTTATTTCGATGTTATCTATTTCTTGCGCAGTCGCGCCCCCATAAACATCAACTTTTATGTTTACCTTTTCACCAGGGTAAAGCACTTCTTGTTGAAGTACAGAGTCTACTTTCGCGGATCCTATACCAAAGCTTGCAAGGGTTTTCTTAAAAAACGACATTCACTTCTCCTAAGAACAACACAGCTAGATGCAACTTCGTAGACTCATACTAATCTGGACAGGAGCCAGACTACTGCAACCTTTCTCACATAATTGCAGTGAGGTTGGATAAAGTTAAACGATTAGATATCGACCAATGAATAAGATAGTGCTAGTCTAATCAGTGATATGTATGCTTCGTATCACAGTCCCTGATTAGTTACTTGGATTGGCGTGAGCCAGAAGAGTTCCTTGCAACAGCATAGCGCAGCTCATAACTAATTAGGCCATAAATTTGGCAATGGATATGCCTGGCAGTTAGGTTAATCAATGCGACCAACAGTAGTCAGGTGCTCGCACACCAATCGTGCGATGCGTCGCCGCAGTGGCTTTGTAAAGACACCCGCGACACACAATCTCGCGCCCGGAATGACTTTAGTAGAAAAGACGGCATTATTGGCGTCATCTACAGCCAAAGTTACTAAGGCGGCATAGGTAAAACGCGCAGCGACACTGCGCTTTTTCTTTTATTTCCATATAGTCTCAACTCAACTTTATCCTTGGCACTCGAGCATGCCATTTGATACATTTGACATGTATATCATTATAAAAAATAGGGGAATCGCCATGAAATGTCATCGTATTGAAGAGTTGCTCGAGCTCCTAGAATCCGAGTGGAATAAAAACCAAGATCTCAACTTGCTATCCTTTATTGTCAAACTAGCAAAAGAAGCGGGATATCACGGTCCACTGGAAGATCTCACCGATGATGTATTGATCTACCATCTAAAAATGCGCAATAGCGCCAAAAATGAAATGATCCCTGGTTTAGCAAAAGACCATGAGCCTGATTTTAAATCTGCATTGCTGAAAGCTCGAGGCATCATAGAATAGGTGTACATTATTAACCATCTGTAATGGTTTTTATATCCAAATCATAGACATGGACAAACTGTTAGGTTTTTTTTTTATCAAACTGTACTGCTCTTTGTTGCTAAAGGTTGATTGCGTTAAAGAAATAAATATGACGCCGCGTATATAATCATCGCCAAATAAGACAATACTTAACAAGGATTGTCGATAGAGCAAGGCCACAAAGAAGCCTTGCCTTTAGCCCAAGAAGGAAGCGTTATGAGTCAGGACAAGATTGAAGTAAAAGACGTGACTCCCAAAACCTTTAACCCCAAAACTCACAAAACCAAAGGGGACAGGTTTAATCCAAGTAATCGTATATATGTACGTGAGAGTAAGGGACAGTTTCAGCGACTACGCCGCTACGGTGGTTGGTTATTGTTGCTGCTCTTTGCACTAGTGCCATGGATTACCTATGGAGAGCGACAAGCGGTGCTGCTGGATATAGGAAATCAGCAGTTTAACTTCTTTGGTACCACACTCTATCCGCAAGATCTTACCTTACTGGCTTTGTTATTCGTTATCTCAGCCTTTGGACTCTTCTTTATCACTACATTTTTGGGGCGAGTATGGTGTGGGTACCTTTGCCCTCAAACCGTTTGGACTTTTATGTACATTTGGTTTGAAGAAAAATTTGAGGGTAGTGCCAATAAACGTCGCAAGCAAGATGCCGGCAAACTCACTGGCGATCTCATCATGCGTAAAACTGCCAAGCATTTTGCGTGGATAACTATCGCTCTCGCTACAGGGTTTACCTTTGTTGGTTACTTCGTGCCAATACGCGATCTAGTCATCAATTTCTTCACTTGGGATGAAGCGTTTTGGCCTGTTTTTTGGGTGTTATTCTTCGCTGGATGTACCTATGGTAATGCTGGGTGGATGCGATCCATCATGTGTATTCACATGTGCCCATATGCCCGTTTTCAATCAGCCATGTTCGACAAAGATACCTTTATCGTTGGCTATGACGTAAAACGTGGCGAGTCACGCGGAGCAAGATCGCGTAAGGCTGATCCAAAGAAGTTAGGCTTGGGCGATTGTGTCGACTGTAATTTATGTGTTCAAGTCTGCCCTACTGGTATCGATATCCGCGATGGCTTGCAGTATGAATGCATTAACTGCGGCGCCTGTATTGATGCCTGTGATCACACTATGGACAGAATGGGCTACGACAAAGGCTTAATCAGCTATACCACTGAGCATAGGCTTTCTGGCAAGCATACTAAGATCATGCGCCCCAAATTACTGGGCTATGGTGCGATATTTGTGTTGATGATCGGATTGTTCTTCGCCCAAATTGCCGCCGTTGACCCTGCAGGCCTGAGTGTGCTTAGAGACAGAAACCAACTATTTAGAGTCAACGAACTCGGTGAAGTCGAAAATACGTACACACTAAAAATCATCAATAAAACACAACAAAAGCAAGAATATAAACTGGGCGTAAAAGGGTTAACGGATGTCTCTTGGTATGGAAAGCAAACCGTCAACGTCTTGCCTGGAGAAGTCTTTAGCTTACCTATGAGTCTTGGCGTACAAACCGAGAGTCTTAGCTCCCCTGTTGCAACCATAGAGTTCACTCTCTCAGATAATAATGACTTTACTATGTCGGTAGAAAGTAGGTTTATCAAAAAGCTCTAAGCTCACACCATTTCCCGAGTAAGAAGAAGGCTTACCTTTGCCTTTTCTCTTACTCGGGACTAACCACTTGCTGAAACTTTGGCTTCATTAGCACAAAAGACCACTAGCTGACCGTTATTATCGAAAAGCGTGCCTTGCTCACTGATTCAATCAATCGATAGATATTCGCAACCTATCAACTTCTCAGCGAAAGAAACAAGGCTAGTAATAAAAAAGCGAACGCTTATACTCTGGCTGATTTACTCGTTAGGTATCCTAATGCCGCCCCTTGATGTATATTGTTCCATATGAAGTCGTCGAGCTTTTATTACAAGCCATTACACCAGCTACAATACTTGAGCTGCGGATCCTTTGACCTATGACACAACAAGCTTTTAACTTCGATGCATTAACTCCAGACTTTATGTGGTACGCCATAGAAAGCATTGGAATTCGAGCAGAATCTGGCTTCTTGCCACTTAATAGTTATGAAAATCGCGTTTATCAGTTCACCGATGAGCAACGCCAACGCTATGTAGTTAAGTTCTATCGTCCAGAGCGTTGGACTGCATTGCAAATACAGGAAGAGCATGACTTTACACTAGAGTTGGTAGAATCTGAGATCCCAGTGGCACCTCCTGTAAAAATCCAAGACAAAACACTGCATCATTACCAAGGCTACTTATTCGCCCTCTTTGCAAGTGTAGGAGGAAGACAATTTGAAGTGGATAACCTTGATCAACTTGAGGGTGTAGGACGATTTTTAGGACGAATTCATAAAGTAGGCTCAAGAGTCCCCTTTCAGCACAGACCCACCATTGGCTTGGATGAATACTTATATCAACCACGCCAACTACTTGAGCAGTCTCAGTTTATCCCCACTCATTTAGAAACAGCTTTTTTCAATGACTTGGACTTACTTATCAAGTCTATTAAACAGCATTGGAATGAGTCTGATGACATCATTCGCCTTCACGGCGACTGTCATCCTGGCAATATTCTCTGGCGTGACGGCCCAATGTTTGTCGATCTCGACGATTCGCGCAATGGACCTGCAATACAAGATTTATGGATGCTATTAAGTGGTGAGCGCTCTGAAAAACTGGCACAACTTGATATTATCTTGGAGGCGTATCAAGAATTTAACGATTTCGACACTAACCAACTGAAACTAATTGAACCGTTACGTGGTCTACGCATGGTACATTACATGGCATGGCTAGCCAAGCGATGGCAAGATCCTGCATTTCCAATCGCCTTTCCTTGGTTCAGTGACGCAAAATACTGGGAAAGCCAAGTTCTGGCTTTTAAAGAACAAATCTCGGCACTCAGTGAGCCACCACTCTCACTCATGCCACAGTGGTAAGAAGCCAAAATAATCAACACGGAGTCAACAATGAAAAAGCTGTTTGCACTTGTCGCAACTATCATGCTGAGCCTGTCTGCTCAAGCTGCCCAATACAAAGAAGGTGAACATTACAAAGTTCTCGACTTGGAAGCATCCAAAAAGCCAACGGTCACCGAGTACTTCTCCTTTTTCTGCCCCCACTGCAACACTTTTGAACCCATCATTCAGCAGCTCAAAGCTCAGCTTCCTAAAGATACCAAGTTTCAAAAAGTCCATGTGTCTTTTATGGGAGGCAGTATGGGGGCGCCTATGAGCAGAGCCTACGCAACCATGGTGGTGCTAAAAGCTGAAGACAAAATGATCCCTGTGATGTTTAATCGTATCCACAATATGCGCAAACCACCTCAAAATGAGCAAGAGCTGCGCCAAATTTTTCTTGACCAAGGTATTGATGCCAAGAAATTTGATGCCGCATTCAAAGGTTTTGCGGTAGATTCCATGGCGCGCCGCTTTGATAAACAATTCGAACAAAGTGGACTTAAAGGGGTACCCGCTGTAATAGTCAACAATAAATATCTTGTTGAAGCTCAAGGCCTCAAGACCATAGACGAGTATTTCGAACTGGTTAATTTCCTAGTTAGCAAAAAGTAATCGCTTACCCAGAGTAGCAGAAGAACATCATCTTCTTTTGCTACTCTCAATACCCGATTTATTCACTCTGATGAATGTCTTTTAACCGCTGATCTTTTTCTTGCCACACATCCCCAAGCCATTGTTGAAACTGACGCTTATAAGGTTTGTCGTTAAAATAATCACCTTTTAGAGTTTCATCTACTGGTAGTATTTGGCTACGCACCACGATTTTTTTCATACGTCCAGTTAATAGATCTCGAAATGGACTTTGATTGTTACTGGGGTAAGCTAAGGTCACATCAATAACATTATCAAACTGTTCTCCCATAGCGGCCAGAGTGTAGGCTATGCCACCGCTTTTGGGTTGCAGCAGGTATTGATACCCAGCGGAGCTTTTTCGCTGTTTTTGTGTGGTAAAACGCGTTCCTTCAACATAATTAACCACTGTGGTTGGTGTGTGTTTAAACTTGGTGCAAGAACGCCGCGTCGTTGCGAGATCTTGACCACGTTTTTCTGGATGACGCAGCAGATATTCTCTTGAATAGCGACGCATAAAGGGCATATCTAAAGCCCAGCAAGCCATACCAATAAATGGCACATAGAGTAACTGCTGCTTAAGAAAAAACTTCGGCATGGGAATACGGTCTTTAAATACACAGCACAACACCACAATATCTGTCCAACTTAAGTGATTACTGATAAGTAAATACCAACCGTCTTTGCGTAAGTTACCATCAATCTCTATATCCCACTCAATCGAGTTTGTAACAGATATAATACCCGAATTGATCGTTGCCCAAAGCCACATAACACGGTTAGCCATTGCTGTCGATTTTGCTTTTAACTGACTAGTTGGCAGAGCCATTTTTATCATAGCAATCAGACATATTAGTACTGAACAGAGCGCAGAGTTCAGTATGACTAGGGTGGTATTCAATACAAGAACTAGATATGCAAACATAAGACTAAATAATAATGAGATCTCGAGTAGAATTTATAGGGCTTCACCTGTTGAAGATGAAAACAGCGTGTAATTATACAAGTCCATGGTCATATTGAAATCGATATGACAGAGTTTTGTACTCTCTCTGACTCAGGTCAGACAAGTTCTGCGAGAATACCCCCAATTTTTAATTAACTCCGATATATAAATGACAAGGAAATCACCTAATGAAAACAAGATTCTCGTTGTTAGCCCTTTCGCTTATTGCGTCTTGTGCACAAGCACAGCTAGCAGATCACTCAGGATTTAGTGGAGAGTTAGCACTCAGTGCAGGCTTTGCCTCAACAACTTCTAACTTCAATACTAATGGTGATGCAGTCATTACTGATGTTAACCAAGGTGCCTCTGAAGATAGCGGTAGTTTAGTACTTCCGCTTGGTGTATTAGCCTACACCTTTGGAACCAACAAAGATAAACAGTTCTATGCGGGTACATCTCGTGAGGATATTGCAGTCGGTACTCTAGCGCTGGAAGTGGGTTATAAACAAGAGTTAGAGTCAGGAACCATAGTTGACGCCTCATTTCTCCCCACCATAATGTCTGGGGAAACATGGGCAGATCCATTTCTAACCAATCAAGAGCGTCAAACCACAGATGAAAAAGGCAATGCATTTCGCCTTAAATTCAATAATATCATGGGCTCTAAATTTAGCTTAGATACGGTTTACGGAAGTCGAGATATTGATAATGAATTATCAGGTTCGAGCTTAACAAGTCTCACGAGTGAGGAAAGAAACGCCCTACAACGCGACGCAAAAACTTTCTATATTAAAGGCGACTTCCGTCAACCAATCAGTAGAACCTCTTTCTTACAACCTTCAATTACGTACATCAACACAGATGCTGACGGCGATGCGAACTCTCTTAGCTCTGTTGGCGGTGAACTTACCTACCTTAGAATATTCGATAGGCATCAACTCGCTCTGACTGCTGGCTATACCAGTCGCTCGTTTGATGGTACTAACCCAATTTATGATAAAGTTCGCGATGAAGACGAGTGGAGCTTATTCGCTGCATACGAATACAAAAACTTTATGGGCTGGCAAAACTGGTCTCTAATCTCGCTTTCAGGTTACACAGAGTCTGACTCAAATATTGATTTCTACGATACAAAGCAGTACCTATTTACAGTGGGTATGAACTACAAGTTCTAAATCAAATGGCCCACAGCCAGTGGGCCATTATACTGCTTGATTGGTCAGCTGTTTAAGTAAACGATCCATGGCTCTATACCCCAAAGCTTCCGCTATGTGATGACGCGCTATATGTTCTTTACCATCCAAATCTGCAATGGTTCGAGCCACTTTGATGATCCGATGATACGCGCGTATAGACAAACCAAGCTGATGCAAAGCCGCTTCTAAAAATTGAGCGTCTTGTTTTTCAAGCGGGCAGTACTGTTCCATTTCTCGACTGCCGAGCAACGCATTAACCTTACCCGCTCTCTCTAGCATGTAGTGCCTTGCCTGTTCAACTCTAGTTTTAACAATTTCAGTAGGCTCGCCCCGCTCTCCTCCCTCAGACAAGGTGCCTTTGGGTAGTGCGGGTATTTCGATAGACATATCAAAGCGGTCTAACAAAGGACCAGAAAGGCGACTCAAATAACGCAAAACAATGTGTGGATTGGCTCTTGAATGATGATCGTCATAGTAGCCTGTAGGGCTTGGGTTTAAGGCGCCAACCAATTGAAAACGAGCTGGAAAGCGAGTTTTTCCCTGAGCTCTAGAGATAATAATTTCTCCAGACTCCAATGGCTCTCGCAACGAGTCCAGCACTTTTCTTTCAAATTCAGGCATTTCATCTAGAAACAATAAACCATTATGCGCTAACGAAATCTCTCCGGGCCTTGGAATAGTTCCACCGCCAACCAAAGCAGCCATAGAACTTGAATGGTGCGGCGCACGAAAGGGCCGTTTTTTCCAGTTAAGCGCATTGATGTCTTGCTGGGTTAAAGAAGCCACCGAAGCCGTCTCCATTGCTTCTTCTTCCGTCATATCTGGCAATAAGTCACATAAGCGTGACGCCAACATGGTTTTACCAGTTCCTGGCGGACCAAGAAAAAGTACGTTGTGATTGCCCGCAGCGGCTATTTCCAGAGCTCGCTTCCCTTGCTGCTGGCCTATGATATCTTGTAGATCGCGTTTTTGTTCAACAACTTGGCTTTGAATCATGTTTTGATGCAAATCTAGTGCTTTTTGACCACAGATATCAGCGCAAACTTCAAGCAAACTAGCCGCTGATTGATGTATATCATGTCCCACCAATGCAGCTTGATCGCCGTTGTAATGGGGGACAACCAAGCGTCTTTTCACCTTTTGGGCGGCTAACGCTGCCGGTAAAACCCCTTTCACTCGCCGCAGCTTGCCTGATAATGCTAATTCACCAACAAACTCGCGGCTGGATAAACCCTCAGCAGGGATTTGCTCAGAGGCAGCGAGAATACCAAGGGCAATAGGTAAGTCGAATCTTCCACCCTCTTTGGGTAAATCTGCTGGGGCTAAATTCACCGTAATTCGCTTCGCAGGAAACTCAAAGCGTGAGTTGATAATCGCGCTTCTCACTCTATCCCGTGATTCTTTGACTGTCGTTTCTGGCAATCCCACCAAGGTAAAACCTGGCATACCGTTGCTGATGTGCACCTCAACTGCTACCTGAGGGGCTTCGACGCCAACCGACGCCCTGCTATAAATAATCGCGAGTCCCATACTCAACTTTACTCCCACACTATCAGTTTATCCCTCTGATAATTCGTTTAATTTAACGGCATGCTTGTTATATAACCTGCAGAGATAATGAAAGAATGTGAAAAAAGAATGAGATTTTGCTTGTCATGTAACAGTATTCTGTGTTAACACTAAGGACGCAAACATTAAGTATCAAATTACATAAATAAAACATCACAAAAAGATATGAATAAAAACGCTCACATTAAACTGCTGATTAACCTGATTATCGTGGTCATTATTGATTCCGCGCGGGGGCTGGTGGGCGAAAAATAAACACCAAATTTGAAAAAACCCCCGCACTGAGAAGTTCGGGGGTTTTTTTCAACTTAAAAGCTGCTATCAGCAAAATAATAATCACAAATTTAAATGAGTCGGAACACTTAGCTCGGCCAATAACGGGCAGGAAAAATGGGGAGCGCACATGAAGTGCAACACAACAAAAAGAATACCAAGCAAGATGGGGAGCGTTCAATGACAGGTGCGGAATTAGTCGTTGCAGCCCTCAAGCAACAAGGCATTAAAACGGTATTTGGCTACCCAGGCGGTGCCATAATGCCAATTTATGATGCACTCTATGATGGTGGCGTTGAACATATACTCTGTCGTCATGAACAAGGTGCCGCAATGGCAGCCATTGGCATGGCTAGAGCCACGCAAGATGTTGCCGTATGTATGGCCACTTCAGGGCCAGGCGCCACGAACCTAGTGACTGGTCTTGCAGACGCCTTCATGGACTCCATCCCTATGGTGGCAATAACAGGTCAAGTCGCAAGCTCGCATATAGGTACAGATGCATTCCAAGAAATGGATGTGATAGGTATGTCGCTTTCTTGTACCAAACATAGCTATCTAGTAACAGATATTGATGAACTAGCGCCAACCCTTGCCGAAGCATTTGAAGTTGCCAAAGCGGGTAGGCCAGGGCCTGTCATCGTTGACATTGCTAAAGATGTCCAACTGGCTCAAGCACCTGTTGATAGTTTGCCATCTTTCACGCCTCCCTCCTCCCCACAGCCCGATGAGCAAGCGCTGGTTGCAGCACAAAACCTGCTGTCACAATGCACTCGCCCTGTTTTTTATGTCGGTGGCGGCGTGCAACTTGGACAAGCAACCGAGACGGTACGCGAATTCTTACGTTTAAATCCTATGCCTTCGGTAAGCACCTTAAAAGGCCTAGGTACCATAGAGCGCCATGATCCTCATTACTTAGGTATGCTAGGGATGCACGGCACCAAAGCAGCGAACCTAGTCGTTCAAGAATGTGACTTATTGATTGCTGTCGGCGCTCGCTTTGATGACCGAGTAACTGGCAAACTCGAAACCTTTGCTCCTCACGCACGTGTTATCCACATTGATATTGACGCGGCAGAGATCAACAAACTGCGCCATGCACATGCACCTTTGCGCGGTACTATCGATAGGATACTGTCCAAATTAGAGTTAGCTCAAGATATTACGCCTTGGGTCAAGCATAGTGAAAGTCTTCGTAGCGGCTTTAAATGGCGCTATGACCACCCTGGGGACCTAATTTTTGCTCCTGGGCTACTAAAACAGCTGTCCGATATGATGCCTGATAGCTCAATGGTATCGACAGATGTAGGTCAACATCAAATGTGGGCAGCTCAACACATTCAGCCTCGCGACCCACAAAACTTTATCACTTCTGCTGGGCTTGGCACTATGGGATTTGGACTTCCAGCAGCAATGGGGGCCGCTGTCGCCAGACCCAATGATCAATCTATCCTTATTACAGGTGACGGGTCGTTCATGATGAATATCCAAGAGCTGGGCACACTTAAACGACGTCAGATCCCGGTAAAAATTGTGCTATTGAACAATCAACGCCTTGGGATGGTACGTCAGTGGCAATCGCTCTTCTTTGATGGTCGCCACAGCGAAACGATACTGGATGACAACCCAGATTTTATAACCCTAGCAAAAGCATTCGATATTCCAGGAAAAACCATCACCACCAAGCAAGAGGTGGAACCTGCACTCAAAGAGATGCTGGCAAGTGAAACATCGTATTTACTTCACGTCATGATTGATGAGGAAGAAAATGTATGGCCACTCGTACCACCAGGTGCGTCAAACAATGATATGCTGGAGAACACGTAAAATGGAAAGATATTTAATCGACATAAAAGCAGACGATAAACCCGTTTTACTTGAGCGCGTACTCAGAGTGGTTCGCCATCGCGGTTTCATTGTTAGGCAGGTTGCAGGGACACAAAACCATGAAAGCAAGATTGCCAGTGTTGAAATCATTGTCGATAGCGATAGACCTATCTCTTTTCTGACCAATCAGATTGAAAAACTCTGGGATGTGCGTACTGTTGAGGTGACTCAAATTGCGAGTGATCAACTCCCTAACAACAATCTTCAGCAAAAAGTTTGCGCATAAAGGAAGGCAACAATGGCTACAAAAACAGCGGAATTTATTTGGTTTAACGGTGAACTGGTTCCTTGGGACAAAGCGAATGTTCATGTTCTCACTCACGCTATGCACTACGGCACTTCAGTCTTTGAAGGCGTGCGTTGTTACAATACCCCTAAAGGCCCAATCATCTTCCGCCACCGTGAGCATGCAAAAAGACTCAAAGATTCTGCCAAAATTTACCGTTTCCCAATTCCGTATTCAGTCGATGAAATTATGGAAGCAACACGAGAAACCGTGCGTGCAAATAAATTAGACAGCGCTTACATAAGACCACTGGGCTTTGTCGGCAACGTAGGGCTGGGTGTTTGCCCGCCTGCAAATACAGAAATGGAATTAATCATTGCTGCTTTCCCATGGGGCTCTTACCTAGGTGAAGAAGCATTAGAAAAAGGCGTTGACGCCATGATTTCTAGCTGGAACCGAGCTGCGCCTAACACCATACCTACAGCAGCAAAAGCGGGTGGTAACTACCTATCATCCCTACTCGTTGGTGGTGAAGCTCGTCGCCACGGTTATGATGAAGGTATTGCGCTGAGCGTCGATGGCTATTTATCAGAAGGGGCTGGTGAAAACATTTTTGTAATTAAAGATGGCGTTCTCACCACCCCCCCAGCAACTAGCGCGATTCTCCCAGGCATCACGCGCGATTCAATCATGACACTCGCTCGCGATAAAGGCTATCAAGTACAAGAAGCAAACATTGCTCGTGAAGCGCTTTATCTCGCGGACGAAGTCTTTATGACAGGTACTGCAGCAGAGGTCGTTCCTGTTGCAACTATCGATAAGATTGAAGTCGGCAGCGGAAAACGCGGACCAATAACAAAAGAGCTCCAAGAAGCTTACTTTGGACTTTTCAACGGCACCACAGAAGATAAATGGGGCTGGTTGGATTACGTCCACCCATAAGACACGGCAAATTAAGGAAGTAGTAGAATGCCTAAATACAGATCAGCAACCACCACCCATGGTCGTAACATGGCGGGCGCCCGTGCTCTATGGCGTGCAACCGGCGTAAAAGATGAAGATTTTGGTAAGCCCATTATCGCGGTAGTGAACTCTTTCACTCAATTTGTACCCGGTCATGTGCACCTCAAAGACATGGGCCAATTGGTCGCGGGTGAAATAGAAAAAGCAGGTGGTATCGCGAAAGAGTTCAACACAATAGCCGTTGACGATGGTATTGCCATGGGCCACGGCGGCATGTTGTACTCACTGCCATCTCGTGAGCTTATTGCTGATTCAGTAGAATATATGGTAAATGCGCACTGTGCTGATGCCATGGTCTGTATCTCAAATTGTGACAAAATCACACCGGGAATGTTGATGGCTTCAATGCGCCTTAATATTCCTGTGATTTTTGTTTCAGGTGGTCCAATGGAAGCGGGCAAAACCAAGCTTTCAGACCAATTGATCAAGCTCGACTTAGTTGACGCCATGATTCAAGGTGCAGACCCTAAGGTATCTGACAAGCAAAGCGAGCAAGTCGAACGTTCAGCGTGTCCTACCTGTGGTTCGTGTTCTGGCATGTTCACCGCAAACTCTATGAACTGTTTAACCGAAGCACTGGGTTTATCTCAGCCAGGTAACGGGTCAATGCTTGCAACTCACGCCGATCGTGAAGCTTTGTTTATCAATGCAGGTAAGCGCATTGTCGAGCTAACTCGTCGCTACTACGAACAAGATGATGAGTCTGCATTACCACGCAACATCGCCACCTTTGATGCCTTTGAAAATGCTATGGCATTGGATATTGCTATGGGTGGCTCAACCAATACTATTCTTCACCTTCTTGCTGCGGCGCAAGAAGGTGAGGTTGACTTCGATATGGACGATATTGACCGTCTATCTCGTCAAGTTCCACATCTGTGTAAAGTCGCTCCATCAACACCCAAGTATCATATGGAAGATGTGCATCGCGCAGGCGGCGTAATGGCGATCCTAGGTGAATTAGACCGAGCAGGTCTGTTGCACAATGATGCGCGAACTGTACTTGGGCTCTCGATGAAAGAGCAGCTTGCTAAGTACGACATCATGCAAACTGAAGACGCTGATGTACTTAAGTTTTATCGAGCAGGACCTGCTGGCATTCGCACCACCAAAGCCTTTTCTCAAGATTGTCGCTGGGATCGCCTCGACGATGATCGTGTCGATGGCTGTATTCGCACCAAAGACAATGCCTTTAGCCAAGAAGGCGGACTTGCGGTTCTATCCGGTAACATTGCTCTTGATGGCTGCATTGTCAAAACCGCAGGCGTCGATGAAAGTATTCTCAAGTTTACAGGACCTGCGGTCGTTTTCGAGAGCCAAGAAGACGCGGTTGAAGGCATTCTTGGTGGCAAAGTAAAAGCAGGGGATGTGGTCGTTATTCGCTACGAAGGCCCTAAAGGTGGCCCTGGTATGCAAGAGATGCTTTACCCAACCACTTATCTAAAGTCTATGGGTCTTGGCAAAGAATGCGCACTACTAACTGATGGGCGCTTCTCTGGAGGAACATCAGGGTTATCCATTGGGCACGCCTCACCTGAAGCGGCTAACGGCGGTGCCATTGGCCTAGTTAAGCAAGGCGACATGATTGCGATTGATATTCCCAATCGCTCAATCTCATTAGAGGTCTCCAAGCAAGAGCTTGCCGAGCGCAGAGCTAAGCAAGACGTGCTAGGTTGGAAACCCGTCGATCGACAGCGTGAAGTTTCTTTTGCCCTAAAAGCATATGCGAGTATGGCAACCAGTGCTGACAAAGGTGCAGTGCGAGACAAGTCTAAGCTCGAGGACTAGCTTATGGCAGCGTGTGAATTTTCAGGGAAAGAGAACCAGACTGGCGCAGATTACTTGCGCCAGATCCTAAGAGCACCAGTTTATGAAGCTGCAACAGTAACGCCATTACAAGCTATGCCACGCTTGAGTGAGCGTATTGGTAATAAGGTGCAGATCAAGCGAGAAGACCGCCAGCCGGTTCATTCTTTTAAGTTGCGCGGTGCCTACAACATGGTTGCCAGCTTATCAGAAGAGCAGAAAGCTGCCGGAGTGATTGCCGCCTCAGCCGGTAATCACGCGCAAGGCATGGCGCTATCAGGTACTAAGCTCGGCATCAAAACCACCATTGTTATGCCAAAAACAACCCCAGACATCAAAGTCGACGCTGTGCGCAGTTTTGGTGGACAGGTTGTCTTACACGGCAATAATTTTGATGAAGCGAAGGCAGAAGCGGAACGGTTAGCCAATCAACACGGTTATACCTTTGTTCCCCCCTTCGATCACCCACTCGTGATTGCAGGCCAAGGGACAATTGGTATGGAGATGCTACAACAAAATGGCCACCTCGATCATATCTTTGTACCTGTTGGCGGCGGTGGCTTAGCAGCCGGTGTGGCTGTGCTTGTTAAGCAATTGATGCCAGAAATCAAAGTTATCGCAGTTGAGCCTGAAGATTCAGCCTGCCTTAAAGCAGCGCTTGATGCAGGCGAGCCCGTGGTTATTGATCAGGTCAGTATGTTTGCTGATGGTGTTGCGGTAAAACGTATTGGCGATGAAACATTTAGACTCTGTCAGCAATATCTTGATGGACATGTTACTGTTTCAAGTGATGAAATTTGCGCCGCAGTCAAAGATATCTTCGAGGATACCCGCGCTATTGCTGAACCTTCTGGCGCACTGGCTCTTGCAGGCCTTAAAAAGTACAGTGAGCAAAACAAACTCGAAAATTGTAGCCTTGGCACAGTGCTATCTGGTGCCAACACCAACTTCCACGGTCTGCGCTATGTTTCAGAGCGTTGTGAACTTGGTGAAAAGCGTGAAGGTTTACTGGCTGTAACCATTCCCGAGCGTCAAGGGGCCTTTTTTGAGTTTTGTAACCTCATTGGTGGACGCGCAGTGACTGAGTTCAACTACCGCTATAACGACGATGTATTAGCGAATATATTTGTTGGTGTGCGCCTTCAAGGCGGTCAAGAAGAGCTAGAGCACATCATCCATGACCTGCGTGAAGGTGGATATCCTGTGGTAGATTTATCAGAGGATGAAATGGCTAAGCTACACATTCGCTATATGATTGGAGGCAGGCCATCAAAGCAATTGAAAGAACGTCTCTACAGCTTCGAGTTCCCTGAGTATCCTGGCGCACTACTCAAGTTCCTCAGCACTCTTGGGACCCATTGGAATATCAGCTTATTCAACTACCGCAACCATGGCGCCGACTACGGCCGTGTGCTGTGTGGCTTTGAGCTTGATGAATCCGATCTGTCACGCTTTTCCTCTCATTTGAGAGAGCTTGGCTATCAATGTAAAGACGAAACCGATAATCCATCTTATAAGTTCTTTTTATCATCCTAACAAAGACTAGGGGCCAGACTTGTTCTGCCCCTAATTTCTATTGTTTCATCACTAAATATGCCTAGCATCTACCCAAAGGTTAAATGACGACCAAACTTTAATCTAGCTCAACAACATCTCCATAATACGAAAGTTTCATTTCAGTCAGCTACCTTTTGGATCTAAACTCAAAGCCCAACAAAACTCTTGCTTGGTTGTGGAGACCATTTATGTTTAGCGCACTCGTTTTAAGACAAGAACAAAACCAAACTCTCGCTGGTATCGATAAGATAGACGAACGTCAATTGCCATCAGGTGATGTATTAATTGATGTTGATTACTCATCGCTCAATTATAAAGACGGCTTAGCCATCACTGGAAAAGGTAAAATCATCCGCAACTTCCCCATGGTACCTGGCATAGATCTCTCTGGCACGGTTGCTCATTCGGATAATGATCGCTACCAAGCTGGTGATAAAGTCGTATTAACGGGTTGGGGTGTCGGTGAAAACCACTGGGGGGGCATGGCTCAGCGCGCTCGTCTACAATCAGACTGGCTTGTCCCCTTACCTGAAGGCCTTAGCGGTAAACAGGCTATGATGGTGGGTACTGCGGGCTTAACAGCCATGCTATGTGTTGAGGCTCTCATAGACGCAGGCATTCAACCAGGCTCTGGGGACATTCTGGTAACAGGCGCAAGCGGTGGTGTGGGCTCTGTGGCAATAACCCTACTTTCTCAACTTGGATACCAAGTCTCCGCGGTAACTGGTCGTATCGAACAAAACGGCCCTCTGCTGGAGAAGCTTGGTGCGAAGCGTATAATCGACCGTTCAGAATTTGAACAACCCGCACGCCCACTAGAAAAACAACTTTGGGCAGGCGCCATAGACACTGTTGGTAGCAAAATCTTAGCAAAAGTTTTATCCCAAATGGACTACAACGGAGCTGTGGCAGCTTGTGGGCTCGCGGGAGGCTTCGATTTACCAACCACAGTTATGCCATTTATTCTTCGTAACGTGCGTCTACAAGGTATTGATTCAGTCATGTGCCCAACAGAAAAACGCATTCAGGCTTGGAATAAGCTGGCCAAACTATTACCACAAAGCTACTTCGAACAAGCATGTACAGAAATTAAGTTAGAACAAGCGCCAAGCTACGCAGAAGACATCACTAACGGAAAGGTTACTGGGCGAGTTGTGATTAAACTCTAACGGCAAAATAATTTAGAGTCAGTTGCAGTTTGACTGACTCAGCAGACACTCTGTTTGCTTGCGCTTGGCACTAAGCCCGAACGACTATGATGTTTACTAGCTAGCAGCTAAACCAGCAAACAGCTTATAAGCTGTCATAATATTTAGATAAAAAAATCCCGCCTTTCAGCGGGGAAGCCCAAGAAAAAATGGGGATAGTATCGGAATGTAACTGGCGCTTTTACCACACTCTTAAGCTTGGCGGTTATTGGAAGACTCTCGCCAATAACGGGTCTCAAACCAAATACCAAAGATAGTGGCTAACATACCAACTATCGGTAATAGCGAAACCTCATGTGAAGGTCGAAGTACAAGAGCGCAAAAACACAGAAAGCAAAGCACGGAGTATATTGTTAATCGATCAAGCTCATTCATAAGCAATCTCCGCACACAATGTTATCAGGTTGTTAACTAAGTTAAATCAATTAGTGTCGTTTGCCAAGAGGTTATTGAATATTTTTTCTCCGCCAGTATCATCTAGTCCCTTAAAGTTAACTTGAGATATGACCACAATGTTCAATGTAGAGCAGGCAGACAAAGTACTGGACGCTGAAGGAATGCGCTGTCCGGAGCCAGTAATGATGGTCAGGAAGACAATACGAAAAATGAAAGATGGTGAGACATTACTTGTCACAGCTGACGATCCTTCCACCACCAGAGACATACCAAGCTTTTGCCGGTTCATGGATCATCAACTGATCGACTCACAAACCGATCAGCTACCCTATCAATACCTGATCAGAAAAGGGATTGAATAGATACAAAAGCCTTTTCATATAGGCTTTATTTTATGCTTAACCTGTTACTTTAGCTTGGAGTGTAACAGCTCGACTTGCTCTTTCATTTGGCGTATTTCTTCCTGTAAGGGCAGGATGTGCGCAACACGAATCCAGGCTTCTACTGTCAAGGCCGTAAGAATAAACGAGCCTGCAACGATTGGCAGCCACATATCCGTTAACGCCATTGCCAACAAACATAGTACTAGGCCAAAGCTAAACAAGTAACTCTGACTTTTAGGAGATATCCCCATATAACGTGTTAGCATAATATTGACCTCTCATCAGTCTGGTGAAAATTCATAAGATCTCACAACACTTTGAGTAACATTATTCACATAGCTAACATAGCACGAGTATAGTTTGACTGGTATGCCACGTGTCACGCCCTATTCTAGCGATATACAATTTATTTAGCCTGATAGGCTAGAGAGCCAAACTGCTCACTGCCAAGCCAGCAAACAATATCGCTGTAACTTTACGAATCATATCAAGCGGTAACCTGCCTGCTGACATACGACCAATAAAAACAACCGGTATGTTCGCCAGCAACATGCCTATTGTTGTACCGACAATGACCAAAACGAATGACTGGGCGTATTGGGCTCCAAGAATAGACGTCGCTATTTGAGTTTTATCCCCTATTTCAGCAACAAAAAAGGCCAGAAAGCTGGTTAGAAAAGCACCGCGATTTTTCATGCTACTGTCTTCATCTAGCTTGTCTGGAATAACAATCCAACACGCCATCACAAGAAAGCTAATGAAGAGAACCCATTTTAAAAGATTTGCAGGTACATGATCAGCGACAACCACGCCTAACCATGCTGCCAAGGCGTGATTGACCAATGTTGCTAAAGAGATAGCGATAATAATAGGAATGGGCTTTTGATATCGGCTGGCAAGCAGCAAAGATAATAACTGGGTTTTGTCACCTATTTCGGCTAGGGCGACTGTGGTAATTGATATAGCTAAAACGCTCACGACATGCTCAATAGGGCAGGGATTATAATTTTAACCTAAGATAAACCTCGTGCCCCGCCCCGGTTCACGATGTTTATCTAAGGTCTTGCTAAACTCATCAGACGATGAATTTCGAGCGCCATGGTGATTGTGCACCAAATATGTTGACGAACGAACCGAACAAATACTCCGTCGGCAAGCTACTCCCCAAAGATGGCCAAATTCTAAAGACCACTGCCAAAAATCACAAGTCAGATTTTCATCAAATCATGTGTTTTAGAAAAAATAGCAATAACAAGCACCATAAATTCTATTAAATCGCACTTTTGATTACCAATTAAGCAAGATTACCCCTACTCCCATAGCCCAGTTATGGGTATACTTGATTGTTATTTTTTCAACCCTAGTTACTTTGAATCGCACTTTTTGCCTAAAAAGGCAACGAAGCAGGCGAAAACACAAGTAATCACAGAATTGCGCGAACCTGACTTATGCACAAATACGATACCAAAACCTTCCAAGGAATGATCCTCGCGCTGCAGGATTATTGGGCTCAAAATGGTTGCACTATTGTTCAACCTCTGGATATGGAGGTTGGCGCTGGTACATCGCATCCAATGACCTGTTTGCGAGCGCTTGGCCCAGAGCCCATGTCAACGGCTTACGTACAACCCTCTCGTCGTCCAACGGATGGTCGTTATGGTGAAAACCCTAACCGTCTACAGCACTACTACCAATTTCAAGTTGCACTTAAGCCATCCCCAGACAATATTCAGGAATTGTACTTAGGTTCTCTAGCAGTTCTTGGTGTCGATCCCCTAGTGCATGACATTCGCTTCGTAGAAGATAACTGGGAAAACCCAACACTAGGTGCTTGGGGACTAGGTTGGGAAGTCTGGCTAAATGGTATGGAGATCTCTCAGTTTACTTACTTCCAACAAGTGGGTGGACTTGAGTGTAAACCTGTTACTGGTGAGATAACGTACGGCATCGAACGCCTTGCTATGTATATTCAAGAGGTCGATTCTGTCTACGATTTAGTATGGAACAAAGCACCAGATGGCAGCGTTGTCACTTATGGTGATATTTTTCATCAAAATGAAGTCGAGCAATCTACTTATAACTTCGAACATGCTGATGTTGATTTCTTATTTAGCTTCTTTGAGCAATGCGAAAAAGAATGCCGTGAGTTACTTGAGCTTGAAAAGCCATTGCCACTTCCTGCCTATGAGCGCATCTTAAAAGCAGGCCATGCATTCAACTTGCTTGATGCCCGCAAAGCGATTTCAGTAACCGAACGTCAGCGATATATTCTGCGTATTCGCAATCTGACCAAGTCAGTTGCTGAAGCATACTATGCATCTCGTGAAGCGCTTGGCTTCCCAATGTGTAAGAAAGAACAGGCGTAAGGGATAAGAATAACATGGCAAAAGAATTTCTAATCGAACTTGGTACAGAAGAACTTCCACCAACACAGCTTCGTACACTTGCTGAAGCCTTCGCTGCAAATTTTGAATCCGAGCTGCAAAGCGCTGAGCTTGCTCACCAAGGTATCAAGTGGTTCGCTGCACCTAGACGCCTTGCACTTAAAGTCTCTGAGCTAGAAGAAAGCCAAGCAGATAAGATTGTTGAAAAGCGTGGCCCTGCCATAACAGCGGCTTTTGATGCAGAAGGAAACCCAACCAAAGCTGCTCAAGGCTGGGCTCGTGGCTGTGGAATAGCAGTAGAGCAAGCCGAACGTATGGTGACAGACAAAGGTGAATGGTTGCTGTTCAAGCAAGAGGTCAAAGGTAAGCAAGCTAGTGAAATCATAGTCAGTCTCGCTTCAAAAGCGCTCGCCAACCTCCCGATTGCAAAACCAATGCGTTGGGGCAACAAAACCACCCAGTTTATCCGTCCAGTAAAAACCTTAACTATGCTAATGGGCTCTGAGTTGATCGAAGGTGAAATACTTGGTGTCGCATCTGGACGTAGCATTCGAGGCCATCGCTTCATGGGTGAGCAAGTGTTCACTATCGAGTCTGCTGAGCAATACCCTGAGATATTGCAAGAGCGCGGCAAGGTGATGGCTGATTACGAGGCCCGTAAACAGATTATTATTGCCGAGGCACAAAAAGCGGCATCAGCAGTAGGTGGTATCGCGGATCTCGAAGATGACCTAGTCGAAGAAGTGACATCTCTGGTTGAATGGCCAGTTGTACTAACGGCTAAATTTGAACAAGAATTCCTAAAAGTACCTTCTGAAGCGCTGGTTTACACCATGAAGGGTGACCAGAAGTATTTTCCTGTTTACGATCAAAACAGGAAGCTTCTACCTAACTTCATCTTCGTATCAAACATAGAGTCGAAAGAGCCTAAGTACGTCATCGAAGGTAACGAAAAGGTCGTTCGCCCTCGTCTAGCTGACGCAGAGTTCTTCTTTAACACTGATAGAAAACGTCCTCTTATCGACCGCTTACCTGAGCTAGAACAAGCCATCTTCCAAAAGCAGCTCGGTACGATTAAAGACAAAACCGACCGCATTACCGAATTAGCGGGTTATATCGCTGAACAAATCGGTGCGGACGTTGAAAAGTCAAAACGGGCAGGCCTGCTAGCTAAGTGCGATCTAATGACATCTATGGTGTTTGAGTTTACCGATACTCAAGGTGTCATGGGCATGCACTATGCAAGGCACGATGGAGAAGCGGAAGAAGTCGCTGTGGCACTTAATGAACAATATATGCCTCGCTTCGCTGGTGACACTTTACCATCACACGGTGTGTCTACTGCTGTAGCTATCGCAGATAAGCTTGACACCATAGTGGGTATTTTTGGCATTGGACAAGCGCCAAAAGGAAGCGATCCATTTGCTTTGCGCCGTGCTTCTTTGGGAGTGCTGCGTATTATCGTTGAAAATGGCTACCATCTGGATCTGACCGATCTGATTGCTAAAGCCAAATCTTTGTTTGGCGATAAGTTAACCAATGTAAGTGTTGAAGATGATGTTGTCGAGTTCATGCTTGGTCGTTTTAACGCTTGGTATAAAGATGAAGGTTTCAGCGTAGACATTATTCAGGCCGTTCTAGCACGCCGCCCTACCAAACCAGCCGACTTCGACAGGCGCGTAAAAGCGGTTTCCCACTTCCGAGAGCTTGAAGCCGCAGAAGCGCTTGCTGCTGCTAACAAGCGAGTGGGCAACATACTGGCTAAGTTTGACGGTGAGCTTGCAGAATCTATTGATCTTGCTCTTCTTGAAGAAGATGCCGAAAAGGCACTGGCTGAAAGTGTTGAAGTCATGGCAGAAGCTCTAGAGCCCGCCTTTGCAACTGGAAACTATCAAGATGCACTGAGCAAACTCGCGGATTTACGAGAGCCTGTCGATGCTTTCTTTGATAATGTCATGGTTATGGCAGATGATGAAGCATTGAAAAAGAACCGTCTCACTCTTCTTAATAAGTTGAGAAACCTGTTCCTACAAATCGCAGATATTTCACTTCTTCAAAAGTAAAACATGCAACAATAGACATGTGATAAAGCCCAACTTATCAAAGTTGGGCTTTATTTTTTTACACCACCAAATTTTGTCCTTTGCCTCACGATCACATTAAGGTATGTTCAAGGATTGCCTGAACCTTGACAGTCAATTAGTCTTGCGCAAGGAAGCCTTATTGACCTCAGGTTTTAGCAATTAATATAAAAACAATCACAACACATCAGGTATAACGACAAATGCAATTCTCTAAGTTTGGTGAAAAGTTTAACCAATATTCCGGAATAACTCGTCTCATGGATGACTTAAACGATGGCCTGCGCACTCCCGGTGCCATGATGCTTGGAGGAGGCAACCCGGCAGCCATTCCCGCGATGCTCGATTACTTTCAACAAGCTAGTGAAAAAATGCTCTCAAATGGAGAGCTTGTCGCCGCTCTGACTAACTATGACGGCCCTCAAGGGAAAAACACTTTTATTGCCGGATTAGCAGACTTACTCAAAAAAACCTATGGCTGGGATATTAGCGCTAAAAACATCAGCCTTACCAACGGCAGCCAAAGTGGCTTTTTTTACCTATTTAACTTACTCGCAGGTCAGCAACCTGACGGCTCACATAAGAAAATTCTCTTACCTTTAGCACCAGAGTACATAGGTTATGGCGACGCAGGTGTTGATGAGAATATTTTTGTGTCATACCAACCTGATATTGAAATTCTCGATAATGGCCTTTTCAAATATCATGTAAATTTTGAAGAACTTAAAGTCGATGAGTCTGTAGCTGCTATTTGCGCATCACGGCCAACAAACCCCACTGGTAATGTTCTCACTGATGAAGAAATAGAGAAGCTAGATCAAATCGCTCGTGACAACAATATTCCACTTTTAATAGACAACGCCTATGGGCTGCCCTTCCCCAATATTATTTTTGAGGATGTAAAACCATTTTGGAATGAAAATACCATTTTGTGTATGAGTTTATCGAAACTTGGGCTGCCCGGAATACGCTGTGGAATTGTGATTGCGAGCGAAGAAATCACTCAAGCTCTCACCAATATGAATGGCATCATTAGCCTAGCGCCAGGTAGTTTAGGGCCTGCTCTTGGGTACCATATGATCGAAAATGGTGATCTACTCAAGCTAAGCACTGAGGTTATCAAACCTTTCTACCAACAAAAATCACAGCGAGCAGTAGAGCTACTACAAAAGGAAATAACCGATCCTCGCTTTAGAATCCATAAACCCGAAGGCGCGATTTTCCTCTGGCTTTGGTTTGATAAGCTGCCGATAACCACGATGGA
This sequence comes from Vibrio aquimaris, assembly GCF_009363415.1. Classification (NCBI taxonomy): domain Bacteria; kingdom Pseudomonadati; phylum Pseudomonadota; class Gammaproteobacteria; order Vibrionales; family Vibrionaceae; genus Vibrio; species Vibrio aquimaris. The sequence continues at coordinate 44,365 of NZ_CP045350.1, read as the reverse complement.
GCTCTATCAGCGCTTAAAAGCGCGAGGCGTTCTTATTGTTCCGGGCGAGTACTTCTTTATTGGTCAAGAAGATGATTGGGAACATGCCCACCAATGTTTGCGCATGAACTATGTGCAAGACGACGACATGATGCAAAAAGGCATCAGAATTATTGCTGAAGAAGTAGGCAAAGCCTACCAACAAAAGTAACGATTGATAATCGCAACAAAAAAGAGCGCCTATGGCGCTCTTTCACTCTTTATCTAACAGCAACTTTGTGGTTCTAGCCTTCAATAAGCTTTTTACCATTGATGGCTATAGTACGTGGCTGCATAGCTTCTGGTATTTCTCTTTCCAGCTCTATGTGCAAAAGCCCATTTTCCATACTGGCACCAACCACTTTTACATAATCGGCCAACTGGAACTTGCGTTCAAAATCACGCTCAGCGATCCCCTGATACACATAGTTCTTGCTTTCTTCCTCCTTACGTTCACCTTTAACAATCAAGGTATTCTCTTTCTGAGTCAGCTCTAGCTGCTCTTCAGCAAAACCTGCAACTGCCATAGTGATACGGTAGTTGTTTTCATCTTTTTGCTCGATGTTATAAGGAGGGTAACCGCCAGAAGTGTTTTTCGCGGATGTTGCTTCCATCATATTAAACAAACGATCGAAGCCAATTGCGTTGCGGTAAAGTGGAGTGAAATCTACAGTTCTCATAATGCTATCCTCATAGTAAGCAATAGTCTTAGCCGTGAGTTTGCTAAAGCACAAGTTAATTAAGCTTTAGCAGGGCTAAGGAGCTCGTCACTATTCCACTAAAGGTCTTGCCTATTTGGAGACATAGAAACAAACTCAAATCAAGTTAAGTTAGTTGCACCACTGAACCCCTCATGTTGAGCAGCATTCAGCATGCGATACCGAGGTGATGTTTCTTCTCTTTTGAGCAAGACATCCATCCTCTTCAATACTAGATGTGTGGGTACGGCAAATACTTTTCAAGAGGAGTTAATTAAAAATTTTCCTTCTCCATGATATCCGGTAGATAAAACAAAATATCGCTTAATGTGGTCCAGCCTTCATTCCGCAGCCAATTTCAGAATTAACACAATGTGAACCAGTGAACGTTTACAAATATTAGTGCCGCAGACCTCTCCGCACTTTATCAAGCGATTGCAGAGCATGTCGTTGATAAGCTAGGACTTAAAACAGACTCTGTCCACCTTGATATCACTAGCTTCCATGTCGATGGTGAATACGCCCAAGACGAAGATCTTAATGCCATTAAACTGGTAAAAGGCTACAGCCGATACCACCGTCCAGAGCTAAATCAAGTGGTCCTTGAGCTGATTTGTGAAAACCAAGCAGGCCTACCTGTTTACATGCAAGCGCTTAGTGGCAACACCAACGATGCTAAGGCATTCTCAGAGGTCACTAAACGACATATTCATTGCCTAAAGGCAGCTCAAAACAGTCGCTACTTCACCGCCGATGCCGCTCTATACACCGAAGAAAGCATTCGTTCACTGGATGAGCAACAACAGAAGTTTATTACGCGTGTTCCAATGACCATTAAGTCAGCCAAAGAAGCCTTAATGAATCTTGAGTCAGAGCAGTTGAGCCCTATCGGCAATGGCTACTCGGGTTGCTGGGTTGACGCTGATTATGGCTCGGTATCTCAGAAGTGGCTGTTGATTCATAGTGAATAAGCAACCAAGCGAGAAAAAGTAACGTTCTATAAGAACTTAGACAAAAATATCATCAAAGAGAAGAGAGCGCTGAGCCAACTAATGAAAAAGAAGTTTGCTTGCGCAGTGGATGCCGAGAAAGCAATGGGCGACTTCGCCAGCCAGTGTCATCTGCTTGGCTTTGCACAATCAACCATCGTTAAAGAGCCAATCTATTCAGGTCGTGGTCGTCCGAAGAAAGACGAAAAGCCAACGGGATACCACTATTTGATAGATGCTACGCCTTATACCGATCTAGAAAAAGTAAAACTGGCCAAGCTTAAAGTGGGGGGGTTTATTCTCGCCACTAACGATACTGACGGCGTCGATCTCACAATGGCTGCATTGCTTGAGCATTACAAGTCTCAGCAAAAGGTTGAGCGCGGATTTCGCTTTTTGAAAAGCCCTGAGTTCTTAACATCATCAATTTTCCTGAAGAAACCTCAGCGAATCGAGGCACTACTGATGATCATGACGCTTAGTCTACTCGTTTACGCAAGCTTAGAGCACAAAATCCGAGAGAGTCTCACTACGACCGAGGAATTCTTTCCTAACATGGTAAAGAACAAGACGACAACTAAACCGACAGCACGTTGGGTATTCTTAAAATTCGAAGGTATCGACACACTCGAATTTGGCGGTCAAAGCTTCACAACGGCGGCTGCTTAAGCTTCTTGGTGTACTGTATGAAGCGGTTTATTCCTAAATTGACTGCGGAATCTCGGGTCCAGTCTTGCTGGGTCAGATCATTTGATGCTCCTTGTATAATAAAAATCTAAAAATGCTACGGCTGGATATAGCATATAGATCTAAAACCAACTATTTAAAATCTTGATAAATTTTTAATTGAGGCAATAGCTTTAGTACAGTGATCTTCAAAATTACTGTTCAATATCTGGTTACACGTTCTTCTTTCCGTTAGGTAATACTCTGGAGATTGTAAGAGAGCGTCTAAGTCTTCGATAAATTGTGTCATGGTCTTGGGTTTAGGTCCCGGACTGAGTTTTTCGTAATCTATGGAAAAACCAACCACTCTACTATACTCTTCTAGATCATAAGGGAGAAAGATTAAAGGCTTTTCTGTGAGTAAAAAATCAACGTATATACTTGAATAATCAGTAATCAATAAATCAAAAGCGCCGAGAAGCTGATTTATATCTTTAACACAATTGCTAGAGATAAGAGAAATACTATCTAAGTGGACTAGGCTCTGGCTAACCTTAGATTCAAAGTTCGGATGTAAGCGCAAATGAATTTTGATCCCTCTATTTTCTAGAAAGCTATTAAGTTTTGCAAAGTCAAAATCATCGAATGGAAAAAGTTTGGTTTCAGTCAATGGCCTCCATGTTGGAGCATAAAGAATATTGTATCTCGAACAAGACAAGTGTCTTTCAATAAGCTCTGGAGAAGGTATAGAAAGTTCATCACAACGAGCTTGTGGGCAGCGAATCACCTGAAAGTCATTTATATCTAGACAGTTACGCCAAGCTTTATCAAAAGCAGGTGAGCTTGACATAAAATAGCTAAAATTAGTTCTAATAATTCGATAATAAACAGCTTTTGAAAAGCTCAAATAGCCTTCACCCAGACCAATAGACTTTACAGGTGATCCGTGTCCTAAGTGAAAAACATTTCGTCGAATATTAAGAAAAAAGCCCATCAGAGGAGTCTCCAAAGATGAACAAACCCACACATTACTTCTAAGAATCGTTAAGATGTCCCTTAACCTATAATTAGTAATAAAGTGGTCACCGTAAAGTTTAGCAAGCTCCTGACGTTTTATCTCATCGTTTACTACGTACTTACAGTTAATATCTTTCTCATGATTTATACAATAAATAAATAAGGAACGCGAGTTGTGTTCAAAAGTGCTATTAAGCTGGGAATTAAATATTATGGTATTCTTATTTCTAGATACAAACAATGAAAACAATGATGGAATAAATCCGAATAAAAATTGGAACAGTCTTGTTAATTTATATTTGTTCTTATTCACTCTAGTCTTCCTTACCTAAGGTCAGTAAATAATCGCAGCATCTTTTTGTCGATTGCCCATCTTCATAAGGATTATAGGTGTTATTGAAACAGCTGTGATCAACAGTTTCAAAGTTATCACTTAGTATTTTCTTTGCAAGCTCTAATGGATTTGACGTAGAAAAGCCGGGTAAATCATCAGGAACTTTTATATAAAAACCACGCGTATTAACCTCGTATTGTTCCAAATCAGGCAAATAGAAATAAATAGGCCGATTAAGTATAGCAAAATCAAAGAAAACGCTAGAATAGTCTGTAATTAACACATCTGATATTAAATATAAATCTGCTATATTATTGTATTGAGAAACATCTATAAATTTTCTATGGTTAGAAATAGTTTCCGTAAAGTAATGCCCCCTAATAAGGAGAGTAACATTTTCACTAAACGATGAGCAAAAATCATCGGAGCATAGAAAATTATTGAAGTTATACTTGCCATGAGAATCTACATCATAATCTCTATAGGTCGGTGCATAAAGTATTACTCGATTGGATAATGGAATCCCAAGTCGAGATTTTATAGTGTGTATAAATGAGCTATCTTTCGAGTTGTTAACTAACACATCATTTCTTGGATAACCCAACTCTAAAATTTTTTCTTTTTTCAATGCAAAACTTGATATAAAGCACGAGGTGGCATATGAGCTTGGTGAAATAAACACATCTATTATTTTACCTTCCGTTATATAAGCAAGATCGATAGCATTATGGCTGACAAGACTATTTGTCGCTTTTTTTATATCACAACCGATTTTTTTTAGAGGTGTTCCATGCCAACATTGAATATAATACTGATCAGATTTCTTTGAAAAAAAATAAGACATTCTAGAATTTGATATAATATATTCTGATTTGGCCAAATAATAAAAGTATTTCAGAGAATTAGGCTTTACAAAAAAAACACCCTCTTCAATTATAATATTAGCTTGCTTTGACTTTGCTTGACTTGACCATACAAACTTAGCATCAACTCTTTTGGACAGCTGTTTATACAATTCGTAAGGGCTATCTGAAATAGCTCTACCATCAAAAGATTCAAAAAAAAACATACCTTTTTCAACTTTGAAAAACAAAGAGAAAAACTTAAATGATAAACCTAAAATTGAAACTATCACCTCCCGCACTTTGTCCTTTTGTGAGAGAGATAGGACAATTGCTTTCATCATGAATAGAAACGCCTAAGTTTAATTTGAGCAGACATGTGGCTCTTATAAGCGGAATTTGCCAACCTAATAAGCAGTAGCATCAATATAGCTAAGATACCATTAATTCCGTAGGAAATTACCACAAAAACCAAAACAAAAAATGCAACAAGGAACATTACCATCGATAAAATCTGGACAAGGTTAGATTTATCAATTGCTAATTTTCTTAATAAGTTTGTTTCATGGCTAGAGAATACCCATTGCTCATGAATAAGATAGAAAAGTACGAGCACCAAAGTAAAACACAATCCCAAAATAGGATTCATAAACAAAAGCAATACGTTAACGAAAAATACTAGCAATGTATCAGAAAGCATTTGACAGAATGGTACAACTGTTCGCTGAACAGTTGAAGCCTTAATATCTCGAGAAGAAAACAAGTAGTTTTCAAGGTCAACTAGAGCTTCCTGTCTATTTATTAGTTTTGCCTTATAAACATTTAACATTACATTAGCAATGTAAAAGAATGTTAGAAAGAACAAAACCATTCCAATATAGTTACTTCTGCCTATGTAAGCTTCTAGAGTTGCAAATACTTCAATGTTTTTATCTCCTGTTAAAACAAACATAAGCTTTAAAGGCATAAACATGACCAACATGTTTATAAACTTACCAAAAAACATGTTCAGCGAAATCTTTAAATACTCTGTCTTTGTCTCACGATGAAAAAAAACTATTAACTTCGATAATAAAATAATTCCATTCTTCATCGACTTAATGTTTTCAACAAAACGATTATATAATTTTTTCAAAAAAATCACTCTATAATATAAAATTATCTACTAAATAATGCTTCAATAAATCTTCTAGTGTTATTAGCGTCGTTATATTTAAAGAAAAGTTTACTGGGAGAAAAGTCATCATTATTAGATGTCAACTGAAACTCCAAATTTTCATATAAAGAGTCAAAGTCAAAATTAATTACGCCGGGAAATACTTCTTCCAATGGATAAATCATTCCTCTTTCCTCCTGATATATCTCGAAGTCATATAGGTACAAGCTAACACTGCTAGAAATTAAAGAAAAGTCAAGCCAAACACTAGAGTAATCTGTAATTAAGTGACGCGTATGCTTAAGTATAACATTAACGTTATCGTAATGTGATAATTCTATAAGTAACCCCTGCTCTTTGAGTAATGGGAAGTCTTGCATTGTACTAAACTTATGCGGTCTTACCCCTAATACCGCATTACTTTCTTTAAGAAGCTTACAAAGTCTATTTTCTTCATCTCCATTGAATACATCGATAATTTCTTTATCGTACCAGTTACCTCTATAGGTCGGCATCCAAGCAACCAACAAACGGCCTTGAAGCTCTTCAAGCAACCGAGATTCTTGTTGGTCATAAAACCACTCCAAATTATTAGAGGACAAAATATCAGATCTAGGTAAGCCTGAAACTATACATTTTTCTGGTGGAACATTAAAACTCGCAGCCATCACCGCTTTATCTAGGTCCGATGAACAGACAAGACCATAAAGATTTTCCGACTCGAATTCAAGAAATTCTTGAGTAAACCTTCCCCTATCAAAATGGCGTATATTTTTAATCGGTATGCCATGCCAAACATTTATGATTCGATGATTTTTACCAGAAATAAACCTAGGTATAGCATGATCGACAAGAATATAATAAGAGGTCAAGATGTTATATAGAGTTTTCATATGCTCTCTTATTCCATTCTTTCTCTTAGAATTAACGACCACTACAGTGATATCATCATAGTAATATGATAGATATTGACGAATACAAATCAAATTGGCATCTTCTTTCCCAGCAGAAGAAAAAAGTAATATTTTTTTCCTAATTTTAGGTACTAGTGGATCAATAAAAAGTCGAATGAAAGGATATATTTTTCGATAAAACATTGTTATTCTCCCTTGCTTGACCAATAAATTAATACTTTTTTTTAAACTGATGATAATAATAATTAAAAAACTGACGGAAAGAATGTTTAACGCTCAAACTTTTCAATAGGCTTGCTATAGCTTCTCCCGAACAACCTAGGTATTTGTCTGGTAAATAATCTTCCATAAATTGTTTAACTTCATCTCCAACCCCATAGCCCTGCTCTATAAACATTTGTACTTCTTCAATACTATTCGCATGTAAGCCAATATTATTTTCAAATATAAATGCTTCGGCTGAACCTTTTATATAGGTTGTTATTTTATCTTTCAATATCCACCGTGGAAAAATAACCGGAATACCTAACGCCCACGCTTCATATACCATGGTACCAAAATCGGAAATCACATAGTCCGACTCAACTAATCTAGACGCAGTTGGAGCTTTTAAATCCCGATTTCTTGGGTGAACAGAAACTGAGTAATCATACTTGGACTTCATATCTTTCTCATACAAAGCGAATTCAGGAAAAGATGAAGTCGATTCCTTTTCTATGCCACGTTTACGCCGATCGTGAGTTGGAGCCCAGAGTACACGTACGGGAGAAGATTGATTGCGACGTTTTAGATAAAAAGTACGCTCACGATACAAAGAATCGAGTCTAGGCCAACCAACAACATGAATTTGATCTGCGTTTAATTCACAGCCTTCAAGGTTCAGTATCTTGTTCTTTAACCAAGGTCCCGGTACGAGAATATGTTGGAAATTGTTAACCATTCTTCCACCACTATCGCGCATTGAAAGATAGTTTTTATCAGCGACACCATGAGACATCAAAACATCTGCTTTGTGTCGAATAAAATATGATATATTGACACATCCAGGCTTGAAATATTTAGAACTAGAGTATTCGTCATCTAACAGATGGCAAGAAATATTCTGATTGATATTATCTTGTACTTGCAAATATGACTTATTAACTTGCTTTCGAAAATTTATCTTTCTCATGACAATCTTTTTTTGATCTCACTTATAAAGAGTTCTGTAGATTCGTTAACTGATAAATCACCAAGGTACAACAACCTCTTACTCCTAGCTCTCTCTAAGTCATGCCCACGAATCAAATCTGGAATTGTTAGTGGTAATGAGTAAAGTTCGTTCTCATTCACCAAAATATTATTACCTTTTGCCATTTCAGGGACATGTTCATTCCGGTCTACATAAAACCTATCGACAATAACATAAGGCTTTTCTGTAGAAAGGTAATCGATGATAACAGATGAGTTATCAAAGATAGCAAAGTCGACATAACAGTAGAGAGCATTAATATTTATACCATTGAAAAATAAAGAATTTTTCTCCTTATCTACCAGATCAATTATCTTTCTATGATATTTCTTATGAATAGTAGATTTGCTTCCAAGACTAGGATGGGGTTTGTATAAGAGAAAGTAGTTTTCATTAGCAATAAATTTGGATACCATCTCATACGCATCCTCTCCAATTGAAGAGTAGTTCATCTCCTGATGAGTTCCTTCCCATGTTGGTGCATATAAAACAACTTTCTTATTTTTCGGGATTTCCAATTTCGCAGTTTCTATGAAATCTAATTGTGGTCTCCCAACCTTTATAAGCTTTCTCTCATCAATATTAGCCACATGCCGAATATATCTCTCTTTCGCCAATTCTCCCGCTACAAAAACATAATCATATGCTTTAGCTTGATTAGAAAACATTGAAGATTTCTCGGACTCTCCATGATTAATAAAGACATGAGTTGCACCATTATAAGAAAGAGACTGAAAGTTTTTCATTCGATTGTTTGGATATAAGATAACCTTAACACCCTTACTAGCGTAGAAGCCTATCAAATCATCAAGGTCGAAAGACAAAAACTTACACTCTCCAACATGCTTACAATGAGTATATGTTGAAATGCTTCTATGGATAGTCACTACTCGTATTCCCCTAGAGAGCATTTCAGAAATTATACATTTCCAAACATTGTACTGATAAATGGAGTCATAACCTCCTGACATATAGAAAGCTACATCATACTTAGAGTACTTAAACTCTTCACATTGCTTCCTAATTTTTACCTTCCTACGGTCAATGTATGTACCCTTAACCAAGTCATAAATAGAATACAAAAACTTACTCATTGAAATACATCATACTTTTCTATCAAATCTTGTCTTCACGTTAAATCGCTGTGGGTCGCGTAAGCTACGGCATCATCACCACAGATAGGCTCGGTTATCTTCACTTTCGTAGATACATCCTTATATAAAGGAGTAATCGGCCTCAAATAGGTACATAACCCAATTCGACGCTCATTTTCTGTTGTAAATCCACCTCTGTGAAAACCACTGGTGTCGATCATAACAATTGTGCCGACTTTACCTTCCGCTGTAACAATCTTATCATCTTTGAAGTTGTTTTCGATAATTTTATTATGTGGGTAACCTGTGTGATTCGGGAATGGGTGTAATTGCTGGCACGTAGCGCTCCCAACAGAAGTTGATTTGATATACTGAGTCGCACCTGATTTTTTCGTTATATCAGAAAAATAAATAAAGCACTTAAATACCTTTTCATCTTCTTGATCTCGGTGCCAAATCTGAGAACCAGTTCTTCCATTTACATTATCAGGATGCAGTTTAGGATTATACCACATTGTCAGATTACATATCTTTGATGCCATACCATTATATAGATTTGCTATGTTTACTATTTTTTTATGGCTAAACAGTTTAAATATTGGCATTCCATTATTTATATCTCCAACATAGTCTTTGTAAGATATAACTGAAGGTTTAAATATTCCGTTCAGTCCGCTATCACCATTAAAGTCTTTCGTATTACTGATGTCTTTTGCCCTTTCAGAAACATTTTCCTTAGAACAAAAATCATTAAACTGAGCTAGAGCTTCTTTAAACTCTTTGGAGTCTTTACCTAATAAAGCATCTACACTACTAAATGCTATGCCAGACTGGTTTAGATCTGATAGTATTCTCTCACTTTCCTCACAAATCAATGCATTTTCAGATTGTAAGCTTTTAGCTTTACTCATTATAGATAAGGTAACATCGCTGTAGTCTCTGGATAGTATTCTGTGCTGTTCTATTCTTCTTAAAATTTTATTATCTGGGTTTTCAATAGCCCTTAACGTATCAACCGCTTTAGCATGCATATCCATGCCAGACAGGCAATCTGCGATTCTCTCAACATACCTACTATTCTCTGGTTTCATCTCATTCAAAGCTCGAAAGCAAACTTCAGCTTTTTTAAACTTATGCAGTGAGAATAGACAGTTACCCAGTGTTAGCAAATAGCGCTCGTTCTTGCTCAAATCACTTTCAATTAACTTAAGCAGCATCTCTGCGCTGGAAAACTCTCCCTGCTTAACTAAAACACCACTGTGTTTTAAGATACTGGTAATAATTTTATCATTTTTCTTACGAGTTATTTCTAGTTTACTTTCGTATTCCTTTTTTATTTTTTGTGGCCTATCATTATCAGGAAGAATTTTATTTCCAATTTTTTTTCTTAATTTATTTAACACCATAAATACCCTCATTATATGATACAAACTTCATATAAAGCGTACTATAACAGTTAAACGCAAGCTTTTCAGTGGTTCAACATCCAAATACGTGTAAAGTGTCCAGATTTAACGCCGAAAGCAGCAAGCATACGTTGCCTGTTGCGCTGAACCTACTGGCCTAGGACTTTAACGCCGTAGCTCCGCACCAAAAGTGGCCATGTGCTATCACCTATGTTGCTACAAGCGAAGGCTGGCTATACATACTTGGCGGTAATTGTTTCAAGACAAGTGATTGGCTGGTCACAAAGGCTGAGCTAGTCTGCGGTGCGCTATCAATGGCATTCTTCCATCGCGGGATCTGAGCAAGTTATCCTTCATAGTGATCGAGGAAGTCAGTACTGCTCAAAAGACTATCGAGATCTTGTAACTGATTACAATCTAAAACAAAGTATGAGTCGGAAAGGAAACTGCTAGGATATAGAGGTTGATTATAATCGGACGAGAAGGCACAGCGCTCTTGGGTATCTAAGCCCAGTTAACTTTGAACAACAAAATGTCGCTTAATGTGGTGTCCAGTCTTGCTGGGTCAGATCACTACTGAAATGACACAGGTTTCTAAACACTACATCAAAGAAAGTAGACACCGTTCTTAGCGGGTGATGTCTGACAACTAGTCGCTATCCATATATAACATAAAACCCTGAATAGACAGGGCTTTATGTATGAAATCTAAAGTCACCCAGATTTACTTCGTACTATATGATTATCTGTTAGTAAATGTAAAACAAAGCAATTCAACAGGTTTCATATTTCTTTCATTAGTTCTTGTGAAAGAGGAGTTCCTCTTTTGATATCAACCGTTGCGAACTTACCCATAACTTCCTCATAATGCTTAGGAGCAAGGCCAAACCCTGGTCTGATGCTTCTAACATTGTCTGAGGTCAGCTCTTCACCAGCTTTCAAATCTTTAACGACGTACAAAGACCTTCTAAACTTGACATTCCCTTTCTCAGCTTCCGTTCTCTCATAATTCACTTTACCCAAAGCTTGCCACGCAGTTCTAGTATCTTGACAAAGGGTTTGCAATTCGGACGGTTCAAGAGAAAAACTATCATCTGCACCACCACCATTACGATCCAGCGTCACATGTTTTTCTATTAAGCATGCCCCTAAAGCTACAGAAGTGACAGCCGTTGCATTATCAAGGGTATGATCTGAAAGACCAGAAAGTACGTTAAAACGCTCCGCAATATCAGCTATTGTTCTCAAATTGTATTGTTCTGCTGGCGCCGGATAGCCACTAACACAGTGAAGAACAACTAACTCCTTACAGCCATTTTCCTTAGCAGTCTTAATTGCCTCATCAATCTCTTGCTCATTCGCCATCCCGGTCGAAATAATCATTGGCTTCCCAGTCTGAGCAACACGCTTAATGAGTGGTAAATCAATCACTTCAAATGATGCAATCTTATAAGCAGGGGCGTTTAATTCTTCTAATAAGTCTACTGCTGTAAAATCAAAAGGTGAACTAAAGATAGTGATACCTAACTCTTTTGCTTTCTCAAACAGAGGCTTATGCCAAGCCCACGGCATATGTGCGCCTTTGTATAATTCATACAAAGTTTGACCATCCCAAAGCCCGCCATGAATCTGAAACTCTTCTGAATCGCAATCCATGGTAATGGTTTCGTGAGTGTATGTTTGTAGCTTTATTGCATCAGCTCCAGCTTTCTTAGCTTCTACCATAATTTGGAACGCACGGTTTATATCTCCATTATGATTAGCAGATAATTCTGCAATTATATAAGGAGGATGCTCGGCACCGATTTCTCGGCCGTCAATGGTAATAGATGGCTTCATTTTCGTCTCAATTAATTGGTTTTCGGATGTAATTTTCTTCATCGACTTGATGATATCTAGCTTTTTTGAATAGTCGCTGAGATGCGAAATTGACTTTCAAAACCTTTGCGTGCAATGTTACATCTGGATGGATGGCATCCACCATCAACAGCACTTTAGATGCAATGCCTTTGCCGTAGCTGTTTGGCTCTACGAAGATCGACACAATGTATTGCCCTTCACTTATCCTATCCAAACGAACAACCCCTACTTTGCTACCATGAGTTCTATTCGTAACCATATAGAAATAGTCTGTAGCTGATTGGATCTTGTTTGACATCCACACTTTATGTTCATCCCACGCAGGGACGCTAGTGTTAAGGGCATATTTTCGGGTTTCCGGATGACATTGCCACTCATAAACTAATGGTATATCTTCTTGGGACGCATATGTAAGGCAAAACTTATCACGAGCATCCACAAATAACTGCTCCAATTCAAATGTGACCCGTTTTGCACCTCTCCCATCGCATAACGCAAGGTTAGCTGACTTATATTCGTCCCATTGTTCCAAGGTGGCTTGGTATAATTGCAGCATGCATTTATCGATATCACCGATAGCAACTTTCTTTGCTGCTTTACGCTTAACTAACTGTTCACAAATCATTTGTTGATTATCTGCAAGAGGCACTATGATATTCGGCAATCCTAAACAGGCCCTTTCCCAACTAGTTGTACCCGGAGCTCCGATGGCAATATCATGCTTTAGCATCAAGGCAGCCATATCAGAAACAAATGCTATGTGTCTTACATTAGTTCGATTTAAACACCAAGCTTTTACTTCTTCAAAATGTGGGGCCCGCGGTGATAACAATACCGTAAATTCAGCCCTGATGTGCCGATGTAAGGATTCCAGAACTTTCAAGGTTGCATTAGGAACATCTACTCCCCCCATCGATATCAATACCTTAGGGATACCCTCTGGTAGAGTCCGAGATAGTGCAAATTCTCTTTCGTTTGCAAAATTGGGCTTTAGCAACGCATATTCACTTCCAGCAAGAACCTGTGAATTCGACTCATAGTAATCTAGCTTATTGCGACCTAGAGTTTGATCCAAGATAAGATCGGCTTGATGGCACCTCGCTAAGTCATCAAGAGCAAATAAACGGCAATTTAAAGAACTAATAGCTATACTCTGCCACTCTTTTCCAATTGCATAATGATCTGTAATTACTAAGTCTGCTGATTTTACCGTCGCAATAAAATCTCGTGCGTCTTCAAGCACACTCTTTTGAAGCCATGAAACATAATCAGATTGATGTTTTGGAGTTACCTTATGCTCAGGAACAGGTAACGTAACTACATCAAAGCCACTATCACTAATAAAAGAACGTAAATCCCCTTCTAGTGGAGTGCAAGCAAAAAGGATGTTATGTCCTTTTCGTTTTAGTTCGTCAGCAAGTACCATGCATCGCATAACATGGCCACTGCCAATCAGTAACGATGCATCAACGCGGAAAACAACCTTCATGCATTACCTAACTTTGTTATTTCATCAGCTTTATTGCTGAAAATAGGGCTTCAGCCAAGTCCCAATCTTCAGGGGTATCAATATCCTGCACTCGACTTCTAGGTAAAAGCACAGCCTTAGAATGAGGGGAGAAAATAGACAACTTACTCAGAAAAGCATCCGTTTTCCCCCAATAAAACTGCCCAGCATCATGATAGGCTTCTTCTAGATCTTGTGACCTCACATGTTCATTTTCTGGTGAAAACATTGAGACTGAGCCTAGTGAATCAAGCTTGATTGCTCGTTGGATTGGGAATGGGAATGAAGTCGCGCTGAAGGTAAACTGGACGTTTGCTTCCTTCAATAATTGGTACCCTAGCTGTAAATCTTCTGGTAAAACAAAAGGCGCCGTTGCATATAAGCAGCATACTGCATCAATTTTGTACCCTTGATTTTTACACCAGAGAATAGCATGTTCCATAACATCCATGGTCGACGCATAATCATCGGAAATAGCAGTCGGACGTAAAAATGGAACTTCCGCACCATATTTACATGCGACTTCAGCTATTTCAGCATCATCAGTAGAAACGATCACTTTATCAAAACACTTTGATGAAATAGCAGCTTCAATTGAATAAGCTATCATAGGCTTACCATGAAACGCTTTGATGTTCTTTCTCGGGATTCGCTTACTACCACCTCGAGCTGGAATAATGGCAATCCTCATTAACGTCCCTTTAAAATATCAGTTAAAGTTTGGACCACTATGTCTTGTTGCTCTTCGCTCATTCCATGATACATAGGAAGAGAAATTGCTTCCCGGTAGTAACGCTCTGACTCAGGAAAGTCCCCATCTGAGAATCCCTTGTCCTGATAGTAAGGCTGAGTATGTACAGGTATATAGTGAAGGTTGACTCCAATACCGCGCTCACGCAAAGCATCAAACACTTGGCTATGTGTTAAATCAATTTCATCCAGACGTAAGCGGATGACAAATAGATGTAAACCAGAATATGTATTTGGTAACTGATATGGTAATACTAAAGGCAAATGAGCCAATTTGTCGTTATAACGTTTGGACAACCGATGACGAGCTAAAACAAATTCGTCGAGACGCTTCATCTGGCTAACACCCAGAGCAGCCTGCAGTTCTGTCATTCGATAGTTAAAACCAAGAGCAATTTGTTGGTAGTACCAGCCACCGTCAGATTCCCCACACATCAACTCAGGGTCACGTGTAATACCGTGACTGCGCAAAAGAGCCATTTTGTCAGACAGCTCTTTTTGATTAGTCAACGCAGCGCCACCCTCAGCAGTAGTAACAATCTTCACAGGGTGAAAACTGAATACCGTAATGTCCGAATACTCGCAATTTCCTATCGGTTTGTCGTGATATCGGCCACCAATGGCGTGCGATGCATCTTCAATAACTTTGAAATCATATTCTTGTGCTAATTTACCTATTGCAGCCATATCACAAGGTTGGCCACATAAGTGAACAGGCACAACGATTTTAGGCAGTTTACCCTCAGCTTTGGCATTTATTAGCTTTTCTTCAAGCCGATTAGGACACATATTGTATGTTTCAGGATCAATATCAACAAAGTCTACCTGAGCACCACAGTACAAACCGCAGTTTGCTGATGCTACAAAAGTAATTGGAGATGTCCAGAGCCAATCATCAGCACCTAAATCAAGTGCAAGACAAGCTACATGTAATGCTGAGGTAGCACTATTCATAGCTAACGCATATTGAGCACCTGTGTGCTCTTTAAGCGCAAACTCGAAAGCAGGGACTTGAGGCCCCTGTGTTAAAAAATCCGAGTTCAAAACATCAACTACAGTGTCAATATCTTGCTGGCTAATATCCTGTTTACCGTATGGAATCATAACTTCTCCACACTGTAAAGTTTGGATCTACATGCTCTTTAATAAGTTCACGCAGACCTTCTATACTTTCCCACTCAGTGTTTGTACCTGAGTTGTACTTAAATCCAAACGGTACTTTTTCCGCCTTGTGATGTTTTAGATATTCATTCTCTTCATATGTAAATGATACAGAAGGTAAAATTGCGTAGTACTTACCTAAATCAATAGTGTTTAGAGAGTCTGTATCCGTGATCATCTCTTCATGCAGTTTTTCACCAGGACGAATACCAATAACTTTAATTTCACATTCTGGCGCAACTGCCTTAGCAATATCTAAAATTTTGTAAGATGGAATCTTAGGTACAAAAATCTCGCCGCCTAGGTGATGTTCTAAAGCATACATCACCATATTCACACCGTCCTGAAGTGATATATTAAAGCGCGTCATTTCTTCATGAGTAATGGGCAGTACACCGTCATTGCGTTTACTCAAGAAAAATGGAATAACAGAGCCTCGTGAGCCCATAACATTACCGTAGCGTACAACACTGAAACGGATATCTTTAGAGCCCTTGATATTATTTGCAGCTGTAAACAACTTATCAGAAGCTAATTTTGTTGCACCGTATAAGTTAATCGGCGCACATGCTTTGTCTGTTGAAAGCGCTACAACATCTTTCACCCCACATTGCAATGCTGCATTAATGACGTTTTCAGCACCATCTACGTTCGTACGAATACACTCCGTTGGGTTATATTCAGCGGTGTCCACTTGTTTAATAGCCGCAGCATGAATAATAACATCAACACCTTCACATGCTTGAACCATACGATTTCGATCTCGTACATCTCCGATGAAAAAACGTAATTGAGGGAAATCTATATGCGGATATTGCTGTTTAATTTCAAACTGCTTAAGCTCATCTCGCGAATAAATTATAATCTTCTTTACGTCTTGATAACGTTCTAGAATTGTCTTAATAAATTGCTTACCGAATGAACCAGTGCCGCCAGTGATAAGTACCGTTTTGTTATTTAACATTTATTATTTCTCTTTAAAAATCTCAATTAGCCCAGCTTCGATAAACTGCTCACAGATTGGGTACAGTTTACTAAACGGCTGATCTATTTTATTCGCGATTTCTAACAGTGACATACTACCATCGCAATATGATATCATATCCATCATCGCAGCCACTTTAGACTTGGTGTCCTTTGAGCTTGTGTTTGGGTACAGACCTCGCTTTCCAAGCTGTGGCTCACATAACACTGTCATTTTAGGGATAAAGTCTTTCTCTACAATGTATATTGCATTACGCAAGGCTATATACCCTCCTTCAAGGCCAGAGGGGGTCACGAAAGTTAAGTCATCAAGCGAAGTGTGGTATTCAGGATACTCTCCATACTTCGAACGCATAATAGTTGCGATCGGTAAATCAATTCCTGGCGCACAATACTGCCGTTCATCACTGCCACGATCTAGCCAAGAATATGACTTATAATCAGGGTACAAATGTCGAAGAGTATGAGTAGCAGCTTTATCAGAAAGAGTATTTCCGGTTCGTGAAGGTAAATATGAATATGTTTTATCGTCACCAATACAAGTAACATTGAAGCCGGCTACGACGTTATTCTTTAAGTGTTCATGATGTTTACTTAAGTAAACGACTGAGCCTATAGTTTCTGGAATAAAAACAATTCGATAGGTGTACTTTAACGAATCTTGTTGCATTAACCATTTTGCTATATAAGTAGTAACTAAAGGGCCTGACAGTTCATTATTAGCCATAGATGGGTGACATATGTATGTCGAAATAAATACTTCTTTATCACTTTCCCCTGGTATTATTAGTTCTGCATAGTTTAAACATCCAGGTTTCAGCTCAGAATCAATTACTACTTCATAAGTATCATCTGGTAGTGTATTTTTATGGTTTTCAGATGTACAAAAACCCCAATTTTCAGAATAATATGATGTTATATATGGAATTGCATCCGGTTGCTCTGGTAATGTATACAGCTTCTTAAATAGTTCTTCTCTAGAAAAAGTCTCTTTTATTGGTACAGAGTATCCAACAACATGTAGGTTGTTTGCTTGAAAATCTATTACTCGCTCACCTTGGCTATTTAGGACATATGCGTCATGTATCGTCCATTCATTGGGAACAACCCAATCAAAAACCTGTGTGCCAGATGGCACAGACAACACCTCAAGGGCTGGTAATTCTTCTTTAAGAATGCTTAATGTTTCTCGTACCCCTGCACCGGTTAAACTTCTGTTAATAGGAAACAAACGTTTCCCAAGCTCATGCATCTCGCTACCAACTTTGATTGAAGACATAACTAACCTATTTTATTCAAAATCCGATATCAAAAATCTACGCCCTAGCTCATTTAGCTTAGGTTCCACCCAATCCAAAGACTCATCATCAAGGAAATACAACCCATTATTTTTCAATTTGTCTTGCCAAAAGAAGAACATTTTATGGGCATCTATTATATGGCAGTATTTGTTTAGTGACACCATGACTTCAGCCTCAACTAAATCATTTGCTATTTTTTTCCAATCATAATCCATATGATTACCAAGAGGTCGAAAATGACTTTTAAATTCAAAATCTAGCTTTTCTTGACCAATAACCGCATGACCAAAAAAAGACTTGTCGTAGCGATAAGCAACTTCCATACATGCTTCCAAATAATGAATAAACGTTAGATAGGCAATTGTTGAACCATATAACAAAAAGCCACTTCCTTCATTTCTATATCTAGAAAAATAACCATCTTGTTCGAATGAAGTTACTTGGGAGCGAAAGCTCGTAAAAGACGTATCACCTCTCTCTTGAATGACTGAAAACATTGGGTCAAAGGTTCTATTACAATCATTTGTTTCTAAATAGAACGTTGGAATAGCTCCTACTTGAACATCAAACGAGTCATAATTAAAGATACGCGTTCTAGGGAAATTATAATTGAAGCTAGGAAGGTGAACTGAGTCGCACAAAGAAAACAAAAAGTCCACATGCTTCTGCATGTTAAGAGCCACGTCCTGATCAAAATCAATATATCGCAGTGCTTTAAATGAATCAGAGTGAACCAGCAAAGAGTTGATTCCCATATCAGAAATAGCTTTTCGCAACTCAGCTTGATTTACTGCCCAATTTACATTTCTCATTACATTGGCCCCCCTAAAGTAACCCAGCGAACTAGGCGATCAATAGCAAAAAGACCATCCCAAGGAGAGTCAAAGTGTGTCATGTAACCCACGTCGGGGCAGCGCATCGCACCTTTTAACATTAGGTCATTTGCAAATTGAAGTCGCTTTTCGCCAGTCATAGCTAAACCAACAGTTTGAATATCTTCATGCACGCAATCCACAACATCAAACACATCGTCCACCGCCTTTACAGTAATAACTCGTTGGTAAGTTGGTTCAACTAACTCAGCTCCTTCATCGAAAAGCACCGTCCATCTTAGGTGTCTATCATGCCATGACTCACCAATGAAGCCATATTCGGCAATTTTAGAACGAATTTTGTTAGTTTGACCTATATCTGGTACTTGGGTAGGCAAGCGTACTAGAGCCTTGTCCATCGCAGCCGCAAGCTTTTCAGCAAACTCTTTAGGGGAAATTAATCCACCTTTTTCCACAAAGATTGTATGCGGTGATGCACAGGCAAACTGGTCAAAGACACTCGAATCTGTAGCTGCACGTCGTATCAGCTTACGTATTACTTTCTCTGAATCTAAAGCATCTTTACCTACAACCATCATAGATAACTTAGGGCCGAAAAGGATGTCTTGACTAGTATACTTCTTAGGTAAAGCGCTAACTGATTCAATAGCCTCACGCCCTCCCCATGCGATACGTACATCTGCATTTGCTGAGAACTTCTCTGCTAGCTTAGTTTGATGACGGTCAAAATAAACTACAGCTATAGATTCCAATAGGTCGTCACCACTAATAGTATGACCACCTGGCGTAGTATATTGAATACCCTTAAACGTATCGAGCAAAACCGGTAGGGCTTGAGACTCACTTGCTGAAACTTTGAGGATGTTCGCGTTCTTAGTTAGGATACTTTGCAGCAATGCAAACATACCTAAAAGAGGAACGTTACCGGATAGCCAGTGAGAAACAATTCCCCGAGGCATGGCTTTCAGTGAGCTGTGGCTTATATCTGAACGAGGCAAAAAGCTATCTAGATGAGCCCGGTGACCATGTAAAGCAGAGTCAAGTAAACTCCGTACACGGTTTGGTTCACACCACTGTGCCAAGAAATTCAAACCAGTGTGGCGATAAGGATCCAATTCTGGTGTCTCAGCCCAAGTTTTACGTGCCTCGTTAAACAAACCCAGAATCGATTCAACCGGCTGTTTTGCTAACCATTTTTGCTTTTCCTTAAGCGAATCAAAAATAATAGTTAATTGCTGTGATGCTGGTAAAGACTCATCAAGAGTAACAGATGAATGATAAATAACCATTTGCTCCTCTAATTCTCCCGCGATTCTAGTCGAAGGCTTCTTAACGACCTTCTCAGACATAACATCCCCACACCCGCGAACTTCAGCTTTTTTGGCTCGACCAATCACCTTAAAACGTTTACCAACTTGACCACACTCACAGACAGAATCTTCAATAACGCCCAAGTCATCAGTCAAGACTACATTACCTGGATAAGAATGTTGCAAAGGACTCAAAAACTCTAAGAGTCCCACTTTTCCAGTTTCACAAACAGATAGATCGGATTCATCTCGTACTATTACATCTGAGTATGCATGTATGTGTTTCCAACCCGCCTTACAGTCGGGGTAGTTAAGCCCCATCTGCTCTGTAAACCCATAAATATCAATGACGTTATCAGGTGAAATCCCTAACACTGACGCGATATCTTGGTTAAAAGTATTTTTGTCAACTTTTTCCGACTCTAGCTTCTTCCAGCCACCGATATGAATGACTTGGGAACCCTTAGGAAGATTAAAGGAGATATTCCTTTGCTTCAATGTTTTGAACACAGTTGAATAAAGAACAAATGTAAAACCAAAGATAACCAAAGGCTCATCATTCTCTAGCGCATTAAGATGATCGACGAACCGCTGCTCCAGGAATTCTAATGGCGAGCTAGCGCTTTGCGCATCGATAAAGTAATGAGAGGATGAGGCAAAATTCAGGTATCCCTTCACTGCAGCCACCCTTGCACCTAGATTACTCGCATTTGGACTTGTTGGATCTATGTCCATAATACAGAAAGGACGACGTTTAGGGCCAAGCACTTGTTGCATTACCCTCGCCATAGCACGAGTTTGGCGTCGTGCTGTTAATTTATCTAGAAGGACAGTGCTTGGTACTCCGCTAGTTGCAGATGATTGTAACTTGGTCTTAATCTCCTTTTCTTCAACAGAAGAGAGCTTGTTTCCAAGTGCTTTGAATATGTGTACAGGAATAGCTGGAATATCTGACAGTTCACCTTCAAAATTGTTTGGATCAAACTGATTCTTATGGCAGAACTTCCGGTACATATCATTGTTGTGATAATGATGTACCAACTCTTCAAGTAAGTTGTCGATAAACAGTGGTAACTTTTGCGTTTCTGACAACTCAAAAGGACGCGCATCAAGGACGCTAGTTAGATTGCTCAGGTTTACAGACATTGCTTGACTATCTCTTTCACATCATCTTCATTAAATCGAACCGGGTTGGATTTTGCCGCTGGATCAAGCAAAGCATTTTTAGCAATTACATCAAGTTGCTTTTCAGTAAACATTCTGTTTGTTTTCTGGCCACCAACAAGAATCTCAAACAAACCGACAAGCTCTTCTTTACTTGGTACTCCAGCGTTCTGAATCAGCTGAGCGTACTTGTTTGCAACTGACTCATCGCGATAGTTAAAATCAATTACTGCAGGCATTAGTAACCCATTTGCTAATCCATGGCCAATGTCAAATGAGCCTAGTTGGTGGGCGATAGCATGAGAAAGACCTACGATACAATGATTTTGAACCCAACCTGCCAGCATAGCTGCATACTGCAACTCTGATAACATTTCAACTTTCCAGCTCTCATCAGAGAACTTGAAGCGATAACGATAAACGATAGATAGTGCTTGCTCAGCAAACGTATTCATTAATGGATGGTCAATAAGAGACACGTATCCTTCAATAGCATGAGCAAGGGTATCTGTTACTGTGGTTTTCAGTACATCCAGTGGCACTTCAGTGACCAAGTCTGGATCAAGAATTACCAAATCTGGCAGGAAATCGTGAGTAACCACAGCTTTTTTGCTCTGTGTTTGATGATCAAGCATGACCGCTGCTGAAGATACCTCAGAACCAGCTCCAAGCGTAGTAGGTATAGCGGCAAACTTTGCCCTTCCACGCAAGGGGGGCAATGAAAATGGTCGGTAGAGAACATCGGAGCCTAGAGTGGGGTGTTCGTAAAACAGCCAAGCCAGTTTGGTTCCATCGATAATAGAACCACCGCCTAAAGCAACAATGTAATCGGGCTGAAACGCTTCGAGTTCTCCAATCACCCTAGACAGCTCTTCTACACTAGGCTCTCCCCCCCAAGACTTTTCAATAACTCGAACACTTTGAGCGTTGATCAAACGATGCACCTGTTCATAGTATTGAGAGCTTTTGAATGAAGGGCTAATAACCAGTGCTACGCGATTAGCTATTATGCCTTTTAATGCCATACGAGCATTTTTTCCGTTTGCTATTTCATTAGCGTTACGAAATACCGGTAAAGGAAATCGAAGTTTAAGCATGAGTATCTCTTACATTGAAGCCAGTTTAAGGCGTTGAAGTTTGCCTAGGGGAGTCTTAGGCAAACTGTTAATCTTATGAAACTTCTGGGGTCTCATATGCACAGGTAAATGCTCAGCTGCGTATTGCTTAAGGTTTCCAACTATTTCAGAAAACTCTGCTGTATTTTCCGGTTCAAGCACTACGTAAGCTTGCACGACTTCACCCATGTTTTTATCAGAAAATGGTATGCATGCAGACTCCAAAATACCATCACATTGATTTAGTACATCTTCTACTTGATAAGGACTTACTTTTTTACCACCAACATTGATAACTTCTTTTAGGCGGCCTGTCAGATATAAGTACTCTCCTTGATATTTACCCAAGTCACCCGTAAGAAGGTAACCTTCAAAGTAGCTTTTTGATGTTAGCAAAGGGTTGTTATAGTACTCGCTGGCCATCCAAGGGGCGAGAAATGCAATTTCTCCTTCTTCACCCTCTTCAGCTTTAGAGCCATCTTCTTTTATTATTATGAACTTAGCCCCTCTCGAAACTTTGCCGATCGCTTCGAGGTCATCGGTGTGAAAGCAAGTAAATATTGCCCTAGAAACTTCGGTTAAACCATAGTGCATAACAATGTTCGTATCCGGGAACCATTCAGTCAATCGTCGCTTTTCTTCGGGAGCCAAATATGCGCTACCTAACTCAATGTATCTTAGCCGAGATGCATATTTTGCAATCATATCCTTTGACATCTGAGTAATAAATGACCATGCCGATGGAACTATGCCAAAGCCCGTTACACTATGTTCTTCGATCGCCTTGAAGACTCCTTTTAATCGTTGCAAAGGGTACCCAATAACCAAAGTGCCCCCAACAAATAAAGTTGACCTCATTCTAGCCATTCCAAATGAGTGACTTAATGGCATCAACAATAACTCTACATCATTACCAGTATTTCCCACTTGCTCAACGATATGCTCAGTGGCCGCTGTCAGCTGAGCATGAGTTAAAGGCACACCTTTAGGTTCACCCGTAGTACCACTGGTGAACATCAAGTCTGCATGTTCACTCTCTTGAGCCAAACACGCGTTACTCTCATTTGACTGCACAATGTTATTCACATAACTCTTACAGTCGCAGACCACTAGTTTTGGTTTAACAGTATTTACCACAAACTCTTTGTAGTTTTTTTCGCTATCACTTGCGATGATAACAGCCTTAGCTCCGGTATAATGCACCGAGAAATAAGTTAGGATAAATTCATAACTATTTGAGGCATGGATGATGACAAACTCACCAACGCCAACCGTTAGCTTCATTGAGTTCGACACCCTCCTAATATCACTAGCAAGCTGCTCATAAGTGATCGAAACATCTTTTTCTTGTATAGCGACGTGAAGGGGCTTAGAGCTAGAGTGATCCAGAATCCTGGTAATAATAGACATGTCAATAGCTACTTACTTGCTAAGCACTGCGTCGACGATATCTTCCACATCTTCGACATCTAGCGTCTGTTCGATATCAAGTACCACTCCTAACTCCGACTCTAAAGATGCAAAAATTCTCATGTGTGCTAGCGAATCCCATTCAGGAATATCACCGACTGCCAACTCATCATCGATTTTGTCCAAAGATACGCCTAGTACATCTGCAACTAATTTTTTAATTGATTCTTTTGAAATGTTCATAAATAACCTATATATTAATTGGGGCTAAAATTTTTAGCCCATATTCACTATACCTAAAATTAAGTGCTCATACGACGCTTTGATCTTAGTTTGAGCAACGATGTCAAACCAGATTTGCCGTTGGTCTTACATTTACACACAAGCACCGTTAAGGGAAACAAGCACTATCACAACCCTAAATCGTATCTTAGCAAGTATCGCCCGTTAAGTACGCAGTTGCCCCTTCTAAAGCCTTCGATGCTGCTTTCTCCATATGCAGATCAATTCCATCACGCACATACTTGTCTATTTTTTCATCACTCCACTTTGGTGTGCCTGTATAATCGTTTGTCGCGGCTCTTAACGAGTAATTGTTAAGCAAAGATACATTATCTGTACCCATGTAATAAAGTAAGCCGGCTGCTCTTTCTTTAAGTGACTCATTAGGAACACCGTAGTCTAGACTATTGACAAAAACCTCATACCCTAACCGAGAGTCAGGGTACAGTAAATCGATAGGGTAGTCATGCTTACCAAAGTGACTAGTCATCATAACCGGTACACCTAGAATTGATAATTCTAAAGCAGATGTACCATTGTATAGAATAGCCAAGTCTAGCAAAGGTGCTAACTCGGGCACTTTATACTCGTTGTGGCCTAAGAATATAACGTTGCTTGATAAATCTCGCGGTAAAAGGTCTCTAAAGTATTCTTGAATATCTAGGGAGTTTTCCGGAACGACTTCTCCCGGGTGGGGCTTCACCAACAAAAGAATATTAGGGTTATTGGACACTAGATCATAAGTATGGGATATCCAATCGGCAATATTTTCGTGAGCAGGGCCGCCGTCATAAGGCACCGCTAAATCGAAAAGCAGCTTACCAAAACAACATATGACTTTCTTTCCCTTAGCTCTTGCTTCCAGGATTTTTTCTGTAGAAGAGTAAACTCTACCTTCGCTTTCAATCCCACGCTGCATTTGAATTAACTTAGATACACTTTGCTTGGCTTGAAGAATGTTATCCTGATTATTCATCCATTCATCAAACTGGCTTGGAATCGCCAGAAAGCCTGCTCTGCAGTTCTTATTAACTGTCATATCCAATACAGTAAGAGTCGAAGAAAACTTATTCGACTTTCCTAAGTAATACTTTTCATATCCAATATTGTACGCGGAAAAGAAGAAGTTGGGAGTGTTCGAATTCAAAGAAAAATCCCTAAACACTGAGCCAGGAGCTCTATGAGACGAACCGCCAAAAAATACGACAGGTTTGTTTGATAGAAAGGTATCTGCTTTGATTTGATTGCAAACGCGTAAGGATAGGTCACATTGTAGAAGAGTTGTATCAAATAGTCGCTTTATTCCTGGTGATTTAATATCAATATGGAAACTTCTAAAACGAATACTCAAATGTTCGTATATACCTTGATAGTAATTAATACCACCACAAGAAACAACTTGATTGTCCCAGTCAATATGCCAATCCAACAATAGTTGCCCATCATTACAATTGACTGTCAATGATCCTATGTATTTATCAAGTTCATCAATACCAGTTTTATTTGCAATATTGGCCTCTTGAGAGAGGCTAATCACATAATAACCCTTTTTATTCAATTCGGGTATCACCGGTGTTGAGATAGCAATCACTGGAATGTGTCCCAATCCGTGAGTTAAGAAAACTACACCTTTAAAATCCTCTACCGACTGTGAGTTAGCTAGATATTTAGCTTTCGCCAAAAAGGTAAACAATTCCGTATCTCTTTCATGCTTTTTAACTGCCTTTTCAGACATACTGTATTTCTTCAATTTAAACTGCTTTTCAATAAAGTCTAATGCTTCAGAATACAGTCCTTCGTGACGAAGCTTAGTCAATATTGCATTATGAGTTTTAGTGGGGATCACCATACCAGAATTCTGAGCTATATACTCCATTGGTAAAGTCTTTCCACTGGAAATTCCAACAGATTCAATATCATCCTTTGACAACACCCCTTTATGAAAATCTATTACCTGCAAGGCTAACTCATACTTATGGTAACCCAGCAAGGTTTTGAGTAGAAAAAGCAGCTCGACTTTTGATAATTTGGAGTTGGTTACATTGTTCAAGAGGTACGCTTCAGTGGAAGAGGTACATGAAACAGCATCCTCTTTTAGTGCGAAAGAAATAGCTTCGGCCCACTTTACACCGTCTGATCTAGCCAAACCCAAGTATTTGTCAGACAAAGAGTTCTGAATTTCAACTCGCGTATACCAATCCTTATCTACACGCATAGAGTCGTACGAAGCAGTCTTATAGAACACTTGGGTAATTTGAAACCAATCAGCTCTAGAAGTTGATGTGAAAGTACCAAGTGATTCTAACAGTTCAGGATATCTAAACTGGATCCCCAGTAACCGAATAACTTTACAGTAGTTTTTAAAGCCAACTTCACGATAATCTAAGTCAGTACTACAAATCTCAAGCTTGTGTTTATATTTCCTACCTCGTCCTAAACGATAGGATGTTGCCAAAAGTGAATAAATTTTAAACCTTACATCTTGCGAGACAATACTAGAAAATTGTACAGAATTCATTGTCTCAACAAAAGTTTCGATGAAGCTACACATTGTATCGAAAGATATTAGGTTTCGATGCAAGCTTTCAAAACCATTATATAAAACAGGCAAACCACCTGGATAATTATTCGCAAATAGCGCAATGTCATTTCCATCAGGAATGTCCCCATTGATCATTTTTTTCGTCAATGTGTAAGTGATTGAAGTTTTATCTGGACAAAACTCTAACAATCTTTCAATGAAAGCAATGTAATCTAGACTGACAGGCTCGAATACTCTCTCTAGTTGAATATGTTTAAAAGATTGAACCTTAGAAAAGAAGCCATTAAAGCTATATTCCCTTTTCAAGTGTAACCAAACTAGCGCAAGCTCAGCAGGTATCTTTTCTTTATTAAGTGGACTAGCGTAGTTCCCTCTATCAATTAAAAAGTAATGTATAACTGAAGCCGTGTTTACCTTTTGTATATTGTTGGGACCTCGATAGTTCACTGAGTCAGAGCACGCATAAAATGGAGTGCCAAAAACATCAATTCTTTTACCCATCAACAAGGCATCAAAACCCCAAGCGCTGCTAACGGTGTATACTCTTTCGACCTTACTCAATACTTCTATAGCGTTAGTTTCCAGTGGGAGGCGAATAACAACTTCAGGGAGCCCTTCTATAACAGCACAATTATTGACTAATTCATTTTGTGATGGCAGAAAGTAAACTTTTGATTTTGGATTTTCTTTAATTGCTATAGCTAGTAAGTCTTGAGTTTCTCCAAGAACCTTGTCTTTAAAAAAACGTTTCCCGACTACAAAAATAAACGCGTCAACCATTTTAGTAGGCGTCTTTGCTATATCATTTAGATTTGAATAAGACTCAACAAAGTGATCAACGCGTAACTTTTCTTCATTTTCAATTTCAGAGATGGAAAGATTACTTTTGCTAAGATTACATCTACTTAACGACTTTTTGCTAGGCATTAAATGCATAAGACCTTCAGCAGACACAGGGTATAATCTATTGCCTGATTGGTTCTCGTGCCTAGCATACAAATCGATTCGTGATTTAATACTGCGTAGTTTGCTATCTATAAAAGGAGACCGACTAATGTTTCTCTTTGTAAATCTAACAGCTCTACTTATAAACTTTCGATTAATTTTCATCTTGACATTGCCTTAACGACTGCGATCACGTCATGCAGAGATTGCTCAACTTTCTCCAATTCTTGTCGATCATATGAAGCAAGGGTAGACTTTATACTGGTGGTCGAGATATCTTCGGTTCTTGGTAGGTACACCACTTCGCACAGATCCTTTAGGAAATCAAACTTTCCCTCCCAATCATCTCCCATAGCAAATATATCCACATTGTACTTCTTTACATCTGAAAGCTTTTGCTCCCAGTTATGCTCCGGAAAAACTTCATCGACATACTTACACGCACCAACGATCTCTGCCCTTTCTTCATACGAGAAAAACGATTTCTTGCCCTTCAACTCGTTAAAGTCATCTGATGACAAGCCTACGACTAACCTGTCACCTAACTCTCTTAAACGCTTTAAAAGACGAATATGCCCCACATGAAAAAGATCAAAAGTACCGTATGTTACGACTGTTTTCAAAGTAAGCTCCAAATTGCACAATATAAATATTTTACGGCCTCCATTTAGAAGCCTTAACTAACCTAACTCGAACGCCTAGTATACCTATCTAGAACTAAAAAACATCATCGCACATGTTTTCTATCACCGCTCTGCCATTTTTTCGATAAGCGTCGAAGTCTTCTTGATAACAAGCTACCGGCCATATATTCTTGTTAGTCAAAGGTCTATTTGTATATCGATACGGGTAAGCGACATCATCTGATTTAATATACTTAAAAAAGTTTTGCGCTCGTACTTTGAGCCTGTCTAGGTCTGAAACTAATACTCCCGTCTTCAAAATCGACTCATAATCGGCAAGATCAGTGGGTTCAGTTATGCCAATCGGCATCTCACCGTATGCGTATCGACTAACCCATATAGTAGGGACTTTAGCTTGAGCGAGCTCTAGGCATGAACTACCCGACCACATAATTGCTAAGTCTAGGTGAGGCAACAGAACGTCTAAACCAATGAAATCTGGCTCAATCACATCAACATTTACCGAGCTCTCTTTAACTAGATCTTTTAAACCCTCTGCACCAAATAAAGCAATTGTATTTTTCAGCTCCTGCGGGTGGGGTTTGACAATTAACTTGATTTTTTCATCATTGGCTATTGTTCTAATTGTATGATTAACCCAATCTTCCATAGATTCATGAACCAACCCAGATTTTAGAGGTTCACAAAGGTCAAAAATTACTTTTCCCAGTAGACAATAGACTCTGCCACCTGAGTTCCGAAACGACTTCAACTCATCAAGGTAACTAGTTTGCTCCTTAGTCAAATCTCGATGTATAATGGGTAATTCGTTTGCTACTATATCATCTTGATTTTCTAACCAACGTTCAAAGCCATTAGGGCTCCCTAAGCGAGCAAAGTTAATCTTGTCTCTGGTAAGATTCGCTATTGATAACTTCTGAGAGTAAAGCTGTTCTTTTGCACTGCCTAAGTTTTCATGTCCATTTTTGTAGTTGATGACCTCTACGTCGCCATGCAACTGTTGGCTTTCACAGTACAATCTCATTGCGTGCCCCGGAGTTGTATGCGGATCCCACATTAATACTCTGATTGGTGTACTTGGATCCACCTCAGAAATAAGCTCTTTTAAGGACTCAACACCTGCATCAGCCGACCTTTTTCTGTACAAAAAATCTTTCTTAACCCGCAATGTGTTGTAATCTAAATGATATCTTCGCAGGCCTATTGATACATGCTCATGTATACCTTTCCAGTAGTTAATATTATCTTTAACCGCTAATTCATCTTCATAAATAATATTCCAATCTGATTGCTTATTATTTAATAACCGTTCATATGCCCCTGAAGAAGAATACCCGGAGTCCTCCATAAAATAATTATTACAAAGATGTACCACCTTCCAACCACGTCTCTTCATTTCAACTAAGATAGGAATAGGTAAATGCCTTAAAGCTTTTACACCTTGAGCGCAAGTTACAATTATTCCATTCTCTTTGTCTTTCGTTTGTGGATAACTATCATAAAATGATATTGATGTTTTTAAAAATCTGGCATCATGCCAAAGCTCAAAAACGGTATTTAACTTAGTAAATAGTGGTGCATTAAAAGTCGAAAAATTGAAGTCTTCATTCAAAACGTCAACTAACAATTTTTCAAACTCATCATACTTCTTTAAGCTAGACAATAATTTGAAAACTGCAACGAGATTGCTTCTAAAGAAAGCTTCATCCTCCTTAAATAATTTATAAGCTTCATCAAAATCACCTGAGTTAACCAACTCAGAGAAGATTAAATTAGCATGAGAACCATCAAAAGAGTATTTATTATAAATATCACTAAAGGACTTGATACCCAAATCCATTGCAACATTCAAATACTTTCCATTTTCCACAGCAGAATTAAAAAGATCGGACTGTTCTAGTAATTGCTTGGTCTTATTTGACAGATCATAGTTCAAGGTAAACTTAGAAAAGTCATATATAGCTAGTAGGTCTATTAAGTCGGGAGTGTCACATGTTATTTTATTATAATCAGCAATGAATCTACCTTCGGCAAGGGAGTGAAAATTTGATGTTAATTCAGTCCGGTAATCTTCAAAGATATTTTCATCACTTAGCTTAAGTGCCCGTTTAGGCATGTTGTAAGCCGTTTTAATTATAGCAAGCCTAGACTTAAAGCAGCATGAATACTTCGACTCGACTAATTTTAGAAGAGATATAGAATCATTGAAGCTGTGCGACTCAAAATTTGCCCTAAGTAGCTTCAACAAAATAGGTAGCTTTTTATTTTTTCGGTCCCAAGACACAATATCTTTAATAAGATTTCTCGAGCTATTCAATGGGATATTGTCTTTCGCAAAATCTTTATTAACAACATCACACTGCAAATATAGTGTTAAATAAAAATCTAGCTCAGTAAAAATATCATTTATATTTTTACTGAGCTTATTTTTACTCAAATAATTATTAAATTCAATTTGGATCAAGTCTACTGCATTATTTATTGACGTTAGTGTTTGTTCAAAGTCATTACGATGGTAGTCCATAAAATATTGACTAAGTAAAGCAGCTTTAGCTCTCGGAGAAGAAGTAAGGATAGAAGAAGCACGGTTATTTATTCCATCCAACTTATTGTTACAAAAAATTTCAATAAAGCTCTTAGCAAAGTAATTTATAGAAAAAGAAGAAGTCTTCGCCTCATTAAGGTTAAGTAACCTTTGAAATCGAAAATCAGCAGATAGAACTTCACATGACACAATATTTTTATTTATTATTTGAATATATTTATTCATTTATTTCAGGTACCTTTAATTCCGATAGATTAGAACAGTACAGCATTTATTTTCCAGATCAAAAAATAGAGACTTCTAAACACCTAGATTAAACCATCAATCAAGCTCCATAACTTTTGTGCCTGTTCATAATCTTGCGGCTTTCCGATATCTATCCAATAGTCATCGATCGAGTAACTTCCAATATCAAAATTTCTTCTTTTCAAGTCTATAAATAGCTGTGGCATATCGTAAAATGTATCACTGGGTAATACTTTAAGTGCTTCAGGATCAATGACATATATCCCAGCATTAATATTAAAATCGTATTGAGGTTTCTCTTTAATATCTATAATTTCCCCATTCTTTTTACACTCAATAACTCCATAAGGAACTTCATGAGAGTAACTTCTCACGCACATTGTAGCTATAGAACTAGTTTTTCTATGTGCCACTAGAAGATCATCAAAGTCTAGATTGGTTATAACATCACCATTGACTACAAAGAAAGGCTTCTCTAATAGCTCTTTGGAGATCAGACTTAAAGCCCCAGCAGTTCCCATCCTTTTATTTTCTTCAATATAGCGAATATTAACACCATATTTTTCTCCGTTACCAAAATAGTCATATATAAGCTCTTTTTTGTAGTTAACACATAGTAAAAAATTTCTAAATCCTTGATCCCTAGCGTGCTCTATCATATGTCTTAATATTGGTCGATCACCTATATTAAGAAGAGGCTTGGGTTTGTGTTCAGTTAATTTTCCTAATCGCGTTCCTAATCCACCAGCCATTATAACAACAAAGTTATCTCGAGAAACGAAGTCTATATTGTCAATTGCAAAAAGATCTACAAATAAACCATTTACATCTACTAGAGGAATATGACGTCGATGCAATTGTTTAAGCTTAGATATAATTGTTTGCTTTGGTGTCCCATAAAGAAGAACTGCTGGAGACTTGTTAATTATATTTTCAATTTTCGTCTCTTTTCTTAGGATAGCTCTCCGTAGATCGCCATCTGTCAATATACCTATCAAACGCTCGTCGTGGTCAACTAATGCTAATGCTCCAATTCCAGTCCTATCTAAAGCTTCAACAACCTCATATAAATCAGTCGTTTCTTTCAATACTAACTTATTTTTCACAATAATTACCCATTAAATACTCAGCATATTTAAAATCTTCTAATGTATCTATATCAACAGATCTCTCTCTAGGCATTAAATAAGCGTATGTATTGTCTGTAGTGTACTTACCTGACATAATCAGATCTTTTTTAAATACATAAATAGCACCGTTAGGATAGTAAGTAGCCCTCAAGTCTTGACGATTACTTAAATTATTCGATTCAAACAGTGGAGAAAACTTACCACTATCCTCAACAAATCCATGCCAATAAACAGGGTGAGATTCTTTTGTGTAACTTAATACGGAGTCGGCTTCTTTTTTATGAAATAAATCAATTGCGAGATCTATATCATCACTAGTTCTCAAAGGAGCTGTAGGCAATAAGACAACAAATGAGTCTATATCTATAGATTCATCTTGTTCAATCTTGGTTATAGTGTACTTATATGTATCGATAGCCAATGAAGTATCTGTTGCTAATTCCTTCGGCCTCAATGAGGTTTCTGAAGCTCCATATTTAACACTAATGTCGTATATTTCAGATGACTCTGTCGATACAATGACCTTAGTTATAAATGAACTCTTTAAAGCAGATTCAATTGTATATGCAATCAAGGGCTTATTGCATAAAAGCCTAGTGTTTTTACCTGGTAGACCTTTTGACCCCCCTCTTGCAGGGATAATAGCAATCATTACAGGATATCTTCCATTGTTAGAACATGGTCAAAATCAAGATTCTTATTTACTCGACGCCCTACAATGAAGTCTGTCATTTCTGGCTTAATACCCGTTCCTGGACGCTTATAATCAATGTCTTCAATCGTTATAACCTCCCCTTCACTGAGCGCTCTAGTCAAAATAATACTTCTTCTGAATTCACTTTTTTTCTCTTCAGGTTCTGGGGCTGAAACTCTGAAACTACCAAGCGCTTGCTGTATTCGCTTTGAGCCTTTAACAATAGCTTCCAATTCTTCTTTACAAGCAGAAACCTTATGATCCCACCCTTCCATATTCTTATCTAGAGTAAAGTGTTTTTCAATCACGCACGCACCAAGAGAAATAGAAGCTAAAGGTATTTCTATTCCTATCGTATGGTCCGAAAACCCAATAGGATAATTGGGATAAGTTGCCATTAGAGTCTTGATGTTATTCAAATTAACTTCTGAATCTACAGGCGGATAGTTTGATACACAATGAAGAATACAGATTTGCTCGTTACCAGTATCTTCAATAGTTCTAATAGCTTTATCGATTTCATGGAGTTCACTCAACCCTGTCGAAATTACTATTGGTAGCTGTTTTTTTGCAAGGTACTTCAAGAAAGGTAAGTTGTTTAAGTCCATCGAAGCAACTTTTATAAATGGAGAGTTAAGTTTATCGACTAGAAAATCAGCTTCAGTTTTACTGAATGGGGTCGATGTACAGTCAATCCCTACGTTATCAGCAAACTTTTTCATCTCTAGTAACTCAGATTCAGAAATAGAGTACTCCTCTACAATTTCTTCGAGCGTAAAGTCCGTCCTATCCCTGTAATCATCTGCGATAAAGTAATTATCATCAAATTTAACTTGAGCAAATAAAGAATTTTTATTCCAACTTTGAAACTTAACGCAGTCTGCACCGGCTTTTTTTGCTTCTAAGATTAGCTTTTTTGCTAACTCCATATCTCCATTATGATTTGAACCTAGCTCTGCTATGATATAAGGTGAAGAAAAATTATCGACCACTCGTTTATTTGTTAGTTTCATTAAAAACCTCTTTAATTGGAATAAGCTCCCACCATAGAGGGAACTTTATTTTTTCATTGCATTGACTTATATAGTCACTTTTGAATTTTTCATTCACTAGAGCATCCCTGATTATTATTACTTCATCAAGAAGCTTACTGTACTCAAAGTCATATTCCTTTAACAGTTTATAGTGTAATAGCTTAATATCTAAACATCTGATTAACTTCTTCTCGTTCATATATCCCAAGCCAACAGTATTTTGATCATACTGACGGTAGTATGTCTTGGTTTTGTTTGTAAACTTAGCTTTAGCTCCAGACAAAATAAGAATTGAGAATAGGAACCAATCTATTGCAATCAGTTCTTTAGGAAAGTCAAACTGATCGATGATAGATAGTTTAAACGCACTATTTGATAGACCAATAATATTTTTATCTTTAATGTCAGATATTTCAATAATGTCGCCATCTAAAAACCTTTTTGAAAGGTATTCATCGTGAATAGTTCCTATTTCACTAAATAACTCTAGCTCATTAACTACAATATCTGTAGACTTTAGCTGCTCTACACAAACATCTACTCTGTGTATATCCATATAGTCATCTGAATCACAAAGAATCGCAATTTCATAACCAGATTTGATTGCAAATTCAATTGCCACCTGTCGATTTTTAGATGGTGTAGAATCAGCTTCTACCTCAAGTATGTTGAGGTTATTGTTTTTAGATTTGATGTTTGAGATATCACCAAATCCATCATTAACAATTACAGTATCAAACGAAGAATACGTTTGATGACTAAGAGATTCAAAAAACCTTTCAACGTAATCATACCGCATTGGGAATATTGTTGTTAAAACACAAACCTTATTCATATTATATCCTAAAGGCTCTTAAACCTCGTACCAATCCTGTACTTAGGAATTCTAATATTGAACAAACTCCCATCAGAATCGATAGATGCAACTTGCGTTATTAAAATCGTAGAATCGCTAGTTTTAACCACGACCCCGTTTAGTTCTTTTCCAACGACTTCGCCAACAGTCGCTATGTATGATGGTGCATTATCTATTAGCTCGGAAGTCAAAATCGCTACTTCTTCCCCATTAACACAAGCCCTTGCCCCAGGACCTGGGCTTGTTATTGCCCTGATAAAGTTAAATACTGTTCTACTATCATTATCGAAAGAGATGCTCTCATCTCCATGTCGTCTCATTCCACAATAAAACCCTACCGGATGAATATCTTTTTGCTTAATCAGGTTTACTTTATTATTTATTATCAATTCTATCGACTCAATCAATACTTTAGAACAATTAAATATTGCACTTTCCAGCAAAGTTTTATAGGTATCGGAATCAGTAATTTCAAAACTCCTTTTCAGAACTATATCTCCTGTATCAATACCCTCATCGACCATATGAACCGTTATTCCATAACTAGGTTCATCATTAATAAGAACCCAGTTTAAAGGGTTCCGTCCTCTGTAGTATGGTAGATCACCTGCATGGCAATTAATGAAACCCATAGGAGGTATGTTAATAATTTCTTTTTTCAGTATTTGGTTAAATGACATGGAGATGAACAGATCAGCATTAAGACTACTAACATGTTCTATGTATTCTTTTGAATTAACATTCTCATGTAATATATATGGGACATTAAGCCTCTCTGACCAATCCTTTAACACCGGATCTTGTGTATCAAACCTTGGTGTGATAAAGGCAACATCAACATTTTTTAACTCTACAATTTTTTCTAAAGCAAGGTGAGACCACGGCCCATCAGCGAAATATCCAATCTTCATAAAATTAATCTCTAATCTAGTTTCAGAATCATAAGTTAGGGGAACTTGGAAGATTTAATAAGTGAGCTTCTAAGTATTCAGAATTTGTTAATGTCCCCCTGATAGAGTTAGAATACATAGGCAGTCTATGCATAAGTTGCCAAACCGGTCGAGCCATAACTCCAGCACCATTTGTCACAGCAAGGACATCTTTGCGACTTTCCTTATCCGGGCAAATGATTGCATTTAGCCAGTAGTTTGACTGTGCATATTCAGGCTCTGTAACAAACTTAAAATCTGTTCCATTGAAGAAATCCTTGTAGCTTTCGGCAAGCAGCCTCTTTTGCTTCAGATACTGCTCGATAACTTCCATCTGAGCACACCCTAGAGCCGCATTAAGGTTTGGCATACGGTAATTAAAGCCTGGCTCATCATGGAAGAACTCATAAGGGTGAGGAACTTTCGCTGTCGTAGTGACATGCTTCGCACGCGCGCCCCGTTCTTTAGTCTTACATAACACCATACCACCTCCACCAGTGGTGATGATCTTGTTGCCATTAAAACTGACAGCACCAAATTCACCTACAGTCCCTGTATGCTTGCCCTTATAAAATGAGCCTAAACTTTCTGCTGCATCTTCAACCAAGGTGATATTCCATTTCAAACAAACAGCAACCAGCTCATCAAGCTCTACAGGATGACCAAAGGTATGCATTGGTACAACTGCTTTGATTCTTCTACCTGTTTTTTTATGAATACACCCCACGTCTGTGACTTCAGCATTCTCTTCTAAGAATGCATCCATAGCCTTAGGACAAAGCCCTAAACTCACTGGGGACACATCGACAAAAATAGGCTCAGCACCCATATGATATAAGGCATTGCAAGTTGCTACAAAGGTTAAAGCTTGAGTTATGACTAAGTCGTCTCTTTGAACATCAGCCATGTACAATGCAGCATGCAATGCTGCTGTCCCATTAACTGTCGCTACCGCTTTAGCCGTACCAGTATACGCTTCAATTTTTCGCTCAAAATCATCAACAAACTTACCGACGCTAGAAACAAATGTACTTTCAATTGTTTCCATAACATACGCCTTTTCGTTGCCACCAAACCTTGGTGCGTGCAAGGGAATAAATTCGTCAGTTTTGTAAGTATCTCTCACAAACTCAACAATAGATGTCGCTTTCATTGAATGCTCCACTTACATTTTGCTGTCGAGGTATCTGCCCGTTTCTTTGTGCCCAAAATCAGGGATCATGGTAAAGAACAGTTTTACAATTTGCTCTTTAGTCCAAGCTCGCTCACCTTTCATCTCCGCTATGCTGTTTTGAAACAAAACAAGAAGCTCTTGCTCATAAAGAGGAGCATTTTTGATGATACCTAGATTTTCGAATCGCGACATATCCAACTCTTCTTTATCTGTAAAAAACTCTTCAAAGTCTTTTTCGCCCGTGGTATCACTTGCAGTAAACAGACATGGCCATTTGCCCTGCTCTGGCAATGTATGTATGAGTTGGCGCGCTTCTTCTTCTGTTGTGCACAAATGAGCTTCATAACCAAGCTGCTTCAAGTATTTCGCCGCAATATCTGCAAACGAAATAAGGTGTAGAGATTCACTCAGTTTCGGGAAAAAGATATCTCGGTTTTCACCAAAGAGACAAGACATCAAACATAACTCACCAGACTCTTGAGGAGTAACAAAGTAACGCTTGATGTCGTTAGGAGCGACAATAGGCTGACGCTTTTGAATGCGTTGATTAAACCCATGTAGCAGCGAGCCATCAGAGAACGCAACATTTGCAAAGCGAGCTGTTGAAATCGCCATTTGCTCACTTTTACGCATCAGAAACATCTCCATGATACGCTTTGACGCACCCATCATATTGACTGGGTTTGCTGCTTTATCTGTTGAAACACAGAAGTACTTTTTCGCACCAGCATCAATAGATTGCTGTATTGTTTTGTCTGTGTTAAATACGTTTACATCAATCATCCGCATCAAAGTGTAAGGATCTTTTTCACTTCTAACATGCTTAAGTGCAGATAAGTTCAATACATAGTCGTACTTACCATCAGCTTTAATGAATGCGTCGTACTCTAGAGAGCCAATGTCCAAAGCAAATGTCTGGAAGTCACCATCAATGTAACCAAATGAGCTACGAATATCTCGAACGAGCTCAACCATATTGTTTTCGCTAATATCAACGACATGTAATTTCTTAGGGTTACGTTTGAAAATTTCTTTCGTCACGGCTTGGCCGATAGAACCAGCCCCCCCGAGAACCAAAAAAGTAGACTCAGCCACAATGCGAGTGAGCTCTTCACTATTAGCTATGAGATCATCAGAAAACAGATCACTTTCCCTGCCAATTAAGGGCAATATGTTTGTCATTTTAATACTTCCTGATTAAAAACATCGAGGTTTTATGGACAAGTACATCCAAGTATCTCTTTCAATTTCAGCATCTTATATCAATGGCACTTTACCTGATTATTATCGAAAATTCGCGCTTTATTGGACCTCTCACCTCAGTGTGCGACTGAAATAAAAAGTGATACAATCGTCTTAACATTAATAAGGGCTTTGGCAGTATATCGGGATGTCCATATTTCAATGCTCCTATTAGATCAAAGGTCCAGCCTTATGGCTGGACCTTTATCAGCAATCTGAAGCACCATACTTTTTTAACATTTAGTTAGCCTACACATCTAGATTAGCGACCTTGAGAGCGTTTTCTTCGATAAAGTTTCGACGCGGCTCTACTTGATCACCCATCAAGGTCGTAAACAGCTGGTCCGCGCCAACCGCATCTTCAATCGTTACTTGCATCATGCGGCGCGTTTCAGGATCCATGGTCGTCTCCCACAACTGGTCTGGATTCATTTCTCCCAACCCTTTGTAGCGCTGGCGAGTAAGGCCTCGGCGAGACTCTTTAATCAACCAATTTAGCGCATCAACAAAACTAGACACTAGCTGAGTGCGTTCACCTCGTTGAATGTAAGCGCCTTCTTCAATTAAGCCATCAAGCGCCTCTGACAAGCTCGCTAACTTAGCGTATTCCTTTGAATTGATCAGATCGACGCTTAACGCAAATTCGTGAGTCACACCATGAGTGCGAACTAAAATCTTCGGCAGGTTGAGACCAAGTTCAGCATGCTGCTCAACTTCATAACTGTACTGGCTTGCCCCCACTTCCTTAGCATTGAGCTGCTCCACCAGCTGCTTGGTCCATGCATCAACAAAGCTAGCATCATGACATTTTTCTGCCGTAATACGCGGCGTATAGATCAACTCATGAACCAAAGCTCGTGGATAGCGGCGGCTCATACGTTCCACTAACTTAATTGCCGCATTATATTGGTGAACCAATTTTTCAAGCGCTTCTCCAGCAAGAGCTGGCGCTTGTGCATTTACATGCAAGGCAGCATTATCAAGCGCCAGAGCAACCTCATATTGATTCATCGCATCTTCATCTTTGATGTATTGCTCTTGCTTGCCTTTTTTCACTTTATACAGTGGCGGCTGAGCAATATACACATAGCCACGCTCTATAAGCTCCGGCATTTGGCGATAGAAGAAGGTTAAAAGCAATGTTCGAATATGAGAACCATCCACATCCGCATCTGTCATGATAATGATATTGTGATAGCGTAATTTGTCAGGGTTGTACTCATCCCGTCCGATACCACAACCCAAAGCAGTAATTAGGGTGGCAACTTCTTGGGAGGACAGCATTTTGTCAAAGCGCGCTTTTTCTACGTTCAGAATTTTACCCTTCAATGGCAAAATTGCTTGATTCTTACGGTTACGACCTTGTTTAGCTGAGCCACCCGCAGAGTCACCCTCCACTATATATAGTTCTGAAAGTGCAGGGTCTTTTTCTTGGCAGTCTGCCAACTTACCTGGTAAGCCTGCCAAATCAAGTGCACCTTTACGACGTGTCATTTCACGAGCTTTGCGAGCAGCTTCACGGGCTCGAGCCGCATCGATAATCTTACTACAAACCGTCTTGGCTTCTGTTGGGTGTTCAACCAAGAACTCAGACAGTTTTTCTCCCATAACCGACTCAACCGCTGATTTCACTTCAGAAGAAACAAGCTTGTCTTTTGTCTGACTGGAAAATTTTGGATCTGGCACTTTAACAGAGATAACAGCAGTCAGACCTTCCCGAGCATCATCACCCGATGTAGCTGTTTTTGCTTTCTTAGAAAAGCCTTCCTTGTCCATAAAGGAGTTCAGAGTACGGGTCAGAGCCGCTCTAAAACCCGCAAGGTGAGTTCCGCCATCTCGCTGAGGAATATTATTGGTGAAACAGTAAATATTTTCTTGGAAGCCATCATTCCACTGCATTGCTACTTCTACTGCAATGCCATCTTCCCGCTCCGCATTAAAGTGAAAGACTTTCTCAATAATGGGGGTTTTGTTGGTGTTAAGATGTTCAACGAAGGCCTGAATACCACCTTCATACATGAAGTGATCGCTTTTATCCTCTTCACGCTCATCAACTAACTTAATAGACACACCAGAGTTAAGAAATGACAGCTCACGCAAGCGCTTAGCTAAAATATCATAGTGAAATTCGATATTAGAGAAAGTCTCTTCACTCGGCCAAAAACGAATTTCTGTGCCGGTTTTATCTGTATTACCAATAGCAGACAGCGGAGCCTTCGGCTCACCATGATAATAGGTTTGAGTATGAATCTGTCCACCCCGGTGAATCGTTAATGACACCTCTTTAGATAGAGCATTAACCACTGAAACACCCACACCGTGCAAACCACCCGATACCTTATACGAGTTGTCATCAAACTTACCACCAGCATGAAGCACTGTCATGATAACTTCTGCAGCAGAAACATTCTCTTCAGGGTGCATCTCGGTTGGTATACCACGTCCATCATCACGCACAGAGACTGAGCCATCTTCATGAATCGTCACTATGATGTCTTTACAGTGGCCAGCTAACGCTTCATCAATAGAGTTATCCACCACCTCAAACACCATGTGGTGTAGGCCGGTACCATCGTCGGTATCGCCTATGTACATTCCCGGACGCTTACGTACCGCATCTAGGCCCTTTAGTACTTTAATACTCGATGAATCGTAATTTTCAGACATGAGTTATCTTCCACTATATATTTTGCTCTATTGTGCCATGTTCCAGCCGGAACATCTTGCCCTTTTCGTCTAACATATCGTCGATTTGACTTTGCGTAATAGAGCTGACAAAAACTTGTGCCCGCGTCTCTCTTAAGCAATCAGCAAGACGCTTACGACGTTGGCTATCTAATTCTGAAGCAAAGTCATCAATTAAATAGATGCATTGCTTACCGGTCACTTCAGTAAGGTGTTGTCCTTGTGCCACTCTCAAGGCACATACCATAAGCTTAAGTTGACCACGTGAAAGCACATCCTCAACAGGTGTCCCATTCACTTTGATTTTTAAATCGGCTTTATTTGGGCCGCTAAAAGTATACCCTAACACCTGATCTCGTTCGAAGTTTTCGGCCAAGATTGATGCGTAAGGAGTGCTCTTTTCCCACCCTCGGTAGTACTTAAGCTGGATTTCATATTCAGGTAAAAATATCTGGCATATTCGTGCTATTTTTTCACTCACCTGACTGACATATTCTGCTCGCCAGCAGCTTATGCTTTCAGCTAAGCTAGCCATTTCTTGATCCCAGTAAGAAAGCTCGCGATAGCAGGAAGCGGTTTTCAAAAGAGCATTGCGCTGTTTGTTGAGACGCTTAAATCTTCCCCACGTATCAAAAAATGCAGGCTCAACATGAAATACACCCCAATCAATAAATGCTCTGCGATGCTTTGGTCCATCTGTTAATAAATCAAAACCTTCTGGATGAATCATTTGCAGTGGTAAAACCTGTGCGAGCTGAGCTAATTTCTGACCGGGTTGACCCCCTATTTTAACCTCTGTTGAGCCATCGCGCTGCTTATTAATGCCAATAGGTAGCTCAAATTGATCCGAGTTCAAAAAACGGCCATGGACAAATAACTGATCACAATCATTCTGAATCACTCGTCCAGTCAGGCTGCTCTTAAATGAGCGGCCATGCCCAAGCATATATATTGCTTCAAGAACGCTAGTTTTACCGCTGCCATTTGGGCCAATAAGAAAGTTAAAGCCTGTTGATAGTTCAATATCACAGGCTTCAATGTTACGAAACTGCTGAATAGCGAGGCGTGACAGTGGCATATTAAAGTCGCATTGGCGAGACCACATATATAGAGCTGTCGTCTTGCGTATTTTCAATCATCGCACTGGCGTTCGCTCCTGACATTGATACCCTCACGTTTTCACAGCGCAAGGTATTCAGTACATCTGAGACATAACTGACATTAAAACCAATCTCAATCGGTTCACCTTCATAGCTGACATCAAGCGTTTCTTCTGCTTCTTCTTGCTCTGGGTTATTAGCCGTTATCTTCAACTCATTACCGGATAAGTTAACTCGCACGCCACGAAACTTCTCATTGGATAAAATCGCTGCGCGCGAGAAAGCCTGACGCAACTCATCACAATTAGCTTCAAGTATCTTAGTTGTTGATTGAGGCATAACTCGGCGATAGTCAGGAAAGCGGCCATCAATGAGTTTAGAAGTAAACACAAAACGGTCAACTTCCGCACGAAGATTAGAACTACCAATCTGCAAGGTGACATTCTGATCTGGGGCATCTAGTAATTTCATCAACTCTAATACACCTTTGCGCGGAACTATAATTTGCTGCTGGGCAAACTCGGTATCGAGCTGGGCTTGTGATACCGCCATGCGGTGCCCATCTGTCGCAACACTACGCAATGTTGTACCATCGATTTCAAACAGCATACCATTGAGATAGTAACGCACATCTTGGTTAGCCATGGAAAACTGCGTTTTCTCAATCAATGCTCGAAGTGTTTCTTGAGTCAGGGACAGCTTCAC
This sequence comes from Vibrio aquimaris, assembly GCF_009363415.1. Taxonomy (NCBI): domain Bacteria; kingdom Pseudomonadati; phylum Pseudomonadota; class Gammaproteobacteria; order Vibrionales; family Vibrionaceae; genus Vibrio; species Vibrio aquimaris. Next base: position 1,852 of record NZ_CP045350.1, on the reverse strand, counting down.
ATCACTTTGCCAATCTTCAATATTGGGAAAATCGTTGGCTGGTAAGGTCGATAAAGAAAAGCGGCTTCTACCAGAACGTACTTGTGCTTTATCCCCATCAAGAACGAAGGTGATAACCGAATCATCGGCAAGTCCTCGGCAGATATCGAGAAATTTACGCGAAGGTACTGTAACACTGCCAGCTTCGAAGTCTCCTTCTAAAGCCACACGACTAATAAGTTCGACTTCCAAATCCGTTGCCGTCATTGAAAGCATATTACCCTCAACTTTAAGCAACAAATTACCGAGAATAGGAAGGGCTGGGCGTCCACCCAAAGCACCCGAGACTTGCTGAAGCGGCTTAAGTAGATGGCTACGCTCAATAGAAAATTTCATAGTACGCTCTTTTCAGAATTCGTTTAGCTTAATAAAGAATGAATCGATTTCTTGCTTAGAATAATGCGATTTAAGAAGAAAGTGTACGAATCAAATTAGAATAATCTTCTTTGATATCGTGGCTTTCTTCACGCAACTGCTCGATTTTCCGACAAGCATGCAGTACCGTTGTGTGGTCACGACCGCCAAAGGCATCACCTATCTCTGGCAAACTGTGGTTAGTCAACTCTTTGGCTAACGCCATGGCTAATTGACGAGGACGAGCAACAGAGCGCGAACGACGCTTTGACAACAAGTCAGCAACTTTGATTTTATAGTACTCTGCCACTGTCTTCTGAATATTATCTATAGTGACGAGCTTTTCTTGCAAGGCAAGAAGATCGCGCAACGCTTCTCTTACAAAATCAATGGTGATTGGGCGTCCAGTAAAATTGGCATTGGCGATAACACGGTTAAGCGCACCTTCCAGCTCTCGAACGTTAGAGCGCAGCCTTTTAGCAATAAAGAAAGCAACTTCATCAGCAAGATGAATTTGGTGATCCTCTGCTTTTTTCATCAAGATAGCGACGCGAGTTTCCAGCTCGGGTGGTTCGATCGCAACCGTAAGTCCCCACCCAAAACGAGATTTAAGACGATCTTCTACACCACTGATCTCTTTAGGATATCGATCAGACGTGAGGATGATCTGTTGATTGCCTTCTAACAAGGCATTAAAAGTGTGGAAAAACTCTTCTTGGGATCGCTCTTTATTAGCAAAAAACTGGATGTCATCTATGAGCAAAGCATCAACGCTGCGATAGTAGCGCTTGAACTCTTCAATCGCATTATTTTGCAGCGCTTTAACCATATCCTGCACAAAACGCTCAGAGTGCATGTAAACAACTTTAGCGTTAGGCTTGTTATCCACAATAGCGTTACCAACGGCATGCAATAAGTGTGTTTTACCTAGGCCTGTCCCACCGTATAGAAATAGAGGGTTATACGCAGCTCCGGGATTATCAGCGACCTGCCTAGCGGCAGCCAAACCAAGTTGGTTAGATTTACCTTCAACAAAGTTATTGAATTTATGCTTAATGTTAACGTTAGATCTATGGTTTATTTCAGCCACTCGCTGCTCATCATCATCCCAGGTTTTATGCACTGGCTTACGCGCTTGCAATTGAGCAGGCGCTGATGACTCGGCAGCAACATCTGCCGGTGTTCTTTTTGGCACAGGCTTAGGTGCTGAGACAGGTTTACTCCCAACCTCAAAACGCAAGCTAGGAATATCGTTTCCACAGTAATCCTGCAGTAAGCGGTTGATACTATTTAGATATCGATCGCGAACCCAATCCATTACAAAACGATTAGGTGCGAATAAAGTGAGCGTGCTGTCATTGAGCTCCGCTTGTAACGGGCGTACCCACATACTGAATTCTGTAGCTGGTAGCTCTTCTTGAAGCTGCTGCATACATTGCAACCAAAGCGAAGATGACAC